>JAUIGU010000032.1 GCA_030432595.1 Phycisphaerae bacterium
TTAACGGACCTTCCGGTGCCGTGTTCCGAGGCGGCGGGCGGGCGATCTGGACGGTTTTCCCACCGGTTTCGACGGTTGGCGGGGTTGGCGTGAGCGCCGCGACCGGCCGGGGTTTCTACCGGCAGTCCGATCACTTGGCCGATAGTCAGACCGGACAGGTCGGGTTTGCCCGCAGGACCTATGATGCGTGTGGGCGGCGGCCGGTTGCGGTCGGCCGCGGGTCCCTCCCTCCATTCACGGACGACCTCCCTTGAAAAGCACCCCCCCAACGTCGCGCGGCGGCCTGTCGGTCGATTCCCCGGTGGTCGTCGAGGTCTCGGCGGTCCCCAGCCCTTCGGCCTCGCCCGAGCAGGCCGTGCACGGCGTCGCGGTCGACCCGCACGAGGCCGACGAACTCCACGGCGACCCGCACGAGCACGTCACCAACACCGAGCGCGCCATCACGCTCACCTTCGTCGTTGTGCCCTTCGTCGGCGTCGTCCTCGCGATCGCGCTGCTCTGGGGCGTCGGCGTCGACTGGTTCCACGTCGCCCAGCTCGGCGTGATGTACCTGCTCACCGCGCTGGGCATCAGCGTCGGCTACCACCGGCTGTTCTCGCACAAGGCGTTCAAGACCCACGCGTTCATGCGCGTCTTCTTCGCGATCATCGGCGCGATGGCCGCCGAGGGCACCGTCCGCCGCTTCGTCGCCAACCACCGCCGGCACCACGGCCACAGCGACCGCGACGGCGACCCGCACTCGCCCCACCACCACGACGGCGGCGTGTGGAACACCGTCAAGGGCTTCGTCTACGCCCACGTCGGCTGGTTCCTGCTCAAGCGCCCGCACCCCGACGAGAAGAAGTACGCCCCCGAGTTCTGCAAAGACAACGGCAAGAACGGCGTGACGTTTGTGGACTCCACGAACTGGCTTTGGGTCACCGCGGGACTCGCGATCCCCACCGTGCTCGGCGGCGTCTGGGGCGCGCTCACCGACGGCACCTGGATCAGCTCCGCGTTCCTCGGGCTTCTGTGGGGCGGGATCGTCCGCATCTTCATCGTCCACCACGTCACCTGGTCGGTGAACTCGGTCTGCCACCTCTGGGGCACCCGGCCGTTCAAGTCCGGCGACCACTCGCGCAACAACGCCATCTTCGGGTTCCTGGGCGTGGGCGAGGGCTGGCACAACAACCACCACGCGTTCCCCTCGTCCGCGCGGCACGGCCTGCGGTGGTGGGAGTTCGACGCGGGCTACGTCCTCGTAAAAATGCTCTCGTGGGTCGGCCTGGCGTGGGACGTGCGGACGCCGGCCAAGACGCAACTGCAACGGGCGCAGGCGAAAGCGGAAGGCTGAACCGCCAAGTCGCCAAGGTGGTTTCACTCTTTTCGAGGATCACGTAGATACCGAGAAGAGAACGGGATTGGAACCACAGATTTCGCAGATCACGCAGATTGAAACACGCGATTCGGAACTGGATGGGCAACCCCAGCTCTGGTTTTGTGTGCTTTGTACCTTTTGTGGTCAAACCTGAATCTGCGTCATCTGCGACATCTGTGGTTAAAAACTCTGTGTCTCTGTGAACTCTGTGAGTTGACTCGTTCTCTTGGCGATCTTGACGTCTTGGCGGTTCAAAACCGTTCCGCGATGGCGTCGAGGATCACCTCCGGCTCCGCCATCCTTCCGCCGCCCTCGGTTCGGCACGCCTGCCAGCCTTCGTCCGGGCCGACCTCGTGCAGGTTGGGCAGCAGGTCGCGCAGCGTCTGTAGGTTGCGTTGCACGACCGGATTGCTCCACATGTCCGCGTTCATCGCCGGGGCGAGCAGCAGCGGTGTTCCCCCGGAAGCAGAAGCCTTCGGCAACGCGCACGCGGTCAACGACACCAGGTCCGGCGTCAGGCCCGCGGCGAGTTTGGCGAGCATGTCGGCCGAGCACGGCGCGATCACCATCAGCTCGCACCACCGCGCCAGCCCGACGTGCTGCGAGTCCGGGCGGTCGTCGTGGTCCCACAGGCTGGTGAGCACCGGGTGCCCCGACAGCGACTGCAGCGTCAGCGGCGTGATGAATTTCGTCGCCGCGTCGGTCATGATCACGCGGACGTCGGCCCCGGCCTGCACGAGGCGCGACACAAGCGTCGCCACCTTGTACGCGGCGATCCCGCCCGACAGCGCGACCAGCACGCGGCGTTGGGACAGGTTGCGTTCGGGGGCCTTCGTCATGGGCGGTCACGGCGTGACAAAACGCGTCGGGCGTGGGTGCCACGGTCGCTTGCGACCGTGCGGATCGACCACGGCGATCATTGGGGAGTTGACTCAAGACAGCACGGTTGCAAGCAACCGTAGCACCCACACCTGTTTAGGAAACGCCTGTGGCGGCTGCGATCGGTCAGTTTACGCGTCTTCTTCGGGCCCGTCCTCGGGGCTGGAGACGCCCTCGAGGTCGATGGTGATCTTGCCCTCGACGACCTCGGCGACGGCGACCTCGAAGTCGGTGCGGCCGGCACGTTCGACCAGCGGGCGGGCGCCGTCCATGAGCTCACGCACGCGGTGCTGGACCAGCGAGGTGAACTTGAACCGGCCGCCCAGGGCGTTGATCACGGTGTCGTCTTTGAGGGCTTCGATCATGGCGGGGCTTTCGGGCGAGGGGCTGCGGGTCGGGACGCAGGGGGTGGTCCCGGGGGAGGCGGGGCCGCGGGGTGCGTTTCGCGGAGCCCCGTAGTTTACCCGGGTCGGCGTGGGGGATCAATAGGGGTTCGGAGGCGGCTCGACCGGGGTGGCGGGGGCGGCGGCGGGGTCGCCGCGCAGGCCGGCCAAGGCGTCCAGCAGCGGGCCGGCGGCGGGGCGTTCGGCGAGGGTGAACGATTGGCGGGTGGTGCGGCCGTAGCCAGTGAGGGCGGTGGTGAGTCGGGCGTCGTGCGGCGGGCTTGACGTGTTGAGCGGGGTGTCTTGGGCTTCCTCTTCGGGTTCGAGTGACGCGTCCGGCCGGTCGAGCCCGGCGGCGACCACGAGCGGCCAGAGTTGCCGGCGCTGGGCGGGGGTCAGGCGGGCGGTCGGCGCGGGCAGGAGGTCGTGGGTCGCGCCCGGGCCGACCGCGGCGCGGAGGACGCCGTCGGCGGTGAGGACGTACTGGGCGGGGCGCAGCGCAGCGGGACGCTCGGCTCGCGCACCGCGCTCGGCGACGGTCAGCACCAAGGCGAAGTCCGGCGGCGGCCGGTCCGGGTCTTCGGTGGTCGGCGATGACGCGCAGGCGGCCACGCAGACGCAGAGTACGGCCACGAGCACCGCCCGTAACCTTTGTCGAGGCGCAACCCTATTTGTCGCTCTGTCCGCTCGCGTGTTCATTCCGAAACTCTGGGCGTCGTGTCCGCTGGCGTTCACTTTATTCAAACCCGCTCGGGTCTTTCGGCTCGGCGACGGCGGCGACCGCGATGTCGATCTGACGTGCCCCGCGCGAACGCAGCGCCCGGGCGCAGTTGCGCAGTGTCGAGCCGGTGGTGAGGATGTCGTCGACCAGCACGATGCGCTGGCCTTCGAGGTTCACCGGGTGGGCGGCGATGCTGCGGCTGACGTTTTGAGCACGCTGTGAAGGCGCGACCGCGGTCTGCGGCGGGGTGTGCCGGGTGCGGTGCAGGAGTTCGACGCAGCGCCAGCCGCGCTGTTCCGCGAGCGCCTCGGCGATCAGTTTCGACTGGTTGTACCCGCGCCGCCAGCGCCGACGCCAGGGCATGGGCACGGGCGTGACCCAGACCGGCGTGTTTTCAGATTCGTCTCCGTCTGAAGAATCCGTCATCGGCACGGCTTCGGCCAACCGCTGCCCCAGCCACGGCCCCCACGCCCACTGACGGTGGAACTTCATCGCCTTGAGCCACCGGCTCAGCGGCTCGCGGTACGGGCCCAGCCGGGTGACGCGTTGCCACGGAAGGCGTTGGCCGTCGCAGTGTTCGCACGGTGTGTCATCCGGTGCCGGGGTGCCGGCAGTCAGCGATACGCCGCAGCGCGGGCAGAAAACGCCCGGCCGATCGACGTCCCACGTCTCGGCGTCGGCCAGCCCGGTCACGACGATGCGCGGCGCGACGGTGTCGAGCCATGTACCCACTCCCCTTCCCAGCTTGCGCGTCAGGCCGGTCATGGCGTCTTTATACTCGCCCGAGCGGTGGAAGTAGACAGTCGTCAGGAACCAGTAGTCGGTAGGTAGGCAGGCACCGGTCGTTGGACTACGTCAGCGGGTTGCCGTCGGAAACTTGTATGCCCGAAAGTCAGGAATCAATCTACTCCACACGCACTGAACCCGGCGACGCCCGGACTGTGCCCTGGCGGCCGCTCGTGATCTCCGCGCCGTTCGGCAACTACATCCAGCCGGCCGGGTGCACGGCGACGCTGGGCACGTTTACCGCGATGCCACGCGGCGGGCGCGTCCCGCAGATCCTCAAAACCGTCCGCTACTACCCGCGGATCAAGGCGTGGGTCAACAAGATCGGCCTGCGCAACCCGGGCATCGCGTGGCTGCAACAGAAAGTCGAGCAGGGCAAGATCGATGTGTCTGACAAACTTGTCAGCGTCCACGGCTTCGACGAAACGCAGTGGATCGAACTGATCGACAAAGCCGCGGCGCTCGAGCCGCTGGGCATTGAACTGAACATGAGCTGCCCGAACGTCGGCGAGGTGAGTTGGCCCGTGTCGTTGTTTGCTCGGGCGGCCGAGCTGCAAAGCGAAGCGCAGGGACAACTTCCGGGGGCGGGCCCCGCATTGACATGCGGGGCTTCGATGGCGGTCATCGTCAAGCTGCCGCCGGTGAACTTCCGGGCGATGGCGGACGCGGCGGTGGCGGCGGGGTTGACGCGGTTTCATTGCTGCAACACGCTGCCCGTGCCGGCGGGGGGCGTGTCCGGCGGGCCGCTCAAGCCGGTGGCGATGCAGTGCATCGCACAACTGCGGGCCGCGCCGTACGGCGACGCGATCCACATCCTCGCCGGCGGTGGCATCCGCACGCCCGACGATATTGATGACTACCGCGGCGTCGGGGCGGACACGTTCGCGGTGGGCACGAAGGTGATGAACCCGTGGTACCTAATGAGTCACGGCGGGTTGGCACCTTTGCGGGAACGGGCCACCGGAGTATCATTAAGGGGCTGATTATTGATTCCTGGCTCGGGGAGAAACGCACTTGTTGAGAATCCGCTTGCCAAAATCGTATGTTTTCTTGCTTCTCCTTTGCCTGATTCTTCTGCCCAACTTTGTAGATGCGTCACCAACCTTTCGACACCAATTGATCTCAGATGACCCAGGAATAGTATGGCTTCAACGTTCAGTGAGCTTGGATGGTGGACTGGTTCTTGCGGGTGATAAGGATTATGGACAAACTGAGCGGTCAAGAATTGGCGCGGCTGCTCTATTCGACGCCAATACGGGCGAAGAATTGCGCGTTTTTCATGCAAGCGACCCCCAAGTTTTTTCGGAGTTTGGTTTTTCCGTCGATTTGTCGAATGGGATTGCTGCGATAGGAGCATACGATGCCATCACGGCTGGCGCGGGCACAGACACCACTGATGCTGGCGCTGTTTACATTTTTGATGCGTTGACTGGCAACCAATTGCAGAGAGTGATCGCTGGTGATCCGCAAAGGCACGGTAACTTTGGATGGGCGGTGGATATTGAAGGTGACCGTCTGCTAGTCGGCGCGCCTTTCCACGATGACGATGACGGTGCCGCCTATGTTTTTGACGCTCTGACAGGCACTCAACTACACAAGCTCAGTTTTTCAGGCGCGTCAACTTCGGCTCGCGAATGGTTTGGTATTTCGCTCGATGTTTACGGCGATTATGCTGTTATTGGGGCACCCGGAGGATTCACGTCCTCTAAAGGTCGGGCGTTTCTGTTTAATCTTCGTACCGGTGAACAACTCTTTGAACTCACGCCCCCTGATCTTGAAGTTGGGGACCGGTTCGGAACTCGTGTCGCGATTTCCGATAGTTTGGTGGCGGTGAGTGCGGTCGAGACATACGTAGATGAAGGCTCGGTGTACCTGTTTGATTTTGAGACCGGAGAACTAATTCGTCGATTAGGGCCGAACGCTGGTCAGGCGCAAGGATCTTTCGGTATCGGATTGGACATCGACGGCAATATCGTGGCAGTTGGCGCAAATGCTCACGATGAAGTTCAAGGTGCTGGAATGGTTCATGTATTTGACAGCCTCACCGGCCTTGAGTTCGCCAGTTTCGATGCGCCATCTCCCATCGAACGCGTTTCGTTTGGTTGGGATATTGATCTTGAAGGCGACGTCATGGCCGTGGCGACTAGTCAACGCGGCAACGCTTACGTTTTTGACGGTATTGTTCCCGAGCCTGGAGTTGGTGGGGCGATGGGAGTACTTTTCCTTACGATGCTCTCCGGTGGCGATGCAGTGCATCGCACAACTGCGGGCCGCGCCGTACGGCGACGCGATCCACATCCTCGCCGGCGGCGGCATCCGCACGCCCGACGATATTGATGACTACCGCGGCGTCGGGGCGGACACGTTCGCGGTGGGCACGAAGGTGATGAACCCGTGGTACCTAATGAGTCACGGCGGTTTGGCGGGGTTGATCGAACGGGCGGGAAAAGACTGAAACGAGTTTTCTTTCGCTTAGCCGCACCGCAACGCGGTGCGCGCACACCGCGGAGGGCGCGCACCGCGTTGCGGTGCGGCTAACCCGAAAACGCGAACGTTTGAAAAGTGATACAGGTTTGGCGGTTGGTGTCGGGCGGTTCGCGTGGCATGATGACGCGGTGAGCGACGCCGACCCGGAAATCCTGCTCGACCCCGCGCCCGCGCACGGGCGCTACACCCTTCGGCCCGTGACGGACGCGGACGAGGCGTGGATGTGGCCCGCGGGGTGCGAGATGCTGCGGCCGTACGTCGAGCCGATCTACGGCTGGCGTGAGAAAGATGCCCGCTACTTCTTCGACCGCGAGTGGAAGGCCCGGCAGGCCGTGCAGGTCGCCGGCGAGAACGCCGGCTGGCTCGAACTCGCCCGCCGCGACGACTTTTTGTTTCTCCACGAGATCGGGTTGCTGCCGGCGTTTCAGAAGCAGGGGCTGGGCACGCAGATCCTCGAAGACATCATCGCCCACGCCGAGGCGAACGGCTGGAGCGTCGAGCTGCAGGTGCTGGTCACCAACCCCGCCCGACGTTTGTACGAACGCTGCGGGTTCCGCCAGACGCACGCGAAGATGTCGAGGCCGCCGGGCGGGTGGAAGTGCGATCCCCCTACGCTTCAAGCATGACTACGTGTTTCGGCCTGCTTGCCTGGGTTGGGTGGCAGTGGGTTCCATTCCTGGTGACCATTATCGTCGGGCCGATTGCGGCTTTCTTTTCCCTTTTGGTTGCGGCAGTTGGTGGTCCAAGATCTGTGTTGATCGTTTGCATTGTGACATCAATCGTATGTTCAGTTTCTTCGATCCCTGTGTACTGGCGAATGGCTCTTCGCGATTCGAGCGCAACGCCGAATGTTGCAGGGTGGGCGTTGTGGCTGATCTTGACTCATGTGCCAATACTTGCAGGCTTGATGGCATTGGTTTGGTGGCGAAGCGCTTCGCATCGAAAAACAATGAATGAAATGGGGACTCGGGAAGGTTAATTGGATAGGACGTTGTAAAACCGGTCGCTCACGCTCCCGGCTCTGCGGGGCGATGTATGAAAGAGCCGGGAGCGTGAGCGACCGGTCGAGTGCCGGGTGCCACGGTCGCTTGCGACCGTGCGATTGGCAGAAACCTCGCGCGACATCACACACCGAAGACACGGTTGCAAGCAACCGTGGCACCCCCGGTTCGCTGCGATTTGTTTCTTCTTCCTGAACCCCAAACCCCATCCCCCAGACCCCACTCATACCCGGTCCTTCGGCGTGATCGGTCGTCTTACCTTGAACGCGCGTTTGCCCTTGTATTGGCCGAGGTTGCCGATGAATTTGCGTTTGCCTTCGACGTCGAGGGACAGCGGGGCGCTGGCGGGTTTGTTGGTGAGGATGACGTCGCCGACTTCGAGGTTCGCCAGGTCGCTGACGCGGATCTTGGTTTCGGCGAGGATGGCGGAGACGTCGAGCGTGGCGGCGTCGAGGTGGCCGGCGAGGCGGCGCTTGATCTCTGCGTCCTTGGCCTTCTTGCGGTAGGCGGCCCAGGTCTGGTTGCTGAGTTTTTCGATGACCGGCTCGATGACGGCGTAGGGGATGCACAGGCTCATCGTGCCGGCGCGGTTGCCCATCTTCATCTCGAAGCCGACCACGACCACGACCTCGTTGGGCGCGACGATCTGGACCAGGGCGGGGTTGCTCTCGGTTTCTTCGAGGGTGAAGTCGGCGTCGACGATGCTCTCCCACGACTCGTGCATGCAGGTCATGGCGCGGTTGATAATCTTTCCGACCAGCCGGCCCTCGATGGCGGTGAGCGGGCGCTGGGGGATGAACAGGTCGGCGTTGGAGCCGCCGAGCAGGCGGTCGATGACGGGGTAGATGATCAGCGGGCTGATCTCGAGGCACAGCTTGCCTTCGAGCGGGGCGCAGGAGACCAGGTTGAAGCAGGTGGGGTTGGGGAGTGAGTGGGTGAACTCGCTGAAGGTCATCTGCTCGATGTTGGCGACCTTGACCTCGATGATGGTGCGGAGGAAGCCGGAGAGCGACGCGCCGAAGTTGCGGGAGAAGGACTCGTGGAGGTGTTCGAGCGCCCGCATCTGGTCTTTGGAGACGCGTTCGGGGCGTTTGAAGTCGTAGTGGCGGATTTCGAGTTCGGACTCGACCATGCCGCCGAGGCGTCGGGAGAAGATGACCTGGCGTTCGTCGGCGTTGCCGACGGGGGATTCGTCGGAATCGACGGCGGAGAGCAGGGCGTCGACTTCGTTTTGGTCGAGGACTTCGGCCATGGGGTAGCGCAGGGGCGGGCGTAGGGGGGTTATCGGGCAGACGGGGCTTGCGGGTGAAAATCGCGGGCGTGCGGTGCTTCCCTCCCGGGCAGAGCGGCCGTGGCAGGGCACCGGGGAAGAGGTTTGCGGAGGGGGTTGGGCGCAGGGCTCGGGGCGGCCGGGGGGTCTGACTTGGTCGGTTTGCGGTCTACACGGGTGTGAAGTGTGTCGGGCAGCCTCCCTCTCATCCCTCCCGGGGGGAGGGGAACCGGATGATCGACCGGCGAAAGGCGGTTCGGCGCGTTATTATTCGGATGCCTGTATCCGAATTTTTTTGGGAGTGCCCCCCGTGACCGCCGCCCGACGCTGGACCCTCATCGCCGTGGCCGCGGTGGCGGCGGTGTTGACGTACGTGTTGCTGCCCGCAGAGTTGCCGGGCGCGGACGGCCCGGTGCCGGTGCCCGAGCCGGCGCGGCGGGCGTGCGCGGTGTTTGCGGTGGCGGTCGTGTTCTGGGCGACGGAGGTGATCCCGCTCTACGCGACGTCGCTGTGCGTGATCGGCATGGAGGTGCTGTTCCTGTCGGGCAAGGGCGGCATGGGCACGAAGCTGCCGACGCGCTTCGGCGAGCCGATCGGCGAGCTTCCGGGGGCGGCGACGTACTTCGCGCCCTTCGCGTCGGGCATCATCATCCTGTTCATGGGCGGGTTCCTGCTCTCGGCCGCGGTCACCAAGCACGGCCTGGACCGCAAGATCGCGGCGCGCACGCTCAAGCCCTTCGTCAAGCGCCCGGTCACGCTCGTGTTCGCGGTCATGCTTATCACCGCGTTCTTTTCGATGTGGATGAGCAACACGGCCACGGCGGTGATGATGCTCGCCATCATCGCGCCGCTGCTGCGGGCAATGCCCGAAGACGACAAGTTCCACCGCGCGGTGATCCTCGCCGTGCCCTTCGGCGCGAACATCGGCGGCATCGGCACGCCGATCGGCACGCCGCCCAACGCGGTCGCGCTCGCGGCGCTGCGCGAGCAGTTCCCCAACCTGAACCTGGGGTTCCTGGACTGGATGGTGATGGCGGTGCCGCTGGCGCTGCTGCTGATCGCGGTGGCGGGGGTGTTGCTGCTGATGATGTTCCGGCCCAAGCCGGGACTGGCGATGCCGACCATCGAGAACCCGCCCGAGCCGATCAGCGCCCGCGGCTGGGCGACGCTGGCCGTGCTCGGCAGCGCGATCGCGCTGTGGGTGCTCGGCGGGTTGGACCTGGAGATCGGGTCAGTGCGGATCAATTTGCGTCAGTACGTCGGGTTGTCCTCGGCGGCGGTCGCGCTGCTGGCGGCGGCGGCGCTCACGGCGTTGGGCGTGCTGGACAAACGCGACGTCGATTCGATCGACTGGAACGTGCTGATCCTCATGTGGGGCGGGCTGTCGCTGGGCACGGCGATGGAGCAGGCCGGGCTCATCGACATCATCGCGCAGATGCCGTTCGCGCAGTTCACGGGGTTCGGATTGGTCGCAGTGATCGTCGTGCTGTCGGTGGGCATGTCCACGTTCATGAGCAACACGGCGACGGCGAACGTGCTGGTGCCCATGGTGATCGCGATCGGTCTTGCCGCCCCCGGAAGTGAACAGGAAGGCATCGGCCAGGCGGTGCAGCTCGCGGTGCTGACCGCGCTGGGCTGCTCGTTCGCGATGGCCATGCCCGTGAGCACGCCGCCCAACGCGATCGCCTTCGCGACCGGCAAGATCCCCGCCCGCGCGATGATCGAGTCCGGCGGGCTCGTGTCCATCATCTGCGTCGTCGTGATGATGCTCGGCTACCAGTTCGTCCTGCCGTGGTTCGTCACGATGATCATGCCCGGCTAAACCCGGACAACGTAAACAAAGCGCGAAGCCCACGCTCTCCGAGCGTGGGCCCGCTTGACCACGATTCACACGTTTCGCCGTGGGGCCCGGCTTTCCTCTGCGGATATCATCGCCCCCTTGTCCTTCACCCCCGCCGACATCCTCGCCCCCGACGGCCCGGTCGCGCGACGCCTCGGCGACGACTTCGAGCGCCGCCCGCAGCAGATGGCCATGATCGAGGCCGTCGATGATGCGCTCCGCCGCAAGCACCACGTCCTCGTCGAAGCCGGCACCGGCGTGGGCAAGTCTTTCGCGTACCTGCTGCCCGCGCTGAGCATGATCCTCGGCGATGAAGCCTCCGGTTCCGGGGGCGGGGGGCCGGACAAGAAGCGTCGCGTCGTCGTCTCCACGCACACGATCGCGCTCCAGGAGCAGATCATCGAGAAGGACGTGCCGCTTTTGCAGGCCGTGCTGCCCGGCGAGTTCAGCGCCGTGCTCGCGAAAGGCCGGGGCAACTACGTCTCCATCCGCCGCGCCGAGCGCGCGTGGGAGCGCGCCGCGAACCTGTTCGAGCGCTCGGAAGAGCACGCCTCTGTCGAGACCGTGCTCGACTGGACCAAGACCACCGCCGACGGCTCGCTCGCCACGCTGCCGCAGCTCGCCGCGCCGTCGGTGTGGAGCGACGTGCAGTCCGACCGGGAGGACTGCAAAGGCAAGCGCTGCCAGTACTTCAACCAATGCTTCTACCAAGCCGCGCGCCGGCGGATGCACAACGCCGACCTGCTCGTGGTCAACCACGCGCTGTTCTTCGCCGACCTCGCCCTCCGCGCCGGCGGCGCGGGCGTGCTGCCGCCGTACGACGCGGTCATCCTCGACGAGGCCCACACCGTCGAGGACGTCGCCTCCGACCACTTCGGCAGCAGCGTCACGCGCTACCAGATCGCCTACCTGCTCGGCCGGCTCCTGCGCCCGCGCAAAGGCCAGGGCATCTTGATGGGCCTTCAAGGCAAGGTCGACGCGACGCTCTGGAACAAGGCCGCCGAGACAATCGGCGACGCCCGCCACGCCGCCGACCAGTTCTTCGACGAACTCACCTACTGGCACCAGCAACGCGGCGACCGCTTCAACGGCCGGCTCCGCGAACCGCTCGGGCTCGACGACACGCTCAGCCCCGTGCTCGCCAACCTCGCGCTGCGCCTCAAACGCATCGCCGACGAACTCAAGGAAGAAGACGACCGCCTCGAAATCAATTCCTACGCCGACCGCGCCGCCGGCCTCGCCAACACGCTCGACGGCTTGCTCAAGCACAACCTCGACGACCACGTCTACTGGCTCGAAGTCTCCACGCACGGCCGGTTCCCCCGCGTCAAACTCGCCGCCTCACCCATCGAAGTCGGCGGCCTCCTCCGCGAGCGCCTCTTCAACGCCATGAGCGCGCACCAGGAGAAACTCCCCGTCATCCTCACCAGCGCCACGCTGGCGACCGGACGCCACAGCCCCGCAAACGCTGCCGAGGCTTCCGCGACAGAAACCGAAAACACCTACACCAATTCCGCGGGCGCCTTTACCCACATCATCTCCCGCCTCGGCTGCGACGGCGCCAAAACCCTCCAGCTCGGCTCGCCCTTCGACTACGCCACCCAGGCCGAGCTCGTCATCGAGCGCAGCATCCCCGAGCCCGGGCACCCGCGCTACATGGAGGCCGCCGGCCCCGTCCTGCTGCAACACCTCGACGACACCGACGGCGGCGCGTTCGTGCTCTTCACCAGCTACGCCATGCTCCGCCGCGCCGCCGACTGGCTCCGCCCGCACCTTTCGCAGCGCGGCATGCCCCTGCTCGTCCACGGCGAAAACAACGTCCAACGCCGCGAGCTGCTCGCCCGCTTCCGCCACGACCGCCGCTCCGTCCTGCTCGGGGCCGACTCGTTCTGGCAGGGCGTCGACGTCCGCGGCGATG
This sequence comes from Phycisphaerae bacterium, assembly GCA_030432595.1. Classification (GTDB taxonomy): domain Bacteria; phylum Planctomycetota; class Phycisphaerae; order Phycisphaerales; family Phycisphaeraceae; genus CAZIXN01. Next base: position 12,643 of record JAUIGU010000032.1, read on the forward strand.
CGCTCCGCCTGGTCGTCATCGTCCGCCTGCCCTTCGCCGTCCCCGACCGCCCGATGGTGCAGGCCCGCTGCGAACGCATCCAGCAGCGCGGCGGCAACCCCTTCGCCGACTACACCCTCCCCGAGGCCGTCCTCAAATTCAAACAAGGCTTCGGCCGACTCATCCGCTCCAAAACCGACACCGGCCGCGTCCTCGTCCTCGACCCCCGCCTCTTCACCAAGCCCTACGGCCGACGCTTCCTCGACGCCCTGCCCGATGTCGCGCTCACCGAAAACTCACGGTCCGTCACCGACGCGGAATTCGTTCCGCCGTCAAGATGATCACACGCTCCCGCTTCGTGGGATCGAATTAACGCCGCCCGTCAACCGTCGAACTTTCGCGATGAACACGACCACCCCCAAGCGCTACCTCGTCCTATGCACCGGCAACCGCTGCCGATCGCAGATGGCGCACGGATGGCTGAACCACCTCGCCCTCGAACTGCTCGGCCACGCCGCCGAAGTGCGTTCCGCCGGCACGCAACCCCACGGTGTCCACCCGCTCTCGGTCCGCGTGATGAACGAAGCCGGCATCGACATCGCTGACCACACCTCCGACCACGTCGATCAATACACCGGCCAGGACTTCGACGCCGTCATCACCGTCTGCGACAGCGCCAAAGAAGCCTGCCCCGTCTTCCCCGGCGCCAAGCGCACCATCCACCACGCCTTCGATGACCCCGACGACAAGACCGGCACCAAGACCGATGACGAGCTGCTCCCGACCTTCCGCCGCGTGCGCGACGAGATCGAAACGTGGGCCCGCGCGTTCCTCGCCGAGGAATCCACGGCCGTGAGCGCCTGATCCTGCGCACGCTTGGCCCGAGAGTTTGTCGCGGCACCTTGACCCGCGGATAGAATGTAGGTGCAGGTGAAGGGCGTGGCCTCCGCGTGGGTGCCAGGTGGGTGAGGGCTTGAGTTCCTTAATCGTGAATTGACACGTGGCCTTGGACGCGGGTGAGTTGGGACGGAACCCAACTGCACGCCGCCTCCCGCCGGAACCCCCCGAGTGAGTCCCATCCGAAGCGCGGTGACGGCGGGCTGAAAAGCCGACGCCGGCCGGGGGTCTGTGGATCGTGACGGCGGTCCCGCCCCGGAGTCTCTAACCCATTGTGCGTCGCGCCATCGCGTGCGAAGGGTGGGTGGGGGTCACGGCGTTCTTTCACAAGTGAATCCGAGGGGCGTTGTCGTCCCCACACTCGTCCGTGTCGAGTGCACGGATAGCCGGAACCGGGCCGGTTCCGGACCGGGAGCCGCCGGCTCCCGGCTGAAGACACGCGGGCACCACGGTTGTTTGCGACCGTGCGCGTCACAAACGCTCACGTATTCCGTTTTCCGAAGACACGGTCGCGAGCGACCGCGGCACCCCTCGATCAAACCTTGGGTGCGTCCATTTGTAGTTTTGGTTTTCAGTCCGCCGTCTTCACCCTGTGAACAGTTTCGACGCCTCGCCGAACGTGCCGTCGAAGACGAAGTCGCCGAACGGCTTGCGCTCGCGTGGCGCGGTTTCCGCATCGCGTTGCCAGCCTTCGTCGAGTTGCCCCGGGTCGCCCTCGTAACCGAGCGCGACGCCCGTGAAGGCCTTGAACCCGCCGGGGATGTTGAGGTCGTTCTTGGCCTTGTCCGCGTCGATGCCGGCCATCTGGTGCACGACCAGCCCCAGCGCGGTGGCCTGGGCGCTGAGGTTGCCCATCGCCAGCCCCAGGTCGTGCTCGGCACAGGTGTTGTCCTTGCCGTTCTTGGCGTACAGCTCGGAGACGCAGTTGATCATGAGCACGGGCGCGTGCTTGGCCCAGGACTGGTTGGCTTCGACGAGGCAGCCGAGCACGCGGGCGTAGTCGTCGGGCCGGTCTTTGGTGGCGAGGACGAAGCGCCACGGCTGCTCGTTGAACGCCGACGCCGCCCAGCGCGCCGCTTCGAAGAGCTGCTTGAGTTTGTCGGGTTCCACGGCCTTGTCCGCAAACGCCCGCGGGCTCCAGCGGTGGGCGAGGCAGTCGAGGATGGGGAACTCGGTGTCGGCGGGTTTGGTCGAGGCGGTGTTTATGGTCATGCCGGAGCATAGCCCCGCAAGCGCTTGCGGGGCTATTTCGGGAAGCGCCGGCGGGGTCCGTCGTTTGTTCAGCCGTGCGTCCACCGCGCCCGGTTCCGCGCGTACCAGACGCGCAGCGTGGCGATCGCTTCGAGTTGGGTGTCACGTTCGACCCACAGCGGGAACCGCGGCGCGTCGGCCGGCATGAGCGCGTCGAGCACCCAGGCGAAGCGGTGGTGGTCGAGCAGGGTGATGAGCTCGTCGTCGGAGAGGCCGAAGGGCCCGAGCACGTGGTCCCAGCCGGCGCGGTGTTTCATTGCGAGCAGGGCGGTCAGGATCTGCGGGTGGGGCAGGCCGTCTCGCTGAAGCATGGTGGCGAAGTCGGTGGGCCGATCGGGATCGACGCCGTGCCAGAGGCGGATCAGCGCCGCGACGCCGGGGTCGGGGTCGGGGTGCGGGTCTTCCAGCCGGGTCCAGGCGTCGGGGTGTGGGCGCAGCCACGCCGCGGGCGTGGCCATCGGGTCGGCGCCGCGGGCCAGCAGCACCAGCAGCACGCCGGCCCGGCGGTTTACCGGGTCGATGTCGGTGATCAGCGTGGCCGCGCGGTCGATCAGGGCCGGGGGTGCTTCGCGCTCGAGCGACATCACCGCGGCCAGGGCCGCGAGCCACGGGTCATCGACGGCGAGCAATTCCGCCATGGCTTCGTCGGTCGTCGGAAAGCCGATCGGTAACGCGAGGATGCGCTGCAGGATCGGCCAAGACGCCGACGGCAAATCGTCGGAGTGGTACGCGTCCGGATGCGACCGCTGGGATTCGATCCGGTAGAGCAGGGCAAGGCTTGGTTCCTCGGGCAAGTCTGTGTTCGGAGCGTGATCGATTCGATCCGGCACCACGGTGTTGAACGGGGTTGGTTTCGAGGCCGCGCCTTCGTCTTCCGCAAGGTGTGCTTCCCAGGCTTGGGAGACCAACAGTGCGGCGCGCCGGATGTGCGGGTCGTTCGACTCCGTGAGGCCGGACACGAGCGACAGCGCTTCGCCGGTGGTGTCGGAGTGGTCCCAGCGTATGTCCCATCCGCCGATCTGAGTCTGCAAAACCGGCTCCGCCGCGTCGAGCAGCCGCATCAGCGCGAACCGCTGGAGCGCGGGGTCGGGGTCGTGGGCGTAGAGGCCGATCCAACGCAGCCAAAGGTCGGGGGCGACGTTTCCCCGCCGCCACAGGCCGACCTCGTCCGCAACGGCGACCAGGTCGAGAAACGTCGGATCACTGACGGGGACGGTAAAGCGTGCCGCGAGCGCTTCGGAGAACGGCCGGGACCAGCGGTCGTGTTCGATGACCACCGTCGCGAGATCGAGAAACGCCTCGTCTGGCGCGCCGGCGTACGCTTGGCAGAGCGCGACGTCGAAGTCATCGCCTGCCCACGGCAGGTCGGTTCGGCTCAGGGCCATGTACGTCTGCCCGGCCGACTCGAAAGGCAGGCCGGCGAGGCGGTCGACGATCCGTTCGTAGACCTCGGGGTCCTCACGGGCGTGGTGGATCACCCAGTTAAGCGACGCCTCGCGACGTTGAATGTCCTGGCTGCTCAAGCCGGCAATCTGCCAGCGGACGTAGACCGAAGGCAGCAGCCAGGCCGAGGCCAACAGCGCGGCGGTGAACGCGACGGTCAGCGTGATCGGCCAGCGGAACCAGCGCGACGCGGGACGGGGGCGAGGCGGCGAAGACATGGGCCCGCGTCTATACGCCAGACCCGGCGTGAAGTTCAAACGGCTCCGGCCACGCGGCCGGCTCAACCCGTCGGCGACCCCGCCCGCAAATCCAGGTACGCCAACTCCGCGTCGGACAGTTCAACCCCCAGCGCCGGCATCGAGGTCGCGGTTTCGTGGACCTTGCGGGGGCCGATCAGGGCGAAGGACGGGAACGGTTGGGCGAGCACGTAGGCGGCGGCGATGTTGATTGCGGTGACGCCCTTGGCGTCGGCCAGTTCGAAGGCGCGTTCGCGGCGTTGCCGGTTGTCGTCGTCGTCGAAGGGGGCTTCGGCGTCCCAGGGGCCGGCCTGGCCGGTCGCGGCGTGGGACAGGAAGTAGCCGCGGGCCTGGCTGGACCACGCGAAGTTCGCCAGGCCGCGCTCGGTCAGGAACGCGACGCTCTCGGGGTCGGACGCGGCGATGCAGCCGGACCAGACCGGCCGGACCATCCGCGCGAGCGAGAAGTTGTTGCTCACGACGGTCATCTTCCGCTTGCCGTTCTTCTCGGCGTAGTCGTTGGCCTCGGCGACGCGCTGCATGGACCAGTTGCTCCCGCCGAACGCGCCGATCAGGCCTTTCTCGGCTTGTTCATGCATCACGTCGATGAACTCGCCGGCGGGGACGTCCGCGTTGTCGCGGTGCAGCAGGTACACCTCGGCACGGTCGGTCTGCAGACGGTCGAGCGACTCGGCGAGCTGCTTGGGCATGAACTCAGGCGTGTTCCACGGCGTGTGGCAGCCTTTGCAGATGATCGCGGCCTGGTCGCGCACGCCGCGCGACTTGATCCACTGGCCGAGCAGGCGTTCCATCGTGCCGCCGAAGTAGAGGTGCGCGGTGTCGAACGCGTTGCCGCCGCGCTGCCAGAAGTCGTCGAACATGACCGCGGCGTGCGGGAAGGTGGTCTGGTTGTCGCAGCCCATGACGAGCTTGGAGATGTCCTTATCGCAGCCGGCGACCCGGCCGTAGGTCATCGGCGCGTCGTCCAGGCGTTGGAGCGGGTCGCCCGACACCGGGACCCGGAAGCCTTCCGGGGTTTCGCAGGGGTATTGCAGCTTGATCTCGTGTCGCCAGGCGTCGAGCGCGGCGAGTTGCCCCAGCGAGTCGTCCCACGACATGCGCGGCGACTCTTTCAAGCCTTGCGCGATGCACTCGGCAGCGTGCAGCGCTTCGTAGCCGAACGCGGTAAAGGCGGAGGGGCAATCGATGGTTTCGGTCTTGCCCTGGGCCGAGACTTCGATCTTGCCGTCCTGCGGGTGGGTGCGGTCGTTGAGCCAAGGGTCGGGCACGACGATGCGTCCCGCCGAGCCGACGATCACCGCGCGGTTGTCGAGCGTCGCGCGGACCGCGGTGGACACCTCGGCGACGACGCCGTTCTCGAACTTCAGCGTCGCGGCGGTCCACTCGTCGACGCCGGTTTCGCCGAGTTGGCCGACGGCCTTGACCTGCTGCGGGTTTTCAAACGCCTTGCCCATCGAGGCCCCGACGACACGCCGGACCCACTGCATCGGGTAGCACCCGACGTCGAGGATGCCGCCGCCGCCCAGCTCGGCCGCGAAGTTCCGGCTGTCGGGGTTGATCGTGTCGCCGCCGCCGTAACCGAAGGAACAGGTGATGAACCGCACGCCGCCGATCACGCCGCGCTCGATCAGTTCACAAACCTTGTCGGTCTGCGGGAAGCAGCGGTCCTTGAAGGCCTCCATGAAGAACACGTCGTGCTCGCGGGCGGCCTCGACCATGGCCATGACCTCGGCGTGGTTCATGCCGGCAGGTTTTTCGACGAAAATGTGCTTGCCCGCGCGGGCGGCGCGGACGGCCCACTTGGCGTGCATCGGGTGCGGGTTGGCGATGTAGACCGCGTCGACGTTGCCGTCGGCGAGCAGGGCGTCGTAGCCGGTGTGGATCGTCACGTCGCCAAGCTTCATCTCGTCGGCGAAGGCTTTGGCGCGGTCGGCCGAGCGGCTGCCCAGCGCGACGATCTTCCCCGCGTTGGCTTGTTGCACGCCCAGCGCGAAGGCCTTGGCGATGTTCCCGGGGGCAAGGATGCCCCATTTCACGTCGGATGCTTGCATGGTTTGACTCGTGTTGAGGGGGAGAATGCCGGAAGCGAGCGCAAAGCGTAGCGAAAGAAAAAGCCCCGGTGGGGCCGGGGCTCGGAGAAAGTTGTGCAAACAGGTGTCGTGGGTTCATCGCGGTCGGGTTGTCCGCCCCGAACCCCGAACCCCAGACCCCAATGCTCACCCCTTGTTCCACGTCACGCTGCCGTACACCGCCTGCTCGCCCAGCTCCTCGGCAATCCGCAGAAGCTGGTTGTATTTCGCGTTACGGTCGCTGCGGCACGGCGCGCCGGTCTTGATCTGGCCGCAGTTGGTGGCGACGGCCAGGTCGGCGATGGTCGCGTCCTCGGTCTCGCCGGAGCGGTGCGACATCACGGCGTTGAACTTGTTCCGCATCGCCAGGTTCACCGCGTCAAACGTCTCGCTGAGCGTGCCGATCTGGTTGACCTTGACGAGGATCGCGTTGGCGCAGCCTTCGTCGATGCCGCGCTGCAGGAACTTGGAGTTGGTGACGAACAGGTCGTCGCCGACGAGCTGCACTTTGTCGCCGACCTTGTCCGTCAGCGTCTTCCAGCCGGCCCAGTCGTTCTCCGCGAGGCCGTCCTCGATCGAGCGGATCGGGTACTTCGCGCACCAGTCCGCCCAGAGCGAGGCCATGTCGTCGCTGCTGATGATCTCCTGCGAAGAGCTGAAAAACTTGTAGCCCTGCTTGCCGTCCTTCTCGGCCTCGTTCCAGAGTTCGGAGGTCGCCGGGTCGAGCGCGACGTAGATCTGCTCGCCCCACTTGTAGCCGGCCTTGTCGGTGGCCTCTTCGATGATCTTGAGCGCGTCCTCGTTGTCCTTGAGGTCAGGCGCGAAGCCGCCCTCGTCGCCGACGGCCGTGCTCAGCCCCTTGTCGTGCAGGACCTTCTTGAGCGCGTGGTAGATCTCGACGCCGGCCCGCAGCGCATCGTGGAAGTTGTCGAAGCCCCACGGCTGGATCATGAACTCCTGGAAGTCGACGGTGTTGTCCGCGTGCTTGCCGCCGTTGAGGATGTTGAGCATGGGCACGGGCAGCGTCTTGGCCGCGCTGCCGCCGAGGTAGCGGTAGAGCGGCTGCCCGGTCGCGGCCGCGCCGGCGTGCGCCGCCGCCATCGACACCGCCAGCAGCGCATTGGCGCCGAGCTTGCCCTTGTTCTCCGTGCCGTCCAGCTCGACCATCGACGCGTCGATCGCTTCCTGGTCGCGGACGTCGTAACCGAGCAGCGCGTCGGCGATGGCTTCGTTGACGTTCTCGACCGCCTGCTCGACGGACTTGCCGACGTAGTAGTCCTTCTTGCCGTCGCGGAGTTCGACCGCTTCGTTCTCGCCGGTGGACGCGCCGGAGGGCACGGCGGCGCGGCCGGACGTGCCGTCGATCAGCGTGACCTCGGCCTCGACCGTGGGGTTGCCGCGCGAGTCGAGGACCTGGCGGGCGTGGACGTCTTCAATAATAAAACTCATCGGAACCTCCCTGCGGGATAACGGTGTGGGTGGTGGTGGGTGGGCGACGAGTGTAATGCGTCGGTGGCCGGGAGGCTGGCGCGGAGCGCCTGCGCGGCGAGCGGCAGGGGCGGTGCCCCTGCACCCCCGGAAATCAGACGCCCCTTGCGCCCGGATGTGCAAACGCCCCTCCCCCCGGGAGGGGTTGGGGGAGGGTGCTCATCGTTTTTCGTGCCCGAAGGTCAAGCCGCCGCCCGCTGGCATCGCGATAACAACCCAAGTCCCGCGAGCGCCAGCACCGCCGCACTCCCCGGCTCGGGCACCCCCGAAAGTTCCGCGAACCCGCCGTAATTTGGCGCGCCCGTGCTCCCCCAGTTCTGAAGCACGCGGTCCAGCTCGGTCTGCTCGACCTGCCCGACGTTGTCGTTGTCGTTCACCCACCAGGCCGGGAGCCCGGTCACGCCCGTGTCATCGCCCCAGTTCTGGAGCACCAGGTCCAGATCTCCCTGTTCGACCTGCCCGCTGCCGTTGTAGTCGCCGGTCACTCCGCCTGCGCCGATGAACGTCACCACCGCGTCCAGCGAGGTCGTCCCGATGGCCCCGGCGCTCAGGCCCGTGTTGCCGAACAGTGTGTAAAGGCCTGGCTCGACCACCACCGACTGGCCGAAGGGTCCCGTCGCGATGCCTGCCACATCGATCAGCGGGATGTCGTCGCCGGGTACACGTTCCAACAACGCCACCGAGAAACCCTGGGGAACCGACCCCGACGTCACCGCCACGCCCGACCCCGCGATGGTGATGGTCGTCGGCTGGACTAGCTCGAAGTCCATATCAAACGTCGTCGTCGAGATCGAGCTGCCTTGGTTGGCCGTCGCCGTCAGGTTCAGGTCCACCTGCGTCGCGGCGACCACCGCGGTGTGCGTGGCCTCGACGCGGTCGCCCTCGTTGTTGGTGACCACCTCGGTGTTGTCGTAGGCGTGCAGCCCCGCCCGCGGATCGGTCACCCGCACGAATCCCGAGCCCGGCACGACCTGGACAAAACGATGCTGCGTGCTGGCGTTCACGATCACCGCCCCGGCCGGACGCTCCGCCAAACCCAACCCAAGCCCCATGAGCAACGCCGCACCCCGCACTCCAACCCGGCCCCCGTTCCACCAATCCGCAAGTCGTCTCATCGCAACTTTCTCCTGGGCCGCATCGCGGCACGAAGCATACCCGGCCACTTCGTTTCACCAAGCGATTTCCCAGCTTCACACACGCCACACCACGCGCCGCCGACCGAGCAAGCCCAACGCCGCCAGCACCGCGACGCCCGCCGGCTCGGGGACCCCCGGAAGTTCCGTGAACCCGCCGAAGTTTGGCGCACCCGTGCTGCCCCAGTTCTGAAGCACGCGGTCCAGCTCGGTCTGCTCGACCTGCCCGACGTTGTCCTTGTCGTTAATCCACCCGGCCGGGAGCCCGGTCACGCCGGTATCCACGCCCCAATTCTGCAGCACCAGGTCCAAGTCTCCCTGCTCCACCTGCCCGCTGCCGTTGTAGTCGCCGGTTACACCGGTCAGCGCGGTGAAGATCGCGTTGAGGTCGAACGACGCGGTGCCCTCGCGGACGATGTAGGTGTTGCCGTTGCGCTGGGTGTTCTGGTTCGCGTTGAGTACGAACGAGTACTGCCCCGGCTCGAGCTGGAACGCCCCCCCCAGGGCGCTGCTCTGGTCGTTGTTGAGCGAGACGCTGTCGAGGCTGCCGCCCGGGCCGTTGAGACCGAACGCGGCAAAGGCGAACTGCCCCGCCCCGACCGCGAGGTTGCCGGTGTAGGACACCTGGGCCGGCTGAGCGAGGGTGAACCGGAGGGTGTTCCGCGTGTTGGCCGAGGCCGTCTCGCCGTTGTTGGTGCTGAAGGAGAGCTGGCCGTCCACCAGGATCTGCGTCGGGTTGATCGTCGTGTCGACCGACACCTCGGCCTCGCTGACGCCGATCTGCCCGACGGCGGTCAACTCCGTGACGCCGAACCCGAACGCGGTGCTGTCGAGCAGGTCGCGGTCCTGGATCGGCGGCGTGCCCGCGTTCGGCGACGGCATGATCGCGCTCGCCTCGTGGCGATACTCCAGCCGCGGCGAGACCAGCACGGCCGACGCGGGGGCAGCCGAGGTGGTCGCGAGAATCGTCAAACAGATGAAGCGTGACATGGACATCGACACGGGGCTTTCTCCGGCTGCGGCAAAGACACGCCAACCTAACGGAGACGGGCCGGCAAACCAAACGTTTTCCCAGCTTCCCACGCGGGCACCCGTGTCCGCGCCGATTCCTGTGCACGACGCCAAGCTCGCCGCGCAGGCGTTGTTCGGAGCGTTGGATCGCCGGCCAAGCGGATTGGGGGCGACACGCCTGGCGGCGCGAATGCTGGCGGGTTCGGTCGACGCGCAGTGAACTTGATGATTGCGCGTTACGACGGTGGGTCCGAGGGTTTCTCGGCCGAGGTTTCGGTCGACGCCTGGCTTGGGCCGTGATCGTTTTGGGCGACCACGACGTACCGCGTCCCCGGCTTCGTTGAGTTTACGTCGGTAAACGTCGAGCCGAACGCGCCGGCGGCGATCTCCTCAAACGGCGCGTCCGGCCCGTCGGCGCGCTGGACCGTGTAGCGGGTCGCGGCGGGGGTGTCGGGTGGGGCGGTCCATTTGAGGACGGTGCCGTGTTCTTCGATGGTGGCGGTCAGGTCGGTGGGCGCGACGGGCTGGTCGGTTGGCGCGTGCTGGTACCAGCGGAAGTAATCGATGGTGTAGTAGTTGGGGAAGCCGGTGCCGTCGCCGTCGTCGCAGCTCGTGCCGTTGCTGAGGATGACGTACATGGCCTGGGCCGGCACGTCGGGGTCTTCGACGTCGTGCTTGAGTTGGCCGTCGATGTAGTAGCGGACCCGACCGGGCGACCACTCGAAGCCGTAGACGTGCCAGTCGGTGAAGTCGATGGGCTCGCCGTCTTCGCCGCCGTCTTTGCGGGTGTGGGTGGTGGTCCACTGCCGGGCCTCGTCGAAGAGGGCGTGGGTCATGTAGCCCCGTGGTTCGCCGCGGTACTCGGCGATGTCGAACTCGGGCGGCCAGCCTTCGCGGAGCATCCACCACGCGGGCCAGGCGCCGCGGTGGTCGGGGTACTTCGCGCGGATCTCGAGGTAGCCGTAGGTCAGCCAGGTCCTGCTCCACGCCCAGCCGGAGGTGTACTTGAACTCTTTGCCGGAGGGCCCGACGACCGGCCCGAGGCGCGAACGGTTCACGAGGTGCCCGTCTTGAAGGTACGTGTCCTCGGCGGGGATGAGCGTGCACGAGCTCTGCGCTTCGGAACCCCACGGCGTCGAGCCGGAGCCCCACTTAGTGGCGTCGAGCTGCTCGCCGTCAAACTCGTCGGACCAGACGAGGACCCAGTCGGAGTCGGCGGGGGGTTCGGCGAAGGCGGGATTCAACGCCGAAATGATGACCGAACCGATCGCGGTGATAGCCAGTTTGTTCTTCATCAAGTTCACCTCTATGAACTTTGAGGGGTTCAGGCACCAACGAGAGAGGAAATCTGATCTGTATTGGTTAGCTCATCGCCCTCGTCGTCGTGACCACCAATCCAGTAAGCGATCAATCAGACCTGGTGGCGAGACCTGCCGAAGCCCGAGGCCTGGGTACTCTGAGTTTAGACGACGCACATCATCCGCACATTCGACCCCGATAAAACGTTGAAGTTCACGATCATTTTTCGGAGGGCGTCCGTGTTTCTCAAGAAAAAGCTCGGCCCACTGAATATCGCCACGAACATCTTCGTCCCACCAAGCGACATCGTACCAATCGGGCTTGATCCGTATCTCCTGGTGGTAGATGTCTGCTTCGAAGTGCTGCGCGATCTCGATCCACAGGTCCGTGTTTCTTGAGTCCGGATACTCATGGAAGACTTCGCCTTCATGAAACATGAATCGACTTCCGCTAGTTTTATGTAGGGTGATCGCTTGGAGCCCATCTACAGGTTCCAATGCAACCAGATCGATGTGTGATTTGACAAAGAGATTCCACGCATCGAGCTCTATCGGCGGTTGGCCGTCTGGTCTCTTGATTCGCACAGCATTCTCCAGCACTTTCGGATGTCACACATCGATTCTGGCGACTCACAAGTCGTCGAGATATTGGGCGGTGGCCGTCGCCAGCACGATCGCGACGGTGTTGGCGACGTTGAGGCTGCGGAAGTTGGGAGAGCCGTCGGCGGGGCCGGGCATGGGGAGGCAATGCGAACTTTCCCGTGTTGCTCACCCGCTGGGCTCGTAGTATGCCTTTGCCAAAACCGGATCCCGGACCGTGCTTCGGTGGAACAAGGTCAGACGGAACGCGAGCTTGAGGTGCCACCACAGGCCCTTGTCGGCTCCCTTTCGGCCGGAGGTGTGAAACGGGTGCTGGTGGAGGATACGGAAGGTCTGGTTGCGGGTCTTCGCCAGCGCCTTGAGGCGTTGGACGAAGTCGAGTTCTTCAAAGACGTAGTGCTCGTCGGAGAACCCGCCGATCGTGTCAAACGCGTTCCGTCGGCAGAGGATGAACGCGCCCGGGCACCACTTGAAGGTTCGCATGCTGCGGTTCTTGCTGTGCCAAACAAGCTTGTACCAGCGTGGCCCGTCGATGATCTTGATCGTGCTGCCGCAGCCGATGCATGTATGGTCCGAGAGAAGCGAGGCGACGTCCGCGATCAGTTCGGGCGGGGGCCAGGTGTCCGCGTCGATGAAGAGCAGCCACTCCCCGGACGTGGCGGCCGCGCCAGTGTTGCGTGCCTGGGCGACGCGTCGGGTCGATTCATGTACGACGCGGCAACCGGTTTGTGCGGCGACTCGTGCGGTATCGTCCTCCGAGCCGTTGTCGCAGACCGTGATGTCGTAACCCGCAGCGAGTTCGGGGCAGGCCGCGAATGCCTGGCGGATTCTATGGATGGTTTGCGCAATCTGAGCCGATTCGTTGAGTGCAGGGATGACGACCGAGACCGTGGGGGCATCGGTTACCGTGGAGGCCTCAGTTGCCTGGGCTTTCGTCCGTGTCATGGCATCAACCGTGGTGGGTTCGTGCGACCGCGGTGGCGAGGACGATCGCGACGGTGTTGGCGACGTTGAGGCTGCGGATGTTGGGGGCGCCGTCGGCGGGGCCGGGCATGGGGATGTTCAGACGTGATCGCGGGAAGCGGTCGTGCCAAGTCTCGGGCAGCCCCGTGTTTTCGTTGCCGAAGATGAAGACGTCTCCGTCGCGGTAGTCGGCGCGGTCGAAGCGGGTGTCGCCGAACTTGGTGATGAGCCAGACCTGAGGGCGGGAACGTTGGTGGGCGTGATCCGAGGCTTCGTCGCTTCGCTCCTCAGCCACGGCTTGGGCGCAGTGTTGGTCGAGCCATGCCAGGAACGCGTTGTCGTTTTCGTGTTGGGTGAGTTGGACGGAGGGCCAGTAGTCCAGGCCGGCGCGTTTGACGGCGTGGTCGGTGATCTCGAACTTCATCGGGTGGATGAGGTGCAGGTGCGCGCCGAAGCCGACGGTGGTGCGGGCGATGTTGCCGGTGTTCTGCGGGATGGCGGGGTGGTAGAGGGCGACGTGGAACATGAGGCCAGGGTGCGGGGATCCGGGAACGGGGATCAGGAGAAGTTAACCGCAGATTCCACGGATGACGCAGATCGAGATGAACCGCCAAGACGCTAAGGACGCCAAGAAGGAGCATGAGATATCACAGCGTTCACGTAGACACAGAGGCACAGAGCAAGCAAACGCAGGGTTTTGATGGATTCACATGCAGACTCTGTGTCTCTGCGCCTCAGTGGCCTCGGTGATATTCCTGAATCTTCAACTCAGCCTTGGCGTCTTGGCGGTTGGTCGCCGGGTGCGGCGGTGTCCGGATCGGGCAAGTGGGGGTGGGTACGCTAAAGGTGAGGTACGCCATGCAGACGATTGTTCTTCAAGAGCCGGGCACGTTGGAACTCACCGAGACCGCGCCGCCGCCGGAGGTGTTGGGGCAAGGCGATGTCTTGGTGCGGGTGCACCGGGTGGGGATCTGCGGGACGGACATCCATGCGTTTGCGGGGGAGCAGCCGTTCTTCAGCTACCCGCGGATCATCGGGCACGAGCTGGGCGTGGAGGTGCTCGAGGTCGGCGGGGGCGTGACCAACGTGGAGGTTGGCGACCGGTGCGCGGTCGAGCCTTATTTGTCCTGTGGCCAGTGTCACGCGTGTTCGGTGGGGCGGACCAATTGTTGCGTGGACATGAAGGTGCTGGGCGTGCAGACCGAGGGCGGGATGCGTGAGTTGATCGTGGTGCCGGCACGGTTGCTGCACAAGTCGGCGTCGTTGGGTTATGACGCGCTTGCGCTGGTGGAGATGCTGGGCATCGGGTGCCACGCGGTGTCGCGGGCGGCGGTTGCGAAAGGCGAGCGGGTGGCGGTCATCGGGTTGGGGCCGATCGGGCTGACGGCGGCGCAGTTCGCGTTGCTGGCCGGGGCGGAGGTGACGGGCATCGACGTGTCGGAGGAGCGCGCGGCGTCGGCGAAGCGTCTGCTCGGGCTGGACACGTTGGTGATCACGCCGGGCGAATCGCTGGACGAGCAGTGGCAGGCCGCGAAGGGTGGCCGCCCGGTGAAGGTGTTCGATGTCACCGGCAACCGCCACTCGATGCAGGCCGCGTTCCAACTGCCCGAGCACGGCGGCACGCTCGTCTTCGTCGGGCTGGTGCTGGGCGACGTCGCGTTCGACGACCCGAACTTCCACCGCCGGGAAATGACCGTGATGTCCAGCCGCAACGCGCTGCCTGAAGATTTCCGAGTGATCCTTGAACACATGGAAGCGGGGCGGATCGATCCCGCATCGTGGATCACGCACCGGTGTGAGGTCGCAGAACTTCCGGGGGTGTTCGCGGACTGGATCAAGCCCGAGGCGAAGATGCTCAAGGGCGTCGTGAGTTTTTCGTGACGAGTTTTTGACCACAGATTGCACAGATTTCGCAGATGACGTACCGCAAGTTCGCCAAGACTGGAAATTGAGTCTTGTGTTTCCGATGTTTTAGCTTGTTTCTTGGCGTCCTTGGCGTCTTGGCGGTTAAACAGCTTGATCAACTGCAACCGGCACAGGCAACCCCAGGAAGTTTGCCAGCATCCGTGGGCCTTCGGGGGTCATGAAGCTTTCGGGGTGGAACTGCAAACCTTCGACCGGCGCATCGCCGAACGTCCCGGGCTTCGCACGCAGGCCCATGATGACTTTCTTTCCGTCGTCTTCGCACCACGCGCTGACCTCGAAGCGGTCGTCGTCGAACGAGTCGGCGGTGACCACCAGCGAGTGGTAGCGCATCGCGGTGAAGGGATTCGACACACCCTCAAAAATCGTCTTGCCGTCGTGTTGGATGTCGGACGTCTTGCCGTGCATGAGTTTGAAGTGGCGGTCGACGGTCATGCCGAAGCGGTGCCCGATGGACTGGTGTCCGAGGCACACGCCCAGCAGCGGGACCTTGCCGGCAAAGGCGTCGATGATGTCGCAGCTGACGCCGGCTTCTTTGGGCGTACACGGGCCGGGCGAGATGATGACGTGCTCGGGGTTTAGTGCGAGCGCTTCGTCGGGGGTGATCTTGTCGTTGCGCACGACGCGCATGGGCAATTCGTCGGGGTCGCGGCCGTCGGCGACAAGCAGCTCGCCGATGCGCTGCACCAGGTTGTAGGTGAAGCTGTCGTAGTTGTCGATGAGGAGGATCACCCCCGGAAGATACCGCCAATGGCTTGCGGCCGGAACACGAAAAAACTCCACGTCGTGGTCAGCCGGCATTCATCCACGCCTGCCGCACAAGCCCGGCAAGCAGGCCGAGCAGCAGACCCACGAGCATCAGAGCCGGGTGGTACCCCGCGGCGATCACTGCGCCCAGCAGGGCCCCGGCGATGAGGTACCACATGACCTCGTCCCGCAGGTGCTTCTCGAACGCGACCAGCAGCAGGTAGACACACGAGAAGTGCCAGGGCAGGAAGCCGAAGACGAACAGCCCGACCGCGACGGTGACGCCGGCGAACGCCGAGGCCGTGCCGCCGCTGCCGCCGCCGATGCCGTAGACCCAGGTGGGCATGAGCTTGCCGATCACGGCGCAGCCGAGCGGGTAGAGGACCAGCCACGCGAGCCCGGGCGCGGCCTCGGTCTGCCACCACCGCACGGGCTCGGACGGCGGATCGACCGCGAAGCTTGCCGGGTCTTTGGGGTCGAAGGGCTTGAGGCAGTGCTCGCAGCGCGGCGCTTCGCCGAGGCTGTCGGGGAGCTTGAGCGGCTCGCCACACGCCAGGCAATAGCGCGGCTGGTTGGCGAGCAGCGGGTGCATCCCGCCGGTGGTGTAGGCGGGGGTCGGGCGCTGGGCGTAGGGGGTCTCGGTCACGGGAACAAGACGAGTGTCGCCACGCTGCCTTGCGTTGTCCAAGGCGGAACTCCAGTTAATGTTTTTGCGTTCACTGCGCGTGAGCGCGACGGTAACCGAATGTTCCTACGTCGGTCCAAATCCGTAGCTGACCCTCCTCCAACACGAAATAGACAGCGGTCGGTAACTCGGGGGTTTCGTCTTCCCACACGATGAGGTAAGGAGGGTGAGCGCGAAAGCGCATCGATTCATTGTCGATCACGACCTTATTGTCTTCGGTGAAGAAGATCTGCGATGGCGCGTTCTCCGTATGTCCTTCGATTGCCTCAGCGATGTTCCAGGTGCCGGTCAAATCAGTTGTTTGGTCAACAACAGATGAAGTGCGGCAACCGGCTAAGAAGATGGCGAATATGAGCAGCCAACGCACGGTGGCAATGATATGGGCGACCGATGATCCTCGCGTTGCTCGCTTGATTACACTCCGTGCCGCATCACAAGCCCTAGCGACATCCCTCTGGCGGTGATGGCCGCCGACGCGCCCACGATGAGGCCCACGAGCAGCGCGGTCGATCCGTGCGGCCAGGCGAGCAGCCCGCCCAGCACGATGCCCGCCGGCCAGAGCAAGATCAGCCGGTCGTAGTGCGTGTGCCGCAACGCACACAGCGTCAGCAGCGTGACCAACCAGGTGCGGAGCGACACGATCAGCAGCCCGCCGATCGGCCAGGCCTGCTGCGAGTGCCAGATCGCCGCGGCGACGTACCCGTCCACGACGTGCCACAGGGCGTAGACCGCCGCGGCCGACAACGCGAACAGCGCCGCCGTCGCGTGGCTCTGGCGCGCTTCCTCGGCCGGCTCGCGTCGGAACGACGACCAATCCGAACGGTTGAACGTGCGGTGGCAACGCGTGCACACGCCGCGCTTCACGCGCGGCAGGGCCCGGTTGCAGCCGCGGCACCAGGCGGTGGGGAGCGGCTTGCGCGCGGTCGCCGACGTGGTCGGCTTCCGGAAGTTGCTTGCCCGATGCGGATGAGTCTTTCTTGGAGGGGTGGCCGTCTTCACGGCCCGAAATTACGTGCTCGGCGTGTCCCAGCGGTCGCGTTTGGATCGCGCAACGATCCAGAATTGGGAGTGAAATTCGTGTGGCCAACCCTGGTCGAAGCACCCTTGCGAATAGTCTTTCGCGCCTTCGCGATCTTGGGTCGCGTGGTTCAGATCACTTCGCGCAGACGGAACAACCCTGCGACGCCGCCGGCCCCGCCGCTGAGCAATACGGCCGACGTATCGATCCATTCGGTCCACCAACCTTCGAACGTCACGATCAGCGTCATCTGAAAGACAAAGCCCGCCACGCCGATGACGATCCCCAAAAAGATGTTGGTCATGACACCGTCCATCCATTCCGCCAGCACGCCGCGCAGGAGCAGATACGAAGCCGTCCCCATGACCAGCGGATAGATCAGGATGGTGACGCAGCACGCCGACGACCATTCAAATTGCATACAGGTCGCCGGCATCAGAAACACCGCGAGGCCGGCGACGACAAAGCCGACCCGCTGCGACCGGTCGTTCTGCCACCAGGGGGTCGGCCGGGGGGTTTCGCGGTAGCTGCGGATGTCCGCCGGGTCGAACGGTCGGCCGCACTCGCTGCAGACCGGCTCGACGAGCCCGCGCAGGTTGTAGCCGCATTCGTGGCAGTATCGGTCCACGCTTAGCGGCAGGCCGGGCGACACCCGTGGCTCGGCCGGGCCCGTTGCGTCGTCATGAGGCGGTGTGTCGTCTGCCACGGCCTATTTGTAAATCACGGCGGCCCGGAGTGTCGCCGCGCCTCGACACAGAATCACGGCGCACCGAACGCCGAGATCGTGAACCAGCGGGTCCAGATGGCCGCGCCCATCCCCGCGATCACTCCGGGCAGCATCGCGAACCAACCGAACGGCAGCGCCAGCACGCCACCCGCGAGGCCGCCGACGATCCAGTACGTCATGAAGTGGTCCCACCGCGTGAGCCGGATCGGGTACAGCAGCGCCGCGACGACCACCACCGTGCGCACCCAGATGATCGCCATCGACGCCATCGGCCAGTTCCGCTCGCTCAGCCAGATCGCCTTGACGACCCAGCCGTCGAGCCACCACGCGCTGGTGTAGACGACCACCGCGACAACGATGGGGAACAAAAACGAAGGCAGGCTCGGACGGTCCGGCTCGCGCGGCTCACGCAGGAACGTCTTGCGGTCCGCGCGGTCGAACGGCCGGTGGCAGTGCGCGCACGCGCCGCGCTCGAGCCGCGGCAACACCCGGTTGCACCCCCGGCACCATGCCGAGATGCGCAGGTGGCACGCGACCGGGCGCGGCAGGCGGTCGGGGTTGACGTGCAGGTCGGGACGCATGGGGCGAGGTTAGCGGCGGCGGGCAATGTCCTCGAGGTACACAAGCCTCATAAGGCCGGCAAATAAACCACACCCGACGGTCACGACGATGAAATGCTGCGAAAAGCCAGTTCGTTGAATCACGGGTGTGAACTCAAGTTGCCCCCACGCCGTGAGCCCGCCGATCAGAATACCCATAACGAGATTCGTCACGGGTCGCAGCTTGTTTGTTGGCAGCAAGCCTTCAAGCACGAGCCAAGCCCCACCAGTCATCAGGACTGGATAAAGTGGCAGCAGCAAGCACATCAGCGGGAATACACCGCCAAAGGTGATTGGTGTCATCGGCAATGCGCAGAGAATAAATCCACAAGCGATGAGGATCGTCCGTTGCAGGATGTCTAGTAACGCTCCGCGCGTACGCGGACTTGCGGGAGGCAAAGCTTGCGAGGCGGGGCGGCCAAGCCGATCCATTTACCCCACCACCAGGTTCACCAGCTTCCTGGGCACCACGATCACCTTACGGATGGTCTTGCCCTCGAGGTGCTCGGCGACGTTCTCGTTTGCCTTCGCCGCTTCCTCGATGGCGGCCTGGTCGGCGTCGGCGGGGACGGTGACCTTGCCGCGCAGCTTGCCGTTGACCTGCACGGGCAGCGTGAGCGTGTCCTCGACCAGCAATTCGGGGCGGAACTCCGGCCACTCGACGTCCACGACCGAGTCGCCCGGCAGGTGGTGGCCGAGGCGTTCCCAGAGTTCTTCGGCGACGTGCGGCGCCAGCGGCGCGAGCATCACGACCAACTCGTCGGCGATGGACTGCGGCACGGCGTCCAGCGGGACCAGCGCGTTGTTCAGCTCGATCAGCGCCGCGATGGCGACGTTGAACTGCATCGCGTCCATCGCCTCGGTGACGCGCTTGATGGTCTTGTGCGTGAGGCGCAGCAACTCATCGGTCGGGTTGTCCTTGCTGACCTTGAGGGTGCCCGTGTCTTCGTCGATGAAGTTGCGCCACAGGCGATTGAGGAAGCGGTGGACGCCGACGATGTCGGCCGGGTTCCACACCTTGCTCTGCTCGAGCGGACCCATATACATCTCGTAGAGCCGGAGTGTGTCGCAGCCGTACTGCTCGCACACGTCGTCGGGCGCGATCGCGTTGCGCAGCGACTTACCCATCTTGCCGTACATGCGTTTGACCGGTCGGCCTTCGTACTCGAACGCGCAGTCGGTGTCCTTGCGGTCCTGCACCTCGCCGGCGGGTTGGCCGGATTTGGTGTCCATGACCTTGGTCGCTTCGACGCGCACGCCTTGTTCGTCTTCGTAGTAGTACGCCTGGATGTACCCCTGCGCGAAATACCGGCCGAAGGGCTCGGGTGTGCTGACGTGGCCCAGGTCGTAGAGCACCTTGTGCCAGAACCGGGCGTAGAGGAGGTGCAGCACCGCGTGCTCGACGCCGCCGACGTAGAGGTCCACGCCGCCGGCATGCGTGCCGCCGGACTTCTTTTCACTGACCATCCAGTACTTCTCGACGTCGGCGTCGACCAGTTTTTGTTCGTTCCGGGGGTCGAGGTAGCGCAGGTAGTACCAGCACGAGCCGGCCCAGTTGGGCATGGTGTTGAGCTCGCGGGTGTAGGTCTTTCCGTCGCGAGTGACGTTGCGCCAGCTTTCGGGGGCACGCCCGAGCGGCGGACGCGGCGGTGCTTCGGGGTCGGCCGTGCCGTGCGGTTTGAAGTCGTCCATCTCCGGCAGCTCGACGGGCAGCTCGGACTCGTCGACCGCGACGATCTCGTCGTCCGGGCCGTGCAGCACCGGGAACGGTTCGCCCCAGTAACGCTGGCGGGAGAAGAGCCAATCGCGGAGTTTGTAGTTGACGGTGGCGTGGCCGTGGCCGTGGTGTTCGAGCCACTGCGCGATCTTCTGTTTGGCTTCGGGCACGTCGAGGCCGTCCAGCATGCCGGAGTTGACGAGCTTGCCGTTGCCGGTGAAGGCCTCTTTGGTGATGTCGCCGCCGGCGATGACCTCTACGATGGGCAGGTCGAACTTTGTCGCGAACGCGTAGTCGCGTTGGTCGTGTGCCGGCACGGCCATGATCGCGCCGGTGCCGTAGCCCATCATCACGTAGTCGGCGACCCAGACGGGGATTGGCTCGTTGTTGACCGGGTTGATCGCGTACGCGCCGGTGAAGACGCCGGTCTTTACTTTCGCGTCTTGTTGTCTTTCGACGCTGGTCTTCTCGGCGGCTTGCTTCTGGTACTGCTTTACCGCGTCGCGCTGGGCGTCGGTCGTGATGACGTCGACCAACTCGTGCTCGGGGGCGAGGACCATGTACGTCGCGCCGAAGAGTGTGTCCGGGCGCGTGGTGAAAACGGTGATGGTCTCAGCGAGCCGGCCCGTGTCGGGCCGGTCTTCCGGGGCGACACGCCCCGGCTCGCTGTCAGCAAGTTTGAAATGAACCTGTGCGCCGTGGCTTTTGCCGATCCAGTTGCGCTGCAGCAGCTTCACGGGTTCGGGCCAGTCCACGAGGTCCAGGTCCTCGGCCAGACGGTCGGCGTACGCCGTGATCCGCAGCATCCACTGCTTGAGCGGGCGTTTGTAGACCGGGAAGTTGCCGCGTTCGCTGCGGCCGTCGTTGGTGACTTCCTCGTTGGCCAGCACCGTGCCCAGGCCCGGGCACCAGTTGACCTCGACGTCGGCCATGAACGCGAGGCGATACTCATCCAGCAGGCGCGACTTCTGGCCTTCGTCGAGTTCGTGCCACTTGCGGGCGCCGACGCGCCCGCCGGTGATGGATTCGAGGTCTTCGTCGATGCCCGACCACAGCAGCTCGGCGTTAATCCCGAGCAGGTAGTCTTCGCCCTCCAGCTTTTCGACCAGCGTCGCGATCGGCATCGCCTTCTTCTCGACCGGGTCGAAGTAGCTGTGATACATCTGCAGGAAGATCCACTGCGTCCACTTGACGTAGCCGGGGTCGGTGGTGGCGAAGCTGCGGTTCCAGTCGTAGCCCATGCCGAGGCGCTTGAGCTGGGCGACCATGTTGTCGATGTTGTTCTGCGTCGTGATCCGCGGGTGGACGTTGTGCTCGACGGCGTACTGCTCGGCGGGCAGGCCGAACGCGTCGAAGCCCATGGGGTGCAGCACGTTGAACCCGCGCGCCCGCTTGTACCGTCCGACGATGTCGGTGGCGATGTACCCCAGCGGGTGCCCGACGTGCAGCCCGACACCGGAGGGGTACGGGAACATGTCCAGGACGTAGAACTTGGGCTTGTCGGGGTCGAAGGCCTCGTCCGCCGGGTTGGGCGTGGCGAAGGTCTGTTGCTCTTCCCAGCGCTGCTGCCACTTGGCTTCGAGGGCGGCGAAGTCGTAGCGGTGGGGCTTGGGGGCGTCCGCTTCGCGGGTTGCGTCGGCGTTGGAGGCGGTCGTGTTCATGGGACCGCGCAGTGTATCGCGGCGCGTGGCGAAACGCGGTCTGCAGAACAGTTTCACGGAGGGTGAATCTGTGGGTTTTGTGAGATTGGTGGCTTACGCCGCGGCGCGGCAGCGCGTCCGCGCGACGGAAGCGGCGAGGGCGGGCAGGATGATGCCGAGCGTGCCCGGCTCGGGGTTGACGCGGACGTTGACTTCGTCGAGGCGGGCGCGGGTGTTGCCCAGGACGCCGTGGTCGAGCATGGCGAACTGGACGTCGCTGACGTCCTGGTCGAACAGCTCGATCCCGCCGGTCCAGACGGTGACGCCGTCGCGCATTATGCGCATGCGTTCGGCACCGGTATCGACCTGCAGCGCGATCCGCATCACCTCGCCGGGCTCGAAGGTGCCGAGGACGAACGTCGGGATCTCGCCGCCGCGTCCGATGGGCCGGAACCCGCCGAGCACGTCGGGCGCGAACCCGCCGTCCCAGAACCGGATGACGCCGCGCCCGGCCCCGTCGGACAGGAAGTCGAGCGACGCGTTGCGGTCCACGAGGACGCGGAACGTGTCGGGGAACGGGTCGGTCGCGTGAGACAGTTTGTCGAAGCGCAGCCGGAACGATGTCGTGTAGCGCTCGCCGCCGTCGCGCAGTTCGAGGCGCATTGCCTGGTTTGCGGAGGTGACCGCGTCGTTATCCGCGGCGGGGAGTTGAAACACGAGCGATTGCGTCGGCGTGCCCGGGGCGGAACGGCCGACGATGGGGACGGCGCCGTGGGCGGTCTGCCGCGGGCCGAAGTCCGGGCCGGATACCCAGCTGACCCCGTCGCTACCGCCGAGTTTGGGTTGACGGCCGATCTGGTGGACCGGCGCTTCGAAGTCGATTTGATACTTCAGGAACGCACCGGGCGCGGGGAGCGCCACGGCGATGCACGCCGCGACACCCAGCCAACGCGTGATTCGGCGAGCGGTCATGGAAGCGTCTCTCCCGGTGCGCCAAACGCCTAATGCTACCATGCCCGCTTATGGTGACCAAGGGGCATTCCGCCGGTTCCATCGAGTTCGTCGATACGTCCCTGCGCGACGGGCACCAGTCGTTGCTGGCGACGCGCATGGCCGGGGCGCAGTGCATGAAGGCGCTGCCGCTGCTGCGGGACGCGGGGTACCGGTGCATGGAGCTGTGGGGCGGGGCGGTGCTGGACGCGTCGCTGCGGTTCACCGGCGAGGACCCGTTTGCCCGGCTCGACGCGATCCGGCAGTGTCTGGACGACGTGCCCGAAGGCCACGAACCCGTGCAGGTCCGCACGTTGTGCCGGGGGCAGAACCTGTTCGGCTACAACCCGTACCCCGACAACGTCGTCAGCGAGTTCATGAAGGAAGCCGTGCGCTCCGGCTCGGCGCCGGCCAACCCAAAGGGCGAGTCGGCCCCGAACCGCAACAAGCTTTCGGGGCCGGGCGCTCACCGCATCCGCATCTTCGATGCGCTCAACGACGTGCGGAACCTGGTCACGGCGTTGATGGCGACCAAGACGTTCAACGGCGTCGCCGAGGCCGCGATCTCGTACACGACCTCGCCGGTGCACGACACCGCGCACTTCGTCACCTTTGCCCGCAAGGCGCTGGACTGCGGGGCCGACGCGCTGGCGATCAAGGACATGGCCGGGCTGCTGCACCCGACGGACGCGTTTGAGCTGATCGAAGCCTTGCAGCGCGACTTCCCCGACGTGGAGATCACGCTACACAGCCACTGCACGACCGGGTTGGCGTGCGCGACGTATGTCGTGGGCATGCTCACGGGCGTGGACAAGCTCGACACCGGGCACGGCCCGCTGGCCGGCGGGACCGCGCAGCCGCCGGTGGAGTTGATGCAGTGGTTTGCCGACGCGCTCGAACTCGAAACCAACGTCGACCGCCAACGCTTCGGCGAGATCGACGCGGTGCTGCGCGAACAACGCAAAGCCCTGGCCGACATCGACAAAACTGCTGAGCACATGGGCACCGCTTGGCCCGAAAACCCGACCGCCGAGCAGGCGCGGCAGATCACCCGGGCGATCGAGTTGCTCAAGCAGCGCGACCGGCACGCGTGCGATTTGGCGGTGGCGCTTATCGAAGAAAAGCTCATGCAGCCGCGCGGCTACCCGCCCGCCGACACCGCGCAGCTCGAGTCGCAGATTCCGGGCGGCATGATCTCGAACCTGCACAGCCAGCTCGCCGACCAGGGCAAGCTCGACCTGCTGCCGCAGATTCTGGAAGAGGTGCCGCGTGTGCGCAAGGCCGCCGGGTACGTGCCGCTGGTCACGCCGACGAGCCAGATCATCGGCAGCCAGGCCGCGTTCAACATCATCCTCGGGCAGCCCTACAAACAGGTCTCTATCCCGTTCCGCGACGTGGTGATGGGCAAGTACGGCAAGCTGCCCGGCCCGGTCGATTCGCGCGTGCTCGAAAAGGTCGGCAACGGCGAGCCGCCGTACCTCGGCCGACCCGCGGACCTCGTGGACGACATCGATCTGGCGAAGGTCTACCAGACCCACGGCCAGTTGATCCGCAGCCACCGCGACCTGTTGCTGCTGTTGCTGTTTCCCATGCCCGCCCGGACCTTCCTCGAGCAGCGCGCCAAGGCCGAGCAGGCGCAGCCCGAGGCGGTGGCGTCGGTGTGAACGATTCATGTTTTTGCGTTTGGTGGTTCGGGCGTCCGTCCGTGGCGGTCCCGGCGTCGATGCTTTAGGATTCCCGCCCCATGCTGGAGGTTTCGCAACACGTCGCGTCGTTTGAAGAGCGTCTGTCGGCCGCGCAAAGCTCGCCGAATCCGGCCGAGGGCGTGGAGGCGCTGCGTGTCGAGTTTCTCGGAAAGAAAAGCCAACTCAAGGCGGCGATGAAGGAGCTGGGCAAGCTCGCGCCCGAAGACCGCAAGGCCCGCGCCAAAGAACTCAACGAAGCACAGGCTCTGATCCAAGACAAACTCGAAGCCGCGAAGGCCGACGCCGGCAAGGCCGAGACCGCCGCGCGGCTGGAGCGCGAACGCGTCGACGTGTTCCTGCCCGGACGCATCACGCGGCGGGGCATGATCCACCCGGTCCACGCGGTCGAGAAACGGAGCCTCGACGTGCTGCGCCGGCTCGGTTTTGTGCTCGGCGACGGGCCCGAGGTCGAGACGCCGTTCTACAACTTTGATGCGCTCAACATCCCCGAACACCACCCGGCCCGCGACATGCAGGACACCTTCTGGGTCGACGGCGGCAACCTGCTCCGCTCGCACACCACCACCATCCAGGCCCGCACGCTCCAGCGCGGTGGCGACCTGCCGATCAAGGTTGCGTCTGCGGGCCGGGTCTACCGCAACGAGGCCGTCGACGCGACGCACCTGGCGATGTTCCACCAGCTCGAAGGCTTCTGGCTGGACAAGGGCATCACGTTCGCCCACCTCAAGGGCGTGCTCAGCTACGTCGCCCGCAACATGTACGGCGACGACGCGAAGTTCCGTTTCAAGCCCAAGTTCTATCCGTACACCGAGCCGAGCATCGGTCTGGACATCGCCTGCACCAACTGCAAGGGCGCGATGGAACTCAACGGCAAGCCCTGCCCCGCGTGCCACGGCCAGGGCTGGGTCACCATCATGGGCGCCGGCATGATCCACCCCAAGCTCCTGCGCGAGTTCGGCTTCGATCAGCCCGGCGTCCGCGGCATCGCGTTCGGCTGGGGCACCACCCGCATGACCGCGCAGTGGCTCGGCCTGGACCGCGTCAAAAGCCTCTACGAACACGACCACCGCTTCTTCACCGCCCTCAACGGAAGGGGTGCCGCGTGAAGTTCGCGCTGTCGCAACTCCAACGCTTCTGCCCGGCCACGCCGAGCGACCCGCTCGAACTGCACCGGCTGCTCGACGACCTCGGGCTCGAAGTCAAACGCGTCGAGACGCTCAATGTCGGTGGCGTCGAAGACACGGTTTACACCCTCGAGCTGCTCGCCAACCGCGGCGACCACTACGCGTACTCCGGCGTGGCCCGCGAACTCGCCGTGCGGTTGAACGCGCCGCTGCAGACGCCGGCGACGCAAAGCCTCGATCAAGGTGAAGCGCCGATCCCGCTCACGATCGAGACCGACAAGTGCTTGCGGTACGCGCTCGCGCCCTTCGCGGTGAAGGTCAACCACGCGAAGCTCGGCCCCGACGAAACCAAGCTGCTCGAAGCCGCTGACCTCGTCACCGGGCACGCGCTCATCGATGTCACCAACCTCGTCAATTGCGAGCTCGGCCAACCGACCCACGCTTTCGACGCCGATACGATCCGGGGTGGCATTACGATCCGGGAGTCGCGTGAAGGCGAGGAGGCCCACCCGCTGTTTGCCGAAGAATCGATCAAGCTGCCGGCCGGAACGGTCGTCATCGCCGATGATGAAAAGGTGCTCGCGGTCGCCGGCGTGATCGGCTGCGAAGAATCCAAGGTTACCGACACGACAAAGCGCATGCTGCTCGAGAGCGCGGCGTTCGACCCCGTGGCCGTGCGCCTCGCGGCGCGGAAGACCCGCATCGCCACCGACTCGTCGGCGCGCTTCGAGCGCGGCTGCGATCCGACGCTGGTGCCCGTGGCGTCCGAACGCATCGCCCACGTGCTCACCCAGGCCGGCGCCGCCGAGCCGACCGGCCCGCTCGCGATGGTCGGCGACTGGGCCGACGCGCAGCACACGGTTTCGCTGGATTTTGCGGATCTTTCCGCGTTCTTCGAGCGCGACTTCGACCCCGCCGAAGTGAAACGCATCCTCGAGGGCTACGGCTTTACCGCCGTGGACGACACGACCTTCCGCGTGCCGCCGCACCGTGCGTGGGACGTGGTCGAACCCGAAGACCTCTACGAGGAACTCGCCCGCGCGGTCGGTTACAACGAGTTGCCCGAAGCCCTGCCCGCCATCGACGCCGGCGTCTCCGCCTCCCACGAGCAGGACGTCGAGGCGACGGTGGACGGTCTGCTCACCGCGCACGGGTTCTACGAGGTCTACACCGACGGCTTCTACGCCCGAAATGTCCGCGAACAGCTCGGCCTCAAAGACGGCGACGCGCTCTGGCCCCACGTCGAGATCACCAACGCGCTCGACAAGGACTACGCGCTGCTCAAGAACAACACGCTCGGCCCGGCGCTCCAGGCCATGGCGCTTAACCGCCGGTTCCAGAGCCCCGACGTCAAGCTCTACGAGTGGACCCGCACCTTCCACCCCGCCCCCCCCGGAAGTGACAACTCCGCTTCCGATAGTGACGGGGCCCCCGGCGTCACCGAACGCCACGTCCTCTGGGGTGTCGGCTACGGCGCGGTGCGCCCCGGCGACTGGGGCGGCAACAACGACGCCGTCGACCTCTTCTACCTCAAGGGTGTCATTGAAGAACTCGGCAAGGCGTTGCACCTGCCGTTCACCTTCGCCGAGTTGTCCGACGACGAACCGCTGGCCGGGGCGCTGCACCCGTACCGGTCGCTGTCCGTGACCCTCGACGGCCGGCGCGTCGGCGTGGTCGGCGAGGTGCACCCCGTCACGATCAAGGCCTTCAACATCAAGGGCGCGACGCCGAGCTACTTCGAGCTTGAAACCAAGGCTTTGCAGCACGAACCGGTGCGCGAACCAATGACGGAACTGCGGGCCGCGCCGGACGTGATCCGCATGCTCAGCTTTACGATGCCGGCGTCGGTGTCCGTGAAAGACGTGCTGCCGGTGTTGCGCAACGCCGGCCCCGAATGGTTCACCGGTGTGTCCGTCGCGGATGTGTTCGAGAAGAACGACGACCGGGCCGTGACCTTCCGTGTTGCTTTCGCCGGCCTGCCCCCGCGCACCGCCGACGAACTCAACGCCGCGTGCGATGCGATGGTGAAGGCCGTGACCGGTGCCTTCGGTGACCGCGGCGTGAAGCTGCGTTGAGCGGTTTTACAAAGCCGCCGAAGGTGTCTGCGGTCACGCACCCGCGGCGTCCAGCGGCCGGCGTTGTTCGTCCACCGCCGCGAAGAGTTGGTCCAGCGTGTACGCCGCACCGCATTCAGGGCACTTGCACTCGCGCATGCCCGTGAGGTTGTAGCCGCAGTTCGGGCACGGCAGGCCGTTCATCCCCAGTGCCGCGAGCCGCGCCGCACGCTCGTCCGCCGACTCCTTCCAGACCAGCGCGGTGCCGAACAGCCAGAAGATCAGCCACACGATCGGGGCGAGGATCAGGATCGGGGTGGTGTCCTTGGAATAGGTCAGCGGGACGATCGCCGCACCGATGAGTGCGCCCGGCAGGAACGAAAGGACAAACACTCCCCAGGTCCGCCCGACGCGCTTGGGGTTCCACGTGACTTCGCCGCGCCAGATGCCCCACCAGCCCAGCCCGAAGCCGGCGGCGCCCGTGAACCCCACCACCGCGTAGGTCACTTCCTCGTGCCGGTACGCGACGTCGAGCACTTCGTGCGCCAGGATCATCGACAAGACGTAGTAGACCGGCGCGGTCACGAGGAGCGCGAACGAGAGGATCAACCGGGTGACGGTCGGGGCCATGGATGAAGCGTAGCCGAAGCCGGGCGGTTGGCGGCGTTACCGCAACAACAACTCGGCGATCTGCACGGCATTCAGCGCCGCACCCTTGCGCACCTGATCACCACAAACAAACAAATCTAGACCCGTTTCGCCCGGCTGCGAGAGGTCGCGGCGGATGCGGCCGACGTAGCAATCGTCCCGGTGGGTCGCGTCCAGCGGCATGGGGAAGCGGTTGTTGGCGCGGTCGTCGATGAGCGACACGCCCGGGGCTTGTTCCAGCAGACGCCGCGCCTCGTCTTCGGGGAGTGGGTGGGCGAAGGTGAGGTTGATGCTCTCGGCGTGGGCGCGCATGACCGGCACGCGGATGCAGGTCGCGGTGATGGCCGTTTTCTCGTTTTCGTTTTGTGCCCAGATCTTGTGCGTCTCGTGGACCATCTTCAGTTCTTCCTGGTTGTAGCCGTTGGGCTGCATCGGGGAGTTGTGGCTGAAGAGGTTGAAGGCGTACTGGAACGGGAAGATGGCCTGGGTTTTCACTTCGCCGACGGCGCCGGGCTCGGAGAGCGCTTCGCGGGTCTGCTGTTCGAGTTCGCGCATCGCGGCGGCGCCGGCGCCGCTCGCCGCCTGGTACGTGCTGACGACCATGCGCTTCACGGCCACCGCGCGGTGCAGCGGCGTCACCGCCATGAGCATGATGATCGTTGAACAGTTCGGGTTTGCGATGATCCCCGCCACGTTGTCACTGCCCAGGCCGATGTTCGCGTCGGTGATCGCTTCAGGGTTGACTTCGGGCACCACCAGCGGCACGCCGTCGGTCATGCGGAAGGCGGACGAGTTGTCGACCACCACCGCGCCGGCGTCGACGGCCACGGGGCCGAACTTCTTGGAGATCGAGCCGCCGGCCGAGAACAGCGCGAGATCGACGTCCTTGAAGCTGTCTTCGGTCAGTTCTTCGCAGGTGTAATCGTCGCCGTTGAAGGCGAGCGTTTTGCCGGCCGAGCGGGCGCTGGCGAGCAGCGTGAGCTTGCCGATCGGGAAGTGGCGCTGGGCGAGGACGCGGAGGAACTCTTCGCCGACGGCCCCGGTCGCGCCGGCGATGGCGACGTGCGGGGCGCTCTGGCGGCGGACGGACGGGGCGACGGGCTGGGGCTGGGAGGAGGGCATGGCGGTCCTGCGGAAACGCGGAGCGAACAGGGCTTTTCGACCGGTCGAGCGGGGCATTGTAAAGGCACGCCGCGAGGGTTCTGGAGTTTTCTCGTTGCAAGCATCTTGCGGTGGCGGGGCGGTGCAGATCTGGGGCGGCCGAGAACGCGGCGGCGGGGTTTTTCTCGGGGGTCGGGGCGGGCGCAGCCGTAACATGGGGTATGCGAAACGAGCGACACCGTCGGCGGTCCTGGCGCGTTCCTTGTGCCTCCGGGGCCTCGGGGGCCGCGTGGGCCGTGCGGGTCGCGGGGTGGGTGGTGGCCGTGGTTTTTATCGGTTGGTGTGGGTCGGCCGGGGCGCAGTCGGTGTACGTCGAGGACTCGCCGGCGGCGATGGAGTTGGCCGAGCGGGCGCGGCAGTGGCGGGCGCAGGGCCGGCTGACGGACGCGGTGGCGGCGCTGGTGGACTTGGCGGAAACGTACCCGGGCAAGCTGATGCCGGTGGGGGACGAGCGGTTTGTCGACGCGGCGTGGTGGGTGCGTCGGGAGTTGGCGGGGGACGAAGAACTGCGGGCGGTCTACGAACGGGACGCGGAGCCGGCGGCGGCGCGGGCGTTGGCCGAGGCGATGCAGGCGGGAGCGGGCGCGGACGGCGGCGCGTCGTGGTACGACGCGGAGGCGCTGGCGGAGGTGGGGCGGCGGTACTGGCTGACGGCGTCGGGGCTGGAGGCGAACTTGGCGTGGTGCGCGGTGATGCTGGAGCGCGGCGAGCCGGCCGCGGCGCTGGCGGTGCTGGAGCAGTTGGAAGAACACCCCTCGTCTACCGAGCAACGATTCGCGGCCCGGCGGTCGGGGCTGATCCGCGCCGGTGAGCGGATGCGGTCCGCGCTGGCCGCGGCCGCGCCGAGCGCGTGGGTCGGCGACGGCGGTTTGTCGACCGAGCCGGCGTCGTTGGACGGGGCGTTGTGGACGGCGTGGTGGAACGATTTGGCCGCCGGCGCGGACGGTGAGTCCGGGTCATCGGCCGACCAGATCGGGGTCGCGATCCGTCAGGGCCAGCGCATCGTGTTCCAGGGGCAGCGGGGCCGTGGCAACGCCCGTCCGGGCCTGACACGCCTGGGATTACAGCCGGGCGTGGTGCTCAGCGACGACGCGGTGTGGGCGAGCGACGGCATGTCGGTCGCGAGCGTGGACCGGGCTTCGGGCCGGACGCGCTGGGCGCGGTGGTGGCCGACGTTGTCGGGGTACGGGCAGGCGGCGGCGCTGGGGCAGTCGCTGCTGGACCACCGCGGGGTGATGTTGTCCGGTGGGCATGTGTACGCGGTGCTGGGCCCGGCGCGGGTGAGTTCGCCGCGCAACCGGCGGGCGCGGATGCAGGGCGACACGGGCGCGGGGCTTTGGTGCTTCGACCGGGAAGACGGCTCGGTGGTGTGGTCGGTGGAGCCGAGCGACCTGGACGCGTCGTTTGAGCAGGCGGGTTTCATGGGCGTGCCGGTGGACGCGGGGCCGGGGGTGGTGGCGGTGCGTCTGCGTCGGGTTCAGCCGTCGGGTTTTGTGGACACCTATGTGGCGGGGCTGGACGCGGCGACGGGGGCGATGCGTTGGTCGCGTCACCTGGCCAGCACGAGCCACCCCAACGGGATGGGCGCGATGCCGCCGGTGACGCCGATGGTTGCGGCGGGGGGGCGGCTGTTCGTGGACGAGGGGCTGGGCGTGGCGGCGGCGCTGGACCCGCGCGACGGCGGGCTGTGGTGGCTCCGTAAAACGCTGGTCGAACCCGAGCCCGCTGAGGTCGATTTCGAGCCCGACGGCGACGGGTTGGACGACGTGTTCGACGCTCGCAACGCGCGGCTGGCGGCGCGGCGGGCGCTGACCGCCGGCGTGCAGGGCCAGACCGGGCCGGCCGTGTTAAACGCCGGGGTGATGATCTCGGTGATGCAACGCCCCGACGAGGGGCGCGGCGCGCCCACGGCGCTGGGGGCGTGGCTGCTGGACCCGGCGACCGGCGAGGTCATGCGGCCGTTCAACGCCGACGCCGCGCCGTGGGTCGAGCGGGCGCGGTGGACGGCCGTGAACCAACAAGGGCTGGGTGGACCCGCCGACACCTTGTTGGTCCAGGGCGCGAACCTTTGGTGCCTCGATGCGGAGACGTTTGAGACGCGGTGGATGAAGCCGAACCTGCCGGTACAGGTCGAGGATCATCACTGCGTGCCGGTGGTGGATGGCGATCGGGTGCTGGTCGGTGCCGGGCCGTCGCTGCGGGTCTACCGTTTGGAAGACGGCGAGCTGCAACAAACGCTGGCCTGGCCCACGGGCGCGGCGTGGGCCGCGGGGCGCGGCGAGTTGGTGTCGGCCACGCCCCAGGCGGTCAACGGGTTCGTGTCCGTCACGCAGGGCCAGCAGCGCCTGCGCCGCAGGATCGCCTCCGCCGAGCATGGCCCCGACGACCCCGAACCGGGCCTGGCGCTGGCGACCCTGGGCGTCGCGGCCGAGCGTGCTGACCTTCTTCTTGAGGGCGCGACCGCCGCGTTGCAATCCCTGCGCGACCACCACGGCACGGACTCCGCCGGCACCCTCGACGACGCCGACGTGACGGCGATGCTCAACGCGTTGTCCGAAGGGCGCGACCCGCTCGACGCGACGACGCTCGACGACGCCGAGGACCCGGAGGCCTGGTCCGACGTGGCGCTGTCCGAGGCCACGGATCGCAGCGAAACTCGGGGCCGTGGCCGCGCGGTCTCGGTGGTGCTCGAACTGATCCGCCTCGCCGCCGACGACGAGGCCTTGCCGCCCGAAGCGCGCCGCGCCGTGTTCGACAAGGTCGCCGCGTCGGTCAGCGGCCCGGACGAACTCGTCGCGTACCACCTGGCCCTGGGCCCGCTCGAGCGCGAGGCGAACCAGCCCGGCGACGCCGCGTCCCACTACCAGGCCATCCTGCGCGACCCCGTCCTGGCCGACCGCATGGTCGAGATCGACGGCCAACTCCGCCGCGCCGGGCTCGCCGCCGGGCAGCATCTCACGTCACTCGTCGCCGAGTACGGCTTCGCGATTTATGAACCGTTCGAGCAGCAGGCCCGCCGCGAACTGGCCCGCCTCACCGCCGACGCCACGACCCGGCCCGATCAACTCATCGCCTTGGCCGACCGCTACCCATTGGCGGAAGCGTCGGCGCTGGCGTTGCTCGAAGCCGCCGCGGCGTACGAAGACGCCGACGACCCGCGCCGCGCCGCGGCCCCGTTCCGCCGGGCGTACCGCACGGCCCGCACCCCCGACACCCGCGCCCGCGCCGTCGGCGGCCTCGCGTCGCTCTACGTCCGCCAGGGCCGGGTCGGCACCGCCCAGAGCTGGCTGCAACGCGTCGCCCGCGAGTTCCCCGCCCTGCAACCGATCCGCGACGGCCTGCCCGTCCCGCTCTCCGCGTGGGTCGCCGACCTCCAGGCCTCCGCCGACGCCGCTTCACCGCTGCCGATCTTTGATCCGTCGTCGGCACCGACGACGTGGTCCGTGCCGGGCCGGCTCATGCCGGTTGATCCCGCCGCCGAAGCCTCCCACCGCCGGGACCGCGCGGTCGTCTGGCAGACCCACAACGGCCAGCGCGTCGCCGTGATCGACCTCGAAGAGCGCCGCGCCGAGCGGACCGTGTCATTGCCGGCACGCGACGCCGTGGTCCTTCGTTTCAGCGACGACCACCTGTTGCTGTTTTCGCCCGAGCGCGGCGAGGTTTATGCGATCGACCTCGCCGAGCCGCAGGAAACCAACGCCGTCCCGCTGCGCATCAACGCCCTGCTCGACTCGGCCGGCAAACCGCTTGCCACAACCCCCGACGGCGCGGGCCCGGACGAACTCGGCGGCGTCATCGAGGAACTCCAGATCGAAAACCTCAACGTCCGCGGCGGCCGCGTCGTGGTCAACAACGGCGGCCGCCTCGTCGTCAACGGCCAGGTCATTCAGGTCGGCCAACCCGACGCCGCCGCGCGCTTTGCCGTCGCCTCCGACGACCTGCTCATCCTCGCCGACAGCGCCGGACGCGTCGTCGCCGTCGATCGTCTCACCCACCAGACCCAGTGGACTTACCGCCTGCCCGGCGCCGTGCTCACCGGCCTCCAGGCCGACGACGACACCGCCGTCCTCACAGGCCTGGTCATGCCCAACACCAACATGCAGTCCGGCCTGGTCGTCGCGCTCGACCTGCTCACCGGCCAGCCCCGCGCCCAACCCATCCGCGAGCCCAGCCAGGCCCCGCTCGACGCCCGGCCCCTGCCCGACGGCACGCTACTGATCACCTTCCCCACCTTCATCGCCAGCTACACCACCGACAACGGACAACTCCGCTGGCGCACCCCCAAACCCTTCGACCTCGACTCGCCCTTCGTCGCCCCGCCCATCGTCCGCGACGGCGTCGTGGCCGCCACCTTCTCCCCGGCCTTACCCCACCCCACCGTCCTGCTCATCGACCCCGCCACCGGCAACCCCCAGGCCCGCATCACCGCCGACATCCAACGCGTCGGGCCAGCGCCGCCCGGCCAGCGCCTCGCCGTCGCCGACGGCCGCCTTCACATCTTGTCTAGCCAGCCCGCGTGCTTCGCCGACAACGGCCTAGCCCTCTGGCGCTCCGCGGTCCACGACATCGGGATGCACGGCCTGCACCACGCCCTCAGCGCAAAATACTTGCTCGTCCTCCTCCAAAGCGCTCAACCCCTGCCCGCGCCGCCCGATACCGACACCCCGGCCACCCGTTACCGGCTCGACGCCTACGAACGCGACACCGGCCGCCTCGTTGCGCAACACCCCCTGGACCTCGGCCCCGCCGCCGTCATCACCCAACTCAGCCGCCTCTACGACCACCACCTCGCCTACAGCAACAAAGACGAAACCATCTTCGTCACCGCCTCGCCGTAAGCGCAGCATCCCCCCGTCCCCCCGAAGCCCACGCCGTCACGGCGTGGGCTTCTCTCTTCTCTCGACGCCACGATGGAGCGACAACGCCCCTGCTTCACTTGTCAAAGAGCCGGCAGTTCTACAAAGCGGCGGCCGGTGGCCGCCGTCGAGCGCTCGCAAACACACGCGCCCCGAACGGCCGACACCGTCGGCCGCTTTAT
>JAUIGU010000033.1 GCA_030432595.1 Phycisphaerae bacterium
GGGTGCCACAGTCGCTTTCTCGCGGAGGGGTCATGGGGCGGCGTTCCGGAGTTTGAGCCGTGCGTGGTCGAGGGCGATCTTGGCGGTGAGGTGGAACGCCCTGATTATCCCGGTGTGTTCGGTCAACGCGTGCATCTTGTAGCCGCGCGAGAACCTGCCGGTCCCCCCGGAAGTTGTTTTCTTCGGCCGGCGGTGGGGTTCAGGTCGGCCAGTCGTTGCTGGGTGCGCGTGATCATCGCGACGACGCGCGGGGCGTGCAGGCGTTTGCAGAACTAGCTGTTGGACGGCAGACGTCGCGGGCAAAAGAGCCGGCCCGGGTAGCTGTCGCGGCGTGTGGCCCAGGAGCGTGGCCGGTCGTGCGCGACGGACCAGAAGAACATCTTGACGACGAGCCGGTCGCTGACGGTGGGGCGTCGGCGGAGCGGATGGCGTCACGCACGGTCTTCCAAAGATTGCCATCCACACTTGTCGCCTGTTGGTTCTGCCCGAACCGGGAGCAAGTGTGGCATCGGCAACGCGTTAGCGCAAATACGCAAGACCGTGGCGCGAAAACGTCCGTGGTACCCATTTCGGAAGCCGTTCGCCGGCCGTGCCCGATAATGCGAATGCGTCCAGCACGCTCACGGCGGCGCGCGGGGTGCCCGATAGTCGGTGGTGATGCCCGAACTGCCGCTGTGGCTGGGACTGATCCTCGGGGCGCTGGTCTACGCCCTGGTGACCGCCGTGCTGACCGTGCTGGCCCACCGCAGCCACATGCGCACGCGCCGCCACGACCTGCTGGTCAACATCAAGACCCGCCGCCTCGAATACGAACGCCAGCTCATGGACCGCCAGCGGGCGCTCCAGGCGGACTACGCCAAAAGCGACGTCGAACTCATCGAGGACGACCCGCCCGCGCTCGCCGGCTCGATCACGCCGGCCGGCGAAACCCGCGCCGCGGCGTAACGCTGCAAACCCTTGCAAAAAAAACGTGAACACGCCGGCCGCCGGACGTGCGATACTGCCCGCGCCCACCGACGCCGGAGCCGCCGTTCATGCCCCCGGAACACGCCCCCCCCGCCGTTCGTCCGACCCCGCCCGGACCGATCAACCCCGCCGGGCCCAACCCGCTCGACCTGCTGGCGTTCAACGTCAAGCTGCTCGGCCGGCAGTCCGACAAGCACGTCCTCATCTCCGCGGGCAAGGTCAGCGACAAACAGCGAATCCTGCCCGCCGTGCAAGAGCTCGCGAAACTCGGCCACGTCAAGCTCTTCGCCACGCCCGGCACCCACGCCTTCTTCAACGAGCACGGCCTGGACAACACGCTCGTCCACAAAATCACCGAGCACCGCGATCCGAACATTCTGTCGCTGCTCCGCGAGTCACGCTTCGACCTGGTCATCAATGTCCTCACGGGCGACCCCGACTACGACGAGGCCAGCGACGTCAAACTCATCCGCTCGCTGTCCATCACCAACGGCATCCCGCTGATCACCGACCCCGACGTCGCGATCGCCACGCTCAAGCAGGTGGTGAAGGACTGGCAGGCGCAGACCTTCGCCTACCGCATCGCCGACAAGGCCGAGCCGTGGAACATGCGGCTGGAGTTCTTCGACATGGTCGCGAACCACGGCGGCCTCGCCGTGCACCACGCCCACTTCGACAAGGCGTACCTCATCAACCTCGAAAACCTGCGCCTCTCGCAGATCGACATGCAGCGCAAGTGGACGCTGTATCGCCACCTCAAAGAGAACTACACCCACGAAGATTTGGTGGAACGCATCGGGCGCGGGTTGCAATCGATGGTGGACCAGGGCGTGACGTACTGCCGGACGATGGTCGATGCCGACCGCATCATCGGGCTTAAAGGTGTGAAAGCGGCGCAGGAAGTCAAGCAGCGCTTCGCCGGGCAGATCGACTTCGAGTTCGGCATCCAGCCGCTCGAGGGCGTGCTCGAACCCGAGTCGCGGAAGATGTACGAAAAGGCCTGCGAACTGGCGGATTTCTGTGGCGGCCTGCCTTCGCGCGACCGGCCGACGCCGGAGAAACACCTCGACATCATCCTGCAGATCGCCAAGGACCAGGGCAAGAGCGTGGACGTCCACATCGACCAGGAAAACAACCCCGACGAGCACGAGACCGAGATGCTCGCGCTCAAGACGCTCGAGCACGAGATGCAAGGCCGGGTCTACGGCGTCCACGCCGTGTCGCTCGCCGCCCAGCCCGACCACGAGCAGGACCGCGTCATCGCGCTGTGCAAAGAGGCCGACATGGGCATCATCGTCTGCCCCTCGGCGGCGATCTCGATGAAGATGCTCGACAAGGTCGGGCCGCTGCACAACGCGATCGCGCCGTACCCCAAGCTGCGCGAGGCGGGCGTGCGCTGCTTCCTGGGCGTGGACAACATCCACGACTTCTTCATGCCGATGGTGGACGGCGACGTGTGGACCGAGTGCCGGATGCTGATGGAGGCCTGCCGGTTCTACGACCTGGACGCGGTCGCGGCGTGGGCGTGCAGCAAAATCGGCGTACCCGTGGCGGTGTGATTCGTCTGTCGGATCAACCCCGACTAACCCGGTTCATCAACGCCGACACCACCAGCCCGAACGCGGCGAGCGCCGCCCCGCAGAACACGCCCCCGGCCGCACCGATCACCACGGCGGTGCCGACCGGCTCGAGGTCTTCCCACGGGATCAGCTTCGCGAACAGCGTCGGCGCCAGCGACGCGGCCGCCCACCCGAACAGCCCGCCCATGACCATCCCGGCCAACGCGCCGGCGGTGACCTGAACGAACACGGAAACCGGGGTCCAACGCTTCATGCCCATGGAGTTCTCGCCCGGCGTCACTCGATCACCGCGTTGCCCACCGCGTCGCGCTGCCACGTGCGGTACAGGCTCGTCGAGCCGGCGAACCAGTAGACCACCGCGTAGCCGTCCTGGATGCCGGTGAGCATCATGATGCGGTTGCGGCGGTCGTCGCTGGTGATGCTGTCTTCAAAGAACTCGAGTTCGCCGAAGCGGCTGGTGCGGTCCGCGATGTCGGGACGCGAGCGGGTGAACTCGCTGTCGTTGGCGAGGGTGTTGACCAACGCCTGACGGATCTCGTTCTGGTACTTCTGAAACTCGAGGTCGTCGTGGCCGGTGACGGACGGCCCGATGCCGACGCCGACGGTGGCGCTGAGGTTGCCCTGCGCGAGCGACTTGGTCATGTCGGTGTGCCGGGGGAACAGCCGGACGTCGCCGCCGTCGGGCAGCATGACCGGCCAGAACGCGATCTTGCCTTTGGCCCCCGGCGTCGAGGATGCCACCGCCGGGCGGCGCGGCGGCGCGGGCGGGTCGGGCCGCTCGGTTTGGCGCGGCGCCACCGTTTCCTCGGGCTCTTCAAAGATGGACACCGCGGGCGGGTCGGGCGCGGGCCCCGGCTGCCCGGGCATCACCATCACCACCTCGCGGGCCCCGGGCCCCAGCTCCGGCAGGCGCGACGCCCAGGTCACGACCTCCGGCTCGGGCTCGGGCTCCACCGTCTCGGTGGTTTCCGTGTCGCGGTCGCGGTTGCGCGTGTTGGTGGCGTCGGCTTGCTGGGTGTTCTTGGGATCGGCGTCGCCGCCGGGTGTCGAGGTGTCCTGCATGGGCTTGAGGGCGTACGTCCAAACCAGGTACACGCCCAGAAACACGATGCCCACCGCGATCAACGCCTTGAGGAACCCCGGGATCGCCGGGCCGTCGTTGACGCGGATCGCCCGGTCCGACGCCCCGCCCGCCGACCGGCTCATCGCCTTGCGGGCCATGGAGGCGCTCGACGACGACCCGCCCGCGTAGATCTCCGCCTTCCGCCGGCGGTATTCCTCGTCGCTGATCGAGCCCTCGGCCTTGAGGTCGTTGAGCTGACGCAGTTCCTGCATCTGGTCCTGCGCGTTGCCGACAAACCCCGACCCGGCCCGCGACCCCGTGTGCGTGCCCGTACCGGTCAGCGCCGCCACCGAGCCCAGCGCCCCGCCCGACAGCGAGTCGTGCAGCAGCGACGGCTCGCCCACCGGGTCCAGCGACAGGTGCTTGAGGTCGATCGTCGAGCCCGGCGTGTCCGGCAGCGTCGCGATGTCCACCTTCAACGGCGCTTTGCACTTGGGGCAGGGCGTCACCGTGTTGAGCTTGTTCTCGGGGATGTGGATCGTCTTCTCGCACGCCCCGCAGCCGATCGCGATCGACCGCAGCTTCCGCGGCGCGGCCTTGGCCTCCCCGCCGGACATCGAATCGTCGAGCAAGGAAAGGTCCAGCCCGCCGCCCGCGTCCGGCCGTTCACCCGGCACCGTGATCGCCTTCCCGCAGCCGGGGCACTTCACCCGCTTGCCGACGTACTGGTCCGGCACCCGCACCTTGGAATCACAGAACTCGCAGGCAAACGTCGGCATCAATAAAACCCCTTCGGAATCCTGTTTAGCGGAGATGCAGGCCTCGGGTCCGTCCGTCACCAAGGTCTAAGTCACGGAACCAACGCCGTCAAGCGGTTTTTGTTGCGTCTTTGCGGGTTCGGCCGGGTTTATACAGTTCTGGGACGTCGTGGCTGACATGGTCGCAATCCGGCGAACCGCCACCCCGCGTTGGACGGCCCGCCTACCCCAAAGTTCCGTAGACTCCACGGATGGACCTCCGTGCCCGCCTGCATGAACTGGACCTGACGTTGCCCGCACCCGGCCGGCCCGTGGCCGACTACGTCCCGGCGGTCCGCGCCGGCGGCCTGGTGATCGTCTCGGGGCAACTGCCGATGCGCGACGGGGCCATGCTCGTCACCGGGCCGGTCGCCGACGCGGTCACGGTCGAGGAGGCGGCGGAGGCGGCCGGGCAGTGCGTGCTCAACGGGCTGGCGGCGGCGGACGCCGTGCTCGACGGGGACTGGACCGGCTTCGACCGCGCGGTCCGGCTGGGCGTGTTCGTGGCCTCCGGCGACGGCTTCACGGACCAGCATCTGGTCGCCAACGGGGCCAGCGCGGTCCTGACCGCCGTCTTCGGTGAGGCGGGCCGGCACGCCCGGGCAGCGGTGGGGGTCCCGAGCCTGCCGCTGGGGGCGTCGGTCGAGGTTGAGATGATGCTGGGGTTTTCCGCCTGATCAAACTCTGACCAAGCTCGGACTCGGGCCTGACCGGGGTTCAGCCCCGGGACGCCGGTTGGGGCGTCCGTATCGCCCGCCTTGACGAAAACCCGATCCCACACGACACTTAACGACTCGCGGGGCACGGGCGATCCCGGCCCCGGCCGTGCGGTCCCCCCGGCCGTTCGCCCCGCCGTCCCTCCCATCCCAAGCGGAGTTTTCTCATGGCACGTGCTCGTTCTGGCGGCAGCCCCTCGGCCGCATGGGCCGTCACCCTCCTCGGGGCCGGCTTTTTCATCTGCGGCATCCTCGCGGTCCTGTTCTTCGCCCAGAAGGGAGGCGTGCAGGAAGAACTGGACGCCGCCGAGCGCGACCTGCGCGAGCTGGTCAACAACGCCGAGGCCAACAGCCCCGCCGTGCAGGAGGCCAAGAACAACGACCAGGGCATGACCGCCGTGGGCTTCCTGCTCAACAAGGCCGACCAGGCCCGCAACGACCTGGCCACCGCCAACCAGTCGGTCAGCGACCTCCAGGTTCAGAAGTCCGACCTCGAAACCAAACTCAAGACCACTCAGGGCCTGCTCGAGCAAGCCCAGCGTGACGCCGCGGCCACCGCCGCCGGCCTGGCCGAAGCCCGCAGCGCCTTCGACGCCAAGGCCCAGGAACTCGAAGGCCGCGTCGCCGCGGCCGAGCAGACCAACACCGACCTCAAGACCCAGCTCGCCGAGTA
Source organism: Phycisphaerae bacterium (assembly GCA_030432595.1). GTDB lineage: Bacteria > Planctomycetota > Phycisphaerae > Phycisphaerales > Phycisphaeraceae > CAZIXN01. The sequence goes on from JAUIGU010000033.1 coordinate 5,796, forward strand.
CGAAACCGCCATCCGCGGCAGCACCGAAGAAGCCCGCCGGGCCCTTCAGAACAACATCGATCAACTCCGGGTCGACCTCGACGCCAGCCGGCGCGAGCTCGCCTCCGCCCAGGCCGAACTCGTCAACCTTCGCGGGGCCCGCGACGAAGCCATCGCCAAGATCGCCGACCCCGACGCCGACGTCGCCACCATCACCAACAACGGCAACACGGTCTACCTCAACATCGGCCGCAACCAGAAGGTCACGCGCGGCCTGACGTTCTCCATCTTCGACGCCGACGACCTGGTCAAGCTCGAGGGCGACCTCGAACTGGAACCCAAGGCCGTCGTCGACGTCTTCGAGGTCCTCGACAACTCCTCCACCGCCCGCGTCGTGCAGCGCCAGCTCGGCAAGCGCATCGACGTCGGCGACGCCGCCATCAACCTCGCCTTCGACCCCAACCGCGTGTTCCGGTTCTTCGTCTTCGGCGACTTCGACATCGACAACACCGGCGACGCCAACGACATCGACCGCATCAAGTCCCGCATCCGCCAGTGGGACAGCCAGGTCGCCGACGCGATCGACTACAACGTCGACTTCCTCGTGCTCGGCAAGCCCCCCGCCCTTCCCCGCGAGCTCACCGGCTCGGAACGCTCCGACCCGATCCGCATCCAGGAATACAACGCCCAGCAACGCAAATTCAACGAGTACAACGAGCTGCTCGCCCAGGCCAAGGAGTTCAACATCCCGGTCCTCAGCCAGAACCGCTTCCTCGCCCTGGTCGGGTACTACCAGCGCTGAGACCATCGGAAATCCCAACTCCCCCACACCCCGCGTCCCCGCGGGGTTTTTTCTTGTGGGTTTTTCGCAGCCGGGAGCCGGCGGCTCCCGGTCCGGAACCGGCCGGGTTCCGGCTATCCGTGCAAGAAACACGGATGATTTTGGGGACGACAACGCCCCTCGGATTCACTTGTGAAAGAACGCCGTGTGCGTCTCTGGCGAGCCGGGCCGTGTCGGCCCGGTGTCCGGAACCCGGGCCGACACGGCCCGGCTCGCTTTGGGCTCGCTTTGAACTCGCTGCGAAACAATCCGGAGCGGGACCGCCGTCACGATCCAAACAGACCCCCGGCCGGCGTCGGTTTTTCAACCCGCCGTCACCGCGCTTCGGATGGGACTCGCTCGGGGGGTTCCGGCGGGAGACGGCGTGCAATCGAGGTCCGTCTCGATTCACCCGCGTCCAAGGCCACACGGCATTTCGTGATTAAGGAACTCAAGCCCTCACCCACCTGGCACCCACGCGGAGGCCACGCCCCACTCTCGCTGTATTCATTTTACCCACGGGTCAAGAACCCGCAGCAAAGTACCGGGCCAAGCGTGCGCAGCAAAGAGACATATGCGGCGTGTGATCTTATTTAGTGCCAACGAACGCCACGTACCACCCGCGTGGTCTCTCAGCCGGAACCGGGCCGGTTCCGGTCCGGACGCGGCCCGCGTCCGGCTAACCGAACCATCGTGCAATCACGCCGCAATCGTCGTACAGGTCACGACATCGTCTATTCTGTCAGAGCCGGGAGCGTGAGCGACCGGTTGACGGGGGTTGACGGCCCGAACCGGTCGCTCACGCTCCCGGCTCTGAACAGGCGGAACCACCATTGACACGTGCGTGACCGGGATGCAGAATCGGATCGATGAGGCGGACATTATGTCGAATGAAGGCCCTGCTTCGAGTGGCACGGCTCGGCGCAGCCGACGTGTGGAGTACGCCAGATGATTCCCGACACGCATCATGCTGCGTGTGAGGTGTGGCAACTGAACAGATAGAAATAGATCCGGTATGCAAGACCGTTCGATCTTCTTGGCGTTTTTGACTTGCTGGGGACTTTACCTCGTCGCTGTCTACGGGTACAGCCTATTTCGTCAAGCCTCATTGATTGCCGCGACGGCATCACACATCGTCCCGACCGCAACGGCAATGATGATGATTCGAATATTTATCGTGGGTCACGGATCGACGATTGCACAGTTTGTTGCAGGCTCGGATAAAGGCAGAGAGCTTTGGTCGCTCTGGTTCCATCTCTGGCCATGGTTACTGCTTATTTCTTTCCTGTCGGCGATGGTGCTCTTGACTTGTACGGCAGTCGTCATCTGTCGATCCGAGTTACGGAAGTACATCCCGGTGACCGTTGGCGGTGCTCTTATGTCGGGATTCTGTTTCTTCACCGTCGCCGCCAACTTCCCAGACGCCTAACCCAAAGTTTGGGTTGACCAGCAACGACCGCAAAGAAGCTCGCGGCAGCCGATTGGCTGTCTGCGGACGCAGACGACATTCCATGTCACGATGCGTCGCGGCTCGACGTCGTGCGACGGCGGCTGCTGCTTTCGTTGTCGCCGTTGCCGTTGGCGGTTTCGTGGGTGGCGCGTTGTTCGACGTTGCTGATGCGCAGGGCGACTTCGGGCTTCATGGTCGGGCCCAGCAGGAGGCGGACGCCGTCGAGGATTTCGCGGGCCTGGGTGCGTCGGCCCTGGTCGACCTGTTCGCCGGCGGTCTGGATGAACAGGTCGATGACGGGGTCGTCGGAGGCGGGCTGGATGAGGGCGCCGTTGGGGCCTTCGAAGAGCTTGCGGGCGACGCCGAAGGCTTTTTCGTGCTGGTTGGTGAGCAGCGCGGCGCGGATGAGGCCGCGGTGGAGGCGGTCGAGCTGGGGGGCGGTGAGGCGGTCGGCGTGGGGGACCAGGCCCTCGAAGTCGAGCACGGCGACGCGGGGGCGGTCGGTGGCGAGGCGGAGTTCGCCGCGCTCCAGGAGCAGCGCGAGGTAGGCGCCGCTGGGTTGGGCGTCGGAGGCCTGGTTGTCGAGCGCGGCGGTGAGGACGGCCTCGCGGAGTTCGGCCAGGCCGGGGTTGCGCAGGGCCGCGGCGGCTTCGAGGGCCTGGGCCTGATCGACGCGCTGGGCCATGGCGACGATGGCGCGTTCCCACGCGTCGCGGGTCGGGCCGGCGGCGGGCGGGAAGAGGGCGAGGGTGCGGAGGGCCTGGGGGTCTTTGCCGCGCTGCTCGGCGGCGGTGATGACGATGGGCTGGATGACGGGGTCGTCGGCGCGTTCGGCCAGGGGCAGGAGGGATCGGGTGGAGTCGGCCCAGGCCTGGGCGGCGGCGCGGCGGATCGTGGTGTCGGGGTGGTCGAGGCCGAGGGCGATGCGGTCGTCGAAGTCGCGGTCGTTGCCGACGCGGCCCAGGAGGGTGATGAGCTGGGGCGCGGGGCTGGGGCCGTTCTGGTCGAGGATGTTGCGGAGGTCCTTGGCGATGCGGGCGGCGCGGTTGTCCGAGAGCAGGCCGGCGCGGGCGGCCTCGGCGAGGGCGGCGGCGGCCTGGGGCTGCATGGCCTGGTCGGCGAGCAACGCCTGGGCGGGCTCGACGGCCTGGGCGCGCGGCATGCGGGCGATGAGCACGAGGTAGGCGCGGAGGACGGCGTCGACGTTCTCGTCGCCCTCGGCGAGGCGGGTGGCGACCAGGTCGGCCGCGGGCTCGTCGGCAAGGTCGCGCAGCAGCGTCGCGGCGCGGAGGCGCAGGTCGGCGGCGTCAGAAGTCAGGTTGTCGCGCAGCGCCGCGCGGAGCGGTTCGTTGAACGCCCCGCCGGCGGAGACGCGCTGCTCGGCGAGGGTCATGCCCAGCTCGCGCAGCGGCATGAGCGACTCGGTGAGCATGTCGGCCAGGACGCGGGGCTTGTCCTTGTCCTGGGCCAGGCGGAAGAACGTGGTGTACACCTCGCGCAGGCGGTCGACGACCTGGTCGGTGGAGATCTCTTCGGCGGCCTCGCGGCGGACGAAGTTCTGCGTGAGTTGGCGTTCCCAGCCGGCGGCGTCGAGGCCGCGCACCTCGTCCCACCACTGCCGCCAGGCGAGGCGGTCTTCGCCCAGGTCGGTGCGCCCGGTGAGGGTCGCCAGCGCGGCGAAGGCCGCGCCGCGGACGCCGGGGGGTTCGGTCGAGTCGGAGAGCCTGACCAGCACCTCGGCCACGGGTTTGGTGCGCCGCCAACCCAGCGCGGCGATCACGCGCTGCCGCTCGACCGGATTGCCGTCGATGGCCTGGGCCTGCTTGACCAGGAGTTGCGTGAACTTGGGGTCGTCGAACCGCGACAGCGCCCGGGCGAAGTCGTCTTCCAATCCGGGCGCCAGCGTGTCCGCGCGGCCGACGATCGGCCACCACAGGTCTTCGTCCGGCGGTATCGGGGACGCAAACACGCCCTGCAGCACGGCCTGGTTCACGCCGCGCGGGCGGGACTCTTCAATCGCCCAGGCGACCACTTCGTTCGCTTCGTCAGACCCGTCCGCCAGGAGCGACTCGACCGCCGCGGACCGCTCGTCGAGGTACCCGCCCGGCGAGGACAGCACGGTGTACGCCCCGCGCACGTCCGGCGGCAGGGTCGCGGGGTCGATGGTTAAAGGCTCGTCGCCCAGGCGCGACGCCTGGCAGCCGATCAACACCGCGGCGAACCACGCCGAGGCGAACAGCACGGCGGCGACGCCGCGCCACCGTGGCCGGCCGAGCCTGGCCGTGCGCCGCGGAGCCGAGTTGGTGTGCGGTCCTGGTTTCATCGCGTTCATCCCGTCCGCCGCGCCGGACCGGCCGGGCGCAATCACACCATCGTAGCCACGCCCTTGGATGCTTATCGCCCAAACGCAACGCCGCCCCATAAAACGCCCCCGCACGCCCCATTACCATGCCCGCACCATGATCGACCTTCGTGACCTGCGGGACCGGCCGGACCACTACCGGGCCGGCGTAACGAACAAGAACGGCGACGCCGGCGTCATCGACCGGCTGCTCGCCGCCGACGAGGCCCTCCGCGCGCTCATCACGCAGGAGCAGTCGCTGACCGCCGAGAAGAACGCGATCGGCAAGCAGATCGGGCAGCTCGCGGGGAAGATCAAGAAGGCCTCGCCGGACGAAAAGGCAGCGCTGCAAAGCGAGATGCAGGCGCTCCAGACCCGGCCCAACGCGATCAAGGCCGAGCAGGACGAGATCGTCCCCAAGCGTCGCGAGGCGGAAACGAAGCGCGACGAACTCTGGCTCGAAGTCCCCCAGCCCGCGGACGCGGACGTGCCGGTGGGCAAGTCGGCCGAGGACAACGTCGAGCTGCGCCGCTGGAACCCAGACGCCTTCGACCCGACGAAAACCTTTGAAGACAACAAGGGCTTCAAAGCCAAGACGCACCTCGAACTGTGCGACGCGCTCAACCTCGTGGACTTCGAGCGCGGCACGAAGGTCTCGGGGTCGCGCAGCTACGTGCTCACCGGCGACGGCATGCGGCTGCACCAGGCGGTGCTGCGCTTCGCGTTCGACTTCATGACCGTGGACCACGGCTTCACCCCCCTGTCCGCGTCGTGCATCGTCAAGCACCCCACGCTCGTGGGCACGGGCTTTTTCCCGCACGGACGCGAGCAGGTCTACGACATCGCCAATCCGACCTCCGAAGACGGCCTCGCGCTCACCGGCACCGGCGAGGTCGGGCTCATGGCCTACCACATGGACGAGATCCTCTCCGCCGACGAGTTGCCCAAGTGCTACACGACCGTGTCCACCTGCTTCCGCCGCGAAGCGGGCAGCGCCGGCAAGGACACCGCGGGCCTGTACCGCATCCACCAGTTCGACAAGGTCGAGCAGGTCGTGATCTGCGAAGCCAACGAACAGACCAGCCGGGACTGGCACCGGAAGATGATCGGGTTCGTCGAGGCGCTCCTTCAGAAGCTCGAGCTGCCGTACCGGCTGCTGCAGTGCTGCACGGGCGACTTGGGCCCCAAGAACGCGGACATGATCGACCTGGAATGCTGGATGCCGTCCCGCGCCGACGGACCCGCGGCCCCCGAAGGCCAAACCGACACTTCCGGCGGCTGGGGCGAGACGCACTCGGCGTCGCGGCTGTACGACTACCAGACCCGCCGGCTGAACCTGCGCTACCGCGACCCGGCCGACCCCAAGGGCAAGAAGACCGTGTTCTGCCACAGCCTCAACAACACGGTGGCGGCGTCGCCGCGGCTGCTGATCCCCCTGCTGGAGGTCCACCAGAACGCGGACGGGTCGGTGACGGTCCCGCCGCCGCTTCGGCCGTACATGCAGGGCCAGGAGCGGATAGGGCCGGCCTGACGCAGGTATTCGGCCGTGATACACCCCCGAATGCCCGGATCACCTGTCTTATCCACTTGTCAAGCCAACGCGTTATAGAAAAAACTGCCGATCTGGCACATTCACCTCAAATCGGATGATTCCGGTAACTTCTGTCATACCATGAAGTTAAACACGATGAATTGACTTCATTAAGCGATTTTGCTATGCTGGCGGGTTATGGCACCGTCGACGAAAAGGTCCTCGAAAAAACCTAACAAAACCTCCGGGAAAGGCACTAAAACGGCCACGCGATCCGGCGGCAAGACGTCCCGCGCCTCCACCAAAACCCGCGTCCGGGCCCCCAAGCTGGGCAACTACCAGGACGCCAAGGCCTGGCTGTTCGACCACGTCGATCACGAGCGGGCCCGTGCGGTGCGTTACGACACCAAGACGTTCGGCCTGAACCGGATGCGCAAGCTCCTGGCCGAACTGGGCGACCCGCACACGCAGATCAAGGCGGTCCACGTGGCCGGCACCAAGGGCAAGGGCTCGACCTGCGCCATGGTCGCCTCGATGCTCCAGGCCTGCGGGTACACGACGGGCCTCTACAGCTCGCCGCACCTGGTGGACCTGCGCGAGCGGATCAGCATCGACGGGCAGATGATCTCGTACCACGCGATCGGCGAGATCTTTCAGCAGATCGCGCGGGCCGAGGTCAAGGCCGGGTTACAACTGACGTACTTCGAGATCATGACCGCGGCGGCGTTCCTGCACTTCGCGGAACAGGCCGTGGACATCGCCGTCCTCGAGGTCGGGCTGGGCGGCCGGCTGGACTGCACGAACGTCTGCGACCCGGTGGTCACGGCGATCACGTCGCTCTCGCTGGACCACACGCACATCCTCGGCGAGACGGTCGAGGAGATCGCCAAGGAGAAGGCCGGCATCTTCAAGGAGGGCGTGCCGGCGATCAGCGTGGACCAGGACACGTCGGTCCGCGAGGTGCTCAAGCAGTGTGCCGAAGAGGCGGGCACCACGATCGAGTTCTCCGGGCGCGACATCGACTTTTCGTACCGCTTCGAAGCCAACCGCGAGCTGGGCCCGCACACGCGCGTGTGTTTGACGACCGACCGCAGCCGGTTCGAGCACCTGGCCGTGCCGCTCAAGGGCGAGCACCAGGCGCACAACTGCGGGCTGGCGTTGTCGATCATCGACAAGCTCCGCGGCGCGGGCTTCACGATGAGCGAAGACGACGCGGTGCGCGGCCTGGACGCGACCGACCTGCCCGGCCGGATGGAAGAGGTCTGGCAGGCGCCGCGGGTGATCCTCGACGGGGCGCACAACGAGGCGTCGATCCAGGCGCTGATCCGGGCGCTGGGCGCGCACGTGACCTACGACTCGCTGGTCATGGTGTTCGGCTGCGGCGAGGACAAAGACGTCAACGGCATGCTCAAGCAGGTCGCGCTGGGCGCGGACAAGGTGATCTTCACCCAGGCCCAGAGCAACCCGCGGGCGATGGAGGCGGACGACCTGATCCGCCGGTTCTCCGAGTTGTCGGGCAAGATGGCGCAGACCGCGCGGAACCTCGACGATGCGCTGGGCCTCGCCGCCCGGGCGGTGTCGCGCGAGGACCTGATCGTGGTCGCGGGGTCGTTCTACCTGGTCGGCGAGGCGCGGAGCTATTTCCAGAAGCTGCTGACCAAGAAGCGCGGCGCGTGACGCGCCGGTACCTGATCGGGGGACATCACACGAGATGGGATAAGCCGGGCCGCTCGAAGGCCCGGTTTTTTGTTTCCTGAAGTGGCACCGGCATCTTGCCGGTGGTTCGCCGAAGGCGAAGCATGAGCCCCTGGGCCTTTCGGCCGACCACCGGCAAGATGCCGGTGCCACTGAAAACGCACGGGTTGCCGCGGTTGGACCGGGCGGCGTGGGTCCGATAAACTCGCCGCCCAAGGAGGCAAGGGAAAGCCTCGCGATTCGGGTGTGCCGGTGCCGCCAGGGCCGAGCCGTGCCGTCGGGCGGGTCGGGCGTTGGGTCCGGTGCCGATCCGTGTCGCGAATCCCGCCAAGGCCGGCCCGTCGGTTTCCGTTCGGAGACCGTCCCCGGCTCGTGACGCATGAGCCGATCAGACTCCCCGATGCCCGTGTTGTGGCGTGACCGGCAAGGCGGCGCGGTGGGTGCCTACCACGGCCCGCCGGCGACCGCCGAACCCGCGCCGCGCCCGCCGGTGCCTTTCTGGTGGCCGATGCGCGGGCGCTGGTGGCACGCGCTCGCCGCGGCGCTGATCGGCGCCCTGCTCTTGGGTTTGATCGGGTGGTGGACCTCGACCGTGCGTTACGCGGCGACCGGTCGGGTCGAGACGCAGCCCTACCAGACCGGCAGCGACGACCGCCGGCCCGACGCGGCGCTGCTGGCCGGGGTGGTGGAACGTGAGGCCGAACAACTCCGCGAGCTGCTCGGGAAGCACGCGCCGCGGGCCTTCGGCGAGATCGTCGCGACGCCGCCGTCGGGCGTGACGCTTACGGTGGTGACGTCGTCGCCGGCGGCGGCGAAGGCGGCGGTGGAGGACACGCTCGCGTCGTACAAAACGCAGAGCGCGCTGCTGAGCGAGGTCGAACTGGCGCGGCAGGTCGGACAGCAACTGACGGACCTGGATGCGTTGCGGGCCGCGCGGGACGAGATTCAGCAGCGGATCGACGTGCTGGCATGGAACGAAGACGACGTGGCGCTGCCCGCAGCGTTGGAGTCGGCGCAGCGCGAGGTCTCACGGGCCGAGGCGCGGCACGCGCAGCTCCGGAACTGGCAGGAGCGCACGCTGGCGCTGAAGGTCAGCCGCGAGACGGGTTTGACCGTGCTGGCCGAGAACGACCCGGAGGTCTCGGCGATGCTCGTCGAGCGGGCGGAGTTGTTGATCGATTTGCTCTCGGCGCTGCAGGACGAGAACAAGGAGGCGGGCCCGGAACTGCGCCGGCGGTGGTCGGCGGTGCAGGCCCGACTGGACGAGATCGCCGCGGACACGCGGGTGATGCCGTCGGCGTGGGTGGGCGCGCCGCACGACGAGCAGCGGCTGGTGGCGGTGCGTCTGAGCCAGCTGGACGCGCAGATCGCCGGCGCCGCGGCCGAGGCCGACGAAGCCCGCGCGACCGCCGCCGTTCTGGAAGAACGGCATGAACAGGTGCGCGAGCTGCGGTCGCGCTGGCGGGATGCGCAGCGGCAGGTGCAGAACGCCGAGCAGGCGTTGGCGGCGCTCACGGACCGCCCCGCCGCGGTGCTCAAGCTCGATACCGAAAAAACTCGCTTGGCCTCGACGGAACAAGAGATCGCCGCGCCCGTGTTCGACAACCGTCCGGAGCGCATCACGGCGTTCGCATTGCCGGGCGCGTTGGTGGGGTTCCTTGGTGTCGCGGCGTTCGCGTTTCTCGACCGGCGCTGCCGCCGGCCCGACCCCGAGCCGTGGACCGTGCGCGACGCGCCGCTGGTGGGCGTGGTCCCCGAGGTCAACACCGGCACGCCCGGCGACCCCGACCCCACACCCGACCAGGCCGCCGCGATCCAGCGCGATTTGTCGCGCTTGGCCGACTCGGTCCACGCGATCCGCGCCGTGATCGAGGCGCAGATCCGGGCGGACACGGCCAAGACGATCTGCATCACCAGCGCCCAGCCGCACAGCGGCAAGACGAGCCTGACCGTCGGGCTCGCGTCGTCGCTGGTCATGGGCGGCATGAAGGTGCTCGTGGTCGATGCCGACCTGACCGGTCGCACGACGCGCAACGCGTCTGCGACCGAACACGCGGGCCCCGAGCCGTTTTCGCAGACGCTCGATGACGTGCTGATCGCGATGGGGTACCTCGAGGCCGAGGACCGCGAGCTGCTGAGCTTCCCCGATGACGAAGTGCCGGTGGGGCTGGGTGCTTACATGCGGGGCGCGCCGCTGGAGGCGTGCGTGATCCGGACGCGCATCCCGGGGCTGGCGCTGCTCAGCGGCGCGCAGGTCAAGCCGGGCGACGCGGGACGCATCTCCCGGCCGTTCATGCAGCAGCTCGCCGACGAAGCAAACACGGACTTCGACGTGGTGCTCTTCGACACCGGCTCGATCCCGCGCTGCGTCGAGGCGTTGTTTGTGGCCGGTGCGTGCCACGGGGCGCTGATCGTCGTGGGCCAGGGCGAGAACCGCCGCCCGGTCGATCACGCGTTGGAGCGGCTGCGTCTGGTCGGCGCGCACGTACTGGGCACGGTGTTCAACCGCGACACGACGCCGGCCGACCCGAAGACCCACGCGGACACCGGCGGGACGATCGACCCGTCGTGGCGGGACCAGGGCTCGGGCATGTTCGCCGCCGCCGTCCGCACGCACGGCGGGCAGGACGAGGTCTACACCCCGCCGCGCGGGCAGACGGGCATGTACCGCGGCAAGCGCACCGCCAAGGAGGCCGCCGCCAGCGCCGCCTCGGCCGCAGGCCCGATCGACTTCGGGGCCGGCTCCAAACCCAAGCCCCCGGCAAACCCGACGCCCGATCAGACCGACGACCCCGCGCTCGCCGACGCCGACGACTCCTGGGCGGGCCACGAGTTGGCCGAGCCCGACCTCCGCGCCGACGCCAACCCCGAGAGCGACCCGCTCGCCGACACCGGCGAGCTGCCCGACGCCCGCGCCGACGGACTCATCGACCAGTACATCGACTCGGTCCTCGACGCCGCCGGCAAACCCGACCCGCACCGACCCGATCCCAAGAAGACCCCCGCGCCCTCGACGTCGGCCACGGACGCCGCTTCCGACGATTGACGCGGCGTTTTGTGTTCGTTTTTTCGCCTCGGCAACGCCCACGGACCCGGGCCCACCATGGCCAAGCCCCCCCGGACTTCGAGCCCCGCGACCGACCGCCCCGCCGCCCCGCCGGGCTACGGCCACGCCGCGCACCGCGCCACGCTGCGCGACGCCTTCGTCCACACCGACGCCGACCGGCTCCGCCTGAAACGCGACGCCCGCCACGACGACCCGCACGTGCCCGTCGACTGGCTGTTCGTCGCCGACCCCGACGCCGCGACGCCCGCGCAGCTCTTCCACCGCCTGCGTTGGGGCGGACAGGCCGTCGTCGCCGCCAAGACGCCGCGCCACGCCGAAGAGCTGCTGCGTTTGTTCCGCAGCCGTGACGAGTGGCGTCTCGACGAGGACCCGCGCCCCATCGAGTACGGCAAGCCGCGCTGGTGGCAGCCGTGGAAACAGACCACCGCCACCGCGTTCGTCGTCCGCAAGGTCCTGCTCGAGCTGCCGGAGAACCCGACGCTGCGGCATTCGTACGACGTCCGCCTCGAGCCCTGGCCCGGCGTGGCCAACGGGTACTGCGTGCAGAAGCGCATCCCCATGCCCGACCAGATCCGCCGCCGCCTGCTCGCGAACCTGTCGCTGCAGCAGCGCCCCGACGACGCGGGCCTGGAGCGGATGATCAAGAAGCTCCGCACCAAGGTCTTCCCGCTGTTCCTCACGCGCGAGGCCGGCTTCCTCAAGATCCTCCAGCGCGACCTGCCCGAGAAGTACCGCGCGTTCGTGCCCGACGTGCTCGACCTCGAGTACGGCGACAAGGGCTACGTCTGCACGCTGCGCTCGCGCTGGCTGCGCCTCGGCGGCGAGCCGATCTCGCCCATGACCTTCGCCCAGCACGCCGCCGAGATCGTCCAGCAGATCCACGAAGCGGTCGGCGTCGTCCACCTGGACCTGCGCCTCGACAACTTCCTCATCACCGAGCAGGGCGTGAAGGTCGTCGACTTCGGCTCGGCCGTCCGCCAGGGCGAGGACATCACCTCCAGCGCGATCCTCACCAAGCTGTTCACCGAGATGCTCTCGGCGTCGCAGATCCGCCGCGACCTGATGCGCATGATCGACAAGGGCCGCATCACCTCCAGCGCGTTCGTCGGCGCCTACTCGCCCCCCGGGCCCGCCGCCGACCTGTTCAGCGTCGTCAACAACTTCGGCCGGCTCGGCGAACACCCCGACTTCCGCGGCCTCGTCCGCCCCAACCCCACGCAGGAAGCCACGCTCAACCGCATCCGCCGCGAAGTCTTCCGCCCCGCCGACATCGACGCCCCCGGCGTCGTGCGCATCCACGACCTGCTCCGCCGGCTGCTCGACCCGGCCGACCGCCCGCGTTCGGTGCCGCTGCGCGACGGCGCGGTGCGCATCGACATCCCGCACGAGCCCTCGGCCGAGTCGCGCCTGGAGCTCGACGCGTTCGCCGACACCGCCGTGCCCTCCGACGAGATCGCCGCGTCGCAGCCCTCGCTGCCGTTCTCACTGGCGGTGCCCGCGGCGGATGAAGACTGACCACCGGCTCGTTTCTTTTTAAGTTCTATTCCGTCACGCCGCGACGTACACCCGCGCCACGCTCGTGCTGTCCGCCGCCCCCGCCGTCCGCGCGTCGATCCACGCCTGCAGCGTCGCCGGCACGTCCTTCAACTCCAGCCCCAACTCGACGCCGCGCGGCCCGACCGGGTCCAGCCGCTTGACGTGCCCCAGCACCGGCTCGATCCGACCGTCGAACGCCACCGCCAGCCGAAGGTCGTGCCCGACCTCCACCACCGGCCGACGCTTGCAGTACACGCCCAACCCCGACGCCGACACGTTCACCACCTCGCCCAGCGGCGAGGACATCCCCGACGGTCCAACTCGGCGATGACGGCGGCGTTCAAAAAACATGACGGGCTCCCGAGGCGTGCGCTCGACCGTGAGACGCCCCTGCTCTTGCAAGATCGGCCAAGCCCACCGCCAACTTGGACGCACCGATCCCGGGTTATCGGCCGCTCGTGATCCACGCGACGGACACGAGACACCCGACACGAAAAACCCCGCCACCGGCAGGCCGGACGCGGGGTGAGGGTTGGGTCGAAGAAACAAAAAGGCAATGCACTGGGGAGGATTCGAACCTCCAACCTGCGGTTCCGTAGACCGCTGCTCTATCCAATTGAGCTACCAGTGCGGCGCTCGCCCGACCCGCCGGGGCCGACCGGGCGAATCGGAGAAGATACTTCACCGCCGGGGCTCGATCAAACCGGTGCGCCGCGAGCGGGGACCCGCGTACCATGCCCCCGTGACCGACGCCGCCCCGAGCCCGACCGCCCCGCCGCCCGCGACGGCCGAGACGCTCCAGGCCCGCCTCGCCGACGCCATCCAGCCCTACGGCCGGCTGCTCACCGCGTTCAGCGGCGGCGTGGACTCCACCCTCGTCGCCGCCGCCGCCCGCCGCACCCTCGGCAAAGCCCACGCCCCCGCGGTCATCGGCGACTCCGCGTCCCTGCCCCGCCGCGAACTCGCCGACGCCATCAAACTCGCCCAGCACCTCGACCTCGACCTCCACGTCGTCTCGCCCGGCGAACAGGCCGACCCCGGCTACCAACGCAACGCCGGCGACCGCTGCTACTTCTGCAAGACCCACCTCTACGACATCCTGCAGAAAACCGCCGCCCAACTCGGCGTCAAGTACATCGCCAACGGCACCAACGTCGACGACCTTGGCGACCACCGCCCCGGGCTCAAGGCCGCCGACGAAGCCGAAGTTGTTTCCCCCTTGATTGACGCGGGCTTCGGAAAACACGAAGTCCGCCAACTCGCCGAACACTTCCGGCTTCCCAACGCCGACAAACCCGCCGCCGCCTGCCTCGCCTCGCGCATCCCCTACGGCACCGAAGTCACCCCCGAAAGACTCGAACAGGTCGAAGCCGCAGAACAAGCGCTCCACGACCTGGGCTTCACCGGCTTCCGCGTCCGCCACCACGAACAGGTCGCCCGCCTCGAAATCCCCTGGGACCAGATGCCCCGCCTCATCGACGACGAGATGCTCCGCGCCTCCGTCGTCGCCGGCGTCAAACGCGCGGGCTTCACCTACGTCGCGTTCGACCTCGAAGGCTTCCGCTCGGGCAGCGGGAACGCGGCGCTGACGATTTCGGTCGCCAAATAGCCCGATTTGCCGTTCCTCCCTCTTTCACTTCGCGTTGAAGTCTGGTCCGCGCATTCCTAGCATGCACTCGGCAAACGTTGAAACCGAAGGGACTCCCCGGCCATGAAACGCAAATGCGACAAATGCTCCCGGCCGGCGACGCACCACTCCGTCGAGATCGTCAAGGGCGAGAAGATCGAGAAGCACCTCTGCGACGCCCACGCCGCCGAGGAGGGCCTGTCGCTCCAGGCCGTGCACACGCCGATCAACGAGCTGCTGACCAACTTCGTCAAGCTCCACGCCGGCGTGGAGAGCGACGACGACACCAAGACCGCCGGAGACCTCGTGTGCGACCAGTGCGGCATCACCTTCAGCGACTTCCGCGAGTCGTCGCTGCTGGGCTGCCCGCACTGCTACACCACGTTTGAAGCCCCGCTCGGACCGCTGCTCGAACGCGCCCACGAGGGCGGGACGCACCACATCGGCAAGGTCCCGCGCCGCGCCGGCGTCGCCGAGCAACGCCAGGCCCAACTCTCGCGCCTGCGCCGCCGGCTGGACGACGCAGTGGAAGCCGAGGACTACGAACTCGCCGCGCAGTTGCGCGACGAACTGACCACCATGGAGGACCCGTCGTGACGCCCGGCCGCATGGTGGAACAAGCCGGCGAGTGGCTGCGCGGGTCCGGCCCGCAGAGCGACATCGTGATCTCCTCGCGCATCCGCCTCGCGCGCAACCTCGCGGGCTACCCGTTCGTCAACCGCGGCAGCCGCCGGCAGCACCACGACCTGCTCGACGCCTGCCGCAAACGCATCGTCGACAAACGCCTCGCCGAGAACATCCTCTGGGTGCCCATCGACGACGCCCTGCCCATCGACCGGCAACTGCTCGTCGAACGCCACCTCATCTCCCGCCCCTTCGCGGCCGGCAAGAACAACGTGCCCCGCGGCGTCGCGGTTGGTGGCGACGAGACCTTCGCCATCATGGTCAACGAGGAGGACCACCTCCGCATCCAGGTCCTCCGCTCGGGCATGCAGCTCACCGAGGCCTTCGACCAGATCAACCGCATCGACAACGTGCTCGAAGAGTCCGTCGACTACGCCTACTCCCGCCGGTTCGGCTACCTCACCGCCTGCCCCACCAACGTCGGCACGGGCATCCGCGTCTCCGTCATGGTCCACCTGCCCGCGCTGCGCCTCACCGGCGAGATCGAAAAGGTCAAACGCGCCGCCCAGCAGATGCACCTGGCCGTCCGCGGCATGTTCGGCGAGGGCAGCGAAGCCCAGGGCGACCTCTACCAGGTCTCCAACCAGACCACGCTGGGCAAGACCGAGCAGGAGCTGCTCGCCGACTTCGAGCACACCGTCGTGCCGCAGATCGTCGCCTACGAGCATCAGGCCCGGCAGCTGCTGATCAAGCAGCGCCCGCACCAGCTCGACGACCGCATCCACCGCGCCTGGGGCACGCTCACCCACGCCCGCGTGCTGGGCACCGACGAGGTGCTTCAGTTGTTGAGCCATGTCCGCCTGGGCGTGAACCTCGGCCGACTCGAAACCACCGACATCCGCACCGTCAACGAACTCTTCCTGCTCACCCAGCCGGCCCACCTGCAAAAGATCACCAACGAAGCCATGAACCCCGCGGCGAGGCGCGTGGCGCGGGCGAAGATGATCCGGCAGCGGCTGGGGGCGCGGTGAAGGATCGCGACATGCTTGATCAGTTGATCACGGCAAGTCTGATCTGCAACGCAATCTTACCTTTTCTTAGCGCAGCACTTTTTTTCACTTCGCGGCGAAACTCTAGGCCTCGTCGAAGTTTCTTGGTGTACTTCATCGCCCCTTACTTCTGGGCGGCTCTCGTCATTGCGTTTTTATTGGTTCTCAAACTTTTCGGCGTTGAACTCGATATCTACACCGGAGGAATAATGATTCTGGGGTCCATTGCGATCTTCCTTTTGTTTACCTTTATCGCCTTGTGTGCTTTTCTCTATCTCGCGGTCGTTTGGCGGCCAGACTTTGAGGGATTTCGACGCAAGCCAAAATGGTAAGCCGGGTGCCACACCTCATGCGAAGCATGATGTGTGCGAGTGACCGCGCCATCGGGCGCACACATCGTCCTACGGACGACGTGTGGCACCCAGCAGACAACTATTTGAGCAACGTCAAAGCGGTCAGTTGCGGTTTCGCCAGCGGCAGGTCGTGGAGTTCGTCGGGGCGGCGCCACTGGCCGGTTCGGGGTTTGAGGCGGCCGGCTTTTGCGGAAGTGCGGTAGACGCGGAAGGTGATGGTGCGGTGGGTGGTTTGGTGTTTGAATACATCGACGAACCCGGGCGCGGCGACGTTCAGGCCGAAGCGCTCGCGGAGGTGTGCTTTTAACGCCCCTCCCGCCGGGAGGGGTTGGGGGAGGGTGCTCGAGGCTTCGGGTTTATCCGAGTGCGCGCGATATGTTTTTGGTTTCGGCACCCTCCCCCGGCCCCTCCCGGCGGGAGGGGAGTCAGAATCACGCGCTTCCGGGGGCAGCTCCCACGTCGGCAGTTGCCACATGTTGGACCACAAACCTTTGGGCGGGCGCTGCTCGAACAAAAGCTTGCCGTTTTTCTCTATGGCGACGACAAGGTGCGTCACGGCGGTGGGCTTCTTCTTCGGCGTCTTGACCGGAAGCTGCTCGACACGCCCGTCCGCAAACGCTCGGCAGTCGTTGCCCAGCGGGCAATACAGACACTTGGGACTTCCGGGGGGCGGGGTGCAGATCAGTGCGCCGAGTTCCATGAGCGCCTGATTGAAGTCGCCACGCGACGCTTTGGGGGCGCTCTGCACAAGTTGCTCGGAGCGCGCCCAGAGTTGCTTCAGGGTGAGTGGGTCGTTGACGGGTGTTTCGATGCGGTCGAAGCGGGCCAGGACGCGGGCGACGTTGCCGTCGAGGATGGGGGCGGGCTGGTTGTGGGCGATGGAGGCGATCGCCCCGGCCGTGTAGCGCCCGACCCCCGGAAGGTTCAAGAGGTCGTCGACGGTGCATGGGACTTTGCCGTCGTGCTGCTCGACGATGGTTTGCGCGGCGGCGTGGAGGTGCCGGGCGCGGCGGTAGTAGCCCAGGCCCTGCCAGAGCTTGAGCACTTGCTGCTCGTCCGCGGCGGCGAGGTCGTGGACCGTCGGGAACGCCGCGACGAAGCGCTCGAAGTACGGCACGACCGTCGCGATCTGCGTCTGCTGGGCCATCGCCTCGGACAGCAGGACGTGGTAGGGGTTCACCACCACGCCCGGGTCGGTGTTTGTTTTCTTCCGCGGGCGCCAGGGCAGCTTGCGGCGGTGCTGCCGGTACCAGCGCAGCAGGCGGCTGTGGGGGAAGTCCGGCGGGTCGAGGTGTTCTTTTTTCGCGGGCAAGGCCCGATCCTAAGCCGGTCGCGCCGCGTTAACATGGTGGACGTTCCGCCCCGCGAAACTCACCAACCGCCCCGCTTTTTCGGAGACGCCACGGATGGCCCCACCCACCCCGGCAAGCCCGCCCGCCCCGGCCGCGACCACCGACCCCGACGCCGACTTCACCGCCGTCCGCCACAGCCTCGAGGCGACGCGCGAATCGATCACGCACAAGTTCCAGATCATGGGCCACGAGGGCTACCTCACGATCGGCCTGTTCGACAACGGCCAGCCCGGCGAGCTGTTCGTCAAGATGGCAAAAGAAGGCTCGACGCTGTCGGGGTTGATGCAGGCGTTCTGCCGGGCGTTCTCGCTGGCCTTGCAGTACGGGCTACCGCTGGAGGAGGCCTGCCGACGCTTCAAGGACATGCGCTTCGAGCCGATGGGCATGACGACCAACCCGGACATCCCGGAGGCGAAGTCGATCATCGACTACGTGGCGCGGTACCTGGAGGTGGAGTTTGTGGAGAAGGCGCGTTGAGAGTTGTTTCGACGTCAGCCGCGTTGCCACGCAACGCGGACCCACCGCGAGTTGACGAGCGTACGGACCGCGTTGCGTGGCAACGCGGCTAAAGTGTTTCGCTTTCCCGGAATCCGCGCATGTGTGGCATCGTCGGCATCGTCGGAACCCGGCCGGTTGCACCGCAGCTCTACGATGCGCTGACCGTGGTGCAGCACCGCGGGCAGGACGCGGCGGGGATCGCGACCGACGACCACGGGCGGTACCAGCAGCGGCGCGACAACGGGCTGGTGCGCGACGTGTTCCGGCAAAAGCACATGGACCGGCTCGCGGGGCGGATGGGCGTCGCGCACTGCCGGTACCCCACGGCGGGCTGCGAGTCGTCGGCCGAGGCGCAGCCGTTCTACGTCAACTCGCCGTACGGCATCGCGATCGCGCATAACGGCAACCTCACGAACCACAAGCAGCTCGTCGACGACCTGTTCCGCACGGACCGCCGACACATCAACACGACCTCGGACAGCGAGGTGCTGCTGAACGTGTTCGCGCACGAGCTGGCGGAGACGGCGGGCGATGCGCCCACGCCCGAGGACGTGTTCGCGGCGGCCGGCGGCGTGTACCGGCGCTGCCGGGGGGCGTACGCGGTGGTGGCGATGATCATCGGGCACGGCGTGGTGGCGCTGCGCGACCCGCACGGCATCCGGCCGCTGTGCCTGGGCAAACGCGACGACCTGCACGGCACGGAGTGGATGTTCGCGTCCGAATCCGTCGCGCTCGACGCACTGGGGTTCGAGTTCGTGCGCGACGTCGCGCCCGGCGAGGCGGTGTACGCGGACGTGCACGGGCAGTTGCACGCGCAGGTGTGCGCGCCCGAGGCGAGCTTGACGCCGTGCATTTTCGAGCACGTGTACCTCGCCCGGCCCGACTCGATGATCGACGGCATCAGCGTGTACAAGGCGCGGCTGCGTATGGGTGAGAAACTCGCCGAGAAGGTGCTGCGCGAGTGTCCGGACCACGGGATCGACGTGGTCATGCCGATCCCGGATTCGGGGCGCACCGCGGCGCTGGCGATGGCGGGCCATTTGCGCGTGAAGTTCCGCGAGGGGTTCATCAAGAACCGGTACATCGGGCGGACGTTCATCATGCCCGGCCAGGCCGAGCGGCGCCGCAGCGTGCGGAAGAAGCTCAACCCCATCGACCTGGAGTTCCGCGGGAAGACGGTGTGCCTCGTGGACGACTCGATCGTGCGCGGCACGACGTGCGGGCAGATCGTGGCGATGGCGCGCAAGGCCGGGGCCAAGCGCGTGTTCTACTGCTCGGCCGCCCCGCCGGTGCGGTACCCGAACGTGTACGGCATCGACATGCCCTCGGCGCCGGAGCTGATCGCCCACGGCAAGACCGTCGAGCAGATCGCCGCCGAGATCGACGCGGACTGGCTGGTGTACCAGGACCTCGACGACCTGATCGAGTGTGCCCAGGAAGGCAACCCGGCGATCGAGCAGTTCGAGTGCTCGATCTTCAACGGTCAGTACGTGACCAATGACGTGGACGACGCGTACCTCACCGGGCTGGAAGCGGCGCGGAGCGACACGGCGAAGACAAGCCGGAACAAGAAACGGCAACACGAGCCGGATGATCTATTGTTGGAGACGCGGGCGGGGGATTGATTGTGGATGCGGGGTGTGGCCGTTGCTTACGACCGTGCCCCATGCCGACAGCACGGTCGCAAGCGACCGTGGCACCCGAGACTTCGTTGTTTTCCCCTGAAAACAAAGCGTTTTCTTGTTGATGGTTTACCGCGCTTCGAGCACGGGGCGGACGGCCGCGGTGGACAGCGTCATGCCGTCGGGTTCGTCGCGGCGCAGCGCGACGTAGTTGTCGCCGTCGACGTAGAGGTCGACCACGGTCTCTTTCGTGACGCCCCACCGCAGCGTGACGGTGGCGATAGCTTCGGTGAAGGGCTGGTAGTCGCCGACGAATTGGCCCGCCTCCCACAGGAGCAGGCGACGGACGGTGTCCTGCGCCTGACCCGGGTCAGCGGTTTGATCCGCATCCGTCGCGGCGAATGCGAGGCCGCTGCCGGCGTCTTCGATGGTGTAACCGTTCGCGCCGGTTGCTTCGACGTGCAGCGAGCGGACCTGCGCGGCGTCGGTGGCGAACACGCGGCGGTCGCGAAAGTCGGTCCAGGGCTCGAAGGCGACCGCGGCCGCTTCGGCGGGGATGGTCATGACCGGCCCGGGCGTGTCGCCGCGCGAAAGCCGGGCGAAGATCGTCTCGGACTTGAGCGCCGAGGCGCGGCCCAATTCGAGGGTGTGGGTGGTGTCGTCGGCGGAGCGCAGGACGATCCGCGCCCGGGGCGTGTCGAGGCCGTAGCGGCGGCCGGGCGTAACCGATGGATCGTCGGTCTGCCGACCCGGCGGCGCGTCGGCAAAGGAGAGGATCGGCGTCTCGGCGAGCAGGCGTTGCAGGGCTTCGACGACGCGCGGCGACACGCGGCGGATGCGGTCTGGCGTCAGCGACCAGTCGCCGTCGATGCGGTCGAGCGTCACCGGTTCGCGCGGCCGATCGATCAGGATGGACGCCACCGACGCCACCGGCGGCCCGGGCATCGTCCGCACGTAGCCCTCGGGAAGCCGCGCCTGGAACGCGAGCGTGTGCAGGCCATCGGGGACGACGAAGACCCGGCCGTCGTCGGTGCGGACATAACCCGTATGCGACACGGTCTGGTCGCCGAGCGCGAGGTGGAACGCGCCGCGGTCGGTGATGAGTTCGACCTCGGCGGTCGGTGGCGCGAGCGACAACTCGGCCAGCCCGGGCGTGTCGTCCACGCCGGGCATCAACTCGCGCTGCGGGATCAGTCCGCGCACGGCCGCCGCCCAGACCTGCCCGGCTTCGGAGGTGAGCGGGAACCAGTGTGGCGCGGTCTGCTCCCAACCGGCCGCGCCTTTGCGTAACTCGAACGTGGTGTCGCCGCGCGTGACCTTCACGTTGACGAGCCCCCCCGGCACGAGCGGGTCGTGCGAAACCTCGGTGCCCGGCGTTTGCAGCAGGCCTCCACGCGTCAACAGATACACCCCGCCGAGCACGGCCAGGCACACGATCAGGATGGCGGTGGTGCGAAAGTTCATCGGTGTGCACCCGCGATTCAACGCACGGCGACGGCGAATCTCACCCCCGGCGTCGGACCCCCCAGACCGCGATGCCGGCCAGCAGCGACCCGGCCGGCACGGCCGACAACACGAGCCAGCGCACGGCCGACCGCTGTGTGTCTGTCATCGGCCCGATGCGTTGTCGGCCTTGCGTCCGCGGTGACCGGCCGATCGCGTCGTCCAGGCCCGCCAGCCAGTACGCCAAGTTCGCGAACAACTCCGCGTTGCCGCCGGCGCGGCGGTTGAGGATCACGGTGTCGGTCGCCCAGAACTCGTCGGCGACGACCGCGAGCCGGCCGGGCACGTTCAACTCCGCGATCGCGCCGACGGTTTGCGTCTCGGTTTTTTCGTCGTCTTCGGGTGTGGACGCCGAGAGTTCGCCGCCGGCCAGGGGTTCGTCTTCGACCCAGAAGTCGCCGGCGACTTCGACGATCGGCGTCACGCTCTGCGGCTTCGTGATCGTCACGGGCAGCGCGAGTTCAAGCCAGAACTCTCGGCCGCGTAACGAACCCGTCACGTCCGACGCCGGCCAACGCTCGAGCCGGAATGTGCCGTCGGCGCGGAGTTGGCTGTTGCTCTCCGCAACCTGTCGCAGCAACACCGAACCCGGGTCCACTTGAATCCCCGCCGACTCGGCAATGGCGAGCACCGGGTCCACCGCCGCCACCGACGCGTCCCGCCGCAGCCCGGGGATCAGCAGCACGCCGTCGCCTGCTTCAAGACGATCCAGCAGCGCGGCGGCGATGCGCTCCTTGCTCGGCGCGTCCGTGGTCCGCGACGGGTCCGCCGGCACCACGACCCACACGGCCTTTCGGTCCGCAGCGATGCGCGGCGCGGCGGTAATCGACTGACCGTCCTCCCCCACGACCGACCACGCCGACACCTCAAACCCCGACGCCCGCGCCCGCTCGGCCACGTATTTGAACCGGCCCTGCTGCCCCAAGACCGGCCGGCCATCGCCCGACACGAACACCAGCACCGGCGGCTGCGCCAATCCGGCGCTCACAATCGCGCCGGTCAACCGTTCTTCCCCCAGGAAACGCACGGGCATCGTCTCCGCCGCCGTAGCTTCCGCGCCAGGCCCCGCACCGGCCTGCTCCGAAAGAAACATGTCGCTCAGCGCGACCACGCGCACACGCTCCGCCTGCCGCACCACAACACACGCCCTTTCCCGCAGCACGCCGCGCAGCCGCTCGTAGTCTGGCGAGACCGCCACCGACGACAACGCAGACACCGTCCGCGCCAAGGTCGAATCAACCCCTTCGAGCGCCCGACGGTTGCGCAGCGCCGCGTCGCGCACGGCCACGGGGAGGTCGCGGTTGCGGCTGTAATCGTTCAGGAACCGGCTCAACTGCGGCAGCCGACGCGTCTGCGAATCGTTCAACAACCCAAACAACTGCCCGCGCAGATACGCCAGCGGCGGCAACGGCTCGTCCAGCAGCAAGCGTGTATTCGTCACCGCCAGCCGGTACTCGTCGATCCACCCGACCATCGCGCCGATAAGCCCGTCGACCACGCCCACGCCACCGCGCTGCCCCGCGTCGGTCGGGTCCAGGCCCGCCGCGACGGACTCCAAATCATCGACCCGGGCCTGCAGCGCGTCGGCCAGCTTCTCCAGTTCGGCGACGCCCGCGTCGATCGCCGCACGCGCGTCGCCCTGCCCAGACGCGTCGGCGAGCCCGGATTCGATCGCTTCATAAAGCTCGCGCAGCGCCGCCGGGTCCGTCTCGGGTTGCAACCGACGCACCGACACCGCGGACGACGTCCGCGCGTACTCGTCGAGCAGGTCCGTCACCGCTTGCGCCTCGGCCGCGCCGTCCCGATATACACCGACCAACTCGACCGGCGTATCCAGCCCCGACAACACCCGCCGCGTCTGCGGCGACAGCGTGTAGCTCCGCGTCGCCGTCAGGTCGTAACGCACCCACGGCCGAACCCCCGCGGGCAAACGCCCGAACGCCCACACCGCGAACCAGTTCACCAGCAGCACCAGCACCAGCGCGACCGCCAACGCGACCGCCACGTTCACGCCGTACAACGCCCGGCGCCGGCCCTGGCCGCTCACCGCCCTTCCAGGCGCAGCGGTATTGCTTTCGGGGGGGGTCACCGCCATCGCCGGCTCTCCAACAGCTTGACCGCCGCGTACAGGAACCACACGGTGCCGGTGACGAAGTACACGAAGTGCCGGACGTCAATCAACCCTTTCGCAAAGTCGGCGTACTGCCGATTGAGGTTCGCGTAGTGCATCACCGCCTGGGCATTCGGCCCGACCCACGGGCTCTGCGGCAAAAAGAACAGCACAAACGTCAACGCGCAGTTGATGAACACCGCCGCCATGAACGCCACGACCTGGTTTTGCGTCGTCGCCGACGCAAACACCGCGATCGCCGCGTACAGAGCACCGACCAGCAGCAAACCAAGCAACCCCGTGAACACCGGCCCGTAGTCCGGATCGCCGAACCACTCCAACACCGCGACCGGCAACAGCAACGTCGCCAGCATCACGACGAGGAAACACACCGCCGCCAGCCACTTGCCCGCGACGATCTGCGCCTCACTGATCGGCAGCGTCATCAGCCGCTCCACCGTGCCCCGCGCGAACTCCTCGCTGAGCAGCCGCATCCCCACCGCCGGCACCAGGAACACCAGCAGCCACACCACCGCGTCGAACACCGTCCGCATCGCCGCGTCCTGCCCCGGCACGAACCCGACGAGGAACACCATCCCCGCCCCCAACGCGAACAACCCCAACAACACGTACGCGATCGGCGAATAAAACAGCGCCGCGAGTTCCCGCCGCGCAATCGTCCACATCCCACGCATCACCCACCCCCTTTCGCAATAATCTCGCCCGGACTGGTCGCTTCAGGGACCAGTCCCCCATCCCTATCCCCATCCCCCCGCCCCGCGTCCGTCACCCGAATAAAAAACTCCTCCAACGTCGGCGCCTCCCGCCGGATCTCCCGCACCAGCAGTGAAGACGCCGACAACATCGCCGCCGCGTCCGCCCGCACGTCCGCGCCGCCCTCCGGCACCAGCCACGCATCGACCCAGCCCGCTTCGTCCGCCTCCGCCGCGTCGAACTCCGCCACCGCCGGCACCCCGCGCAGCACCGCCTTCACCTCGTCCACCCCGCCGCGCACCTCCACCAACACCGGCCCCCACCCGCCCGAAGGCGCCGTTTGCACCGCCTGCTCGCGCAACTCGTCGAGCGTCCCGTCTGCCACCACCTTCCCGTTCGCAATGATCACCGCCCGGTCACACACCCGCTGGACCTCCGGCAGCAGGTGCGAAGACAGCAACACCGTCCGCCGCCCCTTCATCCCCCGCACCAGGTCGCGCACCTGCGACATCTGCCGCGGGTCCAGCCCGCTCGTCGGCTCGTCCAGAACCAGCACCGGCGGGTCGTGCAACAACGTTGACGCCAACCCGCACCGCTGTCGGTTGCCTTTGCTTAGCCGCCCGATCGTGCGCCGCACGACCTTCTCCAACCCGCACTCTTCGACCACCACGCCGATGCGCTGACGCCGTTCTTGGCGCGACATGCCCTGCAACCTTCCGACAAAGTGCAGGTACTCCACCACCCGCATCTCAGGGTACAGCGGCGTGCTCTCGGGCAGATACCCCAGCCGCCGCCGCGCCGCAAACGGGTCGGTCAACAAGTCGTGCCCCGCGAGCGTCGCCTTCCCCGATGTCGGCGGCAGGTACCCCGTCAGCATCCGGATCGTCGTCGACTTCCCCGCGCCGTTGGGCCCGAGGAACCCCACCACGCTCCCAGCCTCAACCGTGAACGACACGTCGTCCACCGCCAGCGTCGGCCCGTACCACTTGGTCAATTGCTCCGCGTGGATCATGCGAACCGGGCATTGTCGGCCCTATCCCCACCGTCCGCAACCGCGCCGCCGACGTCTCATAACTCCCCTCTTTCCGGGAGGAGCCGGGGGAAGGTGCCGGGCGTGGGGACCAATCCAAGCGACCAAACCCGACATTCCTGACCCCGACACCGACACTTAAACTGCCCCCATGCTCGCACTCACCAACGTCAAGCCCCGCTGCCGCGTCATCGTCGATAACGACTTCGGCGGCGACCCCGACGGCCTGTTCCAACTCGCCCACCACCTGCTCAGCCCGGCCTGCGACATCCGCGGCGTGATCGCCTCGCACCACCACGCCGGCAACTTCTACGGCTCGCCCGGCACCTCCGCGCACAGCGCCAAAGTCGCGCGCGAACTGCTCGACATCCTCGACCCCGACGGCCGCATCCCGCTCATCCCCGGCTCAGAACCACCACTCACCGACCCCAACTCCTCTGCCGATTCCGACGCCGCGCGGTTCATCATCGACGAAGCGCTGCGCGACGACACCGACCTGCCGCTGGTCCTCTGCTGCGGCGCCGGCCTCACCGACACGGCAATCGCGTTGATGCGCGAACCGCGCATCGCCAAACGCCTCCGCATCGTCTGGATCGGCGGCTGCGAGTACGACGGCCTGGGCATCCCCTCGCCCAACGGCCCGCACCCCGAATACAACTTCACCATCGATTCCGTCGCCGCGCAGATCGTGTTCCAACAACCCGAAGGGCAGCTGTGGCAGATCCCGCGCAACGTCTACCGCCAGACGCTCGTCTCCCACGCCGAGCTGCTCGAACGCATCGACCCCAAAGGCCAACTCGGCGGGTTCCTGCTGACCAAGCTCGGCAACCTGATCGAAGCCGCCGGCCACTCGTTCGGCGAAGCCTTCGCCCTGGGCGACAGCCCGCTCGTCCTGCTCACCGCGCTCACGTCCGCGTGGGAGCCTGACCCTTCTTCGAGCGAATACATCACCCGCCCCGCGCCAAAGCTCGCCGACGACGGTCGATACCTCGACCACCCGGACGGCCGACCGATCCGCGTCTACCACCGCGTCGACAACCGCCTGATGTTCGAAGACCTGTACGCGAAGGTCGCGCGGTTCGACCGACAAGGGCATGAGGTCGATGAAGGAAACATCGCGCCGCCTCCACACAGCACCACAAATTGACCAGACGTCCGCGTTACGACTCTCGGACCGCACGCAAACCACGGAGCAGCAGTTCCAACAAAACCAGAAACCCCAGCGCCGCGACCACCGTGCTCGGCTCGGGCACCAGCGTTACGGTCACGGTGGCGTCGGGGTGTAGGGCGGCCGATGCACCGCGGCCACCAATTTGGCCCACAAAGCTGAACGACGAGCCATCGGACAGTATGCCGGAGATTGCTTCACCACGTTCGGTGATCGTATATGGTTCGCCCGGGACCAAGCCTGCAATCGATTCTCCGCCAATCCTGAACTCGCTCCCATGCAAATGGAGTTCACTCTCCGCGAAGGCTCGAAATAAATTGCCAAGACTCCCGCCGCTGATATTCACGACGCTGCCTGGTAGGGCCAAGATATTGGTGCCGACGCTGCCGCCGCTGATGTTGACCACCCCTTCGGACACCTCGAGGTAGTCGCCGACTACTCCGCCGTCAATGTTGAGGGTTGCGCCGACCACGGCGAAGTCGCTATCGAGCACCCCGCCGTCCCGGACCGTCAGCGTCTGACCGGCGCGGAGCCCGGAAGGGTCGGCACCGGCCGGTGCCGTGAGCACCATCGGTGTCGGGTCGGCCGGCGGCAACGCCTGGGTCGGGGCGGCCAAAGAGACCCCGCTTAACGCGTCATTAGAGTAGGCGTTGAACACGAAGACCGAGCCGTCCGCCAGAGTGCCGGTGAAGACATCACCCAAGTCGAGCGTGACGGTTGAACCGCTGTAGACCGCGCCGTTGAGCCGAAACTCGCCGCCGATCAGTTCAACGTCGCTGCCGACGTTTGTCTGAAACGCTCGGCCGAAGGTGCCGCCCTGAATGGTCACGACGCTGCCGTCACCCGCCGTGAATCTTGTACCAAAGCGACCACCGGTGATATTCACGTCGCTGCCAGCCCCCGCTTCGAAGAAAGAATCGACCTCTCCACCGCTGACTGCCACGACGCTGCCGGCGTGGGCCGAGAAAAAGGTACCCACCCGGCCGCCGCTGATGGTCACCTCGCTCCCGACGTAGGCGCCGCTGAGGCCCACCGAACCCGCGGTGATGTTCACCACGCTCTCGACCACTTCGAGGCCGGCAGCGATCTCACCGCCTTCGACATTCAGCGTGGCCCCAACCGCCCCAAAATATTCTCCAAGCACGCCGCCGTCACGAACCGTGAGGGTCTGACCCGCCCGCAGGCCCGACGGCCCGTCCGTCATGGCGGTGGTCAGCACGCGCGGGTTGAGATCGGGCGGGGGCAACGGCACGGGCGGCGCGGTCAGCGTCACCCCGCTGAGCGAATCCCCGCCTAGCGGACTGAAGATGAAGACCGAGCCGTCTTCCAGGGTTCCCGTAAAAAGGTCGGCGTCGTTAAGCGTGATGACCGATGCGTTGTAGCTGTTCTGGTTCAAGCGGAACGCCGCGCCGATCAGTTCCACGTCGCTGCCGGGCATCGCTTCAAATAACCTTCCGAAGCTGCCGCCACGGATGCTCACCACGCTGCCCGCGTCGGCATCAAAGCCCCCGCCCAGCCGACCACCACTCATGTTGACTTCACTGCCGGCAAAAGCTTGGAAATTCGAGCCCACCACGCCGCCGCTGATATTGACCTCGCTGCCGCTTCTCGCATCAAAAGAAGAACCCACCACGCCGCCACGCACGTTCACCTCGGTGCCGGCGATGGCATCGACAACGGTCCCGATGCGGCCGCCCTCCGAGAGATTGAGTTGCGTCGTTGATCCGAAGGCAGAGCCGATCTGTTGACCTAACTCTATGTCGGGGTCGGGCGGCAAGTTCAGCACCGTATCGAAGCGCGACGGATCGTCGGGGCCGGAGTTGAAAACCTGGGCAACCGACGGAGAAACCACCGCAGCGCAAATCCACACCGTCACCACCGGAGCCCGCATCCACCTCAGCAACCGGCAAAACATCTTGACTTCTCCCAATCCGTACTGGAGCACGCAATAAACCGAACGTGCAGGCTCGCGCGGAAAACCGAAAGTGTACCCGGCCTGCGGGGAATCACCAGCCTTCTCAAATATAAGTCGATTGGCGTTATTCCACGCTCAAAGTCGCAAGAAAAAGGTTGGGACAACGGATGCCCGATGATACTATCTACATAATTCTAGAATTATTACGGAGGCAATTGATGCCATATCGCCTGCAACCAATCCTTCAGTCCGCGGCCTTGGCGGGGGTCACCGGCGTGGTCGCCGCGGTGGGCACGCCCGCCACCTCCGCCCCCACCGGCGGCCCCGACGCCGCGTTCCGTGACACGCGGTCGCTGTGGATGTCGCGCTTCGAGTTCACGACCGAGGCGCAGATCCGTGAGCGCGTCGAGGCCATCGCCCAGGCCGGATTCACCGACCTGTACTTCCAGGTCCGCGGGCAGGGCGACGTGCTCTACCCCTCGGCCATCGAGACGTGGGACAACAAATACGGCGGCGGCATCGGCGCCGGGACCGGGCCGGGCTTCGACCCGCTCGCGGTCGCGCTCGACGAGGCGAATCAGCACGGCCTGGACCTGCACGCGTGGATCAACGCCATCCCCATGTGGCGCGACTCGTCCTCGCCGCACACCGCGCCCAGCGACCCCAACCACTTCTACAACCAACGCCCGGACCTGCGGCTCAAGGACGTCAACGGCAACGACATGCCCCTGTCCACCGGACAATACGTCGGTGTCAACCCAACGCACCCCGACACCGCCGACCACATCGCCGACCTCGCGGCCGAGCTCACCACCAACTACGGCGCGCTCGGCCTGGACGGCGTGCACCTCGACTACATCCGCATGGTCACCAACAGCGCGTTCAGCCCGCTGACCTACCCGCAGGACCCCGCGACCCGTGCCCGCTTCAACTCAGAGACCGGGCTCAACGCGGCGAGTTCCCCCGACGCCTACAAGGAGTGGGTCGGCGGCAAGATCACCACGCTCGTCGAGCAGGTCCGCGACACGATCCACGCCATCGACCCGCAGGCCGAGCTGAGCGCCGCGGTCTGGCGGGACTACGACATCGGCAGCCGGGACTACCAGCAGTTCGCCGACGACTGGGTGGAGAACCAGTCGCTCGATGTGGCCTACCCGATGGTCTACACGACCAGCGATTCGCTGTTCCGCGACAACGTGCTCAAGTGGAAAGCGCTGAACCAGCAGACCCCCGTCGCCATCGGCCTGGGCTCGTACCTGCACGGCGGCAGCCAGCAGACCATCGACCAGCTCGAAACCGCCCGCTACCTCGGCGCCAACGGGTTCAACATCTTCTCCTACGGCACGCTGTTCTCCGGCGGCTCGCTCACCTCCTTCGGCCAGGACGTCAAAGACTACATCGACACAATCGCCGCGCGGCCCGACGACAACCTGCCCATCACGACCTTCGAGCCCGGCGACACCAACTACTTCGACATCTCGCCGCAGCTCTCCGGCTCGAACGTCGGCATCGGCGAGAACACCACGGCCACGCTCGTCACCGACACCGTCTTTGAGGGCACCACCGCCCAACGCCTCGACATCGACGGCGACCCCGGCGGCTGGCTGCTGCGTCATTTGTCCGGTTCGTCGTCCGGCATCGCCAACCCCGACGGCAACCGCGAGTTGATCGCCGAAGGCTACCTGGGTTTCTGGCTGCGCACGCTCGACGCGGGCATCACCGTGCGCATCGCCGTCGACGACGTCGAGGGCACCGCCGAGCGCGGCCTTGAAAAACCCGTCATCGCCGACGGCACCTGGAACCTCTACCAGTGGGACCTCGGCGACGACGCGCAATGGGAGGGCTGGGTCAACGGCAACGGCGAAATCAACGGCCAAACCGTTACGCTCGACTCGATCCAGTTCTTCGGTGCCGGCGACGCGACCGTCTGGCTCGACGCCGTGATGTTCAACCCGTTCGGCACGCTCAGCGACGCCGTGTCCATGCTCGCCGGCGACTACGACGGCAGCGGCCAGGTCGAACAGGCCGACCTCGACCTCGTGCTCCAGAATTGGGGCATCGACGCCGATGCCAACGGCGTCCCGACGGGCTGGACCCACGACCTGCCCGACGGCCTGATCGATCAGGCGGAGCTCGACGGCGTGTTGCTCAACTGGGGCGACACGGCCGCGCCGGATTTCCACGGCATCAACGTGCCTGAACCCGCGACCGCACTGACCGTGATGCTCGCGCCCTGGGCCTTGTCGCGGCGCACCAAGGAGCATCGGACTCGGCACCCCGCATCCTGACGGGTCGTCGCGTGGTCGTACGAGGCCCGTCGAAGTTTCAAGCGGTCCCACGCCGACGCCGTGCGAACGCGAGCAACGCCGCCAGCGCGGCCGCGCCGGCGGGTTCGGGCACGTAGGTCACGTCGAAGTACGAGCCGGGCAGGATGTCGAGGTAGTCGTCCGCCCCCGCGGCGGGGTCGGTGTTGAAGAGGCGCAGCGACTCGGGGGCCATCCACCGGATCGGGCCGACGCCCCCGCCCTGAACCTTCGCGCCGCCGTCGTGGCCGAACAGGACGAACGCGTCGGGGCCGGCGGAATACGTCCCGCCGTTGGTGGTGACGAGCATGTTGCGGGTGGCGATATCGCGGTGAACGATGCCTTCGGCGTGGAGGCGCGGCTCGCCGAAGGTGACCAGGTCGAACGTGAACGCTTCAACGCCGTCCGGGTCGCCGGGCGGCGCGGCCCCGTTGTAAATCGCGTTGGTGACCTGGTGGGTCTGGCCCTGATAGAGCGGGTTCTCGCCGTCGCGCGTCTCGGAAAACGAAACGTCGGCGGTGAACGCCCCGATGAATTGGACCACGTTGGGGTGGTTACCCAGACGGGCAAGCACGTGGGCCTCGTGACGAAACTCCGCCTTCGCCTTCTCGTCGGCGAAACTCTGAGTAGCGACACCACCGAGAACCAACCACAGGAGCGCAAACACAAGACGAAATGACATGAATCTCCTCCTTCTAACGCACTCAGCGTACCGGGAACAGGCGTGACCTCCAAGCCCAAACACCGCCGATCTCGCTCAAGGGCCCGTCAGTAAATCGCGCAGCTTCTCGTTCTCCTCGATCTTCACCTCGGGCAGGCCGCGGATCCACGCCTCGATGGTTTCGAGCGGGTCTTCGCGCCAATTGGGCGATTGCATGGGCTCGGCGTTGGTCCACAGGCCCCACGACGCGTCACCGATGCCACCCTGTTGTTTGTACTCCTTGAACGTCCAGGCACACATCGCCACGCCCGGGACGTCCGCAAGGTCGAAGTAACGCTTCATCATCTCGGCGCCGCCCGCCTCGTCGCGGACGACGTTGAACTCGCCGATCAGCAGCGGCGACTGCCACGCCTCCATCAACTCGACGTAGCGCGGCAGCGTGTCGGTGAAGAACGCATCGTGCACTTCCGGCCTCGGCTCACCCCAGCCGAAAAACCCCGGGTAGAAGTGCATGTCGTACATGACATTCGTCTGCCCGAGTTCATGGGGGTCGCCGTATACCCGGTCAAGACCGTTGGACCAGCCCGGGAAGCAGAGGATGACGTCCGGGTCGATTTCGCGCATCTCGTCGTACCACCGGTAGACGAAGTCGCGCAGCCGCCGCCGTCCGCCGCCCCAGGGCTCGTTGAGGGCTTCGTACGCGAACACGGCGGACCGGTCTTTGTAACGCTCGGCGATGGCTTTCCAGATATGCATGGCGCGGTCCTGCGCCGCCGGCTCCTCGAAGAAACGGTTGACGCCGGCCCGACCCGAGGGCCGATGGTTGTTCTGCCGACGCGGCGCACCGTGCATGTCGATCAACACGTAGATGCCGCGCGCCTCGCACGCCGCGACCGCCCGGTCGAAGTGCCGGTACCAGTCGTCCTTGAGCACGCCGGGCTCGGCCTCGACCACGTCGTAATCGAATCCCAGCCGTACGAAGTTGAAACCGAACGCGCGGATGCGGTCGAAGTCCGCGTCGGTGAGGAAGCTCTCATACCACAACTCCATGAGTCGTTCGGCCTCGTCCTGCCCGAAACGCTCGACAAAGATCTGCTTGAGCGTCCAGCCGTCCGGCAGGCGGTGGGGGTTGTCCGGAAACACGCCCGGCTCGATGAGCAGCCAGTTCCCCAGATTCACACCGCGAAGCGGCAGAGCCTGGCCCGTCTCCGCCTCGACCACGGACGTCCCCCGCGCGGCCAGGCGAGGCATCGGCTCGGGCAGGGTGCACGCGGTCATGGTCAAACACACCAGAAATAACAAAAGCGAAAAACACAATGACGGGATCGATGGTTTCATGTGATTCAGAACGCTGAAGGGCGTGAGGACATGCGACAGAACGGAGATTTGCCCCGATGATACGGAAATGGACATCGGCAGCCTTCCCGTGGCCCGATGCCTCGCTCCGATGGCGATCAGCCGGGCGGCAGAGGGTCGGCGGGAGGCTTTCGACTCGCCCGCCTCTTCGCACCCGACCGCCGAAACACCGATCCGGAAAAAGGCGGAAATCACGCGTTTATCGGGTATCCTTGGGGCATCTCATTTCGGCTCGGACGTGAGATTTGACCGAATCCCCGAGGTCTCAATGAAACACCTGTGGAAGACGACGGCGGTGATTGCGGGCATGGTGTTTGGCCACGCCGGGAGATCGCACTCGCAGCTTTCGGGCGAACTGCTCGCCCACGACCCGTCGACCGTGCTCTTCGACAACGGGCGGTACTGGTACTTCTCGACCGGCGACATGCTGGGCGTGCGCTCGTCGAGCGACCTGGTGAACTGGACCGGCGAGCCGACCGCGTTCAATGCGGTGCCTTCGTGGGTGCCGGCGCAGGTGCCGGGCTACTCGGGCAGCTCGCTGTGGGCGCCCGACGTCATCGAGCTCGGCGGGACGTACTACCTCTACTACTCCGCGTCGATCTTCGGGACCAAGCTCTCGGGCATCGGGTACGCGTCCAGCCCGACGCTCGACCCCGACGCGCCCGGTTACGGCTGGACCGACCACGGCCTGGTCATCGGGTCCAACCACGGCAGCCCGTACAACGCCATCGACCCGTCGATGATGCTCGACGAAACCACGGGCAAACTGTGGATGACCTGGGGGTCGTTCAACAACGGCATCTACGTCAAAGAGATGAACCCGCTCACCGGCGCGCCTCTTTCGGGAAGTCCGGGCGTGAACGTCGCCGCGCCCGGGCCAACGCCCGAGATCGAGGGCGCGGCGATGATGCAGCACGACGGCTACTACTACATGTTCGTCAACTGGGGCGGCTGCTGCAGCGGCGAGAACAGCACCTACAACATGCGCGTCGGACGCAGCCTCAGCCCGACCGGCCCGTTCCTCGACCGCGACGGCGTCAACCTGCTCAGCGGCGGCGGCACGCTCTTCCTCGACGACGACGGCCGCAAGATCGGGCCCGGGCACTTCAGCCTCACCGACGTCAACGGCCAACAGAAGTTCAGCTACCACTACTACGACGGCGGCCGCGACGGCTTCCCCACCTTCGCCATCCGCGATCTGCACTGGACCGCCGACGGCTGGCCGAGCGTCTGGGAAGTCAACCCCAATTGGATCGGCGTCAGCGGCAGCACGTGGAACACCGCGAGCAACTGGACGAACAGCGAAATCCCCGACGGCGTTGGCCACGCCGTGAACTTCGCGTCGCAAAACGGCGGGCCGTTCTCCGTAGCACTCCCGACCGGCGGCGCGACGGTCGGCACCGTCAACTTCCGCGGGTTCTCCAGCTACACCATCGGCAACACCGCCGGCCCGACGCTGACGATCGACGACACGAACGGCGAGTCCGCGACCATCAACGTCGCCGAAGGTTCGCACACGATCAACGCGCCGATCTCCGCCCAGGACACGCTCGAGGTCAACGTCACACCCGACGCCAGCAACCTCACGCTCGGCGGGCAGGTCAACGGCTCCGAGCTCCGCAAGTTCGGCGACGGCAACCTCGAACTCGCCGGCACCAACGTCTACTCCGGCACCGCCTTCGTCCACCACGGCACGCTCACCATCACCGGCGGCACCACCATCGGCGGCTTTATCAGCGTCGGCCAGATCCTCGGCGACGACGGCACGCTGTCCGTTGAGGGCAGCGGCTCGCTCACCGCCTACTTCGACCTCAACATCGGCGACACCGGCGCGTCCGACCTCGACGCCACCGGCACGCTCTTCATCAAAGACCAGGCCAGCATCACCCTCAACACCGGCGGCGGCTTCTACGTCGGCTCGGGCTTCTTCAACAACACTCAGGCCCAGGGCATCGTCCACCAAAGCGGCGGCACCCTCACCGTCAACCGTCCCAACGACGCGTCGTTCGTCCTGGGCGGCCGCACCTCCGACGACGCCGAGGGCACCTACAACCTCACCGGCGGCACCGTGAACGCCAACACCAACGTCCAAGTCGGACGCTTCGGCCAAGGCACCGTCAACCAGAGCGGCGGCACGTTTAACGCCAACCAAGACGTTTCGATCGCCCAGCGCACCGGCTCGATCGGGCACTGGACCCTCGACGCCGGCACGCTCAACCAGACCAACGCCGCCCGCATCTTCTTCATTGGTCAAGGCGGCGACGGCACGCTCACCGTCAGCGGCACCGGCGAGGCCAACATCGCCGGCCAGGTCATCCTCGGGCAAACCTCCGTCGCCGACGGCACCCTCAACCTCGACGGCGGCGTCTTCACGGCCCAGCTCATTTCGCGCGGTACGGGCTCGGGCGTCGTCAACCTCAACGGCGGTGTATTGCGGGCCGGCACCGACCAGACCCCGCTGCTCCAGGCACTCACCGCCGTCAACGTGCAGGCCGGCGGCGCCGTCATCGACACGCAGAACTTCGGCGTCAACCTCGACCAACCGCTGAACCACGACCCCGCGCTGGGCGCGACCCCCGACGGCGGGCTGACCAAGCGCGGCGCCGGCACGCTCCGCCTCACCGGCAACAACGGCTACACCGGCGACACCGTGATCGAGGCCGGCACGCTCGTGCTGCTCAACTCGGGCTCGATCAACGAGTCGCCGATCCTCGACGTCCGCCCCGGCGCGACCCTCAACGTCGCCGGGGCCAACGGCTTCAACGGCGGCACCGTCGTCAGCGGCCAGGCCCTGATCAACGACGGCACGGTCGATGGCGACATGGCCGGCCTCACCGGCGCGTCCGTCGCCGGCGCGGGACACTTCGCCAACCATCTGACGATGCAGGCCGGCTCGACGCTCAAGGTCGGACGGCTGAGCGACCCGCCGGACTTCATCACCACCGGCCCCGCGCCGCTCGGCGGGTTCTCGGCTGAGACGATGTCGGTCGCCGGCACGGTCCAGCTCGACAGCGGGGCCACGCTCAGCCTCGACATCGCCAACAGCGAGATCAACGACCGGCTCGTCGTCGGCGGCACGCTCAACGCCGGCGGCTTCCTGAACGTCCGGCTCGACAGTTCGGGCACGCTCGGCCTCGGCGACAGCTTCGACCTGCTCGACTTCAACGCCGTCGCCGGGACCTTCGATTCGGTCATCCTCCCCGCGCTGAACGCCGACCTGAACTGGGACACGTCCGGCCTGCTGCTCGACGGCGTCATCCGCATCGTCGGCGACACGCTGTTCGGCGACTACAACGGCTCGGGCCAGGTCGAACAGGCCGACCTCGACCTGGTCCTCCAGAACTGGGGCGTGAACACCGACGCCAACACCGGCGGCGCCGTCCCGACCGGCTGGACCCACGACCTGCCACAAGGCCTCGTGGATCAAGACGAACTCGACGGCGTGCTGCTCAACTGGGGCGACACCGCCGCGCCCGACTTCCGAAGCGTCAACGTCCCCGAGCCGACCACGCTCATCGCCCTCGCGCCTGCGCTGGGGTGTTGTTCACGCCGTCGCCGGTCAAATATCAAGCGGGCGCGGCCAGGCTGATCCGTGTCGGCGCGTCGCGGTCGCACGTCAGCCGCCCGGCCTTGAGCACCAATTCCGTGACTTGCACGACCGACCGGCGTTGTTGGTGAAGATTGCCGCCGGGCCCGTTGGTGCCGTCAAGGCGTCGGCCCGGGTGCGTGAAATAAAACAGGTACGCCCGTCCGTCGTTGACGACCACGTCTGCGTGATGGCCCGGCCCCGCGTCGTCTGCGCCCGTGCCCGCAACATTCAAAAGATTCGGTCCCTCCTGCCGCGTCCAACGATCGGCGCCGCCGCTGTGGTACACCCCCAGGCCCTTCCACTCATCGACGATCAGCCAGAACCGATCTCCGAAAAAGAACGCGACCGGCCCCTCGCCCGGCGGCCCGTCGTAAGCCTTGCCCCGATCGGTCCACGCGAACAGGTCGTCGCTGTCCGCGAAACACACCGCCTTGTTGTCGCGCTCCTCGTTGTAGAACATCCGCCAACGCCCGTCCGGCAATCGGATGATGTCGGCATCAATCACGCGATCACTCGCCAGTTCGATCGGCCCGACGACGTCCCACGCCTTGAGGTCCGGGCTGATCAGGTGCACGATCTGCCGCGGGTGTTTCCAGTCCGTGAACACGCCCGGCACGTGCGTGAGATACATGTGAAACACGTCTTCGTGCCGGAGGACCGCCGGCGCCCAGTGTGTCTGCGCCCCGCCGGCCGCGAGGTCGATGTCCGCGGTTCCGACGTAGCTCCAGGACGCGCCGCCGTCGGTGGACTTGGCGATCCCGATGCGCGTGCCGTGCACCCACGCCACGCCGTCGCCGGGCCCGGCGTCCGGCACGCTGGCCCGCCGGTTGGTGTAGAGCATGAACCAGGCGTCGGCCGCCGGGTTTCAAACCACGACCGGGTCGGCCGCGCCGTCGTGCACCGGGTCAATAAACAACGGCTTGTCCGCGAAACGCTCCCGAGAAGATTCGAACGGCAACGTCATCCCGCCACCATACGCGACCGCCCGCACGGTCACCACGCGATCTTGTCGCCCGGCACGCGTCGGTTCACCGGCGTGGCCGGGTCGAACGAAAACAAGCGTTGCGGGTCCACCAGCCGGACGATCTTGACGTGGCGGATGCGGGAGAGCGGCACGAGCTGATCGCTCATGCCCTCGGTCGATTTCTGGCTCGACCAGTAGAGCAGGTGCGGCTGGCCTTCCGCGTCGCGGTGCCAACCGAGGAACACGACCGAGTGCCCGCCGCCGTGGTCCCAGGTGATGTTCATGAAGTCGCCGGGCCGGGCGTTCTTCGGAAGCACCTCGCCGCCCATCCGCGAATACTGCACCAGGGCGAACTGGCTGCCGAACCCGTTGTCGTTCCAGTGCCCCCAGAACTTGATGCCGTCTTCGCGCCGCCCGCCGTCGGGTTCCTGCATGCGCATCGCCTCGGCGCGGAGCGGGTCGAGCGCGACCGGCGACGTGTTTGCCGGACGTTGCGGGTCGTACCGGCCATCTCCCGCCTGTGCCAGAACGTAGAGGTTCAACCCCTCGACAAACGCCGTGTAGCTCGCGCCGCTGCAGTAACTGGTCGTGCGCGGTGGCTCGAGCAGCTCCGTGCCCAGCAGGTTCAGCGCGTAGCCGATCGGCGACTCGGCGGGCTCGGCGGTGATCCCGGTGAAGTACCCGCCGCCGTCCATCGCGCTGTTCTGCGCGACGTCGATCCCGGCCAGCACGTAGCGGTTGTACCCGTCCACCCTCGGACCGAAGTGCGCGAGGTGGTCCGTGTGTTTCGTGGCGTGCGGCAACTGCTCCGCGCTAAGCACAAACCACGAACCGTCGTCGGTCGTCGGCGCATTGGCGTGGACGCCGAGGAGGCCCTCGGCTTCTCCTGATTCTTCCGAGACAGCGACGTCAGGAGCGGCGGACGCGGTGACCACGGACGATTCTTCTCCGAAAGAAGACAGCGCGACGCCGGCCGAACACAAGGCCGCGGCGATGCCGACCCAGCGGCGCATCCAAGCAGAACACTCAACAGGTAACGCGAAGAAGGAACGGTTCATGGGTTGCTCCTCTGGCAGAAACCGGCCGCCGACCTACCGGCCCGGAACGGCCGACTCCGGGGCACGGGTCACCCATACATTATCCGCGCTGAAGCCCACGGCGTGAACCGCGGGCTTCTTCTCTTTTCTCGGTGCCATGGTGGAGTGACAACACCCCTGCTTCACTTGTGAAAGAACACCGTGTGCGCCTCTCAGCGAGCCGGGGCGTGTCGCCCCGGTGTCCGGGAACCGGGCCGACACGGCCCGGCTCGCTTTGGACTCGCTTCGAAACAAACCCGGGGCGGGACCGCCGTCGCGATCCACATAACCCCCAGCCGGCGTCGGTTTTGCAACCCGCCGTCACCGCGCTTTGGATGGGACTCACTCGGGGGGGTTCCGGCGGGTCGCGGTGTCGGCCGAGGTCCGTCCCGGCTTGCTCCACTTCCAGGCCACACGGCGATTCGTGATTAAGGAACTCTGCCCTCACCCACCTGGCACCCACGCGGAGGCCACGCTCCACTCTCGCTGTATTCATTGTACCCGCCCGTCAAGACGCCGCGGCGAAGTACCGGGCCAAGCGTGCGCAGGAAACGCGATCCGTCGGGCCGGCCCGGAGCCGTTATCCTTGCCGACGCATGGGCCAGAAGACCGCGTTCCAGACCTGGTGGGAGTACGGCGCCGCGCGGGCGCTGACGGCGGCGGTCGGGGCGTTCGACGTGGACACGAACTTGGGCACGGCGGAGGTGGCCGGGCGGGTGTTGGCGCACTTCGACAAGCGGCACCGTCGGCGGGGCGAGGCGAACGTCGCGCGGTCGTTCCCGGATTGGTCGCGGGAGCGCGTCGTCGAATGCAATCGGCAGAGCTTCGAGCACCTGGTGAAGCTGGCGTTCGAGGTGGTGCAGACGCCGCGCGAGATCAACGAGCGGAGCTGGCCGCGGCGGATCGTGCTGCACGAGAGCTTTACGAAGGCGGTGGAGGTGTTGAACCGCCCGGGGCCTTGCATGCTGCTCACGGGGCACCTGGGCAACTTCGAGGTGCTGGGCTACACGCTGGCGGTGCTGGGCTACGACGTCGACGCGGTGGCGCGGCCGCTGGACAACGTGAAGCTGAGCGAGTGGCTGTTCGGCATCCGCGAGGCCAAGGGGATGCGGATGATCACGAAGTTCGACGCGACGGAGCACATGCTGGCGGTGCTACGGCGCGGCGGGTACCTGGGGTTCACAGCGGACCAGAACGCCGGGCCCAAGGGCGTGTTCGTGCCGTTCTTCGGCAAGCTGGCGAGCACTTATAAGTCGATCGGTTTGTTGGCGCTGCGTTTCCGCTGCCCGATCCTTTGCGGGTACGCGCAGC
>JAUIGU010000065.1 GCA_030432595.1 Phycisphaerae bacterium
CGTGGCTGCGCTTGTTCCGCGACGCCGGTCTCAGCCTGACCGTGTTTGACGAGCCGGTCCACCCCGAATCGGGCGAGGCGGTGTCGCTCATCCTGGGGGGCGAGCCACGATGAAGCATCTATGCTGCACGGATGCAGGTGCGTGAAGCCATCACGATCCGGGCGTCGGTGCGGCGTGTGTTCGACGTGTTCACGGACCTGGACCGCGCGGCGGAACGGCTCTCCGGCGTGACCGCGGTCGAAGTCGTGGAGGGGCCGGGGTTGCCGCTGGCCGTGGGGACCAAGTGGAAGGAGACGCGGGTGATGATGGGCAAGGAAGCGACCGAGACGATGTGGGTCACGGCCGTGGACGCGCCGCACGGCTACGTCGTCGAGGCCGAGTCCTGCGGCACGCACTACGTCAGCACGTTCACGTTCACGCCCACCGCCGACGATCCGGAACAGACCGAAGCGGCGATGACTTTTTCCGGTCGGCCGATGTCGCTGGGTGCGAGGTTGTTGGCACCAATCATGCTGCGCCTGATGGGCGGCAGCCTGCGCAAGATGATCCGGCGGGACCTCGAGGATTTGAAGCGGGTGTGCGAAGCGGACGGGTCGTCGGGGTGACGCACCGATTCAATCCGCCGCGAACACCTGCGGCGCCAGCGCCTCTTCGAAGGCCGAGAGGATCTGGTCTTGGACGGTCTTGACCGAGGCGTTGGTGACGGGCGGGGCGAAGCCGTTGAAGAGCATGCTGAAGGCGTAGGTGCGTTCGCCGGTCGGGGCGGTGGGGTCGGGGAAGACCATGTAGCCCGAGAGGCAGGACACGCCGTTGATGTAGCCGGACTTGCCGTGGACGGTGGCGGCGGTGAGCTGGCGTCCGCGCCGGCGGAGGGTGCCGTTCTGGCCGGCGGTGGAGAGCGAGTCGCGGTAGAGGTCGCGGAGGTCGTCGCGTCGGTGCATGTCGCGGAGGACTTCGACCAGCGCGCGGGCGGTGACGCGGTTGGAGCGGGCCAGGCCCGACCCGTCGACGGGTTTGACGATGGCGGCCTGGAAGCGTTGGCCGAGGTTGCGGTGCAGGTACATGCGGACGGCGGCGGCGCCGTTGTCGAAGCCGCCGGGCTGGCCGGTGAGCTCGAAGCCCAGGCGTTTGAACAGACACTCGGCGAAGAGGTTGACGGAGTCCTGGTTGGTGCGGTCAAGGATGCCCGCGAGGGTGGACTCGACGCGGTAGAGCGTGGTGCCGGTGCGGCGGCGGTCCTGCGGGCGGGGTCGGGCGACGCGATCGACGGTGATGCCGCGCTCGGCGAGGCGGTGCCGGAGGTACTGCCCGGTGAAGATCGCCGGGTCGTGGATGGTGGTGCGCAGCGGCTCGGAGCGGGCGTTGCGGACCTGTCCGCCGAAGGTGAAGCGGTTGGCGGTGGCGTCGCGCTGGATCCAGAAGGCGTCCTGGCTGCCGGTGACGGCGCGGTTGACGGTCGCGAGCTGGGGGAACAGGGGGTAGACCTTGACGATGGGCGCTTCGCCGGGCTGGCTGGGCAGGTAGAGGATGTCGAGCGCGTTGCCGTGGAAGTTCAGGCCGCCGACCTGCGCGGCGTAATGCTTGTGCAGTTGGTCCTGCGGCCAGTCGGGGTGGGTGAACTGTTGATCGAAGATGGTGTCGTCGACGATGAGCGTGCCGATGTGGGTGTGGCCGGCCTGCTCGACGGCGTCGACCCAGCGTTGGACGACGTCGTCGGGTTCGAGTTCGAGTTGTTTGAGCAGGACGTCGTCGCCGAGCGCCGGGTCGCCCTTGCCGCGCAGGATGAGGTCGGGCGGGGCGTCGGGGGTTGCGGGTTCGAGCAGGTCCAGGTCGGTGGTGAACTTGAAGTCGGGGCCGAGCGCGTCGAGCGCGGCGGCGGTGGTGATGAGCTTGAGGTTGGAGGCGGGGATCATCGCGCGGTCGGGCTCGAGGTCGAGCACGGGCGCATCATGGCCCAGGTCGTAGAGCAGGACGGACACGGTGGTGTTGCGGAGCCCGGCGTTGGCGATGATCTGGCGAGTCTGGTCTTCGAGGTCGGCGCGGGCGGGGGCGTTGAGAAGGATGCACGCGGCGATCAGGAAGAGCAGGCGGCGCGCCGCGCCGACGAGGGCGGATGCGGTCGGGGTCGGGGCGGGGGGGTGGCGGTCGGGCATGTGCGGGACAAACAAAAGGGGGTCGGACATGGCCGGGGCGGGGGCGGTACCGCCGACCGGTTCTTGTGATACCGCAAACGAGCCGGGGGTGGTTCGCGGTTCGGGTATGTCAGGTTCGCGCGGCCCCCCGCGGGCGGTGGTGTTGGAGCTATATCGGTCGCGCGGCCGCGGTCACGCGACGAAGTCGGG
Source organism: Phycisphaerae bacterium (assembly GCA_030432595.1). Classification (GTDB taxonomy): domain Bacteria; phylum Planctomycetota; class Phycisphaerae; order Phycisphaerales; family Phycisphaeraceae; genus CAZIXN01. The sequence continues at coordinate 2,343 of JAUIGU010000065.1, forward strand.
GTCAAACCTAAGCCTTTTTCGGACGGGGTCGCGCCGGGATGGTCAAGCGGATCACCATTAGGTATGATGATGTGACTGGAACTATTATTAGTTTTTCTAATATATTAGATGCGTGAGTTGGGTGTTGTTGCCACACTCCGCGTCAAACTGGGTGATCCGCGTTCAGAGCGAGGCTCCAACGGGTTGAAACTGTGGCAGATTGGTCGGCACTGAACATCTTTGTGGACGTGGCGCGTTGCCGGAGCTTCAGCCGGGCGGCGGAGCAGCACGGCGTGACACAGTCGGCGGCGAGCCAGCGGGTGTCGCAGTTGGAGAAGGCGTTGGGGGTGAAGCTGCTGGACCGGTCGGTGCGGCCGCTCAAGCTGACTGAGGCGGGGCGGGTTCTTCTCGAGGGCGGGTCGGCGGTGCTGCAGCAGTTGGACGTGCTCACGCGGCGGGTGTCGATGTTGGGTCGGTCGGGCGGGGCGGGCGAGTCGCCGATCCGGGTGCGGGCGATCTACTCGGCGGGGATCGCGTGGCTCAACGCGGTGCGCGCGGGGTTTGAAGAGGCGTACGGTCGCGGGGTCGAGGTGGAGTACGACGGCCCGGCGGGGGTGTGCGCCGCGATGGAGCAGGGCCGGGCCGACGTGGGGGTCGTGTCGTTTCCGGGGTTGTTGATGGAGGCGCGGGGCGTGGCGGGGGAGTTGGCGTGGCGGCCGCTGCGTGAGGAAGAGATGTGCGTGGTCTGCCCACCGGGCCACGACTGGTCGCGCGAACCGGCGGTGTCGGCGCGGCACCTGGTGCAGGGCGGCGCGGCGAGGGGGCGGGTCGAGATGCTCGCGTTCGACCCGGCGCTGCCGGTGGGCGCGGCGGTGCGGGACTACCTCCGGCATCACGGCGTCGAGCCGACGCTCACCCACACCTTCGACAACCTGGACACGCTCAAGGCCGCGGTGCTCGGCACGGGCAAGCCGGCGATCCTGCCGCGGCGTTGCGTCGCGCCCGAGGTCGCGGCCGGGCAACTCGCGGCCGTGACGCTGCGGCCCACGCTGCACCGCCCGATCGCGGCGCTGTTCAAGCCGCAGCCCGCGACCGGCGCGGCCGCCCGCGCCAAAGAGCCGCGCCCCGACGCCGCGCTCGCGCCGTTTCTGGGCTACCTCGCCAAGCACGCCAACCCCGACACCGCGACGGACGCCCACGCCGGCCGGCCGCGCGTCGCCGGCGCCGCGTGACCGCCGCTCGGCGCCGCATGGCCTTTCCTCGCCTGCTTCTTGCTCACGCCCCGCGTTTCACCGCACCGCTCATCGCCCCTTCCTCTCACGCCCCCGCCGGGTCGCCGACCATGAACCCCACGAAGCCTGATCAACTTGAACGCCCGCCGTCCCCCGGCCTGCCGCCCAAGCAAGGCCTCTACGACCCCGCGCACGAGCACGACGCCTGCGGCATCGGCTTCATCGCCCACATCAAGGGCCAGCGCAGCCACGGCATCGTCGCCGACGCGCTCGAGATGCTCAGCCGCATGGACCACCGCGGCGCCTGCGGCTGCGAAGCCAACACCGGCGACGGCGCGGGCATCCTCACCGCGCTGCCGCACGTCTTCCTCCGCAAGGCCGCGCTCGACGACGCGAACATCGAGCTGCCCGAGCGCGGGCGCTACGGCTGCGGCAACGTGTTCCTCCCGCGCGTCGAGGCCTCGCGCGAAGTCTGCAAACGGCAGCTCGAGATCATCGCCGCCGAGCAGGGGTTGAAGCTGCTGGGTTGGCGCAAACTCCCGCAGGACCCCGACGGCGCGGACGTCGGCAAGACCGCCCGGCTCACCGAGCCGTGGATGGAGCAAGTTTTCCTCGCCCCCGAGGACGACGCGATGGACAGCGACTCGCTCGAGCGCCAGCTCTTCATCGCCCGCAAGCGCGTCAGCCACGCCGTCCGCGACTACGCGGGCACCCCGCTGATGAAAGACGACGGCGGCGAGTCCCGCGACCCGCAACGCCACGCCGACGGGCAGCTCGAAGAGTCGGGGCTGTTCTACATCTGCTCGCTCTCCAGCCGGGTCATCATCTACAAGGGCCAACTGCTCTCGACGCAGGTGCCCGCGTACTTCGCCGACCTGCGCGACGCGGAATACAAGTCGCACCTGGCGATGGTGCACTCGCGCTTCAGCACCAACACATTCCCCAGTTGGGACCGCGCCCAGCCCTGCCGGTGGATGAGCCACAACGGCGAGATCAACACGCTACGCGGCAACGTCAACTGGATGAAGGCGCGGCAGGGCCTGCTCAAGTCCGACGCGTTCGGCGACGACCTCGAGAAGCTCTTCCCCGTCATCAACAACGGCAACTCCGACTCGGGCACGGCGGACAACGTCTTCGAGCTGCTGCTCATGGCCGGCCGCAGCGTGCCCGAAGCGATCATGATGATGATCCCCGAGGCGTGGGAGAACCACGCGTCGATGCCGTCGCATAAGAAGGACTTCTACGCCTTCCACGCCAACGTCATGGAGCCGTGGGACGGGCCCGCGTCCGTCGGCTTCACCGACGGCCGGTACATCGGCGCCACGCTCGACCGCAACGGCCTGCGCCCGTCTCGCTACTACCTCACCGACGACGACCGCGTGATCATGGCTTCGGAGGTCGGCGTCGTCGACGTCGATCCGAAACACGTCATCAAGAAGGGCCGGCTGCAACCGGGGCGCATGTTCCTGGTCGACTTCGAGCAGGGCCGGGTCATCGCCGACGACGAGCTCAAGCGCGACATCGCCAGCAAGCGCCCGTACGGGCAGTGGGTCCGCAACCAGCAGATCCGGCTCGACGACCTGCCGAGCGCACGGGCCGCCGCGACGCCCAGCGAAGACGAACGCCTCGCGCTGCTCCAGGCCTTCGGCTACACGACCGAGCACGTCCACACGCTGCTGCTGCCCATGGTCAACGCCGGCAAAAAGTCCAAGGAAGCGCTCGGCTCGATGGGCAACGACGCGGCGCTCGCCGTGCTCTCCGACAAGCCTCGCCTGCTCTACGACTACTTCAAGCAGCTCTTTGCGCAGGTCACCAACCCGCCCATCGACCCGCTGCGCGAAACCATCATCATGTCGCTCGAAACCAGCGTCGGCCCCGAGGGCAACCTGCTCGAGACGACCGAGAAACAAGCCAACCGCCTCCGCCTCGAACAGCCCGTGCTCACCGACGCGCAGCTCGCGTCCCTCAAAGCGCTCGACGGCAAGGACAATCCGCACGGCTGGTCCACCGCCGTCATCGACATGACCTTCGACCGCCCCGACACCGCCGGGCTCAACGGCGAGGCCGCGGGCGTGATGCGCGACGCGATGGTCGCCACCCTCGACCGCGTCTGTGAAGAAGCCACCGCCGCCATCGAAGCCGGCCACGAACTCATCGTCCTCTCCGACCGTGGCGTGAACGCCGGCCGGATCGCGTTGCCGGCGCTCTTGGCCGTCGGTGGCGTGCACCACCACCTGGTCGCCACGCAGCAGCGCACGCGCGTCGGGCTCATCCTTGAATCCGCGGAGCCGCGCGAGGTCCACCACTACTGCACGCTCTGCGGCTACGGCGTCGACGCCGTGAATCCCTACCTCGCCCACGCCGCCCTGCGCTGGCTGCGCGAACAAAACGTGCTCGACACCGAGATCACCGACGAACAGCTCGACGCCACCTACGCCCGCAGCATCGGGCTCGGGCTCGAAAAGGTCATGTCCAAGATGGGCATCTCGACGCTCGCGTCCTACCGCGGCGCACAGATCTTCGAGGCCGTCGGGCTGCACAAGGACGTGATCGACCGCTGCTTCGCCGGCACGGCGTCGCGCATTGCCGGCGCAGACTTCGCCGTCATCGCCCAGGAAACCTTCCGCCGCCACGCACTCGGGTTCCCGCAGCGCAAGCAGGTCCGCCTGCCGCAACTGCCCAACCCCGGCGAGTACCACTGGCGGCCCGGGGGCGAGACGCACGGCTGGTCACCCCAGGTCGTCGCGTCGCTCCAGTCCGCCGCGCGCTCCAACAGCGAGACCGCCTACGAGCAGTACGCCGCGCTGTGCAACGACGACGCCAAGCACCGCGGTACCCTGCGCGGCCTCCTCGAGTTCAACCTCGACGCAAACGACGCGATCCCCCTCGACGAGGTCGAGCCCGCCAAAGAGATTGTCAAACGCTTCCGCACCGGCGCGATGTCGCTGGGCGCGCTCTCGAAAGAAGCGCACGAAACCCTCGCGCTCGCGATGAACCGCATCGGCGGACGCAGCAACTCCGGCGAGGGCGGCGAAGACCCCGAACGCTTCCTCGTCGAGCACTACGACGACGGCAGCCCGCGCTCCCGCCGCTCCGCGATCAAGCAGATCGCCTCCGGCCGGTTCGGCGTCACGTCGTACTACCTTGCCAACGCCGACCAACTCCAGATCAAGATCGCGCAAGGCGCGAAGCCCGGCGAGGGCGGCCAGCTCCCCGGCTTCAAGGTCGACCCGTACATCGCGAAGATCCGCCACTCCACGCCGGGCGTCGGGCTCATCTCCCCGCCGCCGCACCACGACATCTACTCCATCGAGGACCTCGCGCAGCTCATCTACGACCTCAAGCGCAGCAACCCCGAGTCGGCCGTGTCCGTCAAGCTCGTCGCGGAAGTCGGCGTCGGCACCGTCGCAGCCGGCGTATCCAAGGCCAAGGCCGACCACATCCTGATCTCCGGCGCCGACGGCGGCACCGGCGCATCCCCGCTCACCAGCGTCAAGCACGCGGGCCTGCCGTGGGAGCTCGGCCTGGCGGAAACGCACCAGACGCTCGT
>JAUIGU010000034.1 GCA_030432595.1 Phycisphaerae bacterium
GTTGGACGACAGACGTCGCGGGCAAAAGAGCCGGCCCGGGTAGCTGTCGCGGCGTGTGGCCCAAGAGCGTGGCCGGTCGTGCGCGACGGACCAGAAGAACATCTTGACGACGAGCCGGTCGCTGACGGTGGGGCGTCGGCGGAGCGGATGGCGTCACGCACGGTCTTCCAAAGATTGCCATCCACACTTGTCGCCTGTTGGTTCTGCCCGAACCGGGAGCAAGTGTGGCATCGACAACGCGTTAGCGCTAATACGCAAGACCGTGGCGCAAAAACGTCCGTGTACCCGGGATGAGCGGGCCCAGTTCGATCTATGCTGTGGCTGGATGTTGCGACCCTGGCTCCAGTTGTGCGGCTCGATGCTCGTGATGCTGACGGCGGTGGCGGTGTGGCCGCAGTCGAGCCGGCAGACGCTATCGGTGGACACGAAGGACGTGGGCGTCTCGGGCTTCGTTCGGCCGGGGCAGTGGACGCCGCTGCGGGTCACGGTCGACAACCCCAGCATCGACGACCTCGAGCTGCGGTTTACCTGGTCGGTGCGCGACGCGGACGGCGACGAGGTGGCGGCGCAACGCACGGCCGTGATCAACGCGCAGCGGCGCGAGCGGCTCTGGCTCTACGCCCCGATCCCGATGAGCGCGAGCCGGGACGCGACGTGGACGGTGCAGGCCGCGAGCACCGAGGACCCGGGCGCGTTGGCGATCGAGCCGGTGTCGGTGGGGGTGTCGGATTCGCGGTGGGTGTTGCCGGGCACGGGGGTGATCGCGCTGATGAGCGGGCAGGACCTGGGGCTGGGCGATTACGCGCAGCACGTCACACAGCACGAGCCGCTGGAGGTCGTGCGTGACCTGTCGCTGGCCGATTTGCCCGACAACGCGTTGGGGCTGGCCGGGCTGGACGCGGTCATCTGGACCGCGGAGACCGGCGGCGATCCGGCGGGCGCGGACACGCCGGCGACGGTGTTCCCGGCGTTGCGGGAGTACGTGCTGCGCGGCGGGCACCTGGTGATCGTGATGCCGACGGTGGGGGAGACGTGGACGCAGTCGCCGCTGGCGGATTTCCTGCCGGTGGCGCCGGAGCGTGTGCGTCGGGAGACGGGGCCGGTGCCGCGGTTCGGCGGGACCATGTTGCCGGACGTGGAGTCCACGTCGTTTTACGAGTTCGATGTGCGTGACGCGCCGGACGCGGCGGTGCTGTTCCGCAACGAGGCGGGCCGGCCGCTGGTGGTGCAGGCGCGGCGCGGGTTCGGCACGGTGACGCTGATCGGCATGGACCTCACGAAGGCCGAGTTCAGCCGGCAGAACGCGGCGGACAAGCAGCGGCTGTGGAACACGGTGTTCGGGTGGACCAGCCCGGTGTGGAACGCGAACCAGGTCCGGCTGGGCCTGGCGCGCGGCGAGAGCAAACCCCCGACGCTCAAGCCCGCGGACGACATGGTGCCGCGGGCCCTGGCCGGTTTCGTGCCGGGGCGGGTCGCGATGCGGGGGACGATCTCGACGATCCTACTGGTCGCGATGGCGCTGCTGATGCTGTACGTCGCGGCGGCGGCGGTGTCGTTTTTCGTGCTGCGCGGGCGCGGGGCGGCGCGGCACGCGTGGGCGGTGTTCGGGCTGATCGTGCTGGGGTTCTCGGTGGTCGCGTGGAGCGGCGCGTGGGTCGCGCGGCCGGCCACGCTGCAAGCGCAGCACTTCAGTGTGATGGACGTCGACGGTGCCGCGGGCACCGCGCGGGTGCGGTCGTGGGTGTCGCTGTTCGTGCCGCGCTTCGGGATCGCGGAGGTGTCGCTGCCGCCCGACGATTTCCCGCCGATCGGCCCGGTGACCAACCGGCTCGCGGCGCTGGGGTTCGAGCGCGACGGCGGGCTGGGCTTCCTCGATTCGCAGCGCTACGTCGTGGACCTCGACGACCCGGCGACGCTCAACCTGCCTGTGCGCTCCACGACGCGGCGGCTCACGCTCGACGTGCTCACGTCGCAGACCCGCGACGTCGAAGGCCCCGCCGGGCCCGCGAGTTTTGGCCCGGCTTCTTTCGTCGCGCTCGATCCACCCGCCCACGACCCCGCGGCCGGCACGCTGACCGCGCGGCTCCAGCACAGCCTGCCGGGGAACCTGCACGACGTCACCGTGGTCTACTGCCCGGGCGAGGGGTACCGCGGCCGGGATCGCGCGGTGCTGACGCCGTGGGTCTGGCGGCCCAACGTCGACGCGGGCAGCGGGCAGCGCGCGCCGTGGACGCCGGGGCAGGTCCTCGAAATCAACGGCCGGCCCAACGACGCCCAGCGCCTGGTCATCAAGCCCGACGACATGTTCGAGGCGAAAGAACGCAACATGAAGCAGGAGGGTTTTCTGGGCGTGTTGCTGGATCAGCAGCGCGGCGTGGCCGAGCAGGTCTCGGCGGGGGACGACACGGTGACGCGCGAGATGTTGATGCTTTCGTTCTTCGACGCGCTGCCGCCGCCGTGGTTCAGCAAGACCGATTGGCCGGTGCCCACCGCGCTGCGCCGGCCGCTGGGCCGGGACCTGGACCTGTCGGACCTGCTGTCGGGCCCGCGGCTGATCGTGCTGGGGAACCTGCCCGACGGCCCGCTCCCGGCGGACCTCAAGGTGGACGGCCGGACCCCGCCGGCCACGGGGTGGACGCTGGTGCGTCTGATTTATGATCTGTGAAGGGTGAAATCCAGAACATGAAGAAAAGCAAGAACATCAAGAACATCAGGCTCCGGTCTTCGCTCTTCTGATCGGATCGAGTTCGGGTGACTTTTTTGTGATGTTCTCGATGTTCTTGATTTTTCTGCTTTTCCTGATTTCCCCCGGCCATGATCGAAACCATCAACCTCACAAAGCGGTACGGCGAGCTGATGGCGCTGGCCAACCTCAACCTGACCATTGCGCCGGGGCAGTGCTTCGGGTTCATCGGGCCCAACGGCGCGGGGAAGACCACGACCATTAAGATCCTCGCGACGCTGCTCAAGCCGACCTGGGGCGAGGCGCGGATCGACGGGCTCTCGGTCGGGCCGGTCAACGCGCGGCAGGTGCGGCGGGTCATCGGGTACGTGCCGGACTACTTCGGCAGCTACGACGACATGGTCGTGCACGAGTACCTGGAGTTCTTTGCGTCGTGCTACGGGCTCGAGGGCGATTCCCGCCGGCAGACCATCGGCGACGTGCTGGACCTGACGGACCTTTCGCACAAGATCGACGCCGAGGTGAACTCGCTGTCGCGCGGGATGCAGCAGCGCTTGTCGGTCGCGCGGGTGTTGCTGCACGACCCGAAGGTGCTGCTGCTCGACGAGCCGGCGTCCGGGCTGGACCCGCGGGCGCGGATCGAGATGCGCGAGCTGCTCAAAGAGCTGCACCTGATGGGCAAGACGATCCTGATCAGCTCGCACATCCTGCTCGAACTGGCGGACCTGTGCGACGTGTTCGGCATCATCGAGCAGGGGGACCTCAAGTTCACCGGCACGCTGGACGAGCTACTCCGCCGGGCGCGGTCGGAGACGGTGCTGCACGTCCGCGTCGCCGAGCGGGGCAAGGAGGCGGTTAAACTGTTGACGGCGTTGCCGGGCGTCGAATCGATCCAGACGGCCGGCGACGACATCAAGCTCTCGCTCGACGCCGCGGCGGATCACGGGAACCTGGTGCCGATGATCGCGTCCAAGCTGGTGTCGGCGGGGTTCGCGGTGCAGCGGCTGGACGAGGAACGCGTGAACCTCGAGACGGCGTTTATGCGACTGACGAAAGGGCTCGTGCAATGAAGACCAAGGCAGTTCGCAAACACCACCCGGCAATCCCCCTCATGAATCCCCGAACGGTGACGCGGTTCGCCGTATCGCTTTTGGCGGTCGTGAGCACCGCATTCGTGCTGGCGCTCCCCGCCGGTGCACAGCGGGATGCTGCCGCGGCGGCTGAACAAACACCCGATGTGGAGGCCGCTGAGCTCCGGGTCAGCGAGAGCGAGATCGCGCTGGACACATATCGCCGGCAAATGGTCGCCATGGAATTTGAGGTTCAGGCCGCTGCCGCAGCCGGCGACCCGGCCTTGGCGGGTATTCAGGCGCAGCTGGAAAAGATTCGTGCCCGCGCCGCCCAGGCGGAAACCGAGCTAAAGCAGGCGCAGGCGGAATTGAGAGAACTCCGCGGAGAGGATGCTGAGCACGACGTAGAGCGACCCGCCGCTGAGCACGCCGGGCCCGTCCAGCTCCCCGCGCGCATCCAGCGCGTCGAGCAGCAGCACCAGGTCTACTTCGACGAGAACGGCGAGCAGCGCAGCGAGTCGCACCAGCTCCGGCTGAACCTGATCCTGATGCTCGAGGACGACCGCCCGGTGCTGGGATACGAAAACCTCCGCGTGACGCGCGTCGTCACCGCCGCGGCCGAGACGCTGCGCAGCCAGGACGGCCCGCAGAACAACGCCCACATGCACCAGATCGTGGGCAACCGCCAGCCGTCGCCGCAGGTGGGCATCTACTGCCGGCTGCCGGTGCCGAGCGTGCCGGCCGAATCGCTGCAGGAGGTGTCGGGCGACTTGACGCTCAAGCTGGGCGCCGGGCCGCTGCGCGAAGCGGTGCTCGGGCCGTTCAAAGAGGTCGCCGGCCGCGGCGCGGCGATCCGCGGCATCGAGGGCAGCGAGGTGCGCGTGCGCAACGAGGACGGCCGGCTGCGCGTGGAGATGTCGCAGGCGGTGCGCGACCTGGTCAGCCGGGTGCGGCTGGTCAACGAGCGCGGCGTCGATATCCCGACCAACTCCTGGGGCAGCGGGTCGAGCGACAACCTGCACTACGTCTCGCTGCGCGTGACGCCCAACGACACGGATCAGGTGATCTTCGAGCTGTTCGACCGCGTGATCGAGCAGCCGGCGACGTTCAGCCTCAACGACGTACCGCTGCCGGTGCCCGATGCGCAGGGGGGCGGGGTGGAACTGGTGCTCGACGCTTTGCCGGTGGGCGAGGCCGTGGCCCCCAAGCCGCTGGAACGGTTGCCGGTGATTTTTGACGACGCCGGTCACGCGCCCGAAGCGCACTGACCGGCGCGACCCCGACATACCAAGAAAAAGAAAACCGCCCGGCGTGAGGACCGGGCGGTTTCGTTTTGCTTTGACTTTGCGGGGTTTACGCCGGCTGCAGGGCGAGGTCCTTGCAGGCCTTCTTGACCGTGTTGATGATCACTGCGGCGACCTTGTAGGGGTCGGCGTTGGAGGCGGGGCGGCGGTCTTCGAGCCAGCCCTTCCAGCCGGCCTCGACCGTGCCGACGGGGATGCGGATCGATGCGCCGCGGTCGGACACGCCGTAGCTGAACTTGTCGATGGACTGCGTCTCGTGCAGGCCGGTGAGGCGCTTGTCGTTGTCGGCGCCGTAGACGGCGATGTGTTCCTTGATGCGGGGCTCGAAGGCCTGGCAGATCTTGTCGTAGACGTCCTTGGAGCCGGCGGTGCGGAGGACGGAGTTGGAGAAATTGGCGTGCATGCCCGAGCCGTTCCAGTCGCCGGTCATGGGCTTGCAGTGCCAGGAGATGGCCAGGCCGTATTTCTCGCCGAGGCGTTCGAGCAGGTAGCGGCCGAGCCAGATCTCGTCGCCCGCGGCCGCGGCACCCTTGGCGAAGACCTGGAACTCCCACTGGCCGGCCATGACTTCGCCGTTGATGCCTTCGACGGTCAGGCCCGCCTGGAGGCACTGCTCGAGGTGCTCCTCGACGATCTCGCGACCGAAGGCGTTGGCGGCGCCGACCGAGCAGTAGTACGGGCCCTGCGGCGCGGGGTAGCCGCCGGCGGGGAAGCCGATGGGACGCATCGTGTCCGGGTCCATGAGGGTGTATTCCTGCTCGAACCCGAACCAGAAGTCGTCGTCGTCGTCGTTGATGGTGGCGCGGCCGTTGGACGGGTGGGCCGAGCCGTCGGCGCTGAGCACCTCGCACATCACCAGGTAGCCGTCGCCCAGCCGGCCGGGGTCGGGGTGGCAGGCGACCGGTTTGAGCAGGCAGTCGGACGAGCCGCCGGGGGCCTGCTCGGTGGACGAGCCGTCGAAGCTCCACATCGGGCAGTCTTCGAGCTTGCCCGAGAAGTCCTTGACGATCTTGGTTTTAGCACGCAGGGACTGCGTGGGGGTGTACCCGTCGAGCCAGATGTATTCGAGTTTGCTCTTGCCGCTCATGTTCCTGTGATTCCTTGCGAGAAAAGGGGTGTAAAGGGCGCGTGCTTAAAGCGAAACCGCATCTAAGCACAAACGAAGCAAGGAATCAAGGGGTGCCGACTACTTTTTGCACACGATTTCGCGAATGCTGAAAGTGCGTGCATCATTTGGGGCAGACCGCCCCAAAACGTGCCTAAAAAACAGGCGACGGATGTGTTGAGTTGGCGGTGTCAATCGGGCGGGAGTAGTCGCCGCAGCGACCGGCCGTATTCGACGGCGCGCTCGACCACCTCCTCCATCGACTCCTTCACGATGAAGTGGTCGCCGTTGACCAGGGAGATGGTGGTGTCGGGGTTCTGCTCGACGGTGCGGATCATCTCCGCGTTGAGCACGAACGGCCGGCCGTTGAGTCGTGTCAGGCGGATCATGGGAGTGTGACGAGTGATGAGTGGATAGTGAAAGGTCAGGCACCAAGTACCCACACGCCGGCGAATGGTTTACAGATCACATTGTTCCAGCTTGACCTGCCACGAACAACTAATCACTAAACACTTCCTGCTCACCGCAGGTTGGCCAGCAGTTCCTGGATGAGGCGGTCGCTGGTGGAGATCACGCGCGAGCTGGCGCTGAACCCGGTCGAGGCGTTGATGAGGTTGACGAACTCTTCGGAGAGCTCGACGTTGGAGAGTTCGAGCGTGCGGCCGACGATGGAGCCGGCGTTGGCGGTGCCGCCGGCGACGACGACGGGCTGTCCGGAGTTGGCGGTGGCCTGGTAGAGCCAGCCGCCGTCGGCGCGGAGGCCCTCGTCGTTGGCGAAGGTGGCCAGGGGGATCTGGCCGAGGTTGCGGAGCAGGCCGTTAGAGAACACACCGGTGATCACGCCCGACGCGGAGATGTCGAAATCGTTGAGGGTGCCGATGCCGGCGCCGTCCTGGCTGACCGCGGCGATGGTGGACGCGGTATCGACGAGCGAGGTCACCGATCCGAACGGGTCCTGGAAGCGGATGCCGATGTTCAGCGGGGTGTCGGCCCCGGTTCCGACGCGGTCGATGGGCAGGTCGACGTTGTCGATGGTCAGCAACTCTCCCTCGGTGTTGAACGAAACCAGCCCGGTGCCCAGCAGGGTATCGACGTCGGAATCCTCGGCGGAGTTGGTGAAGTAGCGCCACTGGGTGCCGTTGGAGTCGCGGTTGACCAGGGCGAGCGTCATGTCGACGTTGATCGGGTTGCCCAGAGAGTCGAAGACGGAGAACGAGGTGCGCGTGGTCTCGCCGACGGCGGCCTGGCTCTGCGTGAAGGACAGCGGGGTGGCGGGGGCGGTGGCCGCGTTGACGACGAAGTTGGCGTCGCCGATGGCGATGGCGTTGTCGACGCCGACGTTGGACTCGACCTCGATGACGCCGGTGCCGGTGATGCGGACGCCGGCGGTGCCCTGGGTCTGGTCGATGCCCATGACGTCGTCGAGGAAGTCCATGAAGTCCTGGATGGTGGTGCCGAAGCCGTCGGAGGCGGTGGTGTTGGCGGGGCCGACCTCGAAGGTGGCGTCGGGGACATCGGCGCCGCCGCGGGTGGCGCCGGTGAGGGTGATGACGTCGCCGGTGGCGAGCGGCTGGGTGCCGCCGGCAATGAACAGCGAGGCGAGGGTGTCGGTGGCGGTGGCGGGGATGGTCGCGCCGGCGTCGGTGAACAACGCCTCGAACTGCGTGATCGACCCGAGGGTCGCGAGGTCACCGCCGGCGTTGAGGTTGCCGGCGAATTTGACCTCGGTCGTGGGCTCGGCGACGGACAGCACGCCGATGGGGACCGTGATGTCTTCGAGGACGCCCTCGACGATGTTGAAGTCGTCGTCGATGGCCCAGCCTTGCACGAGTGCGCCGTCGTTGGCGACGAGGTTGAAGTCGCGGTCGAGCGAGAAGTTGCCGTTGCGGGTGTACTTCTGGGTGCCCTGGTCGGAGACGACGAAGAACCCGTTGCCCTCGATGGCGGCGTCGGTGTTGGAGCCCGTGGGTTCGAGCGAACCGGTGGAGAAGTCCTGTGTGATGGACCCGAGTCGGACGCCCAGGCCGATCTGGGCGGGGTTGGTGCCACCGACGACGCCGTTGGGCGCCGAGCCGGGCTCGAGGGTGCGGGCGATATGGGTCTCGAAGGTGGCGCGGGACTTTTTGAAGGCGGTGGTGTTGACGTTGGCGATGTTGTTGCCGGCGACGTCGATGCCGATGGAGGCGGCCTTGAGTCCGGTGAGGGCGATGTTGAGCGAGCTGGTCAGGGCCATGGTGTCTTCCGAGCTTCCGGGGGATTCGTCGTCAGGCGGCGGGGCGTTCGGCGGCGGGCGGGGTCGGGCCCGGGTCTTGCGCGGCGGGGCGCGGGCCTTGCGCGATCAGGTTGCGCAGCGACGCGTTCTCGATCCGGCCCAGGTCGGCCAGCGGGCTGCGGGGCGGATCGGCCGGCGTAATGCCCTCAACGTCCGCAACGGGCGTGCCAGCGGCGGCTTCCTGATGGGCATTGAACTCCGCGAGCAGGTCGTCGAACCCGCGCTGCTCGAACGGCTGCTTGCCCGCCTTGACCGGTGCGTTGACCGGCGCGACCGGTCGGACAGCGGGTTCGAGCATCTGCAGCAGGCGGGCGCTGTCGGGCATGCGGTAGAGCAGTAAATCAGTAGATCAGTAGAACAGTAAATCAGTAAAAGAAAGCATTACGACGGCGTGTTGGTCTGCAGGTTGCGATTCATGTCATTCCGGATTTACTGCTCTACTGTTCTACTGCTCTACTGCCCGCTGATCAGCGACACGGTGGACAGCGACAGTTGCCGCCCGGTGTCGAGTTGGAGCGTGGCCTCGCCGTCGTTGACACGCACGCTGACGACTTCGCCGCTGACCTTGTCGCTGTTGGCGTCGACGCCTTCGACGACCTTGCCGATGAGGGAGCCGGCCTGGGCGAGCGAGTTCTGGATCACGAGCTTCTCGAGCGACTCTTCCAGCGAGAGCTGGCTCTCGATGTTCCGCAGCGACGAGAGCTGTTCGAGCAGCGCCTGCGTGTCGTTGGGCGCGAGCGGGTCCTGGTTGGAAAGCTCGGTGAGGATGATGTCGAGGAACTCGGTGGAGTCGAGCTCGTTGAGGCTCTGGCCGGTCTGGCGCGTGGACGCGTTGCCGGTCGTGGGCGAAGCGAGGTTGCTGGCGATGGCGGACATGGGGGCTCCGTTTCAGGTTTCGGGCGGGCGGTCAGCCCGCGGCGGTGTCGAGCAGTTCGGTGAAGTCGGCGGGGGCTTCGGTCGGGTTGTCGCCGGAAGCGTCGTCGGGTGTGCGGTGTTGCGGCTGGTATTGGCCGCGGCTTCGGCCGTCGTGGGTCTGTTGTTGCGGGTCGGACTGGTCCTGGGTTTGGCCGAAGGACGAGGCGTTGCCCTGGTTCATGGATTGCACACCGAGGCGGTCGACGGTGAGGCCCTGCGATTCGAGCGCGGTGCGCAGTTGGCCGAGCTGCTGCTGGAGCATGGACCGCGCCGCGTCGGACTCGGCGTGGAACTGCGCGGACACGGCGGCGCCCTGCAACTGCATCTGGATGCGGACGGTGCCCATCTCTGGCGGGGTGAGGCGCAGCGTGACCGCGCCCCCTTGCTGGTTGAGGGCGGTACGCAGCCCGCGGGCGAGGCGGGCTTGGTTGATGTCGTCGCTGGGCGAGGACTCGGTCGGGGGCGGCGCTTGCGCGGGGCCCGCCGCGCGGGCACCGGCTTCGTGGGTGCCGCGTGAGGTCGCATCGACCAGCACGCTTGACGACGCGGTGGCGTCAACGGTGAGACCGGCGGTGGAGTTGGATGTCGCCGTGGTGGAGGCTTGACCGTTTTGGACGGACGAAGCTTTCGTGCCCGGGGTCTGGGCCTTCGGCTCGGTGTCTGGTTCGTCCGAATCGTTGGAGGCCGCGTCTTGATTCGGGGTCGGGGCGACGACTGCTTCAGCGGGATTCAGCGCAGACTCGACGCCCGCGCGTTCCGGACTCGTCGGGACTGACGGCTGATTCCCTTTCTTGTTCAGCGCGTCGGGCGTCGCCGCAACCGGCGTCTCGGCGGCTTGGTTTGCGACACCGCCCGTGGCGGGCGTGGCCGACGCGTCTTCGTCCGCGGTGACGTTGAGTTCGTGCTGCGGGTTCGCGACGACCGCGGGTTCCTGCGATTCCGCATCGTCGGCTTGCTCGACGTCCGCTGAGGCGTCGTCTGCGCTTGTTTCACCGTTGTGGTCGGGCTTCTCAGATTGTTCGGCTTCGACGGCGGAGTTCCGGTCGTTCTGCCGCTCCGAGGTGGCGGTGCGCTCGGTCGGATCGTTGTCGGGGTCGTCGGTTTTAGGCGAGGCTTCCGTGGAGTCGTCGCGGGGCGGCGGGTTCGTGTCGTCCCGGCGTTCGACGGTCGCGGGTTTGGCCGCGCGTTGTGCGTCACGGAGTTCGGTCTGGAAGTGAGGGGTGGGCGCGGCCAGACTCGGCCCGTCGAAAGGCGTGCGGGCGCGGCCGGTCGGCAGCGGGACCGGCGGCGCGGCCGGGGCGGGGGGGAACAGCGCGGTGCTCACGGGTTGGCTCCGGCGAGTTGGGGGTCGGTCATATCGACACCGCGCTTCCGCAGGTTTTCGAGGATCTGCATCGCGACGGCGGCTTCTTCGGGGGTGCGGAACTCTTTGAGCACGCCGGCCGACTTGCGGAGGTTCATCGCCGCGAGGTAGTCGACGACCAGGTCCATCTGGCCGTCGGCGAGCAGGTTCTGAAGCATCGTCTTGGCCTGCCGACCTTTGAGCTGCTCGAGCATCTTGACCGCCTGTTTGAAGTCGGCCTGTTGCATCAGCTCGGCGTGTTCGAGTTTGGCCTGTTCGAAGGCTGCGCGTTCGGTCTCGAGTCGGTTGAGCTGGGCGTCGACGTACGCGCGATCCTGGTCGAGGCGGGTCTGGATGGCGGACGACTCTTCCTGCATGCGGGCCAGCCGGTGCAGCGCGAAGTCGTCGCCCTGGAGTTTCTGGGCGAGGCGGTCTTCGAGCGACTGCGGGCCGTTCGCGACTTCTTCCATGCGGATGAGCTGCGCCTGTTGGGCGGCGGCCTCGTTGGCGAGGCGTTCCTGTTCGGCTTCGTTCTGCGCTTGCGCGGTGATGGTGGGCTTGAACAGATCGACGACCGCTTCGACGCGGTCACGGTTGAGCCGGTCGCTCGCGGCGAGCCAGAGGAACCCGGTGGTGGCCGCGAACAGGTGGGCCGTAACCAGGAGCACGATGACGGTGGCGATGGTCCTCACGCGACTTCTTCCATCACTTTCGTGGCTTGCGTGACTCGCGTGGTCTGTGCGTGGTGACGGCGGGACGCGACTTCATCGAGTTCGAGCGTCTCTTTGCGGCGGCGCTCTTTCTTCCAGGCCTCGTGATCACGGTCGTGGAGCAGTTCGAGCGACCGGCGTTTGCGGGTGGCGTCGGCGAGGTCGCTCCGGGCGCGGTCGATCTGGCCGTCGAGCCTGGCGAGCCGCTGGACGATGGCCCGGCCGCGCAGCGTGCTGTCGCCGGCGTAGCGAGCGACGGCGCCGATGGCGGCGAGATCGACCTTGCCGACCAGGCCTTCGCCGAGTTCGTGTTTGGCGGTTTGGATCGTGGTCTGCATGTCGCGCAGTTGCGTCTCAAGGATGATGCGGGTGCGTAGGCGTTCGGCCAACTCGCGTTGGCGTTGTTGTTCGTGTCTTTCCGCCTGCTTGAGCAGGGTGGCGTAGCGGAAGTGGAATCGCTGCATCGTGAAGGTCCCTCCCTGGGGTGACGCGTCGGCTCCGCCGACTCCGAAGAGCGTTTAACGCTCGCCTCAGCGCGGGGGCGCGGGCGGGCGTTGGCGCTGCGATTGCGCGAGCTGCTGCCGGGCCTGCTCGACGCGCTGGTGCAGGGCGAGCAGTTGGGCGCGGGTCTGGGCGAACGCGGCGGGTTGGTTCTGCGTGCGTTCGGTCTGGACGACGAGTTGGTCGATGACGGGCTTGCAGGCGATCGCGAGGTCGAACGCGGGGTTGGAGCCGGCGGCGTAGGCGCCGATGTTGAGCAGGTCTTCGACCTCGGCGTAGTCGGCGAGGAGCTTGAGCACGCTGCGCCGCGCATCACGGTGGTCGTCGTCGGTGACGTGGTCGGCGACGCGGCTGATGGAGGCGGTGGCGTTGACCGCGGGGAAGTGGCCGCGCTCGGCGAGCTTGCGGTCCAGCAGCAGGTGCCCGTCGAGCACGCCGCGGCAGGCGTCGGCGATGGGCTCGTCCATGTCGTCGCCCTCGACGAGGACGGCGTACATGGCGGTGATCGAGCCGACCTCGGTGTTGCCGGCGCGCTCCATGAGTTCGGGCAGGGTGGAGAAGACACTGGGCGGGTAGCCGCGCGTGGTCGGCGGCTCGCCGACGGAGAGGCCGACCTGACGCTGCGCCTGACAGAACCGGGTGATGGAGTCGAGGACCAGGAGCACGTCCTTGCCCTGATCGCGGAAGTATTCGGCGACGGTGGTCGCGGCGCGGGCGGCGCGGAGGCGGAGCAGGGCGGGCTCGTCGCCGGTGGCGACGACGACGACGCTGCGTTGGAGGCCTTGCGGGCCGAGCGTGTGGTCGATGAAGTCGCGGACCTCACGGCCGCGCTCGCCGACGAGCGCGATGACCGAGACGTCGGCGGAGGTTTGTTTCGCGCATTGCGCGAGCAGCGTGGATTTGCCCACTCCCGGCGCGGCGAACACGCCGACGCGCTGCCCGCGGCCCAGCGGCGTGAGCGCGTCAATCACGCGCACGCCCGTGGCGAGCGGTTGCTGTATCAGCCGGCGACGCAGCGGCGCGATCGTGGGCGGATTGAGCGGGCGCGGCGTCGTGCCGCGCAGGGGGCCGGCGTCGTCGATCGGCTCGCCCAGCGCGTTGATCACCCGGCCCAGCAGTGCGTCGCCGACGCGGACCGAGGCGTCGGTGTGCATGGCGATCACGGCGTCGCCGCGCGCGACGCCGTCGGCGGGGTTGAGCGGCATGACGTCGGCGGCGTTCCCGTCGAGACCGACCACCTGGCCGGCGACCCACGCCCCGCGTGACGTCTGGATGCGCACCGACGCGCCGACGGGAACGGGCAGCGCGGCAACGCGGATCACCATGCCGCGCAGTTCCGTCACCACGCCGCGCAATTCCGGCGCGGTCGCGTGGCGGAGCGCGTTGATCTGATCGTCCAGCACGGGCATCGTCAAACTCCTGCGAACGCGGTGCCAGATCACGCGACGTCGGTCGGCTTGTTCGGCTCGTGCGGTTCGGTCTGGTCGGGGTCGGGGGTGGAAGCGTCCGGGGGCTCGTCGACCGCGCCCTCGCCGAGCAGGTGTTCACACAGCCGACGCAACTGCGTCTCCACGGTGGCGTCGATACGCCCGGCCCCGCTGGCGACCACGCAGCCGCCGCGGCCCACGGCCGGGTCGTCCACCAGCTCGACGCCGCGCACGCGGTCGAGCTGGGCGGTGATCTCGGGCAGCCCCGCCTCCACGGCCGCACGGTCGTCCGGGCAGATGCGGACTTTCACCGCCGCGGGTTCGAGCACGCGTTCCAGCGCGGCGCGGACCTGGCGCACCGCGGTCTGGTCGTCCTCGTCCACGCAGCGGTGCACGACCATCTCCGCCAGCCGGACGGCGAGACGCAACGCCGACGCGGTTGCCTCGGCTTCGAGCGCGTCGCGAGCACCGTCAAACCTTTCAATGGCCTCAGTCCATTGGGAGGTCAACGTCGTGAGCGTTTCGGTGTGCTCGGCGATGGCTTCGGATCGGCCGCGCTCCAGGCCTTCCTGCAACCCGCGCTCGAGCCCTTCGGCGTAGCCGCGTTCGTCACCGAGCTGGGCCGCGTGGCTCGTGAGTTCGTCCGCCCGCGCCCGCGCCTCGGCCAGGATACGCTCCGCCTTGCTCTCGGCGATCGCGCGGAGCTTCGCCGCCTGCCGGCTAAGGTCGCCCAGGTCGAGCACGACGGCGTCTTTGCTCGCGGGGCGGAAGGTTTGATTCTTTAACACCGGCATCCTTGCCGCTCCGTTTCACGAGGCGCGTGTGATTGGATCGCGCCGGCCACGCAATCAAACAATCATGTCCTTGTCCCCGCCGCGGCCGGAGATGATGATCTCGCCGGCGTCCTCGAGGCGGCGCACGATGTCGACGATGCGCTGCTGGGAGGACTCGACGTCGCTGATGCGCACCGGGCCCATGAACTCCATGTCTTCCTGGATGAGCGCCGACGCGCGTTCGGACATGTTGCGGAAGATCTTCTCTTGGAGCGGCTCGCTGGCGGTCTTGAGCGCGAGTGCGAGTTCGTCGTTCTCGACCTCCTTGAGGACGCTCTGGATGCCCTTGTCGTCGACCAGGTTGATGTCCTCGAAGACGAACATCAGCCGGCGGATCTCTTCGACCAGGTCCGGGTCCTCGGACTCGAGGCCCTCCATGATCGACTTCTCCGTGGTGCGGTCGGTGAGGTTGAGCATCTCGGCAACGGTCTCGACGCCGCCCATCTTCTCGAAGCTCTGGTTGAGCATGTTCGCCAGCCGCGCTTCCAGGCCCGCCTCGACCTCGCTGACCACTTCGGGGTTGGTCTGCTCCATGTTCGCGACGCGTTTGACGACCTCGATCTGTTTCGCGGCGGGCAGGCCGGAGAGGATTTCGGACGCTTTGCTGTATTGCAGGTGGCTGACGATCAGCGCGATGGTCTGCGGGTGCTCGTCCTGGATGAAGGTCAGGAGGTTCGTGCTCTCGGCCTTCTGTAAAAACGAGAAGGGCGTCTTGCGCACGTGCTGGCTGATCGAGCCCATGATGCGCTCGGCCTCGGACTTGTCCAGCCCGGCCATGAGCATCGAACGCGCCCGGTCCAGCCCGCCCTCGCACGCCCACGACTGCGACACCGCGAGCTGGTAGAACTCCGTAAGCACCCCGTCGCGCAGGTCCTGGGGGATCGGGCCCATGGACGCCAGCTCGCGGGTCACTTCTTCGACGGCCTTGGGCGCCATCTCCTTGAGGATCGATCCCGACGCCTCGGCGTCCAGCGACAACAGCAACACCGCGGCCTTGCGGATCGTCGGCAGTTCGGCGAGTTGGGTGGCGAGGTCGGCCATGAGAAAGTGGTCAGTGGTCAGTGGTCAGCGGACAAGGCGTGGAGAATGGTGTTGGACTTTGCACTCTGCGCTTCAGACGTTGCACGTTTCCTTAATCGTCGTAATCAACCCAGCGGCCCAGCAGGTTGCCGGCTTCGCCGGGGTTGGCTTTGATCAACTCGCCGATCTGTTCGGCGATCTTGCGGCTCTTGAGGTCGTCTTCGCTGACTTCCAGGCCTTCCATCGTGGATTCGACGTCCTGGGCTTCGCCGATCAGGTCCTCATCCGCGGGCAGCACGTCGGGCACGCCGGCGAGTTCTTCGACCGTGGGCAGCGGTTCGTCCTGGGTGGCCTTGCGGACGAGCATGAACATCAGTCCAACCGCGGCCAGCGCGAGGGCGCCGACGGTCGCGGTGCCAAACCACGGCGTGCTCATGAACGCGACGACGGCACCGCCCGGTGACGCGGCCTCGGGGGCCCCGAACACGCCCGCGTCGTAGACCATCTTGGCGACGACCACGCCCGGCACGTCCTGCCCGCCGACGCGGGTGGCGATCAGCGGCTGGGCCTGCTCTTTGATCTCGTCGAGCTGCCGGTCGATCAGCGGTTGCAGCGTCGCGTCGTCGGGCGCGTCTTCGGTGTCGGGGTTGCCGAGGCGGTAGAGGTTGACGAAGTACGTCCGCGGGACGTTGATGGTGACGCTGACGTGGTCGGCCATGTGCCCGGCGAGCTGCTTGGTGCTGCGGCTGGTCGGCAGCGAGTCGGCGAACTCGGTGGTGCTCTGGACGTCGGACACCGAGCTGGTCTCGGTGCTGCCGGTGCTGATGGACATCTCGGTGTTGGGCCGAACGCCCGCGGGCCCGCCGGCCTCAAAGTTTTTCTCAACAAGCTCCGAGTCGGTCTGCTTTTTCAGCGGTTGCGACTCGGCGTACTGGATCGACTCGACGCTCTCCTGCCGGGTCGGGTCCAGCGAGACGTTGACGGCGATGCGGACGCCCTGGATGTAGCCCAGCACGTCCATCAGTTTTTCCTTGCGTTGGGTCTCGACGGCGGCGATCAGCTCGAGCACGTCGGTGGGGAACATCTCCGACTCGGGCGCGATCGGGTAAGCGCGGCCACCCTTGTCGGCGATCTGCACGTCACTGGGGTCGAGGTCCTCGACGGCGCCGCTGACCAGGTTGGCGATGGCTCGGGCCGTGCCTTTCGAAAGGCTGCCGCCGCCGCGGACGTCGACCAGCACGGACGCAGTGGGCTTGCTGAAGGTGTCGCCGAACCCGGTCGTCTCGGGCACGTCGAGTACGACGGTTGCGTCGTTGAGGGTCTCAAACTCGGAGACCATCCCCGAGAGCATCTGCATCATGGTCTTTGTGTACTGCTGCCGGCTGCGGGCGTTGCTCATCCACGGGCTGTCGTGCATCGCGTCGAAGACCGAGAACAGGTCGTTGGTGAGCAGGTTGCCCTCGGCGAGCGCACCGACGGCGCGTTCGAACTGATTCGAGGGAACCTTGATCTGTCCGCCGTCCATATCAACGTCGATGCCGCGCGCCTCGAGGCGCGCGACGGCAGGGCCGGGGTCGCCGTCGATGAACGCCGATACCGAGCGCATCGTGGACTGCCCGGCATAAAGCACGGCAAGGAAGCCGACCAGCAGCAGGATGACCACGAGCGACCCGATCAGGAGTTTGGTCGTTGCGGCCATGCCCTCGAACTGGGCTCGAATGTAGCTCCACTGCCGGTTAACGAAATCCATGCCACGGCCTCCATGCCTTCGGAAGTAGCCGGTAGTCAGAAGTCAGTAGCCAGAAGACCGGCTTTTGACTTTTCGGGTGACGGTGAGTCGGAACATCCATGTTCCGACTGCTGTCTTCTGACTACTGGCTCCTGTCTACTGACTCCATCCGCGTCATACGCGGATCTGCTTCACCTCTTCGTACGCGTCCATCATTTTGTTCCGGACCTGAAGCAGCATCTGGAACGCGAGGTCGGCCTTCTGTTTGGCGGTCATCACGGCGGCGACGTCGTCGCGCTTGCCGGCCACGACATCCTCGATCGCGGTCTGCGCGTCCTGTTGGAGCGCGTTGACGCGTTCGAGGTTCTGCATGAGCACGTCCTTGAAGTCCGGGCCGGCGGCGGGACCGGCGGCACCGGGCGCGGACGGCGGGCGTCCCGGCTGGATCGGGCCGGGGCCTTGGGCGTTGATGAGTCCGAGGGGGTCGGTCATGGTCGGGGGTCCGGGGCGTCGCGGCGCTCAGCCCTGGCTTGGGGCGTTCGTCAGGAAAGCAGGGTCAGCGAGTTGGCGATCATGCGCTTGGTCGCCTCGGCGGCGGTGATGTTGGCTTCGTAGGCGCGGCTGGCGTCGATGGCGTTGATCTGTTCGTTGATCGGCTCGATGTTGGGGTGCCAGACGACGCCGTTCTCGTCGGCCATCGGGTGGTTGGGCATGATCCGGGCGACGAACGGCGAGTCGTCGAGCTCGATGCGTTTGACGTGGACGCCGCCGCTGTTGCCGCGCCCGTCGCCGGTGGTAAGGATCGCGATGCGCCGGCGGAAGGGCGAGTTGGTCACGCCGTCCTGGGTGATGGTGTTCGCGTTGGCGACGTTGGCGGCGACGGTGTCGAGTCGCGTGCGCTGGGCGACGAGGCCGGAGGTCGAGATGTCGAGGGCGCCGAACATGTTGAGTGGTTAGTTCTTAGTGGTCAGTGGTCAGTGGTCAGTGATGAGTCATGAAGGAATGTCAGCGACGAGATTCATCGCGTCTGCCCCGGCTCACACGCGTTCCCGGATGGCGGTGCGGATCAGGTCGAACTGGTTCTTGAGCATGGCGACGCCCATCTGGTGGGCCATGGTGTTCTCGGCGACGTCCTGCATGATGCGTTCGAGGTCGCGGTTGTTCTGGTCGTGGAACATGACGTTCTCGTCCAGGGGCCCGGGGGCGATGTCGAGGCCGTCGGGCCGGAAGCGCACGTCGCCGGTGTCTTCGAAGTCCGGAGCGCTGCGGTCGGGGGTTTCGCCGCTGCGCTTACGGGCCAGGGCGTCGCCCAGGGACCGCTGAAACGCCTTGACGTCCAGGTCGCGCGGGCGGAAGTAGGGCGTCGAGAGGTTCGCGACGTTGTCGGCGAGGACCTGTTGCCGCGCCTCGGTGAACTGGACGAGGCGCTCGAGCGCGGGCAACGCGCCGCCGTTGAACATGTCGCCGATCATCGCCGCACCTGCTTTCCGGCGGTTCCGCAGCAATCCTGATGCCGGGCGCGGGTCGGCGTTGAAGGCGCGAGCGTCGAGGCCAGCCCGGGGCGAGTGCGCAGATGTTGCGCGGCCGGCGCATCAACTGCGCGTCCATCAAAGACGGGGGTGATCGGTTTGGACTCAGACGGTCTGGGCAATGAGTTCCTGCTCCTTCCACTTCTTGAGCTTGAGGCCGAGCGTGCGCAGCCCGATGCCCAGAGCCTCGGCGGTGCGGGTACGGTTGCCGTCGAAGTGGTCGAGGGCGGCGACAATCTGCTCGCGCTCGACTTCTTCCAGCGGACGGACGGCGGCGAAGGGCGCGGCGGGCGGCGCGGTCAGCACGGCCCCGGTTTCGACGACGACCGGGCGCTGCAGCGGCGGGCTGCCCACGGAGGGGCCCGACGACACCGGGGCCGACGCGTCGATCGATGCCGTCCGGGTCACGACGCGCGGGGGCACGAACGTCGCCGAGCCGCTGAGCCAGGGGGTGATCACGTCGGCGTCGATCAGGTGGCCGCGGCTGAGCACGCTGGCGCGCTCGCAGATGTTCTGCAGCTCGCGCACGTTGCCGGGCCAGTGGTATTGCTGCATCAGTTCGCAGGCGGTGTCGCTGAACCGCTTGGGCTCCGAGCCTTCGCGCAGCGCGACCTGGTCGAGCGTGTGCGCCGCGAGCAGGGGCACGTCGTCACGGCGGTCGCGCAGCGGCGGCAACACGATCGGCAGCACGTTCAGCCGGTAGTAGAGGTCTTCGCGGAACGTGCCGTCGGCGACGCTTCGAGAAAGATCGCGGTTGGTCGTGGCGATCACCCGCACGTCCACGTGCAGCGGCACGGATGCGCCGACGCGCTCGAACTGGCCCTCCTGCAACACACGCAGGAGCTTGGCCTGGAGCGTCGGGCTGATCTCGCTAATCTCGTCGAGCAGCAGCGTGCCGCCGTCGGCCAACTCAAACCGGCCCTTGCGGAGCTGGTCGGCACCGGTGAACGCGCCGCGTTCGTGGCCGAACAGCTCGGACTCGAGCAGCGAACTCGACAGCGCTGCGCAGTTCAGGCAGAGCATGATGTTTGAGCGGCGCGGTGACATGGCGTGCAGCGTGCGGGCGACGACCTCTTTGCCCGTGCCGGACTCGCCCTGGATCAGCACCGTGCCGGTCGAGTGGGCGATGGAGCGGATCTGCCGGGCGACGTCGCGCATCGCCTGCGACCGGCCGATGAGGTTCGGCGTCGAACGATCCGCGGCGGCGGGGTTGCCCTGGGGTTCTTCCTGCTCGTCATTGAGTCGGCGCTGGTCCACCGCACGGCGGAGCACGCCCACGAGCTGGTCGCCCTCGAAGGGTTTCTGCACGAAGTCGAACGCGCCGCGACGCATCGCCGAGACCGCGTCGTTCACGCCGCCGTACGCCGTCATGAGAACGACCGGCACCTGCGGTGCTTTGCGCAGGAGCGTTTCGAGCAGCTCGAGGCCGTCCATGCCCGGCATCTTGAGGTCGGTGACGACCGCGGCGGGCGCGTGCTTGTCGAAGAGCTTCAGCGCCGCCTCGCCGCCGGACGCGGCGACCACGGAGTAGCCCGCGCGTTGCAGGGTGGCCCCGACGCTGTCGCGCATCATCTGCTTGTCGTCGACGACGAGGATCTTGGTGCTCATGGTTGTGCGTTCTCCGATGGAGCGTCCGTCGCTGGGATGGGTGAGTCGGTTTGGCCGGGCAAAGTCAGGGTGAAGACCGCGCCGCCGTGGCCCGGGTCGTTGTGGACGCCGATCGAGCCGCCGTGCGCGTCGATGATCCGGTGGACGATCGCCAAACCCAGGCCCGTGCCCGTGCTGCGGGTGGTGAAGAAGGGGTTGAAGATGCGGTCCACCGCGTCGTCGGCGATGCCGGGCCCGCGGTCGGCGATGCAGATGCGCACGTCTTGGCTGTCGTCCCGGTCGAACTCGATCTGGATCCGACGTTCCGTAAGCGTGTCCGTAGACGTCTGCCCGCCCTCGCCGTCCTGCATCGCGTCCACGGCGTTCCGCAAGAGGTTCAGCAGCGCCTGTTGCAGAAGCCCGGCGTCGGCGAAGAGTGAATCGACGCCCAGCCGGACCTCGACTTCAACGCCTTGCCGCTGAAGCTCGGGCCGGTGCGCTTCGAGGACGCGGGAGATCAGGTCGCGCACGGCGATGGGCTTGGCGTCGGGCTCGACCTGCCGGGAGAAGCTCAGGACGTCGTTGACCACGGCCGAGAGCCCACGGACCGCGTCGCCGATACGCCCGGCGTTGGTGCGGACGCCGTCGGCGAGGGCGTGGCCACCCAGCAGCGGCGCGTCGTTGCCGATCATCTCGGCGTAGAGCCCGATGGCGGCGAGCGGGTTGCGGACCTCGTGGGCGATGCCCGCGGCCATCTCGCCCAGTGCCGCCAACCGCTTGGACCGCTGCAACTGCGCGTCGGCGGAGGCGAGCTCACGCCGCAGCCGAAGCACCTCCTGCTGCAACGTTTCGTGGCTGTGCTGAAGCCGTTCGGTGACGGCGTGGTAGGCCTCGATCACCTCGCGCAGGTCGGACGTGCTCAAGACCGCGGGCGGCGCAGCGGCGGCCGACGCACCGTCCGCGGCGGGGCGGTGCGCGTCGGCGGCGTCGAGGCTCGGCGAGGCCAGCGCGGTCATCCGCGGCGGTCCGTGAAGCGGGCGGCGCCGGACGGGGCGGCGACCTTGTAGGCCGACAGCGCGGCGGGCGTGCGGGCGGTGCGTTCGAGCTGCTGCTTGACCGCATCGCGGCCGGCGCTCAGCTCGGACTTGTCGCGCTCGTCCTGCTGAATGATGTCTTCGAGCAGGCCCTGCACGTCGTCGACCAACTCGCGCAGGTGGGTGCGGACCTCGGGCTGGGCGTCCTCGGCGATCTGCGACATCCGCGGCCGCAGCGGTGCGAGTTGTTCGTTGAGCGTCGTCAGCGCCTCGACGTGTCCCTGGCGCTGGCCGAGCACGGTGAGCAGTTGCTCGGCCTGGCCGTGGTGGATGAGGTCCTGCTGCCGGTCCGAGAGCGCCTTGAGTTGGCGGTAATGATCGCGCTGGTGGGTCAGCAGCTTGACGAGGGTGTGGGCCTCGGCGTCGCCGCCGGAAGGCTGGCCGGGCGGCGGTTCGCTGAACGCGGTGGGCGGTGGGGTCATCCTGACGGCCTCCTCTGGGGCGAGGGGATGAGGCGGCGGCGTCCTGCCGGTGCCTCGGCTGATGCGGGTTATCGGCCGATCTTGCGCGTCGGCATGAACCGAAACTTCACACGCCGGCCGAATTTGCGCTGAAGTGTTCAACCGCCAAACCGCTGCGGGGCCACGGGTTACACCCACCACAACATGTGGGGTCGCCGCGCGGAGCGCGCAAGTGATCCGGCGGGCCCGGAAGGCCGAAGGGGGGCTTACCGAGGGCCATTCTGATCGCGTCGTTGTTGCCGCGTCGTTAAACTGTGGCCGGCTGGCACGGACGCTCGCCGCTCTCACCCGGGCACGGACGCAGGTCGTCGAGTTACGACGCGTTTTTCCCTGTGGGGGTTACAGGAGCGTCTCATGATCGGGCAACTCGTGCTACCGGTGGTCGATCCCACCTCGAATCAGCGTTCACGCCTGCGGGCGGTCTTGAACGACGACATGTGTTGGCAGTGCGACGACCCCGAGTGGGCCAACGTGCTCAACGCGCAGTTCCAGGCCTCGGACAGCGCCTACGGCGGCGAGTCGGCGGGACGCTTCCTGCTCTACCGCGCCGCAGAACGCCTCGGGGCACGGGTGCAGCTTGGCGAAGCGCAAGCGGCCGAGCCGTTGGCTTAATTGCGCGTCTATGGACCAACCCCCACCAAACATTCGTTGGCTGGTAGTGGTTGGATTCTTTCTGGTAGGTGCTTACGCGGTTTTGGCCGCGTGTATGTTCGCGTTCGTGGTTTGGGTGGCCGTGTTCGATAGCGAAGGCGGCGAGCCCGGTGCAGAGACGCTCTATTCGGTTTTCTACTTTCTGCCGGCCGTGCTGGTGTTGGCACTGATTGCTGGGGTTGCGAGCGTGACCAATCGTAACGCACAGATTGTGGCCGCGGTCTTAGCGGTGACTGCGTCGCTCGGCATTTACCTGGTTGGTGTTGTCAATACGGGCGGGTGAACGCAATTCTTGCTGATTCATACACGGCTCAACCGAACCGGCCGGTGATGTAGTTTTCGGTCTGCTGCTTCTTGGGTTTGGTGAACAGTTCGACCGTGGGGCCGAACTCGATCAGTTCGCCCTGGAACAGGAACGCGCAGAAATCGGACGCGCGGGCGGCCTGCTGCATGTTGTGGGTCACGATGGCGATGGTGTACTGCTGCTTGAGGTCGGCCATCAGGTCCTCGATGGCCACAGTGGACTTGGGGTCCAGGGCGGAGCAGGGCTCGTCCATCAGCAGGATCTCTGGTTCGGCGGCGATGGCGCGGGCGATGCAGAGGCGCTGCTGCTGGCCGCCGGACAGGCCGAGGGCGGACTGCTTGAGGCGGTCTTTGACCTCGTCCCACAGCGCGGCGCCGCGGAGGGAGTTTTCGACGATCTCGTCGGTCTCGCTGCCGGAGAGCTTGAGGTGCAGGCGCGGGCCGAAGGCGACGTTGTCGTAGATCGACTTGGGGAAGGGGTTGGGTTTCTGGAAGACCATGCCGATGCGGCGGCGGAGGTTGACGACATCGACGTCTTTGTCGAGCAGGTTCTCGCCGTGGAGCATGGCTTTGCCCTCGGCGCGGGCGCTGGGGACCAGGTCGTTCATGCGGTTGATCCAGCGCAGGAACGTGGATTTTCCGCAGCCGGAGGGCCCGATGAACGCGGTGACGCGTTTCTCG
The DNA here is from genome assembly GCA_030432595.1 of Phycisphaerae bacterium. Lineage (GTDB taxonomy): Bacteria > Planctomycetota > Phycisphaerae > Phycisphaerales > Phycisphaeraceae > CAZIXN01. The sequence continues at coordinate 23,218 of JAUIGU010000034.1, forward strand.
GCGATGGGCATGGAGATGTTTTTGCACGCCTGGAAGCTGCCGTACCAGCAGTTGAAGTCTTCGATTTCGATGAGCGCGGGCGCGTCGGCGGCGCTCTGAATGTCGGAGGCCTTGAGCCCCAGGGCCGCGGTGGGCGGCGGGGGCGCGGCACGCAGCGGGCTGGCGTCACCGGCGGCGGTCGGGGGCGTGTCGGTCATGGCTTCGTGCATGGTACGGGCTCCGGCAAGACGGACCCGGGGGCATCGGGTGGGTCGGGGTCAGTTCTTCTGGGTGAACTTCTGACGGATCAGCACCGCCAAGGCGTTGAACGAGAGCAGCACCACCAGCAGGACGATGATGCCGGCGGCGGCGGCGTCGCGGAAGCCTTCGTCGGGCATGCCGGTCCACTGGAAGATCTGTAAGGGCAGGGCGGAGAAGCTGTCCATGAGCGTGCCCTCGCCGAACCCGGGCTTGGGCCCGGGGACGAAGGTGATGAAGACGGCACCAAGCATGAGCAGCGGCGCCGCCTCGCCGATGGCGCGGGACATCGCCAGGATCGACCCGGTGCAGATCCCCGGGATCGCACCTGGGAGCACAACCTGACGGATCGACTGCCACTTGGTTCCGCCTAACGCCAGGCAACCGGCCCGCATGCTCGGCGGCACGGAACGGATCGCCTCCTGGCTGGCCACAATGACCACGGGCAGCACCACGAGCATCAACGTCAGCCCGCCGGCGAGCAGCCCGCGGCCGAACGGTAACTGCAGGTAATACCACGCGCGGTAGTCGATGGGCGTGGCCTTGGTGCCGGCCGGCACGATGTCGCCGGCCCCGGAGGCGGCGATCTCGGCGGCCTTGAGCTCGCCGGTCAGAGAGCGCCGCGCCCGCGTCACGGCCAGGCCGTCCAGCCCGTTCATCGCCAGGAACTGCGCGGTCGCAATGCCGCTGAGTTTGCCGACGTCGGCCTGCATCACCACGCCCTCGAAGACCTGCTCGGACATCGCGGCCGCTTGTTCTTCGGTGATGGCCACCGGGCCCCGCCCGTTCTCGCGCCGCTCACGGATCAACCGGTTGATCCGCCCGTCCAGCGCGCTGAAGTTGCGGTCGATGCCTGCTTCGATCGGGCCGACTTCTTCGGCCGACATCACGCGGACCGATGCCGACTCTGCCCCCGGCACCGGCGCGATCAGGAACTCCATCGTCGCCTCGACCGGGCGCTCCGACTTGGCCTCCGCCTCGTCCGCCGCCGCCACATAGAAAAACGATCCGCCCAGGCCTTCGTAGGTGTGGTACCAGCGCTGCCCGACTTTGAAGAACGGGTCGCCGGCGTGGCCCGCGAAGAAGATGAACTGCGCGAACACGGTCAAGCCCAGGATGCCGTACACGATCGACGGCACACCCGCGAGGTTGGTGATGTTGAGCTGGACGAACCCGTGCAGCCAGCCCAGGAAGCGGTTCCGGGGCTTGTACTCCTCGAGCAGGATGGCGGTGCCCACGCCCAGCGGGATCGCGGTCAGGGCGGTGATGATCAGCAGCCAGATGGTCCCGACGATCGCCGGGGCCAGGCCGGCCTCTTCGGGCTGCGAGCTGTGGAACCCGGTCATGAACTCGCCGAAGCTGCCGAACAGACGCGGCGCCCCGCGGAAGGTGATCGCGGCGATGAGCACGACGAGGATGACGATGGCCAGCAGCGCCGCCGCGATGCAGACGACCTGGAACCAGCGGTCTTTGGCGCGGCGGACGCCGCGCGGCCGGGGCTGATACTTCGGCGTCGGCGCGGCCGGACCGGCGGATTCACCGGTTGCGGGGGCCGGCGGCTTGGGCGGGGGCGGGGCGGTGGCAGAGGTCATGGCGTCAACAATTCAGGGTTGCCGAAGAAAGCCGGGCCGCTCAGTCGTACGCCTGGCGGAAGCGCTGGCGCACGTACCCGCCGAACACGGTCAGCAGCAGCGTGATCAAAAACAGCATGAAGCCCACGGCGTACACCGAGAGGTACTCCACGCTCGCGTGGGACACGTCGCCCAGGAAGATCTGCACGATGTACCCGGTCATGGTCTGCGTGTCGCTGGTCACGTCGAATACCGACGCGGGGTTCTCCGCGAGGTTCGGCGGCAACGCACCCGCCGCCAGCGCGACGATCATCGTCTCGCCCACCGCCCGGGCCACCGCCAGCAGAAACGCGGCAACGATCCCTGAAAGCCCCGCCGGTACCACCACCTTCACCGCCGTCTCGAAACGCGATGCGCCCAGCCCGAAGCTGCCTTCGCGCAGCGCCCGCGGCACCGCTCGCAGCGCGTCCTCCGACAGCGAGGTCACGATCGGCAGGCACATGATCCCCACCGCCAGCCCCGCGGCCAGCACGTTGTAGGTCCCGATGTCGAACGGGTTCCAAACCTGCCCGTTCTCGTCCGTGATGAACGAGAACCGCAGCACCGGTGTGATAAACGTCAGCGCGAAAAACCCGAACACCACCGTCGGCACGCCCGCGATCACCTCGAGCACCGGCTTGATGAACGCACGCACCCGCGGCGAGGCGTACTCGCTCAGCCAGATCGCCACGACCAGCCCCAGCGGCAGCGCGAACGCCATCGCCACGAACGTGACCTGCAGCGTCCCGACGATCAGCGGCCAGATGCCGAAGTGCTTCTCGGCGCCCAGCAGCGGGTTCCATTCCCCGCCGGTCAAAAACTCGGTGAGCGAGACTGTGACCTCTTCGCCGGACACGTCCTTGATCGCGTGGCCGAAGAAGTCCGCCGCGTTGGTCAGCAGGATGTAGAGGATCATCACCATCGTGCCGACGGTGAACAGCCCGCAGCCGATGAGCAACGCGACGATGAGTTTTTCGCGGACATCCCGGAGTTTCACGGAGCGCGGCTTGCCGAAGGCGGAGCCGGGCGTGGGGGGGGTGCCGGTCGGCAGGGCGGTCATGCCTGGGCGTCCTTGAGCCCGAAGCGCGGCGGGGAGGGCCGATTCGGGCGGGCGTTGTGGGGCGAGTGCGGTGGGTCGATTCTTGTAAAACCGCGGCGGCGGACGTTGATCCGCCGCCGCGGAAAGTGGGTCTTCGCGCCGAAGCCCGGGCGGGCCGGTCCCGGCGGTCGGCGGGTCGCCGGATTACTCGACGGAGAAGACTTCGGTCACCGAAGCCTCGGGGTGCTCGGCCATCATCGAGCCGGTCTTGCCGTTCTCGACGTTGGCGATCGCGGCCTGGTAGACGCTGGCGGGCAGGCGGACGTAGCCTACGGCCTCCGACGCGTCACCGGCGATGTCGAAGTAGAAGTCCACGAACGCCTTCACAGCCGGCTTGCTCAGCGACTCCTGGTTGACGTAGATGAACAGCGGGCGGCTGAAGGGGTTGTAGCTGCCGTCCTCGATGGTCTCGGGCGTGGGGTTGACGAACTCGCCCTTGCCGTTCTTGATCGCGACGGCCTGGAGTTGGTCCTGGTTGGCGAAGTAGTACGACGAGCCGAAGAAGCCGATGCCGCCCTGGTTGCCGGTCACGCCGCGCACCAGCACGTTGTCGTCTTCCGACACCGAGACGTCCGAGCGGACCTCACCGGTCTTGCCCGCGACGACCTCCTTGAAGTAGTCGAACGTACCCGAGTCCGTGCCGGGGATGTACATCTTGATCGGGATGTTCGGCCAGGCCGGGTTAACGTCCGACCAGTTCTTGACCGTGTTCTGGTTCTCCGACAGGAAGATCTTCTTGAGGTCATCGACGGTCATCTCCGTCGCCCAGTCGTTGTTGCTGTTGACGACGATGCTCAGGCCGTCGTAGGCGACGGGGATCTCGAAGAAATTGATGCCGTTGGCGGTCGCGGCGTCGGCCTCTTTGGCCTTGATCGGACGCGAGGCGTTGGAGATGTCGGTCTCGCCGATGGTGAAACGCTTGAAGCCGCCGCCGGTGCCCGACACGTTCACGGTCACGTCGACGCCGGGGTACTCGTTCTGGAACTCGCGCTGGACGGCCGCGGTGATCGGGCCGACCGTGCTGGACCCGTCGATCTCGACGCTGCCGCGCAGCTGGGCGGAGGCACCCGCGCTGAAGGCCAGCGACAAACCGGTGGTAACAAGTAGGGCAGTGGACTTGAGGTTCATAAGATGCGTTCTCCTGAGGAGGGTGCGGGGATCACCTTCCGAAGTTCTGGCAACCGGGCGAGCCACACGGCCCGCCGTCTGTTCGCGCGAACATTAGAACCAGAGCGTGTTAGTTCAGGGTTAGCGATGTAAGAACTTCATGTGGGTTGGCCAGTTAGCCTTTGGTGCTCCCCTAATGCATGAACTATGTTCATTTAAGGGCAGGGCACGGCCGGCTCAACGACCGTCGCGTCGCCGCCGTCGCCCCTTCTGGCCTCCTCGGTCCAGCCGAACCGATACAGTGGAACCCATGGTTCTCGGACCCGCCCGCATCCCGTCACTGAGGCGTTCTCGAAGTCCGTTGCGGCCTCTCCGCCCTCGAAAGGCCCGTTGGATCGCCCGGCTCGCCGTCTGCGCCGCCGTCGTGACCGTCCTGGTCGGCTGCGACTCGACGCCGTTCGCCAACAGCGACGACGATTCCCCGCTGCTGGTGGATCTGGCCCGCAACCTCGCCGGGCCCACGCCGCAGCAGGCCGCGCGCGAGGCTTTTGACCGCGAAGACCCCGACAAACGCCGCCGCGCCATCGCGCTGCTTTCTTCTGCCGAGTGGGGCGGCGAGCCCGCGTACCTCTCGGTCTACCGACTCATCCTCTCCGACCCCGACCCCACGGTCCGCGCCGCATGTGCCTCTGCGCTGGGCCGACACGGCACCCCCGACGACGCGCTACTGGTCGCCAACCTCCTCGCCGACGACCACGCGCCGCTCCGCTGGGAGGCCGCCAAGGCCCTGCGCGCCCTGCACCAGCCGCTCGTGACACCGAAGTTGATCGACGGCCTGCTCCGCGACGAAAACGCCGACGTCCGCATGGCCGCCGCCGAGGCCTTGGGCCAGTACCCCCGCCGCGACGTCTTCGACGCCTTGGTCACCTCGCTCACCGACAGCGAGTTCGGCGTCGCCCACGCCGCGCGACGCTCGCTCACCACCCTCACCGGTGCCGACCTGGGCCCCGAGCCGGCCGACTGGCACCAACTCGCCAACCAGAAGTCCGCCGAAGGCAACACGGCCCTCTTCACCAACGCCCGCCCCTACACCTACCGCCAATACGTCAAGCCCCCCGGGCTGTTTGAAAAAGCCCGGTTTTGGGAAGACCCCGAAGCCGAAGCCAACCAACAACCCGCCGGCCTCGAAGACGAACGCGAGTCGTGATCCAATGAGGGATTTGTCATGCTGGGGTTGTGCGCAGGTTGTGAATGCTCGGCGCGAACGGCGTTGCAGTGCGGCTGAAAAAAACTCGTTGCGTCTGTGTAGTCTCTGTGCCTCTGTGGTTTTTCTTTCTGCGCAAGCAAACAGTTCTGCCTCCCGTGTTATCCCCTGGGCTTGAGTTTCCGTGGGCATGCCTGCAGATTGTCGCGCTGTTCCAGTTCGGCGAGGCCGTGTATGGAATAATGTTGCATATCTCTCATCGGTTGACCATCCGGTGACGAACGCCGACGGGGCATACGCCAAGGGAGTCCGTCCGAACGCGATGGCTCGCCGGGGTGGCTGATTGCGTGATCCGCAGACAGGTAGTCTGTTACATTTGATCAGACGCGCGAAAGAGATGCTGAAGTTGGGGGCCGCCTTCGCGTGGGATGAAAGTCCGACCGTGGTGAAGGTGGGATGTGAGTTAATGCCCGGAGATGGCTATCTCCGGGCTTTAGGGGGCACACGAAGTGCAGCACATCCTTCCGGCTCTTTGACAAGTGAAGCAGGAGCGTTGTCGCTCTACAAAAGCGTCGAGAGAAGGGAAGTAGCCTACGGATTCGTCCTCAAGGCTTGGGGGATAGTGTGTGCATCCGTCTCGATGCTGATACGCTATGAGTCAAACGGGAAGCGAGTAATCCAGCGATAACCTTGAAGTGTTAGTAAAGATCCTTGTTGAAAGAAAAAGGAGGCCCGTCGGGCCTCCTTAACGCAAGCGGAGAGGGTGGGATTCGAACCCACGGTGACGCGGACGCCACACCGGTTTTCGAAACCGGCTCCTTCAGCCACTCGGACACCTCTCCGTGGTTTGGGCCACCGAGCCGGGCATGATAACACGGACATCGGCCCGTTTGTCCCCCGCGCTGAAGTCGGCGGGGCGCGCTCTTCGATGACCCCGTGCCGGGCCGGCTTGGTTCCGGGCGTGGGTGGGGGTATTGTTTTGTCGGACGCGCCTCCGGGATTGCCGATACGCCCACCATGGACGAAGCCACCCCCACTCCTCTGACCGTCGGCCATCGCGTGACCGTGGTGCAGCAGGTGCAGCACAAGGGCTGGACGAATCGGCTGACCGGCACGGTCCGCGGCTTCGAGCAGCGCAAGACCGGGTCGTGGTTCGCTCACGCCAAGGACGACCGGCTGTGGCTGGACCGGCTGGTCCTCGAACTCGACGACGGCGAGATCGTCACGGTCAACCTCGACCAGTACAGCCGCGTCGAACCGGCGGACACGGGATCGGACAGCGTGGCGCCGCCGGACGACCCGGGTACGGAAGCGGCCTGATGTCGAACGACGCCGCCGACCCCGGAACCGCGGAGATGCCTCACGACCCGGATTGGGAAGTCACCGTTGCACAGGCCGATGCCCTTCGGAAATGCGATGGCGTATCGCTGTTTCTGGACGTGCGGACACCGGCCGAGCTCGAAACCGCGGCGATCGACGGCGCAACGGCCGTGCCGATGAGCGATATCCCGGAGGTCGTGGAGCGGCTGGCCGAGCATCAGCAAGGGAAGGTCGTGGTGTTCTGCCACCACGGCGGGCGATCGCTGCGGGTGACGCAGTTTCTTCGCCAGCAGGGTTTCACGGACGCGTGGTCGATGGCCGGCGGGATCGACGCGTGGTCGCGTATCGTGGACTCGGCGGTGCCGCGGTACTGAATCGCGGTTCGTCGCACGGAGACCCGACCATGGCCTTGACGGACTGGACCGCGCACCACGGCGACTTTTTTGCCGACACGTCCTGCGTCGTGACCGGCGGGGCGGGTTTCATTGGTTTTCATCTGTGCGAGGCGCTGCTGTCGCTGGGGGGATCGGTGACGGTGTTGGATGATCTGTCGCGCGGGTCGGCCGAGAACGTCGAGGCCTTGCGGGCGCGGGGCGGCGACCGGTTGGCGTTTTCCGAGCACTCGATTGTGGATGGCGCACGGACGCGTGACACGCTCGCTGGGGCGGACTTCGTGTTCCACCAGGCGGCGTGGGGGAGCGTGCCCGGTAGCGTGGACGACCCCGCGGGGTACCACGCGGTCAACACGACCGGGACGATGAACGTGCTCGAAGCGGCGCGGGACGGCGGCGTCAAGCGGGTGATGTTCGCGGCGAGTTCCTCGGCGTACGGCGACACGGAGGTGCTGCCCAAGGTCGAGACGATGCCGGTGCTGCCGCGCAGCCCGTACGCGGCGAACAAGGTCGCGTGCGAGGCGATGGTGCGGGCGTGGGCGTGCAGCTACGGCCGGGCGGGCGGGCGCGGCGACCTGGACACGGTGAGCCTGCGCTACTTCAACATCTTCGGGCCGCGTCAGAACGCCAACTCGGCGTACGCGGCGGTGATCGCGGCGTTCGCCAAGGCGCTCTTGAACGGCGAGCGGCCGAAGATTCATGGCGACGGCACGCAGTCGCGCGACTTCACATTTGTCGACAACGCGGTACACGCCAATCTTCTTGCCGCGCGGAGTGACGGCACGCTGGGTGGCGCGGTGTTCAACGTGGCGTGTGGCGAGGCCGTGACGATCAACGAGCTCGCCGAGCGGATGGCGTCTCTGCTGGGTCGGCCTGACCTCACGCCCGAGCACGGTCTCGACCGCGCCGGGGACGTGAAGCATTCGCTGGCGGACCTCGATGCCGCCCGTGCGGCGCTGGGCTACGAGCCGGTCGTGGATTTCGAGGCGGGGTTGGCGGCGACGGTGGCGTGGTACCGGGAATCGCTGGCCGCGGCGACCGCGTAGTGTCGGCCCGATGAGTTTGACAAAGCGCTGCGAAAGCGTTGAAACAGTCTTTACGCCGGTGACGCCCGGATTTAGCATTCGCTCATGTCGCAGGTCCCGACAGACACGCCGACCGCCCGGGGGTTCGAGCCGCCCAAGGCCATCCAGTTCAGCGTGTTCCTCGACAACCGCGTGGGTCGGCTGCTCGATCTGCTCGAGGTGTTTCAGAACCAGAAGACCACGATCGCAGGGTTGAGCGTGGTCGACTCGGCGGACCACGCGGTGGTCCGGCTGGTGACGTCGAACTCGGCGCTGACGCGGCGGCTGCTCAACCGCTTCGAGCACGCGTGCAGTGAGATCGACCTGGTCGTGGTGGAGTTGCCGGACGAGTCGGCGTCGCTGCTGTCGGTGTGCGAGGTGTTGCTCTCGGCGGAGTTGAACATCCACTACGCGTACCCGCTGATCGTGCGGCCGCGCGGGCTGGCGGCGATCGCGCTGCAGACGGACGACACGGTGCTGGCCGGTTCGATCCTGCGTCGCCGGGGGTTCTATTTGCTGGCGGAGAACGACCTGGGCGAGAACGCGCCGGGCGGCGACCCGGGCGAGCCGTTCTGATCCATGCGGGAAGTAGGTAATTAAGCGAGGCGTTCGACTTGCCGGGGGCCGCGCAGGCGGTAGCGTTTGCCGCGCCATGTGATGGTGCGTCCCCACCAGGCGCTGGTGAGCAGCGCGAAGTTGGCGAGCATCACGAGGCTCGTGCCCCACCGGTCCCAGCGCAGCGCGGGCGTGAGGCGCTCAAAAGTCCCGAACCCGAGGAGTTCGCGCACGGCGCGCCGGCGGAACCAGGCGCGGACCTGATTGGCCAGCCCGACGGTCATCAGCGTCGCGCCCGCGACCACTGCGATCCACTGTTTGTCGCCGACGAGATGAAACAACACGCCCCACCACGTGGTGAACAGCCCCAGGACGTAGAGCCCGACCACCGCCCAGCCCTTGAGGAAGAACCACGGCTCGTGCGTGCGTGTGATGAGGTATTGCCGGCGGGCGAACTCGGCGAGATCGCCCACGGTCATGTCCACGGGCGACTCGACGATGCACTCGGGCAGGAAGTAGATGCGCTGGTCGAGCTCTCGCGCCATGCGGGTGACCTGGAAGTCGTCGGAGAGTGCGCCGGTCCAGTGCTCGGTCAGCCCGCCGCGTTGCGCGGTCTCGGCGAGCATGGCCATCGAGCCGCCCCAGGCGAAGGTGAAGTAGCGGTGGGCGGCGAAGGTGGCGATCCCGCTGTTGATGACACTTGCGAGCTGCCCGCCGAGCTTGAACCGGCCGCGCGGGCCGCGGGCGGGGACCATCCAGCGGTACCCGGTGGTGACGGCGATGGACTCGCGCCGCATCAAAGGCAGCACGAGGTTGCGCAGCCACTGCGGGTTGGGCACGGCGTCGCTGTCGGCGAAGACCCAGACCTCGTCGGCGGGCGGTGCCGCGCCGGCGCGCGAAGCGTCGAGGTGCCGCAAGCCGGCCAGAAGGTTGTGGACTTTCTGCCCCGTGTGCGGGTCCGCCTGGCCCGCGATGACGAGTTCGGCCGGCGCGGTGGGATACTTTGCAAGCTCTTCGGTGAGGAAGGTGTGGGCCGGGTCCGTGTCGCACTCCACGATGAGTAGCAGGCGGTAATCCGGGTAGTCGAGCTGGAACAGGCCGTGCAGGTTGGCGACAGCGTCGACGTCGATCCCCTTGAACGGCACGAACACCACGGCGGGCGGGGCGAAGTCCCCGTAGCCCTCGCGGTCGTTGCGGGACAAGTGCCGGCTGAACTTGCGGGCCTGGATCACGCACAGCACGGCCTGGGTGCCCCACGCAACCCAGACCACGACCAGCGAGATTTCCCACCACAGGGGCGTCATGGGCGGAACCGGGGGGCGGCCGCGTCCCCGGCGCGCGGCGGGCAGAAGGGCGGCGGGACTGGGCGCACGGCGTCACGCATCCCGGAGCGAACGGCCGGTCATGGCGTCGGGCTGCGCGAGCCCCATGAGTTGCAGGGCCGTGGGGACCACGTCCGCGAGTCGGCCGTCGGCACGCAGCTTTGAGTCCGCGCTGAGATCCGGATCGACGACGATGCACTCCACGTCGTACAGCGTGTGCGCGGTGTGCGGGGCGTTGGTTTGGGGGTCGAACATCTGCTCGGCGTTGCCGTGGTCGGCGGTGACGATGAGCTTTCCGCCTTTTTCGAGGACGGCGTCCACCACATCGCCCACGCATGCGTCCACGGTTTCGACCGCTTTGATCGCGGCGTCGAGCTTGCCGGTGTGCCCGACCATGTCGCCGTTGGCGAAGTTCACGAGCATGAAGTCGTCGCAGTTGTCGGACTTCACCCGCTTGACCACGATGTCGCGGATCTGCGGGGCGGACATTTCGGGTTGCAGGTCGTAGGTCGCGACCTTGGGCGACTGCGCCATCTCGCGCGACTCGCCAGGGAATGGGTCTTCGCGGTAGTCGTTAGCGAAGAATGTGACGTGTGGGAACTTCTCGGTTTCGGCGCAGCGGAACTGGGTCTTGCCTTGATCGGCGAGGTACGCGCCGACGATGCCGTCCATCTTCGGCGGTTTGGGGAACGCGACCGAGAGGCCCGGGAAGTCGGTGAAGGTCTGGTCGTACGCCGTCATGCAGACGTAACGCAGGTCGAGTTTTTTGCCGCGGTCGAAGCCTTTCTCGCCGGAGTCGGGCGAGGGCGGGACGTGGCCGTGGAAGTCGGGCTGCATGAACGCGCGGGTGATCTCGCGCGGTCGGTCGCCGCGGTAGTTGTAGAAGATGACGGTGTCGCCGTCGGCGATGCGGGACTCGGAAGGGTCACCGTCGGGCGCGATGGTGCGTGGCAAAACAAACTCGTCGCCCTGCTGCGAGTCGTTGCTGGGGTGGTCGTAGTACTCCTGCATGGCGACGGCGGCGGTGTCAAAGCGAGCCGGGCCGTCCCCGGCCCCGGCGGCCGGGCTCGTGGACGAGCCGGCTCCCTCTGTGAGCAGTTTGTACGCCTTTTCGACGCGTTCCCAGCGGTTGTCGCGGTCCATGGCGTAGTACCGGCCGACCAGCGAGGCGATGCGGCCGACGCCGATCTCGCGCAGTTTTTTCTCGATCTGCTCGATGAAGCCTTTGCCGGTGAACGGCCCGGTATCGCGGCCGTCGGTGAACAGGTGCAGGCACACGTCGTCGGGCTTGATGCCGCGCTTTTTGCAGAGCTCGACGCAGGCGTAGAGGTGTTCGAGCAGGCCGTGGACGCCGGCGTCGGAGGCGATGCCCAGGAGATGGACTTTTCTGCCGTGCTTGGTGGCGTTCTCGACGGCGTCACAGAGCGCGTGGTTGTCGAAGAACGAGCCGTCCTCGGTGGCGACGGTGATGCGGACGGACTCCTGGTTGACGATGCGTCCGGCGCCGATGTTCTGGTGGCCGACTTCGGAGTTGCCCATGGTGTCCAGGGGCAGGCCGACGTCGCGGCCAGAGGTGTGGATGAGGGTGCAGGGGTAGCGCTTTTTCAGTTCGTCGCAGCGCGGCGTCTTGGCGAGCTTGATGGCGTTGAACGTGTCGTGTTCGGGGTGGGGGTTGTGTCCCCAGCCGTCGCGGACAATGACGACGACGGGGCTGGGCGGGTTCGGGGCGTCGGGCATGGCGGGGCTCGGTCGGGCGGCGTCGCGTTTGCGCGTTGCCGGGGTGGGGCGTGGTCGGCGGGGCGGCGATTGTAAGGCAATCGCCATACGATGCCGGGATGGACGCGTACTCGGGTTCGGTGCACTGCATGACGTGCGGCTACGACCTGGCGGGGTCGGCGCTGCGCGGCGACTGCCCCGAGTGCGGCAGCGCGTACAACGTGGAGTCCGGCGAGGGCGTGGTGTCCGCGGACACGCTGGCCCAGACCCGCGGCGACCGCGTGCTGATGTGGCTGAAGGTCGGCGTGCTCGGCGGGCTGGGGATGACGGCGATCGCAGTGGGCGCGATCGCGGCGGTCAACGCCGCGGACTGGACGCGCCCCATGACCGTCGGCGGCGGCGTGGGCGGCGCGCTGCTGGCCATGGCGGCAATGGTGTGGCTGATCGACGTGCTCGAACGCCGGCAGCGCTGAGGGAAGAACAGGAAAGCAGTAGAGCAGGAAAGCAGTTAATCCGGCACAACTTAGGGTAAGATCAATCTGGGATTTGTCTTCTCAGCTTTCGGGCGTTTCCTGCGTTTGGTGTTTTTCGTGCGTTTCACCTTTGCCGGTCCACGCGGCTTTGGGTTCGGTGCCGGCGAGGAGGCGTTTAATATTTGCTTTGTGGCGGGCGATGACCAGCGCGGCGAGCAGGGCGGTGAAGCCGGCGTAGACCGCGACCTCGGCGGGCTTGAACCCGATGACCAGGCCGTTGAGCGCGGTCAGGATCGGCAAGACGCCCGCGGCGATCACGCTGGCCAGGCCGACGTAGCCCGTGATTTTGCACACGGCGTACCAGATCGCGAAGGCGATGACGGCGGGAATGGTGACGATGGGGAACAGGCCCAGCGTCGCGCCCAGGCCGGTGGCGACGCCCTTGCCGCCTTTAAACTTGAGGAACGGGCTGAAGATGTGCCCGGCGACGGCGGCGATGGCGATGAGCACCCACTGGATCGCGAGCCACGAGCCCAGCGACTCGATCGGCCGGGCGGGTTCGGGGATGTCGGTGGCGAAGCCCATGCCGTGCCGAACCGACAGGACGAGGACGACCAGCCCGAACGCGAGGGTCGGGATGAGCCCCTTGCCCACATCGAGGACGAAGCACAGCGCCCCCCATTTGCGGCCCAGAGCCCGGCCGAGGTTGGTCGCGCCGGGGTTGCCGCTGCCGATGGTGCGGACATCGACGCCGTTCAGTCGGCCGAGGATCACGGCAAACGGGATGGAGCCGACGAGGAAGGCCGCCAGCCAGCAGGGCAGGTACCACGGGATCGCCATCGGGCCATGCTACTTCGGCGGCGGGGCGGGGTGGGCTTAGGTGAACGGTCGCTTGGTGGGGATCAGAGCCGGGAGCGTGAGCGACCGGTCCTGCTGGCCGGGGCAGGCAGACCGGTCGCTCACGCTCCCGGCTCCGATGGGCCAAAGTGTTGATCCGGGTGTTTCGTTGTCCCCGCGGTCTGGCGGGCGTATCATGCGGGCATGCGAAACCTGCTGTTCCGAGCGAAGTTACGGCTGATCCGGGCGTGCCTGCTGACTCTGGGCGTGTTGCTGCCCGCCGAGGCGTGGGCGCAGCCGGTCAACGCGGCGCGTGAAGGGAACAGCTGGATCGGGCTGGTGGTGGCGGTCGTGCTGGCGTTGATCATCGCGGTGGTGAGCTTCATGAGCCCCAAGCGCGGGCACCAGGACTGAGGCTTGTTTTTTAATGAAGAAGCGCGTCCGGCGGGTTTGGTCGGGCGTGTCGGGGCGGGGCGATTCGGGGCCGGTGTTCTTTTTTGAAGGAGTGTTGCCATGACGGCCCGTTCTCTTGCGTTTCTGATCGTGGTCAACGCGGCGTTGCTGGCCGCGCTGTTTGTGATGCCCTCGGCGCCCCAGAAGGCCGAGGCCCAGTTCGGCGGGGGGCGTTCGTACACGCTGATCGCCGGCAACGTGACGGGGCGTGGGAGCCAGGCGGCGCTCTACGTCATCGACCTGAAGACGTCGCAGGTGCTGCCGATGTTCTTTAACGGGGCGAAGAACGAGTTCGAGCCCTTCGACGGCACGAACGTGGCGGACGACGCCTCGCGCGTCGGGCAGAGCCAGCGGTAAGCCGCGCGTTCTCTGTCTCGTGTTTGTTTCCCGCTTGACCCGCCCCTCAGTTCTCATTGGAACCCCGACATGAACCGCATCCACACCGCCTGCTGGTGCCTGATCGCCTCGGCCATCGTGCTTTCGGCGATGCTCGTGACCCGCCTGTCCGACAACGTCCGCAACGACGCGGAGGCGTCGCTGGTCATCTCCCGCGACACCTACTCGCTCATGACCGCCAAGACGCGCGGCGACGAAGAGTCGCTGTTCATTCTCGACAACAGCTCGGGGATGCTGCTGGTCTACAACCTCAACGTCCAACGCGGCCGGATGGAACTCGCAAACGGCCTGCAACTCAACGAGTACTTCGACCGCGTCAGTCGGGGCGGAGGCGGGGGCGGCGACGAGCGCCGCGGCCGCTGACCGCATTCCGGCTTCGAACGGCCGACCATTCACCGTGTCAACGAAAACGCCGCGCCCGGCAAGGGCGCGGCGTTGTTTTTCGGTTTGGATGGGAGGCGAACCGCCTCAGCCGTTCCCGTTGCCCTCGGGCCGGGTCTCCTGGAGGATCAGCCCGATCGCGGCGGGCACGAACACCAGCAGGGGCACGACCAGGTGGCTGGCCTGCAGGCCGTCGCGGACGGCCGGCTGCCACGCGTCGACGCTCAGCAGCAGGGCCAGCACGCCGATCACCGCCAGCGTCGAGCCCGACACGGACGTGTACACCACGATCGAGAGCTTCCAGAGCACGAACGCGAGCATGCCGCAGATGATCAGCCCGATCAGGGCGCCGACCCAGTACATGCCCGGCTGCATCGCCGACGCCGCCCCGGTGCCCGGTTCGGCCGACATCTGCGCCGCCGTCTTGGCCACCCCCGCCCACAGGTTCGCGCCCAGGAACGCGCCGGCCAGGCCGCCCAGGATCGCCACCATGTATTTCATCAGCGGGAACGCGATGACAAACAGCAACGCCCCCATGCAGCCCGCCACCACGAACGGCGCGCCCAGCATGTCCCCGAGCATGTAGCCGGCGAACAGCCCGATGAGCAGCGCCGTCGTCACCGTCGAAAACTTGTACCAGCGGTAGCCGTTGAACATGCACAGCAGCCCGACCGTAATGAAAACCACCGACCACACCAGTCCCAGCGACTGCAGCCCTTGGACCAGGTGCTCCGGGTCGGCCAGCGCGTCGCCGCGGCTGAAGATGGTCGACATGGACTCGAACAGGTTTTCGAGCTCGCCGAACATCGCGGCACCGGTGCCGCCGGGTGACGGGGTCGGCGTGGCCGGGACGGCGGGGGCCGCGGGCGCGGCTTGGGCCAGGGTCGGGACGAACGATCCGGACAGCGGCGATGCGGGCATGGCGGGGCTCCGGGGACACGACAAGAACGACGCCGCCGCGGCAACACATCCCCAAGACGGCGTCCCCGTCGGCTCACGGCGCGTGGACCACGCGTCGACGCCGACCGACACCGTCAGTCATCGGATTTCTTCTTGAAGACCGTGCACTGAAGCAGCAGCCCGATCAGCGTTATCAGACCCACCGTCAGCAGCACCGCCCGAGGCGTGGTCGGCAGCCACGAACCGGCACCGACCTCGCCTTCCACGTCGCCCCCGCCGAAGCTCACGAACTTCGAAAGCAACGCCCCGCCCGTGAAGAACATCAACACCGACCCCACCAGCGCCGTCTGCACCGACGCCGCAAACTGCGGCAGGATCAGCCCCAGCAGCAGCCCCAGCACGCCGCCCAGCACCGCGCCGCCCATCACCGTTGTGCGTTGACGCCCGCCCAGGCCGTCCCACCACTGACCCAGCGCCGCCTTCTGCTCGGCCCACACCCCGCGCAACACCTCGAGGAACGCCTTGGCGTGCTCGCTCGCCGCGGCCTTGAACTCGTCGCTCGTGAGGTCGGTCTTCAGGTCGCCGGTCAGGCTCTCGGCCACGGCCGGGTCCGACATGATCTCCCGGCCGGCCTCCACCGCGGCGTCCCGCACGTCGTCCACCGCGTCCCGCAACGAAGCGGGCTCGATGGCTTCGTCGACGTTGCTGTTTTCGGCTGGGGCGGGCTCGTCCACCTCAACGTCGCTTTCAACATCTTCGGCGTCTTCCACCAACTCGGCCGCCGCGCCGCTGGGTTCGCTTTCAATGTCGGCGTCGCCGATCGCGGTGCCCGTCCAGATCAGCACCGCCGCGGGAATCACCGCCGCCAGCACCACGGCCGCCGTCAGCGCGATCCACAGCCGGTACAGCAGCAACGCCAGCAACGCCCCCGCGATCGCCCCGCCGACGCCCAGCGCGATCAGGAAGATGCCCCCGCCGCCGCCCGAGTTCGGAACACCCTCCGCCGCCGCGACATCGCCCGCCGCCTCCGCGCCGCCCGCACCTCCGGCCGCCGCGACGTCCGCCGCCACCGCCGCGCCCTCGGCCGTCCACGCCAGCGCGACCGACGTCAACGCCAGCCCGCCCAGCACAAACCCCGCCATCACCACGCCCGCCTTGGCCAGCTTCCCGCCCAGCAGCCACAGGATCAGCCCGATCAGGAACCCCACGCCCAGCGCGATCGCCCACGCCAGGGGCACCGCGTCGAGCACCTGCTGCACATCCGCATTGAACACGTCGGTGGGCATGACATCATCCTAATTCGCCGGGCGTTCCGCGTCTGCATCTTTGTGCGCAGCGGGTCGCCGGGCCGCAATCCTCCACCGCTGGGGGAGGTGGCCCGCGAAGCGGGTCGGAGGGGGTGCATGGGAAAATGCTGAAGGTGTGTCCGGTGATCCACGGGGCGTTCGGGTCAGCGCCAGGCTCTCAGACTTCGGCTTCCTGCACCCTCCCCCAACCCCTCCCGACGGGAGGGGAGTTCCCATCCCATTACAATCGCTCCGACATGTCCCAAGCCGACGACACCCAGCAGAAGCTCGCCCCGCTCCGTGCCCGCATCGACCAGCTCGACGCCCGGCTCGTCGCCTTGCTCAACGAGCGCGCCGCCGTCGTCGTCGAGGTCGGGCAGATCAAACGCGCCGGCGGCGAGGCCGTCCCCATCTACGCCCCCGACCGCGAGCACGCCGTCCTCGAGGCCGTCCGCAAACACAACCAGGGCCCGCTGCCCGACCGCTGCCTCGAAGCCATCTGGCGCGAGCTCATGTCCGGCAGCTTCGCCCTCGAACGACCGCTGCGCATCGGGTACCTCGGCCCGCCCGGGAGTTTCTCCCACCTCGCCGCGCAGCGAAAATTCGGCGCATCCGTCGAATACGACGAGCTCACCGACTTCCCCGCCATCTTCGACGCCGTCGCCCGCGGCCACGCCGACTACGGCCTCATCCCCATCGAGAACTCCACCCACGGCGGCGTCACCGCCTCGCTCGACTGCTTCCTCGACACCGAGGCCCGCATCTGCGCCGAGACGCTCGTCGCCATCCACCACAACCTGCTCTCGCGCATCCCGCTCGAGCAGATCAAGAAGGTCTACTCCCACCCGCAGGCGCTCGGGCAGTGCCGCAAATGGCTCGCGTCGCAACTGCCGCACGCCGAGCTTTGCGACGCGGCGAGCTCGTCCCAGGCGACCCAGATCGCCGCAAAGGAAACCGCCCAAGGCGGGGTGGGTGGCGCCGCCGCGATCGGCTCGACCTTGTCGTCACGTCTGTACGACGTCCCCATCCTCTTCGACAACATCGAAGACAACCCCAACAACACCACCCGCTTCTCCGTCATCGGCCGGCAGAGCCCCAAGCCCACCGGCGACGACAAGACCTCCATCGTCTTCACCACCGAGCACCGCGCCGGCGCCCTGACCGACGTGCTCAACGTCTTCCGCGACCACGACCTCAACCTCGCCCGCCTCGCCGAACGCCCCAGCCAGCGCGAGAACTGGACCTACTACTTCTTCATCGACCTGCTCGGCCACGCCGACGACGCCAAGGTCGCCGACGCCATCGCCGAGGCCCGCAAGCACTGCCTGCAACTCACCGTGCTGGGCAGCTTCCCGCGGGCGACGGAAGTGTTGTAAATTACCGCGGCGGCACGGGTATCCTGCCCGTGATTCCTGCGAAGCAGGAACCAACCCCACCCTCTTGCGTACCACCCGGCAAGACTCGGCCTGATCGGCCGACCACAGGCAGGATGCCTGTGCCACTGATTAACCCCCGGCCCGTAACCGCTTACAGACATGAACGATTCCGGACGCTCCCACTGGTACCGTGCCCTGGACCTTTCGCCGCGCAGTTACACCTGCGCCCACTGCGGCAACCTGGTCTCTTCCCACGTCGGCTACCGCCGCGCCGCCCAACCCGACGGCACCGGCGCCCAGGTCGCCGGCGTCTACCTCTGCCCGCACTGCGACGAGCCGACCTACGCCGCGCCCGACGGCAGCCTCACGCCCGGCCAGCCCGCGGGCGCGCCGGTGAGCCACCTGCCCGACGACGTCGCCGCCCTCTACGACGAGGCCCGCCGCGCCGCCGCCGCCAACTGCCCGACCGCCGCCGTCCTGCTCTGCCGCAAGCTGCTCATGTGCATCGCCGTCACCCAGGGCGCCGAGACCAACCGCCGGTTCATCAAGTACGTCGACTACCTCGACGAGCAGGGCTACATCCCGCCCAACGGCAAGCCCTGGGTCCAGCACATGCGCCGCAAGTCCAACGAGGCCAGCCACGAAATCAAGATCATGGCCCCCGACGACGCAAACGAACTCATCCGCTTCGCCGAGATGCTCCTGCGCTTCGTCTACGAGTTCCCGAA
>JAUIGU010000035.1 GCA_030432595.1 Phycisphaerae bacterium
TGCCCCGTCCCGGAAAGCGTTACCGCAGCGATGTTGAGAAGGCCCCGACCGAGGCCGTGCCGCTGGTCGAAGCCGTGAACCGCCTCAAGGCGATGAAGAAGGTGAAGTTCGACCAGTCGATCGACCTCTGCATGCACCTGGGGATCGACGTCAAGCAGGCCGACCAGCAGCTCCGCGGCGCGATCTCGCTGCCGCACGGCATCGGAGGCCCGCCCAAGAAAGTGATCGCGTTCGTCGCGCCCGAGAAGGTGGACGCCTGCAAGGCCGCCGGCGCGATCAAGGCAGGCGCGGAAGACCTGGTCAAGGAGATCGAAGAGGGCTTCATGGACTTCGACGTCGCCATCGCCGAGCCGCCGATGATGCGTGTCGTCTCCAAGCTCGGCAAGGTGCTGGGCCCCAAGGGCCTGATGCCCTCGCCTAAGGCCGGCACCGTCACCCCCGACGCCGCGACCGCGGTCAAGGAGTTTGCGGCCGGCAAGGTCGAATACCGCAACGACGACGGCGGCAACATCCACGCCATCGTCGGCAAGCAGTCCTTCGAGCCCGAGCAGTTGGCCGAGAACGCCCAGGCCTTCATCGACCACATCGTCGGCCGCCGGCCCAACTCGGCCAAAGGCACCTACGTCAAGAAAGTCACCCTCGCCGGCACCATGACCCCCGGCGTGCCCGTGGCGGTGTGAACATCAAGTGGTCAGTGGTCAGTGACCAGTGGCCAGCATTGAAACCGCAAGGCCGATCAAACCCTTTTGCTTGTATCTGACCACTAGCCACTGATCACTAAGCACTGACCACCCGCCCGGAGGGCGCAAATGTCCAAGCCCGTCAAGAACCTCATCACCGACCAGTACAAGACCATGTTCGACGGCGTCAGCGGCGCCGTGATCGTGGACATCCGCGGCATCGAAGCCAACACGACCAACGAGATGCGGGCCGGCCTGGCCGACAAGTCCATCAAGGTCACGGTCGTCAAGAACTCGCTCGCCAAGCGCGCCTTCGCCGGCCACGACCTCGAGCCCGTCACCGCGCTGCTCGACGGCGCCTGCACCATGGTCTACCCGACCAGTGAGAACGCGTCGGCGGTCACCGTCGCCCGCGAGTTGATCGACTGGGCCAAGAAGGTCAAGGAACTCCAGTTCCGCGGCGCCGTGCTCGACGGCATCGTGTTCGGCCCCGACGAGATCAAGAAGCTCAGCGAGTACCCCACCAAGGAAGAGGCCCAGGCCAAGGTCGTGCAGATCATCCTCACGCCCGCCCAGAACCTTGTGGGCGCGCTGGTCGCCCCGGGCCGCAACCTCGCGGGCATCGTCAAGACCATCCAGGACAAGCTCGAAGCCGGCGAGACCATCGCCAAGGCCTCGTGATTTTCAATTGAGGATTGACGAGTTCCAATCGATCCGGATCGAGGCGCTCGACTTCATTCGGCACTCGGCAATCCCAAATCGGCATTGTTACACCCGTTCCAACTGGCCCCACTGGGTTAAATCCACCGGCGTTCGGTGACCTCTTGGAACTCAGCGTACGGAGTACGAACCATGGCAGAAGCAGCGATTGCGGAACTCGGCGACAAGCTCGTCGGCCTGACCCTCAAGGAAGCCGTCGATCTGGCGGACTACCTCAAGGAGACCTACAACATCGAGCCCGCCGCCGGCGGCGCGGTGATGATGGCCGGCCCGGCCGGCGGCGGCGACGCCGAAGCCGCCGAAGAGAAGACCGAGTTCGACGTCATCCTCAAGGGCGCCGGCAGCAACAAGATCCAGGCCATCAAGGCGGTCCGCGAGGCCACCGGCCTGGGCCTCAAGGAAGCCAAGGAGCTTGTCGAGGGCGCCCCCAAGCCGATCAAGGAAGGCATCCCCAAGGAGGAGGCCGACGCCCTGGTCGAGAAGCTCAAGGAAGCCGGCGCCGAGGTCGAGGTCAAGTAAGACCGCCCCGGCTCACACTTCCCGAATCTCAAAACCCACGAAGCCCACGGACAACGTCCGTGGGTTTTTTCGTGTGTGTTGTGTTTGTGAATCCTCTTGTCAACCCGGCTTGTTCGTCACGTCGTTCAGCCGCCAGTCGTAGTCGAGGATCTTGATGGGCAGCAGGCTCGACGAGCGGTTGTTCAGGCGATCGCGGACGTAGCGCTGCCAGTCGCCGAAGTCGTCGCCGTACCACTCGAAGATCTTGGTGACGTGCGTCGCCCCGCCCTCGAACCGCACGTAGCGCGGGTGGTTCAGGTCAAGCACGTAGTCTTCCTGGGCCGCGAGCTGCTGCTTGAGCGTCTCGGCCCGGTACGCCTCGTTCCGCAGGGGCGGGCAGGAGTACGCGGCGCACACCAGCGCCCAGTGGATACGCGGCTCCTTGAAGTCCTTGCGGATGATTTCGTGCTCGATGTGGTTGAGGCTGACGGTGGCGCCGCCGAGGTTCCAGATCGCCTCGCCCCACGGCTTACCGCCGTGCAGGTCGGTGATCGACTTGAGCCGGCCGCCGCGGTAATTGTCGAGGATGAGCTGGAGCGTGAACGCGTTGTAGGCGTTGATGAGGTGGGCGAGGCGTTCGTTGTCGCTCAGATTCGAGCGTGGGTCTGGCGCAGCCAGGCTGGCGACGTAGGCGTCGAGCGCGGCACGGTCCTCGGCGAGTGCGGCGTAGTCCACCCAGCCGTCCGCGTCGACGTGCTGCTTGAGCGTTTCGTGGTAGCCGTCGATCGGTTCGGCCTGGTGGTCGTCCGCCATCGTTGGCACAACCAGGACAGCACAGGCCAGAACGGTTAAAGCGGACGAAACCGGTCCAATGAATCGTGATCGCGGCATGAGAATCTCCTGGTGGGTGAAGAACAATACGCCGCCCGCCCGGAACATTCCCGCCGGCCGCATAAACTGCACGCATGCCCGCCACGGACCCGGCCGATCCGAGCCGCCTCACGCACCGCCCGCAGCCGTTCCGCCTGCACAGCGAGTTCGCGCCCATGGGCGACCAGCCCGCGGCGATCGACCAGCTCGTCGACCGCCTCCAGCGCGGCGAGAAGTACTCCACGCTCCTGGGCGCCACCGGCACGGGCAAGACCTTCACGATGGCCAACACGATCGCCCGCGTGAACAAGCCGACGCTCATCATCTCGCACAACAAAACCCTCGCCGCGCAGCTCTACGAAGAAATGAAGGAGCTCTTCCCCGACAACGCGGTGAGCTACTTCGTCTCCTACTACGACTACTACCAGCCCGAGGCGTACATCCCGCAGCGCGACATCTACATCGAGAAGGACTCGTCACGCAACGACGACCTCGACCGCCTGCGCCTCGCCGCGACCTCGGCGCTGGTGTCGCGGAACGACGTGATCGTCGTCGCGTCGGTGTCGTGCATCTTCGGCCTGGGCTCGCCGGACGAATACAAGAAGCGCGTGATGTCGCTGGTTGTCGGGCAGAGCGTGGTCCGGCGGGACCTGCTCCGCAGTTTCGCGGACATGCAGTACTCCCGCAGCGAGTATGACCTCAAGCGCGCGAGCTTCCGTGTGCGTGGCGACGTCATCGAGATCGTCCCGGCCGGCGAGGAGTACGCGGTGCGCATCGAGCTGTTCGGCGACGAGATCGAGTCGTTGTCGCTGGTGAACCCGACCACGGGCGAGCTGCTGGCCGAGGAGAAGGCGGTCTTCATCTACCCGGCCGTGCAGTACGTGATGCCCGAGGACCAGCAGCAGCGGGCGATTGACGCCATCAAGGAAGAGCTCGACCACCGCGTCGCCGCGCTGCGCAGCGAGGGCAAGCTGCTTGAGGCGCAGCGTCTGCTCGCCCGGACGAAATACGACCTCGAACAACTCGAAGAACTCGGCTTCTGCAACGGCATCGAGAACTACTCCCGGCACCTCGACGGCCGGCCCGCGGGGTCGATGCCGTACACGCTGCTGGACTATTTTCCCGATTCGCAGAGCGGGCAGTACGAGGGCGACTACACCTGGCGCGACGCCCCGGAGTCGAAACGCCCGGACGGCGAAACGCACACGCCCACGCCCGACGCCATGGGCATCCACAATTTCAACCCCGCCGACTGGCTGTTCATCATCGACGAGTCGCACGTCACGCTGCCGCAGATGCACGCGATGTACCACGGCGACCGCCATCGCAAGCAGACCCTCGTCGAGCACGGCTTCCGCCTTCCCTCCGCGCTCGACAACCGGCCGCTCACGTTCGAAGAGATCGAGAAGAAGTGGCCCCAAGTCATCTTCGTCAGCGCGACGCCCGGGCCTTACGAACTGGAGAAGAGCCACGGCGAGGTCGTCGAGCAGATTATCCGCCCGACGGGATTGATCGACCCGGTCATCGAGATCAAGCCCGCCGATGGCCAGGTGCCCGACCTTTTGGACATGGTCAAGCGGCGCATCACGGCCGGCGAACGCACGCTGGTCACGACGCTCACCAAGCGCCTCGCGGAAGACCTCGCGCGCTACCTCGACTCGCAGGGCATCAACTGCCGGTACCTGCACAGCGACATCGACACGCTCGACCGCGTCGTGATCCTGCGCGAGCTGCGCGAGGGGCAGTTCGACGTCCTGGTCGGCGTCAACCTGCTGCGCGAGGGCCTGGACCTGCCCGAGGTCTCGCTGGTCTGCATCATGGACGCGGACAAGGAGGGCTTCCTCCGCAGCGGGCGTTCGCTCATCCAGCAGATCGGCCGTGCGGCCCGCAACGAGAACGCGCACGTGGTGCTCTACGCCGACGAGGTGACGCCGTCGATGCAGGACGCGATTGACGAGACCGAGCGCCGTCGGCAGAAACAGATCGAATACAACGAGCAGCACGGCATCACGCCCCGGACGGTGAAGAAAGCCATCCGCCGCGGCATCGAACTCGAGCTGCGGGCGCGGCGCACCGCGAAAGAGGCACTAACCACCGACGGGAAGGAATACGACCGCGCCGAACTCCTCGCCGAGTTGGAGAAGACGATGCTCGAAGCGGCGCAGAACCTCGAGTTCGAGAAGGCCGCGACGATCCGCGACCAGATTGCCGAGGTGAAGTCTGCGCCGGCGCTGGAGAAGGTGCGAATGCCGAGCAAGAAGGGCGGCCGCAAGTTCAAGCCCGGCACGCCCGGGACGAAGGCGGGGCGGCGGGGCAAAAAGAAACGCGGCGGATAAACCGAAAGACTGTTGTTTCTCGGGTGCCACGGTCGCTTGCGACCGTGCCTGAGTAACCACACAACCGAAACACGGTCACAAGCGACCGTGGCACCCGAACGCAACTCTTTCTACGCCTTTTCAATCACGTCCAGGTACGCCCGCACCGCCGCGGGCATCCCCATCTTGAGCGCGTCGGCGACCAACGCGTGCCCGATGCTGACCTCGAGGATGCCCGGGATCGCGAGGAACGCGCCGAGGTTGTCGAGGTTCAGGTCGTGCCCCGCGTTGATGCCCAGCCCGACGGACCGCGCGGCCTCCGCCGTGGCCGCGAAGCGATCGAAGACCTGCGCTTCGTGCACCGTGCCGAACGCCTTGGCGTAACTCTCGGTGTAGAGCTCGACGCGGTCCGCGCCGGCGTCGGTCGCGCGCTTCGCCGTCTCGGGGTCCGGGTCCACGAACAGGCTTACGCGACAACCCACTTCGTGCAGTTCTTCCACGATCGGCTTCAACTCGGCCACCACCGCGTCGTCGCGTAGGTTGAAGCCGTGGTCCGAGGTGTTCTGTCCCGGCGCATCGGGCACGAGCGTTGCCTGCGTCGGCCGGACCGCCCGCAGGATCGGCATCAGATGCCCTTCGTCGCCGGCACCGCCGGACGTGTCGAGCGGGTTGCCCTCGATGTTGAACTCACCGCCCCCCCGGAAGTTGTCCTCGGTGTTCCCGCGGTCACGCAACAACCCCGCGATCGCCGGCACGTCGGCCTTGCGGATGTGGCGTTCGTCCGGGCGCGGGTGCACCGTCACGCCGAACGCGCCAGCCTCCAGCGCCCACCGCGCCGCGTCCACCACCGAGGGCACGTCGCCGTCCCGCGCGTTGCGCAGCAGCGCCACCTTGTTCACGTTGACCGAGAGCTTCGTCTTCATGCCCCACGATCTTAACGCCAGGCCGGCGGGCCGAATTCGCCGACCGATTCGGATGCACTACGATCCGGCCGCATGGGTTACACCGTCGAGACCACGCTTGAAGACGCCGAAGCGCGGCGGTACGTCGACCACGCCGAGCGCGTGCTCACCAACCTCGAGAACGTCACGGTCCTGGAAGGCCGGGTGGCGCCGTCGCCGCTGGCCGCGGGCCGGCTGTGCCTGTTCCGCACGCAGTGGCAGTACTGGGACTACATGGAGCGGGCCGGGGTCGGGCGCGACCACTCGCGGGGCGTGTTCTTCGTGCCGCCCGACGGGGAGACGACCGTCATCGCGACGTACGTCGAGGGTCAGTCCGCGACCGAGGTCTTCTCCACACTCCAGCATGAGGGCTTCCACCAGTACGCGTTCTCCCGCTTCGGCGAGCATTTTCCGATCTGGCTGAACGAAGGCCTCGCCCAGTACTACCAGGACGCGCTGATGATCGGCGGGGCGTTGCGTTTCGGCGTGATCGATGCGCGGCGCCTGGGGTTGTTGCAGGCGGCGATCCGGGCGAACGTGCTGCCGCCGCTGACCGAGTTGCTCAAGCTGTCGCGGCAGAAATGGAACGCGCTGACGGCGTCCAACCCGCGGACGGGTTCGATCCAGTACGCCCACGCGTGGGGCCTGACGTGGTACCTGCTGCACGCCCGTGACGGCGCGCTGCGGCCGGTGCTCGCGCAGGTGCTCGAAGAGCTCGGTCGGCCCGAGCGGCGCGGCAAGCCTTCGCCGTTCAAGATCCCCGACGCGATGGAGAAGCGTTTCCGCGAATACATGTTGGACCAGGCCGAGCCCGACCCGCTGACCACGACCCTCGAACGGATGACGTTCCTGAGCTACGGCCTGCTCGCGCTCGACCGGCACGGCATCCGCCAGCCGCGCGGGCTGGACGAGTTGCAGCGCCGGCTGAGCATCCTGCAATTCGAGGTCCGTCTGCCCCGGCCGGACAGCCCGGACCCGATCCGTTTCCTGGGGTCGGACGCGTCGATGTACCGCTACCCGACCGACGACGGGTTGGAGGTGCCGTTCGTTTTTTCGCCGGGCGAGAACCACCGCGCGTTGGGCCGGGTCGTGGCCGACGTCGCCGACCATCGGCCGACCCTGACGTGGTTCCGCTCGTCCAAACGCGTGCCGGTGGCGCTGATCGAGTTCGAGGATTGAACGTTCTCTGCGCGGGGGATACGGTTCGACGTGCTAGGCCGGCGCGACCGGTGTCGTCCGGCTCGCGAGGGCCGAAGTCATAAACAGCAGCACCAGCGACCAGAAGCACAGCACCAGGTTCTGCACCGGCAACTGCAACGCCAGCGGCAGCGTGTAGATCACGCACACCGCGGGCAGCCAGACCATCCAGTTGTTCACCATCAACGGCACGACGTCCCACCGCCACCACGCCTTCCACCCGTGCCGCAGCGGCCCGGCCCGCACCGCCGACCACGAATAGCCCGCGTCCTTGAACGCGTACACCAGCACCGTCGTCGGCACCGCCCACAGCGGGCAGTAGAGCCCCATGTCCAGCGCGATCTTGCCGAGGATCACCCCCGGCGCGGCGCTGTCGCCCAGCAGCGCCGCCAGCCCCGCGTACAAAAGGCTCACCTCCGCGCCCTTGAACGCCCAGAACGCGGTGAGGTAGAGCAGGTCGGCTGCACGGGTTCTCCGTGTTTCCCCAGGCCGAAGCCGCTGAACCACCCACGGGATGATCGCCCCGAAGACCGCCGTGGTCACTACCGGGAACAACCAATTCACCGGGAACCGTAGTGTGTCCCGCCAATCGGCTACGCCCTGCATCGCGTCGCGCACCGGCGTGACGAACGCGTACGACAAACCCAACGCCAGCGCAAACAGCGCCAAAGCCACGCCGGGCCGCGCGTTGCGCTTCGCCGCCGCCAGTCCCAGCGCCCACGGCGAGACGGGATGGACGTCGCGTTCCGCCTCGCTCACGTCAACTCGTTCTGGAACAGCTCGATGAGTTCGCCGTCGGGCCCGCGGAAGAACGAGATCCGCACGGGGACGGTGCCGGGCAGGCCACCGTCGCTGCATGTGTTGGCGATGTCCACGCCGCGCGGCTCCATCGTGACGGTCATGCCCGCGGCGCGGGCCTTCTCCGTCAGTGCGTCGAGGGCGTCGGTCCGCAGCGCCAGGTGCAGCAGCGGCGGCTCGGGATCGGGTGGGGTGGCGGGTGCGTCGGGGCGTTCGAAGATCTCGACGTGGTTGCCGTCGCCGACGTCGAGCATGATGGCGCGTTCGCCGGGCTGCCCCCAGCCCAAGCGCGGGGTCATGCCCAGCACGCCGGTATAGAACGCCACGCTGGCGTCGAAGTCTTTGGCGCGGACCGCGGCGTGGTGGACGCCGGTGACGCGCGGGCGGTCGGAGGATTCGTTTGGCATCGCCGCAGTCTACGCCACGGCGGAAGTCCAAAGTCCGAAGTTCAATGTCTGGCGAGCGTCCGCGCCTCAGCCGTGGCGGTCTTCCCGCAGCAGCGTCTCAATCCTTCCCAGCGCCTCGCGGATGTCCGAGAGCACAGCGACCTGCTCGGGCGAGTCGGATGAAGGTTTCGGGGTGATGACGGCCGGTTCGGGCGCGGCGCCCGCCACCCGGTCGCCGTCGCGCGACTTGCCCGGCGAGTCGAACACCGCGGCGTCCCGCTGCTCCAGCACCGCCTCGCGGAACGCCAGCGTGTCCTCGATCCCCGTCAGCCGCAGCAGCGAACCGGGCCCGCTCTGGCCCGCCGTCTCGATGGTCAGGGTGTGCAGGTCGAACTGCCGCATGATCGGCCCCTGCACCAGCCCCAGGTCCGTGATCTTCTCCAGCGGCACCGTCTTCTCCACCCGCGTCAGAATCCCCTTGGAAAACTTCAGCGAACGATCCGTCAGCACGCACGACATGCTCTTGCGGTACTTGGTGGTGATGATCGTGCCGAAGACCAGCCACAGCGGGAGCAGCACAAACCCCACCAACGCGAGACACATGATCAGGCACGTGATCGCCCCGGACAGCAACCAGTACGCCTGTACCTTCGGCGAAAACGTGGCTTCGAGGAGGGTGCGTTCTTTTTGCATGGGTGGGCGAAATCCGAGGGGAGTTCCTAAAAGGTTCAAGACCCGTAGAGTGTTCGCTGTTTGCTCAGTTGGGACAGTATCTTGATCTGTGCGGTGTGATACATCGAATGCACCGTGATCTGATGGATCATGTCGATCGTGGTGCGATCCGGGTTGTTATTGACCGGCTGGTCGAGCTCGTCGGGGTTCAACTCCGCGACGGCGTTGACCAGGCGATTGCGCGCGGCGGCAACGTAGGCCCGCTCTTGATTCCAAGCCGACGGCGTGAGCGATATGGCCGGCTCGGGGTCGCCGGGCTCGCGCTCGGCGAACGGGGCGGTGGTCGTCGCGCCGGTCAGCCGGGCGGTGACGCGGTCCTCCCAATACGCTACGTGCAGCGCAATATCTCGGATGCACTTCATGTCAGGCTGCGGACGCCAGAGGGCGGCGTCGGCATCGACATCCGTGAGCACTTCGACGTGCGTGGGTGTCTCGTTCCACGACGTCGCACCTTCGAGGGCATCAAGGCCGGACAAGGCGGAACGGATGCGGTGATCAGTAACCATGAGGAGGGCTATGTTGTGGGATACGCGTCGAGTCGGTTTAACCCCCCTGCGCCACGAGCTTGTCCACGATCGTGCGGTCTTCGAGGGTGGTCGTGTCCTGCTTGATCTCGTTGCCGGCGGCGATGTCGCGCAGGAGGCGGCGCATGATTTTGCCGGAGCGCGTCTTGGGCAGGGCCTCGGTGAAGCGGATCTGATCTGGCTGGCCGATGGGGCCGAGCTCGCCGCGGACGTGCTTGGTGAGTGCTTTCTTGAGCGCATCCGCTTCGTCGCCCTGGGGGATGGCGCCGCGGAGGATGACGAACGCGGCGACGCCGTTGCCCTTGACGTCGTGCGGGAACCCGACGACCGCGGCCTCGGCGACGGCGTCGTGTGAGACCAGCGCGCTCTCGACCTCCATGGTGCCGATGTTGTGGCCGGCCACGAGGATGACGTCGTCGATCCGGCCGGTGATCCAGAAGTTGCCGTCCTCATCCACGCGGGCGCCGTCGGCGGGGCAGTACATGCCTTCGACTTTGGACCAGTAGGTGTCGATGAAGCGCTCGCGGTCGCCGTAGATGCCGCGCAGCATGCTCGGCCAGGGCTTGCGGATGACGAGGATGCCGCCCTCGTTGGTGCCGACCTCTTCGCCCTCACTGTTCACGACGGCGGCGTCGATGCCGATCATCGGCTTGCAGCACGAACCGGGGGTGGTGGTCGTTGCGCCGGGCAGGGGGGTGAGCATGTGCCCGCCGGTTTCGGTCTGCCACCACGTGTCGACGATCGGGCAGTTCTCCTTGCCGATGACGCGGTGGTACCACATCCACGCCTCCGGGTTGATCGGCTCGCCGACGGTGCCGAGCACCTTCAGCGAAGACAGGTCGTGCTTCTCAACGTGGCTGTCGCCCCACTTCATGAAAGTGCGGATGGCGGTGGGCGCGGTGTAGAACTTCGTGACCTTCTGCCGTTCGATGACGTCCCAGAAGCGGTCCTCGGCGGGGAAGTTGGGGCCGCCCTCGTACATGAGCGTGGGCACGCGGTTGGCGAGGATGCCGTAGATGATGTAGCTGTGCCCGGTGATCCAGCCGATGTCGGCCGTGCACCAGTACATCTCATCCGGGTCGTCGGGCTTGAGGTCGAAGGTGAGCTTGGACGTCAGGTATGTGTGCACCATGTACCCCGCGGTGGTGTGCATGATGCCCTTGGGCTTGCCGGTGCTGCCGGAGGTGTAGAGGATGAACAGCAGGTCCTCGCTGTCCATCGGCTCGGCGGGGCAGTCGTCCGACGCGTCCTTGTCGAGCTCATGCCACCAGTGGTCCCGGCCGGCCTGCATCTGCACGTCGTTGTTGCAGCGCCGGTAGACGATCACGTTCTTGACCCGGTCGGTCATCTTGAGGGCATCGTCAACGTTCTGTTTGAGCGGCACGGGTTTGCCGCGCCGCCACGAGCCGTCGCAGGTGATGATGATCTCGCTCTGGCCGTCTTCGACGCGGTCGCAGATGGCCTGGGCGGAGAACCCCCCGAAGATGATCGAGTGCGGGGCGCCGATGCGGGCGCAGGCGAGCATGGCGATGGCGAGCTGCGGGACCATGCCCATGTAGATCGTGACGACGTCACCCTTCTTCACGCCCCGGGCCTTGAGCACGTTGGCAAACGTGCTGACTTCGCGCTTCAGGTCGTTGTAGGTGTAGCGTTCGATTTCGAACGAGCCGTCGTCCTTGGGGACTTCGCCCTCCCACACGAGCGCGACCTTGTCGCCGTGGCCGGCCTCGATGTGGCGGTCGATGCAGTTGAAGCAGAGGTTGGTCTTGCCGTTGACGAACCACTTCGCGTCCGGAAGGTTCCACTCGAGCACACGGTCCCACTTGTCGAACCAGTGCAGCTCCGCCGCGACCTCGGCCCAGAACGCGTCCGGGTCTTCGACCGAGCGCTTGTGGAGCGCCGCGTATTCCTCGGGCGACTTGATGTGCGCCTGCTCGGCAAACGCGGCCGGCGGGGGGAAGCGTCGCGACTCCTGGAGCATCGACTCGGTCGTGGCGGATTCGTTCGACGACATGGCAACTCCTTGCGAAAGACCGGTCTTGCGGAAACCCGCGTAGACGTGAAACCAGCACACGGGCGAAACGGCCCCGCGCGGAGAAACAGTGTAAATCCCCTAGTGCGCGCCCGCCAGAACCCGGTGTGTCAAGATTTTCGGCGTTGCTGGTCCCACCAATCCGGCAGGCCGGGGTTGATCCGCCGCCACGCGACGCCGTGGTAGGACGGGGCGCGGAGTTCAACGATCAGGAACAACACGGTCGAAATCAGTGAAACCACAAATACGACCGGCCATGCCACCAACGCATCAAGGCTGGCGATCACGCAGAGCACGGCGAAGACAAGTGCCCAGGCCAGCTCCGCCGGCCGACGGATGCGGAAGACGTTGCAGAACAGAAAGAAGTGCAGCACGACGAACGCGACGGACACCCCGACCCCGCGGTGTTGCCACGCCACCGCCGCCGCGACGCCGGCCCCGAGGACCAACACCGCCACGTCGAGCGCCGACAACCGAAACCCCGGGCGGAATGCGTCGCCTCGGTGCTCGGTCAAAGGTTGGGTTTCGCCTGGAAGCATGGATGTTCTCCACCGCAAGACGGCCCGGGCCGCGGAAGATTGCCCCGGCCCGGCCGCATCCGTTACCTTGCCCCGGATTCCCCGCCCGCGCAGGACGCCACGATGTCATCGCTGACCACCGACGACGACGAAGCCACCGAAACCCCCTCCGCGTCCGACGCCAAGGGTGCGGGCCAACCCGCGTACGGCCGGGTGCTCCTGAAGATCAGCGGCGAGGCGCTCTGCAAGCCCGGCGGGTTCGGGATCGACGGCGAAGAGCTGCAACTGATCGCCAAGGAAATCAACGCCGCGGCCGACCAGGGCACGCAGGTCGCGGTCGTCGTGGGCGGCGGCAACATCATCCGCGGCGCCGACCTCGCCAAGGCCGGCCACATCGACCAGGCCGTCGCCGACCAGATGGGCATGCTCGGCACGGTGATGAACGGGCTCGCCTTGAAGGAAGCTTTGGAACAGCTTGGGCGCGGCGCCCGCGTGCTCTCGGCGATCAACCTCTCGTCGGTCGCGGAGCTGTTCATCCGCGGCCGGGCGCTGCGGCACCTTGAGAAAGGCCGGGTCGTCATCTTCGTCGCCGGCACGGGCAACCCGTTCTGCACCACCGACAGCGCCGCGAGCCTCCGCGCCTCGGAGATCGGGGCCGACTGCCTGCTCAAGGCCACCAAGGTCGACGGCATCTACGACAAAGACCCCAAGAAAAACAAGGACGCGAAGCGCTTCGACACCCTGACCTACGACGAGGCGATCAGCAAGAACCTCAAGGTCATGGACGTCGGCAGCTTCGCCCAGTGCCGCGACCAGGGCATCCCCATTGTCGTGTTCGACATGAAAAAGCCCGGCAACATCGCGAAGGTCGTCGCTGGGCAGAACATTGGGACAAGGGTCGGCATATGAAGCGTCGTCTTCGTCGGCTCGTCTGCGTGCTTCTAGTGGTGATCGGGATCGGCATTCCTGGATGCGAAAACGAACCAGAGTACGAGATGTCGCCTGAAATGAATCGGTTTTTCGTGATAATGGATTCGATCTACGAGCGCACTGATGAGTCTTTTGAGTCCCTCACTGACGCCGAGAAAGCTTTTTTTTATGTTTCTTGGCTGGAAATGCAGGTTCACAACGGCGGATGGCATCAGTGGTATTTCAACTGGGACGACGCTGAACGTGAGGAAGCGATTGAAGCGACCATCGCCATACTCCAAGAGATCGACGCGCAAAAGACAGCCGAGATGGTTCAGCGAGCGGTTCCGATTCTCAGTGCAGGGGCTTCTCCCGAAGATCCAAGGCTTGACCAACTGAATCAGGAACTCTGGGAGCAGCCCGACAACCTGGCGATGCTCATCCTCGAATGGGCAGAAAACCAACCAGATCAGTTCAAGGTGAACTCGCCTGGATGAAATGAAGGAAACATTATGGACTTAGATTCGATCCTGCTGGAAGCCGAGGAGGCGATGGACAAGGCGCTGGAGTACCTCAAGAAGGAGCTGTCCGGCGTGCGCACCGGGCGGGCCTCGCCGGGGCTGGTCGAGTTCGTCAAGGTCGAGGCGTACGGCGCCGAGTCGGACCTGCGCTCGCTGGCGATGGTCTCCGTGCCCGAGCCGACGCAGATCCACATCAAGCCCTTCGACCCCTCGACCGTGACCGACATCGTCAAGGGCATCGAGAAGGCCGGGCTCGGTTTGAACCCGATGGTGGACGGCAAGATGGTGCGCCTGAACATCCCGCCGCTGTCGGGCGACCGCCGCAAGCAGCTCATCGGCAGCGTCAAGCAGATGGGCGAGCAGGCCAAGGTCACCATCCGCAACGCCCGCCGCGACGCCAACAAACACATCGACGCCGCCGAGAAGGACAAGGACCAGCACCTCTCCGAGGACGACGTCAAGGGCGCCAAGGACGACGTGCAGGAACTTGTCAAGAAGCACGAGACCGCAGTGGACGACGCGGTATCGACCAAGAGCACGGAGATCGAAGAGGTCTGACCGTGTTTTTTGTTCTGCGGGTGATCGAAGACCGCTTTTTTCGTTTCTTCTGTTTTCGCGTCTTCATCTGGTTTGTTGCCGATGCGCTACCCCGACTTCCGCGACACCGTGCGTTCCGCCCTGCGTCGCCGCCGCGCCGGCCTGACCTGGGCCCAGCTGCGCGACGACTTCGACCTGCCCTACGACCGCCCCTGCCCGGAATGGACCAAACGCCTCGAAGCCGAGATCGGCCTGGTCCGCGAAAAAGGCACCGGCCGGGCCCTGGTCTGGCGGCTACGCAAGGCCTCGTGACCCGCAAAAAACAGTGGGATCGGCCGGGAGACCGCGTAGAATTGGGGTGACTCTGCCGTCTGTTCGGGCGTCGCGGGTCCGCTGTGTCGGGCCGGCGAACGGAGCGGGCCCCGCGAGGTGTTGCCGTGGCATGTTGGAGATGGATGTCGCGAGGTGAGTTCAACCTGAAGCGCGGTCGCCGCGCCGGATCGCTGCTGGCGGCGGGCGTGTTGGCGCTGCTTACCGCACACGCTCGCGCGATCCCCTTCGGCGCCACCCAGGGCGACACCAGCCTCTACGGCCTGGGCACCTACGTCCACAACGTCGTCTTCCTCCAGGACGACCTGCTCCGCGACCCCGACGACATCCTCCACCCCGAAGACCCGACCGGCACCGTCATCCACTTCACCGAGGACGAGCTGCTCGCCCAGCGCCAACACATCCTCGACGCCGCCGACTTCTGGAACAACCACCCGATCAACCAGGGCTTCCACCCGGGCGCCCGGCTGAACATCACCGTCAACTTCGTCAACGCCGGCCAGCCCTTCACCGTTGCCGACGCCGGCACGCCCATGGGCATCGACGCCGACATCGCCGGCTACGCCGACGCCCTCGCGCAGATCGACCCCGCGTACGCCGGCCTGTCCGCCAACCCCGCCGCCCGCCAGTTCAGCCACGACACCCGCGTCGCCGCCGGTGCCGACTTCGCCTGGACCACCTTCGTACGCCCGCTCGAACCACGCACCGCCTCCGCCGGGCTCAACGGGC
Organism: Phycisphaerae bacterium; assembly: GCA_030432595.1. Taxonomy (GTDB): domain Bacteria; phylum Planctomycetota; class Phycisphaerae; order Phycisphaerales; family Phycisphaeraceae; genus CAZIXN01. Next base: position 15,238 of record JAUIGU010000035.1, read on the forward strand.
CCAACATCAACGCCTACCTCGATTCCAACACCTTCGTCCACGCCCATGAGGCCGCCCACATCTTCGGCGCCCTCGACGAGTACGCCCCCAACAACACCAACGGCCACGGCGGCTACCTCGACGTCTTCAATCTCAACGCCGAGCTCCTCCCCGACGGCTCGCCCAACCCCGACCATGTCCCGTCGATCATGTCGACCTTCGGCCTGTTCAACCTCTCCGAACCCACCATCGCCCAGATCGGCTGGCGCGACACCGACGCCGACTCGATCCCCGACATCCTCGACACCCTGCCGCGCCTGTTCTCCAACCCGTCCAACCCCGACCCCTTCGCCGGCGTCAGTGTCGATCTGAACGCCGGCACCGTCACCGCGAACCTTATCGCCGTCGTCACGCCCGTCGAAAGCCCCTCTAGCCAGTTCCCCGACGCCACAATCAACACCCTCGAACGCCTGCAGTACCGCCTCGAACGCGGCACATGGATCGACCTGCTCCCCAGCGACGGCACGCTCGGCGACGCGCTCGAAACCTACACCCTCGCGCTCACCGACCTTGCACCCCTCACCGCCGACGGCGGCCTGATCCTCGACCTCCGCCTCACCAACTCCGTCGGCAACACCCTGAACCTTACCCACACCTTCGGCGTCCCCGAGCCCGCGACGATCACCACGCTCCTGCCGCTGCTCGCGCTGAGCACCACCCGAACCCGCCGGCGCGTCCGCGCCTGACTCCCCTCCCTCCGGGAGGGGCCGGGGGAGGGTGCACGTATCCCGGAATAATACGCTTCAGTGGTACGCGTCTCGCACTTCATCCTCTCCCTCGGGAGAGGTGGCCGGCGAAGCCGGTCGGAGGGGGGGACGCAACGAGGCGTGCTGTCTTTGATCTCTTGCGACCATTCCTCCAAGCCCTCCACGCCCGATGGTTCGCATCCTCTTCCCTCCGGTCGGCGTCTAAACTGCCGCATATGCCCCCGCCCGACGCCCCCGCCCTCCATACCGCTTCCCTCCACCGCGACCTCAAGCTCGACGACGTCATCGCCGGCAAGCTCCGCCTCGACCTCCCGGGCGCCGTCCGCCTCTACCGTGAAGCGTCGCTCCACGACCTGGGCCGCTGGGCCTCCGCCGTCGCCGACCGCCTCCACGGCCCCGCGCCCGCCCCGCGCACCTACGTCATCGACCGCAACATCAACTACACCAACGTCTGCTCCGCCAACTGCACTTTCTGCGCCTTCAAACGCGACCTCGGCGACGCCGACGCCTACGTCCTCACCGACGCACAACTCCACCAGAAAATCCAGGAACTCGTCGACATCGGCGGCACGCAGATCCTTTTGCAAGGCGGCATGCACCCCGACCTCGGCCTCGATTACTACGTCGAGATGCTGCGCGGAATCAAGGCCAAGTTCCCGCAGGTTCATGTGCACGGCTTCAGCCCGCCCGAGTTCGTCGAGTTCGTCGCCGTGCTCGAGCTCGAAGGCTTCCCGACCACGCCGCCGCGCGAGTCGCACACCCTCCCGCACGACGTCTGGCTCGCCAAGCTCGAAGCCGTGATGCGCACCTTGATGGACGCGGGCTTGGATTCCCTTCCGGGGGGCGGCGGCGAGATCTTCGCCGAACACGTCCGCAGTCGCATCGGTCTCGGTAAAGCCACCGCCCAGCAGTGGCTCGATGTGATGACCACCGCCCACAAGCTCGGCATGTCCACCTCCGCCACCATGATGTTCGGGCATCTGGAGGGCGTCGCCGACCGCGTCCACCACATGCTCACCGTCCGCGACCGCCAGGACCAGGCGATCGTCCAAGACCTGCCCGGCCGCTACCTCGCCTTCATCAGTTGGCCCTACCAACGCGAAAACACCCCGCTGGGCCAACTCCCCGACTTCGACCCCCCGGAAGATCAAGAACCCCCTAAGCCGAGGGCTGAGGAGCCAAGCGACGAAGCCCCGGATCAATCGGCCTTCGGCAATCCTCAATCGGCAATCCCACCCTTCCCCGGCGACGAAATCGCCGACGCCATCCATTCCGGCACCCTCGACCCCACCGACAAACGCGCCCTCGCCCGCCGCGCCCCGCGCTTCGGCAAGGTCCTCCGCCGCGCCGGCGCCCACGCCTACCTCCGCACCCAGGCCCTCTCGCGCTTAGTTTTAGACAATGTTCATTCCATCGGCAGTTCCTGGGTCACCATGGGCCCGCACCTCGGACAGCTCGGCCTCAAGTTCGGCGCCAACGACATGGGCTCGGTCATGATGGAAGAAAACGTCGTCTCCGCCGCCGGCACCACCTACCGCCTCAACGAGGCCGTCCTCTGCCGCCTCATCCGCGACGCCGGCCACACCCCCGCCCAACGCGACAACCACTACCACCTCCTCAAAACCCACGACGATCTTGCATCGTCCCCCGACGGCCAAGTCACCGACTGGTCCACCCAACGCGCGACAAACCCCCAACTCCCTGCCGACACCCTTCCGGGGGCCGGCGACGAAGGCAAGAACGGGACGGTGCAGGTAACGGTGTCGTGATGAGGACGCGTCGGTCAGCCTCGAAACCGAGTGTTGGCGAGAGCATCGACGTCTCGCATTTGCGGATCACCGAAGATTTCCGGGACGAACCGACGACCCGTGTGCGTGTCACGCCGTCAGGTTTCGCACTTGAGGCCACCAAGCCTCCGCTATGGCTGGCTTTGGTTTGGTTTGGCGCGTACCCGGCCACTCTATTGTTCGTGACGCGCGGCTCCCCGATTGCCGCGTTTCGCGAAGACATGGTCATGTTTATTGCTGCTTTTTGCGTTCCATACCTGTTGATGTCGTATGCCTACTTTTCGTGGTTTTACTGGCCGTACAAGAGACAGCGTGCGAAAGGTCCGTACCTGACGTTCTCGGCTGCCGATGGATGGATTGATGCGCGAGGACGGATGGTGGACACCGACGACATGCTGGCGCTGATCTACGTCCGTTGTTTCCGCCCCGACTCAACACAATTCAGCCGGCATCCAAAAAGTGACAAAAGCGCAAGCTGGTTTGGCCAACTCCACGGCGTGTACAATCGGATCGATACCACCGGCAAGCCATTGTTCGTTTACATTGACTCCCGCCAGGAAGAGCACGTCCTGCTTGACTTCGCAAAACGCGTTGCAGATCGGCAGAGCATCCCCTTGATTGAGTGCATGGAAACGGAAGGCGGAGAAGTGAAAAGGAAATGAACTCGGATACGGATGTGTCTGGTTTATAGTCGCAAACCGCCGGTTCTTGAACAAGATAATTGCAACCGAGTGACGCAAAACGATCAGGTTTCTGCTTAGTCCATTCTCTCCGAGAAAAAAGCATGATGTCTTATGTCCACCATTTCTTTCATGGTTTCGTTTCACTTCTTTCGCTCGTTTTCACTGCGACCCAAGGTTGTGCCCAGCCCGCAGTTAACGACACCCCACGCTTCCCCGCCGTCTCGATCACATACGTCTTCGCCCCGCCCGGGGAGTCGAACGTGCGGTCGTCGATCGGGCTCGGTGGCGGGGTCGCGCTGATCGGGACCGAGGAGACGGGGGACGTGTTCAAGACGGCCGACGGCGGGCGGACGTGGGCCAGGACCACCGACGGCGGGGACCGCTGGGGCATCCAGGACGTCCGCAACTTCCTGCGGGCCCGCGACGGCCGGCTGTACGCGACCACCTCCGAGCCGGCGCTGGTGCTGCGGTCCGACGACGACGGCGACACCTGGGCCAAGATCGCCGCGGCCGACGCGTCGCGCACCGTCGCGCTCCAGCAGCTCGACTCGGACGCGATGCTGGTCGGCCTGCGCCGCTCGGAGAACGACAAGATCAGCGTGCTGCGCAGCGAGGACGGCTTCGCGAGCTTCGACGTGGTCACGCTCGACGACGAGCTGCCCCGACAGAACACGACGTGCCTCATCGAGACCCGCGACGGCGACGGCAACCCGGCCGTGCTCTGCGGCGTGGGTTACGAAGCCTCCGGCAAGGTGTTCCGCTCGACCGACGACGGCCAGACGTGGACGCAGACCGCCGAGTTCCCCGAGGCTCGTGATCTGATGAACTTTTTTGAGATCGAGAATCGCGTTTTCGTTTTGGCTTCCGGGGTCGCGACGATCTACGCCAGCGACGACGCCGGGCAGACCTGGCACGAGCACACGCAAATCTGGGATAAAGGGTTCCTCGGCCAGCACGCCGAGCTTCAGCACGACGGCCAGACCTACCACCTGCTTTCCGCCACCGACCAGCGCGAAGACGTCAAGCGGCACGTCGTGCTCATCTCCGACGACGCCGGCGACTCGTGGCACGAGTGGATCGAGTTGGCGAAAGACACGTCCGGGGGCGCGAGCAACCTCGCGGTCATCGCCGACGACACCGTCGTCGTCGGCACCGGCAACCACAGCGTGCAGGGGAAGGTCTACACGCTGACGGTGGAGTAGCTTCTGGTTTCCGACACAGCCCCGCAAGCGCTTGCGGGGCTCTTCTTCTGCCTCCCTCACCCTTGCAGGGAGAGGGCTGGGGTGAGGGTTCGGCTTGCTGGCCAGTCAAAAACTGATGGTCGCCCCCACCCCCACCGACCCGACCCTGCGGGCCGGGCCACCTCCCCCTGAGAGGGGGAGGGAGTGATGCAATCTCGGGTGCTGCAGACTTTCGGTCCGTGTGACCCGTTGTCAAATTGGCCGCACGAAGAAGCACGGACTGAAGTCCGCGGCGCCCGGCAACAAACCTTATTCGTACAGCAGCCACTTCGCGCGGTCTTTGCGGAACTGCTCGGCGTTGGCGCGCCACTCTGTAAACAGCGGTTCCAGGGCGCCGCCGTCGACGAGGTATTTGCGGACTTCGTCGGTGCCGATGGCCTTGTCGAAGCCGCTGGTCTTTTCGTATTCGCCGAGCGGGCCGCGGAGGTTGAGGGCGTCGAGGAGGAGGAAGTTGACTTCGAGGACGGTGTCGGCCTCGATGGGGTCGATGTGGACCTGCACGCCGCCGCAGACCTCGCCGGCGTAGGCCTTGAAGAAGGGCTTGAACCGCGCGGCGCGGAACGCGACGCCTTTTAACTCAAGCGAGCGGAGTTGTTCGGCGAGCGCTTCGGGGTCCTGGCCGGGCGTGCCGACGATCTCGAAGGGCAGTGTGTAGCCCACGCCGATGCTGACCATGGTGCGGAGCTCGCCGAGGATGCCGGTGGCGGCGTAAGCGACGGCGGCGTCGGCGGTGGGGATGTGTGGCGAGGTGGGGACCCAGAGCAGGCCCGTGTCGTGCCAGTCCATGTCGCGTTTCCAGCCGTCCATCTTGACGACGGTCAGGCCGGTGTAGTTGGGGTCGATGCGGTCGCGTTCGTGCTGGGCGAGTTCGCCCATAGTCATGCCGTGGATGTAGGGCACGTCGAGGTAGCTGATGAAGCTGCGGAACTTCTCGTCGGCGACCATCGGGCCTTCGATGCGCAGGCCGCCCATGGGGTTAGGGCGGTCGAGGACGACGAAGTTCTTGCCGTTTTCGATGCAGGCTTCGAGGCAGACGGCCATGGTGGAGATGAAGGTGTAGGACCGGGCGCCGATGTCCTGGAGGTCAAAGACGAGGGTGTCGATGTCTTCGAGCATCTCGGGCGTGGGCTTGCGCGTCTTGCCGTAGAGGCTGCGGACGGGCAGGCCGGTGCGCGGGTCGAGGGTGTCGGTGATTTTGTCGCCGCCGTACTGCTCGCCGTAGACGCCGTGCTCGGGGCCGAAGAGCGCGACGAGTTTTAAGATGCCTTGAGCGTCACCGAAGCGGAGGACATCGACGGTGTGCCGAAGGTCGCCGGTAACGGACGGAGGGTGCGCGACCAGGCCGACGCGTTGGCCGCGCAACGCGGCGAAGCCAGAATCGGCGAGGACATCGACGCCGAGCTTGACCGCGGGCTCGGCGGCGGCGTGGGGGGTCGGCAGGGCGAGGAAACACGCCACGAGCAGGGCGAGCAGGGGAACTATGGCGGGGCGAGACGGTCGGGAGGCGGGCATGGACGGTTCCGGGGGTGGGGGTGGTCTCTGGAAAGTCTTATGTAATTATTCCATGGTAGCAAGTACGGCGGAAAAACAAAGCGGTTCGGGCCGTGATGGGGTGGGGTGGTGGCGGGCCGGTTGTGCGGGCCGTTGCGTCTGCCGTTGGATTGCGGGCGAGGAGCGAGCGTTGGTGCGGCGGGTTCCGGGGACGTGCGATTCGGGCCGGGCGGTATGCCCGCGCTCTGGGGTGAAGGGTGCCGTGCGATTCGTGGGTTGGGTTGGGTGTCGGGTGGAGCAGAATGCTCGGATCGGGTTGATATTGGTGGGGTGTGAATAAAGCCCGGAGATGGCCAACTCCGGGCTTTAGGGTCAGGTGAGTTCAGCGCGTGGTGTTCACGCGCACGCGGCGACATTGGACGCAACGCGACGTGGGCATGCGGTGGCGTTCGTGCGTCCACCGGTGCGTGTGCTTAGAATGCCGGGATGCCCGTGACCGACCAGGACGTGATGGTGGTCGACCTGCCGCCGCTCAAGCCGGCCGAGGCGTTCTTTCTGCCCGAGGTGTTCAAGGGGCTGGGTACGACGCTGCGCCACATGGCCGGCAGCGTCGGCGGCTCGCGTCGGAAGCACAACCGTGCGATGGAGTACCCCGACCAGCGCCGTGAAGACATGGCAATCGAAGACGGCGGGATGAACATCGGCAACTTCCGCGGCGTGCATCGGCTGAACCGTGACGAGGACGGCCGGGTCCGTTGCGTCGCCTGCTTCATGTGCTCGACCGCGTGCCCAGCCAAGTGCATCCACATCGAGGGCAAGGCCTCGCCCTGGGACGACCGCGAAAAGTACCCCATCAAGTTCGACATCGACGAGCTGCGCTGCATCTTCTGCGGCATGTGCGAAGAGGCCTGCCCGGTCGACGCGATCGAGCTGACCCAGGCCTACGACATCGTCGGCATGTCGCGCAACGAGATGATCTTCGACAAGGCGAAGCTGTTGAGCGTCTACGACGCGACGGTCGAAGACAAGCCTATGTGACCCCCGGAAATGATTTTCTTTCAGAGCCGGGAGCGTCAGCGACCGGTCCGCCGTGAGTTGAACCATGCGTGACGTGTTCGTCGATTCGTTGTTGGCCGACTGGGCGCTGAACAAAGACTACGGGCTCAAGCTCGTCGCCGACCTGGCGCCCGAGCAGATGGTCAAGCAGCCGCACCCGGGGATGAACCACCCGGCGTGGATATTGTCGCACCTGCACGCGTACCACCCGGTGGCGATGGAGTTGGTGTCGGGCCGGACGCCGGCGGACCCGCTGGATCACAAGTACGGGATGAAGTCCTCGCCCGTCGCGGATACCGCGGCGTACCTCGACAAAGATGCGTTAATCGAAGCGTTTGCGCAGGGCCACGACGACGTGACGGACGCGATGAAGGACGCGGGGGAGTCGGTGTTGCTGTCGCCGATGCCGGTCGAAAGGTGGAAGCAACGCTTTCCGAAGGTCGGGTCGATCCTGCCCTATTTGATGTCGCGTCACGAGGCGCTGCACCTGGGGCAACTCAGCGCGTGGCGTCGGGCGATGGGGCTCGGACGGGTCTGAGTTTTATTTTTCGAGCAACCGCTCGACGAAGTTGATGTCGGTGTCGTTCTTGCGGAACGCGCCGTTTTTCATCAGGCGGATGTGCAGGGGGATGGTCGTCTTGGTGGGCTCGATGACGAACTCGCGCAGGGCGGTAATCATCGCGTCCAGCGCTGCGTCGCGGGTGGGGCGGTGGACGATGAGTTTGCCGATCATCGAGTCGTAGTTGGGCGGGATGCGGTACCCGGCGCACGCGTGGGTGTCGAGGCGGACGCCGAAGCCGCCGGGCGGGTTCATCGCCTGGATCACGCCGGCCGAGGGGATGAAGTTCTTGTCGGGGTCCTCGGCGTTGATGCGGCACTCGACGGCGTGGCCGTTGACCTTGATGTCTTTCTGGCGGAAGGGCAGCGGCTGGCCGGCGGCGACTTGGATGGTGGTCTTGACGATGTCCACGCCGGTGATCATCTCGGAGACGGGGTGCTCGACCTGGACGCGGGTGTTGACTTCCATGAGGTAGAAGTTCTTGTCGCCGTCCATGAGGAACTCGACGGTGCCGGCGCCGTGGTAGCCGGCCGCTTTGGCGAGACGCGCGGCGGACTTGCAAAGGTTCTCCGCTTCGCCGCGGGTGAGCACGGGGCAGGGCGCTTCCTCGATGAGCTTCTGCTTGCGGCGCTGCATGGTGCAGTCGCGCTCGTAGAGGTGGCAGACGTTGCCGTGCGTGTCGCCGATGACCTGCACCTCGACGTGCTTGGCGTGGTCGATGAACTTCTCGAGGTAGACGGTGCCGTCGCCGAACGCGGCCTGGGCCTCCTGCGAGGCCTGCTTGAGACCCGAGCGCAGGGCCCCGTCGTTGTGGGCCACCCGCATGCCGCGCCCGCCGCCGCCGGCGGAGGCTTTGATCATGACGGGGTAGCCGATCTCTTTGGCGAGCTTGAGGGCGTCGGCCTCATCTTCGACCGCGCCCTTGCTGCCGGGCGAGGTCGGCACCTTGTTCGCGATGGCGAGCTGCTTGCACTGGACCTTGTCGCCCAGCTTGTTCATGGCGTCCACGGAAGGCCCGATGAACTCGATGTTGCAGTCCCGGCAGACCTCGGCGAAGTGCGCGTTCTCCGCGAGGAAGCCGTAGCCCGGGTGGATCGCGTCGACGTTGCAGACCTCCGCGGCGGCGATCAGCCGGGGGATGTTCAGGTACGAATCGGTCGACGGGGCCGGGCCGATGCAGACGGCGTGGTCGGCCATTTTCACGTGCTTGGACTCGGCGTCGGCGGTGGAGTAGACGGCGACGGCCTCGACGCCCAGCTCGTGGGCGGCGCGGATGATCCGGACGGCGATCTCGCCACGGTTCGCGATGAGGATTCGGGAAAACATGGGAAGGAGTCAGGAGTCAGTAGTCAGAAGTCAGTAGAGACATCGGGTTCGTCCTCTACTGGCTACCGTCTCCTGTCTGCTGGCTCCTATTGGATGCGGAACAGCGGCTGGCCGAACTCGACGGGTTGGCCGTTGTCGATGAGGACTTCGGCGATGGTGCCGGCGGTCTCGGCCTTGATCTCGTTCATCACCTTCATCGCCTCGATGATGCAGACGACGGTGTCGGGGGACACGCGGTCGCCCACGGAGACGAAGTTGTCCGCGTCGGGGCTAGGCGCGGCGTAGAACGTGCCGACCATCGGCGAGTCCACGGTTTCGCCGCCGCCCGCATCGCCGGCGTCGTCGTCATCGGTCGGGGCGGCACTCGCGGCGGGCGCGGCACCGGGTGACGGGGCGACCGGCGCCGCCGACGGCGTGGGCGTGACGTACTGGATCTCGCCGCCGGGGCCGCGTTTGAGTTTGATCTTTTCGCCGTCGGCTTCGAGGTCGACTTCGGTGAGGCCGTTGTCGACCATCATCTTCACGATCTGTCGCAGGGCTTTGAGGTCGGTCATGGTGGGGTGGCTTTCAGCCGTTCGCGATCAGCGGTTAGCCGGCACGGCTCAAGGAATCGGATGCGTCGGGATAAGTGAAGCTAAAAGCTGATACCTAGCAACAAAACGCTAAATGATGGCGGAATCGAGGTCTTTGGGCAAGTTGGTCAGCACCCGCTTGCCGCGGTCGGTGACGAGCACGTCGTCCTCGATCCGCACGCCGCCGACACCGGGCAGGTAGATGCCCGGCTCGACCGTGACGACGTGGCCGGGCTCGAGCACGCCGTCTTCCGGAGCCAGCGCCGACAGCCGCGGCTCCTCGTGGATGTCGTACCCGATGCCGTGGCCCAGGCCGTGACCGAACTGCTTGCCGTAGCCGGCGTCCTCGATCACTTTTCGCGCCGCGGCGTCGACGTCGCGCAGGAGCACGCCCGGCCGGATCGCCGCGATGCCCGCGAGCTGCGCGTCGAGCACCACCTGATACACCTCGCGCATCTTCGGCGACATCTTCCCCAGCGCCACCACACGCGTCATGTCCGAGCGGTACCCCTTGTAGCACGCGCCCCAATCCACCAGCAGCAGCGAGTGCTTCTTCAGTTTGCGCGGCCCGGGGATCGCGTGCGGCAGCGCGGCGTTGCTGTCGGCCGCGACGATCGACGGGAAGCCCGGCCCGTCCGCGCCCAGCTCGCGCATGCGGTACTCGAGGTACGCCGTGATCTGCGACTCGCTCATGCCCGGCTCGAGGTACGCGAGCGTGTCGGTGAACGCCTCCTGCTGGATGCGCCCCGCCTTCACGATGTTGCGCACCTCGTCGGGCGTCTTGACCGCGCGCTGCTGGATCATGCCGTCTTCGATCGGCTTGAGCTTGATCCCGCGCAGCTTCTTGCCGAGCGTCTTGCGCTGGCCGAGCGTGACGTGGTCCTGCGGCAGCGCGAGCGTCTTGATCTTCTTTTGTTTCACCACGTCGGCGACGGCGTCGCCCATCGCGCCGGTGCGGATGTACGCCTTGCTGTGCGGCGATTCCTTCTGAATTTGCGTCGTGAACCGGCTGTCGGAGAGGATGATCAGCCCGGTTCCGCTCGCGGGGACCAGCAGCCAGGAATCCTCGCCGACGAACCCCGTGAGGTAGCGGATGTCCACCGCGTTGGTGATCAGCAGGGCATCCACGTCGGCGTCGCGGAGGCGCTTCTGGGTGTCGCGGATGCGTTGTCGCAGGACGTCGGGGGTGGCGGGTCGGCGGGGCATGGCGGCAGTCTAATGGACGCGGGCGGCGGACCTCTTCTATAGTCCGGGGATGAACGCCGACACCCTCCGCAAGAAGTTCGACGAAGGCCTGGACTACGACGCCTACCTCGATTCCGGCAAGCCCGACCAGAAGCAACGCTGGCTGGAACTGGCCGAGAACGTGGACCTGACCGAAGCTCAGGCCGCGATGCTCGGGGCGTTCACGCGGGACCTGAACGTGCTGGTCGTCACCGGAATCTGGTGCGGCGACTGCGTCCGCCAGGGCCCGATGATCGACGAGATCGCCAAGGCCTACGGGAAAACCGGCGGCGGGCGCTGCACAGTCAAGTGGTTCGACCGCGACGAGCACATGGACCTGCAGGAGCAGGTTACGGTCAACGGCGGCAATCGCGTGCCGGTGGTGATCTTCGCCGCCGAGGACTACGAGCCGGTTGGCTGGGCGGGCGACAAGCTGCTTAGCCGGTACCGCGTTATGGCCCAACAGGCGCTGGGGGCGAACTGTCCGCTGCCCGGAGCCCCGGTTCCGCCCGACGAACTCGCGGCCGAATTGGCGGACTGGGTCGGCGAGTTCGAGCGGGTGGCCCTGCTGCTGCGGCTTTCGGGCCGGCTGCGGCAGAAGCACGGGGATTGATCCGGGCTTGGATCGAGCCTGAGATCGGGGTTTGCCCGGCGATTCGGAGGGTTTCCGGAGCGGTTTGAGGTCCGCGTTTTTGCCCTAAACCTCTAAAGCAAATCAACTTACGCATATTTGCCTCGACGACCGTGGCGGGGTACCATTCTCGGCTCGCTCAACTCAGGGCCTGGGGCGTCTACGAAGACCGCCGGCCCGCACGGAGCCGACGGTGGCCAAGTCGTCCAAGTCTTCGAAATCCTCGTCTTCCAAGTCGTCCTCAACAAGGTCGGGCGCGTCTGCGTCCAAAAAAACCACCAGAAAGAAGACGGCGAAGAAGACGACGTCTTCTGCAGCCAAGAAGACCGCGAAGAAGACGAGCAAGAAGAAAACCACCAAGACGACGAAGACGGCTAAGTCGGCGAAGAAAACGACGCCCAAAAAGCCGGCCACGGCAAAACCAAAGACCACTCCAAAGACCTCAAAGAAGACCTCGAAGAAGTCCGCTTCGAAGTCGGTGAACCGGGCCGCCGCGCCCAAGCCGGCGGAGACCTCGAAAGCGTCGGCCAAGAAGACCGCCGCCCGAAAGACTTCCGCCTCGTCCCGTCGGACCACCAAAAAGGCGACGAACGCCAAGGCCGGTCCGTCGACGTTGTCGCGCGGGCGGGCCTCGTCCGTACCGACCAACGGCAGCGTCGTCAATGGCGACATGTCGCTCGAAGAGCTCAGCGAGTCCAAGCTCCGCCGGGCCAAGTCGGGGCTGAAACGCAAAGACCTCGAGTTCTTCCGCAACGAGTTGATGGAACGCCGCGCGGAATTCCTCGGCGACGTCGCGAACCTCGACGCGGCCCGCAACAACTTCGGCGGCGAGATCTCCAACGTCCCGCTGCACATGGCCGACATCGGCAGCGAAAATTACGACCGCGAGTTCAACCTCGGGCTGCTCGAACACGAGAAGCGCCAACTCCGCGAGATTGACGAGGCGCTGGTCCGGATCGGCAACGGGACCTTCGGCGTTTGCCACGTCACGGGCCAGCCGATCGAACGCGCCCGGCTCGAAATCCAGCCGTGGGCGAAGTACTGCATCGCCGTGGTCCGCGAACGCGAACGGCGGGGGCTGTCGACGTGACGGATCGTCCGCGACGGGCGGGCCGGTGCCCGCGAGCGGTGGCGTGGTTCCTGGCGGTGCTGGTCGTGGTGCTCGCGGTCGATCTGGTCGTCAAGTACGCGGCGTTCGCCTACGTCGGTGACCGACCGGTCCGGCTGGTCCGCAGTTGGGACGCGGTCGAGAACGCCTGGCAGCACGGCCCGCCCGACGAACTGGTCGTGCTCTACCACGATCCGCAGGGCGAACTGGCGAGCATCCCCGCGGTGCCGGTTCTGCCCAAACTTTTGCGCCTCAAGCTCACGACCAACACCGGTGCCGTGTTCGGCCTGGGCGCGGGGCAGCGCTTCGTCTTCATCACGGTGGGCCTGATCGCCACCGCGGTGATCGGGTTCCTGTTCTTGCAGAGCCGGCCGGCTGCGTGGTTCCAGCACACAGCGTTGGCGTTGATCCTGGCCGGGGCGTTGGGCAACCTCTACGACCGTGTGCTGTTCGGCGCGGTGCGCGACATGTTCCACATGCTGCCCGGCGTGCATCTGCCGTTCGGGCTGCGCTGGCCGGGTCAGGGTGATGCGCCCGGCGCGTCTGAGGTCTGGCCGTGGGTCTTCAACGTCGCGGACGTGGTGCTGCTGATCGGCGTGGGCGGCGTGCTGATCACGTCGTGGTTCGGCGGGGGCGCGGATTCGATTGCTGCGGAGCCCGCCGAGATTCAGGACGAAGCATCACCGTCGGCGCAGCCTTAAAACGAGCCGCGCTGTTGCCGGGTGCCACGGTCGCTTGCGACCGTGCGGTGCAAAAAGTCTTGCTCATAGATGGCACCCAACCGCAGCCGGCGAACCCCGTTTGCTTAGTCAACCTTCCTGGCTTTTTTCCACCAGCGACACCGCGTCGGCCGTGACAAAAAACTCGTGTCGGCTGAACGCGAAACGTCGGGAACCGCCGCGCTCGTCGCGGATCGCGCGAACGAGTGGGCGCAGCGCCTTGCCGGTACACCGGTCGCCCGGTTCCCCCGCGTCGAGCAACGCACTCCGCAACACCTCGGTCAGCACCGCCCGGTTGAGCCGGCGCGCGGCGTCGCGCGGCAGTGGCAACGCGTGCGGCCGGGCAAGCTTGCGCAGCAGGGCGGACACGTCGCGGGCGTGGTCGGTCAGCGCGGCGAGGCGCTCCGGAAGTTGCCGGGCGATCGCGTGTAGTTCGGGGGTGAGGTTCTGCCGAAGCCGAGCCCGGACACGCGTAACGTCGTCGTTGGTTTCGTCTTCCACCCAAGGCTGTTCGAGTTCCTTTAGATAGTCACGCAGTTCTTCACGCGTGACGCCAAGCAGCGGGCGGATCAGCGTCGTCGGCGTCGAAGCCGCCGTGTTTGCCGCCGTCGGAGGCAACAATGACCGCCGCCACGCGATGCCGCGCAGTCCGTGCAACGCGCTGCCGCGCATGAGCCGCATCAGCACGGTTTCGAGTTGGTCGTCGGCGTGGTGCCCGGTCACGACAAAACGCGTGTTGGTTTCCTCGGCCATCTTTTGCAGCGCGGCGTAGCGTGCGCGGCGGGCTCGGTTTTCAAGGTTGCTGCAATCCGGGTGAGTTCTAGCGTTTGCGTCCGCTTCATTGCCGAGGTGCACATCCGCTCGACAAAACCCCAGCCTCAACGTTTCGGCGAGCTTCTCCACATACGCCGCGTCGCGCTCCGCCGTGTCCCGCAGGTGGTGCTGCACGTGCGCGACGGTCAGCGTCAGCCGCCAACGCCGGCGCGACGCCAGCGCGTGCAGCGCCCGCAGCAGCGCCACCGAGTCTGCCCCGCCGGAACACGCGACCAGCAAAGCATCCCCCTCGCCCACGCCGCACCGGTGCCGCAGCGCCGACGCCAGCGCCCGGACGACGCGCCGCTGCGCCGGGGTGTTCGGTGGTTTTGCGTCGTCCGCCCGTGCCATGCCATGGAGTCTAAGCCCCGGCCCGGTACACTCGGGCGATGGCCTCGCCCGACTCGTCCCCGTCGCCCCACGCCGACCGCACCGACAGCCCGACCGCCGTCGTCGAACTCTGCGTCAACCTCGACGACACGACCGGGCAACTCGTCGGCAGCGTGTTCTCCGAACTGCTCGAGGCGGGAGCGCTCGACGTCTGGACGACCGCCATCACCATGAAAAAGCAGCGGCCCGGCGTCATGCTCTCCCTGCTTTGCATGGAAGATGACGCGGATCGTCTCGCCAAAACCCTGCTCCACGCGACCGGTAGCTTCGGCGTCCGCCGCCGCACCTGGGACCGCGTCGTGCTTCAGCGCCGCTTCGTCGACATCGACACGTCGCTGGGTAAGGTCCGGGTCAAAATCGGTGAGCTCGACGGCCGGGTCCTCGTCGCCAACCCCGAGTACGACCGCGTCGCCGAGCTCGCCGCCGACGCCAAGGTCACCGTGCGCGAAGCGATGAACGCCGCCCAGGTCGCGGCGCAGCGTTGGCTCGAAACACAGGCGACCAAGGAATGAATCGCTTCGAAACCACCGATGAACACGGATGAACTCCGATGATGCCGAGAAGTTTGGCCACAAAATGCACAATAGACACAAAGGGCGGCAGGAACTGTCTTTCGATTGCTGACATCTTTATTGTGGTTTTTGTGCATTATTGTGGCCAATCCATCCGTGTTCATCGGCGTTCATCGGTGGTTCTATCGGCCTTGAAGTAAGCTCATCCTCGTGATCGACCTCAGCGTCCCGATCCTTGCCGCCTCGCTCCAGGACCAGCCGCCGTACGTCGTCGCGCTGCTGATCCTCGGCATCGTGCTGGTCACCGCGAGCATGATGATCGGCCTGCGCAACCGCAAGAAAAAGACCGCCACCCACGCCACCGCCCGCGAGAACCTCGAACGCGCCAAACAGAAAGAAGGCCTCAAGCGCGACATCGAGGTACTCGCCGTCGAGATCGAAGAACTCGCCCGCCGCGTCGGTACGCAGCTCGACAACAAGGCCGCCCGCATCGAAGCCCTGCTCGACCAGGCCGAGGCCGCCATCGCCCGCCTTGAGCAGGCCCGCGCCAACCTGCTCACCCCGCCCCCCACAAGTTCGCCCCCCGCGCCGCCATCGGTGCAGAGCGAGCCGGGTCGTGTCGGCCCGGACCCCGCCGCCCCGACCGAATCCTCAGCCACCCCCGGCGAAGACCCCGGCCCGACACGGGCCGGCTCGCTGAACACCCCCGACCGCCTCACCGCCGACACCTACCGCCTCGCCGACTCCGGCTTCTCCGCCGACGAGATCGCCCGGTCCACCGGCGAACACGTCGGCAAGATCGAACTGATTTTGGCGCTACGGCAGAATCCATCGATCCCGGAAAAGCCTTGATGGCACCCAACCCCGACGATGCTTGCTATTGGGCGTTGATCGAAGTTTCATTTCCTGAGGGTTCAAAGTGTTCAGCTTTCGCGCCGGGTGCATTTGTCCATGTCTGGACCTTTGCTCCAACGGAAGCACAAGCTAGAACAAAGATTCGCGAGGCGTGTCTGACCGAATTCGAAAGCAAGGACGTCAAGTTCCAGGATATTGGGCCGGGTGATCCGACTGATTTAACCGAAGGTGGCGGGCAGAATCTCCGAGAACTCTTCACCGATTCGCCGGTAGTATTCGGGACCAAGTTTACGTGGCGGCGGAAACGCTGGTGGGAGTTCTGGCGTAAGCCCAACTGATCGCCCGCACCACCGGCGAACACGTCGGCAAGATCGAACTCATCCTCGCCCTTCGGCAGAGCCAGGCATGACCGACACGAATTCCATTACTTACGCGCAGGAGCCCGAACTCGCCCGCGCGGAATTCATCGACCTGCTCCGCCGATCGACCCTCGACCAGCGCCGGCCCGTGGACCAACCCGACGTGATCGACGGCATGTTGAAGCACGCCGACCTCATCCTCACCGCCCGCACCGCCGAAGGCCAACTCGTCGGCGTCTCCCGCGCGATCACCGACTTCAGCTACTGCACCTACCTCTCCGACCTCGCCGTGGACGAAGCGTTCCAAAAACAAGGCATCGGCCGGACGCTCATCGACAAAACCCACGACGCCGCGGGCCGACACACCTCGCTCATCCTCCTCTCCGCCCCGGCGGCGGCGAGCTACTACCCGCACCTCGGCATGCGGAAACACGAGTCGTGCTGGGTGGTGGATCGGGTTTCGACGTAGAAAACGTCAATGCGAAACGTAGCTATCGAGTAGAATCATAAAAGGCGTGTCGAGGTTATTACCATGCGTCCGAGTTCCTTGAAATACGCGGCGTCCATGGGTTTGATCGGTGTGTTGCTGATCGCCTTGGCGTTTGCATCGGACTGGTTGTGGCTGAAGGCGCTGCTCGGTTACGTAGCGGCCAGCTTTGTCGTGGTCTCTGTTGCTTACGCATTTCGCAGGCCATCATGGTTAGGTAAGAATGAAGCGGGGCATATTTCGCTTGTGGCGAGAACGTTTTTGTGGCCCTTTCATACTTTGAATCGACTCAGTTTGTTCTTGTTCAAGGTCCGTGAGCGAAAGCCTGGGTGGTGCGTGGTTCAGCCCGGGCTTATGTGGGGTCGTTACCTCAACTCGCAGGAAGCTTCACAGGTCCATGCGGATTGTGTGTTGGATCTTACGTCGGAGTTCGAAGACTGCGGCTTGCTTCGAGCGAAGGCCTTTGCGTGCGTGCCAATGCTAGATGGGACGGCACCATCTGCTGACAGCTTAACCCTTGCGGTAGAACATCTGGAGGCGATGGCGGCCCGCGGTGCGACCTATGTTCATTGTGCGCTCGGCCACAGCCGTAGCGCGCTGGTCATACTCGCTTACCTGCTGAAAACCGGTAAGATCGCGTCGATTGATGCTGGCCTACGGGAATTGCGAAGCCTGCGTCCCAGAGTTGGACTCAGCTCAGGGCAGCGGGCCCTGCTTGAGTCCTACTGGTCGGCTACCTCGAACTCGACACGAACTTCATAAACAATGCTCCACCTCGCCGGCACCTTCACCGCTCTGGTCACCCCGTTCCGCAACGGCGTCGTCGATTACGACCGCCTCCGCACCAACGTCGACGCGCAACTCGCCGCGGGCGTCGACGGGCTCGTGCCCTGCGGGACCACCGGCGAGTCGCCCACGCTCTCGCACGAGGAGCACCGGCTCGTCATCGAGAAGACCATCGAGTTCGCCGCCGGCCGCGGCACCATCATCGCCGGCACCGGGTCCAACGCGACCTCCGAAGCGCTCTCGTTGACGCGCCACGCCGCCGACGTCGGCGCCCACGCCGCGCTCATGGTCAACCCGTACTACAACAAGCCCTCGCAGGAAGGCCTGTACCGCCACTTCATGACCGTCGCCGACGCGGTCGACTTGCCCGTAGTGCTCTACAACATCCCGGGCCGGACGAACATCACGATGACGCCCGAAACGGTCGAGCGTCTCGCAAAGCACCCGCACATCGTCGCCGACAAGGAAGCGACCGGCTCCATCGACATCGCCTCCGAAATCAAGATGCGCTGCGGCGACGACTTCGCCGTGCTGTCCGGCGATGATTCCTTAACGCTCCCCCTGATGAGCGTCGGCGCGTCCGGCGTCATCAGCGTGCTCACCAACCTGCTCCCCGAGCGCGTCGTCGAACTGGTCAAGGCCGCGTCGGACGGCGACTTCGACACGGCACGTCAGAAACACCTCGCGCTGTTCCCGTTGTTCAAGGCGATGCTCACCCTGGCCGTCAACCCCGTGACGATCAAGACCGCCCTCCACCTCGCCGGCCGCGACACCGGCGAAATCCGCCTGCCCCTGTGCGAGATGCCCCCGGAAGACCGCGCGACACTCAAGACGCTGCTGCAGAAACACGTGCCCGAGGCGGTTGGGGTCTAAGTCACTTCACCCATCCAATGCCTTTTGATTGCGGCCCGCTCGATTTACGCGTCACTCGCTGGCCATATCACGATCGTTGTCATCTGACAGGATCGGTTCCATGAAGCCGCGGCGGCCGCTCCATCCGGCAAACGCGCTTACCGCGACGAGGAAGAATCCTACCGTGAACTGAAACAGCGACCAGTGCGAGATTCCGACTTTGAGCGAATCGAACTCATGCCATGACTTAACGGTGCGCCAAAGCGCCCAAGCCGAGACAAGTGTGAGTCCGTAGGATGCTGTGATGATCATCAGAACTGAAAGTTTTGTCCGGGCGTGACGGAACGCAAGCATTGCGGGGGCTGCCAGCATCGGAAATGTAAATGACAAACCGACTGCCGGATTGTGTGGATTGCGAAACAAAAACCCCCGCCACTTATCACCGATTGGTTCGGGAGCCAAGCCGATCAGCGTAAAGAACCAGGCAAAGCTAAAGATTAGAATCAGATATGCGATGGTCCTGAACGGCCGAGGGTGTAACAAGGTGGGCGGGTGTTCTGGTGGGCCATTCCGGTAAAGCATGAATCCGCCTTCGGACAACAATTCCTGAATCTTCCAGAAATGACTGTCCGGATAGGACGTTGGGGCATGCTCGGGCATGAAAATCGTGATACGAGGTGTCGTGTAGAAAACGATGTGCGAATCGGTATACCGGACGTCTGAATAGTGCAGTTCACCTACTGGCACTCGGCCGGACGAAATCTCTCGTCCTGTCGCGAGTGTAATAAACGGAAAAACGAAGCACTGGCCGTCAGCGTGTATCTCAAGCGATTGGGTGGATATGCGCACTTCGTCAACGTGGTGAATCCCTTCGATCCTTGACGGCCGGAAGCGTACGTTGGCCTCGTTCGTATCGACGCTATCAATCGGCATGGCGCGAATCGTCTACTTGTTGATTACTAGTCGCGTCCGACATCCGGTCCGAACCATGATTCTATCACCGTGTCGGATACGCATTCATGCGTTTTCTGCGGCGATGTAGTGAGATCGTATGATCGGCCAATAGACGGTTTTCGAAGCTTTAGGTGCTTTGTGAGCCGATGTGACTTCGGGTTCTGGTCAATCCATCGGCTGTCGAATGATCGTCTTCCAGTTCGCCGGGTTTGCGCGGCGGATGTCGCTTAAGTAGATCTCGTGGTGCTTGCCGCGCAGGGCGGTGCGTTGTTCGATGTGGTCGTGAAGGCGTTGGATGGCCGGGCCTTCGTCGGTGAACGGGCCGACGTGGAGGAGCTGGGCGCACCGGCCCTCATCAAAGGTTTCGAGGCGGAGCTTGTCCAACGCGGGGAGTTGCTTCTTCTTAGCAACCGTGTCGATGGCCGCGGCGAGCGTGTCGTCGGTCGCGACATCCGGCTGCACGATCAGCATCGTCCACTGCCACTTCGCGCGGTCGTTGGCCGTGAACACGGCATGGTCATCCGCCCACCACAACCCTTCGAGCGGCATCACCGCGTAATCAACCCCGCCCGCCCCGTGCGTGCCTTTCTTGACCATGAACTTCGCGGTGTAGGACACAGAGAACAGCGCCTCGACCGCCTGGGCGTAGGCAGGCGTCGTGTTGGGGTCGCCTTGGCCGTCGACCATGAGGCAACGCAGCGGCGGCACCACGACCTCGGCGATCGTGCCCTTACGCGGCTTGTAGAGCGGGCCGAGCTGCTTCTTGAGGTCGAGCTTGTCCATGGTGCGGTGTGCGGAACGCGGAGTACGGAGCGGTCGGTCGGGAAAGCCCGAGTCTACCGGCGGGATTCGCCGGTTATCATGGGGTCTTCCGTGGAACGGGGGCACGTCGCATTGGGCAA
This sequence comes from Phycisphaerae bacterium, assembly GCA_030432595.1. Classification (GTDB taxonomy): domain Bacteria; phylum Planctomycetota; class Phycisphaerae; order Phycisphaerales; family Phycisphaeraceae; genus CAZIXN01. Next base: position 35,291 of record JAUIGU010000035.1, read on the forward strand.
CGAACATCTCAGGAGCTTCCCATGCAGAGCATCATTGAACTGAACGGAACGGGTTTGCTGGTCCGCGGCGGTTTGGCGCTGGCGGTGTTGCTGGTCGGTGTCACGTTCGCGTTCGGGCAGGACGGCGACGGAGACGCAGGTCAAGCCGACGGCGCGGTGGCCCCGCTCGCGTTCAACCTTTCCGAGCCGATCATCAAGGAGGTCAAGCCGCAGCGCACGTTCGTCTACGCCGAGACCGAGGCCCGCTTCGACCGCATCATGGAGGGCATCGGCGCGACCTTCGGCCGAATCATGGCCACGGTCGGCGGGGCCGGTCTGCAGCTCGACGGCGACGTGCTGTTCACCTACACCCTCGCGTCGAAAGACGCGGGCGACGACGAGCCGTTCACCCTGCGCTGCGGCTACGTGCTGTCGGAGGTGCCGGACGCGTTCGCCGAGTTCGACACCGAGCCGATGCAGCCGATGAAGTGCGTGTCGTATTACTACACCGGTCCGTACTCGCACCTGCCCGCCGCGTGGATGCAGGTCAGCACCGCGGTCCAGATGGCCGGCCACGAGACGACCGGCCACAGCCGCGAGTTCTACCTCTACCACGAAACCGCCGAGAGCCCGAACAACGTGGTGGAGTTGCAGGTCGGGATTGAGTGATCAGTGAGAAGTGGCGGCGGGGCGGTCAATAAAAAACCGTCACGCCGCGCGTTGTGTTACGCCGGCCCGTCCGCGTCCGGCCTGTCGAACAGCGGCAAAGCCGGCTCCGTCGTCGTCGCCGTGGTCGGCCGGGGCGCACCCACGGGGGTGAGGGTCGCCATGATCAGCTCCGCGAACAGCGGCGCGGCCTGCGCCTGCGCCGCCGCCACCGTCCGGGCGCGCAGCATCGCCTTCGCCGCCCGGCGTCGCGCCTTGGCCCGGGCGTTGTACTTGCGGTAGTAGCCCGGGTTGCGCGCGCGGAACTCGCGCTGCCGCTGCGCGTTGGACTTAGGTGCGCGGCGGCGGTCGATGCCCGCCCCCAACACGCCGCTCCAGGAAGCATGGACGCCGGAAGAGCTCATAACCCCCGCATCGGTTGCCCCCGCCGCCGACTCGACCCGTCCGCCCGCTTATCGGCCGCCGCACGCCGCCGCACGCCGCCGTGCCCCGCCGCGGCATCGCCCAGCCCCGCGCACACCCCGGCCGCCACCGCTGCCGACCCCGCCGATCGCCCCGTCGCCGCCGGCCACGCCCCCGCGCCGCTCCAAGCCCCTCCCCGCACGGCACCCTGCCCCTGCCGCATAACGCGCCGGCGTCACGACATCACGCCGGGGCCCCGTCAGATAACGCCGGGCGTCCGTGAGATAACGGGCGGCTGGCACGCGATAACGCCGCGGCGTCCCCGCATAACACCGGCGTGCATGACATCACGCCGGGGCCGCGCGACATAACGCCACGCCGCCACCAGATAACACGGTGGGCTTGCCAGATAACGCCGGGGCGCCACCGGGAACCCGGAACACCCGACCTGCTAGGAAGTCCACCCAGCAAACCCCGAAACATCACCTCAACTCACTTGATTTCAAACACAGCCGCTGCAGCCGGTGGTTAGCCCGCTTCCTCGACGCGTTGACCCATCTTGTCGATCTCCGTCTGACAGAACGCACACGTCCAGCCGCCCCACATGCGCTGCCGGTCGTTCTTCGGACGCCGAAAGCGCGGAAGTGGAGCGTTACATTCGGGACAGTTGACGCGCCCGGCATTGATTCCCCAGGCACCTTCGCCTCTGATCGTGTCTCGCACGACGAGAATGATCGCGGGAAAAGCCGCAACCGCTCCAACAACAATCATCACGATGGTCAACCAAGACATGGCAAGCGGGCTAACGTAAATCGGCTCAGTTGCCGGACGCCCGCGGAAGCAGGCGTCCAACTGACAGCAACATTGTATCGCGGGCGCAGCCTGTCAACTGCAGCCGGTGGTTATACGGCACTCTGGACTCCGGACTCATACCTAATTGGGTTCTATGCCTTCTGGAACGTCGATATTGATCGAGATTGCAGCTGAAATTGGTGCCGAGCGACCCCCAAAAAGCTGAGCAAGCGTGGTGTCTTTTTTAGTATCCACTCGATATCCCGTTTCACAACCCATGAAGCGATTGACGACAAAGTCATCAAAGCGCCATCCCCCCTTGTTAGCGGAGTCGTCGAATGGTTTTGAATTCGCAAGACATACATCGCCATAGCTGGGTGTAAGGCCATCTAGCAGCGGAGCCACTTTGTCCCGGAATACTTGGGCAGGCAGTACGCGACAGCCAACCGAAATATCCCCCAGGGGATCGTTAGGTTCCGTGCATGGTAACTGGATGGATATGGGGACTTGCACTGGATTGTAAAAAAAATAATAAACAGGGATTTGAGAGATCATCTCGTAGTCTTCAATCGCCCTGTATTGCCCTGAATCAGTAGTCAAAGCTTTGTACTTGGACGTTGACTTGAACGTGAACGTGCGTGTACTCAGTGAAGATAAGAATGTTTTGTCAGACTCATGCAGACGACCGAACCCGACATAATTAGGTTCATCGTCGTTAGTTTGCTCATTAGGGTAGAGTCGCTTTGATTGGAGCAGGGCAACTTTGGTGCGCAGGATTTCACCGCGCCGCCGAAACATCAGCAGCAGGCCGATGTCAGCAATTTCCCAGTGTCGCCAATGGTGTCCACTGCCGAGAAAATGCGTGTCGAGTTTCACTACCCAGTCGGAAGGAAAGTGTACAGGACGCGAATGCCGTGCAATGTAGGACACTAGGGCAATGTCGAGTGCTGGTTCGTGCGCGTTTGGGACCTGTGTCAAATAAGTCGAGGAGTAGTCATTTGCACCACCGAAGATGCTTTGAAGATACTCGCGGACATCATCGGGAAATGCGAACATTCGGTTCTGCCGTATAACAGTGATTTAGTAACGTGCAGATTCTATATCACGGGACTGTAGCGGCCGGCTTCCCCGGCGGCAAGGGCTTTGTCTGGCCGGGCTTACGGAAAACGTTTGGTGTTTTGACGGTTGGCGTTAGGGTGTAGGGATGAAGCTGCTCAAACGCGTCTAGGCAGTCTGCCGGGTCAAGCGGTACTCGCGGCGGACGGCCCAGGCGTACGGGCACTGGGTCGGGCGCTACCTCCGGGCGGTGCGGGCACGCGAAGGGGCGTGGGTGTCGCCGGAAGCATTGGAGGCCCGCGATGTGGAGTGGTATCTGACGGGCTTGGCGACGAAACGCCGGGTGTCGGCGAGTTCTCAGAATCAGGCCCTCAACGCGCTGGTGTTCCTGTGTACAAGCCGGTGCTGAAGATCGAGTTGGAAGTTTCTGACGCGACGTTGGCCAAGCGGCCGCGGCTGTTGCCCGAGGTGTCGAGCAAGGCGGAGGTCACGGCTACACTGAATCCTCGCCGCTTAATTCATACCGGTTTTAATTGATGTTCAAGCCGGTTGCCCGCGATCCAAGTTTCTTCTTGAAGGTGGATTCCCACCTAATCACCTCTGCCTTTTTGGTCGTTCGGGGTAGAACCTGTAGAAGGGAAAAACGAAAAGAATCTGGGTAGTTGGCGTCGCCCTGAATGAGCTTGCTTAATAGCGTGTTGCCGCCGTGTCCGTTCTTAGCGTAGTGCGCCCATCGCCCCCAGATGCCGTCGAGACCGCAGGCCGACCCGACGTATTGATCGCCCTGAGTCTCCGCAAGGATCAGGTAGACCCCCGAGACGGCTGAAAGGCTGGAGCACCAGTCTCGGTGAGCTTGCGGGTTTGCCATCAAGTCACAGAGTTGCCGATATTCAAGCGTGAAGTCCAAATAATCGCTGAACGGGAGGAGTGATCGGCCGGGCGGGTAAACCTCAATAATGGCGCGGTTGCGGATCAGTTGGTGCCAAGAACGTTCGGCAGACCATTCAATCACGACCCGGTCCGTGAGGTCGTCGAATTCGATGACTCGCTGTAAGTCGTACCAGTAAAGGTCATTGTTTCTTAGCGGATAGAACGGGCTGTGTTTGGGAAAGTCGGATGGCGTCGCTTTTCGCTCCGCTTCTACGCGATAGACCCCAATGAGTTTGGCCCGGCCCCCGCCGTCTCCGACGAAGGACACGATGTAGTCGCATTTGCGAAAAATCGGCTTGCCTTGGAATGACTGGTAACGCTCCATCCATCCGGTGCGACGGAGTTGCTGGAGGTCGTAACGGTCACTCTGGTGCCTAACAAGTTTGCACTTTCTGGTGAGGGCCAGCCCGCGAGACTTCAGTAGGTCCGAGATGCCGAGAAGGTTGGGCATAGGTTGATTCACTTGAGCACGTTCAGTTCTCGGTGCTATCCATGAGCAGATATCCAGTTGGCCCTCGGAGTCTACAGCCGTGGGACCATCGCTATGATTTGCCCGTGAATCTACAGCGTTTTGACATCGTGGTGGTTGGCGGTGGGCACGCGGGGGCGGAGGCGGCGTGGGCGGCGTGCAACCTGTTGCGCCCCCGGAATGAAGAATCGAAAGGGCGGTCGGGGAAGGTTGCGATGGTCACGATGGACCCCACCAAGGTCGGGGCGATGTCGTGCAACCCGGCGATCGGGGGGTTGGCCAAGGGCCAGATGGTGCGGGAGATCGATGCGCTCGGCGGGCTGATGGGTTTGGCGGCGGACGCGACGGGGATCCAGTTCCGGGTGTTGAACCAGAGCAAAGGCCCGGCCGTGCGCGGGCCGCGGAGTCAGAACGACAAGTATCGGTACGCGGGGGAGGTGCAGCGGTTGCTGCGCACGCGGCCGAACCTGACGGTGCTCGGTGGCGTGGTGGAGGAGTTGTTGGTGGAGGGCGCCCCCGGAAGTGTGGGTGGGCAGCGGTGTGTGGGGGTGAAGTGCAGGGGCGTGCCGCAGGCGCACGGGCCGGCGTGTGAGACGGATGCGTGCTGTGGGGAGTTCGGCAGCATCGACGCGGTGGAGAAGCCGTTCGTGCTGCGTTGCGACGCGGTGGTGCTGACGACGGGCACGTTCATGCGGGCGCTGATGCACACCGGGCCGCAGAAGGTCGAGGGTGGACGCGTCGGCGAGGGCAGCGCGGTGGGGATCAGCGCGGCGTTGAACCGGCTGGGGTTTGAGTTGGGGCGGTTGAAGACGGGGACGCCGCCGCGGCTGGCGGCGGAGTCGATTGATTTTGAGGGGTTGGAGGAGCAGCCGGGGGATGTGCGGCCGCAGCCGTTCAGTGAGATGACGGCGGTGGCCGGTGGGGTAGGGTTAAAGCCCGGAGATGGCGATCTCCAGGCTTTAGGTGGGACGTACGAAAACGTGATGCGTGGTTTCCCCGTGCTCGAGCAACGCGTGTGCTGGCTGACGCACACCAACGCGGCGGCGCACGACGCGATCCGCGCGAACCTCGACCGAGCCCCGATGTACAACGGCGACATCGAAGCCGACGCCGGGCCGCGCTACTGCCCGAGCATCGAGGACAAGGTCGTGCGCTTCGCGGACCGTGCGTCGCACCACGTGTTCCTCGAACCCGAGTCGCTTAGCACCAACGAGATCTACTGCAACGGCATCAGCACGTCGCTGCCTCCGGAAGTGCAGGAGCTGATCGTTCGCGCGATGCCGGGGTGTGAGCGGGCAACCTTCCTGAAATACGGGTACGCGGTCGAGTACGACATGGTCTGGCCGCACCAGATCGACGCGACGTGCATGACCAAGCGGCTGCCGGGGTTGTTGCTGGCCGGTCAGATCAACGGCACGTCGGGCTATGAAGAGGCGGCGGGCCAGGGGTTGGCCGCGGGGGTCAACGCGGTGCGGTGGGCGCGGGCGTGTGGAGAAGCCTTCGGTGAAGGAGAAAGCCCCGGAAGCGCTTCCGGGGCTGAGGGGCGTGTTCCGGGGGGCCGTGACCCGCGTGACTATTTCGACGGTTGGCGTCTGGGGCGCGACGCGGCGTACATCGGCGTGATGCTCGATGATTTAGTGACCAAGACGCCGCGCGAGCCGTACCGGATGTTCACCAGCCGGGCGGAGCACCGGCTGCACCTGCGCAGCGACAACGCGGCGTGGCGACTG
>JAUIGU010000066.1 GCA_030432595.1 Phycisphaerae bacterium
GCAGCAGAAGCTGACGGGCGATCGTATCGCCGTTGAGGGAGGCGTTGTTGGGGATCAGCCCCGCCATCGGGTTCGGGATCCGCTCGTTGTAGTCGATGTTCGTCACGTCGTCTTCCGTGACCGCCACGAACGCGTCCGCCTGGTCCACCCGCTCGTCCAGCAGCACGTCGGTGTTGATGATGTCGCCGCTGAGCACCGTGACCCACGGCAGCTTCTCCGACAAATCCTCCGCCCGCTCGGCGTCCGCCTCGAACAGCCGCACCTGGAAATACTTCTGCCGCAACTGCCGACACAGCCACACGCCCTGCGTGCTGCCGCCCATCACCATCACCTTGTAACGCCGCGGCGCGTCCACGCCCAGCAGCTTGAACAGCTTCGTAAACCCGTCGTCGTCGCCCAGGATCGTCACGACGTCGCCGGCCCGCAGCTCCGTGTCCGCCTGCGGCCGGAACGCCTCGCCGTCGCGCTCCACCGCCGCGATCAAACAGCACGAAGGCATGTTCACGTCGCGCAGCGGCACGCCCGCCGCCTTCGCGCCCTCGCCGACCGGCAGCCGGTGCAACTCCACCGACCCGCGGGCGAAGTTCTCGACCTCCTGCGCCCCCGAAGACCGCAGCGTCGTCGCCACCGCCACCGCGGTCGTGTGCTCCGGGCAGACCAGGTGGTCGATGCCGAAATGTTTGGCGTAGTCGATGCCCTGGCCCTCGAAGTAGGCCGAGTGGTGCACCCGCGCGATCGTGGTGTCCGCGCCCATCGCCGCCGCCACCGACGCGGAAAGCAGGTTGACCTCGTCGGTGTGCGTGGCCGTGATGACCAGGTCCGCGTCCTCGACGCCGGCGCGGATCAACACGTCGGCCCGCGTGCAGTCGCCGGCCAGCGAACGGATGTCGATCAGTTGATCGATCTGCGCGAGGCGGGCCTCGTCACGGTCGATCAGCGTGATGTTGTGCCCGGCCGGGGCGAGCACCTCGGCCGAGTGGCGGCCGACCTCGCCGGCGCCGCAGATCACGATATTCATGGCAGGGGGTCTTCCCGGCGGCGAAAATCAAGCCCAACAGTTTATCGACCGCCCCCGGCGACGCGTTCACCACGCCCGATAGCCACCGACCCCGGTTTTATCTTCACTCACGGCAGCACCAGCGGGCGCGGCGGCTCCAACCCCGCAGCCGGGCCCAGCACCACCCCGTACCCCCGCAGCCGGCCCCCAACGTTCGCCGCGTCCGGGTTGACCGCGTAGGCGTATCGCAGCACCAGCTTCGCGTGGTCCGGTTGATTCACCGACTCGTAAAAATCCGCCAGCGCGACGTACGGCGTCGCATCGCCGCGCTGGGCGAAGTTCGCCGCCTTGATGAACGCGGTCTTCGCCCCGTCCAGGTCGCCGGTCTTGGTCAGGTAATACGCCTGCCGCTGGTAGTCGCGGGTCTGGTGGCGGTAGCGCTCGGTGACCTCTTCGAGGTACGCGTGCAGCTTCTCGTAACGCTCCTGCTGGTAGTACACCTCGGCCAACCGATCGAGGATGCGCGGCAGGTACTCGCTCTTCTCGCTGGCGATCGCCCACGCCTGCTCCAGCGGCAGCTGCGCCTCGTCGAACCGGCTGAGGTTCATCAGCGACGTCGCCCACCAGTAGTGCGACGCCACGTCCGTGCTGTTGCGGTCCGCCGCTTTTTTGAACGACTCCGCCGCCGCCGCGTAATCCCCCGCCCGGTACAACTCGTACCCGCGGTTGCGGTGTACGCCCGAGCCGTCCAGCGTCCGGGCGACCTTGTCCTTGGTCGCCTCGCAGCCGGCCGCGCCCAGCAGCGACACGCACGCCAGCAGCACGCCGAGCATGCGGGTCGTACGGGTCCATCGGTTCGTCCTTGAAACACGCCGGGTCTGTCGCATCGGGGGCCCCTGTCGGTGGGATCAGTCATTGGGTTCGGATCGGCGTCACCATATGATCGCGCCCCGCCCGGGACAACTACGCCGCACCCCGCCCCCAGGATCGGCCCGCCGTGCAACGCCTCCAAACCGTCCTGCTCCAACACCGCCGCCGGGTCGATACGCACATCGATTGGCTGTTCGAAAACCCCTTAGCCCCGGACGGTCGGCTGGTCACGTTCCGCACAGGTCAATCCTGGCACGACTGGCCGGCGCTGGCTCGTTGGGACCTGCTACGCCTGCCCGATCACCGGCGGCGTTACCTCACCTTTCAGGGCGATCTCTCCGACAACCGCGGCCGGGTGCGGCGGGTCGGGGCCGGCCACGTCGCGGTGTCGCGCTGGACACACGACCGAGTCGTGCTTGAACTCTCGTTCCCCACGCCACGCCGGGTCCTGAACCTTGATCTGCGTCGCATCGACCGCGATCGCTGGCTCGCGATGCACGTCAAGCCGATGCGACGTGTCGGTTCTTCAATCCCCCGTGCCGGCGCGGTACAGTAGGCGGGTCTCCGCGGCGTTCGTCCGCCTGCCTGCTTTTCTTCCGCCCCGTTCTGGGAGCCCGCCATGCCCGACAAACCCCACAAGCCCATCGACGACAAGGAACTGCTCGACGCCGCGATTCCGATCCCCATCGACGACCTCGAAGAGATCGAAGACGACGACCACCTCCGCGAACACCCCGACGACGACCTCACCCCCATCGAGATGGACGACGCCCCCGCCCGCGACATCAGCGAGGCCTCCATCGGCGGGTCGATGATCCAGGTCTTCGGCGGCGACCGCCAGCCCCACGAAGACAAGTGGTCACGCAAAACCAACGTCACCGGCAAGGGCGCCACCCACGTCAAGACCTTCTACTGCAAGCTCCGCCCCGACGCGATCCAGTACCTTGATGACCAAATCAACGAGTGGCTCGACAAACACCCCGAGTACGAGGTGAAACAGGTCAGCGCCAGCGTCGGCAAACTGGTGGGCAAGAACATCGAGGACGCCCTGTTCCTCAACGTGTGGGTCTAGCCCGAACGGCCATTCGCGATTAAACAATTCAAATCACGTTTTGGGTTAGCCGCGTTGCAACACAACGCGCGCCCGCCGCGAAGTCAAGGCCATCCCAACCAACCCCAACCAAACCAACGTAGGTTCGGGAACCGCCGCGCCGCCGAAATCAGGCGACGCCGTGACCCCCCAGTTCAGCAGCACCCCGTCCAACTCTTCCTGATCCACGATGCCCTCGGTCGGCCGGCCCGCTTCCCATTCCGCCGGCAGCGAGTCGAACGCCGCCCCCCAGTTCTGAAGCACCAGGTCCAGGTCGCCCTGCTCGACCTGCCCGCTCGCGTTGAAGTCGCCGGCGGGTTCGGCCACGTTGTCCACAAACTCGACCGCCAGGTTCAGGATCAGCGGGTCGAGCATCATCGAACCCGGCAGGTCTTCATCCGAAAAGGCGAATTCGTACGTTGCCGAATACACGCCCACGCCTTCAAACGAAAAGATCACCACCTCATCGCTTTGCCCGGCCGTCGTTGCACCCAGGCCGCTGGTGTCGAAGAAAAACACGTCATCGCCCGCGGTGTGCGTGACGCCGTCGAACGCCAGGTCCGCCACCAACCCGCCGGCGCTGTCGAGATTGAACACGGAAAAGTCGCTCGAAAACGGGATGTCGCCCAGTTCCCACGTCCCGAAATCCAACGTCAGCTCATTCGTGTCCGACCCCGCCGCAAACGACGCGTTCGCGTGGGCCAGCACGTCCAGCGACACGTTCACCACGTCGTCCCCGTCCAGCGCACCGAAGCCGCTGCCCAGCCCGGTCGTTACGTCGAGGTTGTCGATGGTGACGCTGCCGTTAAGTGTGCCCGGCGTCGCGGTGCTGCCCTGGATGCCGATGTCGAAGGTCCGCGCGTCGCTCCCGCCGATGGCGAACGCGTGGTGGCGACCGGTGACGCTGCTGGTCGCGTCGCCGGTGGCGGTCACCGCGTAATACGTCCCGTCGTTGCCGGTTTTGTCGAGCGTGACGTCCTGCGACCCGGGCAACGCCGCCCCCACGATTACCGGCCCCAGATCCACGTCCAGCGACGACGAGCCGTCGGCCTGCGACGCCCCGCTGGCCAGCGTAAGTTGCGTGTCGTTGTTCTGATCCACAAACACCGACCACACATACTCCGGCCGATCCACGAACGCGTTGCGGTTGTTGGTGTAGTACTGCGGGTTCTCGGCCTGGCTGTAGATGACGTGGTTCCGCCGCCGCTCGAAGTCGTCCGGCGGGTCCAGGTAGTGCCAGGCCAGCAACGATTCGAGGTCGCCCATCTGGTTGGTGCCGGGGAAGCCGTTGACCAGCGCCAGGTTGTACCGGGTCGAGGAGTAGAACAGGCTGCGTGCGATGTCGCCCTTGTCCTCATCGCCGGGGAAGTAATAGGAGCCGACGGTTCGGTGTACGCCCGTCGTGTCCGCGAAGCCGAAGGGGTCGTTGCCGCGGTTGGAGTTGACCTGCACGTCGGACGGCCTCAGCGCGTGGGGGTCGCCGAGGTTGCCCGTCGAGTTGTTGGAGACCGAGCCCGGCTGTCGGGACACGGGCCAGACGTGTTCGCGGTTCCACGGCAGCGTGCCGCCGGGGTTCCAGGCCGAGTCCTCGGATTCGCGGTTGTAGACCAGCAGGATGTTGTTGGGGTTGTCGGGGTCCCGGTCGCTGATCGCGGCGGAGAAGCGGAAGTCGCCGTAACTCCGCTGGACGTGGCCCGAGGACATGATCGTCGCGAGTTGGCTTTTGAGCGTCGCGCCGGTGCCGGTCGCCGAGTTGTAATACCCCGCAGGCGGGTCATATTGGGCCGCGGTCGGCTGAGTCGAGATGAATACGAAGCCCGCGATCGCTGCGACCGCGAGGCTCCTCCAGGTTTCGATGCGCATCGAACCATCGTAACGGAGGCCACCCGGATCACGAAATCAAAGCGCGGCCACTCAAAAACAAGAAAAAAAGGTCTCGGCCGGGGAGGCAGCCGGCGCGAGACCCGATCCAGGGCGTGGATTGCCGTCCCGTCGCTCGGGGCGGGGCCTGCTCGGCCCGCGGCGTCGCCCGTGACGTGGACAACCGAAAGTTCCAATTCAAACCCCGCGGGGCCAAACCCGGCATCCACTTTTTTCCGACCGTCGGCCGCGCCGGGTCCGGTTGTTCCGGTTGGCCAAGCCGCGTCACGCCACGTTCCCTGCGGCCCGCATCTCAACACGCCGACCCGTATACTCGCCGGCCCCGTTTCGACGCCCCAGGCCCGCCCCATGAACCCGAAACACGACGGACCCAAAACCGCCCTGTTCCCCGGCACGTTCGACCCCATGTCCAACGGCCACCTCGACGTCATCCGCCGCGGGCAGAGCCTGTTCGACCGCCTGATCGTCGCCGTCGGACGCAACCCCGCCAAGCGCGAGGTCTTCACCACCGACGAACGCGTCGACATGATCCGCGAGCTCTTGGCCCAGGAATGCGGCGACTCGGTCGAGGTCGCGTCGTTCACCGGCCTGACCGTCGACTTCGCCAAAAAAGTCGGCGCCACCGCCATCCTCCGCGGCATCCGCAACGTCACCGACCTCAACTTCGAGTTCCAACTCGCGCTCACGAACCGCGCCATCGCCGACGTCGAAACCGTCTTCATCATGACCGGCGAGGTCCACGCCTTCACCAGCTCGACCCTCATCAAGCAGATCGCCTCCGGCGGCGACATCGACCGCCTCGCCCCGCTCATGCCCGAGCTGATCCTGCGGAAACTGAAGGAAAAGAAGGACGCCCTGGGCGGCGCGTTGCCGTGGGCGCATGTGGATCATTTGAAAGAGTGAATCAACAAAGGGAGTCGGGAGTTGACGGCCTTTTACGCCGTTGACGCCCCGCCGCCGTGACCCGACTCCCGACTGCCTGTCTGCCCATGGACTACCGCGTCATCAGCATCGGTGCCCTCAGCCGGCACGACCTGTGGGACAAACCCGTCGCGGACGGCACGGCCCACGCGACCACGACACTGGTCCGCAGCGGCGACCGCGTGATCCTCGTGGACCCCGCGTTGCCCGCCCAGGCGCTGGTGCCGCGTTTGCGGGAAAGGTCGGGCTTGACGCCCGAAGACGTGACCGCCGTGTTTCTGACGAACTTTCGGCCGGCGCACCGGATGGGGCTCGCCGCCTTCGAGCACGCCGAGTGGTTCATCTTCGAGGAAGAGCGCGAGCGCATCGGCCGGCAGTTGATCGCGCGGTTCGATCAGGAGGACGACAACCAGGTCCGGCGTTTGCTCGAACAGGAGATCGCGCTGCTGCAGAAGTGCCAAAACGCGCCGGACCAGCTTGCGCCGCAGGTCGACCTGTTCCCCTCGGCGGGCTACACCCCGGGCACGTGCGGGCTGCTGCTGGCGACGCCGAAGCACACGGTCCTGATCGCCAGCGACGCGGTGGCCACCGTCGAACATCTCCAGCGCGGCCAGGTGCTGCGTGGCGCGTTTGACGTGACAAAGGCTCAGCAGTCGCTGGTCGAGGCGATCGAGATCGCGGACCTGATCATCCCTGGCCACGACAACCTCGCCGTGAACCCGACGCGCCGCGGGTTCTAAGTCTTCTCCCTGATTCAGTGGAGCTCCTTACGCCCCTGCTTCACTTGTCAAAGAGCCGGCAGCCATATAAAGCGGCGGCCGGTGGCCGCCGTCGAGCGCGCGCAAACACACGCGCCCGAGCACGGCCGACACCGTCGGCCGCTTTATATCGCCACCTTCACCAAGGCCGGACCTTCGTCCCACGCGGCGGCGGCTCCCACTTCACGCAGCACCACGTGTCCGATTCCAA
>JAUIGU010000036.1 GCA_030432595.1 Phycisphaerae bacterium
CAGGCCGTCGAAGGCGTCGCTTTCGTAGCCGGTGGCGTTGTTGGGGTCGTCGCCGCGCAGCAGGTCGAGCCAGGTGGTGGGGTCCTGGTAGTCGCCGTACCAGCCGGAACGGGCGACGTGGAACTCCCCCTTGCGGCGTTTGTCCAGGTAAGTGCGCCACTCGTAGTTCTCGGTGGCGACCTCGATGCTCAGGTTTTCGCGCCACTGGTTGGCGATGCGGACGGCGAGGCGCTGGCGGGAACCGGACGTGTTGAAAAGCAGCCGCAGCGTGGGGAAGCCTTGCCCGTCGGGGTAGCCTGCCTCGGCGAGCAGGTCGCGGGCGGCCTGCGGGTCGTAACCCGGGTCGGCCTCGGCGGGCGGGTCGTAGCCGCGCACGGCGCCCTGGGGCACGAACGTGTGCGCGACCGGCTCGCCCAGGCGCGTGACGTGCTCGACCAGCCCCTGCTTATCGACCGACATCGCCAGCGCCCGGCGGACGCGCACGTCGGCGAGCGGGTTCTTCTTGCCGTCCACCTCGTCGCGGACGTTGAACGCGTAGTACTCCAACCCGGCGCGGGGCACGCCGACGGTGTCTTCGCGCCCGGCGGCCATGAGGCGCAGCGCGAGGTCGGCGTCGAGGTTGGGCACCCAGTCAAAGTCGCCGTCGAGGTAGCGCACGACGCGGAGCGGGTCGTTGTCGCCGATGACGGTCTGGACGATGCGGGTGGTCTGCAGCGCATCCCGATCCCAGTAGTGCGGGTTGGCGTCGAGCACGAGGCGCCGTCGGGATTGCCACTGCGTAAGCTGGAAAGGGCCGTTGCTGATGAGCCGGTCGGCCTCGGTGAAGTACGTGCCGTCGAAGTTCGCCCGGCCGGTGCGCGGGTCGAGGGTGATGAGCTTTTCGACGGTCGCGGTGTGGTTGGGCGCGAGGGTGCCGAAGGTGGTGAGCGACGCGAAGTAGGCCGTGGGGTTGATGAGGGTGACGCGGAGGGTGTGGTCGTCGAGGGCTTGAATGCCGACGGTGTCGTCGAAGCGCTGCATGGCCTCGTCCCAGAGCAGTTGGGGCGAGTGTTGGTCGGGGTCGTAGTTTTCGAGCTGTTCTTCACGGAAGGTGTAGAAGTCTTGTGCGCCCTCGATCACATAAAACAGGCCGGAGTAGACCGCGGCGAAGTCCGGCATGACCGCGCGGCGCCACGAGAAGACGAAGTCGTGCGCGGTGACGGGGTCGCCGTTGGACCAGCGGGCGTCTGGTCGCAGGTGGAAGGTGTAGACGCGGCCGTCTTCCGACACGTTCGGCATGGACTTGGCGACGCCGGGCGTGAGCGACAGGTCGCGGGCGTCGGTGTTGAGCAGGCCCTCGAAGAGGCAGGTGATGACGCGGAAGTCGGTGAGGGAGGACGTGCCCTGGGGGTTGAGGGTGATGCAGTCCTCGGGGACGACATAGCGCAGGGGGCGCGGGCCGTGAGCCTCAGATGGGTCGGCGGAAGCGGTGCTGTTCGCGTACGCCGGCGGCGGGGGCGGGGCCTCGAAGCCGGCGAACCCGACGACCAGGCCGGCCAGCACAAGAACGCCCGCGATGACGACGAGGATGCGCGTCATGGGGGGAGTTTAAGTGGTTTTCCCGGGCGGGTGAGGTGGATGGGTGACGGCCCACGTTCGGAGAACGTGGGCTTCAACAGAAGAGGAAAAGAAAAAGTCGTGGGGTTTTACCGCTCCACCACGTCGAGCAGTTCGACGCGGCAGCGCACCGCGGCGTGGGGCGGGACCAGGCCGCCGGCGGCGCCTTCTTTGCCGTAGGCGAGGTAGGGCGGGATGTAGAGGTCGGCGGTCTCGCCCTCGGCCATGCCCGCGACGCCCAGCTCGATGCCGGGGATAACGTCGCCGGCGCCCAACACGAGGGTGACGGGCCCGCCGAAGCGTCGGCTGTCGATGACCGCGTCAGCGGCGCTGTGGCCCTGGCTGGCGTAGAGCGACCAGTGCAGGCGGACGGTGTCGCCCGGGCCGGCGAAGTTGCCGGTGCCCGGGGTGAGGACGCGCTTGCGCACGCCGGGCAGGACGTTGAGCAGTTCGAGGTCGACCTTGAGCGTGACCGGCGGCAGGGCGTCGTCGCCGGGCACGTCACCGACTGCGTCCTGAGGCGGCGCGAGCTGGTCGGGCGCGATCGCCAGGTCGGCCGGGACGATCAGCGTCCGCCGTTCGCCGACGCGCATGCCCGCGACGCCCTCGTCCAGCCCGCGGAACACGGCGCCGGACCAGACGACAAAGCCCAGCGGCTCGCCGGGCGGGGTGGCGTCGAGTTCGACGCCGGTGTAGGCGTGCGTGACGGTGTAGCGGACGACGACGTAGTCGCGGACCTGGGCCTTGGGGCCGAAGGCCTTGCGTTCGACGCGGTAGCGCAGGCCCGAGGCGGTGGTGGTGAAGTCGAAGAAGGGGTCCAGAGCCGGGAGTTGGTTGGGGCCAGGCGCGGTCGCGTGGGCGGCGTGCTGCGCCTCGGCGCGGGTGATGGCGTTGAGCTCAGCCCAGTCGAGGGTGCGCTGGGTGGACTCGGTGGTGAGGCGCGGGGTCTCGGCGGCGGCGTCGATGGAAGGGTTGGGGTTGGGCGCGCGGCCGGTCGTGGGCGCGAGGCGCTCGGCCGGGGGGCGGAGCGAGACCGGGTCGATCGTCGGCGGGGTCGAAGGCTCGGTGGGGCTGGGCGTGACGTCGGGCAGCTCGGGCGTGGGCAGGTCCGGCACCTCGGGCACGCCGCGCGGCAGGACCTCGTCGACCCACTCCGCCCACGGCGGGGCCGGCAGCACGTCGCGGTGGTGCAGCACGTCCCAAACCATCGCCGCGCCCACGAGCAGCGCGAGGATCACCAGCACGATCACGATCGGGCGCAGGCCACGCCGCCGTTTGCCGGTCGCGTCGTGGACCGCTTCGGGCCGGGCGGGCGCGGTCTCGGCGCGGTGTTCTTCGAGCACGGCCCCCTTTTCTTCGAGGTCGCGGTAGCGCTGCTCGTCCTTCTCGGACCCGTGGCGCGTCAGCGAGCTGTAGAAGCCTTCGCCTTGCGAGCGGGGCACGACGTAGAAGATGCGGTTCTCTTCGTCGCGGACGGCGCGGCCGACGTCCTGGTCCCGGATCTTGACGGGCCGGCCGGAGTACGGGCTGAGGACGGTGAGGGGCAGGCGTTTCTCCCGGTGTGGTGCGGCGGGTGCGGCATATGGCGGGCCGCGGGCGGATTCGCGGAGCGGGGCGCGAGCCGGGCATTGTAAGCGTTGAAGTAAAACACACGAAACACAGGAAAACCAGGAAACACAGGAAATCGGACCTAAGGAAAACGCAGGAAACGCAGGAACATCAAGTGACGCAACACACCCACGGTGTCCGTACGCTTGTGCTGTTTTCCTGCGTTTCTTGCGTTTCTTGGTTTTCCTGCGTTTTCCTCCGGCCGACAGTCCGCCCCGGTTACACACAGTCGATTCCCAGCGCCCCACTGCCCGATAGTTTTTCGGCACAGAGGCACGTTGCGTCGCGCACGGAAGCGATCCGCCACCCACCCCCGCCCCCGGAAGTCTGGCCGCGGCATCGACCGCGACCCCACTGGACCGGCGGGGCCGACCGCAGAAGTCCACGCATGAGCAGTAAGCCGGAGATGATTGCGCAGATCCGTGAGTTGAACCGCACGGCGAGCGAGCCGTTCCTGTCGGCGTTCAACGAGCCGGCGTTGGCGGCGTACCTGGGCCGGCTGCAGCGGCTGGCCGGGCACCGCGGTGCGACGAGTGTGTGGGTCCGCCGGGCCCCGCGTTACGCGGTCGGGTCGGCGGCGACCACCGCGATCGTGCCGGCCGCGCCCGCAACGGCCGAGACGCGCCGCGCGGCGTGAGCGTGGCCAGGCGCGCAGCCCGTTGCGCTGCGGCTGGCGGCGCGGGTTTTTCGCGACGACTGAACATCCACGTTGAATCCGGTCTGGTGGGCCGGCCGCGGGGCAAGCGCCCGCATCCGCACGCCCCGCGGCCGCCTGACCGGAGGCCAAAACGCAGGAAAACAGGAAACACAAGAAAACGAGCACACGAACTTACGCTCGTGCAGATTTCCTGCGTTTCTTGCGTTTCCTGTTTTCCTGCGTTTTGGCCCCGGCGTTCCGCGCTGCGTCAACCCAGCAACCAAGCGCACACGTACACCGCCAGCAGCAGCGCCGCGAGGTCGGCGATCAGCCCGGCGGCGACCGCGTGCCGGGTCTTCTTGATCCCCACCGCCCCGAAGTACACGGCCAGGACGTAGAAGGTCGTCTCCGTGCTGCCGAACATCACCGCGGCGGTCTTGGTAATGAGCGAGCCGATGCCGTGCTCCTCGGCCATCTCGGCGAGCACGCCCAGCGACCCCGAGCCCGTCAGCGGGCGGGCGATCATCATCGGCAGAAGCTCCGCGTTGATGCCCACCGCGCCGAACACCGGGTTGAGCAGGTCGATCAAGGCTTCCATCGCGCCCGACGCCCGGAACATCGCGATGGCGAACAGGATCGCCACCAGGTACGGGATGATCGTCACCGCGATGCCGAAGCCTTCTTTGGCCCCGGTCACGAACGACTCGTACACCGGCACCCGGCGGATCAGGCCGTACAAAGGCACCGCGACGATCAGCACGGGCAGCACCAGCAGCGAGAAGTATTCGATGACTTCACGCATCGGGCGTGCCTCCGTTCGTCGCGGCCGGCGGCGGGTGGTTGCCTTGCCGCATCGGGTCACTGCCGCGGAACACCGGTGCCAGCGACAACGCCTTGGCCGTGAAGATCGCGATCATCAGCGACAAGCCGGTGACGATGATGATCGGCAGCCACAGCGCCCCAGTCCCCACGCCCATGATCGCGACCAGCGTCGCGGGCGGCACGAGCTGGACCGACGCGGTGTTGATCGCCAGGAACATGCACATCGAGTTGGTGGCCGTGTCTTCGCTGGGGTTGAGTTCCTGCAGTTCTTCCATGGCTTTGAGGCCCATGGGCGTCGCGGCGTTGCCCAGGCCGAGCATGTTGGCCGCGAGGTTCAGCGCGATCATGCCCAGCGCCGGGTGGTCCTTGGGGATCTCGGGGAACACCAGGCCCAGCAGCGGCCGCACCACCTTGACCAGCGCGTAGACCAGGCCCGCGTCCTCGGCGATCTTCACCAGACCCAACCAAAGGCAGAGGATGCCGACCAGCCCCAACGCGATGTTGAACGCCGTGTCCGCCATATCGAACGCGGCCTGGGCGATGTCAGTCAGCTTGCGCAGGCGGACCGGCTGAAACGTCAAGCCGACTGACGCGGCGTCGGCGTCCGGCACGGAAGCGTCCGAACCTCCGAGCGTCACCTCGGCGAGCAGTTCACCCTTCTTGGTTTCCGAGAACGGCAGGATCGTCGCCAGCGGATCAGGCCAACCCACGACGGCCGGCTCGTCGAGCCGGGCCTGCACGCCGTCGCGCGAGACATCGACGTGCCCGGTGAGTTCGAGGTCCGCGTCGCCCGGCAGCGTCACGCCGTAAAACGATTCGTACGCTTCACGCTCAACGACAAACGACGCGTCAAACGAACGCGTCTCGTCGCCCTCAAGTTCGGTTTGGGTGACGGCGTCCAGCCCCGGCTCTGCGAGCCTTACGGGCAGCGCCGCGCCGTTGCGGAAACGGTCCGAAGAAGCCTCGCGGACGTCCGCCCACAGCGCGAACCCGAAGCTGAACACGATCAGGCCGGCCCAGATGTAGTTCAGCATGGCCGGCGCTTCCCTCGATCCGTCCCCTCACCGGGTTGTTGTCTCACCTGCACAAGGACGCGGTGAAATGCGTTACTTGAGGTCCCAGTGGTTGTCGTAGCCCGGGCTGCCGCCGCCGCGCCCGCCGCTACTGGACTGCGAGCGTTCCCAGTCGGTGAGTTCGTCTTCCTGATACGGGTCGTTGTACTTGTTGATCCGCATGGTGTTGACGTGGCCGTCGACGTACCCGACGTTGAGGCTGGACCCGCCGACGGTGTCGCCGGCCTGGGTGGCGTCCATGGAGTTGAAGGACTGCTGGTGCCGGGCGTCGGCGAACCCGCGCTGGATGAACGGGTCGTCGTACTCAGGGTAGAGGTAGGGCACGCCGGTGTAGGTCTCGCCGTTGGTGGCGACGAGGAGGGCGAAGTCCATCGAGTCGGCGAAGGTGATGGTGGTGCTCGGCGATTTAACCTGGCCCGCTCGGGGGAGCGTCGAGTCGGGCGGCGGGGCACCGTAGGGCTTGGAGACGGAGTCGTTGCTCGCGGACGACGAGCCCAGGAAGGTGTGGTTGTAGCCGTAGTCGGACCGCGCCCAGAGGTCGCTGCGTTCGGCGTCGCCGCCGCCGCGGCCGGAGGTGATGTCGTCCGGGGCTTCGAGGATGGCGTTGTCGTCCTCGAACGAAGGGCAGTTGAAGATCTGCACCGTGCCCAGGTAGTTGTCGTAGAAGAAGTTGGAGGTCCAGTAGGTGCGGGTGTTGCCGCCGGCATCGACCATGCCGAAGGCGGTGGGGTCGGACGGGCCCCAGCCCTGGACGAACGGCACGAACTCCTGGTTGTTGTCCGCGACGAAGGCGGCCAGGGCGATGTTGAGTTGGCGGAGGTTGCTGGCGTCGGCGGCCGTGCGACCGGCCTCGCGGGCGGCGCCCAGGGCCGGCAAGAGGATGCCGATCAGCAGGGCGATGATCGAGATGACCACGAGCAGTTCGATGAGGGTGAACGCGGCGTGGCGGGCCGCGCGAGGGGCGCGGGAGGCGGGGACGGTGTTCATTCGGGGCTCCAAATCGACAGGACGCGGGCCGCAGGGTCGCCCGCACGGAACAATTCTATAAAAAACCCGGGCCGAGACAACACCTTAATGCATCCCGGACGCATCAGGGCGGCGGAAACGCGGTCGGCGGGGGGTGGAGGGTCCGTTGCCGGGAGGTTTTGTGGGGTTTTGACTCTTGACCCCGGCGGCCGGACGCCGATAATTCACATGTCGGCTGAGGGCCGGGTCGGCGGCGGGCAGCCCCCGTCGCGGGTCGGGTCTCCGAGTCGACCGAGCGGGAATGGCGAGACGGCATGTGTTTGTCTTCTCGTCCCCGCGCGATGGAGCCCCGCGAGACGTTGCGGGGCCGGAAACCCCCGGCGGCGGACGCCGGCGACGCGTCGTGGACCGTGAGAGGTCCGGCCACGACCGCGAGACCGGAGGCCGTGACGGCTGGGAACACCCTTCCCGAAAGGAGCGTGATCCAGTGATTGAACTCTGTACCCCTCGTCCCGGTGGCAAGTGCTGCTGCGGTGATAGCTGCGACGGAAACTGCTGCTGCGGACGAAAGAGGATCGGGCTGCGCTGAACGAGGCAGCTCGACGGAGACTGCCGTCGAGTGCAGCCCGAGCAAAGACCCTACGGCTCGTCCCGGAAACGGGGCGAGTCTTTTTTGCGCGGTGGAACGGGTTTAACGAACGGGTCTGGACGGGTCGCTTAGAGCATTTTGCAACCCTTCTGTCTCTTAGCTGCGCCGCGGCGCGTCGCAGGTGTCACCGATAAGACACGAGAAAACAGCGACGCGATGTGTCGCAGCTATAAGCATCAATCTCGCAATGCGCTCTAAGCGACCCGTCCGGGGGGCGTGTTGGGCGGGAAGGGTTTATTTCCCCAGCGCTTTCACGCGGTCGGTGACGGAGCTGACTTCGTCGATGCGGATGCCGAAGTTCTCGCCGACCTTCACGGCGTGCCCGGTGCCGATCGCTTTGTTGTTGACGTGGACGGTGAGCTCGTCGTCGGCCGCTTTGGGAAGCTCGATGATCGCACCGGCGGACCAATTCATGACCTCCGTGAGACGGACCCGACGCCGGCCGATCTCGACGATCACCGGCACGTCCAGGGCGAGGATGGTCTTGAAGTCGGCGGGCATGCCGGATGGTCATCGGCAAAGACGCGGCGGTGGCGTAAATCGGCGGCCACGCGGGGCCCTGCGGGCCGCCCGCTAAACCGCAAACAACTGCTCCGCGAGCGCGACCGCCTTGGCCATCGCGGCGGCCTTGTTCACCGTCTCCTGGTGCTCGGCGTCCGGGTCGGAGTCGGCGACGATGCCGGCACCGGCCTGGATGTCGACCAGCCACGTGTGGGGTTCGGGGTGCGGGGTACGGGGTTCGGGCTGTGCATCACCCGCCGCGGCATCGGGTTTGCAGCCTTGTTTTTCCTGAACCCCGGCCCCCGAACCCTGCACCCCGGCCGAAGGCCGAATCACCATCGTCCGCAGCCCGATGCACATGTCCAGGTTGCCCGACAGGTCGGCGTAGCCCACCGCGCCGCCGTACGGGCCTCGCCGGCTGGGCTCGAGTTCGTCGATGATCTGCATCGCACGGACCTTGGGCGCGCCGCTGACCGTGCCCACCGGCAGCGATACTCGGAGCGCCTCCCACGCGTCCACGTCGTCGCGCAGCGTGCCGCGGACCTCGCTGCTCAGATGCATCACGTGGCTGTAGCGCTCGACGACGAACTGCTCGGCGATGTGCACCGTGCCGGGCCGGGCGACGCGCCCGATGTCGTTGCGGTGCAGGTCCACGAGCATCGCGTGCTCGGCGTTGTCCTTGGGGTCGGCGCGGAGCTCTTCCTCTAGCGCCCGGTCTTCTTCTTCGGTCGCGCCGCGCTTGCGCGTGCCGGCCAGCGGGCGCGACGCGGCGACGCCGTCCTGCACCTTCACCAAAATCTCTGGGCTCGAACCCACCAGCATCGCGCCGTCGATCTGCAGGTAGAACATGTACGGCGAGGGGTTCACCGCCCGCAGCGCCCGGTACACGTCGAACGGGTCGGCCAGCGTCGGCACGGTGAACCGCTGGGCGGGCACGATCTGGAACGCGTCGCCCGCGCCGATGTACTCCTTGCAGATGCGCACCGCGTCCTGGTAGCCGCCTTCGCCCATGTTGGACGTCGGTAGCGTCGGCGGCGGGGCCGCGAGGTCCAGGTGCGTCGGCGGCGTGTGGATCGGCTCGACCTCGCCGCCGAGCAGGCGCTCTTCGAGCGCGTCGAGCTGCGCGACGCCAGCGCCGTAGGCTTCTTTGGCAGAGGCGAAACTTCCGGGGGCGATGTGCGTGATGACCAGGACCGTCTTGCTCACGTGGTCGAACGCGACGGTGTCGCGGTAGAACTGCATGTGCAGGTCGGGCAGCTTGCGGTCGTCCGGCGGGGGCGAGGGCAGCGCTTCGCCTTCGAGGTAGCGCACGGTGTCGTAGCCCGCGACGCCGACCCACCCGCCGGTGAATTCGGGCAGCCCGACGACGCCCGCCTCGGGCATCGGTCCCAGCGACACGTCGCCGCGCAGGCGGCGCATCTCTGCGAGCGGGTCGTCACACGAATACGCCTCGGTTGTGCCGGCCGTGTGGTCGCGCAGCTCCACGTCATGCCCGCGCGCGATGACCTCCAACTCGGGGCGCGAGCCGAGGTAGCTGTACCGCCCGACGCGGTCCCCGCCCACCACGGACTCGAGCAGGAAGCTCGGCGACATCCGCTCGTCCCCGCGCACCAGCCGGCGGTACGCGAGCACTGGCGTGAGCGCATCGCCCAGCAGCCGACGCGCCATCGGCAGCCACACGCCGGCCTTGGCCTGGGCGGCGTGCTGCTCGAAGGCCGGGAAGTCGGGGAGGCACAAGGTCATGGTGCGTCGGGTCTGGGGCTTGGGGTTCGGGGGTTTGGATTACGGGGTCAAGCTTGGTCAGACACCCGGCCTTCATTTCTTCTGCCACATCAAATTTCAGCCCGCCAGACATACAACATGGGCCGCCATCCCCAACCCCAAGCCCCAAACCCCAGCCCCGCGCTCGGACGACCCTACGCTCACGCGTATCAAACCCGCGACAGCCTATCGTCACCCGCCCCGTCCCGTTACCATCCAAAACCTGCACAACCTCCTCGATCCCGACGGTGGGGACACGCCATGAACGTCCAATCCTTCCTCCAGCACCACCAGCTCACCGAGAACCCGTTCACCGCCGAGGAAGCCCGCCTCGACCCGGTGTTTGCCAAGCTCGGCGACGCCAACCCGCAGCACCCGGACTTCGGCAAGATCCTCGGGCGCATCGACAGCCCCGCCACCGCCGTCGTCTTCGGCGAAAAAGGCTCGGGCAAGACCGCTATCCGCATCGACATCGAAGAACACGTCGCGGCCCACAACCAGCAACACCCCGACCGCCGCGTGCTCACCGTCGCTTACGACGACCTCAACCCCGTGCTCGATCAGTTGCAGCGCTCCAAGCGGATGGACGCGACCAAGATGCTCGACAACCTCCGGCTGGAGGACCACCAGGACGCGATCCTCTCGCTGGCGGTGACCAAACTCGTGGACGCGGTGCTCGCGCCCGACGGCTCGCCGAACGTCCCGCTGCCGCCCAAGCCGCACAAAGCGTTGCGCAAGCTGCCCAAGGAGAAACGCCGCGACCTCGCGGTGCTGGCGATGCTCTACGACCACCCGGCGTCGGGCAACCCGGTCGAGCGGCACGCGGCGCTACGCAAGAAGCTGCACCTGTTCAGCGGGCTGCCGCTGGGGTTCTGGTTGTGGACGGGCGTGGTGTGCGCCGTCGCGGCCGTCGCCCTGGCGACGGTGTACTGGGTGACGCGCGAGGACCCGCCGGCGTGGGTACTGCCGTTCCTGATCCTTTCGGGCGCGGGGGTGATCGCCGGGTTCACGATGTGGGCGGGCAAGCAGCTCTCGCTGTGGGGCAAGGCGCGGGGCATCCTCAAGGAGATGCCCGCGGTCGGCCGCACCAGCGCACAGCTCAAGCCGATGCTCGCCGCGACCTCGTCGTCCACGCTCAACGGCCAGCCGCTGCCCGAACCGCACACCGAGTCCGACGGCCCGCGCGACAACCGCTACCAGCTCACCCGCCGGCTGGTCGGCGTGCTCAACGGGCTGGGCTACGCCGGCGTGATCGTCCTGGTCGACCGCATGGACGAGCCCACCATCGTTTCGGGCGACCCGCAGCGCATGCGGCAGATCGTCTGGCCGATGTTCGACAACAAGTTCCTCAAGCAGGAGAACGTCGGCATCAAGATGCTTCTGCCGATCGAGCTGTCGTACCTGCTCGCCAAGGAATCCGGGCAGTTTTTCCAGGAAGCGCGACTGGACAAACAGAACATGATCGAGCGCCTGACCTGGTCGGGCTCGACGCTGTACGACCTGTGCAACAGCCGGCTCAACGTCGTCCGGCCGGACAACACCGAGAAGATCTCGCTCACGAACCTGTTCACCGACGAGGTGGACCGGGCCATGCTCATTGATTCACTGGACCAGATGCACCAGCCGCGCGACGCGTTCAAGTTCATGTACGCGGTGATCCAGGAGCACTGCCGGCTGATGCCCGACGAGTCGGCCGAGTACCGGATCGCGCGGCTGACGCTCGACGCGGTCCGCCGCAACCAGAGCCAGCGCGTGCAGGAGCTGTACCGCGGGTTGACGCCGGCGTGATGATCCGGCCCCGTTCGCGTACGACGGAGGCCGCATGGGCTGCCACGTGATGTTCCTCGACGAGCTGGTCGACCGCGGACTGTGGCCGAGGCGGGCGCGGGTGCTGGACTTCGGCAATCAGCTCTGCATCGGCACCGTGGAGGATGTCGAGGCGTTCGTGCGCCGCGTCGCCGATCCGGACTTGGGCGAGGATGCGCTTTCGCAACACATTTCCAACATCGCGCCGCGCTGCAACCACCCCGACCAGACCAAGCACCTCGACCTGGCCGACGCGCTCATCCCGGTCGGCGTGGACTACACCGCGCTGGACGTCTGCCCCGGCACGGCCACCCGTGAATTCGACCTCAACCACGACGCGTTGCACGAAGAAGAACGCGGCACCTACGACCTGGTCCTGAACTTCGGCACCACCGAGCACCTGCTCGGGCAGGACCACGCGTTCTTCACCGCCCACGATGCGCTCAAGGTCGGCGGGGCCGCGTACCACCAACTGCCGTGCGTGGGATACCTCGGGCACGGGTATTTCTCGTACCACCCGCTGCTGTTCAGCGACCTCGCGGAGGCCAACGGCTACGAGCTGCTGAGCATGTGGCTCACCGGGCCCCAGGGCCGGCCGGATTGCCCGCTGCTCGGGCACTTCGAGGACTACCCCGGCATCACGCGGGAGGACCGCGCCGACTGCGACGCCTCGGCGTGGGCGGCGCTGACGCAGCGCGACGGCGTGCTCAACGTCCTGCTCCGCAAGACCCGCGACGCGCCCTTCCGCCGGCCGCTCGAAGTCCGCACCGCCACCCAGCACGGGTTCGAGCCCGCGCCTCGGCCCCGCGGGAAACAAACGGGTGCCGACACCGACACCGCCGCGTCCGTGCCGATCTACCTGACCGCCCGGCGGGACCTGACCAAGGCGCCGTTCCGCGAGTTGATCCGGGAGGTCGGCGTCCGGCTCCGGCGCCGCGCCGCCAAGACCTTCAAGCGGTAAACCCTTGGCGGCGTCCGCCGCCGCGGTTACGATGCGGCGGGCCGACGCCTCTTTTCCCGGGAATCATCATGCGTTTCGAACGACCGACGCCGCGTGGGTTCACCCTCATCGAACTGCTCGTGGTCATCAGCATCATCAGCCTGCTGATGGGCATCCTGTTGCCCGCCTTGTCCAACGCCCGGGGGGTGGCGCGGACGGTGGTGTGTTCGAGCAACGTCCGGCAGCTTGGCATCGGGTTCGAGATCGCCATCGAAGAACGCGAGGGCAAGCGGTACCCCGACGACAACCTGCCCGGCACGCCGATCGAAGCGGCGGGACGCATCCCCGAGATCGCGTTCCTGGGCTCGTGGATCTCGCGGACCAAGCGGTACTTCACCGCCGAGCCCGAGCGCTTCGCGCGCTGCCCCAGCGACGACAGCCCGTTCTGGACCCAGTCCCCGCCGGGCATGTCGGGCTGGCACCGCCGCGCCAGCTACGGCGTGAACCGCTACCTCTCCCGGCCGGAGATCGAAGAGCTCTTCGAGCCGCAGCACAACTTCATGTCCAATGTGCAGTTGATCCGCAACGCGTCGTCGATGATCGGCGTGGGCGAGCTGCCGCAGTTCTCCGGCGGGTACTCGGTCGCGGACTACATCAACGCCCCGGGCCTGACCGCCGGCATCATCGACGACCCCGATGCGCGGCAGCAGGAGGCGCTCTACGACTTCTACTCCGGCGTGCTGCTGCACAACAACAAGGCGTCCAACTGGCTGTTCCTCGACGGGCACGTCGAGACGCTGGGGCAGATGGACGTGATCTTCCTGAACACGCCCGTGGGCGGGACCGACGACGACCCGTACGACGACCTGAACTGGGAGTCGAACAAGCTGCACCCGTACGTCGCCCGGTGAGGCCGCGCCGTTTCGCGTAGTTTGTGGCTTGGCAACGATGACCGCACGCGCGAGGGCCCGGCCTTGAACGACGAACTGGTGTACGGGAGCGAGCCGACCTACCGCCGCAGCGCCGTGGGCTGGGCCGTGCTGATCGCGCTGGGCGCGGGGATGGTGTGGGGCCTGGCGTCGGTGTGGCTGAATATGAAACTCGCGTGGCTGGCGCTGGGGGTGGCGGTGGTGGTCGCGATGGCCTGGCGGGGTGCGGCGTACGAGCCGTCGCGCAAGACCGCGGTGGGGTCGGCCGCACTGCTGCTGCTGGCCGCGGCCGCGGCGTGGGGCACCGGGGCGATGGTCGGCCGTCAACACATTTCCGGCAGCGAACTGAAGTACGACCCGGGCCTACTGACCTCGGCCGTGCGCGACTGGATGTTCACCCAGGGCGAGATCGAAGACCCGCTCGCCGAAGTCGAGACCGACCACGACGCGGATGACACGGATACGGACGACCCCGACGGACCGCCGGCCCTCGACGAAGCGACGGAAGATGAAGCCGAACAAGTTCAGCCCGAGGACGCCCCGCCGCCAATCCGGCCCGAGGCGCAGGTCCGCCGGCGCATCGCCGAGATGACCGACGCGCAGAAACGCGAGGTCATGGCGTGGTACGTCAACCAGCCCGGCGGCCAGGCAGCACGGCGGAAAGTCGCGCAACGCGCCTGGGGCCTGCTCGACTACGCCTGGATCGCGGCGGGCGCGTTCCTGGCGTTCCGCCTGAGCTGCCCGCCGCGTGACGACGAGGACGAGGACGAGTGATATTCCATTAGCTGCGTTGCCACGCAACGCAGCCCGAGCCCTTTTTCCGGAGGGTACTGATGCCGGTCGTGCTCTTTACGATCCACACCTACGGCTCCTGGCTGCCCGACCGCTCCGAAGGATTCGTCCTGCGCGGGAAAGGCGTGCAAGCCACGGATCAGGACCTCGCTGATCGATACCGCCGACGCATGTCCGGGGACGCTGTGGCTTGGGATTCATCACAACAGCACAAGGTCATCGCAACCCTGGTCGAGTGGTCGGCAAAGACTGGTTGCCGGCTCTTCGCGGCGTCCGCGGTCTCGACGCACGTCCACGCCGTGGTGGGATGGAAGGAAGAGCGTTCCGCCGATTCGATCCGACGATCCATCAAGCACAACCTGTCTCGCGAGCTCAACCGCGCGTTCGGGAACCGGCGGTGGTTGTCACGCAAAGGCAGCAACCAACGCGTGAAAGACGCAGAACACTTGCAACACCTGCGCGGTGCTTACCTTCCCGCACATCAAGGGTGGCGGTATGACGACGACACAGGCATCATCGCGCCGGAATGAAACGACAAGCTGCGTTGCGTGGCAACGCAGCTAACGCGTTACACAGTTTTGGTCCTTCATTTTGCCGATCACCCCACCACGCCGTCGCGCAGCAGCAGCCACGCGACCACGCCCACGGCGGCGGCGGTCATCAGCGCGCCCATGAACAGCATCACCGCGTTGAGCCGGGCGCCCTTGCGGTAGAGCTCCGCCATGCGCTCCTCGCTGCGGCGGGCCTGCTCCTGCGCGGCGCCCAGCGCCTCCTTGGCGGCGAGGTTGCTGGCCTCCACGCTCGCGAGCGTGCTATTAAGCGCGAGCACTCCGCTGTGCAGTTCGCGCCGCGTGCCGGACTCCTCGGTGAGGTGGTCGCGGATCTGCCCGAGCGTCTCGTCCTGGCGGTCGGCGGACTTGCCCAGGCCCTGGATCGCCTCGGTGAGGTGGCCGTTGGTCGTGTTCTGGCTTTCGAGATGCGCGCCGATGGCCTTGATGAGTTGCGTCTGCGTGCGCGTCGCCTCGGGCAACGAGCGCAGCACCTCGGGCAGGCCTTCCATCATCCGGGCCATCTGCGCCTGGCGCTGCTGGGTGTCGTCCAGGTGCGTACGCAGCGCCTGCATGGTCTCGACGATCTCGCCGTAGCCCTGCTTGATCTGCGCGAGCGTGGCCTCCTTGCGCTGGGCGGGGTCGTCTTCGCTTCCGGGGCGCCGCGCGACATCGACCGTCGTCGGGCCGTGCCCGGTGCGCATCCGTCCCAGCAGGCGCCCCATTTTTTCCTTGAGTGTCGCCATCCCGGTTCTCCTGCCCTGTGTCGGTTGAGAGGTGCGTGCCGTGACCGATCCCGCGCGGGGCGGGGTCACGTTTCGCAGGCGATGCGATTGTAACGGTCGGCCAAGTTCGTCCAAATCACAGAGACCGACGGCCCGTGTTCATGCTCGACGATCAACACGCCATGCCCCACGCCACCGGCCGCGCAAAACACAGCCCGACGGCGTGAACCGTCGGGCTGTGGTGTTTTTCGGTTGCAAGACGGTGGGCCTTGCTTACTCCATGGCATCCTTGACGGCGTCGGCGGCGTCGTCGGCCGCGTCCTCGACAGCATCGGCGCCGTCTTCCATGGCGTCCTTGGCGTCATCGGCGGCGCTTTCGATCGCGTCACCGGCGCCCGCGGCGGTGTCCTCCGCCTTTTCGCAGGCCACTACCGACAGCGTGAACACGCCCATCGCCAGCATCAGGAGCATCTTCTTCAGCATGATCAACCAACCTTTCCTTCAAACGCGGCCTGTCGGCCGGAAACACGCAATATCCCGCAGGGGGATCGGTTACACCCCGACAGCCCGCTGCACAACGGGCCCCAGCATATCAGCGTCCCGCCCCCGTGACAGCAAAAGGTAAACCGGGCAAGCCCGATTCTGCGAAAAAAACGCCCGCAGCCACCCCAAACCCGCCAATTCTACATCTCGCAGACATTCCGACCCGATCGACCAGACCCACCGTGGCGTGCGGGACGCGTTCCATCAGGACTCACGCATCATCCAACGCCGGCGGCCCGTACCGCCACGCCCACTCCGTCCGGCGGATCCACGGGTTCCACCACTGCGCCGGCTTGCCCCAGTCCTGCCAGTGCAACGCCAGGTCACACACCGGCTCGACCGTCGCCCGGCTCGGGGTCTTCACCGCCGCGTTCACGGCCTCCAAAAACCCGTCCGGTTTCTGCTGGCACGACGCCACGCTGCGCAACATCCACTTGTGGTACGGGAACAGCACTCGGTTGTGCGCCAGCACCAGCCGTGACGCCAGCGCGACCGCGCGCTGCGTGGTCCACAGCATCAGGTACGCGTCGCCGCGCTTCTCCGCCTCGCCGGCGTACCAGCGGATGCCTTCGAGGTGACACGCGAGTTGCATCACCTTCTCCGCGTGACCGGCCTCGGGGTACGCGGTGATGCGCTCGATCAACGCATCGAGTTTTTCTTGGTCGTCGTTGTGTTTCGTCCACGGCACGATCGCATTCGAGAACGACGCCCGATACGCTTCGCCGGCGTGGTCCGCCGCCTCTTCCAGCAGCCCCCACGTCACGCACTTGAGGTCGAAGTACCCGCCGTCCCAGTCGCAATGCTCGCCGACGGGTTTAAAAACAAGGTCGTCGCGTTTGAGCCGGGCCGCCATCGCGTCGTCGTTGATGAGCAGGTGCCCGTCGAGGTCGCTCTCGGGCCGGCCCCACCCCTTGGTCAGCGACCCGGCGATGACCAACGCGACCGCTTCGTCGGTTTGTTCCAACTCCGGGATCAGCGACGCGATCGCGGCTTCGTGGTGGGGCCAGAGTTTTGCGAACATGGATGTGTGAACTCCTGAGTCGACGGGCACCTTACGAAAGAAGCCCACGCCGTGACGGCGTGGGCTTCGGGAGTGACCGGGTTTGGTGAAAGCCTCACGCGCTGAACGACGACCCACAGCCGCAGGTGCTCGTGGCGTTGGGGTTGTTGAACACGAAGCCGCGGCCCATGATCTCGTCTTTGAAGTCGATGTTCGTGCCGTTGAGGTAGAGGTACGACTTCGGATCGCAGACGATGCGGATGCCGTGCTGCTCGAACTCTTCGTCGTTGTCACGGAACGTCTCGGTCAGGTCGAGCAGGTACGAAAAGCCCGAGCACCCGCCGCCCTTGACGCCGACGCGCAGGCGGACATTCTCGGCGTCCAACTCCTGCTGGGTGATGATCTGCTGGATTTCCTTGGCGGCGGTCTCAGAAAGCGCGATGCCCATGGCAAGCCTCAGGGTTCGGGGAACAGGGAAAAGGGAACAGGGCTAGCCGCACCCGCACGGGTGCGGCCCCCGCCAGACACTCAACCCCACGGAGGCGGTTGAGATTCCCTCGCAACAATGGTAGTCGGCCCAGGCCGCGGAAGCTACACTGTCCCGCTGGCCATCTGTGCGGGCGGCCAACTTTGCGGGATGCGATGACGCGATCGTGGCCGGTGATACGCCGCCCCGGGTGTACCTGACCGCCCGCCGCCGATCGCCACGCCCCCGGGCACCCGTCCGCGAAGGCCCGCCGCCAACCCCGCCCCCTGTTCCCGTTCCCCCGATCCCCGGACCCCGACGATGACCACCACCGCCGAAGTCGCCGCCATCACCGAAGAGCGCCGCGAATACAAGTACGGCTGGACCACCGACATCGAGCAGGAGTTCGCCCCGCCCGGGCTCAACGAAGACACCGTCCGCTTCATCTCCGCCAAGAAGGGCGAGCCCGCCTGGATGACCGACTGGCGGCTCAAGGCCCTCAAGCACTTCGAAAAGATGGACGAGCCTGACTGGGTCTTCCTGCCCTACGTCTACCCGCCGCCGGACCTGCAGGGCATCTCGTACTACGCCGCGCCCAAGAAAGCCCCCGAATCCCTCGACGAGGTCGACCCGGCCCTGCTCGAAACCTACGAGAAGCTCGGCATCTCGCTGAGCGAAACCAAGGCCCTGCTCGGCATCACCGACGCCGCACCCGCGCAAGCCGTGGCTGAGGAGCAAAGCGGCGAAGGCTCGGATGCACCTTCCGGGAGCCGGCAGGTCGCGGTCGATGCCGTCTTCGACTCCGTCTCCGTCGCCACGACCTTCCAGAAAGAGCTCGCCGACGCCGGCGTGATCTTCTGCTCGATCTCCGAAGCCATCCGCAACCACCCCGAGCTGGTCAAGAAGTACCTCGGCAGCGTCGTGCCCTACGCCGACAACTACTACGCCTGCCTCAACTCGGCCGTGTTCTCCGACGGCTCGTTCGTGTACGTCCCGAAGAACACCCGCTGCCCCATGGAGCTGTCCACCTACTTCCGTATCAACGCACGCAACACCGGCCAGTTCGAGCGCACGCTCATCATCGCCGACGAAGGCGCGGAGGTCTCGTACTTAGAAGGCTGCACCGCCCCGCAGCGCGACGAGAACCAGCTGCACGCGGCGGTGGTCGAACTCGTTGCCGAGAAGGACGCAAAGATCAAGTACTCGACCATCCAGAACTGGTACCCCGGCGACGAAGACGGCAAGGGCGGCATCTACAACTTCGTCACCAAGCGCGGCATCTGCAACGGCGACCGCGCCCACATCTCCTGGACCCAGGTCGAGACCGGCAGCGCCATCACGTGGAAGTACCCCAGCGTGGTCATGAAGGGCGACGACAGCAAGGGCGAGTTCTACTCCGTCGCGCTCACCACGCTCAAGCAGCAGGCCGACACCGGCACGAAGATGATCCACATCGGCAAGAACACGACCAGCACCATCGTGTCCAAGGGGATCTCCGCCGGCCGTGGCCACAACACCTACCGCGGCCTGGTCGAGATGCGCAAGACCGCGAAAGACGCCCACAACTTCACCCAGTGCGACTCGATCCTCATCGGCGACCAGTGCGGCGCCCACACCTTCCCCTACGTCGACGTCCGCAACACCACCGCCACCGCCGAGCACGAAGCGTCCACCACCAAGATCGCCGAGGACCAGCTCTTCTACTGCACCGCCCGCGGCATCAGCGAGGAAGACGCGATGAGCCTGCTGGTCAATGGCTTCTGCAAAGAAGTCTTCAGCGAGTTGCCCATGGAGTTCGCGGTCGAAGCGAACAAACTCCTGGCCGTGTCGCTGGAAGGCAGCGTGGGATAACCGGGAAGTATCCGCAGATTTCACAGATGGACGCAGATTCAAAATCGAAACGGCCATCCGTGACAACTGAGATCAGACTTTCCAGCACTCAAAGTTGACATAACACGAAATAATCTGCGTACATCTGCGAAATCTGCGGCTAAACAAACACCATGACCACACCCCTCCTCGACATCAAGAACCTCCACGTCCGCCTCGAAGACGACCCCGCCGTCGAGATCCTCCACGGCGTCGACCTGCGCATCATGCCTGGCGAGGTCCACTCCATCATGGGGCCCAACGGCTCGGGCAAGTCCACCCTCGCCCAGGTCCTGGCCGGCAAGGAAGACTACGAGATCACCGAAGGCACCATCGCCTTCCAGGGCGAAGACATCACCGAGCTCGGCCCAGACGAACGCGCCAACGCCGGTTTATTTTTGGCGTTTCAGTACCCGGTGGAAATCCCGGGCGTCAGCGCGATGCAGTTCCTCAAGGCCGCCGTCAACGCGAAGCGCGTCGCCGAGGGCAAGGACGAGCTCGACGCCGCGCAGCTGCTCAAGCACTTCCGCGAGAAGGCCACGCAGATCAACGTGCCCTACGAAATGCTCAAGCGCAACGTCAACGAAGGCTTCTCCGGCGGCGAGAAGAAGCGCTTCGAGATCTTCCAGATGGCCGTGCTCGGTTCGGTGCTGGGCATCCTCGACGAAACCGACTCGGGGCTGGACATCGACGCCCTTCGCATCGTCTCCGAAGGCGTCAACTCCATGCGCTCCGCCGACCACGGCTTCCTGCTCATCACCCACTACAACCGCCTGCTCGAATACATCGTGCCCGACCACGTCCACATCCTCGTCAAGGGCAAGATCGTCAAGTCCGGCGGCAAAGAAGTCGCCCACGAACTCGAACAGACCGGCTACGCCCCCTTCGGCGTCCACGAACCCGTCGGAGCTTAAGTCCGAAACAACATGAGATTCACCGCGGAGATCGCAGAGGACCGCAGAGAATCAAGCCTGGATTCAAACCTCTGCGGCCCTCTGCGTCCTCTGCGGTGAGATGCCTTCTCTCGGACCATGACCATGACCCTCGCCACCGAACCGCATAAACTCGACGCCGTGATCGACACGTCGCGCGACATCCCCGAGTGCCAGAGCTGGCTCAACCCCTTCCGCGATGCCGGGCGGGAGGCCTTCAACCGCCTCGGCTGGCCGGACCGCCGCAACGAGTCCTGGCGCTTCACCAACCTCGACGCGCTCAAGGCCACCAACTTCGTCTCCGCCGTCGACGACGCGGACATCTCCGCGAACACGGTCGGTGGGTTCGCCATCCCCGAACTCGACGATGTCACCCTCGTCTTCGTCAACGGCCGGTTCCGCGAAGACCTGTCCGACGCCCCCGACAAGCTCGCGAATAAGCTCGGCACCAACGTCACCTGCTGCCGGCTCACCGAGGCCATCTGCCAGCACCGCGAGTCCATTGAGCCCTTCATCGGCAAGCTCACCGCCGACCCCGACGACGTCTTCACCGCGCTCTCCAACGCCTCCGTCGAAGACGGCGTGTTCATCCGCGTGCCCCGCGGCGTCACCGTCGACACGCCCGTCCACATCCTCAGCATCGCCACGGAAACGGATGAGCCGGTCGCAACGCACCCGCGCAACGTCATCGTCGCCGAGGAGGGCGCCCACGTCACGGTGCTCGAGCACTACGTCACCACCAGCGACGACGCGGTCTACCTCAACAACGCCGTCACCGAGGTCTTCGCCGACGCCGAGGCCGTGGTGCACCACTACCTGCTCGAAAAAGAGTCCGAGTCGGCGTTCAACGTCTCGTCGCTCTTCGCGCACTTGGCCGAGCACGCGGACGTGCACAGTCACACTGTGCTCCTAGGCGGCAAGCTCGTCCGCAACAACGTGCTGCCCACCCTCGCCGGCCCCCGCGCCCACTGCCTCATCAACGGCCTGTACGTCGGGCACGGCGACCAACACCTCGACAACGCCATGCGCGTCAACCACGCCGCCCCCGACTGCGACTCCCGCCAGTTCTACAAGGGCATCCTCAACGACCAATCCCGCGGCGTGTTCACCGGGCGCATCATCGTCGACCAGGTCGCCCAGCGCACCGACGCCGTGCAGAGCAACCGCAACATGCTGCTCAGCGACGACGCCCGCGTCAACGCCCGGCCGCAACTCGAGATCTACGCCGACGACGTCAAGTGCACCCACGGCTGCACCACCGGCGCCGTCGATCCCGAAAACGTCTTCTACTTCATGTCGCGCGGGCTGAGCGAAGACGTGGCGAGGGCTATGCTCATCTACGCCTTCGCCGCCGAGGGCTTCGGCCGAATGGAACTCGCCCCCGTCCGCCAACTCCTCGCCGCCGAGATGATCGCGAAGCTGCCCAAGGCGCAGGGGTTGAGCATTGAGGTGTGACCGGGCGAGTACTTGTCATGACGAAAGCCGGCACCATAAAGATCGCCGATTGGGCTTTCTGGACAATCGTGCTCGCGGGCATCGCCGTCTTTGGGCTTTTGGTTTTCTGCCACTTTCGTGATGACGTGGCCAGCGATTACCCGCTCATTGACACAATCGGAGCAGTTGCCATTGTCGGCTGGCTCATGATGTCGCTTTTGATTCTTGTAATTCAGGACCGGGCAGACTCGAAGGACCAAAAGCAACCGCACTCGACGACAAAGTGACCTCATTTCACCCGGATCGGCTTGGACCGATCTTTGCGAGGTGAATCGTCAATGTAATCCCATCGAGGATCATCGCTAGTCATTTCTTCCCAGCTCCCATCGTCGGAATAACCCGTCTTGGGAACGCTGGTTGAATACCTTTCGAGCCTCAGATCACAGGCTCCACACTTGACGTACTCCGACCCGCCGAAAGCGTGGTTCCCGTCGGCATCCTCGCCGTCCCAAATCCCGCCACCGAGCGATCGGATCGCGAACTGGTGGCATCGCGGGCACTGTTGAAGAACCGGCAACGGCACATGCGTCTTTCGCTTCTCCCGGATCCAACCATTGTCTTGGAACCACCAATGAAGCCTAAATGCTATTGCGATGAACGCAACCAGTACGAAAAAGACCGCCAGCGACACGACAACTAGCCCCGCCATGATCCAGAAAAACCATTGAATCATATTTTCCAGGTTTTCCAACATAAACGCCTGCGCCTTGTCGGTTTCCTGCCCTACTAGGATACCGCCATGTCCCGAATCCCCAATCCTGCCGCATCACCACCGTCGCTGGATGTCGACGCCCTCCGCGCCCAATTCCCCGCCCTGCACCAACAGGTGCACGGCCACCCGCTCGCGTACCTCGACAACGCGGCGACGTCGCAGAAGCCGCAGGCCGTCCTCGACAAACTCGACGACTACTACCGGCGGTACAACGCCAACGTCCACCGCGGGCTGCACGCGATGGCCGAGGAGGCGACCCGCGCGTTCGAGGACACCCGGTTCAAGGTGTCGCGCTTTATCGGTGCGCCGTCGCCCGAGTCGTGCATCTACGTCCGCGGCGCGACCGAGGGCATCAACCTCGTCGCCAACGCCTGTCGACAACCCGGCAACCCGTTGTCGCTGAACGCCGGGGACACCGTGATCGTCTCGCACATGGAGCACCACTCCAACCTCGTGCCCTGGCAGATGGCGTGCGAGGCGACCGGCGCGACGTTGGCCGTGATCCCGATCAACGACGCGGGCGAACTCGACATGGACGCCTTTGCGTCGATGCTCGATGAATCCGTGAAGCTCATCTCCGTCGTCTGGGTCAGCAACGCGCTGGGCACGATCAACCCGGTGCGCGAGATCATTCGCGCGGGCCATGCCGTGGGCGCGAAAGTCATGCTCGACGCCTGCCAGGCCGCGCCGCACCCCACCCACCCCGAGCATGAGAGCTTCTATCCCAAACTGAACGTCGCCGACCTGGGATGCGACTTCCTCGCGTTTTCCGGGCACAAGATGTTCGGGCCCACGGGCATCGGCGTGCTGTACGGCAAGCCCGAGCTGCTCGCCGAGATGCCGCCGTACATGGGCGGCGGGGAGATGATCAAACGCGTCACGCTTGAGAAGACGACCTACGCCGACCCGCCCCACCGCTTCGAGGCCGGCACCCCGCACATCGCCGGCGTCGTCGGGCTCGGCGCCGCCATCGATTTCATGAATTCGCTCAACACTGCGGCGGTCGCGCAGCACGAGGCCGACCTGCTCGCTTACGGCACGCAACGCCTTCTCGACATCGACGGCCTGCGCTTGATCGGCACCGCCAAACACAAGGCGTCCATCCTGTCCTTCGTCGTCGACGGCGTCCACGCCTACGACCTGGGCCCCGTGCTCGACCGGCACGGCGTCGCCGTCCGCACCGGGCACCACTGCGCCGAGCCCGTCATGGACCGCTTCGGCGTGCCCGCGACCGTCCGCGCGTCGCTGAGCTTCTACAACACGCGCGCCGAGATCGACCAGCTCGCCGATGCGCTCATCGCGGCGAAGAAGTTTTTCTGACCCCCGGAAGTTGGACTGACCCAAAATCGGGTGCCACGGTCGCTTGCGACCGTGTTTCTATTGGGCAATGTCGTGATTTCGCTTGGACGGCACGGTCGCAAGCGACCGTGGCACCCCCGGCCCGAATCCTGCTCAAATCACCCGGTTGATCAGCGACTCGTACAACTCCTGCTTGCCGCTGATCTGTTTCGGCTCTCCGCCCTTGGCACCGAGCGCCGCGAGGTCTTCCAGCGAAAGGTCGCCCTTCTCGAAGCGTTGCCCGTCGCCGGCGTCGAACGACGCGTAGCGCTCCTGCCGCAGCTTGCGATACGGCGTCTCGTTTAGCACGCGCTCGGCGGTGATGAGCGCCCGGGCGAACGTGTCCATGCCCGCGATGTGGGCGATGAACAGGTCTTCCGGGTCGGTCGAGTTGCGGCGGACCTTGGCGTCGAAGTTGATGCCGCCGCCGTTGAGCCCGCCGGCCTCGAGCAGCACGAGCATGCACTCGGTCAGCTCGTACAGATCGACGGGGAACTGGTCGGTGTCCCAGCCGTTCTGATAATCCCCGCGGTTGGCGTCGAGGCTGCCGAGCAGGTGCCCGCCGGACGAATCCTTCGCGCCGGCGGCGACGGCCATCTCGTGTTGCATCGTGTGGCCAGCCAACGTCGCGTGGTTGAACTCCAGGTTGAGCTTGAAGTCGTTCAGCAAATCAAACTGCCGCAGGAACCCGATCACCGTGGCCGCGTCGAAGTCGTACTGGTGCTTGGTCGGCTCGCAGGGCTTGGGCTCGATGAAGAACGTGCCCTTGAACCCCTGCGAACGTGCGTAGTCCTTCGCCATGTGCAGGAACCGCGCGAGGTGTTCCTGCTCGCGGGGCAAGTCCGTGTTGAGCAGCGACATGTAGCCCTCACGGCCGCCCCAGAACACGTAGTTCTCACCGCCCAGCGCGATCGTCGCGTCCAGGGCGCCCTTGAGCTGGGCCCCGGCGTAAGCCACCACGTTGAAGTCGGGGTTGGTCGACGCGCCGTTCATGTAGCGCGGATTCGAGAACAGGTTCGCGGTGCCCCACAAGAGTTTGACGCCCGCCGCCTCCTGCTTCTCTTTCGCGTACGCCACCATCGTTTCCAGCCGGCGCTGCGACTCGGCAAAATCGTCGGCCTCGGCGACCAGGTCGAAGTCGTGGAAGCAGTAGAACTCCACCCCCAGCTTGGTGATGAACTCGAACGCGGCGTCCATCTTCTGCCGACCCGCGGTAATGGGGTCGTCGGCTTCGTCCCAGGGGTAGACGCGCGTCCCGGGCCCGAACGGGTCGGCGCCCGTGCCGCAGAAGCTGTGCCAGTACGCGACGGCGAAGCGGGTCCAGTCCCGGATCGGTTTACCCATCACCGCGCGGTCGGGGTCGTACCAGCGGAACGCCAGCGCGTTATCCGAGCCCGGCCCTTCGAACGGGATCGCGCCGATGCCGGGGAAGTAGGAACGGTCGCCTTCGAGGATACTCATCAAGAATCGCTCCGGCCGCACGGGGCGGCGAGTCAAAACGGTCGAACCCACGGGTCGCTAATCCTAAAGGAAACCGCTCCGCCCGTCGGCGCGGTCATCGTGCCTGAACATTGGTTTTGCGTGGTAACGACGCCCGGCCAATCAATAATCGACGTAGATGTTTTCCGCTTCGACGTCGTGCGAGAGCGGGCCCTTGTACCCCAGCGACCCGGCGTGGCCATCGAGGAACAAGAAGTTAGCGGTCGTGTTGTTGTGGCGGAAGCGGACCCAGCCCCAGTTGTTCGACGCGTCTTCGTTCGAGCCCATGTGATCGACCTGGGTGTAGTCGTAGTCGGAGTTGCCGGCGACCAGCCACGGCTCGTCGCCCAACCCGCCGGAGCCCTGCGCTGGCCCACCGAAGTTGCTGCTAAGCACGGCCAGGCCGTTGCCGTCAGTTGGAAGTTGGGTGGTGTCGGTGATCGCGAAGACCGTGGACTCGTTCTTGACCTGTTCGATGTTGGAGGGGGACAGGAAACGCCGCACCCCGGTCTTGTCTCGGAAGTAGCGGTCTTGCTGACCGACGCCGTACTGCGACGTGCTCAACCCGTTCAAGCCGTCGAGCTCTTCACCCGAGGGCATCAGGCGCGGGTGCGTGGCGTACTGGCGGATGTGGTTGTTGGCGCCGGCGGTTTCCTGGGAGATCGCTTCGGGGCAGGAGAAGATGCGGATGAGGCCCTCTTCCTGGGCCGAGTCGCCGATCCGGCCGAGTTCGCCCCAGCTCTCGAAGCTCGCGCCCATGGCGTTCATGAGGAACAGCGAGAAGTCTGTCGTGTCGTTGGAGCCTTTCAAGCCGTACACGCCCCAAGGGAGGAAGCCCTGGTTGTCGGTGGCGTAGGTGTGCATGGCGATGCCCTGCTGCCGGAGGTTGGACAGGCAGGCGACGGCGCGGCTGGTGCGGCGGGCGGCGCCCAGGGCCGGCAGGAGGATGCCGATAAGCAAAGCGATGATGGAGATGACGACCAGCAGTTCGATGAGGGTGAAGCCGCGGCGGGCGGGTCGGCGCGGGGCGTCGGGGGAGGTGGCGGTCATGATGAATCCCTGAGAAGGTGGCGAGGGGGATGTCGGCAAAAACCGCGGGCCGGCGGTGGGCCGGCCGCGCGGATGGAGGATTCGGAATCAGGCACGGCGGCGCCGCAACGCGATCACGCCCAGGCCGGCCAGCACCGCGAGGGACGCGGGCTCGGGGACGCTGCTGCCGGCGAAGTCCGGGGCGCTGGTGCTGCCCCAGTTGAGCAGGACGCCGTCGAGCTCGTTCTGGTCCACGAGGCCATCGAACGCGCCGCCGCCGGGGAAGTTGACCCAGTTGGTCACGTCCGACACGTCGGTGTCGCCCCAATTGGAGAGGACGAAGTCCAGGTCGGTCTGCTCGACCTGGCCGCCGTTGTCGTAGTCGCCCTCGATGCCGGCGAGGATGGACTCGACGATGGTGGCGCTGATGATCTCGATGGCGAGGGTGGCGTCTTCCTGGAGCGACTGGATCTGCATGCCCGCCAGGTCGAAGTTCTGGAGGCCGTCGCCGCCGTTGGTGAAGCCGAAGGTGTTGCGGAAGCCTTCTTCACTGCCGGTGCCGAGTTGGATCTCGACGGTGGCGAAGTCGGTCTCGTTGAAGTCGGCGGTGTCGAAGCGGAAGAAGTACTCGTCGGAGCCCAGGCCCGGGCCCGAATCGTCGCCGTCGAGGTCGTTCATGATGATGTCGAAGCCGGTGGCGGTGTTGCCGGGCAGGAGCTTGGCCTCGACGATGAGCTTGGCGTTCTCGGCGTCGAAGTCGAGGTTGGTGCCGTTGAACCCGATGCCGCCGTTGGCGGGGCTGGGGTCGCCGGTGTTGACGGCGTTGATGACGAAGTTGCCGTTGGTGGTGTCGACGGCGCCGGCGAAGGTGCCGAAGTCGAACGAGTTGCCGACGCCCTGCTGGGTCTCGGGGGTGAAGCTGAAGATGGTCGGGTCTTCGGGGTCGACGATCTTGACGCTGTCGACCATGATCTTGAGGCGGTCGGTGCCGCCGAAGACGGACTGGATCTGGATCTGCTGGAGGCCGGCGTCGGGCCCGGGGTCGTAGTTCTGGATGCCGTCGCCGGGGTCTTTGTCGAACTGGGCCTGGGTGAAGATCGGGCCGGGGATGAGCAGCTGCTGGGTCAGCACGGTCGGCACGCCGGGCGTGACGCCGGAGATGTCGAAGCCGAACTGGAACTCGTCGCCTTCGAAGGCGTTGTCCGACTCGGAGAGGATGACGTTGAAGCTGCTCGCAGCGTTGAGGGGGTCGACCGTGAGCGACACCTCGAGCTGAGCGATCGAGGCGTCGAAGGCGGCGGTGACGTCCTGCCCCAAGCCGCCGAAGAGGCCGTTGCTCCCGTCGTCATCGACCATGATGTCGATGTCGAAGACGCCGCCGGTCTGGACCAAGGCACCCTCGACGCCGAAGTCACCGAACGTAAACGCGCCTCCGGGCGCCAGGGTGGCGATGTCCAGGGCACGGGCCGAGGTCGCCGTCAAACCAACAGCCGCCAGGCCGCAGACCAGAGACGAGGTGGAAGGGGTGAGCAGACGCATGGGCAGATTCCTCCAAGGGGTGGTCAGACAGAGAAAGTCAGACAATCAGACGGGACAAGGGGCAGAACATCAGAAGCGAAAGCCAGCGGAGTCGGGTCAGGCTGGGCGCGGGAGCCGGGG
Organism: Phycisphaerae bacterium; assembly: GCA_030432595.1. GTDB lineage: Bacteria > Planctomycetota > Phycisphaerae > Phycisphaerales > Phycisphaeraceae > CAZIXN01. The sequence continues at coordinate 27,875 of JAUIGU010000036.1, forward strand.
CGAACGACCGCGGAGTTGCCAAACGGGACGGGCGCGGCGAAGTCAGGTGGAGGGGTTCGGGTCGCCGGGAGACCCAGGACACGGCAGAGATCAACAGGAAAACGGGACACCAACACACGAATGAAAAAGCTACGAAACCTCCAACCCCGGCAAGCATAACACGGCATCGAGTTCTTGGCAATCGTTTACCTAGCGGATAATCACGTTTTTTTGTGGCCGGGGGCCGGGGCGTGTCCTCGACGAACGGCCCGTCATCGTGGCGCGTCGCCCAAACGCAAGGGCAGGACCGGCCAATCCTGAATCGCCACGCCGCATTGGCCAGCGGATTTCGGGGGTGAACCCCAAAACACTTGCCGCCGCCGGTCCCCCGGGGTAGGCTGGTAAGCGATTTACTAAACGTCTTTACCGGCTCCGGATGGATTCTTCGGCCAGAGGGTTCGGTGGGAACCCAGCGCGATCCGGGCTCGCCGCCCGACGAAGCCGCCGAACCCGGGGGATCGCCCCTTGATCCGTCCGAGAGGACCGTGATCCGCCCCATGGAATCGCCCCCCGCCCACAACCCGACCGACCTCGGCCCGCTCGGCATCCCGGCCGGGTTCAACGCCCAGCACGCCCCCCTCGGCGCGTTCTTCAGCTTCACCTGCGGCCACCCCGGCACGCCCGGCGGCCTGGGCCTGGAGATCGGCCAGCCCGCGGACCAGAACGTCTTCGTCGGCGTCAAGCACGGCCGCCGGACCGACGACGCCCCCACCACGGCGTTGCCCTTCTACGCCGACCGCGCGGGCCTGGGTGCCGGCGCAGCCGACTTCCTCGGCGAGCAGGCCGTCGAACAAGCCGGGCCCGGCGAGCAGCACGCGCCCCAAAAACTCACGCCCTACGCGCTCAACCAGATCACCCGGCACTACGGCTGGGCCACCGACCTCTGGGCCACCGGCGACTTCACCTTCGCGATCCACACGCCCTTCGCCCCCCTGCCCGACCCGGCGACCGCCGCGCCGTCGGCGCTGCGCGACGCGCTGCTCCCGGCCGTCACCGCCGAACTCACCGTGGACAACCGCGCCGGACGCGAGACCAAGACCGCGTTCTTCGCGCTGGGCTTCGCCAAGCCCGGCGCGCGGACGCTGCCGACCTGGACCGCGGGGCATAATCGGCTGCGACGACATCGACTGGGCTTCGCGTGGCGGCGCGAACTCGGCGTCGCCGGCGAACTGCACGACGTGACCGACCCGCAGCGCCCCGCCGCGCTCGACGCCGCCTTTGCCTTCCAACGCTGGACCGTCGACGACGGGCTCACCGACACCGTGAACCCGGTGCACCAGCTCGGTTCGTGCCCGGGCATCGCGTTCGAGGTCCCGCCCGGCAAGGCGTACACCCTGCGGCTCGCGCTCGGGGTCTACCGCGAGGGCGTCGCCACCACCGGGCTCGAAGGGCGCTACCTCTACACCCGGCACTACGGCGGCCTGAACGACGTGCTCGACGCGGCGCTCGAGCGCGCCGCGACGTTCGCCCAGCACGCGAAACAACTCGACGAAGACCTCGCGCAGTCCGCCCTGTCCGCGCACCAGCAGTTCATGGTCGCCCACGCCACGCGCAGCTACCACGGCAGCACGCAACTGCTCGACATCGCCGGCGATCCGTTCTGGATCGTCAACGAGGGCGAGTACTGCATGATGAACACGCTCGACCTGTCCATCGACCAGGCCTTCTGGGAGCTGGACCGAAACCCGTGGGTCGTGCGCAACCTGCTGGATAGTTTCACCAAACGCCATGCGTACCACGACATGACGCGCGACGCCGAAGGCGACGAACACCCCGGCGGCGTGAGCTTCTGCCACGACATGGGCGCGCACAACCAGTTCTCACCGCCGGGCGACAGCAGCTACGAGATGGCCGGCCTCACCGGGTGTTTCAGCTTCATGACGATGGAGCAGCTGTGCAACTGGGTGTTGCTCGCGTCGTGCTACGTCGCCAAGACCAACGACACCGCGTGGCTGACGCAACAAGCGCCGCTGCTGAGCGCGTGTGCCGAAAGCCTACGCCACCGCTGCGACGAGCACGGCGTCATGCGCCGCGACAGCGCCCGCTGCGCCGGCGGCGCAGAGATCACCACCTACGACTCGCTCGACGAGTCGCTCGGGCAGGCCCGCGCCAACACCTACATCCTCGTCAAGACCTGGGCGGCCTGGCTCGGGCTCGACCTGCTGCACCGCACGCGCACCGGCGGCACGCTGCCCGACCACCACGCCGACGCGATCGCCGCGTTCGTGCCCACGTGCATCGACGAGCACGGCCTGCTGCCCGCCGTGCTCGAACCCGACAATCCGGGCTTCACCTCACGCATCCTGCCGGTAGTCGAAGCGCTGGTCTACCCGGCGTGGTGGCTCCGGCAACTCAACCCCGACGACCCGCGACGCGCGCCGCTCAAACACGCGCTCGCTTCGCCGATGACCGACACGCTCAAACACCACACGCGTGTTCTTCTGACCCAACCCGAGACGCGCAATCTTTTTGCCGACGGCGGGATCAAGCTCTCGTCCACCAGCAACAACTCCTGGATGAGCAAGATCGCCCTCTTCTTACACGTCGTCCGCGACGTGCTCCACCTCGACGAAGACCCCGCGATCGCGGAAACCCTGGAAAACGCGGATCAAACGCATGTGCAGTGGCAAGCCGTGGGAAGCGCGTACTGGGCGTGCAGCGACCAGATCATCTCCGGCGTCGCCAAGGCCAGCCGGTACTACCCGCGCATCGTGACCGCCGCGCTGTGGATGGACGAGCACGTTCTCGCCCCGCCGATGCAAGCAAGTGATGCGCAATCCGCCGCCGACCTCACGCCGAAGATCCGCATCACTCAACCCGTGCCCCAACCCAAATAGGCGCCGCCGGGAGTCTCCATGTCCATTGCATCTCTGCGTGCGATCACGTTTGCACACCTCGCGTTGCTGCAGGCGCTGCTCTTTTGGCCCGGCGCGGCCGCGGCCGAAGGAAACACGCTCGTCGGGCGCGACCTGGCCGTGCGTTCCAACGGCAACGCAGAGGGCAACGCGTGGGTCCTCGACGGCAACGGCTACGTCGGCACCTACCTGCGCGTCGATGAACCCGCCGAAATCTCCATCACCGTCCGCACCGCGGGGCAGACCGACGGTGACGTCACGCCGCAACTCTCCGCCGTCGTCGCGGACCACGCCCGCTCGTTCGCCGCCACCGACAAACCCGCCGACCACACCGCGGCCTTCACCCTGCCGCCCGGCACGCACTTTGTCCGCCTTCAACTCGACAACGACACACCCGCCACCGACCTGCGACTCGCGATCCATCACCTCGCAGTCGAAGGCGCGGAGGTCGTCAACGAACACACCGATGCGCTCGCGCTCGCCGCCGCCGACACCTACCTCGAGCACTACCGCCAGGGCCCGATCACGCTCGCCCTCCCGCCCGAGACCGCCGGCCAGGAAGCGCACATCACGCTCGTGCGCAACGAGATGCTCTTCGGCGCGATCGCGCCCGGCGCGTCCAACGTTCTGCTCGACCCCGACGCCGCGCCCGGCTCGGAGCCCGCGCTTTACCAGGAAGCGCTGAGGACGCACTTCAACGTGACCGTCCCCTCCAACGCCGGCAAGTGGGCCTACAACGAGCCCGCGCCCGGCATGGTCACCATGGACTACCCCGACACGATCCTCAAGTTCGCCCGCGACCACGACATGGCCGCGCGGATGCACGCGCTGGTCTGGGACACCGAGCAGCAGCCCGGCTGGGTCCACGAACTGCTCGACCGCGCGAAGGCCGGTGACGCGGACGCGAAACAACAACTCCGCGACGCCATCTCCCGCCGCATCGACTACTACGTCGCCGACCGCGCGCAAGGCTACCAGGCCCTCGACGTGCTCAACGAGTCCTTCCACCAGCCCGGGTACCTCGACGTCTTCGGTGTCGAGGGCATCGCCGACATCTTCCGTGAGACCGCCGACGCTGTGCAGCGCGCGAACGCCGACACCCGGCTCTACGTCAACGAATACAACATCCTGCAGTGGTCGCGCAAGCCACCTTATGACGAAGAACAAACCGAGGCCGACCCGTTCGCCAACTGGTTCCGTGAGCACGTCGAAACGCTCCGCCACCACGGCGGCCCCGTCACCGGCATCGGCGTGCAGTACTACGCCAACGCCGACCCCGACGCCGACGACCCGCACTCCCCGGCGCAGATCGCGCAGGTGTTGCACAACCTCGCGGTCACGGGCCTACCGATCTCGCTGACCGAGTTCGGCGTCAGCCGCGGCGCGACGCCCGACCAGGCCGCCGCCGTCCTCACCGACACCATGCGCCTCGTGCTCGGGCACCCCGACGGCGAGTTGTTCCTCATGTTCGGCTTCTACCGCGGCGCGACCTGGGCCCGCGCCGCCGAGGCCTGCCTCTTCGACGAAAGCTGGAACCTCACCGAGCCCGGCCGGCGCTTCAAGCAACTGACCGACGCCTGGCACACCGAATTGATCGCCCCCGTCGGGCCCGACGGCACGGTGCGATTCGACGGGTTTTACGGCCTCTACGACGTCGCCGTGAACGGTCAGACGTACCGTTTCGACGCCCGCCGGCGACGCTGAGCCGCCCAACCTCCAACTTTCCGTCGCGCCGCGGTGGACCCGGCCGCGGTTTTGCGCGATCCTTATATTGCATCCCCCCCGGCACCCGGTCCCACGGCCGCCGGGCCGACTGTCGATCCCGCGGAGTCCGATCTTGGCGCGCCCGTCCCACCCCCCCAACGCCGACTCGCCACCCAAGCGCCCGCGCCTCGCCGACGTCGCCAAGATGTGCGGCGTCTCCGCCGCCACCGTCAGCCGCGTGCTCAACCAGGACGCCAAGTTCTCCGCCAGGCCCGAAGTCCGCCAACGCATCCTCGAGGCCGCCGCGACGCTCGGCTACGCGCCCGACCTCACCGCCCGCAACCTCATCCGCGGCAAGACCCAGATCATCGGCGTGTTCGGCTCGCCCGAGATGCAGGTCGGCGAGGGCATCAACAACGACGCCTTCGCCGGCATCGCCGACGCCGTCCGCGACCACGACTACGACGTCTTCTTCGAACTCACCTCTCACCACGCCACCGACAGCTCCCTGCCCAGTTGGCGCTTCGACGGTGCCATCCTCGTCCAGGCGCCGCCCGCCACCCTCATCGACGACCTCGACCACCGACGCATCCCCTACGTCACCATCAACGAGCCCGTCGGCCAACCTGTCGCCAGCATCCTCACCGACGACGTCGGCGGCACGCTGCTCGCAATGAATCACCTCGCCGACCTGGGCCACCGACGCATCGCCTACGCCAACGCCTACCCGGGATACTTCCGGCACTACTCCATCACCGAACGCCACGGCACCATCGTCTCGTTCTGTCAGGAACACGGCCTTACCCTCGTCCCCGGGCACGACGCCGATTTCCAGGACGGCGAAGCCTTCCTCAAGAACGCCGTCGAGCAACACCACGCCACCGCGGTGATCTGTTACGACCACCGCATCGCCATCTCCGTGTTGGGCGCGTCCTACCGCCTGGGCATCCCGGTCCCCGGAACGATGAGCCTGCTGTGCTACAACGACCTGTTTCCGGTCGATCGCGTCTACCCCGCGATCACGACCGTCGCCGTCAACGCCCGCGAAATGGGCCGACGCGCCGCCCGCGTTCTGATCGAAATCATGGACGGCCAAACCCAACCCGACGACGTCACGCCCGTCCGCCTCGACGAGAACTTGATCGTCCGCGACTCGACCGCGCCGCCCCCGGCAAACTGACACGCTGAGGCAACCACCTCCATCGAAACGCACCGCGCCTCCCCCACGCGATGCCTGCTCCGAACGCCGCAGCCCCACGGGCTGCGCGCTCTGCGCAGGTTTCTGACGCTTGGCGCGCAGTCCGTTGGACTGCGGCTGAAAACATAAAGCTTTGTGTCTCAGTGGTCTCTGCGCCCTCCGCGCCTCCGTGGTTTCTCTTGCTGCGCAACAACGTGCGTCCCCGCCCCGACGTAAGCCCTCGGGAGTCAACACTTCCGGGGGGCCCGCAGGTTGTCGCGGGGTTCCAGGTCGGTGAGGCCGTGTTCTGGTGAAACGAGGGGTCCGCTGCGTCGATGGGATTGGGTGGTGCGCCCGGCGAGTGGATGCTCGCAACAGGCGTAAGAGACGGAGAATGAGCGCCACCCCACGCTTCGCAAGACCCCCGACGGGACATGAGCCGAGCGAGTCCGATCCGAACGCGATGGCTCGCCGGGGTCGATGCTGAGTGTGCATCAGCGTGGTGCTGCGTGAAGTGGGAGCCGCCGCCGCGTGGGACGAAGGTCCGGCCTTGGTGAAGGTGGTGATATAAAGCGGCCGACGGTGTCGGCCGTTCGGGGCGCGTGTTTGCGAGCGCTCGACGGCGGCCACCGGCCGCCGCTTTATAGCTGCCGGCTCTTTGACAAGTGAAGCAGGGGCGTTGTCGCTCCACGAAAGCACGAGAGAAGAGAAGAAGCCCACGTTCACTGAACGTGGGCTTCGGGGCTGGCTTGTGATTTGTGTTACGCCGGTTATTTCTGTTTGCGACGCAGCGCCACGAGCGCGAGCATCGAGACGCCGCCCAGCAGTGCCGTCGGTGTGGGGATGGCTTCGTATCGGACCTCGCCCAGCACGGCCGAGCCGCCGAACGACACGGTGACGTGGTCGAACGCCCACGTGCCGATATCGTCCGCCGAGATCATCTGCACACGGTTGGCAGAGTGGTCGCCGAACTCGAGGGTGGGGTCGAAGTACGGCGAGGAGTCGGTGACGAAGTCGGCGAAGTCGATCTGCTGGAGGACCCGGCCGTCGCGGGCGAACTCGACGAAGTAGCCGGTGTCGGTGGTGAACTCGTCGGGCCCTTCGACGTCAACGACGGTGAAGCCGAACGACATGATGTCTTCGTCGAAGTCGAAGACCAGGTCGCCGGCGGGCCGGCGGGGCTCGAGCATCTTGGCCGGGTCGGGCCCGGCGACGACGACGCCCTTGCCTTGAGTGTTGAAGTCGGCGAGGTTGCCCGTGGCCCAGCCGCCGGCGAACTGTTGTCCGCCGTACGCCAGCTCGGGGTGGGCGGTGAAGTCGTAGACCAGCGCCGCGTCGGGCGCGTCTTCGTGCAGGTTGATTGCCGAGACGGACACCCCGGGCACCTGTTTGGTGAGGACGACGCCGTCGGGCAGGTCGTCGAAGGTGACGACGCTCATCGCGGCGACCGACGCGGACCACGCGAGGCAGACGACCAGCGCCACGGCGCTGGGGATGAACACCGCGAAATCGACGACACGGGTCGTGGCGAGACAGGACGATCGGGGGCGGGTACGCATGGCCGGCTCGCTTGCGCCGCAGCGGCGCGGGGGCGGATCACCGACCGCCGGACTACAACGCCCGAGACGCGATCGGCTCGGTTCACCCTATCGCCCACATGCCCGCCCGGACATGCAAGAGCAACCAACGGGTTTTCGGACCCGCTTTCTCGGACGCGCTTTCGTCGCAAGACCCACCGCGTGGTTGGTTATCAGGACGGCGCGATCACGCACAGCCGCGGCTCGGTCATGTCGTCCACCGCGTATCGCGCACCCTCCCGGCCAAAGCCCGACGCCTTCACGCCGCCGTACGGCATCGGGTCGGCCCGCCAGGTCGGGGCCTCGTTGATCAACACGCCGCCAACCTCCAACGCGTCCCACGCCCGCAACGCACGATCCAGCGACGGGGTGAACACGCCCGCCTGCAAACCCCAGGCGCTGTCGTTCACCAGACGCATCGCGTCTTCGAAGTCTTCATAGGTTTCGAGCGCGACCACCGGGCCGAACACCTCGTCGGTCCAGAGTTTCGCGTCGTGCGGAACATGTCGCAGCACGGTCGGACGGAGGAGGCGAGTGTTCGTTGGGTCGTTTCGGTCCGGTGTGCAGTTTTCGCCGGCCAACACCTCGGCACCGGCGTCCACCGCCTCGTTGATCCAGACCCGGATGCGTTGCGCCGCGTCGTCCTTGATCACAGGCCCGGCGACCGTGTACTCCGCCGCCGGATCGCCGACCACGACGGCCTCGACATCGCGCAGGAAACGTTCAAGAAATGCATCGATCAGCGAAGCGTGCACCAGCAACCGCTGCACGCTGATGCACGACTGCCCGGCGAACCCGAATGCGCCGGCGACGATCTTCGGCAAAGCGCGTTCGAGGTCGGCGCCTTCGTCCACCACGCACGCGGCGTTGCCGCCGAGTTCGAGCACGACCTTCTTCTTGCCGGCGCGGGCCTTGAGGTCCCAGCCGACCTTCGCCGAGCCGGTGAACGACAGCAGCTTGAAGCGTTCGTCTTCCACGAGGGGGGCAACCCACTCGAGCGGCATCGGCAAGACTGAGACCGCAGCCACCGGGGCATTGCACTCCACGAACGACTCCAGCACGATCCGACCCAGCGCCAACGCGCAGCCGGGCGTCGTGTCGGCCGGCTTGACCACGAACGGGCAGCCCGCCGCGATCGCTGGTGCGACCTTGTGAGCCACCAGGTTCAACGGGAAGTTGAACGGCGTGATCAGTGAGCAAGGCCCAACCGGCACGCGCTTGACCATGCCGCGGTAGCCCGCGCCCGACGCGGTCACGCCCAGGTCCAGCACTTCGCCGCTCGCCAGCCCGCCCGCGACCTCGGCGGCGTCACGGAACGTGTCCATCATCCGCGCCACCTCGCCCCGCGCCGCGGTGATCGGCTTGCCGGCCTCGGCGCGACACAACTGCGCGAGCGCTTCGGCCTGCTGTTCAATGCGACGCAGGCAACCGAGCAGAACCTCTCGTCGAACGTGCGCGGGCAACGCCGACATCGCGCCCCGCGCTTCGTCCGCGGCGGCGATGGCGCGTTCGACCCACGCGGCGTCGGCCTGGCAGACCTCGTGTACCACGCCGCCGGTGTACGGGTCCCGCACCGGCACCACGTCCGGCGTCGTGACCTGCTCGCCGGCGACGATGATCGGGATCGGGTCGGTCACTGAGGCATCGTCGCCTCGACCGCGCCGTCAGGTTTCTCGAACGCGCCCTTGGGTGGGGTGACGAAGGCGATGTTGGAGAGCGTCGCGTCGCCGATCGGTTCGCCGGTCACGCCCACATCTTCCCGCCACGCGTGGAACTTCCACTTCGTCGCGAACACCACGCCGTCCACGGCCACCGGGTCGGTGTAGAAAATGATGTGCGGGTCTTCCTCAGCCTTCTCGGCGGACTTGTTGTAGGTCACGATGTACGCCAGCGCGGCAAGCGAATCGTCTTGCGGGTTCTTGAACACGAGGTACCAGTCGTCGGGGGCATCGCCGACGCCAGCGTCGAACGTGAGCTTCGCAGCATTCTGTGAGGTCTTCGACGACAGTGCGACGCCGGTCTTGAGTTCGTGGTGCGTGCCGGGGTCGCTGAGCTTGAACGGCGCGGCCATGAAGTACGGCCAGGTCAGCACATGGAAGCGGAAGCCCGGCCCGGTGTCGGGCACGTCGGGCGACACCCAGCAGGCCTGCCCGTCCCAGACCACGGTCGTCCCGTTGTCGAGTTCCATCCGGACCTTGCCGGTGTCGGGCGTGAACCACATCGTGCCGTCGAGCACATCGTTGCCGCCGAAGTTGACGTCGAGGTCGGCCTTCACCGCGTCGTTCGCGTAATACGCCTCCTTGTTGTGCGCGGCCTCGATCGGCTTGACGATCTCGCACTTCGGGCACGGCTCGCCGGCGGCGCAGACCGCGCACGCCTGATCCCCCCCGCCGTCGGCCGTGTCCTGCGACCGGCACGCCGACACGCCCAATGCCAGCGCCGCCATCAAGAACAGCCCCGAAAACTTTTTCATTTCACGCCGCACGACACACATCAACTTACGCTTCATCTCGGTGCCCCTGATCAGGAAAGAGGAGTGAACAAGCGGTGCCATCATAGGTCACCGCAGCTTTTTGCCATTCACGGTCACTTCGCCCTCGGCGATGTTGACCGGCGACGCCGCGAGCCACGCGGGGTCAACCTTCATCACCTCGCCGGTCTTCGGATCGATCTGCCCGAAGCTGAGCACGCCGGTCGGGCACATCTGCACGCACGCCGAGCAGCGGACGCACTCGGGGTCCTCCATCGGCTTGCCCTTGTTGGCGAAGCTCATGATGTCGATGCCCTGGTGGCACACCGACGTGCAGACGTTGCACGAGATGCATTTCTTCTTGTCCGCGAGGATGCGGAAGCGCGAGAAGCGGGCGTAGATGTGCATGAGCGCCGCCAGCGGGCACGCGAACCGGCACCACACCCGGCCGGAGAAGTGGAAGTACAGCGCGACACCCAGAATCCCCGCCCAGATCAGATCGACCATGTATGCGTAGCTGAACAGCGGGATGCCGCCGGACGCAATATCGAAAAACCTTCGTGAGGTGTCGCCGAGTGAAGAGGCAAACGTCTTCACCACAACTTGATCACCCACTTGCACGTTGGATGGACCGTTAAGACGTATACCGAGTTTGTCCCAACCGGCGGAACCGGAATAATCACTGACAGATACACTCCATATTTCGTCGATCTCCCAATCAACGCCAGGGGGCCGTGAAAACGTGATGACGGTTTCGTTTTCTGACCGAAACGACACGCCATTGACTTCGGAGTGAACTGATTCGGGCAGCACCCAGCCCGCGATGCGCAGCAGCATGATGAGCACGACAAAGGCGAGGAAGACCTGCCCGACCATGTTGAACCGGTTCCAGAACGGGCCGTGCGGCATCTTGTGGCGTTGCGTGTCGCCGAGCGTCTCGGCCAGCGCGCCGCATGAACAAACCCAGCCGCAGTACGCGCCTTTTCCCCAGAAACGGATCATCAGCGGGATCGCGACGAAGGTCTGGAGGAAGCCGAGCACGAGCCAACCCCACAGCGGCTCGTGCGTAAACCAGTTCCACGCCATGAGCGGCCAGGCGAGGATGAAGCCGTACGCCCGCCAGTACTCCCGGCCGTGCCCGTAGTCGACGACGGGGAAAAACGTGTCGGCGAACCACTTACCGATCCCCGTATCGAACACGCCGTTGTGCCCCAACCACGGCAGGATGATCTCGGGCAGCAGGAAGAGCGGCACGACTTGAATTGCCATCAACGTAAGCGTCTGCCACTTCACGTACGGTGTCTTGCGTCGAAGGATGCGGCGGACGCCGAAGACCACGACGATGCTTGCGTAGGCGAGGGTGTAGTAGAAGCTGCGCCCCGAGGCGGAGAGCGCAAGCGTTCCGCCGAAGGTGGAGAGGTCGGAGAAATACGCGCCGATGCCCGACGCCTTGATCGCGTCCCACAGCACCGCGGGGTTAAGGTCGAGAAAAGCCGGCAGCTTGAGCGCGTTGAGGCCGAGCAAGCCCTTGCCCGACTTCCAGTGGTAAAGCCAGACGCAGAAGACGAGCATAATCGTCAGGGTTGACCACCACTTCGCGTTGCGCTCGCCGAGGATATGCACGCCCGACCGACGGAAGAAGTCCAGCGGGGGTTCGCGGCCGATGAGGGCGAAGACGGCGTCGTTGTTGAGCGTTTTCTTCTCGCCGTCCTTGTTGTCGAGATCGACTTCGGTGTCGCGGATCTCGGAGACGTTGGAAGACATGACCAATCCGAGTTTTCCGTCACGCTCCGTGAGTTGTTGAA
>JAUIGU010000037.1 GCA_030432595.1 Phycisphaerae bacterium
GTCCACCGACGACTTCACGCAGGTGTTCCAGGCCGGCACGACCCAGGACTCCCGGGCGTGGAACTCCGACATCCAGTCTTACGCCGACGGCTCGATCAGCATCCTGTTCAAGGCACGCGATGGCGGCTTCGGCTCGCACACCTCGGGCGCGAACAACCAGAACACCTGGCTCGCCCGCTTCGACCCCAACTCGCAGACCTGGACCAACCACGAGATCGCCCGCGCCGGCGGGAGCCTCTTCGGCGGCAGCGAGACCGACTACACCGGCTTAGGAGCGCTCGACCCCAGCGACCCCAACACGCTGTACATCTCCACCGAGATCAACCCGATCGATGGGCAGGCGACGGACCACCACGAGATCTACAAGGGCGTCACCGGCGACAACGGCGCGACTTGGAGCTGGACCGCGATCACCGAGAACTCGACGTACGACAACCTCCGCCCGATCGTCCCAGAGTGGGACAGCCAGAACACCGCGCTGCTGTGGTGGCGGGGCGAGATGTCCAACTCGCACGCCTACGACACCGCCGTGACCGGGGTGCTGCTCCGCAGCGGCGAGGAGACCGGGCCGGTTCACTACGTCGACGCGACGACGGCCAACACCGCCCGCGCCGACGGCCAGGCGTTCAACCCCACGGTCGGCTCGTCCCAGGGTCCGGCGGACGACAACTGGCACGTCCGCACCGGGTTCGCCAACGGCGGCAACCTGTTCGCCGCGGGCGAAGTCGGCAACGAAGATGCGCCCACACTCAAAACCTCAGTAGGCGGCCTGGACGCCGGGGCCTACGACGTGTTCGCCTACTTCTGGGTCGACGACTTCGGCGACTGGCGCATTCTTGCAGGGCTCTCGGAGGACGAACTGAATCTGTACCGCCAGCGCGGCGCGCAGCAGGCAGTGCCTGATCAGTCGAACGTGACTTTTCTCCTCGAAGAGAGCAACCGCTCGCTCTATCAGGCCTACCTCGGCCGGGTCAGGCTCGATCAGGGCGACCCGCTCGAGGTGTTCGTCGATGCGTCCAGCGACAACAGCAACACCGGCCGGGCGTGGTTCGACGGCATCGGCTACGCGGCCGTGATCGCCGGGATCCTCGGCGACTACAACAACTCGGGCCAAGTCGAGCAGGCTGACTTGGATCTCGTCTTGCAGAACTGGGGCGACACCGACATCTCTGACGTCACCGGCTGGACCAACTTCGCGGGCCTGCCCGGGGAAGGCATCGACGGCCAGGTCGATCAAACCGAACTTGACGTGGTTCTCCGAAACTGGGGAAACGCATCGACGCCGGACTTCTCCGGTTCATCGGTCCCGGAACCAACAGGCTTACTCGCGTTCGGATTGCTGAGCACGGCCGCGTTGGGAAATCGCAATGCGTGTCGCGGCTCGTTGAGCGACTCGAATGAGTGATACGACGATCCGTAGTTTTTCTCATTTTCTTCTCGTTGATTCTGACAACCTCGGACCGAGGGCTCTAACACAGGAGATTGCCATGTCTGCTCGATTGAATCCATTCTCGGCCCGCCCGGCCAACACGGCTTGCTGGTCGAGCCCATTCAAGGGTTCCCATGTGGCGCTCGCCACGTTGCTGGCCTTGCCGCTCGCGGGCACCGCTTCGGCCGTGGACATCGGCATCGTGAACGGCGACTTCGAATTGGACGCGGCGGACGATGTCGCGCCCCCGACGGGGTGGACCGACCTGACGCCGACGAGTTTCTGGACGGGACTTCTCGACGATCCCGGTAATCCGACCGCCGCGGAAGGTGCACTTGCGCCGGCTCCAGGACTGGGCAGCTACTTCCTCACGACGGCTCGGACATCGGCGGGCGCAGGATCGCAACCGACGGACGGGACGCTACTGCAGACGGTCGATCTGACCTCGTTCGGTACGGACATCGACACCGGCGGGCAATTCCTCTACGTCGATTTCATCTGGGCCAGTGACGACGACCGCGACACAGGCACCTTCACACTGGACTTCTTCGGCTCAACAGACGGCACCGGCACCTCCCTCGCTTCGTACAACCTCGACCTCAACAACGGCGACGGCTTCACCTTTGTCGGATGGTTCGAAGAGACGGTCGGCGGCGCGGTCCCCGTCAGCACGCGAAGCGTGACCCTGCAGATCGACACGACCCGCACCGGCGGCTCGGAAACCAACCTGTGGTTCGACAACTTCGTGGGCGACATCAGCAACACCTCCTTGATCTTCAACGTCTGGTCCGTCGACGCGGACGGCCTGTGGAACACCGCCTCGAACTGGTCGGACGGCGTCCCGCCCGCCGACGCGGACGTGACGTTCGGCAACGTCATCTCCGCCAACCGCACCGTCACGCTCGACACCGCGGTCCAGGCCAATTCCATCGCGTTCAACAACTCCGGCGACGGCGACTACTTCCTCGTCGATAACGGCGGCGGCGAGACGCTGACCCTCACCGGCGACGCGGTCGTCGATCTACAGACCGGCCGGCACTGGTTCCGCGCCGTGGTCGCCGGCACCGCCGGGCTCAACGCCACGGGCCCGGGCGAACTGGTGCTTGACGCCGACAACTCTTTCTCCGGCGGGATTACGATCGACGACGCCAACCTTGCCATCGTCAACGTCGATGCGATCCCGGCCGGCAACGACATCGCCCTGACCAACAACGCCCAGCTCCGCTTCTGGGGCCCGGACAACGAGTTCTTTGTGACCGAGAATGGGGCACCCGGCTACGCGTCGGGCACGGTCGCCGAAGACATCTCGATCGATGCAACTTCGATCGTGGACGTCAACAGCGGCGCGGACGTGACCCTTACCGGCAGCGTGACGGGCACGGGCTTGCTCGCTTCCAACAGCGGCGCGACCCTGACGCTGCCCAACGCCAGCACGTTCGCCGGCAGAGTCGGTGCCTACGGCGGCGACGTGGTGGTGAACAACAACACCGCGCTCGGTCTGGCCAACGGGACCCCCGAGGCCGGCACGGAAATCGGCGGCAACGCGGACACTGGCGCTCTTGTCCTGACCGGTGGACTCACCGTCGGCGATGAACTGCTGACCTTCGGCGCTCGCGAAGACGACGCCGCCGACACGGTCGGCCTGTCCAGCACCGGCAACAACACCTGGAACGGCAAAATCCTCGGCGCCGCCGGCGGCACGCAGTACAACCTCGAGTCCACCTCCGGCACGCTGACCCTCAACGGCACCATTTCCGCCCCCGACACCGGCGAACGCAACTTCGTGTTCGGCGGTGCCGGCAACTTCCTCGTCGGCGAGATCATCGACGGACTGGTGGACGCCAATGGCGACTACACCCAGCCCGGCACGGCGGACAACGTCAACGTCGTCAAGCGAGGTGCGGGCACGCTGACCGTCGATACGCAGACCGACGCGAACGACGACTACTGGTTCGGCACCACCACGGTCGAAGCCGGCTCCCTCGTGGTCAACTCCGACGGCGGGGACAACGGCGAGCTGCGTTCGACCGTGACCGTCAACGCCGGCGCGACCTTCGACGTCAGCGACTTCGGCACCTACAACCTGATCCCGATTGCTTCCATCGAGGCCGGCATCGGCGGCGGCGGCACCGTGGTCGCCAACACGCTCGGCGTCTTCGAGTCCTCCACCGTGACCCCCGGCGACTCGGTCGGCACACTCAACGTCAACGGCAACGTTCTGCTCCGGTACTTCGACACCGGCGACGCCACCGTGCCCGACACCGGCTCGTTCAACTTCGAGCTGGGCGACAACGGCGCCACGGTCGGCGGGGCCGAGAACGACCTAATCGACATCTCCGGCTCCCTGACCGCAACCATCGAAACCGCCGCGACCGGCAGCCAGTTTGTCTTCAACATCAACCCCGTCGAAGGCGCTCTGGACGAGTCCAACAACTACACGCTGATCACCGCGGGGACCCGCACCGGCAACGCCACCGCGGCGAACTTCACTGCCAACCTCGTCGACACCCAGGGCAACCCGCTGGTCACCCGCCAGTCCGCCTCGGTGGTGCTCGTGGGCAACACCGTCCAACTCGACGTCAACGGCAACCCGCTGAACCTGACTTGGACCGGCAACGTCAACGGCGACTGGGACGTCAACACGACGGCCAACTGGAACAGCGGAGCCCAGACCTTCTTCGCCAGCGACAGCGCCACCTTCAACGCCACCGGCGGCGGCGGGGCGATCAACGTCGCCGAGACCGTTGCCCCCGCGAACGTGACCGTCACCGGCGCCGACTACAGCTTCAGCGGCGCCGACATCAACGCCATCTCCGTCACCGTGGGCGGCGGTGCCACGGCGTCCTTCGCCAATACCGTCCGCGGCAATGCCGTGGTTCAGAACACCGGCACCCTCGCCGGCACCGGAACCTTCGGCGACAGCGTCACCGTCCAGTCCGGCGGCACGCTCCGGGTCGGCGGCGACGGCCTGCCCACGCAGGACGTGTTGACCTACGTCGACGCCACCGACGGCGTCGGCGGCAACACCACGCTGTCCGCGGGCGGCACCTTCACGCCGACCACCAACCCCGACTGGCAGATCCGCACCGTGTTCGGCAACGGCGGCGAGGTGTATCAGGGCGACGCCGACAACCCCAACGACGCGCCGGAACTCCAGACCACCATCACCGGCCTGACCCCCGGCCAAGACTACACCGTCTACGCCAACTACTGGGCCGCCTTCACCGGCAGCGGCGTCACGCAGTGGCGCATCCTGGCCGGCTCCGCCTCCGGCAACCTCACGCTCTACGACGCCGACTTCACCGACATCGCCGGTGCGACCGACGGCCTGGACCTGAGCACCGTGCCTTACACCAACGACCCCCTGGTCGAAGAAGGCAACCGGACCCTGTGGGGCGCCCCCGTCGGCACGCTCACCGCCGACTCCAACGGCGAGATCTCGGTGTTCGTTGACGACACGGGCACCGCTGACGGCGACGACCGCACTTGGTACGACGGCGTCAGCTACAGCAGCGGCGCAATCGCGCCCGCTAGCGCCACGATGACGATCGATGGTGACTTGACCCTCAACGCGGGTTCGACCCTCAGCCTCGACATCGCCAGCCCGACAATCCTTGACTCCCTGATCGTCGGCGGCACGCTCAACGCCGGCGGCACGCTCGACGTCAACCTCGAGCCCGGCGAGACCCTCGAGGCTGGCGACGCCTTCGACCTGCTCGACTTCGCTTCGGCGACCGGCAGCTTCGCGTTCGACCTGCCGACGCTGACGACAGGCCTGACGTGGGACACGTCGAGCATCCTCATCGACGGCATCCTCTCCGTGCTCGGGCCGGCCGGCATCTTCGGCGACTACAACGACTCCGGCCAGGTCGAACAAGGCGACCTGGACTTCGTCCTTCAGAACTGGGGCGACACGGACATCTCCGACGTCGCCGGCTGGGTCAACTTCGCCGGCCTGCCCGGCGGCGGCATCGACGGACAGGTCGAGCAGACCGAACTTGATCTCGTGCTCACCAACTGGGGCGACACCACCGCGCCGGACTTCGCCGGCTCGTCGGTCCCGGAACCCACCTCCCTCGTGATCCTGGGCCTCAGCGGAGCATTGGCGCTTCGTCGGCGTCCGTGATTCAAAAACGCAAAGAGTCCTGACCCGGTCCGGGCAATATCGCCCGGCCGGGTCTTTTCTTTGATGCATCCCGTCCTGACGCCAAGGTGCAAACCAATCCGCTCTCGGATCGTTCCCCTGGCGCAGACCTCCTTGTTGAGCATTCCTACCGGCGACGGTGTGGCCTGCATCGCGGCGAACACACCAAATGATCGCTTTGACATTGTGGCAAGCGCATTGATATTCCTCCTTGCCAATTACTCGTCGGCCAGCGTTGAGCAACCCGGAGATCGACGCGGCATCAAGGCAACATGGGTTCGGCGCGACGGCAAAGCTGAATGGCTAGACCCCAGGGATCACGGAGCATGGCCAGATGATCCTCGCCCATACCGCCACCGAGGACTTCGATGACGGTGCACCCGGCCTTTGTAAGCCGGCCGATCTCCGTCGTCACATCACCCGGGCAGACAAACGCCAGGTGCACCGTCAAGTGGTGTTGGTCGGCGTAGTTCGGCACCGAGACGGCGGGGTTGCGGTAAACCTCAAGCATCACCTGGCCTGACTCATCGGCCAAGAAGTACGCTCTCGCTTCATTGTTCACGGCTCGGGAGACCGTAAAGCCAAGGTGCTTGACATACCACTCCGCAAAAGCGCCCGGATCTTGAACTTGGAGCGCAAAATGTTCGATTCTCATCTGTTACTGGCTCGGTAGTGGCTCGTTCGATTTGACGCTAAAGCAGTATAATGCCCGAGCCAATCTGCTACTTTTAACCCATAACACAACAACAGCTGTGCGCCACGCGCGTTTTCCGGAGCCCGCGTTATCAGCCCGTGATGACCGCCTACGCTGGCGATTGAAACTTACCCTCTTGTTCACAACCATCCGAAGCGCCGATCGCATGAAATACTCGGCCTGCGTCTTTCGATTCGGTCAAATCAGCCAGGGCGATGCCGACCTAAACCCCGGTCGTGGCCACATCACATGGGACGTCCAAGCTCCAGGCAACCATTAGAGCGTGCGGATACGCTGGTGGTCGCGAATCACCATGCGACGATGCGGTCCGGGGTTCGCCGGTGGTTGCGGACGAGTTCGCTGTTGGGGCCGTCGTTGTGGTCGTACTTCTGGCGGGCTTGTTCGGGGGTTCGGCCAACGGCGATGTGGCGCTGGATGGTCCAGCGCTGCGCGGCGGCGGGCGGAGTGTCGAGCCACCACGTCTCGTCGAATACCTCGGCGAGTTGGTCCCACGGCGGCTGCGTGAGCAACAGGTACTGGCCCTCGGCCAGGATGACGCGGGTGTCGCGGGTTACGGGTGTGTCGGAATCGACGGGCGCATGCACGGCCCGGCAATACTCGGGGACGGGGCCGGCCTGGGTCGCGTCGCGGTATCGGCGGAGCAGGTCGGCGTAGGCCGGGGCGTCATAGGTGAAAGGCGCGCCCTTGCGGTCGGTCCATCCTTTCTCGCGGAGCGTGTTGTTGTCGAGGTGGAAGCCGTCCATGGGGGCGAAGACGGCGCGGCCGGGGTGTTCCTGATTAATCAGGTCGCGGAGGCGTTCGGCGAGGGTGGACTTGCCCGAACCCGCGACGCCGGCGATGCCGAGCAGGTAGCGTCGGCCTTGTTTCCACGCCGATTCGCCGCGACAACTTAGACGTTCGGAGTGTTCCACGACGGCTTGGTCGGTAAGGGCCGTGCGAACGGGGTGAGACATCGGAAACCTCCAAAACCGGCGACCCCGCCCGAAGCGACCACGGACGGCGTTAGAATCGCGGCCCCGGTTCGAGCGTGTCCAAGCGTGCGTTGTACCGCGGACCGGTCGCTCACGCTCCCGGCTCTGAAACGGCGCGTGACCGTATGTTTTGTTCTCCCCGACTATGAGCGAGTCTCCATGCCCAGCCCACTCAACCGCTACTCGTCCCGGATCACGCAGCCCAAGAGCCAGGGCGCCTCGCAGGCCATGCTCTACGCGACCGGGCTCAGCAAGACCGACATGGACAAGCCGCAGGTCGGCATCGCGGCGTGCTGGTACGAGGGCAACTCGTGCAACATGCACCTCAACGACCTCGCGGTCGACGTCAAGAAAGGCGTCGAGTCTTCCGGGGGGATCGGGATGCGGTTCAACACGATCGGCGTGTCGGACGGCATCTCGATGGGCACGGACGGCATGTCGTTCTCGCTGCAGTCGCGCGACCTGATCGCGGACTCGGTGGAGACGGTGATGGGGGCGCAGTGGTACGACGGGCTGATCGCGCTGCCGGGGTGCGACAAGAACATGCCGGGCGTGGTGATCGCGATGGGCCGGCTGAACCGGCCGGCGATCATGGTGTACGGCGGGACGATCAAGGCGGGCTGCGCCACGGTCAAGGGGGAGGAAGAGAAGCTCGACATCGTCAGCGCTTTCCAGAGCTTCGGGCAGTCGATCGCGGGGACGATCACCGAGGACGAGCGGCAGACGATCGTGGCCAAGAGCTGCCCGGGGGCCGGGGCGTGCGGCGGGATGTACACCGCGAACACGATGGCCAGCGCGATCGAGGCGCTGGGGTTGTCGCTGCCCTACTCGTCGTGTACGCCGGCGGAAGACCCGGCCAAGCGGGCCGAGTGCGTCGCGGCGGGCGAGGCCATGCTGACGCTGCTCGAGAAAGACCTCAAGCCGCGCGACATCGTGACCCGTGCGAGCTTCGAGAACGCGATGGTGCTGATCACGGTGCTGGGCGGGTCGACCAACGCGGTGCTGCACCTGATCGCGATGGCGGACGCGTTCGGGATCAAGCTGACGATCGAAGACTTCCTGGCGGTGTCCAACCGCGTGCCGTTGCTGGCGGATTTGAAGCCGTCGGGCAAGTACGTGATGGAAGACTTGCACGAAGTCGGCGGCGTACCGGCAGTGATGAAGTATCTGTTGAGCGAGGGCATGCTCGACGGGTCGCAGCAGACCGTGACGGGTAAGACGCTGGCGGAGAACCTCGCGGAAGTGCCGGACCTGGCCACGGATCAGGACATCGTGCACCCGCTGGACAACCCGCTCAAGGAGCGCGGGCACATCAGCATCCTCAAGGGCAACCTCGCCCCCGGCGGCGCGGTGGGCAAGATCACGGGCAAGCAGGGGCTGCGGTTCACGGGCCCGGCGCGGGTGTTCGACTGCGAGGAAGACATGATCGCCGGACTCGAGGCGGGCAAGATCCAAAGCGGCGACGTGATCGTGATCCGGTACGAAGGCCCCAAGGGCGGGCCGGGCATGCCGGAGATGCTGACGCCGACGTCGGCGCTGGCGGGCGCGGGGTTCCTCGACGACGTCGCGCTCATTACGGACGGGCGTTTCTCCGGCGGCAGCCACGGGTTCATCATCGGGCACGTCGTCCCCGAAGCGCAGGAAGGCGGACCGATCGCGCTGGTGGAGGACGGCGACGCGATCACGATCGACGACGTGTCGCACGAGATCACCGTCGCGGTGGACTCGGCCGAGATGGACAAGCGCGCCCGGCTTTGGGAGCAGCCGGCCTACAAGGCGACCAAGGGCACGCTGTGGAAGTACATCAAGAACGTCCAGGACGCGTCGCACGGGTGTATCACGGACGGGGATTGACGCGGCACCGACACGGGATCGGGGGCCACATGTTTATCGTGATGCCCCCGTGGTGACCGAGACCACCGACGGATGCAACAGCAGCGCGCGTTCGTGCTGGAGTTGAGTCAGGCCGTCGAGCAGCGCCGCGGTCTGGGCCCAGCGTTGCGGGCCGAGCACGCGGCGCAGGGCCGTGACCGCGGGATGGTTCGCGGGAGACTGCACGGCCGGGCCGCGGACGCCGAAAATGTTGTCGAGGTAGTCGGCCAGGGAGAGCGGGCCGGGCAGGTTGATGACATCGTACTGCCCGTCTTCGAGGCCGAGCTCGTCGGCGAGGTCGTGCAGCGCGATCTCCAGCCCGCCGACGTGGTCGGCCATGCCGTTGGCGACGGCCTGGTCGCCGGTGAAGAGCATGCCCTCGTCGACGGCGTCGAGGTCGGGGAGGCGGGCTCCGCGCCCGGTGCGCACTCGGTCGCGGAACTGCTCATAGATGGTGGTCATCGACTCGCGCACCATGGCGCGCTGGTCGTCGGTGAAGGGCTCGACGGAGTTGAACAGGTCGCCGAGCGGGCCGCGGCTGCGGCGGGTGATGGACACGCCGGCCCAGTCGTAGAGCCCGGCCATCACGAGCTTGCCGCCGACCACGCCGATGGACCCGACGATGGTGGTGGGCTCGACGTAGACCCGGGTCGCGCCGCAGACGATGTAGTAGCCGCCGGACGCGGCCATGCCGCCGACCGAGGCGTAGACGGGTTTGTCCACGCGCAGCTCGTCCATGCCCTGCCAGATGACTTCGGAGGCGAGCGCCGAGCCGCCGGGCGAGTCGATGCGCAGGACGACGCCCTTGATGTTGTCGTCGTAGAGCGCATCCGCAAGGGCGCGGACGACGGTGGCGCTGCCGATGGAGGCGTCGGAGAACAGGCCGTCGCCGATGGTGGACTCGCCGGAGAAGATCGGGCCGTACGCGTGAATGACGGCGATCGTGTCGCGGCGAGTGACGGTGTCGGGCGTCTCGATGAGCATGGAGAACAGCGCGAACGGGTTGTCGGGCATCGCACCCGCGCCGGCCTGCCCGAGTTCGAGGTCCCAGGCGAAGTCTTCGCCGAACACCGGCTCGGTCGCGCCCAGCAGGTCGCGGCTGACGAGTTGATCGACCAGGCCACGCTCGAGCAGCGCCTCGTCGGTGAGCACAAGCGAATCGGCCATCGCGCTTTCGAGGGCTTCGACCGACATCGCGCGGCTCTGCGCAATGGTGCTGACGATGTGGCCGTACAAACCGTCGAGCAGTCCGGCGATGTTCTCGTCCCACTCCGGCGAGGGCGCGTCGCGGACGAGTTGCTCGTCGGCGCCTTTGTACTTGCCGACCTGGAGCAGGTCCGCTTTGACGCCGATCTTGTCGAGCAGGCCGGCGAGGTACATCTCTTCCACGGCTAAGCCCGCGAGTTCGACCTGGCCCTTGCGCTGGAGCAGCACGGTGTCGGCGGCGCTCGCGAGGTAGTAGTCCAGCGTGCTGTAGACCTCGGCAAAGCACATGACCGTCTTTCCGGCGTCGCGGGCGTCGAGGATCGCGCGGCGCAACGCCCCGGCCTGCGCGAACGAGATCATCGGCTGGTCGAGGTAGAGCACCATCCCGCCGTGGTCGTCGCTGCCGGCGACGTGGTTGATCTGCTCGATCACGGACTTGAGCGACGGGCCCATCTCCGCCTCCGACACCCACGCGAACGGCGCCGGGCCTTCACGCAACACGCCCGACAGCTCGATCCACCCGACGTACGCCGCGTAGTCCTCGGTCGCTTCGTCCGGCGTCGCGGATTCCCCTGCCTCGACCGCGACCGGCTGCTCGGGGTCCATCACGGCCGTGTCGTCGGCCCGCATCGGCCAGGCGACCACGCACAGCAGCGCCATGAGAATCACGAGGAACCAAAGCCGTCCGTTGTGTCGTGTCTGCATGCCCGAAGCATACGGCGGTGCCCCGTCGCAAACCAGCGTCATTCGCCGACGATCTGCCTGATCTTGCGGACGCCGCCGAGCATGTCCTTGGCGGACATGAAGGCGGTGCGGGTGCGGTCGGTGGGCCGGAGGATCGCGTCGGCGAGGCGTTTGAGCCGGCGTGCGGCCTCGCTGCCCTCCCGGTAATCGATGAACGGGACCAGGTCGGGGTTCCAGTAGGGCCGGCCCAGTTGCAACGCGAGATAGAACAGGTCGACGCCGGGATCGACGCGGCCGTGCGCGGCGATCAACACGTCGGAGGTGAGGTGCCCGGTCTCGCGCATCTTGCCCAGCGTGCGCTGGATCTGCGAGGTCTGCATCATCTCGTGGAAGAGCGAGCGCAGGAGCGGGCTCTTGTCGAGGTCTTCACCGAGTCGCACCGCCGAGCCGAAGTCGACGAAGCACACCTGGCCGTTGCTGATCACCATGTTGTCCAGGCGCAGATCGAGGTGCATGATGCCCACGGTGCTGTGCAGGATGTGCAGCAGCTCGGCGGACTGCTCGGCGAACTCGAGGTGGCCCAGCGGCTGACCGCCGAGGCGTAGCCACGTCATGTAGAGCTTCTTGACCGTGCCGTCGGGGGCCTTCTCGACAGCGAGGGCGCGGGGCACGCGGTTGCGGTACTGCGG
This sequence comes from Phycisphaerae bacterium, assembly GCA_030432595.1. GTDB lineage: Bacteria > Planctomycetota > Phycisphaerae > Phycisphaerales > Phycisphaeraceae > CAZIXN01. The sequence goes on from JAUIGU010000037.1 coordinate 11,711, forward strand.
CGGCAGGTCGCGCTGGAGCAGTTGGAGGAACGCGGCCTCACGGGTGAGGAACACGGGGAAGACGCGCTTCACGAGCTTCTCGGCGCGTCGGAGCAGCGTGTCGTGGCCGTCCTTGGGGAACTTTTCGCGGAGGCGTTCGATGACGCGTTTGTAGGTGGGGACGGTCTTGCAGACGAGGTAGCCGGGGGCGACGTCGGCGTTGCGGGTAAGGCGGACGTCGAAGGTAAAGCGGTCGGTGTACTCGCCGGGCTTGATGAGGTGGATTTTGCGGGCCAGGACGTAGTGCCAGGGCGGCCCGAGCCAGGGGATGCCGCCGGGGCCGATGCGACGGGTGTTTGGCCCGGCCTCGACGACGAAGCCGCCGTGGTCGCGGTAGCGGTGGGCCATGTCCAGCGCGACGCCGGCGTGGCGCGACGCGGTCAGCACCCTGCCGCCCCAGCGGAGGTGGTCGAACACGCGGTCGGCCGAGGCGGGTCGGCCGTCCATGTCGAGGAGCTCGTCGGCGGTCTGGTCGTGCTCGAGCGCGCGGAGGAGGCGGACCCGGCGCGCGGCCTGAGCGTCACCGCGGTAGGCGACGGACACGAGCCGACGGGCCGCGCCCCGGACGGCGCGGCCTTGCGAGCGCGGGCTGGATGGAGGATGCGCCGATCGGGCCATGGGGCGGGGCGTCATCGGGGCGGTCGGGTCAGGGGGCGGGGGCGGCCTCGACGGACGCCGCGCCGGGGCCGGCCAAAACGTCGCGCCACAGCGGCGCGAAGGCCTTGAGCCGTGGCAACGCCGAGCGTTCGGCGGCGTCCAGCGCCGGGTGGTCGGGGCGGTCGGCCTGCCCCAGCAGGTGCGCCACGCGGACCAGGTCGTGGTCGCTGCGCCGCGCCGCGTCCAACGCGCGTTGGTACTCGGCCGACTGCGGCGACGCCTCGAGGTGGTACGCCAGCCACGCGAGCCAGACCGGCGACAACGCGGTCGAACGCTCGTTGATCAGGCCTGCGATCTCCGCGGCGCGGGTCGGGTCGATCATGCCGCTGTCCGGGCCTTCGCCGATCATGGCCAGACGCGCGAGCGCCACCGCGCGGACCTGGGCGCGGTTGCTGTCCACGTCGCTGAGCCAACTACGCGCCGAGTCGGGCGTGACCGGCGGCATCGCGTAACGCAACCCGCGCACGGCGTCGGTCGTTCCCATCGGTCCCATCGCCACCGCGCCGTCGGAGCGGACGCGCGGGTCCAGCGTGGTGGACAGCGCGTAGCTGAACGAGTCGGGCAGGCCGGAACCGTCGAGTTCTCCCAGCTCGCGCCAGTCCAGCCGGTGGGCCACGGTGATCCGCTCGCCGGGCGCGAGCGTGAGCCGACGGTGTGCATCGATCACCTGCGTCGGGAGTGTGCCGACGGCCTGACCATCCTTGAACATGCCGAGGTTCACCAGGACCGTCGCTCGCACCGGCTGGCCAGGCCCCAGCGCGATGGGCAGCAGCCCGACGTTGCGGATCGACAACTCCAGCGTCAGCGGTGCGAACGGCTCGGCGTCCAGCGGACGCACCTTCGCGTCGATCGCCAGCCACGGCTCGCGGTCCAGGTCCATCCGCCACACTTGGATCGGGCTGCGCTGCATCAGGTCCAGGATCGTCCGCCCCTCGAGAGTCGGCTCGACCGGGCGGTTGTCGCGGTGAAGCATCTGCGCGGTCACCAGAGCCGCCAACGACTCGGGCGCGTCGCGGATGATCTCTTTGAAGAAACGGGCCCGGCCCGGATCATCCAGCCCGGTCAGGATCGCCAGCCCCAGCTTGCATAGCGGGTCGTCGGGCGACTGCTCGAACGTCCATGTGGCTTCGTCGTCTTCGCCACGGCGCAGCTGAATCCACCCGCGGGCCCGGCGGACGACCGGGTCGTTGGTGGGCGCGTTGGCGAGGCGGGCCTCTGCGTCGTCGGGGGCGTCGCCGTAGATCGCTTGAATCCAGGCCAGTTCGAGCCGGGCGGACGGCTGGCGCAGCGCTTCGTCTTCGAGGGCCTTGACGACCCGGTCGTAGGTGGCGGCGACGGCGTCTTCGTCCCGTTCTTCGAGGTCGGGCTGGGCGCCGTCGAGCAGCGTGAGGCGCACCAGTTCCAACTCGATGGGCAACCCGCCGTCGCCGGCCACGTCGCCGAACACGCCGGTTTGTTGAAGCTGTTCCAGCGAATCGAGCAGGTCCAGGGCGATCCGGGTGTCGCCGGCGGCGCCGACGCACACGGCCCAGGTGCGGTAGGCCGACCAGGGCAGCGGCGCGTCGCCGGAGAACCGGGCCGCATTGGCGAACTGCTGCGCGGCGTCGAGGTAGACGGCCTGGGCGCTGAGCGCCGAGGCCAGCGCGAGCCGCGCCCGCGGGTCCACGGGCGACGCCTCGACCCAGTTCTTGGCCGCGGCCCCCAGCGCCTTGCCGTCGGCGTTGCGCTCGATCAGCAGGGCGTACATCGCCTTGGCCGCGGGCGCGTTGGCCGGGTCCAGCTTGGCGGATTCGCTCAGCCAGCGGGCGTACTTGGACGGGTCGCCCAACTCGCGCGCCGCCTGCGCCGCCAGCAACGCCAGCCGCGAGCGCAACGGGTCCGAAAGACGGTCGTTCGTATTCGCGGCGTTGAGCACCCGCTCGATCGCGCTCAGCCGGCCGTCCAGCGTCTGCGTGTCCAGCAGCCGGGTGAGCAACAGGTCCAGCAGCGCCGCGTCGTCGGCGGGCTGGAGCTGGACGTACTGCGCCAGCGCCCGCCGGCGGGTGTCCGGGTCGCCGCGCGACTCGGCGAGGGTGGCACGAATGCGTTGCCGCTCGGCGTCCTGCGGCGCGAGTTCCGCCGCGAAGTCCAGCAGGATCGCCGCCGCCTCCAGCCGCGAACGGTCGCCCGGCCCGCCGCGCGTGAGGGTCAGCACCGCCTCCCGCGTGAACGCGTCGGCCAGCATCGCCGACACTTCGCGGTCGTCGCGCTGCGCCCGGGCGTCGGCCCCCGAAAACAGACTCACCCACGCCACCACGACCCCGACAGCCGCCGTGCCAACTTTCGAGCGGATTCCCTGATGCATTGACTTTGCCATGACCTGTGTCGGCCCTCCGTGTGTCGTCCGGCGGAGCGCGCCTCCCTGCGTGTGTTTTTTATTGGGTTCCGGCAGCCTGCCCCAGCCCCGACGCCAGCGCGGCCACCATTTCCTCCGCCGCCAACGCCACCGCCTCGGCCCCGCCGTCGCGCCGCTGCGCGAGGTGATCGACCAAAGCCGAGCCCACGATCGCGGCGTCAGCCACCGAGACCACCTGCGCAACCTGCTCGGGCGTCGAGACGCCGAACCCCACCGTCATCGGCGTATCGGTTACGCCGCGTAACGACGCCAACCGACCGGGCAGCTCTTCTGGCAACGCGGTGCGGGCACCGGTGATGCCGGGCCGACTGACGACATAAACGAAACCGGTACTGGCCTCGGCGATGCGTTTCGCGCGTTCGATCGGCGTCGACGGGGCGACGAGCATGCTGAGGATCAACCCGGCGCTCCGGGCCGCCGCCACCGCCGCATCGCTTTCTTCCACCGGCAGGTCGGGGAAGATGAAGCCGTCGAACCCTGCTTCCGCGGCGGTATCTACGAACTCCGTCAGGCCCCAGCGGTGGACGATCGAATAGCTGACCATCGCGACCAGCCCGAGCGTGAGGTCTGACCGTGCCGCCTTGACCTGGGCGAACACGCCCTCGACGGTCGCGCCGTGGTCGAGCGCGTGCTTCATTGACGCCTGGATCACCGGGCCGTCCGCAATGGGGTCGCTGAACGGGATGCCGACCTCCACGACCGACGCCCCGCCCCGCTCCACCGCGCTCAACACAGCCGGCAGGGCCCCAACCGACGGGTCGCCCGCGGTGACGAACGGCATCAGCGCCTTGCCGCCCGCGGCACGCAGGTCCGTGAAAATGGAGTCGATCCTGTTCACCGCCAGAGCATAACGTCCGGACCCGACGCCCGGCCAATACGCGCCGACGCGTCATGCCGCCGTCACGACCGGCCCGGACTACGTTTTGACGCGCGTCAGCAGCCACGCCGCGACCGGCAGGTAGATCACCACCGGCAGCCACGCCGACACCACCGGCGGCAGCGTCTGCGGCGAGGCCTGCAGCGTCATCACGCCCCCGCCCCACGCGCCCAGGCACAGCCCCGCCGCCGTCACCGCCGACTTGAGCGCATCGCCCGGCACGCGCCGCAGGAAAAACGGCAGCGCCATCACCAACAGCAACACGTTGAGCACCATCAAACTGAACCGCCCCCACACCGTGCGCGTGATCGTCAGCCGCTGCGCCGTGTCTACCGCCTGATTCGCGCTGAGCGTCTGGAGCTGCCGCAAGGATAGGACGGACGGCAGGATCGACGCCCGCCGCGCCAGCAGCGCCGTGGGCGAGAGCTGCGTGGCGATTTCATCGACGCCGACGACGCGGTCGAGTTGGTCGCTGGCCACGTCGTCTTCGCCGGAGGCGGCGCGGTGCGGCGAGGGGTCCAATGCCGCGCCCTGGGTGAGCCGCCAGACCGAAGCACTTTCATCCCACACCGCTTCGCTCGCCAGCACCTTGCGCTTCAGCAGGCCCTGCGCGTCGCGCTCGACGACCTGCACGTCGGTCAGCCGGCCCTCCTGCGGGTCGAACGACGCCGCGCTCCAGAGGTTGCCCGCGTCGTCGGGGATGTACAGCATCGCCCGCTCCTTGACGCCCTCACGCTTGAGGTCTGCCTTGGAACGCAGAAGCTTCCCCGCCAGCGGCGGCAGCAGGAACTCCTGGATCGGCAGCGTCGCCAGCGACAACGCCGCGCCCGTCACCACGATCGGCATCGCCACCCGGTGCAGCGACACGCCGCCCGCCAGCATCGCGATCAACTCGCGCTGCCGCTGCAACGCCGTCACCGTGAACCCCATCGCGCCCACCACGATCAGGCCGCTGAAGAACACATACACCAGCAGCAGCACCGGGTAGTAGTAGTCCACCACCGACGCCAGCGTCGCCACCACCGCCCCGCCGATGTAGCGGTCCTTGAGCCGTTGGCCGGCCTGAAGAAACTCGTCGAGGTCGATGATCAAATCGACCACGATGAACAGCCCCATCAACACCGCCAGCAGGATGACGAAGTTCACGAGGAACTGGCGGATGATGTAGCGGTCGAGCGTGCTCATGGTTCGCGATTCAGACCAGGCCGCGCCTCAGTGGCGCGCGACCTTGCAATACACCGTGCCCAGCACCAGGGCCAGGACAACGTTGCCCGCCCACATCAACCCCATGCCCGCGAACGCCGGAAACCGCGCGTCGGACGTGAGGTTTTCGCCCGTGCTGACCAGGATGATCGTCACGATCGCCAGCACGAACGTCCAAAAGAACACGACCAGCGGTAGTTGCCGGCACAGGTGGATGCTCAGCACCGCGCCCAGGGCCAGCAGCAGCGCACACGACGTCGCCGACGCCGCGCGGTAGTGCCGCTGTGCGCGGATGCGGCGGTCGAGCAGCACGAACTCTTCGCGCAGCTTGTCCCGCGCCAACTGGACGGGCTCGGAACGCGCGTAGTCCGCCGACGTGGCCAGGTCGCGCAGCTCCTCGTAGCCCGGCGTCGCCGACTCGGCGGAGAAGATCGGCTCGGGCCAGGTCAGGTCGCGGAACCGCAGCAGCGCCTGGCGGGTGTCGCCCGGATCGACCCGCACGTTCTCCAGCTCGATGTCGATGACCAGCTCGCCCGAGAACGGCGAGGTGTGCACGCTGATCCGCGCGGTGTCCGCGCGGTAGTGCCGGTCGGCCTGCATCGACAGCTCGGTGAACCGCTCGACGACGATCGGGTTGCGCTCGTGGCCCTTGAACGTCAGCACCTCGCCGCGCCGCGGCAGCGCGGGCGCGAGGAAGACGTAACGGTCGCCGGGGATCGGGCCCTCGAATACGGCACCGTCGAGATTCGCCGTCACCGCCTGGTACAGCCGCTCGGTCGCCAGCGCCGTCGTCAGTTCGTCCATCGCGCCGCGCACCCGGTCGTAGCGCTCCGGCTCCTCGTGCATGCGTTCGAGCTGCGCCCCGGAGAAGAACTTGATCTCGTCGTCGAGCGGGTTGGGGATCGCCAGCCGACCCACCGACGTCTGCCCGACCTGGGCGTAGTCCTGGCTGGCGGGGTCGAAGGAAACCGACCGCTCCAGCTCGATGGACAGGTTCGAGTCGTCCTGCCCGGGCCAGTGGTAGACCCACACGACGGCGCGCTCGGCGGTCACGTCGCGCACGGGCAGGCCCTGGTCCAGCTCGCCGACGGCCACGCCGTGCAACTCGACCACCTTGTCGATCTGGGCCGCCGTCTGCCGCTGGTCCAGACCGGGGACCTGGCTGGGCTCGTAGACCGTCGCGTCGTCGGCGTAGAGCACGTAGCCGTCGATGCCGGTGAACGGCTTGCGCTGGTTGAGCTGCGCGACCAGCACGGAGATCACGTCGGCCTTGATGATCGACGTCGCCGCCCGGTAGAAACGCGGCACGATGGTGTTGGACAGCAACAGCAGCGTCAGCGTCAGCACGACGCCCAGCATGATCACCGGCGTGAGGATGCGCCGGTAGCTCAGGCCGCCGGCGCTGCACGCGAGCACCTCGTTGTCCTGGGCCATACGGATGAACACGAGCGTGCTGGCAAACGCCCCGGCAAACGGCAGCGCGAACCCGAGCATTGTCGGCGCGGTGTAGAACACGAACCGGCCCAGCGCGGTGGGGCTGAGCAGGCCGTCGCTGATCGGGCGGATTGCGGCGGCGAAGCTCAGCAGCGTGATGAGCACCGCGAGCGTGACCGCCATGATCTTCAGCAGCTCGCGGAGGATGTAGCGGTACAGCGTCCAGGCCAAGGCGATGCCTCCGTGGGCCGCAGTCTACCGGCCGGCCGCGCGGGCGTGCCGGGCGTCAAGGCGCAGGCGTAGATGCAGACATTTCGAGCAGCCGTCCCGGCAACGCCGGCGCGATCGGGCTGCCGCGCCCGCCGAGCTGCTCGCGGCTGTGCTCCAGAATGAACAACCGCCCGTCGGCCGTCGCGTGAACGTCGAGAGGACGGCACAGGCTTTCGAGCAGCGTCGTGGTTTTAACGGTAATGCGGCCGCTCGGGTCCTCGGTGTCGTGCACTTCGACGAGCAACAGGTCGCACCCCACCGGCGCGGTGCGGATCTGGTTGCCGAAGCGCACGACGGCCAACTTCCCCGCGAGCGCCGGCGGGAACGCGTCTCCCAGAAACGCCAGCCCGTTCGGCGAGCTGTGCGGCGAGAACGTGGCCATCGGCGCGTCGGCCGAACCGCCTCCGCCGGGCCCGAGGTTCACCACCGGCGGGACCAACGCCACGCCGTCCGGCGGCGCGGGCGTGTGGCCGTACGGGCTCTGGGCCCAGTCCGCGAAGGCGTACGGGAAGCCGTAGTGCTTGCCTTCCTCGACGAGGTTGAGTTCGCCGGGCGGGTCGGCGTTGGGTCCGTTGTCCGTCGCCCACAAGCGACCCTGATCATCCCAGTCGAACCCGAACGGGTTGCGCAGGCCGCGCGCATAGACCTGCACCTCCGGCTCTGCTTCGTCGGGGTCGAGACGCCAGAGGCAGGCGGTGAGCTCGACCTCGCCGCCGTTGGCGATGCGTTCGTCGGGCGAGTCTTCGTTCGCGTCGGTGCGCGACCCGCTGCCGACGTAGATCATGCCGTCGGGACCCTGCGCGACGTGACCCACGCCGTGGTTGAAGTTGTGGATGCCGTAGGGGTAGTCGACGCTGGACCAGGGCGTGAGGTCGATACGTTCCGCTTCGCCGTGTTTCACCGGGTCGGATCGCCAGACGGTCGCACGGTTGATCCACGGCTGGACGGTCGTGTCGCGCACGTTCGAAACGACGTACATCCGCTGCCGGTCATCGAAGCACAGCCCCTGCGCGATGGGCGTCGTCGGCGGGTCGGCGACGTAGTTGTGCCACGCGATCACCTCCAAGGCCTGCCCGGTCTGCGTGTCGTAACGCCAGACGTCGCCCGGCAGGGTGAGCACGTACAGCCACCGCCCGCTCGGGTCGCCCGTGACCCGCACCGCGTTGACCGGCGGCGTCCAGTGGTGGCGGAGTTGCAGGCCTTGCGGCGCTTCGGGGAGCGGCGGGAAACCCAGGCCTTCCTCGAACTGCGACGACACGTCGCGGATCCCGAACCGGATCGTGCCGGACGTGGTCTCAAACCCCATGAGCAGCGCCCCGGCGTCGCGCTCGGCCACGAAGTACATCGTTCCCAAACGCATCAGCGTGTCCGGCCGAGCCTGCTTCGAGCCCCGCAACTCTAAGGTGTAACCTTCGGCATTGATCGGAACCGCGCCAAGGTCCCGCATTTTCCGCAGCATCGAATCGGCGTCGCTGCCGGCGGATTCCTCGGCATTCGCACTGCGTTCGTCCTGTGCCAGCGCGGGTTGCGAACAGTCCGCCGACCAGATCGACGCACCGACCAGAATGAAGAAGTACAAACCCGACCGCACCATCACGCCGAACCCGCCTTCAGCGCTTCGGTCTGCACGGCCCGCAATTCCGCGATGCCTTTCTCCGCCAGACCCAGCAGCGCGTCGAGTTCGGCCCGGCTGAACGTGCCGTGCTCGCCCGTGCCCTGCACCTCGATGTACCGCCCCGCCGCGTTCATCACCACGTTCATGTCCACCTCGGCCGCGACGTCCAGCGGATAGTCCAGGTCCAGCGTCGGCACGCCGTTGCACACCCCGACGCTCACCGCCGCCACCGGCTCCAGCATCGGGTCGCCCTGGATGCGTCCCTGCTGCTGTGCCCAGCGCACGGCCTGCGCGAGCGCAACGTAAGCGCCGGTGATGGACGCCGTGCGCGTCCCGCCGTCGGCGTAGACGACGTCGCAGTCGCACACGATCGACACGCCGGGCATCTTCGTCAGGTCCACCGCGGCGCGGAGCGACCGCCCGATCAGCCGCTGGATCTCGGTCGAGCGCCCGTCGGTCTTGCGGCGTTTGCGGTCGGGCGTCGAGCCGGGCAGCATCGCGTACTCGGCCGTGACCCAGCCCTGCACGGGCACGCCGGTGTCGGGGTCGCGCTTGATCCACGGCGGCGCGTCGCGTTCGACGCTGGCGGTACACAGCACACGCGTCTGGCCCTGTGAAATCATCACGCTGCCGGGCGCGGCCGCGGGGAACGGTTCGATGGTGGTCGGCCGGAGCTGGTCGGGGGCGCGGGCGGTCATCGCCGCAGTGATAACGGACCCGCCGACCGGCGACAAACTCACGCCGCCGCGGCGACCATCTCGGGCAGCAGGCCACGCAGCGCCGCCGACACGGCCTCGGGCTTGACACCCCGCCAGGGCTGGGTCGCGTCGCCGGACTGGCCGCGCAGGCCGTCGAAGGTGTCGATGATCCGCTTGACGTGAGACGCGTCGGGCGAAGTGGTCCACCAGATGCGGATCGCCGGGTGCGGCGTGGGGATCATGTCCTCGCCGCTGTACGCGAGCTCCTCAAAGAGCTTCTCGCCGGGGCGCGGGCCGGTGATCGTGATGTCCACGTCCCGCCCGGGTTCGAGGCCCTGAATCTTCAGGAAACGCTCGGCCATGTCGAGGATGCGGATCGGCTCGCCCATGTCCAGCAGGAACACCTCGCCGCCGGGGAACGGGTACGCGTCGTCGGCGTTCTCGTCGGCTCGCCCGGAGAGCGCCGCCGCCTCCAAAACCAGCCCCGCTGCTTCGGGGATCGTCATGAAGTAGCGCGTCATCTTCTCGTCCGTCACCGTGATCGGCCCGCCGGTCCGCAACTGGTCCGCCCAGATCGGCAGCACCGAACACGCCGACCCCAGCACGTTGCCGAACCGCACCATGCAGTACGTCGTAGGGCTCTGGCGGTTGAGGTCGCGGATGTACAGCTCAGCCAGGCGCTTGCTGCCGCCCATCACCGACGACGGATTCACCGCCTTGTCGGTCGAGATCATGACGAAGGTCTCGACGCCGCATCGGTCGGACGCGTCGGCGATGCTGCGCGTGCCGTAGAAGTTGTTCTCGACGGCCTCGGCGGGGTGGTCTTCCATCATGGGTACGTGCTTGTGCGCCGCGGCGTGGATGACGACCTGCGGCCGACAACGATCGACGACGTCGAACGTGCGCTCACGCTGGGTCACGTCGTGGAGCACCGCGTCGATCGAAAGCCGTGGGTAGCGCTGCTGCAACTGCCGGTCGATCTCGAACAGCGCATTCTCAGCCCGTTCCACCAGCACGAGGCGCTGCGGGTTGCGGCCCGCGACGATGCGGGCCAACTCCGAGCCGATGGACCCGCCGGCACCGGTAATCAGAACGGTCTTGTCTTCGATCAGGCGTTTCATCGCTGCGTCATCGAGGCCGCGCGGCGCCCGGTCGATCAGGGCGGCGAGGTCGATCTCGTCGGACGTGCCCGGGCCCATGCCGCGGCCGGCGATCTGGTCCGCCAGCGGCGGCAGGTAGCTCCACGCCACGCCGGCGGCGTCCAGCGCGTTGCCCAGCGTCCGCACCACGCCCCGCAGCGCGACGGGCAGGCAGATCAGCACGCGGTCCGGCTCGACGTCCGAAACGACTTCGAGCAACGCCGGGAAGTCGCCCAGCGTCCGGCAGGGCACGTTCCCCGGCCGCATCAACACCGCGCCGATCACGTGCGGCACGTCGGCCGCCCCGCCCGGCGACGCCGCGAGCGCGGGCAGGCTCGCACACAACTCCGCCACCGTGCCGGGCGTCCCGGCCAGCAGGACACGCGGCACACCGATCGCCGGGACGCAGGTCTGTCTCATGGTGTCGTTATCGGCCCGGCGCGACCGCGGGCTTGACCGGTCCTGCCGGCTGGGAAACCCGCCCGGGCTGCGCCGTCTGGCGAAGGCGTGACCGTTTTCGGTGCTGGGGGGTTAAGTCGGCCCCGGCCACGGACGATGTTCCGGGCAGAGGAGAAACCCGCCGGCCCGCCGCGTCACGCGGCCCCGGGCCGGACCGTTTCTCACCCTTCTCTGGAGCAAGTCATGGCCGACGCGTACAAGTTCCCCGACCGCAACCAGCGCAGCGCGCCGCGTGCGACGCTGCCGCCGATGTACACCCTGCTGCGGGCCAAACGTCCCGGCGAGGACCGCTACCGCTGGGCCGGGCACCTGTACGACATCAGCATGTCGGGGCTGCGCTTCGAGATCGACACGCCGCTGGAAACCGGCGAGACGCTCCAGGTCCGCGCCATGCTGCCGGGCCGGGAACACGTCACCGTCCGCATCGAGGGCCGCGTCGCCCGGATGCACGACGACGAGGCCGGCCCGATCCGCATGGGCCTGATCATCGACCGTTTCCTGGGCCCGCGCGACCGCCAGAAGCTGACCGCTTACCTCACCGGCAAGCTCGGCACCGCCGACGTCGGCGAGCCGCACCCGATGCCCAAGGCCGACGAGCAGGAAACCCCGCTCCGCAAAGCCGCGTAACGCTTCAGATTCAACCGCAAACACCACCGCCGAAGCCCGCGCTCCACGAGCGTGGGTTTCTTTTCATTGGAGGCAATCGCGTTGGTTCCGGGTGCCACGGTCGCTTGCGACCGTGCCGGTCAAACCACGTACTCAAGACGTCATCACCCCAGACACACGGTCGCAAGCGACCGTGGCACCCCCCAAGTCATGTTTGAACACCACTGGACTATTGAAGATATATCGAGAACCATTCGGTCAATCCAACCCGAAAAACCCCTCCGCGTTGCGGTCGGTCGCCGCGGTCAGTTCGTCGACCGCCATCCCGCGTCGCTCGGCCAGAAACGCCGCGACGTGCGTGACGTACTTCGGCTCGTTCGGCCGGACCTTGCGGTGCGGCGCCGGCGTCAGGTACGGGCTGTCCGTCTCGATCAACAAACGGTCCAGCGGCACACGGTCCGACGCGTCGGCGACGTTCTTCGCGCTGTTGAACGTGACGATCCCCGTAAAACCCACCATCGCTCCGATGGCAAGGATGCGTTCGACCTCGTCCGGCTGGCCGGTGAAACAGTGGAACACAAAGCGCTGCCCCGCCACCCCGGACGCCGCGATCGCCGCCAGCGTGTCGTCCGTAGCCTCGCGGTTGTGGATCACCCCCGGCAGGTGCGCGAACTCCGGCCGGGCCATGAGTTCGAGCTGCGCCTCGAACACACGGCGCTGCACATCTTTCGCCGGCTCGTCGTAGTAGTAATCCAGCCCCATCTCGCCCAGCGCCACCACGCCCGGCCGCGCGGCCAGGCCCGCCAGCGCCGCCTGCACCGCGAAGAGGTCGCCGACTTTCCCCGCGTAATGCGGATGCACCCCCGCCGTCGCGTACACCACGCCCGGAAACCGCTCGGTCAACGCGTGCGCAGCAACGGCGTCCTCCGGCGTCGTGCCCACCGAGATCATCCGGTCCACCCCTGCCGCCCGCGCATCGGCGACAACCGCGTCGACGCGCTCGGCCAGCCCCGCATACGTCAGATGGCAGTGCGTATCGATCATTCCACCGCTCGCCTCGCAAATTCGCCCGACGCTTCGCCCGGTTACAAGCCCAGACTCGGCCACAACGCGTCAACCCGCTTTTTGACGACCAGGTCCATGGCCAGCAGCGTCGGCCAGTCGCGCACCGGCTGGCCGTTCACCTCTTCGCCCTTCCACTTGCGCGTCGCGTCGAAGCCGATCTTCGAGCCGGCGCCCAGGCGCGGCGCGGCGTGGTCGAGGATGTCGAGCGGGCCGTTGACAATTTCGAGGTCCCGGCCAGGGTCGAAGTTGGCCATCAGGTGGAACAGCACCGCCTCGTGGTCGTGGACGTTGACATCATGGTCAACGACGACGATGCACTTGGTCCACGCCATCTGGCCCGCGCCCCAGATCGCGTGCATCACCCGCCGGGCCTGGAGCGGGTATTCCTTCTTGATCTGGATGAACGCGCAGTTGTGGAAGCAGCCGAAGCGCGGCAGGTCGTAGTCCAGGATGTCCGGCACGAGCGTCTTGAGCAGCGGCAGAAACACGCGCTCGGTCGCCTTGCCGAGGTAGTAGTCCTCCTGCGGCGGGTAGCCGACCACGGTGGTCGGATAAATCGGATCGCGCCGGTGCGTGATCGCGGTGACGGTGAACACCGGGTAACGATCCGGCAGCGAGTAGAACCCGGTGTGGTCGCCGAACGGCCCCTCGAAAACCTCGCGCTCGTGATTGAGCCCCGCATGTGAGTGCGGGTCGTAACCGATCGTGCCTGCTTCGGTGCTGACGTAGCCCTCGATCACGATCTCTGCGTTCGCCGGAACGTGCATGTCGATGGTCTTGCACTTGACCAGCGGGATCGAGGCGTTGTTCAAGAACCCCGCGAAGATCAACTCGCTGATCCCCGGCGGCAACGGCGCGGTCGCACCGTAGGGAAGCACGCTCTCACCCCCCAACACAATCGCACAAGGCATCCCACCCCCGCCCCCGGAAGTTTTTCCCTGATTTCCTGCGTTTCTTGCGTTTTCTGTGTTTCCTGCGTTTTCGGCATTCTTCTCCCGCCACGCCCGCCAGTGACGCGCCCCGTCGTGGTGCAGGTGCCAGTGCATCGCGGTGCGCTGCCGGTCGATCAACTGAGCCCGGTACATGCCGACGTTGCGTGAAGGGCGCGGCTCGCCCTCGGGCTTGCCCGCGTCGTCGGGGTGGATGGTGTAGACGCCGCCAAAGGTGATGTACCGCCCGAGCCCCTCCGCCGTGCCGGCCTGCTCCGGCGAAAGCGGATAGCCACACGCCCGCGGGTCGCCGTCGTCGGGCCAACACTTGATCACGGGCAAGTCGAACAGGTTGATGTCGTCGCCGGTCTTGACGACATCCTGACACGGTCCGGACTTCACGACCTTCGGCGGCAGCGACGCGACCTTCGCCAGCTCAAGGCCTTTGCGCACTTTGTCCATCAGCTTCGCGGGCGGCTCGGGCTTGACCAGCGACTCGACCTTGGCCGCGAGCGCCTCGAACCCGCCGTCGGTGCAGCCCAGCGCCATCTCCATCCGGCGGTAGCTGCCGAACGCATTGATGAGCACCGGCATCCCGGCCTTACCCTCCGGGGTTTCGACGTTCTCGAACAAGAGCGCGTGCCCGCCCTGTTCACACCCCAGCGGGTCGAAAGCCCGCGCGTGCTCCGACACCGACGCCGCGGACGACTTACTCACCCGGTCGGCGATCTCGGTGATCTCGAGCATCGACGACACCGGCGCGGCGATGCGCTTCAACTCACCGGCCGCGTCCAGGGCGTCCACGAACTCACGGAGGGATGCGTAACTCATCGCATATCAAGACGTGGCCAAACAATCACGCGTCTTGCTCGGGGGTCCAGCCATAGGGAACGTATTGGTGCTCGAAACTGCCGTCGTCGTAGAGGTCGATCACGCCGTAGCCCTCGTCGCACTCGTGCCAGTCGCCGCCCCACCACGCGCCGCTGACCGCGCCGTCGCAGATGTAGGTCGTGCCGAGGTATTCGACGCGGTCGACCAAGTGAATGTGCCCGGAGAGACAGAGCTTGACGTTGCCGTGCCGGGCGAACAGGTCTTTGATGCGGTGCAGGTCGGTGTGGATCAGCGCGGCCGAGAGGTCCGGGTCGTTGTCGGTGAACTCGTTCTTGAAGAACATCGGCGTGACCGCGACGATCGGGATGTGCGACACGACCACCACCGGCGTCGTGTCGGGCGTGTCGGCCAGGTCGCCTTGCAGCCACTCGAACTGCTCGTCGTCCAGCCGGGCGACGTACGCCCCGCCGCCCTCGCGGAGTTGGACGCTGTCGAGGATCACGAAGTGCCAACCCGCCCGGTCGAAGCTGCGGTACGGCTTTTCGAGTTGGAACTGTTCGAGCGCACAGGCCTTGCCCCACTTCGGCTCGTCGCCGGTGGTGCCGCTCTTGTCCGTGTACCAGCCCCAGATGTCGTGGTTGCCCAGGCAGTGCTCGATCGGCAGCCGGCAGTGGTCGTCGAGGATGCGGTGCAGCAGGTCCCACTGCGTCTGCGTGCGCTCGGCGGTCTGCCCGAGCGCGTCCATGATGACGTCGCCGCCGTTGACCAGAAGCTCCGGCGGGTCGTCCAGGGCGTGCGCGTGTTGGAGCGCCGCGATGAAACCGCGATCGGCCCCACGCTCGGGCTTGACGTGGACGTCGGTGAAGTGCGCGAAACGCAGCGTGCGCAGACGCGAAGCCATTTGACCCGATGTCACCGGCTGCGCGGACGCGCCGCCGGCCAGCAAACCCGCGCCCACACCACCGGCCAGCTTGAGCAGTTCCCGACGGCCGGTTTGCTTGTCCATGTCGACTCCGAAGGTCACGCGATCCGCACTGCGCAAAAGTGCGATGCCGATCATAACCGGCCTTCGGTCACGACCGCGAACCGGTCATTGGTGGTCCGGGCCCAGCCAGGGCACCCATTCGTGGTGGGCGTGGGGGCTTTGTTTCTGTTCCTCGGTCTGCGGGTCGAAGGGGTCGGGGCCGTAGTCCTCGCCGGCGTGCCAGCGGCAGTCGGGCAGTCCCGTGAGCAACAGCTTTTCGAGGAAGACGTGCCCGTCGAGCGCGGTATACACGCCCTGACGCTGGTGCCAGTAGCCGAACATGCTGTGGCCGTCGTCGCGCAACTGGAGGTTGTTGGGCGTGACGCGCAGGTCGGGGAACTCGGCCCGGGTTTCGGAAAGCAGGACCGTGTGCGACGCCCGCGGGATCGCGCTGATCTTGCGGCGGGCCTCGACCGACTCGGGGAACTGCACCCAGACCAGGTGCCCGTTGATGGCGTAGCTGCTCGCGACGTCGCCGACGTTGACGCTGCCGTTGTTGACCTCGCCTTCCTCGGAACGCGGGTCGGTCGGCGACATGGTGCAAAGCCAGACGCGTTCGTCGCCGAGATAGTTCTGCTCGGCGAGTTGGAAACGCCAACTGACGTGCTCGCTCGGCTCGACGGACATGCGGTTTTCGGGCAGCAGGCCCTTGCGGTCGGTGCTGAACGCGGTGACCGCGATGCCGACCTGGCGCTGCCGGCTCTGGCACTGGGCGGTCTTGGCGACCTCGCGCGCGGCCGCCAGCGCGGGCAGAACCAGCGCGATCAGCAGCGCGATGATGCTGATCACGACGAGCAGCTCGACGAGCGTGAACGCCGTGTCGCGACGTGCAACTTGTTCTTCAGAGCAAACCATCCGGTTACACGATAGACGCGGCCAGCTGCGCGGCGTTGCGAAACCTCCAGAGATTTCACGCAGCCCCGCAACAATCAGACCATAAAATGCGGGTCAACCCGAATGCTTTCCCAATTCGACCGAACGGTCGCGGGCGGCTTTGAGGGCCTGGACGATCATCTCGTTCACGCCGTTGTCGTCGAGGTGGTTGATCGCGGCCTCGGTGGTCCCGCCGGGGCTGGTGACCTTGGCCCGGAGTTCGGCCGGGCCTTCGTCGGACTTGCACAGAAGCTCGGACGCGCCGAGCAGGGTCTGGTTGACCAGCACCGCCGCGTGCTCGCCCAAACCCAGGTCGTTGGCCGCTTCCCGCATGGCCTCGGCGAGATAAAAAACATACGCGGGCCCGGACCCCGACACCGCGGTCACGGCGTCGATCAGGCTTTCTTCCACCGCGATCGCGTGGCCGCACGCCCCGAAGAGCCGCATCGCGAACGCTTCGTCCTCGGCGGTCGCGTGGGCGCCGCGGGCCACGGCGGACATGCCCCGCTGCACCATCAGCGGCGTGTTGGGCATCACGCGCACCACCCGGGCGCCGTCACCGATCATGGCTTCGAGCGACTCGGCCTTCACGCCGGCCATGATGGAGATCACGGTCTGCGTCGCCGCGTCGATCTTGGCCAGCATGTCCGCCAGCTTGGGCAGCGTCTGCGGCTTGACCGCGAGCACGATCACCCGGCAGCGCGTGACCACGTCGGTGGCGTCGCCGCCGGTCGTGATGCCGATCTGCTGGAACACCCCGCGGCGCGGCATCGCCGGGTCGGCGGCGAAGATGCGCGTCACCGGCAGGACCGCGCCGCGCACCGCACCGCGCGCGATCGCCTCGGCCATGTTCCCCGCGCCGATGAAGCCCAACTCGTACTGCATCGATGCAGTGTAACCGCGTGAATCGTTGACGGCGGCATTTCCCCGCTCACCCGCCTCCATCGCCCGGCCTCACGACGACCCGGCTTTTCCATCCACCCCCCGTTGCCAGCCGAGGCGGGCGGCCTGGGCGTCGTTCAACAATGCCATAAACTCGTCGTCCTTGTTCTCCCGCAGCAGCGCCCGCAAACCTTCGAGCCGCGACGCAAACCGGTCCAGCGCCTGCGCGATCGGCGCGCGGTTGTTGGCGATGATGTCCGCCCGCATCGGCGGGTTGCTTGCGGCCAGCCGGGTCGTGTCGCGGAACCCCGACGACGCCAGGTCCAACGGCCCGATGTCCGACGCGGTCAGCGTCAACAGCACCGACAACAAATGCGGCAGGTGCGAGATCGCCGCGACCTGCTGGTCGTGTTCCTCTGCGGTCATCGTGCAGACCACGCTTCCCAACGCCTCCCACAACGACGTCACGGTGCAGAGCGCGCCGGCGTCTGTCGTGTCGTCGGGGCACAGCACGCACGGCTTTCCCTGAAACAGTCGTGCCTCGGCGTGTTTCGGGCCCTGCTTCTCCGAGCCGGCCATCGGGTGCGCCGGCACAAAGAACTCGGGCCTCGGCAACGCGCGCTTCGCCTCGGCGATCACGCTGAGCTTCGTCGAGCCGACGTCCGTGATCACCATGTTTGCGGTCTGGTGCGGCGCGAGCGCCTCGAACACCGCGGCAAACCGCCCCAGCGGCACGCACACCACCACCAAGCAGCGCCCGCCGTGTTTCAACGCTTCCCCCACGTCCGTAAACCCCGCGTCGATCGCCCCGACTCCGACCGCCTCGTCGAGCGTGGCCCGCGTGCGCGACACGCCGACGATCCGCCCGGCGTACCCGAGCGCCTTGAGCCCCAGCCCGACGCTGCCGCCCAGCAGGCCCGGGCCGACGATCATCACCTGCGCGATGTCGGGGAGCACGGGGCCTGAGGGGTGCGCGGGGTCTGAGGGTGCGTGTTCGGGCATGGCGGACGCTCGGCGGAATCCTCTACAATGCGGCGTTCAAGGTACCCGATCCGACCGGCACCGCCGAGGACCCCCGCTTTGGCCGAAGACTCCAAAACCGTTCGTCCCGACGAGTTCGTCGGCAGCGCGCCGCACGTGCTGGAGTTCGAGAAGCCGCTCGCGGCGCTCGAGTCGCAGATCGCCGAGCTCGAAGCGCAGACCGACCCCAGCCGCTCGGCCGTCGGGCTCGACCCGTCGCTCAACGTCACCACCGAGGTCCGCAAGCTCCGGCAGTCGCACACCGCGATGCTCAAGAAGCTTTACAACAACCTCGACGCGTGGAAGACCGTTCAGGTCGCCCGGCACCCCAATCGCCCGCAGACCGTCGACTACCTCCGCGCGTTCGTCAAAGACTTCACCGAGCTGCACGGAGACCGGCACTACGGCGACGACCCCGCGATCACCGCCGGCTTCGGGCGCGTCGGCCCGCACAAGGCCATGATCATCGGGCACCACAAGGGCAAGGACACCAAGGAAAAGATCCGCTGCCACTTCGGCTGCGCCCACCCCGAGGGCTACCGCAAGGCGCTGCGCTGCATGAAGCTCGCGGAGAAGTTCGGGCTGCCCGTCGTCACGTTCGTGGACACGCAGGGCGCGTACCCCGGCATCGGCGCCGAGGAGCGCGGCCAGGCCGAAGCCATCGCCGTCAACCTCCGCGAAATGGCGCGCCTGAAGACGCCGATCGTCAGCGTCGTCATCGGCGAGGGCGGCTCGGGCGGCGCGATCGGCATCGGCGTCGCGGACCGGCTCGCCATGCTGCAGTACGCGTGGTACTCCGTCATCTCGCCCGAGGGCTGCGCGGCGATCCTCTGGAAAGAGGCCAACCCGCAGACCAACCCCAAGGCGGCGGAAGCACTGAAGCTCACCGCAAAAGACAACCTCGAACTGGGCACCATCGACACCGTCATCGACGAACCGCTCGGCGGCGCCCACCGCCGGCCCGCCGCGATGGCGGACCTGCTAGAGAAGTGGCTCATCCAGCAGCTCCGCGAACTCAAGCGCTTCAAGGTTGAAAACCTGGTGAAAAAGCGCTACGAACGCCTCCGCACGCTCGGGAAGTACCAAGAAAAATAATTGTCCGCGAGAACAGCGCTTTTCTCATCCGTCTCGGCGCGGATGCACGATAATGGTGGAAGCTCGCGGCCTGTCAGCACTTAACGGCCGGCCCGGTCCCTCGACCATCGCCACATGCCTCGCATCAAGGGCAGCGCCCGCGAGCTTTTTCTTCGGCACGGTGTCTCGCCCACGCTTCACGCTTCCTCCGCGTCGGTCCACGGCAACAGACGATCCCCCGCCCGCAACCCGTGCCCGGATGCGAATACTCCCGCGTCCATCACCTTCGTGCCCGGCGCTTGTAACTGCAACAGTCGGATCGTCCCGCCTCCGACGACCACGCGTAAGTCTTCGAGTATCTCGCCCGGCGCGGTTTGTGTCCCGTCGGACGAAGCCGGCTCATCAATCACGCGACGAAGGATCAGCGGTTGCGCTTCATCCTCCGCCTCGGACTTCACCCACCGCACCCGACAACCGGGCCAGGGGTTCAGCCCGTTGATCCACGCGCGGCACGCCGTGGGCGTTAAATCCGCCGCGGCGAAATCCACCGTCCCGTCCGACTTTCTGAGCTTCGGGGCCCGCGTCGCCTGGCCTTCGTCCTGCGCTTGCGGCGACAGCGTGCCGGCTTCGAGCGCGGCCATCACTTCCAGCACGACGTCGGGCCCGAGTTCCGCCAGCCGGTCGTGAACGTCGCCGGACGTGTCGGTCGGCCGGATGTCCAACGACGCCGTAGCGTAAACCTCGCCCGCGTCCATGCGCTGCGCGAGCCCGATCACGCTGACGCCCGTGGTTGCACACCCGTCCATCACCGCGCGCTGCACCGGCGCCGCGCCGCGGTACCCGGGCAGCAGCGAGCCGTGCAGGTTCACCGCCAGTTCCCCCATCGCCGCGATCAGCTCCGGGCTGAGCTTCTGCCCGAACGCGATCACCACCGACGCGTCGAGCCCGAACCCCGCGACCTCGGCCGTGAACTCGGGCGTGTTCACGTCTTCGAGCTTCCGCACGGGCACGCCGTGGTCCTGGGCCCACTGCCCGATCGGGGTCGGCGTCAGCCGCTGCTTCCGGCCGGCCGGGCGGTCCGGCTGCGTCACCACCAACGCCACCTCGTGCCGTTCGTGCAACGCCTCCAACGTCGGCAGCCCGAAGGCGCCGGAACCCCAAAACGCGATCCGCATGCCGAAAGTGTACGTAACGAAACCGGCCCGGCCCGAGAACCAACGTATCCGCCGACGCTACCGGACCCGGAAACGACCCCGACACCGACTCTGCCCGATCTACACTCAGACATGCACGACGCCGACCCTTCGCCCTCCGCGGGCCGCCGCCGAACCCCGTGGATGATTTCGCTCGCGTGGCTGGCCGCCTGGTTCGTCCCCGCCGCGACCGCCGTGGCCCTGGGGCCCGACGGCCGCCCGGACGCCGGCACGCCCGACGCCGCCGACGTGCTGCCGCTGATCGAGGCCCTGCTCAATCCCGAGCCAATCGAGCTGGAAGTCCCGCTCTCGCCGGCCGTGTCGCGCCTGCTCGAAAGCCCGATCCCCGACGAGCCGACCAAGCAGCGCCTCCGCGTCGAACACGGCGCGTGGGACGACCTGAAGAATGAAGAACTCCCCACCGCGCTGCGCGCCCGCTTGGCGTACCTGCGCGGCGACCTCGCCGAAGCACGCGAAACGCTCGATCACGCCCAACCCGAAGACCAACCGCTCGCCCGGTACTGGCTCGCGCAAGTCCAGCTCGAACGGGGCCTGGTTGATCAGGCCGAAGGCACGGTCGCGGCGTTCGTCGATCAACCGCCGGCCGGCGTCACCGACACCGAGCTTTCGTCGCTGCGCGGCCGCATCGCCGAGGCCCGGGGCGACTTCGCCGGCGCGGTCGCTCAATTGACGCCGATCCGCGAGCGCTTCCTGCACGACACCTCGCAGGACCCCGATGAACTGACCGCCGCGGCCCGCGCGATCGCGCTGCTCGCCGAGCTTGAAGGCCGGCCAGCCTCCGACTACCGGCGGGCGATCACCCTGCTCGACGCCGCGGTCGAAGCCGACCCGCTCTACTGGCCCGCCCGGCTCGCGCAGGCCGAGCTGCTCTACGCCAAGGACAACCCCGGCCAAGCTGAGGATGCGCTCAACGAGGTGCTGTCGCTGAACCCGCGCGGCGCCGCCGCGATGGCCCTGGGCATCAACATCGCCATCGACCGCTGGAACTTCGCCGGCGCCGCCGAACTGATCACCCACCTCGAACAACAGACACCCGGTCACCCGGTCATCCCCGGCCTGAAAGCCCGCCGCGCCATCCGTGCCAACGAACTCAAGCTCGCCGAAGAACTGCTTCGCGAACAGCCCGAACACGCCCACGCGCTGGACTGGCCTAGTTGGCGTGCCGCGTTGGCCGCCCGCCAGTTCGACGACGACGCGGTCCGTGCGTTTCTCGAACAGCGCGACCAAACCGCGCCTGGCCACCCCGGCGGGCACCTCACCGTCGCGTCCGTACTCTCGACCGCCCGCCAGTACGACCGCGCCCGCGGCTTTTTCGAAGAGGCCGTCCGCCGCCAACCCAACGCCGCTGCGCCGCGCCTCGAACTGGGACTGATGCTCATGCAGCTCGGCGACCTGCCCGCGGCCCGCGACGAGCTCGCCGCCGCCGCCCGGCTCGACCCCTTCCACGCCGGCGTCAACAACTCGCTCGACCTCGTCGAAACCATGCTCGCTTGGCCCGCGATTAACACGGATCACTTCGTCATCCGCCACGCCCCCGGGCCCGACGCCGCGCTGGCCCGCGACCTTCCGCCCGTGCTCGAAACGATCCGCGACGACCTCGCCGCCGAACTGGGTGAGGCGTTCGGCCAAGTCACCGATGACCACCCGCACGGCCCGATCCAGATCGACCTGCTGCCCGACAGCCAGACCTTCGCCGTCCGCATCACCGGCCAGAGCGAACTCGGAGCGCTCGCCGCCTGCACCGGCGACGTACTGGCGATGACCCCGCCGCGCCTGGGTGCCGCACAGACCGGCGTCTACCACTGGGCCGACGTCTTGCGCCACGAGTACGTCCACGCGATCCTCTTCGACCTCAGCCACCACCTCTGCCCGCGCTGGTTCCACGAAGGCACGGCCACCCACTTCGAACAACTCGAACGCACTTACGAAACCCAACAGATGCTCGCGCAGGCGCTGGCCAAAGACGAACTCATCCCCTTCGATGAACTCGAAGCCGCGTTCGGCACCCGGCGCATCGGGTTCGCGTACCAGCAGTCGGGCTGGATGATCGAGTACCTCGTGGAGACCCACGGGAACCGGGTGCTCAACGACATGCTGGCGGTCTACGCCCAGGCCGGCGACGACGCCGACGCGCTGCGACGCGCGACCGGCCAGAGCCCCGAGGCGTTTATGTCCGCCTTCCTCGAATGGGCCGACGCGCAGGCCAACGCCTGGGGCCTCAACACCCGCCCGCTGCCCGACGAGGTCCGCACGCTGCTCGCCGGCCCCGACGGCGACGAACCCGGCGACGCCGAGGCGCTCGGCAGCGCCGCGGCCGACCTGGCCACCGAACCGTTGGACGCGTGGGTCGAAGCCGACCCCGACCACCCGACGCTGCTGCGCCTCCTCGCCCAACGCGCGCTCAACGACCCCGAAATGGACGACGCGCACGTTGACGCAACGCTCGAGCGCTACGCCGCGGCCCGCCCCTCCGACCCCTGGCCGCGCCGCCAGCTCGCCGCCCGTGCGCTCGCCCGCGGCGACACCGACGCGGCGATCGAGGTGCTGACCTGGCTCGACCGGCGCGAGCTGCACGATGCGCAGTGGGCCATCGCCCTGGCCGACCTCTACCGCCGGCACGGGGACTACGCGGCCGCGTACGGCGCGGTCGAAAGCGCGCTGTTCCGCGAGCCATACAACGCCAGCTTCCGCGAACTCGCCGCCACCGTCGCCCTCCAGGATCGTGACTTCGCCTCGGCGGCGTTCCAGATCCGTGCGCTGATCGACCTGGAGCCCACGGTTGAACTGCACCAGCGCCGGCTCGAAGCGGTCGAGAAATGGCTCGGGCAACAACCGCCCGGCTAATCGTCCTCATCGCCGAACAGGTCACGCACCGCGTCCTGCTGCTTTGTCTCTGTTTCCCGGAAACGCAAGAGCGACGCGAGCATCTCGGCGTCGGCGGGCTCGGTGAGCTTGAGGTTGCCCGGGTCGCCGCGCACGACCATGACGGGCGTGCCGGTTGCTTCGACCAGGCCCGCGTCGTCCGTCACCTCCCGGCGTTGCGTAGCGCTCATGTTCGTTAAACGCTCGTACGCCGCGCGGAGCACGCCAGCGTCGAACACCTGTGGCGTCTGCACCGCGACCACGTTCGCCCGTGACACCGTTTCCGCCACGGTGCCCAACGCATCGGGCGGCACGTCGGGGCCGTCGGGATCGCCCAGCCCCAGAATGTCGTCCACCCGGTCTTTGGCCACCGCGCCGCCCGCCGATTCGACCCGCTTCAGCGTGCTGGACACCGGCACCGCGGGGATCACCGCCGGATGGTGCTCCGCGGAAGCAAACACACGGTCGATCACGGCCGCCGGCGTAGCCGGCCGCGCCGCATCGTGAACCGTGATGTGGGTCACGCCGTCGCGTACCGC
Source organism: Phycisphaerae bacterium (assembly GCA_030432595.1). Taxonomy (GTDB): domain Bacteria; phylum Planctomycetota; class Phycisphaerae; order Phycisphaerales; family Phycisphaeraceae; genus CAZIXN01. Next base: position 35,416 of record JAUIGU010000037.1, read on the forward strand.
GCCCAGTGCTTGCTGCACCGTCTCCCAACGCTCGGACGCGCCGCCGGGCACGACATCGACATTCAAAAACCCCAACGCCTCGCCCCAGCGGAACGTGAACTCGTCGTAACGCTGCGGGTCGACCGCGAGGATGATCTGCTCGACCTCGGGCCGGCCGTGGAACAGGTCGATTGCGCGGAGGAACACCGCGCGGCCCTCGAGTTCGTGCTCGATCTTGCTCGCCGACGCCCGCCCGGACGCCGCGAAGCGCTGCCCTTTGCCCGCCGCCGGCAATATGACCGCACACCGGATCATGGCCAGAGCATACCGCCCCGCCGGCGCGCTATCGTGACCGGCCGTGACCACCGACGTACCTGACGCCGACGTGCTCCTCGACGCGTACCGCGCGGGCCTGTTCCCGATGGCGCGGGGCCGACGCAGCGCCGGCGTCGAGTGGTTCTGCCCCGACCCGCGGGCGCTGCTGCCGCTGGACGAGCGCTTCCGCGTGCGGCGTTCTCTGGCCAAGCGCGTGCGCCACGCGGGCTTCACAATGACGCGCGACCGCGCGTTCGCCGAGGTCATCGCCCGCTGCGCCCAGCCCCGGCCCGACGCGCCGGAGACGTGGATCTCCGACGAGCTCGCCGCGGTCTACGTCGAGCTGCACCGCCGCGGCCACGCCCACAGCGTCGAGGCGTGGCGCGTCGACGAACTCGTCGGCGGGCTGTACGGCGTGTCGGTCGGCGCGGCGTTCTGCGGTGAATCCATGTTCAGCCGCGAGCCCGACGCCTCGCAGGTCTGCCTGGTCCACCTCGTCGAACACCTGCGACAGCGCGGCTACGCGTTGCTCGACACGCAGTTTGTCAACCCGCACCTCGAGCAGTTCGGCGTGTATGAGATCCCGGCGGAGCAATACCTGCGAGACCTCGCCGACGCGGTCCGGCAACCCGTGACGTGGGAAGCGTCGGGCGGTTGAGCGAACCCGGACCAAGCTCAAGACAGAACCTCAAGGCAGGTTGATGACCTGGCCCTCGCGGATGGCGTTGGCGTCTTTCAAGTCGGGGTTCGCCGCCGCGATCTCGCGCCACTTCTGACCGTCGCCGTAGACCTTCGTGGAGATCGACCAGAGCGTGTCGCCCTTCTGCACCTGGTACGTGCCCCCGCCGGTCGTCGGTGTGGTGAACACGGCGTTGCCGCCGCCGTCGTCCACCGGCGCGTTGAACACACCCGGCTGCGCGAACGGGTCGCTCTGCTCGCGCGTGGTCACGGCCGGCGAATAAAGGTCCGCCTCCACGGGTTCGGGCACCGACGCCACCCGGCGGTTTTCGACCCCGCCCCGCTGACAACCGGCCAGCGCGAAACCCGCACCACACACCAGCAAACAAACGACACTCCGCACGGCTCGGCTCATCTCGGATTCCTGATCGGGTTCGTCAGTTCATCAGGCGCCACGCCGACGCCGCAACGCACAAGCCTAACCGGAAGCATCCCCCAGGTCACGCATCAACGCCACGCCCGTACGACTCACGACGCCACCGCGCCCGGCAGGATCGGCGGCACCGGCACGCCCATCGCCTCGACCACGACCCGCAACAGCTCCGCCTCCCGGCCCGTGACCTTGCCGTCGGCCGCCACGCACGCGACGCACGCCTCGGCCGCCTGCTGCTTGAGCTTCGGCGCGAGCTGCGACAGCGACTCGATCGACGCCGCGACCGCCTGCATGTCCGTGTTCGCCCGCGGTTGCAGCGACACGTCCTTGAGACCCGTGACGGCGGCGGCTTCGTCGAACGCGTGGCGGGCCGCGGCCTCGTCGCCGTGCTGACCGACGTGGGCCAACACCGAGAGCACGGTCTGCATCGGGACCTTCACCTCCGCGAGCCGGCCGTACTTCACCTTATCCGCCTGCCGGCGCTCGAACCGCGCGCCGACGTGCCGGCGGATCACCTCGCGCAACGCCCACTCGAACAGATCGACCCGCGCGTCCGCCGCGATCAGATGTTCAGCCACCTTCGAGAACTTGCGGTACTCCGCCAGCGCCATGTTCGACAACGCCGGGACGCACATATCCAGCACCGGCAGCCGCCACGCGCGGTCCAAGCCCGCGACCGTATCCACCAACGCCGGGACCAGCCGGGCCACGGCGGCCGACGCCTCGCGTTCGAGCAACGCGAATTGCTTCTGTCGTACCCCCGAGTCTTGATCCACCAATAGCGCAAACACCAGCGCCTGGGCATCATTGGGCCGGCGCGACGCTGCGCGGACCTCGTCCGGCAGCGCGGCGATGAACGCGCGGGCCGCCGCGATGTGCGCGTCGTCCAGTTCGCCCACCCCGCCGAGCACGGCGTCCGAGGCCTCGCCCGCCGGCGCACCTTGCGTCCGCACCGCGCCGGTCGCGTCGCGCTGCACACCTGGCGACACGCCGCCCGCAAAGCCCGCCGCGCCGGCCGCCTGCGCGATCGCCGAGGTCGGCGCCCCGCCGCGCTCTTCCGTGATGAAGTTCCCGTCCCAGCGCGGGTCGATGCGTTTGATGCGCTCCGGCAGCGGCGGGTGCGTCGCGAGCAAACCGCCCAGCGACATCGCCTGGCCGAAGAACAGGTGCGCGGTTTCTTCCGCATGGGGCGAGCGGACCCGGCTGCCGTACTGCAACCCGCCGATGCGTTTGAGCGCCCCGCCGATGCCGTCGGGGTTCCGGGTGTACTGCACGGCCGACGCGTCGGCGAGGAACTCGCGCTGCCGCGACACCGCCGCCTGGATCAGCTTGCCGAACAGCACGCCGACCCACCCGATCACGATCAACGCGACGCCCACGAGCAGGATCACCAGCTTGCCGCCGCCCTCGTTCTTCCCGCTGCTGCGGCTGCGGCTCGAGCCGCTGTAGAACATGCTGCGGACCACAACCCGGCCCACCACCGACAGCGCGAGGATGCCGAAGATCGCGCCGATCAGCCGGATGTTCAGCCGCATGTCGCCGTTGAGGATGTGCGCGAACTCGTGGGCGATCACGCCCTGCAGCTCGTCGCGCGAGAGCTGCTCGACGCAGCCGCGCGTCACGCCGACCACCGCCGTCTCCGGCCGATACCCCGCGGCGAACGCGTTGATGCCGGGCTCGTCGCCCAGCAGGTACACCGGCGGCACGGGCAGGCCCGACGCGATCGACATTTCCTCCACGACGTTGAGCACCTTGCGCTCGTCCGGGTCGGTCGTGTCCGGGTCGATGGGGTGGCCGCCCAGGGAGCTGGCGACGATCGCGCCGCCGCCGCTGCGGAGCTGCGCGATCTTGAACAGCGAACACCCGCCGACCAGCGCACCCACGCCGAACACCGTGCCGCCCAGGGCCTGGAGCCAGGGCATCTGCGCCGGGTCGAGCTCGCTGTTGTTGTTCGCGGCCAGCAGCATCAGCGCCGCGACGACACCGAACACCAACGCCGTGATTCCCACCATGCCGAACGCGAACAGCAGAACCAGCCGCCCCGTCCCCTTGCGTGCCCGGTCCTGGTGCTCGTAGAAGTTCATGGGGGCAAAGCGGTGAGCCGTTGGCTATTAACACTTGGCAAACAGTGAGCGCTTGTCATCACATGCCATGGCGATGCTGTCGGCGAAAGGCAGAAAGCTGACGGCCAAAAGCCCGCTCAAAACTCCACCTTCGGCGCCTCGCGCTTCGCCGCCTCTTCGATCTCAAGGTACGCCGCGTCCTCGAACCCGAAGATGCCCGCGAAGATGTTCGGCGGGAACTGCTGCTTGTACGTCTGGTACACGTTCACCTGATCGTTGTAACCCTGCCGCGCGAAGGCGACCTTGTTCTCGGTGGAGGTGAGTTCCTCGCTTAACTGCATCATGTTCTGGTTAGCCTTTAAGTCCGGATAGGCTTCCATCACTACGCTCAACCGGCCGAGCGCGCCGCCGAGGGCGCCTTCCGCGCCGGCGAGATCTTTGATTGCGGCGGCGTTCGCCGGGTCAGCGGCAGCTGCCTGCAGTCCGGCCATGGCCATCATCGGCTTCACGGTGGAGCCCGGGGGATACTGGCCCTGTATGGCGCGGTTGAACAGCGGCACATCCGGGGAGTCACGCAGCGCCTTGTAATCCGTGGAGCTGATGCCA
>JAUIGU010000038.1 GCA_030432595.1 Phycisphaerae bacterium
CGTGCCCTTGCGGGCGCACGGGGCCTTGGCGACGTGGACGCGCGACCCGTCGGGCAGGCGGGCGTCGACCAACGCCTGATCGTCGGCCAGGCTCTTGCCGGTGTATTGCAGGATGTTGTTGATCGCCGCCTCGTAGAGCTCGGCGTCGGCAAAGGTGGCGTGGGTCTTGACCACCTCGCCGTCGCGCTCGACGTAGATCTCGTCGGGCGCGTTGACCATCACTTCGGAGACCGATTCGTCCTCGAGGAACGAGCGGATCGGCGCGAGGTAGTGCTCGATCGTGCGGGTGAACAGGGCGGCGTCGGGCATGGTCAGATTCTAAGGCTTGCAACCACCGATGAACACAGATGGACACGGATCCGGAGAAAGCACGTGTCCGCTGATTTCGCAGATACACGCAGATTCAGAGTAATAATCAGGATGGGCAGGAGGGAAACAGGGTGAAAGACCTAAACGAGCGAGTTTCAATCCTAATCAATCCGGTCCATCATGGAACTGCTTGAAATCTGCGTCCATCTGCGAAATCTGCGGCCAACTGCTTGGTTTCGTCTCCATCGACGTTCACCCGGGTTCATCGGTGGTTCCAGCCGCTGCGGGTTTCATCACCTTCATCGCCCCGGCGACATACGGCAGCCCGCTCAGCACCGTCACGACCACCGTCGCGTACACCAGCACGTCGCGGACCCAGCCCAGCCACGCCCAGCCGTCGCGTGTCGGGTCGATGGCGACGATGATCAGCACGACCGGGACCACCAGTGACTGCAGGATCATCTTCCACTTGCCCAGCTTCTTGGCTGAAAAGTCGATGCCCTGTCGCTCGGCCACGCCGCGAATGCTCGTCACCAACAGCTCGCGCGCCAGCACCACGACCACCATCCACGGATACACCCCGCTGACCATCGTGCGCACCGCGCCCGCTTCGACGGCGGCGTGGTCCAGAAAACGCGGGCTGGCCAGATAGATCACCGCACCCAGCACGAGGATCTTGTCCGCGAAGGGGTCCACGATCCGGCCGAACACCGACTCGACGTGCCACTTGCGGGCCAGGTGCCCGTCCAGCGCGTCGGTGATCGCCGCGAGCGCGAACAGCGCCGTCGCCGCCGCCAGGACCCAGGGCGCCGACGGGGCCTGGTCGGCGAACCGGAAGAAGTTGAGCACCACGAAGAACGCCGCCGCGAGCACCAGCCGGGCGAGCGTGAGCGCGTTGGGGATGTCTTTGCGCTGCATGCCGGTGTTGTAACACGCCCACGGCGTCGGGCGTTCAGGTGAAGTCTTCGAGCTTCAGCCCGCCCAGGCCCGTGCCGAGCGCGCCGGACTTGCCCAGGCCGGACTTGAGCTTGTCCTTGGGCAGTTTGGGCTTGGCTTTGGCGACCTGTTGCGGCGACTCATCCCGGCCGCGCGACTCGGACTTTTGCTTGAGCGACAGCGAGATCTTGTGCTTGCCCGGCTCGATACCTTTGACGCGGAAGGTCTTGGTGTCGCCGACCTTGACGATCTCCTCGACGCTGCCAACGCGGCGGTCGGCCAGCTCCGAGATGTGGACCATGCCCTCGACGCCGGGCTCGAGTTCGACGAACGCGCCGAAGTCGGTGGTGCTGGTCACCTTGCCCTCAACCATGGCATCGACGGCGTACTTGCCGCCGGCCCCGGACCACGGGTCTTCGCTGCCGGCCTTGAGGCTGACGCTCAGCCGGTGCTTGTCGGGCTCGACCTTGAGGACGCTGACCTTGATCGTGTCGCCGACCTTGACGACGTCTTCGGCGCGGTGGATGCGCTTCCAACTCATTTCGGACATCGGCAGCAGGCCCTCGACGCCGGGCTCAAGCTCGACGAAAGCGCCGAAGTTCGTCGTCTTGGTGACGCGGACCGTGACCTCTTCGCCGGGGCGGAACTTGGTCTCCGCCTGCTCCCACGGGTCGGGCGTGGTCTGCTTCATGCCCAGCGAGATGCGTTCCTTGTCCGGCTCGATCTTGAGCACCTTGACGCGGACCTTTTCGCCGACCTTGACGACGTCGGCGGGCTTGTCAACGTGGCCGTGCGTGAGGTCCGTGACGTGGACCAGGCCATCGACGCCGCCCAGGTCCACGAACGCGCCGAACGCGGTGAGGTTGCTGACCGTGCCCTCGCGTTCCTGGCCGACCTCGATCTCGGCCATGAGCTTGCGCTTCTCGCGGGCGCGTTTGACCTCGAGGTACTTGCGCCGCGAAAGCAGCACCTTTTTGTGCTTGCGGTCGATCTCCTGCACCGCGGCGTCGAGCTTCTGGCCGACGAAGTCTTCGAGGTTGTCGACGTGGTGGATGTCGATCTGTGAGGCGGGCATGAAGGCCTTGATGCCGCCGACCATTTCGAGTTCGAGCCCGCCTTTGTTGTGCCCGGTGACGCGGGCTTCGATGATCGCGCCGGTGACGAGCTGGTCCCAGGTCGAGCGCGAGATCGCGCCCTCGCGGGAGAGGAAGACGAGGCCTTTGGATTCGTCGACCTGATCGACCACGAAGTCCATGACGGACTTGAGCCGCGGCGGCCGGTCAAACTGCGCGACGGGCACGACGCCTTGGAGCTTCTTGCCGTCGAAGTCGCCGACCAAGTCCACGAAGACGTCTTCGCCACGGATCGCCGCGATGCGGCCGCGGCGCAGCTCGTGGTGGAACTCGGGCGTCTCACCGTCGGCACCGGCACTGTCCGCCGGGGTGTCGGCACCGCCCGCGTCCTCGCCCGACGAATCCGCATGGGCTCCAGGCTGCACCGACGCCTCCATCAACGCGTCCGCGTCCGCCGCCGCGAGTTCGGCTTCGAGTTGTTGCTGGACGTCGTCGCTCGCCGGCGTGTCGGGCGAGGTGGGGGCGGGGGCGTCTTGGCCGGGCGCGGATTGCTCCGGCGACGGTCCGTCGGTCTCGGGTCCGACGGGCGGGGTCACGTTCGATTCTTCGGGAGTCATCACCAAGGGTCCGGGTGGCAGGCGGTGGGCCGGTCGGGTCGCTCTCGGCATTCTACTGTCGTCAGGCGCGGCTGACGTGGCGGTTGCCCCGCAAATAGAAGCGTAGCGGTTTGCGTGCCCACGCCCCGGCGTACTCCACGCCGATGCGGGGGCCCGTGACGATCTTCGCGGCCGGCACGCACCGGCTCCGCAGGCGCTCGAAGAAAAGCGTTGGGCTGGTCACCAGGTCCGTGCCGTCGTGCGCGAGTTCGATGCCCATCGCCGCGCCGAGTTTCCCCGGGCCGGAACAGAGGTCTTCATCCCGGCGGGCTTGGGGTCGGCGGGCCTTCATCGCGTCCAGCCCCTCGTCCGGTTCCAACGCCCGCAGCAGCACCGCCTGCGGCTCGCCGGCCTCCGCCACCACCACGTTCAGCAAGCGGTGGATGCCGTAGTTCAGAAAGACGTACGCGGTCCCGCCGTCGGCAAACATGGTTTCGGTGCGTGGCGTGCGGCGAGCGTTGAACGAGTGCGCCGCCTTGTCCTCGGCCCCGAGATACGCCTCGGTTTCCACGACGATGCCGGCACAACGGATACCGCCGACCACGTGAACCAGCCGCTGCCCCAGCAGCCGCCGCGCGACCGTCACCGGGTCTCGCCGGAAAAACGCGCGGTCCAGGCGTGGCGAAGCCGGCATCGCGTCACGCGTTCTTGGCGAAACTCACCCAGCGCCGCTGCGGGATCAGCGCGACGCTCGCCACGGCACACAGCACCGCCACGGCGAGAAGCATCCAGAACACCGCCGAGTCCATGAACCCGTAGCTGTGCAGCCCGACGCCGAGCATGTTGACGCCGAACCACGACCAGAGCGTTATGACCGCGCCCAATACCGCCAGCGCCGCCACGCCCGGGCCCTTGACCATGCCGCCCAGCCGCGCGTGGATCAGCAGCGCCGCCCACAGCACGATCATCAATGCCCCGTTCTCCTTGGGGTCCCACCCCCAGAACCGGCCCCAGCTCTGGTCCGCCCACACCCCGCCCAGGATCGTGCCCACGAAACTCAGCAGCAGCGCGAAACACGTCACCCCGAAGATCACGCCCTCCAGCGCCCGCCGGTCACGCGCCTGTCGGAGCACCCCGGTGTACGCGCCCATCAGCAGGTAGGCCGCGCCGATCAGCGCCGCCACGAACATCGCCGAGTAGCCCAGCGTGATCATGATGACGTGTGTCGCCAGCCAGAAGTTGGTGTCCAGCACGGCCTGCAACACCGCCATTGTGTCGCCGTCGTCCAGCCCGCGCGCGACCAGCAGCGTGCAGAACCCCGTCAGCGACGCGGTCAGATACCCCAGACCGAGCTTGGTCACGCGTTCCAGGAGCAGCCCGAGGATCACCACGCCCCAGCCGACGAACACGGCCGAGCCGTACAGGTTCGTCACCGGCGGGCGCCCCGAGAGGTAGACCCGCACGCCCAGCCCCGTCGTGTGGACGAAGAGCGCCACCAACAACAGCGTCAGCGCGGCACCACGGAACGCACGGGGCGCGACCAGCCACGACCCGAACACGCACAGGCCGGCCGCAACGTAAAGCATGATCGACCGCATGAACGGCCCGTAGGCGTTGAACTCGGCTTCGATTTGAGATTTTCGAAACACCGCGGGGAAGCGTTCCTTCTGCGCTTGCCGCAACGCCGCGGTGGTCTGGTTGAACTTTGCGGCGTCGCCTTGCCCGTACGCCATGATCGCCTGCCCCACGAGCGCGGCGTCGCCAGGCAGCGAGCCGGAAGAGACGGCGTCGGGCAGCGGCACCCAGCCCGCGCCGGTCTGCCCGTCTGCGCCGTCCAACGCGACCGCGTGGGGAGACGTCAGCGATACCACGCCTTCGTAAATTGCCAGACGGTTGCCCAGTTCCAGCACGGCCCGCTCGAACGCGCTGCGCGTCCGCTCGTCGACCTGCTCGGCGGTCTCGATCAGCCGAACCAACTCGGCGCGGTGCGGGGCGATCTCGTTGTACGAGAAGCGCTTGCGGTCGAGGTCGCGCACGCCGAGCTCGTGCTTGAGGTTGGCCAGGTCGATCCGAAACACGCGGTCGTCCCGGCCGGCCGGCTGGGTCACGGCGTCGAGCAGCCACGCGACGGGGTGGACCGACTCGTCGCCCCGCTCGACGCGCTCCCGCCCGCCGATCGCCGCCAACGTGTCGCGCGCCACTGAGTCCCAAGGCTTGAAGCGCCCGGCGTAGGACACCGCGACGGCACCGAAGTCCGCGACGTTCATGCCGGTCGGCGTCCGTGGCGCGACGCGTTGGACGGGCCAGAGCAGGGCCGCCGCGACCAGCACCGCGGCCAGTGTTCCGATCAGGACCGGCCGAGGACTCGTTGCCGAAGACTCCGAACCCTTTTCCGCTTTTCCCGCCCGGCTGCTTTTTGCGCCCTCCCGCTCGACCCACGCGATCAGCGACATCACGAAGTGCGCGAGCAGCCCCAGCCCGCCGACGATCACCGCGATGTACGGCACGGTCCAACCCGGGTTGTCCACGACCTGCAGGATGGTGCCGCGGTCGGCGCCCGGCATCGGTTGGCCGTTCGCCATGATCGGGCCGGCGATCCAACTGCTCTGGAAGAAGGTCTTGCCCTCGTAGCGCAGCGGCTCGTTCATGCGGATCAGCGCGGAGCGCTGCGCTGATCCTTCGGTGCCGACGAGCGTGACGTCCGACGAATAGTTCTTCGGCACGCTCGAGCCGGGGTACAGGTCGTGTCGGAACTCGGCTAGCTCCACAGTGTAGGGCAGGTACGTCCGCTTGAAGCGCATCGCCAGCTCGACCGGGCCGGCCGGGGTTTCGACGGTCTGCACGATCGGGCGGTACGGCGCGTCGGGTTGTTCTAGGCCCGTGGCGACCAGGACGCGCTCGACGAGTTGGCCGTTGGGGTTCAGCAGCGACACAACCGCTGCGGCCTGGTCGACGCGCTGCTCGCCGACGCCGGACACCGGCGCGGTCGGCTGCGCGTACACACGGTCGAGGCCCCAGCCGGCGGTTGCCTGCGGCGGCACTTCCGTGTTGTCACTGCGCCTGAACAGCAACGCGTTGGGCATGTATTGATCGACCCGCAGCATCAACTCCAGTCCCGGCAACTCGATCAACCCGTCGCCGCGGAACGCCCGCCGCAGCGCCGACTCGGAGACCGCCCAGACGTCACGCTCGGCGTCATTCGCTTCGCCGGTCGGAAGCATCACGGCCAACTCGTTCTCGCGGATGTCCTGCACCCAGTTCAGGCCCTGCCCGGTGTAGATCGGCATCTGGCCTTCTTCGGCGACGAAGGCCGTGACGAACTCGCCAGCCAGCAGCAGGATCAGCGCCGCGTGGATCAGCACGATGCCGAAGCGTCGCCCGAACAGCAGCCGCGCGCCCCACAGCAGCGGGAGGAAGAAAAGCGAGCCCAATGCAAACAACAGCACGACGCCGTGGTTGGCGAGCGCGTTCGCGACCGGCGGGACCAGGAACGCCACGGCGATCGCGCCGACGCCGAAAAGGGTGACAAGAGAACCAAGCGCCAAACGCCGGCCCTGGGCGACGACCTTGTAGCGCACCGCGTGCGCCGCGCAGAGATTCACCAGCAGGAGCACGCCCAGCGTCGCGCCGCCGGGCCAAGGCAGCACGCCGGGCACGCCGCCGTCGGCCCCAAAACCGCGCGGCACGAGCAGGTCCAGCGGCACCGCGACGTAGAAGCTGCGGAAGTACTCGGCCATTACCTGCCAGATTCCCGACCGGGTCTGCGCGAGCGTGCCGAAGAAGATCAAGCCCAACGTGAAAAACAGCAGAGTGACCGTGAGGCGCAGCGACGCGAACAGCGCGAGCGACCGCAGTAACGGTGAACTTTTCCGCTCGATGCGCGCCGCCGGTTCTGTGGGCGTCGCAGGACGCGGTCGGCCATTCGCGTGACCCGTGTTGCGGGGCAACGCCGAATCCGTCGGGGTGGGAACGGCGGTGGCGTCAGTCATGGTCCGTGTCGGGCGAGGTGGTGGCGGGGGCGGGAGCGCGCGAAGGATCGGCCGGGTGGTCGTGGTCTTCGTCGAGGTTCCGCCGGACCGATGCGACGAGTTGGTCGAACCCGGCGCGGTGCGTGTCGATCGCGGTCGGCGTGCCCGTGGCCTTGAAGAACCAGCTCTCGTGGTCGAGTTGGAACCACGCGATGAGCGCGCGTTGGTCCGCGTTGCGCATGTCGGTGATGAAGCCGGACAGATGGTCGTTGGGGGCGTAATCCACGAGCGGCACGACTTCGGGCTTCTCCAGCGGCGGCAGGGACAATTGACCACGCCAGCGGTTGACGTTGTCGGTGATCGATCCGGCCGGCCCGGGCACGCGTGAGACCGCGACCTCGACGCCGGCATCATCGCCGGTGGTCCGGAGCGTGGTGACTCGGAACTGATTGGACACGCCGGTGTCTTCCCAGCCGTTGGGCGTGTCCCACATCACGGCCAGGGTGTGACGATCGACGGGAACGCCGGTACCGGTGGCCGACGCTGCGGACGGCATCACCAGCGGCGGCGGGGCCGGGTCCAGCACGGCCGTGTAGCGGCGAACGTCCGGTTCGCGCTCGCAGCCAAGGACGGCGACGAGCGCGACGGCGATCCCGAGCAAGCGGATGGCCCGCGAGATGGGTCTGGATGAGCGTTGATGCGGCCTGATGCGCATGGGGTCGGGCAGTGTAAGCCCCCGGAAGCGGGCCCGCCGGGCACCAAGCCGGCCATTATTGCCGTCGGGATGCCAGATGGGGTGAAAAGTCTTGACACAGATTCGGATGCCCGATATCGTAGCGACCGCAACAGTACCGCAACACTTCGGTTCGGTGTTTTTGTTCTCTGTCGCGGTGGTTTCAAGGCTCTCTCGATGTCCAGCATCCGCAAGATCGCCAAGCAGGCCGGGGTTTCGCCGGCCACCGCGTCGCGGGCGCTGAAACTGCACCCCGACGTCAGCCCCGAAACACGTCGGCGGGTGGTTCAGGCCGCGAACAGCGTGGGTTACACGACCCACACGCCGGGCCCCAGCGACTCCGCGGTGGGGGTGTGGGTCGATAGCCATCGTCACTTGGCGCTCTACGACTGCCTCTGGCTCAACGGCGTCCGCCGGGCGCTGCACGAGGCGAAGCTGGACGTGCGTTTTGTCGATGCCACGCGCGACAAGGCCGCCGACGAGAGCTACACCGCGTTTTTCCGTCGCCGCGGCGTCAAAGCCGTGGTGATGCCGCCGGGCTCGAACGAGCGTCGGGTGTGTGAGAGCGTGGTGGAAGAAGGCTTCCCGTCCATCGTCATCGGCGAGCACTTCGGCGAGTCGCCGCTGCACTACGCGTGCTGCGACTCGTCCGACGCCAGCCGCCGGGCGGTGCAGCACCTGATCGAGCTCGGTCATCGCCGCATCGCGATTGCGCTGCCGCCGTTCTCCGACCACGACCACGAGGCGCGTTACCGCGGCTACGCCGCCGGTCTCGAAGCCAACGGGCTGCCGATGGACGAGTCGCTGGTGGTCCGGGTGTCGCCTGCGCTGGAGGGCGGGTATGCGGCGCTCAACGATTTGCTCAGCCGGCGCGAACCGCCCACGGCGATCTTCTTCGCGGACCCGTATCCCGCGATCGGCGCGCTCGCGCGGGCGGGGCAGATCGGGCTGTCGGTGCCGGGCCAGTTGTCGATTGTGGGGGTCGACGACGGCCGGATGCGCCGCCAGGTCTTCCCGATGCTGACCGCGGTGGTCCAGCCGACGGACGAACTCGGCTATGTCGCCGGCCGCGCTCTGATCGAGCTGTTGAACGGCGGCGCCGACGGCTACTTCCGCGAGGTGTTGCCGGCCACGCTGGAGATCAACCAGACCTCCGGGACGCCGCACGGCACGGCGGTCCGTGTACAGCCCAACGGGGCGTTGCTGGCGGGGTGAGAACTTGTTTTCTGATTGCGGCCCGTGCGCCGCGTTGGTTTGTTTTCACATCTTTCGTAAGGAGGACTCTCATGGCTTTCTCGACTTCACGTTTGCTGGTGGCCGGCTCGACCCTCGCGCTGGGGGCTTCCGCCTCCGGACAGACCATGCTGTTCGACTTCGGCAACACCGGGCAGCAGACGCTCAGCCCCGGCTGGAACAACGTCACCTACCCCAACCCCGACCCCGCGCCGACCTTGTTCGTCGTTTTCGATGACACCGGCGCGATCGTGCCCGGCGTCACGCTCGAGATCCCCGACCAGTTCTTCATCAACGGCCCGCCGTCGCAGCTCGGCACCGAGAGCCCCTCGGGCGACGCCGCCGCCTACCCCGTCAGCGCGACCGACGACTACTTCTTCGGACACACCGGCGACTTCGCCGGCGGTCCCGACAACCCCACCGGCGGGATCAAGATCACCGGCCTGGACCAGAGCCTCACCTACGACTTCACCTTCATGTCCTCACGCACCGGTGTCAACGACAGCCGCGAAACCGCCTACAGCGTCACCGGCGCCAACAGCGCCGACGGCCTGCTAGAAGCTTCCAACAACGACACTGAAGTTCTGAGCATCACCGGCATCTTCCCCGACGCCAACGACGAGATCTACATCGAAGTCTCCGCCGGCCCCAACAACACCAACGGCAACTCGTTTTATTACATCAACCTCATGCAGGTGGACGCCGTCCCCGAGCCCGCGTCGCTGGGCCTGCTCGGGGCGTCCGGGCTGATGCTCCTCCGTCGCCGCCGCGCCTGAGTGTGGGTGGCATCAGTGTGACCCGTTTTTTCTACGACGGAGAAGTGATCCATGTTGAAATACACACCACGATTGACCGCGTTGGCCTTGGCGCTCGGTGCGCTGGCTGCCGCGCCTGCGGCGCTTTCGCAGCCCCTGAACGTGATCTTCTACGGCAACAGCTTCACCTTCGGTGCCGGCAGCACCGACTCGGTGAACGGCTTGTTCGAGGACATCGCCGTCGCCGCCGGGCATGACGCCCCGTTTGTTGTCAGCGCCGCGGTTAGCGGTCAGGACCTCGAGTTTCACGTCAACAACAACGCCAATTCCATCTTCACGACCATCCCGCCCGACCGGGACTGGGACTACATCGTGATGCAGGAGCACTCGACCAAGCTCACGCGGGCGTACGACGGTTCGCCGTCCTTCCCCGCCAGCGTGGAAGAGTCCAAGACCACCGCGGTCGCGCTGCACAACGTCGCAGAGACACGCAGCGCGGGCGTCGTCCCGGTCCTCTACGAAACCTGGGCCCGGGGCCCGGGGCACGCCTTCTACACCGGTGGCACGCCGCAGTTCCCCGGCGGGCCTTCGGAGATGCAGGCCGAGATCCGCGACGGCTACAACCAGCTCAAAGGCGCGCTCGACGCCGACGCGGGCGGTGACGTCACGCTGATCGCCCCGGTCGGCGACGCGTGGGAGGCGCTCAACTACGACACGCTCCACGCCGACGACCTCTGGCACGCCCAGAACCGCGGCACGCTCTTGGCCGGGCTGGTGATCTACGGCACGATCTACGACGACCCGACCACCAGCGACATCGACCTGACCGACATCCTCAGTTCGCTGAGTCTGACCGCCCAGGACGGCGCGGAGCTCACCGCGGCGGCCGACGCGATCCTGCCCGAGCCCGCATCACTGGGGCTGCTGGGGATGGCCGGCCTGACGGTGCTGCGCCGCCGCAGTCGGCGGTCGGCCGCGTAAAGACTTCACGCGAGACGAAACCAGAGATCACGGCTCGCGTGTACTCCTCCATGCCGCCCGCCCGTGCCCCAACGGCACGGGCGGGCGGCTTTTTTGCGTCCGGTATGCTGCCGATATGCCCACGCCGGACGTCGATGTCCCGACCTCGCGAATGGTGCTCTTGCTGGCGTTGGCGGGGGCCGGCGCGTTGGGGACGCTGGCGCGTTACGGCGTGTCGGTGTTCGTGGGAAGCCGGGTCCACGCGGAGTCGGCCGTGATCGCCCCGGCCGGGACGCTCGTCGTTAACGCGGTGGGCTGTTTTCTGTTCGGCCTGATTTGGGCGTGGAGCGCCTCGCGGGTCGGCACGTCTGTCGAGCTTCGGCTGGTGGTGTTGACCGGGTTCATGGGGGCGTTCACGACCTTCTCGACCTTCGGGTTCGAGTCGATGCACCTGCTGCGATCCGGGGCGTGGGGTCCGGCGTTGGGGTACATCGCGCTGCAGAACGTGCTGGGCATCGCGCTGGCGTTCGCGGGGTTTATGCTCGGCGGCGACGGGGCCGTCGAGCCTGCGGGGCCTTGAACGGGCGGGCGTGGGCACGCGGTTGGCGTGGGGCCGGGGTTCTGCTAGATTGCTCGGCTCGCACCGTCGCCCGGCCGTCCGCGGAAGTTCCGCCGAGGCCGGGCTGAAACCCACGACGGAGACCCCCGATGAGCGCTTTCTCCAGCTTCGCCACCAACCCGCCGGCCAAGGTCGTGTTCAAGTCGTCGAACGGCACCATGTTCTGCGACTACAAGAACTCCGAAGACCTCCGCCGGTACCTCACGCCCAACGGCAAGATCCAGAGCCGCAAGAAGACCGGGCTCACCGCCCGCGAGCAGCGTCTGCTCGCCCAGGCGATCAAGCGGGCCCGCTACATGGGGCTTCTGCCCTACACCAGCGCAACGCTCTGAACGGGCCGGTTGGGTACAACATTGTTTGAATACGGCCCACGTTCGGTGAACGTGGGCTTCTTTTTGGTTAATTCTGTCTGCACTGGGACGAGACATCGGAGTGTGCCGCCATGCCCGACGCCAAGCTGCTGGAGTGTTTCGACAACCCCGCGCCGCAGGACGGCGACGCGGCGCGCGATTTCGTGATCGAGCACGTCAGCGAAGAGTTCACCAGCGTCTGCCCCAAAACTGGCCACCCCGATTTCGGCCATGTGACCCTGCGCTACGTCCCCGACCAGTTCTGCGTCGAACTCAAGAGTTTGAAGCTCTACTACCAGAGCTTCCGAAACGAAGGCATCTTCTACGAAGCCGTGACCAACCGCATCGCCGACGATTTGAACACGGCCATGGCGCCGCGCTGGATGCAGGTCGTCACCGACTGGAAAGGGCGCGGCGGCATCCGCTCGACCATCACGGTCGAGATCGGAAAACACGGTTGAAATGAATCGTCAGGCTTCCGCGGTCTGAGATTTGAACGCTTCGAGGTCTTCGTTCGTGATCCCGAGCCACTCGAGCATGTGCTGTTCGTAGATGTCCTGGTGGTCGGGGTTGGAGAAGTCCAGACGCAGCTCGTTGATGACCTTGGTGCCCTGGCCGATCCACTGGTTCCAGGTGACCTGGCCGAAGTGGGCAAAGATGTAGTCGCCGACCTGCCCGCGCATCGGCGGGCCATCCAACTTCGGTTGCGGGACGCCGGCGCGTTTGTCGAGCACCATGCGCCCGCCGGACTCGGCTTCGAGCTTGGCGCGGGCTTCTTCGGCGGAGGCGACTTCCGGCAGCGGCACCCCGAGCTTGCCCAGCATCGCCTCGATGGATCGCATCGGCATGACGTCGCCACGTTCGGCGGCGACGGTGTAGCCCTTGGTGAGCGTTTCGCCGGCGGCGTCGGTTTGACCCAGTTTCATCTGTGCTTCGCCGAGGTACTGGTACGCCCGGGACATGCCTTCATTGTAGTCCAGGGCCTGGACAAAGGCGGCGGCCGCGTCGTCGTAACGCTCGGCTTCACGGTAGGCGGTGCCCAGCGAGAAGAACGCCATGTCGTCAGGCGCTTCTTCGGTCATTTTCTGCCACTGGGCAATGCGTTCGTCGAGGGTGGACATGCCCCGAGTATAGAAGCCGCGTGCGGCGGCCGTTTAGAATCCGGCGATGGCGACCCGACGCGTGTTTTTGGGATGGGATCGGCCGGTGCTGCCCGCGGCGGCGGACTGGCTGATCGACGCGTACGGCCGGGAGATGGCGCACGTCACGGTGGTGGTGCCTGTGCGTCGCGCGATCCGGAACCTGGAACAACATCTTCTTGAGCGCGAATCGGTGCTGGCGCGGCCGCGGATCATCACGCCCGCCGGTCTGGCCGACCTGCCGATCGACTTGTCGCCGGCGGATGGGGCCGGCCTCACGGTCGCGAGCGAACTCGACGCGGGGCTTGCGTGGGTGTCGGTGTTGCAGGACTTCGCGCGAGGCGACGGAGAGCGCCTCGCGGCGCTCGTCCCGGACCCGCCGGCACCGAGCGACTTCGCCGGCTGGTGGTCGCTGGCGAACCGCTTGGCGGGTCTGCGGCAGCAACTCGCGGCGGGCCGAAAGACGCTGGCCGACGCGGCGTCGGCCGCGGGCGGCAGCGGCGTGCGGTGGGCGGTGTTGGGCAGCCTCGAGCAGGCCTACCTCGCGACGTTGGCCCAGCGCGACAAAGTGGACCGCGACGTCGCACGGGAGCAGAGGCTGGCGACCGTGGAGATCGACACGCCGTTGATCCTGCTGGCGACCGCCGACCTGACGCCGCTCCAACAGGCGGTGGTCGCGCGGGGCGACGATGTCACCGCGCTCGTGTTCGCCGGCGCGGATGTTGCAGACGGGTTCGATCACGACGGGGCGCTGGTATCGAGTTTCTGGGAAGAGCGTGTCTTTGATGACAGCGCGACGCGCCTGCGCATGGTGGACCGCCGCGGCGACCAGCCCGCCGCCGCCACCAGCGCGATCGCGTCCAGCGCGGCCAGCCGCGCCGAGTCCGACGTCACCGTCGCGCTGGGCGACGAGGCGCTGGGCCCGGCGGTCGTCCGCGCCATCGAGACCGCCGGCGGCACGGCCCGCACCGCGGTGGGCCGGCCGCTCAACGAGTCCGGCCCGTGCGCCCTGTGGGCCGCGCTGGCCGACTTTGTCGAGAACGTCCGGTTCGACGCTCTGGCCGCGCTGCTTCGGCACCCGGATGTAGAGGTTTACCTCGACCGCGAGCGTGCGTCCGCGGACGCTGAAGTCGAAGAACACCTTTCCGATGCCGTCGGTGCGTGGCAGACGCTGCTCGATGATTATCTGTCCAAGACCCTGCAGGCCGAACTGGTGGACGGTTGGCTCGGAGGCGGCAATCAGGTCGATGCGCTCAAGTGGGTCCACGACCGGGTGCGTGCCATCCTTCCGGTTAAGCCGGATGATGTGCGTGCTTTGTCGCAGTGGACCGGCCCGCTCAAGGCCGCGCTGAGCACGGTCTACGCCCAACGGACATTCGATCCCGACGACCGTGCCGACGCCGAAGCGATCCAGGCGTTGTCCATGCTGACCGGGCTGCTCGACGAGCAAGGGCTTCTCGCCGCCTCGCGGGAAGATGTGCCGGACATGACGGCCGCGCAGGCGATGCGCTGGACGCTGGCCCGGCTCGGGTCGCCGCCGGCGACCGACCCGCCGACGGCCGGCGGCATCGAGGTGATGGGGATGCTCGACGCGGTGCTCGACGACGCGCCCGTGATGGTCGTGACCTCCTTCAACGACGGCCACCTGCCCGGCAGGGTTCCGGACGTTGCGGGCGGGCTCTTGCCCGGTTCGATGCGGCGACGGCTCGGACTTCCTGATGACCGCCGGCGGTTGGTGCGCGACGCGTACCTGCTTCACGCGCTCAACCACAGCCGGGAAGACCTCACCCTGGTTTCCGCCCGGCGTGGCGACGAAGGCGAACCGCTCAAACCCAGCCGGCTCTGGCTGCTGGGCGGCGACGCACAACTCACGGCCCGACGCCTTCAACGCTTTTACGGAGCCGACGACGCACCGGGCACACCGGGGTGGCTTCAACCCGGTGCCACCAACCACTTCATCATCCCCCGCCCGGTCGGCGTACCCCGTGTGGCGCGGCTGTCCGTCACCGCGCTGCGCGATTATCTCGCCTGCCCGTACCGGTTCTATCTCAAGCACGTCTTGCAACTCAAGCAGATCGACGACCGCGCGGTGGAGATGGATGCGCTCGCGTTCGGCAATCTGGTACACGACGTGCTCGCCGGTTACGGCCTGGACGACGACGCGCCGAGAGAGTCCGGGGATCGGTCGGAAGTTGCGGCGTTTCTTTCGAGCAAACTCGACGCCGTGCTGACCGAAAAGTTCGGGCCGACGCCGCGGGTTGCGGTCCGCGTGCAGGCCGAGTTCGCGCGCGAACGGCTCGAAGCGTTTTCCGACATCCAAGCGACGTGGAACCAGCAAGGCTGGCGGGTCGCCCACGCCGAACACCCGCTCCAACACACCTACGAACGCCCGGGCGGGTCGTTGACGCTGCGCGGCCGGATCGACCGCATCGACGCGCATCCGGATTTGGGGTGGCGCGTGCTTGACTTCAAGACCGGCGACACCGCGAAGTCGCCGGACGACACGCACTTGGGCAAGGACGCCGACGGCAACCCGGCGTGGACGGACCTGCAACTGCCCGTGTACCGCGACCTGATTAGCGCGGCGGAGATCGCCTCCGACGGCCGACCGACGGAATACGGGTACGTCGTGTTGCCGCGGAAGCTCGACGAGGTTGCGCCGTCGCCTGCGGATTGGGACGACGCCGTCTGGGCGTCGGCGGCGAAGGAGCGCGACCGGGTGCTCGACGGCATCCTGGCCCATGATTTCAAGCCGTCGCCCGACGTGCCGCGGTTCGACGACGGGTTGGCCGGCGTGTGTGCCGACGCATGGACCGAACGCGCCAATGACCTCGCGCGCTGGGAGCACGCCGATGCGTGACCGGGAGCATCACGCGGTGGATGCGGCCGGTCGGCTGCGGCTCGTGCGGGCGTCGGCGGGCACGGGCAAGACCTACGCGCTGACGACGCGGTACCTGGCGTTGCTGCGGGCCGGTGTTGAGCCCGACGTGGTCCTGGCGACCACATTTACGCGTAAGGCGGCGGGCGAGGTGTTTGGGCGCGTGCTCGGCCGCGCGGCCGGCGCGGTGACGGACACGCCGCAGCGTGAACAGCTCGACAAAGACCTTCGCGCCGAAGGATTGCTTGCGGACGGTGTCCCTCGGCTTGACTCAGAACTCTGCGCGGAGATGCTGCGCGGCCTAGTCCGCCAGATGGACCGCGTGGCGATCTCGACCATCGACAGCTTCTTCGGACGTATCTGCGGCGCCTTCGCCCTCGAGTTGGGCTTGCCGGTCGACCCGATCCTGACCGATGACGCCAGTGCGTTGGCCGGCGAACTGCGCGGGGCCGCGATCGAGGCCATGCTGGGCAGCGCGGCCGACGACAACTTTGCCACGCTTCTGTCCCTGCTCCGTCAACTTCATCACGACACGACCCGGCGGTCTGTCACCGAATCGCTGGACGCGATCTTCTCCGGCGGCCCCGGCGGCATGTACGGCACATTCCGTCAGGCCCGCGAACCTGAAAAGTGGTCCACGTTGGCGTTGGGCCCTACGCTTTCGGCCGACGAGGCCGAGCGGCAACGCCTGCGAGCCATTGAGCAGATGCCGGGATTGGCCGAGTCGCTTCCGGTCACCAAGTCCGGTGAGAACAAAGGCCAACCAAAAAAGAACTGGGTCAACGCCTGCCGAGTGATCGGGGCGGCGTTGCACCGCGGCGACTGGGAAGCGCTCGCGTCCGAAACGCTGATGACCAAGCTCGCGGCAGGCGATCCCACCTACGACCGGGTCGCGATCCCGGATATCTGGCGTGACCTGCTCGAAGGCCTCGCCCGGCACGCGCAAAAAGTGGTCCTGATCCAACACAACCAGCGGACACGCAGCACCTGGGAACTGCTCAGGCGGTTTGACGAACACTTCACGGCGAGTTGCCGGGCCCAGCGTGTGATGCTGTTCGCCGACCTCACGGATGCGCTGTCTCGCCGGATGCGGGGCGCGGACGCGGCGTGGCGAGACGAGCTGGCGTTCCGGCTCGACGGGCGGGTCGAGCACCTGCTCATCGACGAGTTCCAGGACACGTCCGTCGATCAGTTCGCGGTGCTCTGGCCGTTGATCGACGAGGCGTCGGCGGACGCGTCGAGTTCACGCACCGTGTTCTGCGTCGGCGACGCCAAGCAATCGATCTACGGCTGGCGCGGTGGACGGGTCGAACTGTTCGAAACCCTCGAAGACCGCCTCGGCCCGCGCGGACTCGAAACCGTTCCCCTGGTGAAGAGCTACCGGTCGAGCGGGGCGGTGCTCGACACGGTGAACGAAGTGTTCGGCAACGTGACGGACGCGTCGAGTTGGAAGAAAGACCGCGATGCGCTCGACCGGTTCGCCGCGCGATTCGAGACGCACGAGCCGGCTTGGCATACCCCGGGGTACGCGACTCTGCGGACCACCGCCGGTTCTATCGATGCATCCGACGAGTCAGCGGAAGGCCCGGAAGATGCATCGGCCGCCGCTGATGGCCACGAGTACCACGTCGCTCAGCGCGTTGCCGAGCTTCACTGCCGTTACCCCGCGGCGAGCATCGGCGTGCTCACCCGCACCAACCGGCAAGCCGCGGCTTTCCTGCATGCGCTCCGACTCGAAGGCCTCGACGTCAGCGGCGAGGGCGGCGCAGCGCTGACCGACCACCCGGCTGTGAATGCGGTCCTGGCGGCGCTGCGCCTGGCCGACCACCCCGGCAACGAGGTGGCTGCGTTTCATGTCGCGCGGTCGCCAATGAGCGCGGTGGTCGGTCTGGATCGCCATGATGCACGCGGCGCTCGGCGGGATGCGTCGCTGCGCATCCGGCGGGCCCTGGTCGATCGAGGCTACGCGGACGTCCTGGCTGGCTGGGTCCGCGCACTTGCGCCGGCGTGTGACGAGACCGGCCTGCGGCGCCTGCAACAGCTTGCGCGGGTCGCCGAGTCCTACGTGCCGATCACGCCGCTGCGGCCCGGCGCGTTCGTGCGGCACGTTGAACACACCTTCGTCGAAGACCCGGCAAGCACAGCGATCCGCGTGATGACCGTCCACCGCGCGAAGGGTCTGGAGTTCGACCTGGTCGTTCTCCCTGCGTTGCACGGCACACTCCGGATGGGCGCGACGCTGCTCGAGAGAAGGCACGACCCGGCCGGGCCGATCGACCAGGTCTTCCTCGCCGGCAATCCACTGGTGCGCTCGATGTCTGAGGAGCTCACGTCCCTGTACGACGAGGCGCGGCAACGCCAGGCGTACGAGCAGTTGTGCACGCTCTATGTGGCGATGACCCGGGCACGGTTCGGACTGGAGATGTTGATCCCGTGCCGGGCGAAAAAGGGCAGCGGGCAGACGTTTGCGTCGTTGCTCGTCGAGACGCTCGCTCCGCAGAGTGACTTGTCCACGCCGAACGAGGTGTTGTTCGAGCGTTCGGTCAAGGGTGGGTTGGACGCGGTCGAGTCTTGGGAACATGTCCCGACGGGCTCGACGCCCGACCCGGTCACATCATCGCCGACGTGGTCGTTGTCCGCTCCTAAAAGGACGCGTCCGAAATGGGTCGCCGCGTCAAAGCAGGGCCACAGCACGGTGCGAATCGACGCGATCCTTAATCCGTCCGACCGGTTGGCCACCACGCTGGGATCGGCCGTTCATGGGTTCTTCGAAAGCGTCGGTTTCCTGGCTGAGGAGGGCGGTGTGTCGTCTCTCGAATCGGATCAGGCGGGAATCGATGTGGAGTTGAATGCACTCCACAACGAACACGCAAAGGCGGCTGATCATGTGCGGCGTTCGTTGGCTTCGGACGAAGTGCGCGACGTGCTTTCACGCCGCGGCGCGGCGGGCCTGAAGCGTGAGTATCCGTTGTCGTTCAAAGACGGCGCTCGCCTAGTGCGGGGGACGGTCGACCGCCTGGTCTGGTGGCAGGACGACGCGGGCGGCGTCACCCGAGCCGAGGTGATCGACTTCAAGACGGACGGCGTGCCCAACCCGCCCGCTTTGGAACGGGCCGCCGCGGCGCATCGGCCGCAACTGGACCTCTATCGTCGCGCCGCCGCGAGGATGTTGGGGGTTTCAGAGGCGGACGTCGAGGGCGTCCTGGTGTTTACGGACGCCGGGCGGGTCGTGCGTTGGGCTTGACCGTGCCCGCGACCGGTCATGCGCGAAGCGTCGCGGATGCGTTAGCTTGTGGCCGACGTGTCGCAGACCGAACACGGACCAACGCTCCGAGGAACTGATTTATGGCCACCGAAACCATCGAAAAAGCCGCCGCCGAGAAGCAGGGCCACGAATCCCACAGCCGTGCCGCCGAGAGCCAGCGCGGCTTGGCCGGCACGATGCAGCGCGCGTTGCACCTGACTTTTCTGGGGGCAGGTTCCGGGTTCTGTCCGCGGTTGTGCTGCGACGTGCTCATGATCCCCGGCAGCCCCGGCGGGTCATTCCGACTCGTCGATGTCGACCCCGACCGCCTGGGCACGATGCACAAGGTCATCCAGCGTCTGATCGACGACACGGGCAACAGCGACAAGTGGTCCGTCCGGTCTTCGACCGATCGCCGCGAGGTGTTGCCCGGGTCGAACTACGCCGTGTGCTGCGTCGAAGTCTCGGGCATCGACTGCGTGAAGTGGGACAACGACATCCCGCTGAAGTACGGCATCGACCAGTGCATCGGCGACACGATCGGCCCGGGCGGGTTGTTCAAGGCGCTGCGGACCGTGCCGGTGTTCCTCGACATCCTGCGCGACATGGCCGAGCTTTGCCCCGGGGCGCTGATGCTGAACTACACGAACCCGATGAGCATGATGGTGCTCGCGGCGGGCCGCGCTGTGCCGGAGGTGCCGGTCGTCGGGCTGTGTCACAGCGTGCAGGGGACGAGCCACCAACTCGCGGGGTATGCCGGCGTGCCGTACGAGCAGATGCGCTGGGAGTGTGCCGGCATCAACCACCTCGCGTGGTTCACGAAGCTGGAGCACAAGGGCGAAAACCTCTACGAAACCGTGCTATACGAGAAGTTCCGCAGCGAGGTCGCCGCGGGCCTTAAGGAAGCCGAAGCGGGCAAAACGGTGCATGACGCGGCCGACCAGAAGTGGGGCGAGCAGGCAGAGCAGCCTTACGAACACGAAGACCTGATCCGCAAGGACATGTGCGTGCGGTTCGGGGCGTTCATCACCGAAAGCTCCGGGCACCTGTCGGAGTATCTGCCGTACTACCGCAAGTCGGACGAAGGCCGGAAGCTGCTGCGGCGCGGGTACCACGGCGGCAGCCGGTTCTACGCGACGAACTGGCCCAACTGGCGGAAGAGCGCAGACGAGCGTCGCATGAAGCTCGTGTCCGGGGAGGAACAAGAGAAGCTGGAGCGCTCCTGGGAATACGCATCGTGGATCATCGAGGCCATCGAGAAGGACTCGCCGTACCGCATCCACGGCAACGTGATCAACCACGCCGGGGCCGGCCGCGGCAACAGCGCTATGGGCACGGCGCACGGCGAGGCGGGCAAGCTCATCACGAACCTGCCCGGTGATGGCTGCGTCGAGGTCGCGTGTCTGGTGGACGCCAACGGCATCAACCCGACGCGGTACGGTGCGCTGCCGGCGCAGATGGCCCACGTCTGTGCGAGCAACATGGCGTGCTTTGATCTGGGCGCGACCGCCGCGATCGAGCGGTCGAAGCAGGCCGCGGCCTGGGCGCTAATGCATGACCCGTTGACGCAGGCGATGTTGACGCCGGGGCAGGTCGAGGACATGACCCGCGAGATGTTCGACGCGGAGAAAGACTTTTTGCCCGGATACCGCTGAGTCCGTTCTCGATCTTTGAGGATTCGACAGCGCGTGCGATTTCCCGCGAGACTTTGCCGATGACGTGGATTGTGCTGGGCATGGTGGCGGCGGGGTTCATGCTGGCCTGGCCGGGCTGCGCGCTGGTGCTTTGGGCGGGCCGACGGATGGGGCTGCTGGACGCGGCCGGGCTCGAGGCGCACAAGGAGGACAAGCCGGCGGTGCCCAACGTCGGCGGCATCGCGGTGTTCTGGGCGGTGGCGCTGCCGATGGCGGCGGTGATGGCGGCCGTGTGGTTCGTGCCCAACACGTGGTGGCTGCGCTTCGGCGAACTGGGGCAGGTGTTGTCCTACCACCTGCCGGGGCTGAAGAACACGACCGCGGTGGGGGGGACGCTGCTGGCCGCGTTGGCGGTCGTGCACGTGATGGGCCTGTTCGACGACCGCCGCGCCCTGGGGCCGTGGCTCAAGCTCGTGGTGCAGGTCGGCGTCGCCGTCGGACTGGCGACCTCGGGCGGCAGTCGCGTGCTGGAACTGGACGCGCTGGAAGGGACGGCGCTCGGCTCCGTGCTGCCGGTGGTGGTGACCGTGCTCTGGATCGTCGCGATCACCAACGCGTTCAACTTCCTGGACAACATGGACGGCCTGAGCGCCGGCGTCGCGTCGGTCGTCGCCGGCGTCTACCTCGCCGCGACGCTGCTCAACCATCAGTGGTTCGTGGCCGCGCTGTCGGCGACGCTGCTGGGGGCGCTGCTCGCGTTCCTGTGTTTCAACAAGCCACCGGCCAGGCTTTATCTGGGCGACGGCGGGTCGCTGGTGGTGGGTTTATTGCTGGCCGTGATCTCGATCCGCACGACGTACGTCGCGTTGCCCGGCTCCGACGCGACGCCGGTCGACGCGCCCAGCGGCGGGTGGCACGGCGTCCTCACCCCGCTGGTCATCATGGCGATCCCGCTCTACGACATGGTGTCGGTCTCGGTGATCCGCTTGCGCGAAGGCCGCAGCCCGCTCAGCGGCGACCGCAACCACTTCTCGCACCGGCTCGTTCGGCTCGGACTGTCGCGCCCGTCGGCGGTGGCGGTCATCGTGCTTGCCACCGTGGCGACCGGGATCGGCGGGGTGATGATGGCCCGCTTGCCCGGCTGGCAGGCGGCGCTGGTCGCGTCTCAGGCCGCCGCCATCCTCGCGACGATCGCGCTGCTAGAACGCGCCGCGATCACCGGCGAAAACCGACATTCCGGCTAGACCCGATTTACAGAGTGATGGCCCGCGGGCGGGTTCAGCGATGAACGCGCCGACCGGCCAACGCGAACAGCGACGACGCACACACCAACAGCGCGCCGGCCGGCTCGGGGATCACCACCGGGTTGGTCAACGCGAACAACTCGCCGAGCGAGCCGGGGAAGCGGTTGCCATCGACGCCGCCGGAGACCCCGGCCACACTCTCCGAGTCGGTGTACTGGTGGAACAGGTACGTTCGCCACGTCCCGGTGTTGGGGTTGCTCGTGCCCCAGTGCGCGATCCACAGGTCCGTGTCAACGATCGAGCCGACGACGTAATTGCTGGCGTAGTTCGCGGAGGTGTAGAGGATCGGGCGTGTCCCGGTCAGGGTCTCGACACGGTCGACGAAGGTGCGGGCCCAGTTGCTCAGAGTCGTCTGGCCCAGCGATGCCTGCGTCTCCAGGTCCAGCACGGGCGGCAGGTAGCCGTCGCCGATGTAGCTGCCCGCCTGCTGCACGAACCAATTCGCCTCGGACACCGCGTCGTTGACGCCGCCCGTGTACGGCGTGGCGAAGTGATACGCCCCGCTCAGCACGCCCGCGTTGGTCGCCCCGCTGATGTTGCCGTAAAAACGCGGGTCGGTGTAGCCGACGCCTTCGGTCGCTTTGATGAAGGCAAACTCGCGGCCGGCGTTCTTCACGCTGTTCCAGTTGATGGTGCCCTGCCAGTGCGATACATCGATGCCCAAGACGACCGCGTTGCCGAGACGCGGACAGGCCAGCAACAACACCGCCAGCACCCCAAGGATCGCGAAGCGGAGTCGATGAATCATGATGTTTCGGGCCGGAGGCGTCGTCGTCTGATCGCGAGCGCTATTAACGACACGGCCACGGCCCCCAGACCGGGTTCCGGGATCACCACCGGGTTAGCCAGTCGCTGCAACTGCGACAGCGTCCCGTTGAACACATTGCCGTCCACCGTGTTCCCGGTCACGCCCGGCATGACGTTGGAATCGGTGTACTGGTGGAACAGGTAGTCGCTCCAACTGCCTAGGTTGCTGGGGCCGACGTTGGGGTCGTGGGTCCACCGCGCGATCCACAGTTCGGTGTTGAGCTGGCTGGCGGTCAGGTAGTTGGTCGCCCAGTTCTGATTGGCGTAGATGATCGGCCGCACCCCGGTCAGGCCCTGCACGGTGTCGAGGAACTCGTCGGCCCAGTTCGTCAAGCGCGTCCGGCCGGCGGCCTGGCCCCACTCGATGTCCAGCACCGGCGGCAGGTGACCCGAACCCATAAAGCTGCCCGCCCGCTGCACGAACCACGCCGCCTCCTCCGCGGCGTCGTTGTCGCTGAAGTCCTGCGCGTGGTTGCGGGTTTCCGCGAACGGGGTTGCGAAGTGGTACACGCCGAACGGAACGCCTTCGGCCGCCGCGCCGCGGACGTTCTGACGCGCTTTGGGGTCTTGCAGACTGCTGCTGTCCGTGTACTTGATGAACGCGAAGTCGATTTGGTTCTGCGACACGAATGTCGGCCAGTCGATGTCGTACTGCCACTGAGACACGTCCACGCCGTGCACCAGCGCTGAGCCGGACGCGGCACGAAACAGACACGCCACCGCACAGACCACCGCGCGAACAAAACGGCCGTCTCGACCCATCGGAGCGTGTTGGTACTTCTTCATGTTCATCTTTACGCGGCGCAGCGCCGCTTCCAAAACCCAAGGAGCAAGAGCGGTGCCGCCGTCGCGGGCTCGGGGATCAGCCGCGGGTACACCAGCCGGTGCAACTCCTCCGCCGTGCCGTTGAAAACGTCCCCGTCCACCGTGTTGCCCGTTACGCCCGGCAGGACCAGCGTCGAGGTGTACTGGTGGAACAGGTAGTCGTCCCAACTCCCAAGGTTCGACGGGCCTTCGTTCGGGTCGTTGGTCCAACGGGCGATCCAGAGCTGCGCGTCCAACTCCGCGGCGTCGAGGTAGTTGATCGCCCAGTTCTGGTTCGCGTAGACGATCGGGCGCACACCGGTCAGCGACTCGACCGTGTCCAGGAACGTTCGCGTCCAGTCGGTCAGGCGTTCGCGTCCAGCCATATGACCGAACTCCATGTCCACCACCGGGGGCAGGTAGCCGTAGCCCATGTAGTCGCCCGCGACCTCGGCGAACCAAGCGCCTTCGAGCGCCGCGTCGTCGTAGTCGAAGTGCTGCCGGTTCCGCGCCTGGGCGAACGGGGTGGCGAAGTGGTAGACGCCGAACGGCACGCCGTGAGCCGCCGCCGACGCCACGTTGATCGCCGCCCGGGGGTCGATCTCGTTGTGCGTCTCGCTGTATTTGATGAAGGCGAAGTCGATGTGGTTCTCGCTCACGAAGGTCGGCCAATCGATGTCGTACTGCCACTGCGACACGTCCACGCCGTGGACCAACCCCCGCGCCTCCGGCCCCGACCAGGCGCCCGCCAGCCCCAGCAGCAGGGCAAACAGCCCCACCGCCCCCGATCTGCGGCCGGATAATTTCATAATTTACATCATACCCCGAGTAAGGCCACTTCCCAAACGCCCGGAATCAGAAAAAACCACCTCGCGAACGCAAGCCGCGTACGCCCAGAATCAGTTCACCCCGACATCCACCCGCACCGGCTGCGGCCGCGGCTCGTAGGTCGGCTCGACGGTGATGCCCAGCGGCTGGCGCAATCCGTCCGGGCCGGTCGGCGGGACCTGGTCGTTGTCGATGATCCGCTGGATGGCCATCACACCCTCGATAAGCGTCTCGGGGCGCGGCGGGCAGCCGGGCACATACACGTCCACCGGGATGTACTGGTCGATCCCCTGCACCACCGCATAGGTGTCGAACACGCCGCCCGTCGAAGCGCACGCGCCCATTGAGACCACCCACTTCGGCTCGGCCATCTGCTGGTAAATGCGTTGGAGCACTGGCATCATCTTCACGCTCACCCGGCCGGCCACGAGCATCAGGTCCGCCTGCCGCGGCGAAAACCGCATGACTTCGGCCCCGAACCGCGCCAGGTCGTAGCGCGACGACGCCGTGGCCATCAGCTCGATCCCGCAGCACGCCGTCGCGAACGGCATCGGCCAGACGCTCGACCGCCGGGCCCAGTTGATGACCTTCTGCAGTCGCGTGGTGATGAAGCCCTCGGCAGGCAGGGCGGCTTCGATTCCCATGGGTCGGCTCGCTTTGGTACAGGTCAGAAGTCCGTTCGCCGCATTGTAGCGGCGTGACCAGCGGCTCAGCGCGGGGGCTCGGGGACCGAGCCGGGAGCGTGTGCGACCGGTGAGCTCGGTTCGGAGGCGTCGGACGCGGGCGGCGTGCCGTGGTCTGCCTGGTTCTCCGTGAAGTCAACGCCGTTGTCGCGCGCGTCGTCCGCGCTTCCACTCAACTCGGGGCCCTTCTCGTCCGGCCGGTAGAACACCACGGGCAGCTTCAACGCAAACGTCGCTCCCTGACCCGGTGCCGAGTCCAGCTCGATCCTGCCGCGCAGCAGGTCCGCCAACTCCGCGGAGATGGTCAGGCCCAGGCCCGTGCCGCCGTGCTGGCGCGTCTCGGTGGGCGCGAGCTGGGTGAACTTCTCGAAGATGCGGTCGTGGTCTTCGGGGGCGATGCCCGGGCCGGTGTCGCTGACCGCGAGGCGCACCATCGCCCGCCGGCGGTGCATCTCCGGCTCGATCGCCTCGGCCGAGAGCATCACCGTCCCGCCCGACGGCGTGAACTTCACCGCGTTGGACAGAAAGTTGAACAGGATCTGCTGCAGCTTGCCCGGGTCGGTCTCGATCATCGGCAGGTTGTTGGGCACGTCCAGCCGCAGCCGCACGCCGTTCTTCTGCGCCTGCGGCGTCATCAAAGAGACCAGCCCCTCGCACGTGTCACGCACGCTCACCGTGCTGACGTGCACCTCCATCCGGCCGGCCTCGATCTTCGCCAGGTCCAGCAGCTCCGTAATCAAATCCAGCAACTGACGAGAACTGTGGATGATGTTGTTGGCGTAGCGTTTGCGCTTCTCGTCAATCGGCCCGGTGCGGTCGGCGAGCGTCTCGGCCAGGACTTCCGCGAACCCGATGATGGAGTTCAGCGGCGTGCGCAGCTCGTGCGACACGTTCGCCAAGAACTCGCCCTTGATCTTGTTCGCCTCGTAGAGTGCGACGTTGCTCTCGGCCATCTCGCCGAGCTTGAGGTCCAGCGATTTGTTGACCGCCGAAAGCTGGTCCTGCTTGCTCTTGAGGGTTTCGAGCATGGTGTTGAACACCTCGGACAATTGCTCGAACTCGTCCCCGGTGTTGATGTCGCTGCGGATCGAAAGGTCGCCCTCGCTGACGCGCAGCGCGTAGCCGCGCAGCACGCGCACCGGCGAGAGGATCAGCCGCGTCAGGATGAACCAGAACACGAAGATCGCCAGCACTCCCGCGACCAGCCACGCCGCGATCGTGTAGATGCGGTTGAGCGTCTGCTGGGTCCACACCTCGTCGTCGCGCAGCTGGATGAGCAGCACGGCGTCGAGCGGGTCAGCGGCGGGTGCCGCAGCTTGCGTTAGGTTGTCCGAGTCGTTGGCCTCGGAAGCCCGGGCGACTTCACCTGGCGTGGATTCTTCCGGAACAGTCACACCGGAGTCGGACGGGTCGCTTAACAGGCCAGTCCCGGTGTCGGCATCGGCGGACAATTCGCTCGTTCCCCCGCGGATCGCCCGTGCGTAGCGAAAGAAAAGCCGACCGTCCCGGTCCTCCGCCGGCTCGAACACCTCGCGCACGTCCGGCGTCGCCTCGAACCGCTCGATCGCCGTCGCCAGAAACGGGTTGGTCGTGGCGACCGACTCGAAGTCCGCCGCGTCGACGCGCGTGAGGATCACGCCCGACGAGTCCACCTCGCCCGTGCCTTGCCCCTCGGCCGACGCCTGGCCCAACGCCGCGAAGTCGATCTGCCCGGCCACGTACAGGTCCGCCAGGTCCTGCGCCCG
This sequence comes from Phycisphaerae bacterium, assembly GCA_030432595.1. Taxonomy (GTDB): domain Bacteria; phylum Planctomycetota; class Phycisphaerae; order Phycisphaerales; family Phycisphaeraceae; genus CAZIXN01. The sequence continues at coordinate 26,599 of JAUIGU010000038.1, forward strand.
CCGCTGCGGGCCGCGCTGCACCAGCCGCTCCATCCGCCAGCCCGCGACCGTCAACGCCGCGCCCAGGATCAGCACCACCGCCAGCCCGAAGAGCAGTTGGCACTTGTTCGCCAGCGACACACGCAGCCCACGCAGCATCGAACCAGTGTAACCGCCCCCGGAAGCGACAACCCTGAGAAGCCCACGCACTTCGAGCGTGGGTCCGCCGCTTCAAACCGTGTGATGAGCGATGCGAAGCACGGAACCATCCCACCAAAGCCTCACCGCCGCCCGGTACCATCTGCCGCATGTCCGAGCCCTCGGCCAAAGTCCGTGCCCGCGTCGAGCAACTCCGCGACGAACTGCGCGAGCACAACCGCCGGTACTACGTCGAAGCCGACCCGTCGGTCAGCGACGCCGAATACGACCGCCTGCTGCGAGAACTGCAGAACCTGGAAGAACAGCACCCGGCGCTCGCCACGCCCGACTCGCCCACGCAGCGCGTCGGCGGCGAGCCGATCGCGGGCTTCGAGACCGTGCCGCACGCGGTGCCGATGCTGTCGATCGACAACACCTACGACCGCGACGAGCTGCGGGCGTGGTACGACCGCACCGTCAAGGCGTTGTCGGCCGGCGAAGAAAGCTTGTTTTCCGGCGACAGCGACGCCGGACTCACGCTCGCCGCCGAGCCAAAGGTCGATGGTGTTGCGATGTCGCTCCGTTACGAGGACGGCCGGCTCACCCGCGCCGTCACCCGCGGCGACGGCACCAAAGGCGACGACGTCACCCACAACGCCCGCACGCTCCGCGCGATCCCGCTTGAACTCAACCAAGCCTCGGATGGACCACCTATCCCCGCCGTCCTGGAGGTCCGCGGCGAGGTCTTCATGCCCGACGACGTGTTTAAGCGCGTCAACGAAGAACGCGAAGACGCCGGCCTCGACCTGTTCATGAACCCGCGCAACTCCACTGCCGGCTCACTCAAACAAAAAGACCCGGCCAAGGTCGTCCGCGGCCTGCGCTTCTTCGCCCACGGCCGCGGTGCCATTGAACCCGCCGACGCCTTCGACACTCACAGCCAGATGCTCGCCGCGCTGCGCTCGTTCGGCCTGCCGACCAACCCGGCAATCGAAACCGTCGCCGGCTTCGACGCCGCGTGGGACTTCATCCGGGCCTTCGACGAAAAACGCAAGACCCTCGGATACGCCACCGATGGCGTCGTCCTCAAGCTCGACCGCTTCGACCACCAGGACGCGCTCGGCACCACCAGCAAGTCGCCGCGCTGGTGCATCGCTTTCAAGTTCCCCGCCGAGCGCGTCACCACCGTGCTCCGCGACGTCGAGCCGCAGGTCGGCAAGACCGGCAAGATCACGCCCCGCGCCGTCATGGACCCCGTCTTCGTCGCCGGCACCACCGTCCAGCACGCCTCGCTGCACAACTACGGCGAGGTCGCCCGCAAAGACATCCGCCTCGGCGACACCGTCGTCATCGAAAAGGCCGGCGAGATCATCCCGCAGGTCATTGAGGCCGTCACCGCGAAGCGCCCGAAGAACGCGAAACGCATCACGCCGCCCGAAAAGTGCCCCGTGTGCGCAACCCCCGTCGAGATCGAGCACGACTCGCGCCGCGTCAACGAACTCGCTTCCTACGAAAAACGGATCGAGAAAGAACGGGCCAAAGCCGAGGAAACCGGCGAAGACTACACCCCCGACGAACCGCCCGCGCCGCTGGCCAAGCTCGACGAGTCCGCCCGCTACTGCCCCAACCCCGACTGCCCGGCCCAGCTCCGCGAACGCCTCATCCACTTCGCGGGCCGCAACCAGATGGACATCGACGCGCTCGGCGAGAAAACCGTGCATCAGCTCGTTGATGCAGGATTGCTCGCCGGCATCGGCGACATTTTCCGCCTGCACGAGAAATGCGACGCCCTGCTCGACCTCGAGCGCATGGGCGAGAAAAAGATCGACAACCTCCTCGCCGGCATCGAAGACGCCAAGTCGCGCGGCCTGGCCCGGGTGCTCGCGTCGCTGACCATCCGTCAAGTCGGGAGCTCGGGTTCCAAAGCGCTTGCGCGGCGGTTCGGCAACCTTGATGCGCTGCTCGACGCCGACGAAGAAACCCTTGCGGAGATCGACGACATCGGCCCGGTCACCGCTGCGTCGGTGCGTGGGTTCCTCGACAGCACGCCCGGCCAGCGGGTGTTGAAGGAACTCCGCGAAGCCGGCGTCGATCTCACCGAGCCGCAGCCCGCCGGCGCGTCCGCCCCCGCCGACTCGCCCTTTACCGGCAAGACCATCGTCCTCACCGGCACCCTTGAGCACTTCAAACGCACCGAGCTTGCCGAGAAGCTCGAAGCCCTGGGCGCCAGCGTCACCGGCTCGGTCAGCAAGAACACCGACCTGCTCATCGCCGGCGAGAAGGCCGGCTCCAAACTCGCCAAGGCCGAGAAGCTCGGCGTCGAGGTCTGGGACGAAGCCAAACTCCTAGGCGCGCTCCCGGATTGAACCACCGCTAACACCCCCGGACGGGTCGTTTAAGCGAGCCGTCCAGAACCCCATGTCTGCCCCCGATCCCAACCCGCCTCACGTCCCCGTGACGCTCCGCTCCGAGCGGATCGTCATGACGATCGATCTGCTCGTCGAGCGCATCCAGTGGCGGCTGCCGGGGCGCGGCTTGCTCGAAGTCGGGCGGCAACTGCGCGAGGCCGCCGCCACCGCGATCCTCGAGACGCAGCGGCTCCGCAAGCCCAACATTCCCTTGCGCGTCGGCATCGCGCTGCTGCTGGTGTCGATGTTCGGCGTCCTCATCAAGATCGCGGTGGCGTATCTTCATTTCAAGGAGGACGCCGACGCCTTCAGCATGCTCGAGGGCATCGACGCCGCGATCAGCACCGTCGTCTACCTCGGCGTGCTCGTGCTGTTCCTCGTCACCGTCGAGGGCCGGCTCAAGCGCCGGCGGGCGCTGCGGGCCTTGCAGGAGTTGCGCGTGCTCGCCCACGTCATCGACATGCACCAGCTCAGCAAGGACCCCGAACGGCTCGTCCACCAGGAACTGATCACGCTGCACGACGGCAAACCCGCGATCGACCAGCTCACGCCGTACCAGATCGGCCGGTACCTTGATTTCTGTTCGGAGATGCTCTCGCTGCTGGGCAAGGTCTCGGTGCTGTACGTGCAGGACATCCAGGACGAGGTCGTGCTCCGCGCAGTCGACGAGATCGAGAGCCTGACCACCGGGCTGAGCCGCAAGATCTGGCAGAAGATCATGATCCTCGATCAGATCGTCGCCAGCTCGCAGCGCGAAAGCCCCGGCGGGCCGACGGGCATTGTCACGGGGTAAACCGCGTCGGGTTGTGTGAACAGAGACGAGCGCGAGTTGGCCACAAGAGGCACAATAGACACAAAAATGTCTTCGAGTCTGATTCGCTGCTTGAGAACTTGGCCCGGTCTGTTGACTTTTCCCATCCACTTTCGTTCATGATCCGTGTTGATCGGTGTCCATCGGTGGTTACCCATTCTGCGTTATGATTACGTGATGCCCGAAGCAACCAACGGAGCGGGAGCCCGAGCCGATGCCGAGCCGTGGTACGCGCCCGGGCTGCGGTTTTCGTGCACGCAGTGCGGGAACTGCTGCACGGGCCCGCCGGGCTACGTCTGGTTTGATGAGGACGAGGCCGAGGCGATGGCCCGCGAAGTCGGCGTCGAGGTTGACGCGTTCTACCGGACCTACGCCAAGCACAAGTTCGGGCGGTGGACGCTGGAAGAGGTCAAGGTCGGACGGAAGTACGACTGCGTGTTCCTGACGCGTGACGAGAAGACGGGTCAGGCCGGCTGCAGCATCTACAAGGCGCGCCCGACGCAGTGCCGGACGTGGCCGTTCTGGGACAGCAACCTCAAGAGCCGGCGGGCGTGGGCCGGCGCGGCGAAGGGTTGCCCGGGGATGGCGTTGCCGGACGAAGAGCGCGGCACGTTTGTGCCGATCGAGGACATCCGCGTCCGGCTGAACGAGAACCCGTCGGGTTTGTAAGCAGTGGCTGCGTCGGACCCGCCATCGCCAAGTTCGGACGCGGTCGATCCCAAAGCCGCAGGCCAACGGTCTGCGCGCGACTCCGTAGACGCGCAGGCCGTTGGCCTGCGGCTGGGCGAAAAAGAACTTACGGACGCAGACCATGAAGCCTGGTCGCGTTGGCGTCACGCCGCGCAGCGACCCGAGATCGATCATGCGTTGCGAGAGCTTTACGCCCGCCTTGACGCAGACATCGCGCAGCGCGGCCCGACGTGTTGGCGGTCCGGGAAGTGCTGCCGGTTCGGCGAGTACGGGCACCGGTTGTATGTGACCGCGTTGGAAGTTGCGTGGTTTACGTTCCAACTCGATCCTCTCCCACCGGGGGAGGTGGCCCGCGAAGCGGGTCGGAGGGGGCGCGTAACCACGGCCGACGATTCGTCTGGCCGGGGCACCCTCCCCCAGCCCCTCCCGGAGGGAGGAGAGTTGAGCACGCGCTTGCCGGTGCTTGCTCCGATCCCTGAACCCCGATCCCCGAAACCCGACACCTGCCCCCACCAGCACGACAACACCTGCACCACCCACGCGATCCGGCCGCTGGGGTGCCGCATCTTCTTCTGCCAGGAAGGCACGCAGGACTGGCAGCACGAACTCTACGAGCAATACCTCGCCGACCTGCGCGAGCTGCACGAGCAACACCGCATCGAATACCGTTACGCGGACTGGCTGGCGCTGCTCGACGAAGCCGAATCGTCGTGTTGATCGATCCGACGTCGCAACTCATCGACGAGCGGACGCGTGCGATAGAGCGCCTTCCACATCTCCCACCGCCGGTGGGCAAACGGTGCCGCCCGAACGTGATAGGGCAATACGAGCAGAAACCCCCACGCCTTTGCGTACAGGCTTTGCCGCCGCCACGCTTTGATGTTGGCTTCGAGGCATTCGAGTGCGAGTGGGTAGAGGTGCGCCATGTCGTGTTTGAGCACCACGTAGCTGAACAACGGGCCGCACGGCATTCGCATCGAGTGTTTTACCGCGTGGCGGTACCAGTCCGCGGCAAGCTCCGGCTCGTCGAGATGCAGGTAGCTGTCGCCGGTGGTGACGTACACCAGACTACGCACCAGGGCGACGCGTTCGGGGGCCAGGTCGCCAGCGGGTTGCCAACCGTAGAGGTCTTCCAGGATCGGCAGCGCGCGTCGCGGGCCCTTCGATGAGCCGGTGAGTTTGGCGGCGGCACAACGCGCGGCATACACAACGTACGACACGGACGAGTCGATCCGCGGCGCATTGCGGATCGATGCCGGGCCTTGGATCTGATGGATGATGTCGGCCGCCTCGTCAACCACCACGTGCGCCCCATGCGCCTCCAATTCTTCGCGTTCCCGGAACCCCCACGTCACGCCGACGGTGAAGAAGCCGGCCGACGTTCCGGTCTGCATGTCCGCGGCGGTGTCGCCGACGTAGACGACCTTGTCCGCGGTGGTGCCGAGGGTGTCGAGCATCTCGATGGCCGAGGTCGGGTCGGGTTTGAGGGGGTAGCCCTCGCGGTGGCCGATCACCAGGTCGAAGGTGCCGGGCGGGAAGTGGTCGGCGACTTCGCGGAGCGTGTAGGCGTGGGGTTTGTTGGACAGCACGGCCAGGGTGAGGCCGCGCTGCTTCAAGCCGTCCAGCAGTTCGGGGATGCCGGGGAAGGGCTTGGTGTTCCGGCCGAGGTGTTCGGCGTTGTAGGCCGCGTGGGCTTCCCGTGCCGCGTCCATCAGATGCAGATGGTCGGGGCCCAGCGCGTGTTCGAGGAGCCAATCCCGGCCCTGGCCGGCGAGCTGCCGGTACGCCTCGCGCGGGAAGGTCGACCGGCCGACGGCTTTCATCGCGTGGTTGCCGGCGGCGGCGATGTCCGTCAGCGTGTCCAGCAGCGTGCCGTCCAGGTCGAAGATCACGGTGTCGAAACGCATGGCGGCCATGCTACGCGGCGGGCGTGGTTTTGCACGACGCGCAGCGGTCGGGTAGCTTGATCGTGGGTGCCGCGGTAGGTCCGTCGCGGGTGGACAGTTCTCTCGGCGAGTGTTTCATGGCCGACCGCAACGACTTCTCACTCAGCACGGAGCAGCGCGACCACGTCGGTTTGGCGCTGGCGAACCTGCCCGGCGGGGTCTGGGTGCTGACCGCCGACCAGGAGGACCGCCGGATGGGCATCCTCGTGGGCTGGGTGCAGCAGGTGTGCTTCGACCCGCCGATGGTCACCGTCGCGATCGCCAAGGGCAAGGCGATCATGCCGCTGATCAGCGAGTCGCGCCGGTTCGCGTTGTGCCAGATCGGCGACAGCGACCGCGTCGCCCACCGCAAATTCAGCCACGACCCCGAGCCCCACGAAGACCCGTTCCTGGGTTTCGAGCTCGTGCCCGCGCGGCAGACCGGGCTGCCGATCCTCAAGACGTCGGTGGGGTACGTCGAGTGCGAGCTGTCCTGCCACATGGACGTCGAGGGCGACCACGACCTGTTCGTCGGCCGGATCGTCGACGCCAAGCGCTTCGAGGGCGAGCCGATCGTCCGGCTGCGCGAGAACGGGTTCGAGTACTGAGCGGGTCGCCCGACGCATGCCCACCGCCACGTTCCACACCCCGCCCGACCTGCTCGACGGCCTGAACCTCACGGTCGAGCCGGACGCGCCCATCGGTGCAAAGACCTGGTACCGCTGCGGCGGGAACGCGGCGCTGCTGGCCCGGCCGGCGACCACGGCGCAGCTCGCGGCGCTGGTCGAGCGTTGCAACGACCGCGGCGTGCTCGTCTACGTCATGGGCGGCGGCGCGAACCTGCTCGTCGCGGACGAGGGCGTCGACGGCGTGGTGGTTCGGCTGGACCACGACGACTTCAAACGGGTCAGCATCGACGGCACCCGCCTCACCGCCGGGCCGGGCGTCGACCTGTTCTCGCTCGTGACCGCGACGTGCAAGGCCGGGCTGGACGGGCTGGTGCACATCGCCGGCATCCCGGGCACGGTCGGCGGCGCGACGCGCATGAACGCCGGCGGCGCGTTCGGCGACATCGGCGAGTCCGTCGCGCGCGTCCAGCTCATGTCCTCCGAAGGCCAGGTCTACTTCCGCGACCGCGACGACCTCTCGTTCGAGTACCGCCGGACCAACATCGTCGCGCCGTTCATCCTCGACGTCGAGTTCGACATGGACGAAGACGACCCCGACGAGTTGAACAAGCGGATGAAGGAGATCTTCTTTTTCAAAAAGAACACCCAGCCGATGGGTGACAAGAGCGCCGGCTGCTCGTTCAAGAACCCGCCCGCGGAGGTCGGCGAACCCGCCGGCAAACTGATCGACCAGGCCGGGCTCAAGGGCAAGGCCGTCGGCAAGGCGAGCGTCAGCGACGTCCACGCCAACTTCATTGTCGCCGAGCCGGGGTGCAGCGCCAACGACGTGATCCGGCTGATGGACGAAGTCGCGGCGGAGGTCGAAGCCAAGTTCGGCGTCACGCTCGAGCGCGAGGTCGTGGTCTGGCCGTAAGAAAACGCTAAAAACGCAGGAAACCCGAAAAGGCAGGAAAGCAGGACATCGCTGTTTCCAACCTGCCCGATCTCTTGCGTTTCTTGCGTTTTCTGATTCCCTGCGATTTCATTTCGGGTCGTACCAATCCCGCGTCGGCGGCGCTCCGGCGTCCTGCTCCCAGGTCTCCGTGAACGCGTGGACCCCGGCATGGCCGTCCGTGAAGACGTAGTTGGCGTTGCCTTTGTGGCGGGTGTGTTGGATCGTCTTCGGTTCGCTCGTCGCGGCGTCCCACTGCGTGTTCTGCATCATCCCGTTGCTCACGGCCGGCGGATCGCCGAAGAACATCGGCATGAAGTGGTCCATCGCCGCGTTCTCGATCAGTTCGGCCGCGATGATGGTCGTGCTCGGGTCCACGACCTGCTCGGGGGTGATGCCGAAGTAGGGCGGGTGGTTCGGCGTGAAGTAGCCGTTGATCGCGTAGCTGGTCAGCCGGGCCATCATCGGCGCGTCCCAGTTATCGCTCTCGTCGGACGGGCAGCGGTAAACCTCCGTCGCCTCCACGTACGGGGCGGTACGGTCCAGCCAGGTCGGTAGCGCCGTGTTGCTCATCGGCATGCGCGGCGGGGGGTAGAAGTGCTGCGGGTCGTCCAGCGCATACATCTCCATGACCAGCGCGAGCTGTCGCGCGTTCGAGAGGCAAGCCGTCGCCTTGGCGCTGGCCCGCGCCGCGGCGAGCGAAGGCAGCAGGATCCCGATCAAGAGCGCGATAATGGACACCACCACCAGCAATTCGATCAACGTAAAGCCGCGCGCGGCGGCGGGTTTGAAACAAGGCATGCGAAAAACTCCGGGCACCACCGCGCAGCCGATACAGGCCCGCGACCGTGCCAATCCAAAAAAGAAGATCAAGCACAGAAAGCCAAGATGTCGGTTCGGGACGTTCAGGCGTGAAACGCCGGCGGCGCCCGCCCGGTCAGCCGCGCCGGCGGCGCGGGCCGCGGCGTCAGCGCGACCGCCACGTCAGCAGCCGGCCAATCCAGCCGCACCGGCTTGAGGTTCGGCAACGCAAACACCGGTGGGTTCAGCAGCGTGCCGTTGAAGTGACACACCGCACAGCCCGTCGCGGGATCGGCCGGTGAAGACGGCTCGTTGGAATCGTCCCGACCCCGTCCGTCGCCACCCAACCAGACCTCGCACAGGACACACGACGCCGCCGACGCTTCCACCCGCTCACTGCCCGGCACGCCGATCACCCCGCGCTGGTGCCCCGGCGCAATCACGCCCAAGAACGGCACCAGCCAAGCCAGCAGCAGGATGGCGGGGAGTCGGGTTCTCACCGCGGGGAGTGTATCGCGGGGGCGTCAGGGCAGTAAAGCAGTCGAACAGTAAAGCAGTAGAACAGTAGATCGGAGAAAAGCGCTGCAGTGACTACTTCTTAATCAACTGTTCTACTGCTTTCCTGTTCTACTGCTCTCCACCCCCGCCCCTGTTCCAACAGCAAAAACAGCACGTTGTCGCTGAACACGACCGACTTGGTCAGCCCCAGATGGTCGTCGTGCAGGAACGTCACGCCGTGCCACGACACCGGCGACACCAGCCGCGGCGTCCACGCCCCGCCGACACGCTCGTCCATCAACGCCGACGCCCGCGTCACCGTTCCGTCGCCGGGCGCGTAGTCCGTGACCGCCAAGGTGTTCTCGGTCAGCGACGTCGTGATCCCCGCCGCCGTCGGCACCGCGTCGCCGGCGAACAGATGCACCGTCGTACCTGCCGGCGGCGTCGCCGGAACGTCCAGCGCCGCGTGGAACCGCCGCGCCCGCTCCAGGCACTTGCTCAAATGATCCAGCGCGATGATCCGCCGCTCGTTCGCGTCCGCCACGTCGGGCAACAACCGCTGCAACACCGGATCCTGCCGCGGGTCCGCCAGCCCCCACTTCGCCCGCTGCCAGTGCCCCACGTCCAGCGGGTCCACGTTGCGCGGTCCGACCGCCCCTGACGTGTCCACCACGTGCCCGTGACGCCCGCGCGGCAGCAACTGATAGATCGACGGCATCGTCCCCAAGAGCGCCGGCGGATAGCTTGGGAAGATCGGCGCGAACTCCGCGCCCAGCACCAACTGCTCCAGCGCCGACGCCGACCCCGCGTTCGGCGTGCCCACCACGATCAGCCGCTCCACATGTGCCGTGCCGGCCCACGTCGGCACCGGCGTCTCCCCTTCCTCCGCCGGCTCGGTCCCGCCGTATCGCAGCATGTACCGCGCGATCAACCCGCCCATCGAGTGCGCGACGATGTCGAACTTCACGTCGTAGTCCCCCGGCTCCCCGCCGAAGCGTTCCGCGTGATTCGCCTGAACCTCCACGCGCTTTTCCTCGATGAACCGCAGCAGCTCTCGCGCGTTCTCGACGTTGTCGCGCCGCCAGTCGTACGCGAACTGGAAACACGAGTAGTGGTCGTCGCCGTAATCAATCGCGCCGCTCAGCGCGAGCTGCTCGTCCATGTACCCGCCTGCCCCCAGCGTCTGCAGGATGTTCGCGTACGCGCTCAGCCGGATCGGCAGAAACAGCAGCGACACGTCCAACCGGTCCAGCGCCCCCGCGACCCGTACGCCGTCTTTCAGCTCCGCCAACTCGGCCCCGTTGCGCATCGGCAACGCCAGCAGCCGCGCATCCTCCGCCTTCCGCGGGTCCACCGACGCCGGCGTGAACGCGCCCCACACCACCTGCGCCCCGTCCGAGTCGTCCGCCACCAGCCGTGACCCAAGAATCCCCGGCACCACGATCACCGGGTTGCGCTCCGGCCCGTGCGCCGACGCCGACCGGCTGTAGATTTCGTCCAACGCCGGCGTCAGCGGTGTGGATTGGCAGCCCAAGAGAATCAAAGTGCCCAACAGGGCCAGAAGAACAGAGAAAAACACACAATAGAGAGACATGAAACGTCGCGGTCGCATCATCCGTCAAGCGTAACACGTATCGGGATCAACCCGCTATCCTCGTCAGCTATCGCCTTCTTGCCGAACCCCAAACCCCGCACCCCAGACCCCAACCTATGACCCAACTCGCCGCCCAGATGTACACGCTCCGCGATCAATGCAAAGACGCTGCGGGCATCGCCGATTCGTGCAGGAAGCTCAAGGCCATGGGCTTCGACGCCATCCAGGCCTCCGCCGGGCACTTCGGGGACATCGCCGCCGCCGACCTCAAAGCCATCCTCGACGACACCGGCATGGCGTGTTGTGCCACGCACCGCTCGTGGGATCAGCTTCAAAACGTCCAGCAGGAGATCGACTTTCACCAGACCATCGGTTGCAAGTACACCGCGCTCGGCGGCTGGGGATGGAAGGGCGACGAGACCGCCGACGATTGGAAACAGTTCGCCGAGAAGTTCCAGGCCCTCGCCGACCCTTACACCGCCGCGGGCATCCGCATCGGCTACCACAATCACAGCCACGAATGGGCACCCTTCGGCCTGGCCGAACACCCCGAGCAGATCGACCCGACGCGCACCCCCATGCACCTCATGGCCGACACGCTCACCGACCCGACGTTCTTCGAGATCGACACCTACTGGGTCGCCCACGGCGGCGGCGACCCGGCGCACTGGCTCAAGAAACTCAAAGGCCGCGTCCCCGCCGTCCACCTCAAGGACATGACCATCACCCCCAAACGCGAGCACAAGATGTGCGAGGTCGGGGCCGGCAACCTCAACTGGCCCGCCATCCTCGACGCCGCCAAGTCCTCAGGCGTCGAGTGGTACATCATCGAACGCGACGACGGCGACCTCGACCCGTTCGAGTCCCTCAAGATCTCGCTCGCAAACTGCAAGGCGTGGGGATTGAAGTAACCCGCCCATCAGCACACCTTTTTTCTGCGATGCGCATCGGCTTCAGCCGCAGCCAAGCGGGCTGTGTTCCGTGCGCAGGCTCTGGACGCTCGGCGCGCACTGCGTTGCAGTGCGGCTGAAAACATAAACGCTTTGCACCGCACGACCTCCGCGTCCTCCGCGCCTCCGCGGTTCATTTTTCTGCGCAACAACGCGCGCCCGCGCCCCGAGATAAGCCCTCGGGAGTCAACACTTCCGGGGGGCCCGCAGGTTGTCGCGGGGTTCCAGGTCGGTGAGGCCGTGTTCTGGTGAAACGAGGGGTCCGCTGCGTGGATGGAAATGGGTGGTGCGCCCGGCGAGTGGATGCTCGCACCCAAGGCGTAAGAGTTTGAAGAATGAGCGCCACCCCACGCTTCGCAAGACCCCCG
>JAUIGU010000067.1 GCA_030432595.1 Phycisphaerae bacterium
CCGCAGGTTGTCGCGGGGTTCCAGGTCGGTGAGGCCGTGTTCTGGTGAAACGCGGGGTCCGCTGCGTGGATGGGATTGGGTGGTGCGCCCGGCGAGTGGATGCTCGCACGCAAGGCGTAAGAGTTGAAGAATGAGCGCCACCCCACGCTTCGCAAGACCCCCGACGGGACACGAGCCGAGCGAGTCCGATCCGAACGCGATGGCTCGCCGGGGTCGATGCAAGGTGTGCATCAGCGTGGTGCTGCGTGAAGTGGGAGCCGCCGCCGCGTGGGACGAGGGTTCGGCCTTGGTGAAGGTGGGATGTGTTTGGGGTGACGCGTCGTTGCCGGGTGCCGCGGACTATTGGTCCGTGTGCTTCGGGAACCACGGCACGGCCGGCACGGACTGAAAGTCCGTGGCACCCCCGACACGCCTGCCGGCTCTTTGACAAGTGAAGCAGGGGCGTAAGGAGCTCCACCTACGCAGAACGAAGAGATCAAACACCGCCACCCCCGGCGTCGCCCCGAGTTGGTCGTGCGGCCCGGAATCTGGGTGGTCTGGGGGGGTCTTGCCGCAAAAGCGGACCGATCGCGGGCCCGGGGCCGACCGGGGTTTGGATTTGGACGGTTTGCCCGCATAATGGTGGGACAGGGGAAGCGAGAGACACGCCCACCCGCCGTGCCCACCCGCGCGATCGCTCCTCATGAACCAGCCCCCGACCCGATGCCCCCGCGCTGCGACCGTCCCGAAGTGGGCCGCGTCGGCGGGGTTCGCCCTGGCCGTCACCGCCGGAACCGTCGTCACCGGACCGGCAGGCGCCATCACCATCCGCGACGACGGCGCGTACGCCACCTACGACGCGGCGCTGGCGACCGGCGTCATCGCCAGCAACGTCGGCCGGCTCACCACCAACACCTCCGGCTCGGGGACGTACCTCGGCGAGGGGTGGGTCCTCACCGCCGCGCACCTGTTCGGCCCGGGGATCAACCCGATCGACACCAAGTACTTCCTCGACGGCGTCCAGTACAACGTCGCCCAGATCGCGGTCCACCCCGAGTGGACCGGGCAGTTCGCCGAGGGCCACGACTTCGCGCTCGTCCGTCTGACCAGCCCCATCGCCGGGCTCGGCGGCGTGCCGTTCTACGGCGGCACGGTCCAGGATCTTCTGGGCGAAACGCTTACCTACTCGGGCTTCGGGTTCGAGGGCAACGGCAGCGACGGCGGCGACTTCCCGCTGGGCACGCTGCACACCGCGCAGAACCGTGTCGATGCACGCGGGCAATCCGTGCCCTTCTTCGAAGAAGACAACAACGGCGTCGCGTACGACGAGCAGGTCTTCTTTGCGGACTTCGACGACCCGACGGAGAGCAACGACGGCTACGCGTGGTCGCCCAACAACACGCTCACGTTCGAGGGCCTGATCGCCGGCGGCGACAGCGGCGGCGGTGTGTTCCTCGACGACAACGGCACGCTCCGGCTGGTCGGCGCCAACTCGTTCCTGCTCGGCACCGACGGCGCTGCCAACGGCAGCTACTCCGACATCGCCGGTGCCGGCGGCCTCGACGGCGTGCTGCCTTGGATCGCGGACGTGACCGGAACCGCCGTGCTGCTGCCCGGCGACGCCAACTTCTCCGGTCAGGTCGAGCAGGGCGACCTCGACGCCGTCCTCCAGAACTGGGGCGACAGTTCCAATGTCGGGTGGACCCTCGGCGACCTCGACGGCTCCGGCCAGATCGAGCAGGGCGACCTGGACCTCGTGCTCGCCGGCTGGGGCTCGGCCCTCGCGCCGTCGTTCGGCAACTTCGCGATCAGTGCCGTCCCAGAACCCGCGGCCGCCGCGGTGCTGACGCTGGCCGCGGGGCTGCTCCGGCGTCGGCGTTGAACCGAACGCGAGCATTGGTTTTGTCTCAGTCTCGCGGGTCAATCACTCGATCGGCTCGGCGTTGAACCGCCGGGCCTCACGCAACACATAGATGTCCACCCGCGGCGCGGCGTCGCCGTCGACTTTGTCGATCGGGTCGGCGTGCAGGTGCGACACGTGCCCGATCCGGCGGTACCGGCCATCGACCAGTGCCGGGTCCAGCGCGCGGAACTCCGCCCACTGGTCGGGCTCGGCGAGCAGCACGAGTTGGCGTTTGTCCAGCGCCGACCATGCCTCGGGCATGAACCGTGGATCGACGCGGGAGGTGTCCCGGCCGGTGTAGAACGCCAGCGACTCGTCGGTGTAGCCCACGGTCAGCACGCGCGGCCGGTCGTAGTGCGTGAAGCCGCGCAGCGCGGCGACGACGCTCGGCGTGCTGTGCTGATTGAAGGCCTGCGTTTCGATCACCGTCGCGGTGACGTACACACCCGCCGTGGCCACCCACGCGACGACCAACCCGACGCCCCGCGCGGCCGGCATGACGCGGACCATCAGCCAGGCCGACACGAGCAACGTCATCCACACCAACACCGGCCACACCGCCCACGGCGGCACGACCGGCACCTCGCCGCGCCGGACCACCACGATCAGCACGACGCCGGCGAGCACCGCCCCGATCACGATCACGCCCAGGCCGCCGACGGGCAGGTGTTTCACGGCATCGGCCGTTTCATGATCTGTCTTCGGGACACGCCCGGCCCGGACCCACCGCATCAACACCGGCCCGGCCAGCAGCGCCCCGCACGCGGCACCGGGCAGCACATACGTCATCAGCTTCCCCGAGAACAGCGTGAACAGCACGAGCGGCGCGAGCATGCCCAGCGTCCACAGCACCGAAGGCTCGCCAGCGCGAACCGCCTCACACACCCGCCGCCATGTCACATGCACGCCCGGCACCGGCCACTGCGTCACCGCGGGGAACAGCGCCACGACAAACACCGGCCAGAGGTACCACCACGGCTCGGGGTGGTCGCCGGACCCCGTGGCGCGGTCGACGATCTCGTGTTCCCACACGTCCAGCGCCGCCGACCACCCGCCGGGCAGACGCCAACACACCGCGGCCACCCACAACAACAACGGCACACACGCCAGCGGCAAACCCCACCACGGCCGGTAAACCTTGAGTACATCCCCACGACGCGCCGCGATCAGCCACACCAACACGACGCCCGCCGGCAGCAACGCCAGCGGACCCTTCACCAACAATCCCACCGCAACGAAAGTCCATGACGCGAGCGCCCAAGTGTTTGCGGTTCTGGGTGCCACGGTCGCTTGCGACCGTGCCATCGTCATCATCACCGCGCCGCCCAGCGTCCCGAGCCAACAGAGCGCCAGCAACCCATCCGTGAGCGCCAACCGCCCCACCACCACGAACACCGGCATCACCGACAGCATCGCCGCACACGCCGCCGCCGTCCCCGCGTCGTGCAGCCGCCACGCAAGCCACCAGACCCCCAGCACCGTCAGCGACGCCGCGAGCGCCGAGGGCAGACGCACCGCCAGTTCGGTCGCGCCGAACACCTTCATCGACGCGGCGATCAGCCAGTACTGCAGCGGCGGCTTGGTCAGGTGCGGGTTGCCGTGGAAACGCGGGATCAGCAAGGCGTCGAGCGAAGCGGCTTCATCAATAGTTCGTTCGGCGTTGTCCACATCCGCCACGTCCGGGGCCGCGGCTGAGTGCAGCATGTTCAATGCGACCACGGCGTAACGCGACTCGGAACGCTGGTGCAGCGGGTGCGACCCCAGCCCCGCCCACAGCGGCAGCCACGCGAGGAACAAAACGGCGATCAGGGCGGACAAACGCAAACAGAATCTCCCGAAAAGAATGCCCGGGTGCCACGAACTTTCAGTCCGTGCCGGGCGACGAAAGATGGCCAGAAGCACGGACTGAAGTCCGTGGCACCCGGCCCACCCGATTCATCAGTTCAACCACGCACGCGTCGATCACCTCCCCCACCGGCACCTCACGCCCGAGCGCTTCCGACAACGATACGGCCGGCCTGCGCAGCTCGTTACCGAGCGTGACGGTGTCGAGATTGACGTTGACGCCAACCCCCACGACGAGGCGGGCCGACGGCGGTGACGACGACGCCTCGATCGTCTGTTCACAAAGGATGCCCGCCACCTTCTTTTCGTCCAGCAGCACGTCATTCGGCGGCTTGATCGTCAAACGCGAGCCTTCGATCCACCGGCCGAGCGCGTCGCGCACCGCGTGCGCCGCGTCGATGGAGACGAGTTCGTTGACCTGCCCCGCCGGGACGTGCAACCCCAGCGAGAACCACGCGCCGCCTTGCGGCGACTGCCAGTCGCGCCCCCATCGGCCGCGGCCCGCGGTCTGCGTGACGGCGGTGACCAGCACGGGCTCGTCGTGTTCGCGCAGCAGCGCGGCGGCTTGCGTGTTGGTCGAATCGGTTTGCTGGAGGTCCACGCGATGCATCGGTCAGAACCGCAGCAGCGGTTGGCCCGACGTGACGCGTTGGCCGGGCTCGACGAGGATCGCAGAGACCTTGCCGTCCTGCGGGCTGGTGACGTTGGACTCGACTTTGAGCGCCTCGATGACCATGAGCGGCTGGCCCTGCGTGACGTCGTCGCCGACCTTCACGAGCACCTCGAGCACCGCGCCGGCGATCGGGCAAGGCAGCTCGTGCGGCGTTGCCGCATTCCCTCCTGCCGCGCCGCCGGCCACCGACGCGTCGTCGATCGGCTCGACCTCGACGTCGTACGTCTTGCCCTCGACGGTCACGCGGAAACGCATCAGCCCATGCCCTCCGCCTTGGCCTGCTCGATGGAGATCACGCGGAAGCCGCCGTGCCCGATCGCGGCGACCAGCGCGGCGGTGATGACCGCGAGCAGTTGCGGGTCGAGGGGTTCGGGTTTGTCGGTTGCCTCAGACATCTTGAAGCATCGTAGCTGTAGGGTTGGGGGGCTGCGTTGCGTGAAGTCGAGTGCTCCGTCAGGCATCTGATAACGCAACGCACTAAGGGCACCCTTCCCCGACCCCTCCCGGAGGGAGGGGAGGTGTTCACGCCAGTTCGATGCGTGGGTCGAGCCAGGCGTAGGCGACATCGACGATCAGGTTGAACACGATCAGCAGCGTCGAGTAGATCAGCACGATCGCCAGCAGGAGGAACTGGTCTTTGTTGAGTACCGCGTTGACGAAGTAGTTGCCCAGGCCGGGGATGTTGAAGACCTGCTCGACGACGAAGGACCCGGTGAGCACGGACGCCGACGCGGGGCCCAGGTAGGAGAGCACGGGGAGGAACGCGACCTTGAGCGCGTGGCCGAAGAGCGCCTGATAGTGGGTCAAGCCTTTCGCCCGGGCGGTGCGGACGAAGTCGGAGGACATGACATCCGCGAGACCGAGGCGGATCAGCCGGGCGATGTACGCGGCCGGTGCGAGGCCCAGCGCGATCGCGGGCAGGATCAGCGCGGCCGGGCCACCCCACCCGCCCAAAGGAAGATGCAGCAGTTCAAGGTCCGGCAGGTAGCGCCGCGTGAGCCCGGCGAAGACGGCGAGCAGGATGTTGCCGGTCACGAAGTTGGGCAGCGAGATGCCGATGAGCGCGACGGTGAGGGATGTCGCCTCCAGCGCGCTGCCCGGTTTCAGTGCGCCGAGCACGCCGGCGGTGGTCCCCAGCAGCAGCGCGAACGCGAGCGCGCCCACGCCGAGTGCCATCGACACCGGCAGCGTCTGCGCGAGGATGCCGCGCACGGTCTGGCCCGGGTACTGCAGCGACGGCCCGAAGTCGAAGCTCGTGACGATGTCCTTGAGGTAGTTGCCCGCGAAGACGTACGTCGGCTCGTTGAGGCCGTACTGCGCCTCCATCGCCTCCATCACGGCGGGGTCGACCTGCCGCGCGTCCTCGGTTTCCAGGGGCGAGCCGGGGATGACCCACACGAGCATCAGCGTGATGAAGAAGATGACCGCGAGGATCACGGGCAACTGCAGCAGGCGTGAGAGGATGAGGGTGAGCATGGGTGAAATAAAGCCCGGGGACGGCCGTCCCCGGGCTTTGAAAAGCTTACGGCGCGTCGGTGGGCAGCACTTTCGCCTGGTCGAGGTTCATGTTGTTCCACGCGTTCTGGTGGAGGTCTTGGACGTAGGGTGCGACGAGGTCGACGCTGAGCGCCTGGTAGAGCGGGACGATGACGTGGTCTTCGAGCAGGGTCTGCTCCGCGTCGCGCAGGATGGCGAGCCGCTTGTCGGGGTCGACTTCCCGGGCGGCCTGTTTGAGCAGGCCGTCGAAGGCGTCGCTTTCGTAGCCGGTGGCGTTGTTGGGGTCGTCGCCGCGCAGCAGGTCGAGCCAGGTGGTGGGGTCCTGGTAGTCGCCGTACCAGCCGGAACGGGCGACGTGGAACTCGCCCTTGCGGCGTTTGTCCAGGTAAG
>JAUIGU010000068.1 GCA_030432595.1 Phycisphaerae bacterium
ACGTCCGACGCCTGCACCGCGTACACCGATGGGTCTTGGGCAAGCTGCTGATCTACACCGCCTACCGATCACTAAGAACCCAGCGATTGAAGGCGGCATGATGCAAAAAGACCCCACGGGCTGCGCGAAGGCGGCGACGATTTGGACGCGCAGGCCGTTGGTCTGCGGCTGGGAATACGGACGACGGTTTGCCTGCTGGTCGCCCCAAACGATCACGGCGTTTCTCCACGCTTGCGTGTATTAACCCGCTACTGTTGCCTGAGGCCGACCCGTCCGCCTCGCCTCCCCATGACCACCTCGCCGTCGCTCCCGACCCCGCCGCCGCCGGCCGCGCCCCGGCCGGGCGACGTCGTGGACGGTGTGACCGTCCGCCCGGTGCCGCGGGGCGACCTGTTGCGGACGCGGGTCACGGGCGTGTTGCTGACCGGCCGGGACGCGCCGCGCGACCCGTCGGTCGAGGCCTTCGTCGCCTACACGAGGCAGGCCGGGCTCGACACCGCCGGGCTCTGGGCCGGGTTCGAGGGGGGCGGCGTGGGGGAAGGGGCCGAGCGTCCCGTCACTGCCGCGGTGGCCATGGAGAGCCCCGGCCGGACCGCGATGGTGCTGGTCTCCCCGGTCCGCACGCCGCGCTACGTCCACGCCTGCGCCGCCTGCATCGCCGCGACTATTGACGCCCTGCCGCCCGGGAAGGTCGGCCTGGCGCAGTGCCTGCTCGAATTGGACCAGCTCTACGAACAGGCCGCGCTGGCGTCGGCGGGGTTCACGACGCTCGCCCGCCTGATGTACATGCAGCGCGACCTGGGGGCCGACCAAGTCGATCCGGACGCCGGCGACCGTGCGCTCCCGGGCGTATCGATGCCTGACGGGGATATGCAACTGCTCCGTTGGCGGGACGACCGCCGCGACCTGTTCGCCCGCGCCGTGCTGGACAGCTACGAAGACACGCTCGACTGCCCGGGCCTGGTGGGCACGCGCGACATCGACGACATCCTCGCCGGCCACCGCGGCACGGGCGTGTTCAATCCGGGGTTGTGGACGGTGGCGCTCATGGGGGAAACACCCGTGGGTGTCTTAATGCTCGCGCAGCTTCCGCAACGCGACGCGGTCGAACTGGTGTACCTGGGCGTGAGCAAGGCCGCGCGCGGACGTGGCCTGGGACAACAACTCCTGCGACACGGCGTCGCGCAGGCCCGGCAACACCACGCACGCAGCGTCCTGCTCGCCGTCGACGAACAGAACACCCCGGCCGTGGACCTGTACCGCGACACGGGGTTCCGTCCGCAGGCGCGTCGCACGGCACTGGTGCGGTTTTTGCCGGTTTAGCAAGGGTTTTCGCGTGTTTCACCGGTTTGTGCGGCGCGGCGTGAGGCGTGAACGGGGTTGTCAAGTCTTCGTGTGTTGTCCACGCGCTTTTCACATTTGTTGAAACGTGGAAAGGGCAAACATCGTGAACAAAAAAAATTCAAGCGTCTAAATCCTTGCGCTTCGCAAACATCTGAACTGTCAAGCCGACGTTCGGTGTGAATCTGGGTTGCGGGAAGTTGAACATGCCCTAAGGTGTGCGACGCCGCCGTCGGATGGGCGGCCCCGGCCCTCGGGCCCCCGCGCGGGCGTCACCGCGTCGCAACGTACTGCGACGCCGCCCCGCGTGGGCGAGGCTGCGGGAACGGTCAACGGTTCAACCCGGTGCGACGCGTCACGGCGTCCGAACCCACCGGTCACGAACCCACGACCGGCCCCGCGTCAGAGGCCTCGCCACGCCGTGCGAACGCGCGGGCACGGGAAGGACATCGGACGGAGCCATTTCAACGTTGACGGGTCAGGGGACTGCGACGCGCTTCACCGCCGCCGCCGGATGCCCCGTTGCCAGGCGACCTCCGCCACCTCCGCGTGAAACCGGTCTGATCACCGGCCGCACGGACCCGGCGGTCGCACACCAGGAAGGAGCCACGGTGACCGCAACCACGCTTCCGCACGATATCGGTACGCGCCTGCACGACGAACTGAGCCGACGCCTCGGCGAAAACAAGGCCGCGCTGTGGTTCGGCACCGGCGTGACCTTCGAGCACGAAGACCAGGGCGACGACCCGGGCGTGCTGCGCATCGCCGCGCCGCACAGCTTCTTCGCCGAACGGCTGCGCCGCCAGGGCGCCGCCGATGTTCTCGCCGCCGCGGCGCAGGACGTCTTGGGCGAACCCGTCGCGGTCCGCATCGAGGTGCGCGAGCCCGTCGGACCCGCCGGTGACGCGGCGCTTGAGTCCGACTTCACCCCGCCGCGCCCCCAGCCCGCCGCGGGCCGCACCCCCCCGCCGCGCAAACCGCCCACCGCCTGCGGTGCCGGCGAGGCCGAGGAACGTCCCCGCCGCGAAGCCCGCCGTCCGTCCCGCCGCGGCCACGCCGGCCACCCCTACGCCGACACCGGCCTGCGCCACCGGCTCGAAGACTTCGTCGTCACGCCCGGCAGCCAACTCGCCTACGCCGCCGCCGACCGCCTCGCTACCGCCGACCCCGACGACAAAACCGTCTGCGGCGTGCCCCTGTTCATCCACGGCGGCTGCGGCCTGGGCAAGACCCACCTGCTCCAGGGCATCTGCCGACGCTGGATCGAGCGGCGCGGCGGCAGCGCGGGCCGCGCTACGGGGGGGCGCGTCCTCTACACCACCGGGGAACAGTTCACCAACCGCTACATCGACCACGCCCAGCGCGGCACGCTCGACGCCTTCCGCAAAGCCATGCGTCACGTCGACCTGCTCGCCATCGACGACATCCACTTCATCGCCGGCAAAGCGAAAACCCAGACCGAGTTCCTCCACTGCTTCGACGCCATCGAGCTCTGCGGCGCGCCCGTCGTGCTCGCCTCCGATCAGCACCCCCGACAGATCAAGCAGTTCAGCGAAGCGCTGTCGTCGCGCTGCCTGCGCGGCTTGGTGCTGGAGATCGAGCCGCCCGACACCGCCGCCCGCCGCAAACTCGTCGCCGCGCTCAGCACCAAACAGGGCCTGATCCTCCAGCCCGCGGCGCTCGACACGCTCGCCGGCGAGGTCGGGCCGTCCGTCCGCGAGATCGAAGGCACGCTCCGCCAACTCCACGCGCTCGCCACCCTCGCCGCCCGGCCCGCCGAGCGCTCGCCGCTGGGCGTGTCCGTCGGCATGGCCATGGTTGACCGCCTGCTCTCGCACCAACGCCAGGCCTGCCCGCCCAAACCCGCGACCGTGCCCGTCATCGCCAAAGTCGTTGCCGAGACGTTTGCGCTCACCCCGCGCCAAGTCCTCGGCAGCGGCCGGCAACGAAACATCGTGCTCGCCCGCTCGGTCACCGCGCACCTGGCCCGCCTGCTCACGCCCATGAGCTACCCCGAGATCGCCGAGGCCATGCACCGGCCCAACCACAGCTCGGTCATCACCGCCGACAAACGCGTCAAGGGCCTGCTCGATCAGGACCAGCACGTCCAACTCCCCACGCGCGACGAACCGGTCCGCCTCTGCGAACTGCTCGACGACCTCAAACACGCGATCCGCAAGGCGTCGTAGATAACTCCCCTCCCTTTGGGAGGGGCCGGGGGAGGGTGCTCGGTTGAGGCTCATTGCCGTTTCGATATTTCATTTGGGCTCAGTCACGTTTAATTCGATGCGTGGCAAAAACCATCGACGGTATTCGTGACCGATGTGGCCGAGAAGGCCCCGTCCGACGCGCGGTCATGATTCACAGCATCGACGACGCGGCTCTTCATGGGCCGTATGAGTATCACTGTGACCGCTGCCGAAAGATCGTCCGTATGTACAGTGTCATCGGGCTGTCGCTACTCGGGCTGATCTTGCTGGCCGCCATCGCGCTCACGGTCTATGTGAAGTGGCTTGCTTGACCGGCACCCTCCCCCAACCCCTCCCAGAGGGAGGGGAGTTTGTTCCGCCGCGCCGCTACAGTGCCGCCATGCCTCCCACCCCCGATGCCGTCCTGAATCACCTCGACACCGACACCGACGCCGCCGTCGCCCGGCTGTCCGACCTGCTGTCCATCCCTTCGGTCAGCACCGACCCCGCCTTCACCGACGAGGTCGAACGTGGCGCGGCTTGGGTCGCCGACGACCTGAAAAGCCTGGGTTTGTCTGTCGAAACGGTCGCCTCGGATGGCGGGCACCCCGCGGTCATCGCCAAGTCCACCGATGCCATGGTCGCCAACCCCAAGCGCCGCGTGCTGTTCTACGGACACTACGACGTGCAACCGCCCGACCCTTTAGATGGCTGGACCCACCCGCCGTTCGAGCCCACGGTCGCCGAGTCCGTCACCGCCGGCGACGGGCCCGCGCTCTACGCCCGGGGCGCGTCCGACGACAAGGGCCAGGTCATGTGCTTCCTCGAAGCGCTCCGCGCCTACCACGCCACCGGCACGAAACTCCCCTGCCACGTCACCGTCCTCATCGAAGGCGAGGAAGAGTGCGGCAGCAAAACCCTGCCCGCCATCCTCGAAAAACGCGTCGACGAGCTGAAAGCCGACGTCGCCGTGGTGTCCGACACGTCGATGCACGATCGCCAAACCGTCGCCATCACCTACGGCCTGCGCGGGCTGGTCTACTTCGACGTCAAACTCCACGGCCCCAAACGCGACCTGCACTCGGGCGTCTACGGCGGCACGCTGGCCAACCCCGCCACCGTCCTGCTCCGCGTGCTCGGCAAACTCTTCGACGAGCACAACCGCATCGCGATCCCCGACTTCTACGACGACGTCGCCGAGCTGACCGACGAGGAACGCGCCGCGTGGGAAGCGCTCGACTTCGACGAATCGAAATACCTCGGCGATGTCGGCAGCGAACCCTTCGGCGAGGCGGGCTTCACCACGCTCGAACGCCGGTGGTCCCGCCCGAGCTGCGACGTCAACGGGATCTACGGCGGGTATATGGGTCAAGGCGCCAAGACCGTCATCCCCAGTTTCGCCGGCGCCAAGGTCAGCTTCCGCATCCCCGGCAACATGGACCCGCTCAAGGTCCGGCAGCAGTTCACGGACTGGCTTCAGTCGCACGACGTCGGCGGCTGCCGGTGGGAGATCAGCGGCCACGGCGGGGCGTACCCGATCCTGGTCCCGCGCGACTCGCCGTGGGTGAAGGCCGCCGCCGGCGCGATCGCGGCCGTGTCCGGCAAGCCGCCGGCGCTGGTGCGCGAGGGCGCGACCATCCCCGTTATCGCCGATCTGAAGACGAAGCTGGGCATGGACACGCTGCTGGTGGGCTTCGGCCTCAACGCCGACAACATCCACAGCCCCGACGAACACTTCGCCCTGCGCCGCTTCCTGCTGGGCGCGAAGACTCACGCGGCGCTGCTGGCCGCGCTGGCCGAGGTGTGATGTTGGCCGCGCCCCGGGCTCAGCCGGCCCGGCGCTGCTGCTGAGGGCGCTGCCGCTGCTGGGTTTGTTGCTGCTGCTGCTGCGGATCGACTTCGATCGTTGTGCCCAGCGGTGCCGCGGTGCCGACGAGGTTGGAGGCACTCGAAGTGGCCGTGGCGGTCAGGAAGTACAAGCCGGTGTCAATCCCCTGCTCGTCGCGGATCACGATCGTGTAGGTTCCGCTTTGACCAATGGAAAACTGATCGAGGTCGCCGCTGCTGCCGAAAGCGGTCGTCTCGATCAGGCTGCCGTCCGGACCGTACAGACTTGCTTCGAGATTGGTGAAGTTGTTGCCGTTCTCGGAGATCGAGATCAACAGATCGTCACCGGCCGACGCGTTGATGCTGAAGGTGTCGATGTCGCTCAAGCCGAGGAAGGCTTCACGGAGCACTCCGTTCTCCAGAACCACGTTGTCGAACTCGGGCGTAGAGTCGATCACCACACCGGTGACCACGTACTGCCCGGTGTTGAACCCGTCTTCGTCTCTGACGACGAGGGTGTAGGTCCCGCTCTGGGAGAGGTTGAACCGGTCGAGCCGGCCGCCGGTGCTGAACTCGGTGGTCTCGATCAGGGCGGCGTCGGGACCGTACAGCGAGACCTCCATTGTCGTGAAGTTGTTGCCGTTCTCGCGCACGGTGAATAACAGGTCGTCGCCGGCTTGGGCGTCGATGGTGTAGGTGTCGATATCCGAGGAGCCGAGGAACCCGATGAAGGTGTCCCCGCTGATCAGTTCGATGTTGTCGTCGTCGATGGTCTGGTCGATGACTGTCCCGGTGACCACGTACTGCCCGGTGTTGAACCCGTCTTCGTCTCTGACGACGAGGGTGTAGGTCCCGCTCTGGGAGAGGTTGAACCGGTCGAGCCGGCCGCCGGTG
>JAUIGU010000039.1 GCA_030432595.1 Phycisphaerae bacterium
GGTTCCGGCGGGAGACGGCGTGCAATCGAGGTCCGTCTCGATTCACCCGCGTCCAAGGCCACACGGCATTTCGTGATTAAGGAACTCAAGCCCTCACCCACCTGGCACCCACGCGGAGGCCACGCCCTTCGTCTGCACCTACATTTTACCCGCGGGTCAAGAAGCCGCGGCGAAGTACCTGACCAAGCGTGCGCAGGAAACCGACGTCAAACTCAACGCATGCTCTGTCAGAGCCAGGAGCGTCAGCGACCGGTATACCCCAGCCGCCAAGCCGGACCGGTCGCTGACGCTCCCGGCTCTGAACGTGCGAACCTAAAAAATGGTTGCTCTCGGGAGGCACGCCTCGCCGAAGGCGAGACGTGGCAGTGAGACTTTTCCCGTCGCCAACCGACATAATCGATCGCACTTGTTGCCGTCGGCGATGAAACCGATGTGTATTTGTTGACGCGGACCCGGCACGGAGTGGGGCACGGGCAAAGATCACGAATCTCCCAGGTCCGCGGCGTCGACCACTACCGCGGCATCCAGCATGGTTGAATAGAAGTCTGGGCTGAACTTCAGTTGTTTGCGATGCCCCGTAATCCCGATCTTTAACACCGCGGCGCGACATTCATCGTGGCTGTCGGAAACGATCGCCACATGCCATACCGGCGCGCCGTACTCGACCAAGAACAAGAACGCTTCGTCCCCTCGCCCATCGTTGTCAAAGTCATCAAAACGCCAATCAGTGACCTGAATCCCGCCCCCGAGGTCAGCAAGAACGCGCGCGACTTTTCCATTCGTAATGACCCATTGATAGGTGTCGTTGCCGATGAATCTCAATGCAGATTTTTCCGGAACCGTCACCTCCGCATCGACCACTGCGGTGGTGGAAGGTCCCGCAGACGGCTGGTCGCCGCAACCACCAGTCATCACAAACATCGCCGCCGTGAAGAGCGAAGCAACGATTCGTGGAGTTGAACCGGTCATCTTGGAATACTTCGTTGACGCACCGGGCCAACCATGCCCGGGTCAGAACGAGAACTCGACGGCGGCGAAGTAGCGCAGGTCGTTGAGGTCATCGACGTCTTCGTACGCCTCGTACTCGTGACGGAGGCCGAACTTCAGGACGGTGTCGGTCTGGGCGTCGAGCTTGAGTCGCCATTCGAGCTCGTTTTCGAGGCGGACGTCGCCGAAGAACTCGAGGTTGGGGTAGACGCGGGCGGTCCACTCGATGCGTTCGCGGGGGTTGATCTTCCAGGCGAAGGCGCTGGCGCCGAAGACGGCCTCGGGCGAGAACTCGTCGACGGACCCGAAGCGGTAGTCGCCGCCGAGCCCCATCTCCACCGAAAGGGTGAGCACCTCGCCCTTGAGGATCGGCCGGCCGACGCCGGCGTACGCGTTCACGCGCTCTTCCCAGTCCGCGAGGCGGTTGTAGCGGTACGACCCGGTGGCGAAGACGAACCAGTCGTCGGCGACGTGTTTCCATCGGCGCGTCAGTTCGAGCTTGCCCTCGTTGCGGGCGCGGCCGTTGGGCGTGTCGGCGACGAAGGCCTCGGCCTTGAGTTGGGTCATGCCGTCGCCGTCTTCCTGCTTGGCGGAGAGGCGGGTGTAGAGGTCGACGCGGTCCTTGACGCCGGTGAACCCGTTGAGGCCCAGGGACCAGGCGGACTTCCAGTCTTCGAGGATGCCGGTGCCGAAGAACCCGCCGCGCGGCTCGCGCGTGACGTCCAGCACCGGGGCCGGCTCGGGCGGCGCGGCGGGCGGGAGCGGGGCTGCGCGTGGAGCCGGCGTTGGGTCGGTCTGGGCTTTGGCGTCGGCGTCGGGTTGCGCGGCCGGTGCCGGCAGGTCGGCGGCGTCCACCGCGTCCGCGCCCACGGGCGGCGTCAGGCCCGGCTCCGCCGGCGACGGTTCGGGTGAGGGCGATTCGGGCGGCGACGATTCAGACGTCGAGGACTCGGACGATGTCGCGCCGGTCGCGGCTTCGTTGGCGTCGGTGTTCGTGTTTGCGCTTGCGTCGGCTTTGGTGACGGTGTTCGCGTCGGCGTCGCCGTTGTCCAGCGTCAAGAACGCGACGGATGCGGACTCGAGCACCAACTCGCCCAGCACCGGGTGGATCAGCACGACACGGTCGGCGGTCTTTTCGACGACCCGGCCCGCGAGCGTCTCGCCGGTGGTGAGTTGCACAGTGTCGGACAGCGCGGGCGCGGCAAACGCGCCGACCAACACGCCGACCCCGCCGAGCCGACCGATCCATCCCGACGACCCGCGTCCCGACTCTGTCATGCGCTTCACTCCCGTGCCGACGCGGCGACGATGCACCGCCCCGCCAGCGCCCCAACCTTAGCCCCGCCCGGGGTGGACATCAAGGGTTGGGTTTGCCCGCACGCGCGAAGGGCACCGCCGACCCACACGGTGAACACGCGTCACGCGATGTTTGGGCGCTTGGAAGCGTTTTCACCAACCTGCGCTGCGCCCGCGTGCCTTGGCGCGGACGCACTTTGTGAGCTCGAACAGGCACCAGCCGTACGCAAGGTTGTAGAGGGACATCGCAATCGAGGCGATCAGCCAGCCGAATAAGCACACCGCCACCGGCGACACGAAGGCGATGAACAACAGGTAGCGCAGCACCCGCGCCAGGTCGTCGGCCCGGCCGCACTGGATCGCTTCCGCCAGCCAATGCACCAGCGCGTACTGTGCGACCGTGCCGAGGATGGTCAGCAGGCTCGCGATCACGACAGCAAGCCACAGTTCTCCCTCGTCGCGCGTAAACAGCGGGATGGCGAAGAACACCAGTTGCAACGCAACCACGAGCAGGCCGATCCACGTCGCGAGGCGCGTGCCCGCGTCCTTGGGGATCGCGAAAGTCAACGCCAGCCCGGTCATTTCGAGCGCGACAAACGTCAGCCAACCGGCCACCACGACCACGAGGTACTCGTCCAGCCGCCCCGCCGCCACGTCGCCCAGCACCATGTCCGCCACACTCAGCGACAGGTGCAGCAGCACGTGCGCGACGAACATCAGCCACAGGCCGACAAAGACGAGGTTCCACCGGAAGCGATCGGTCATGCGCGGGTTCTCACAAACGATTGATGGAGAAGACCACCGTTACCAAAACAAAAATCGTAGGGTGGGTCAAACCTGGCGAGATCGGGATTGAGTCGTCTGAGTTGCACACCTCGGCGTAGGCGATGTTTGGGGTGAGTCTTCCATTATCCGGCACACATCACCCTTCGCATGAGGGTGTGGCACCCGGCAGTATGGAATGCCTTAGGGAAAAACTTTTCAGTAGTATATCGATGCTATGATTCCTCACGCATTTGACGACTTGGCTCAAGGCTTTCGAATGTTTGCGGAAGCTACTTTTAATTTCCATCGACTGATCACGGTGGACCGCCCGGAAGCGTGCGGCAACCTTGATACCGCCTTTACGGCAATTCTAAACAGCTTTCACAGTCTCTACGATTCGATACAAGTGCAACTTGGAACAAACATTGTTGATTGGTATGCAACTCCAGAACTCTGCACAATTCTCGCACTTCGAAACGCGCGGCATCACAACATGGCTAACAGAGTCAGGAGTTTATTTACCTATCACGGACGTCATGATGATGGCCCAACAACTGCACGAAACTATCTGCTTATCGATTTCGAAAAGCAGGAAGAAGACGCGCGTGTAATCGAGTATTTCATATCTTGGGCTGATATTCAGACCCTTTTGAATCTCCCAAGAAATGTTTTCCGCCTAAGGGAAGCTTCAAGGGTGCTGATAAAAAAGTATCTTAATACTGATGCAATTGAGCACGAGCGAATTAAACGTGAGTTTCATGGCGAACACGTTTTTTTGAACGCTGTCCCATTAATTGTAAATGCTGGAATCTCAATTCTCCCATATATCAAATCTCACATAAATCGAAAGCTTTCTACTGAAAGTGATGCGTTTGCAAATCATTTTGAGATTGTGTTGCCATGCATTCCCTCGCGACACGAATACTCTGAACTTGAGATATTTCTACCCGAATAAAATCATATTTGGTGTCACCGATAAAACGCCAGCTCCGGCACCGCGCCCTTCGTGTTCGCGTCGTCGCCTTCTTTTTCGCAGAGCAGCCAGTGGTGGGGTTGGACTTCGTGGAGTTTGGCGTTCGGGCCGCCGTAGCCGCCGACGGGGTTCAAGGTCGGGTCGTGGGGTTGAACGGTGTAGCCGGGCGGCAGGTCTTCGGGGATGGTGGCGCCGTCCATGACGTTGGGGAGCCGGCCCTGGTGTTTGCCGAGCACGGGCATGGAGGCGAGCAGGCCGCGGGTGTAGGGGTGCAGGGGGTGGGTGAAGAGGGTGTGGACGTCGGCGCACTCGACGACGCGGCCGGCGAACATGACGGCGACGACGTCGGCGTTCTCGGCAACGACGCCCAGGTCGTGGGTGATGAGCATGACGGCCATGCCCTGCTCGTGCTGGAGGTGGCGGAGCAGCTCGAGGATCTGGGCCTGGATGGTGACGTCGAGCGCGGTGGTGGGTTCGTCGGCGAGCAGGAGGCGCGGCTCGCACGCGAGGGCCATGGCGATCATGAAGCGCTGGCGCATGCCGCCGGAGGCCTGGTGCGGGTAGGACTTCAATCGTGACAACGGGTCGGCGATGCCGACGTCTTTGAGGGCCTGGGCGGCGATGTCGGTGGCGGCGCTGGTGTTGACCTTGCGGTGGAGCATGATGGCTTCGCGGATCTGGTCGCCGACGGTGTAGACCGGGTTGAGCGAGGTCATCGGCTCCTGAAAGATCATGGCGATCTGGTTGCCGCGCACGGCCCGCATGTCCTTCTCGCGGAAATTGCGGAGGTTGACGTAATGCGGACCCCCGGAAGCGGAAGCAGATTTGGCGGAAGCAGAGGGTGGTCGATCCGGGGCTTCGCTGCGCTCAGCGTCCGGCTTGGATGTTTTTGATTCACTTCCGGGGTCCCATTTCCAGAGGATGTTGCCGCCGTCGTACTTACCCGGCGGGGTGGGGATGAGTTGGAGGCAGGAGAGCGCGGAGACGGACTTGCCCGAGCCGGACTCGCCGACGACGGCGAGGGTCTGCTGCGGGAAGACGGTGAGGGAGACGCCGTCGGCGGCCTGGACGCGTCGGCCGCCGTTGGGCGAGGGGAAGGAGACGCGGAGGTGCTCGACGCGGAGGATCGGGTGTCGGGGTCGGCGCGGTTTGGTGGCGTTGGCGGAGGCGGCGTCGTGGGGCGCGGCGTCGGCGTGCTCGAAGGTGAAGGCGGGCGCGCCGGTGAGGGTGGTGTCGCCGGAGCCGGTGGAGGGGTTGGGGTCGTTCGGCGGGGTCATGCCGGGCTGGCCTTTTGCTTCTGGGTGCGGGGGTCGATGGCGTCGCGGAGGGCCTCGCCGATGAGGTTGTAGGCGAAGACGGTGAGGAAGATGGCCAAACCCGGGGGCCAGGCGAGCCACCAGTAGAACCCGCCGCCCATGTCGCGGGCCTGGTTGAGCAGTTGCCCCCAGGAGGGCTCTTCGACGAGGCCGAGGCCCAGGAAGGAGAGGGTGGACTCGGTGAGGATGGCGCCGGCGATGCCGAAGCTGGCGGTGACGACGACGGGGGTGAGGCCGTTGGGCAGCATGTGGCGGAAGAGGACGGAGCGCAGGGGCACGCCCAGGGCGATGGCGGCCTGGACGAAGTCGAGCCGGCGGAGCTTGAGGAACTCGGCGCGGGTGAACTCGGCGTAGCCGACCCAGCCGAAGAGCCCGATGACGACCATGATGAGGTAGAGGTTGCGCCCGTAGAAGGCGACGATCATGATGAGGATGAAGATGACGGGGATGGCGGCGAAGATTTCGACGAGGCGCATGCCGATGAGGTCGACGACGCCGGAGAAGTAGCCCATGAGCCCGCCGACGACGACGCCGATGACGACGGCGATGCCGGTGGCGATGAACCCGATGGCCAGGGCGATGCGGCAGGCGTGGATCATGCGGGAGGCCATGTCCTCGCCGAACTGCGTGGTGCCCAGGCGGTGCGTCGCGTCGGGCTCGGCCAGTCGGCGGTCGGGCAGGTCGCGCAGGCGGTCGGTGGGCGAGAAGGGGATGAGCGTGTGGACGGCGCGGGCGTCGGGGTTCTCGGCGAGCGCTTCGCGGTACTGCGAGAAGACGACGGCCTCGGGCGGGTGGACGCCGGGGAAGACGTACACCGCCAGCGCGGTGACAACGATGAGTCCGAGCCAGATGCGGCGGCGCGCCTTCGCCGAGAGCATGTGCAGCGGCCAGAGCACCAGCGCCGCGAGCGACACGACCAGCAGCAGCACGTCGGTCGGCGTGAGGTGGCGCAGCATGGGGCTGGTCCACACGTCGCCGTCGAAGAACGCGATGGGGTGGCTGTTGGCCAGCAGCGGCGCCGCGACCGCGAGCAGTGCAACCAGCCCGATCCACACCGCGGCGACGCGCGCCCCCCACCGGCCCAGCAGGGTGTAGAGCACGCGGCCCGAGAAGCTGCGCGAACGGCGAGGCACGGCCGACGCGCCGGCGGCGTCGGGCGTCACGGGTTCGGGGGCGGCGGCGTCAGTCATAGCTCACCCGCGGGTCGGCGACGGCGTACAGCAGGTCGCGCAGCAGCAGCGCCACCAGCGTCAGCAGCGACGCGATCAGCGTCGTGCCCATGATCACCTCGCGGTCTTTCTGGAACGCGGCCTCGACGCCGAGCTTGCCCATGCCCGGCAGCGAGAAGATCGTCTCGACGATCACCGACCCCGCGATCATCGCCGGCAGCACGCCGACGAACACCGTGATCAGCGGCAGCAGCGAGTTGCGCATCACGTGGAACCACAGCACGTCGGACTCGGGCACGCCCTTGGCCCGCGCGGTGCGGGCGTAGTCCTGCGACAGGTTGTCCAGCACCGAGCCGCGCGTCAGCTTCGACAGCACCGCGAACCCGCCGTACATCATGCACACCACCGGCAGCACCAGGTGCCACACCGTGTCCAGCAGCCACCCGCGCGTCCACGTCCCGCCCGGCAGCGTCGTCGGCAGGAACGGCATGCGGTCGGCCCGCAGGTCGTGCAGCCCGCCCGTGGGGAACCACCGCAGAAACTGCACATTCGCCAGGTACCCGATCAAGAGCACCCCCGCGAACATCACCGGGAACGACCACAGCGCGATGAACAGCACGCCCGACCCGGTGTCGAACCAACCGCCCCGCCGGCTCGCCGCGAGCAGCCCCGTCGGCACGGCGACCAGGTAGATCAACGGGAAGCTGATCACGTTGAGCAGCAGCGTCACCGGCAACGCCTCGGCGATCAGGTCCAGCACCGGCCGGCCGCGCCGCGAGTCGCCCAGCGACGGCCACTTCAGCGTCGGCCGGCTCAGCAGCACGCGGTCGCGCCCCGTTACCTCGAACGCGACGCGTTCGAGCATCAGCGACCGCGCCGCCTCCGGGTCGTCCACCGACCACGCCGCCAGCTTCGCCGACCACGTTGCGTCCTCCGACGCGTCGAGCTCCTCGAGGAACCACGCGGCCGCGGCCTCGGGCGGCTCGGTCAGCAGGCGGTCCAGCACGTCGGCCGGCGGCAGGCCCAGGTAGTACGCGGCGTCGAGCGCGGTGTCGGCGACGCGCCGGCGCTGGCGCTCGTTGAGCGCGGCGGCGGCGGGGAACCCGGCCACGCCCTGCTCGGCCTCCGCGAGCCGGGCCGGGTCGTTCTTCATCTCCGACGCCATCTTGAACCCCACCGGGCTGACCAGGTTGAGCCAGCGCCCGAACTGCACGTACGCGGGCTGGTCGTACCCGTACCGCCGAGCGAAATACTGCTGGATGCGGCGGGCCTCTTCGCCCTGGGTCTGCGCGCCCTCGGCGTTGAGCTGCGAGCCGCTGAACCCGCCGGGCGCCATCGCCATCGTGAAGAACACGACCGCCAGCACGCCCAGCAGGGTCGGCACCATGAGCAGCAGTCGGCGGACGGTGTAGGTGAGCATTTAGAAAACTCAGAAAATCCAGAAGATCAGGAAAATCAAGAAAATCGAAGTGCGTTGGTCGTGACGCCTTCTCTGGTTTTCCGGATGTTCTTGATCTTCTTCATTTTCCGCATTTCAAGTCAGTCCCGATACCGCTGCAGATCGCCGGGGACGAACCACTCTTCGGCGCGGTTGAGCCCGGTCTTGGTGACCTGCACATTGCTGAACCGCTGATCGACGAACACGACCGCCTTGCGGTTGAAGAGGAACGTGTACGGCTGGTCGTCGTGCAGCACGCGGTGCAGCTTCTGCCACAAGGCCATGCGGGCTTGCTCGTCGACGGTGACGCGGGCCTCGGTGATGAGCCGGTCCGCCTCGTCGCTGCGGTAGGAGACGTAGTTGTCGCCGCCCCCTTCGATGGAGTCGGAGTGGAAGATCTGCATCGGGTCGGACTCGATGGTGCCGCCCCAGCCAAGCGTGATCGCGTCGAAGTCTCGGCTGTCGATGCGCTGGAGCATGATCGTCCACTCCAGCGGGTCGGGGTCCATGACGATGCCGGCGCGGGCGTAGGCGTCCTTCAGATAGAACACCATCTGCTGGTAGGTGTTGCTGCTGGCGGGGTAGACGAGCTTGAACTTCATCTCCCGGCCGTCGGCGTCTTCGATGACGCCGTTGCCGTCGCGGTCTTCCCAGCCGGCTTCTTTGAGCAGCGCGTTGGCCGCGTCGGGGTCGTAGGGCCAGGGCTCGATGGACGGGTCCGCCTGATCACCCAGCGGGTGGAACGGGCCGCTGGCCACGGTCGCGAGCCCGGCCTCGAGGCGCTCGGCCATCTCCTGCCGGTCCGCGAGCATCGTCAACGCGCGGCGCACGCGCACGTCGGCGAAGATGGACGGCTCGCCGTCGCGCACCTGGTTCCAGCCGATGTAGCGGTAGCCGCCGGTGAGCGACTCGTACTCGTAGAGGTTGGACTGGTCGAGCAGTTGCTCGTCGTCCTTGAGCGTGAGGTACTGCGCGGCTTCGACGCCGAAGCGGTCGATCTCCTGGTTGCGGAACGCGGCGAGCCGGGCGGTGCCGTCGCTGATCTCACGGAAGACCACGCGGTCCAGCGCCGGGGCGGGGCCCCAGAAGTTGTCGTTGCGGACGAGTTCGATCTTGCCGGTGCCGGGCGTCCAGCTCGCGGGGTCGCCGTCGAGGCGGTAGGGCCCGCTGCCCATCAGCAGGCCGGGCGTTTCGTTGAACTCCGACTCGCTGAACTGCTCGTAATAATGCTTGGGCAGGATCTCGAGCCCGGCGCAGATGTTGAAGCCCAGGAAGTACGGCTCGCTGAGGGTGAACACCACCGCGTGGTCGCCGTCGGCCACGACGGAGGCGACCTTGCTGTAGTAAACGCGGATGCGCGGCGCGTCGATCTTGGGGTTCATCAGCAGCTCGTAGCTGTAGACCACGTCGGCGGCGGTGACGGGCGTGCCGTCGGAGAACCGCGCCGCCGGGTTGAGCTCGAAGCGGATGGTCAGGCCGTCGTCGCTGATCGTCCACGACTCGGCCAGCGACGGTGCCCACTCGAGCGTGTCGGGGTCGCGGTCGGCGAGGGTCTCGACGACGTAGCTGGCGACGACGTTCTGGTACACGTCGGTCGAGACGTGCGGCGTGAGCTTGCCCACCGTCTGCGCGAAGACGTCGATGAACCAGTCGCCCTCGGCGAAGTCCGGGAAGGCGTGGGCGGCGTCGATGCGCGGGTGCGATGCGGTGGCGGCGGCGGTCCCGTTCGTGGCCGCCGCGACGGGGCGGACGCCGCTGCTGAGCGTGCGGTTGAGCTGGGTGAGGGTGCGGTTGTTTTCGGCGAGGCGGTCGTCGATGGACTGGAGCAGCGTCCACTGCCGATCGCGGGCCTTGACGCCCAGCCAGACGCTGACGAGGACGGCTAGGAGCAGCGCGAAAACGAAGAAGTCTTTGACGCCGAAGCGAGCGTTCATGCGGGTTCCCTGACCGGTTCGTGCGGGTCGTCCGTGAGGCTTGGAGTGTAAGGGGTGCGGCGGCGCGGGGGAAGCGGGGCCGCGCACCGGTTGCCTCCTCTACTTCTTGATCGTCCGCGGGTCGAAGTACGCCCGCAGCGCGTCGCCCAGGAAGTTCAGGCCCAGCAGCGTCACGCCCAGCAGGACGCACGGCCAGACCAGCAGCCACCAGTACATCTCCAGCGCCGGCACGGCCAGCGCCATCTGCTCCTTCACGCCCTCGGCGGCGAGGTTGCCCCAGCTCGGCAGCGGCGGCCGGACGCCGATCCCCAGGAAGCTGAGAAAACTCTCCTGCAAAATCGCCTGCGGCACGGCGAGCGTCGCATAGACCACGATCGGGCCGACCAGGTTGGGCAGCAGGTGACGCACCAGCACGCGCGGCGTGCCCATGCCCATCGCCGCCGTCGCCTCGATGAACGGCTGGGACCGCAGCGACAACACCTGCCCGCGGATCACCCGCGCCATGGTCAGCCACGACACGCCGCCGATGGCGACCAGCAGCGTGACCACGTCCGCGACCTGCGCGGCCGTCGCGTCGGACATCATCTTCGCGAACAGCCACTCGAACACCGGCGACAGCGCGAGGTCCAGCAGCACCACCATGAGTATGTACGGCAGGCCATAAATGATATCGACGATGCGCATCATGACGCTGTCGATGCGCCCGCCGAGGTAACCCGCGAGCGCGCCCCAGGTCACGCCGATGCACAGCGCCAGCGTCGCCGCCGCCACGCCGATGGAAAGCGACAACGCCCCGCCCAGCAGACACCGCCAAAGCAGCGACCGGCCCAGGTCGTCGGTGCCCATCGGCATGCCCCACGTCGGCGACTCGTACACCCGCGACAGGTCCTGCGCCTCGTACGCCGACAACGCGACCGGCAGCGTCAAGAAACACGGCAGCGCGACCAACGCCAGCATCACCCCGCCGACCCACCCGGCCGAGAGGCGCGGCGTCCACCAGCGCGTGCGCGACACGGGGTGGACGGCGGCTTCCAGCTCGGGCGTGGTCGCGGCTTGCGACATGCGGAGGAGTGTAACGAACGTAAAAACACGTCGGCGAAAAACCACAACCGCAGCACGTTCGATTCCCGCGTTTAGCGGGAGACACGAAGCGTCCCGCGTCTTCAGATGTGCATAAAGCGCGGGACCCTGCGGGTCTCCCGCTAAACACCGTGATGGCTCACGGCGTCCGGATCACATACCCCACGCCGCCCTTGGCCAGCCAGGCGCGGGCGAGTTCTTCCTTGACGTAGATCACGCCCTCGCCGCCTTCCCCGTACGCGGGGTCGTTGACGATGGCGTCGCCGTCTTCGGTCAGGCCGCGCACGACGATGAGGTGGCCGTTGGTGCGGCGCATCTGGTTGCTGGGGAACTCGCCTTCTCGGAAGCGGATGGACGCGATGACGGGCACGCCCTGTTCGAGCACGGCCCGGACATCGTCCCAGGTGCGGAAGCGTTGCAGTTCGGCGTCGAGGCCGAGCGTCGAGGCGTAGGCGACGGCACGGGCCCAGTTGCCGAAGATGCCGTAGCGGCGGTCGTAGATCGCTTCGGAGACGTCGGCGGGGTCGAGTTCGTGGCCGTGCATGCCCAGCACCATGGTGACGCTGGTGGGCGAGCACGTCTGCGGGCCCAGGGCCGGGCCGTTGTCGCGTTGGCGGAAGTACGGCATCGACGTGTCGAGGCGCGGCCCGGGCGTGAAAGCATCGCCGCGCTCGCGTTGGCTTGTCTGCCCAGTGGCGTCGGCGGTTTGCACCGGCCCGGAATACACCGCGACCGCCTTGCGCACCGCGGGGCTCATCCGGCCGGGGTGCAACGTGTCGAAGCTCACGAGTTCGAGCTTCATCTGAAGCGCGTCAGCGGGCCGGTCCAGATCGACCCAGTCGATGTCGACCTTGCCGTGCTCGAACTCGGTGACGCTGTCGCGCCCGGTGCGACGCAGCTCGCCCCAGCCGTCCAAGTCCAGCCAGGGCGACCACGTTCCGGCGACCTGCACCCGGATGAGCTGCCGCACACCGGTGTGCTCGGGCGCGTCGAGGTTCATCGACGGCAGCACCTGCGTCAGCGGGAACGCCGCATCGACCACCGGCGAAGTCCACGACCCGCGGGCGGGGTACTCGCGGTCGGGTGCATCGAGGATGAGCCGGCCGGCGTCGTCGATCTTCGTGTCCTCGTGCGTGCCCTGCGCCCACGCTTCGGTGCCGGCGTAGCGCACGGTCGCGTCGGTCATGTTCAGCGGGTTGTGCAGCCAGCGTGTCGGGTCCTGAACTTCCGAGGGATCGGGCATGGTCGGACGCTCCGCGTTCTGAACGGAAGAATCGACGGATGTTTTGCACGCGCTCAACCCGAGCACGAGCGAGAGCAACACCAAAGGCGGGAACCAGGCTGAACCGTGCATCGGTGCCTCCCAAATGCGAGCGCGGCGGCGTGCAGGAACGCTGAGCCACACATCGAAACCAAACGTTACCCGTCCCGCAAACTCGCCGGCGCGTCTTCTTCGAACCGGCTGCCGGCCGGGAACACGTCCCGCGGATCGTACCCCAGCGCGCTGCGGCCGGGCTCGAGGTCGAAGCGCGTGCGGACCACGCCGTCGTCTTCCGCCGCGCCGGGCCCGATGCACCAGTACGCCCCGTAGCCGGGGTGGTCGGCCTCGACGGCGGCGACGAAGAACCGCCCCGCGTCGTCATGGCTGACGTAGCAGCGCGGCCCGCCGGGGTGTTGCGCGATGTGGTCCCGCCCGCGCTCGTCGCGCACGAACCAGCCGATGCGGGCCGCGATGACCGACAACTCGTGCTGCCGTGAATACATCCGCGCGAGCTCTTCGGCCCACGCCTTGGTCAGCGCGTAGTGGTTCGTGGGGTATACCTCGTCGGGGCTGATCTTGTCGTCGGCCTTGCTCTCCGGGCCCCACGCGCGCCGGCCGGAGATGACCTGGATCGTGCTGGCGAACACGACCCGCCGGAGTTTGTGCGCCGCGGCGGCCTCGAACGCGCGATAGATGCCCACCACGTTGGGCCCCAGCAGCTTGTCGATGAAGTCCGCGCGGTCGGGATACGCCGCGAGGTGGACGAGCGTGTCCACCCCGGCGAGCGCTTCGTCCCACGCCGCGGGGTCTTGGATGTCGCCGACGACGTGGTCTTCGAGTTCGTCGTTGGCGTTCAGGTCCAAACCGCGCACCGCGTGCCCGGCTTCGCGCAAGGCGCGCGACACGACCCGCCCCACCGCGCCGGCGGCCCCGGTCACCAGAACGCGGTGCGCCCTGCCGGCCGCATCTCCGGCGTGAGTGTTACCGCGGCTGCGACTTCCGGGGCGGTGACTTCCAGGGCTATGACTTCCGGGGGTTGCGTTCACAGCCCGATGTCCTCGTTCCAAAGGTCGGGTTTTTGCTCGATGAACTTTTTCATCAGCGCGATGCAGCCCGCGTGCTGGAGGTTCACCAACTCGACGCCCTCGTTCGTGAACAGCTTCTCGGCGCCCATGAAGTTTTCGTTCTCGCCGATGACGACGCGCGGGATGCGGAACAGCAGGGACGTGCCGGTACACATCACGCACGGGCTGAGCGTGGAATACAGCGTCAGCTCCGGCCAGTCCCGGCGCCGGCCCGCGTTGCGGATGCAGACGACCTCGGCGTGCGCGGTGGGGTCGCCGTCCTGCACCCGGCGGTTGTGGCCCTGCGCGACGATCTCCCCGGCCGCGCTGACCAGCACCGACCCGATGGGCAGGCCGCCCTCGTCGTAGCTCTTCTGCGCCTGGGCGAGCGCGGCTTCCATGAAGGTCTGGTCGGTCTGGGTGGTGGTCATTGGGCGTCCATGTCGATCGGCGGGCCGGCTTGACCCGACCCGGGGCGTCGGCGGGCAAGTGCGGCCCTATCCTAGCCCGCCATGCTCGGCCTGATCCCCCTGTTTGTGCTCGCGGCGGCGGTCCTCACGCTGCTGGGCACCGCCGCCATGGTGCGCGCGGCGACCCGGCCCGACAGCCGGGGCTACGCGTGGTGCCTCGCCCGCGGCCTGCCCACCGAGCCGGCCGAGATCGATGCCGAGGGAAACCACATCACGCTTGAACTCACGCGCGGCGACACCACGCAGGCGTTCGACCTGGTCGGCCAAGACCCGCAGGGACCGTGTGTCGTTGCCGTCCACGGGCACTCCGCGTCACGTTACCTCATGCTCAACAGCGCACCGCCGCTGCTCGAACACGCGAGCCGGGTCGTGCTCTTCGACCTGCCGGGCCACGGCGACTGCTCGGCCAAACGTTGCACCATGGGCGTCCGCGAGCCGGGCGACATCGTCCATGTCCTCGAACAACTCGACGACGGCCGGACCCCGCTGGTCTTGTTCGGTTCGTCGATGGGGGCCCAGTGCGCGATCGCGGCCGCCGCAAACCTCGCCGAGCGCCATGAAGGCAAAGAAAACCATGGAGACGACCAAAGCGCGACGAGCCCACGCCTCGCCGGCCTGATCCTGTTGGGCGTCTACCGCTTCTACGCCGAGGCGATCCCCGGCCACCTCCGCCGCCAACGCCTGCCGCGCTACCCGTTCTTCCCGTTGGGTCAGCTCTGGCTGCACCTGATCCACGGCCGGGCCAGCCGGTTCGACCGCGCCGAAGACGCAAAACGTTTGCGCTGCCCGGTCCTGCTGCTGCACGGCGAGCACGACGACCTGTGCCCGCTCGCCTCGGCCGAGGCGATCCGCGACGCGGTGCAGAACGCGGGCGGCGACGCGGAACTGGTCGTCTTCGAGGGCGGCGGGCACACGGTGCTGGCTCAGACGCACCCGGCGTTGTTCGAGGCGTCGGTTTCGCGGTTTCTTTCGCGCTTCCAAACGAGCACCGCGACGCCCGCCCCGACCATGTCGAGCCCGGCCGCCCCCGCAAACTCCGCTTAGGCCCGGGCACGGCATCGACTACTATGGTCGTTTGTGCCCGGTTCTTATGTGAGACCGCCCGACGTGGCCATGCCCATGCCCGAAACCGTGTCCATCCCGCCGTCGCCCCCGGTCGACCAGGTCGGCATCCACGAGCGTGCCGCGCGCTTCGCCTCCCGCAGCATTAAGAAGGAAGCGAAGGTCCAGGCCCTCAAGCTCACGCTGAGCATGATCGACCTGACCACGCTCACCGGCGCCGACTCCCCCGGCAAAGTCAAGCAACTCTGCACCAAGGCGAAGCACCTCGCCGACCCGGACCTGCCCGGCTGCGACGACCTGCCGCACGTCGCGGCGGTGTGCGTGTATCCGACGATGGTGCCGGTGGCGAAGAAGGAACTCGACGGCACGGGCATCCACCTCGCGGCCGTGGCGACCGGGTTCCCGACCGGGCAGTACCCCTTGCCCGTGCGGTTGGAGGACACGCGTCGCGCGGTCGAAGCCGGGGCCGACGAGATCGACATGGTGATCAGCCGCGGGCGCTTCCTGGCCGGCGACCTGAACTACGTCTTCGACGAGATCGCACAGACCAAAGAAGCCTGCGGCGAAGCGCACCTGAAAGTGATCCTCGAAACGGGCGAGTTGTCCACTTACGACAACGTCCGACGCGCGAGCGACCTGGCGATGCACGCCGGGGCGGACTTCATCAAGACCAGCACCGGCACCGTCTCGCCCGCCGCGACCCCGGAAGTCACGTTGGTCATGCTGCAAGCGATCGCAGACTTCCACCGCGCCACCGGCAAGGTCATCGGCATGAAGCCCGCCGGCGGCATCAAGACCAGCAAGCAAGCCATCCACTACCTCGTCATGCTCCGCGAAACGCTCGGCCAGCAGTGGCTGCACCCCGACCGCTTCCGCTTCGGCGCCTCGTCGCTGGCGAACGATGTGTTGATGCAGATCGTCAAACAGGCGAGCGGCAACTATCAGAGCGGGGATTACTTCTCGCTGGATTGAGCCTTGTTTCCCAGCAATATCACAGACGACACAGAGGCACGGAGACACAGAGACAGAAAGAAAGGAACCGCAAATTTTGCAGATGACGCAGATTGGAAAACAGAAAGAAGAGACAGGATGGGCATGACAATCTGGATTCTTCATCGTTCTGTTCTGGCTTAATCCTGATCATCCTGTTCCTGCTCGAATCTGCGTCATCTGCGCAATCTGCGGCAAAAAACTCTGTGCCTCTGCGTCTCCGTGCCCTCTGTGATCCTGACGCGGCCAAACCGACCATGACCACCTCTCCCACCCTCAACTTCGACACCGACTGGTCGTACGCCCCCGCGCCCGAGACCGCGCCGGTGGAGCTTGCCGACGCGTACGGCCTGTTCATCAACGGCGAGTTCACCGACGCCAAGGCCGGCAAGACCTTCGGCACCGTCAACCCCGCGACCGAGAAGCGGCTCGCCACCGTCGCCGAGGCCGGGGACGCCGACGTGGACGCCGCGGTCACCGCTGCGCAGACCGCCTACGACAAGGTCTGGTCGAAGATGCCCGCGGCCGACCGCGGCAAGTACCTCTTCCGCATCGCCCGGCTAATCCAGGAACGCGCCCGCGAGTTTGCCGTGCTCGAATCCATGGACGGCGGCAAGCCCATCCGCGAGTCGCGCGACGTGGACATCCCGCTGGTCGCGGCGCACTTCTTCTACTACGCCGGCTGGGCGGACAAACTCGACTACGCTTTCCCCGGCCCCCGGAAGCCTTCGCCGGTCGGCGTGTGCGGACAGGTCATCCCGTGGAACTTCCCGCTGCTCATGGCCGCGTGGAAGCTCGCCCCGGCGCTCGCCTGCGGCAACACGGTGGTGCTCAAGCCCGCAGAGACCACGCCGCTGACCGCGCTCAAGCTCGCCGAGCTGCTGCGCG
The DNA here is from genome assembly GCA_030432595.1 of Phycisphaerae bacterium. GTDB lineage: Bacteria > Planctomycetota > Phycisphaerae > Phycisphaerales > Phycisphaeraceae > CAZIXN01. The sequence goes on from JAUIGU010000039.1 coordinate 16,694, forward strand.
ACGCGGAACTGCCGCCGGGCGTGGTGAACATTTTGCCGGGAGCAGGCGCGACCGGCGCGGCCATCGTCAATCACCCCGGCGTCAAGAAGGTTGCCTTCACCGGCTCGACCGACGTCGGCAAGGCTATCGCCCGCTCGCTCGCCAAGACCGACAAACGGTTCACGCTCGAACTGGGCGGCAAGGCCGCGAACCTCGTCTTCGCCGACGCCGCGATCGACCAGGCGGTCGAGGGCATCGTCAACGGCATCTTCTTCAACCAGGGGCACGTCTGCTGTGCCGGCTCGCGCCTGTTCGTCGAGGAATCGATCCACGACGAGCTCATCGCCAAGCTGCAGGACCGCATGAAGACGCTCATTGTCGGCGACCCGCTGGACAAAAACACCGACATCGGCGCCATCAACTCCCGGCCGCAGCTCGAAAAAATCGAGCACTACCTCAAGCTCGGTCAGGAAGAGGGCGCGGAGATGTGGCAGCCCGAGACCCCGGTCCCCGCACGCGGCTTCTTCTGCAAGCCGACGCTGTTCCTCAACTGCGCCCAGTCGTCGTCGGTCGTGCAGGACGAGATCTTCGGCCCCGTGCTCGCGGTGCAGACCTTCCGCACCTTCGGCGAGGCGATGACCAAGGCGAACAACACCCCGTACGGCCTATCGGGCGGCGTGTGGACCGACAAGGGCGCGAAGGTGTTCAAGGCCACGTCGAAAGTCAGGGCCGGCGTCGTGTGGGCCAACACGTTCAACAAGTTCGACCCGTCGTCACCCTTCGGCGGCTACAAAGAATCCGGTGTCGGCCGCGAGGGCGGACTACACGGGTTGAAAGAGTATTGCTCGCTGAACTGAAAACGAGAAAGGAACCACCGATGAACTCGGATGAACACTGATGACTCAATTGCCACAAAAAAGCACATAAGGCACAAGACAAAGCTTTGAGACCTTTTTGTTTTTTGTGCAACTTGGTGGCCAATCTGCTCCAGCTCTATCTGAGTTCATCCGTGTTCATCGGTGGTTACAAACCATGAAACCCGACACCGACACCATCGTGGACACCTCGACCGACACACACGCGTCGCCGCGCCTGGCCGTCGCCAAGACGTACAAGCTGTACCTCGGCGGCAAGTTCCCGCGCACCGAGTCGGGGCGGTACTACAAGCTGTTTTCCGGCGGCGGCGATTCGGGGGAAGTGCTGGCCAACGTCTGTCTCGGCTCGCGCAAGGACTTCCGTAACGCGGTGGTGGCGGCGCGGGCGGCGCAGCCGGGCTGGGCGTCGGCGTCGGCTTTTTTAAAGTCGCAGATCCTGTACCGCGTGGCCGAGATGCTCGAGGGCCGGGCGTCGCAGTTCGCGGCCGAGCTGGTGAGCATGGGGCTGGAGCCCGAAGCGGCGCGGGCGGAAGTCACGACCGCGATCGACCGGCTGGTCCACTTCGCGGGCTGGGCGGACAAGTACCAGCAGGTGTTCTCGGCGGTGAACCCCGTCGCGTCGTCGCACTTCAACTTTACGATCCTCGAACCGACCGGCGTGGTGGCCGTCATCGCGCCGGAGGCGTCGCCGCTGGCGGGGCTGGTGTCGGCGTTGGTGCCGGTGATTGTGGGCGGCAACACGGCGGTGGTAATCGCGTCGCACGCCAGGCCGCTGTCGGCGATCACGCTGGCCGAGGTGCTGCACACGTCGGACGTGCCCGGCGGCGTGGTCAACCTCATCACGGGCGACAAGGCCGAGCTGCTCCCGCACGTCGGCACGCACATGGACGTCAACGCGGTGGTCTACGCCGACGACGATCGGGACCAACTCGCGGCGCTGCGTGAGGCGGCGGCGGACAACCTCAAGCGCGTCGTCCAGCGCGGTGGCGTGGACTGGCTCGGCGACGACGCGAACGACCCGTACACGATCCTCGCCACGCAGGAAGTCAAGACCACGTGGCACCCGATCGGGGTTTGAAGTCCGGGGCGGTTGGCCACAAGAGGCACAAAGGACACAAGTTGAAGTCAAATTGATTTCGTTTTTTGTGATGTTTGTGCGCTTTGTGGCCGGTTTCAGACATTGAACAAATCGCGGCGGCGGTGTGCCAACGCGGGGACGGTGTCGCGGAAGGTTTTGATGGCGTCCGCATCGATCTCGCCGACCACGAGTTCCGCGCGTTCGGCGCCGGCCTCAACCACGACTTCGCCCATGGGGTTGACGATGCGGCTGCGCCCGTTGAGTTGGATGCCTTCGTCGGTGCCGGCGCGGGCGACGCCGAGGAACCAGGCCTGGTTCTCGATCGCGCGGGCGCGGGTGAGGTGGTCCCAGTGGGTCGGCCGGGCGCTGGGCCAGGCGGTGGCGTTGACCAGCACGTCCGCGCCTTTTGTGGACAGTGCACGGTAGAGCTCGGGGAAGCGCAGGTCGTAGCAGACGGACAGGCCGTGCGTGAAGCCGGCAATGTCAGTGACGACGGTTTCGTGCCCGGGCACAAAACACGCGCCCTCGTCGGCGAACCCGGCGCAGAACAGGTGCGTCTTGCGGTAGCGCGCGGCGAGCGTGCCGTCGGGGGCGAAGACGGCGAGGCTGTTGAAGATGCAGCCAGTGTCCCCACCTTCGGCGGTTTCGCGTTCACTGAGGCCCGCGCCGACCGTGATGCGGTGCTGTTTCGCCGCGGCCGCCAACGCGTCGTACGCCAAGCCCGGCCAGGCCCCGGCGACGTCGCGCATGACCGACAAGCCGTAGCCCGTGTCCGCCAGTTCGGGGAACCAGACGGCCGCGCAGCCATGGCCTGCCGCGTCGCGGATCATATCGACCATGCTCGCAACGTTGCGCGGCACGTCGCCAACGACGCACTCGAGCTGGCCCAGGGCAACCTTCATCGGAACAGCCTAGCCGGTGGTTGCGTGCGGCTCGGGTTCTTGTTCTTCAGCCGCAGGCCAACGGCCTGCGCGTCTCGGCGTCGGGCGCGCAGGCCGTTGGCCTGCGGCTGGCGGCTGGCGGCTGGCGACGAGGTTGACGGTTCTGCTCGTGCAAACGCGCGAGACACGGAGTTCTTTATCCTGTCCATATGAGCCAGACCACGGACGTTGCGGGTGTGAAGATCGGTGGCCCCGGGCAAGACACGCCGCTCGCCGTCATCGCCGGACCTTGCCAGGCCGAGTCGTACGACCTCTGCGTGAAAGTCGGCGAGTCGATGCGCGACCGCTGCGCCGCGTTGGGGCTGGGCTACATCTTCAAGGCTTCGTTCGACAAAGCGAACCGCAGCTCAATCCACTCGCAGCGCGGCCCGGGGCTGGACGAGGGGCTCTCGCTGCTGGCAAAAGTGAAAGACACGTTGGGCGTGCCACTAACAACCGACATCCACGAGCCGACGCAGGCCAAACCCTCCGCGGACGCCGGGGTCGATCTGTTGCAGGTGCCCGCGTTTCTGTGTCGGCAGACCGACCTGCTCGTCGCTTGTGCAAAAGCCGGCAAGGCGGTGAACGTGAAGAAGGGCCAGTTCCTCTCGCCGGCGGAGATGAAGAACGTGGTCACGAAACTCGACGAGGCCAACGCCGCGGGCGTGGTGCTCACCGAGCGCGGCACGTTCTTTGGCTACCACCGTCTGGTCAACGACTTCGCGGGCCTGGGCGACCTGATGGAACTGGACGTGCCGGGGCGCGAAAAAACCGGCGGCCCGCCGGTGTGCTTCGACGTCACGCACTCGACGCAGCAGCCCGGCGGCGAGGGCACGGCCACGGGCGGTCGCCGCGAACGCGCCCCCCTGCTCGCGCGGTGCGCGGTGGCGGCGGGCGTCGACGCCGTGTTCCTCGAGACCCACCCCGATCCCGACCGCGCGTTGTCGGACGCGGCGACGATGCTGCCGATCGAGACGGCCACGGCCCTGCTGGACGACCTTGCGCGGCTGCGCGAAGCGTGTGCGGGGCTGAACCTGCGGTAGTCGGACTGCGTCCGCGGTGGCCCGGCCGCCCGGGATCACCGATGAAACCGAGAGCAGCGGGCGAACCGCGGCCCGCGGGAAACGTCTGTATCCATGAAACCCCGTCGTGGGGCCGGGCGCGGGCCGTATCATGCGGTGTCCGGCCCGAGCCGCCGATCCTGCTTTGGGAGCCCGTCATGCAGCACACCCGCCGAGTCATCACCCGGGCGCGTCGCCGCCGCCGTGTCGGCCGAGCGCTGCACGCGTTGGGCTGGGCGTGGCTGATCGCGGCGGTGGCTGCAGTGCTGGGCGCGTTCGGGGCGGCGGCGCTGGGGTATGTGTTGCTGTGGTGGGTCTATCCCGTGGGCTTCGGCGTCGCGCTGGTGGCGGCCGTCGCGTGGGCGTGGACCCGGCCCGACCCCGACCGCGACCTGGCCGGGCTGCTCGATGAAGAGCTCGGCTTGAAAGACCGCCTCGGCACCGCGCTGTACGCCGCCGACCAGTCGGACCACCCGTTCGCGCAGAGCGTGATCGATGAAGCCGAGAACGCGGCCCGCGGTGCCCCGGTCGCCGAGGCCGTGCCCGTGGTGTTGCCGGACGTGTGGCGGTGGACGGTGGCGGCGGGCGCGGTGGCACTGGTGTTGATCGTGTTTTTGCCGGGGACGTTCGACCCGTTCGGATTGAACGAGAAGCAGCAGCAGGCCGAGGCCCAGCGTGAAGCGGAACTCGCCGCGCAGCAGCACATCGAAGAAGCGTTGAACCTGATCGAGCTCGACGAGCCGGACGAAGTCGATCCGGCGGCCCAGGACCCCGAAGACCTGATGGAGCGCCTGGAGACCGTGCTGTCCAAACGCGATTTGAACACGCCCGAAGCGCGGCAGGACGCCGAGGCCGAGCTGTCGCAACTTCGCGACCACCTTAAAGAACTCGCCGAGGCGCAGAAGGCGCAGGACCAGGCGATGCAGCAGTCGCTTTCCGGTTTGGAGACCTCGGGGCGTGGTCCGGCCGACCGGTTCATCGAGGCGCTGCGGCGCGGCGACTACGACCAGGCCCGGCAGGCGCTCGAAGAGTTCGCCAACCAACTCGACAACGGCGACCTCAGCGAGACACAGAAGGAGCAACTCGAGCAACAGCTCGACGAACTCGCCGAGCAACTCGAAGCCGCGGCCGAGCAGCAGCAGCAAGCCGCCCAGGCGGCGCAACAACAGATCCAACAACAACTGCAAAACGCCGGCATGAGCCAGCAGCAGGCCCAGCAGCTCGCGCAGCAGATGACCCAGCAGGGCGTGACGTCGCAGCAGGTGCAGCAGCAGTTGCAGAACGCGGGCATGAGCCAGCAGCAGGCCCAGCAGCTCGCGAACCAGACGCAGCAGGCCCGCCAGCAGGCGCAGCAGTGCCAGGGCAACGGCAACGCGTCGCAGAACCTCTCCAACGCGCTGGGGCAGATGTCGCAGGCGATGAAGCAGGGCCAGTCGGCGTCGTCCGGGTCGCAGTCGGCCCAGCAGCAACTCGGGCAGATGGCCGAGCAGATGGCGCAGAGCCAGCAGATGGCCCACGCCCAGCGGAAGCTCCAGCAGGCCCAGCAGCAGCTCGGACAGAACGCGGGCATGCCGGGCGGGACGCGGAGCGGCGTCGGCGGGCGCGAGGCCGGCAACGCCGAGGGCGGGCACCCGATCGGTGCCGAACGCAGCGGCGCGGGCTACAACGCCGTCGCCGTCATCGACGCGCAGGAAGGAAACGGCAAGGTGATCTCGTCGTGGCAGCGCGGCGGCGAGGTGGCGCCCGGCGAGGCGACCGTCCAGTTCCAGTCCGCCATCACCGAGGCCCAGGCCGCCGCCGAACGCGCCGTCACCGACGACCGCGCCCCCCGCCGGTACCACAAAGCCATCGAACGCTACTTCAACCGGATGCCGGCGACGCCGCAAGGCGGCGAGGAGTCAGCGTCAGAAGGGAACGGGGAATAGGCAGTCGGGAGTCGGGAGTCGGGAGTCGGGAGTCGGGAGTCGGGAGTCGGGAGTCGGGAGTCGGGAGTCGGGAGTCGGTAAACGATACACGGGCAAAATCGGAGCAATCTTGAATGAACCTCCGTAGAAAATACAGGACTGTGCCCGGATCTCGATCAACGTGTTGAAATGATGTCGCCGCGTGGAGCAGACGATTTGAATAGTTCCCTACGCCCGACTGCCTACTCCCGACTGCCCACTCCCGATCCCCCTTGCCCTTCACCTTCGACCATCCCGCGCTGCTGAGCCTGCTGCTGCTGGCGGTGCCGATCGTCTGGCTGGGCGTGCGTGAACTGACGGTGCTCGAAAAGCCGCGGCGGTGGGTCGCGCTCGTGTTGCGTTGCGCCGTGCTGACGCTGCTGGTGCTGATGCTCGCCGGGCTGCGGACCCAGCGCACGCACGACGACCTGACCGTGATCGCCGTCGTCGACCGCTCGGCGTCAATCCGCACATTCGGGCGCATGCCCTCGGCCCAACCGGGCAACGGATCGGACACCCAGAGCACCGACACCGCTTTGCTGAGCTTCCTACGCAGCGCCGCCGGCGACCGGCGCCCCGAAGACCGCCTGGGCCTGGTGACGTACGACGGCCGGCCGTCCGTGCGCCTGCGGCCCGCGTCGCGCGACAGCCTCGACGCCGCCACCATCGACGACCCGCGCGACGGCACCGACACCGCCGCGGCGATCAACCACGCCCTCGCCGCGCAGGCCGACGGCGACACGGCCCTGCGCATCACGCTCGCCACCGACGGCAACGACACCGCGGGCGACCTGCTGGCCGCGGCCCGCGCCGCCGCCGCCGCGGGCGTCGAGATCGACGTGTTGCCCGTGCCCTACGACGTCGGCCGCGAGGTCATGGTCGAGGGCGTCTACGCCCCGGCCGAGGCCCGCGAGGGCCAGACCATCGCGGTGCGCGTCGTGCTGCGCGCCACGTCGCCCGCGGCCGGCACCGTCGAACTGATGCGCGACGACGCGCTGCTGGACCTCGACCCCGCGCCCGACCGCACCGGCATCGCGGTCACCCGCTCCCAGTGGACCCGCACCCGCAACGACGCGCCGCCGCCCGGCGACAACACGGATGCCGACACGGCCGCCCCACCCACCGCCGCTTCTTCGGCCACCGACTACATCCTCGCGCTCACGCTGGACGTGCCGATGACCGACGCCGGGCCGTCCTCGTTCACGGCCGTGTTCGAACCCGACGGCATCGACACACGCGCCGCGCGTCAGGCCGGCCGCACCGGCGACCTGGCCGTCAACAACCGCGCCCAAGGCTTTACGCAGGTCGCCGGCAAGGGCAAGTTCCTTTTTGTTGACCAACTCGGCGGGGCGCCCGGGCGCATTTTGCCCGACACGCTGCGCAGCCGCGGGCTCGAGCTCGAAATCATTGCGCCCGACCGATTCCCCACGTCGCTCACCGCGCTGCAGCGCTACGACGGCGTGATCTTCCAGAACGTCCCCGCCGACGACATCCGCCCGTTCCAGCAGCGCCAGCTCGTGCGCTACGTCAAAGAACTCGGCGGCGGGTTTGTCATGATCGGCGGGCCCGATTCGTTCGGCGCCGGCGGATGGACCGGCAGCGACATCGACAACGAACTGCTCCCCGTCGACTGCGAGATCCCTTCGCAAACCATCCTGCCCACCGGCGCGCTCGTGCTGGTGCTCGACCGCTCGGGCTCGATGGCGTCGCCCGTCGGCAACACCGGCGCGTCGCAGATGGAGCTCGCCGCCGAGGCCGCGGCGCTGGCGGTGCAGACACTCTACCCGCAGGACATGATCGGCGTCGTCGCGTTCGACCACTCCGCCAAGTGGGTCGTGCCCCTTCAACCCAACGCCGACCCCGGCGAGGTCCAACGCCTGCTGCGTTCGGTCGAGCCCGACGGCGGCACCGACATCTACGCCGGCCTGCTCGCCGCGTTCCAGTCGCTCTCCGACCCCCGCGCCCAGGTGCAGGACCAGGCGATCCGTCACGTCATCCTGCTCACCGACGGCCAGTCCGAGGGGCCGTTCGAAGCCCTGGTCAACGACATGCGCCGCCAGGGCATCACGCTCTCGACCATCGGCGTCGGCGATGGGCACGAGCAGCAACGCCTGCAACAGCTCGCCTACCTCGGCGACGGCGAATACCACGAGATCATCGACCCGCAACAACTCCCGCAGGTGTTCATCAAAGAAGCGCGGAACATCCGCAAGAACCTGATCAAGGAGGCGACCTTCGCGCCCCAGCCGGTCAACACCGGCTCGCCGATCACGTCCGGCATCACCTTCAACGAACCGCTGCGCGGCCTCGTGCTCACCGGGCCGCGCTACGACCGCCGCGTCGACATGCCGCTGCTGGGGCCCGAGGGCGAGCCGCTGTTTGCGCACGGCCCGGTCGGGCTGGGGCGCGTCGCGGCGTTCACCTCCGACGCGACCAACCGCTGGGCCGTGCCCTGGCTCACCTGGGACGGCTACGTCGACTTCTGGACCCGCACCGCCCGCACCATCGGACGGCCCACCGCCTCGCGCAACGCCGACCTGCTCACCACCTTCGACGGCGACTCGCTCAAGCTCACGCTCAACACCTACGCCGAAGACGCGGCCCAAGCCGGACCCGAGCGCAGTGAAGGTCCGGGTCCACCGAATCAAACCGGGGGCGTCCGCGGCGGCGTGCTCATGCCCGACGGCACCATCGCTCAAGTCACGCTCGAGCAGACCGGCCCCGGGCGGTACGAAGCCACGCTTCCCGCGACCGACGACGGCAACTACATCGCCTCGCTCTACCTCACCGACGAAGCCGGCGAACAATCCGCGGTCTTCGGCGGCGCGTCCCGCCCGCCCGGCGAAGAGCTCCGCCGCTTCACGCCCAACCACGACCTGCTGAAACAGGTCGCGCAGATCACCGGCGGCCGTGTGCTCAACCCCACCGACCCCACCGCGGCGCCGCTGTTCGAACGCACCAAACCGTTCACGACCGTGTCGTCGCGCCCGCTGCGCTGGTTGCTGATGCCGTGGCTGTTGGCATTGGTGATGCTTGACGTCGCGAACCGCCGCATCGCGTGGGACGCCGCCGCCATCGCCGGCTGGGTCAAGTCGCACGTCAAGCCCACCCGGCAGGACGCGCAGCAACGCGAAACCCTCGCCGCGCTCAAGTCCCGCAAGGCCCGCACGACCCACGGCCAACCCGCCACCACACAAACCACCGCTCAAGCCGTGGCCGAGGAGCCACGCGACGAAGCCTCGGAACAACCCACGCAACCCCGACCCGACCCCCAACGCAAGTTCGTCGCCTCTCCCCAGGCCCGCGCCAGCAGCGACTTCGCCGAAGCCGTCGGCGGCGCCACCCTGCACGACAAAGACACCGCCGCCCGTGCGTCTTCCAAGGACGACGACGACGGCTCCACCACCTCCCGCCTCCTGGCCGCCCGACGACGCACTCAACGTGACGAAGGAAACGAATCATGAGCAACGACCTCACCCAACAGGCCCAGCAGTTCCGCGACCATTACGCCGCCGTCCGCGAGCAGGTCGGCCGCGTCATCGTCGGGCACGGCGACATCGTCGACGGCGTGCTCACCACGCTCTTCGTCGGCGGCAACGTCCTGCTCGAAGGCGTGCCGGGCCTGGGCAAGACCATGCTCATCCGCTCGCTCTCGCAGGCGCTGTCCCTGGAGTTCTCCCGCATCCAGTTCACGCCCGACCTCATGCCCGCCGACATCACCGGCACCACGGTCGTCCTCGAAGAACAGCGCCCCGACGGCACCAGCGCCCGCACCTTCCAATTCCGCAAGGGCCCGATCTTCGCCCAGATCGTCCTGGCCGACGAGATCAACCGCGCCACGCCCAAGACCCAGAGCGCCATGCTCGAAGCCATGCAGGAGCGCAGCGTCACCGTCGGCGGCACGACCTACGACATGCCCAAGCCCTTCTTCGTCATGGCCACGCAGAACCCCATCGAGCAGGAAGGCACCTACCCGCTGCCCGAAGCCCAGCTCGACCGCTTCCTGTTCAAGCTCGACGTCGGCTACAGCTCACGCCAGGAATTGCACGAGATCCTGAAGCGCACGACGATGGCCGAGCAACCCACGATCGAGCCGGTGTTGAGTGGCGAGCAGATCGTGGCGTACCAGAAGCTCGTCCGGGCCGTGATGATCAGCCCGGAGGTGCAGGACTTCGCGGTCCGGGCCGTGCTGGCGACGCATCCGGAAGGTGAAATGGCGTCGAAGATGGCTAAACAGTTCCTCCGCTTCGGCGCGTCCCCGCGTGCGGCCCAGGCGTTGGTCATGGCCGGCAAGGTCCGGGCCCTGCTCGACGGCCGCGGACACGTCGCGGTGCAAGACATCAAGCAGGTCATGCTCCCCGCCCTGCGTCACCGCGTGCTGCTGAACTTCGAAGGCCAGGCCGAGGGCGTCACGGCGGACATGGTCGTCAACAACATCCACGACTCGCTGGCGGTGGGACAAGCCGTATGAAGACATTTGAACCGCGGAGGCGCGGAGAACGCGGAGCAACGTCATGAAAGACATGAATCCCGAAATCAACCATCTCACCGACCAGATTATTGGTGCGGCGATCGAGGTGCATCGGACACTCGGCCCTGGTTTCCTGGAGTCCACGTACGAGAAAGCCTTATCGATCGAGTTGAACCTCCGCAATGTCGCACACGTTTGCGAGGCGCCCGTCTCACTCACTTACAAGAACCGTCCGGTCGGTGAAGGGCGACTCGACATGCTGGTGTCGGGACAAGTCATTGTCGAGCTTAAAGCCATTGACAAACTTGCACCGATTCATCACGCCCAGGTCATCAGCTACCTGAAAGCAACCGGCCACCCCATTGGCTTGCTCATCAATTTCAACGCCGAAGTTTTGAAGGATGGTTTGAAACGGATCGTGCTTTCCTCCGCGAACTCCGCGCCTCCGCGGTTCAACCCCGATGCCTGACCTGCTCACCCCCGAGTTCATGCACCGCCTCGACCGGCTCGACGTCGTGTCGCGGAAGCTGCTGCGCGGGTCGATGCAGGGGGAGCGGCGCTCCAAACAAAAAGGCCAGAGCGTCGAGTTCGCCGACTACCGCAACTACGTCGTCGGCGACGACCTGCGCCGCATCGACTGGAATCTGTACGCCCGGCTCGACAAGCTGTTTCTCCGGCTTTTCCTGGAAGAGCAGGACTTGAGCGTCACCGTCGTCTTCGACACCACGCGCTCGATGGACTACGGCCAGCCCAACAAGCTGCACTACGCCAAGCAGCTCGCCGCGGCGCTGGGGTACATCGCGCTGACGCACCACAACCGGCTGAGCGTGTTCACGTTCGCCGACCGGTTCGTCGGCCAACTCGACGGGTTGCGCGGACGGCGGCCCGTGCCGCGGCTGCTGGAGTTCCTGGACGCCGTGCCGACCAGCGACGCACCGGGGGACCTCGCGGCGGCGCTGCGGCAGGTCGCGCTGGTGCAGCGGCGGCCGGGCGTGGTGATCCTGGTGAGCGATTTCATGGACAAGGGCGGCGGCGATTCGGGCGTGGGCGATGCGATGCGTTTCCTGGCCGGGCCGCGGTTCGACGTGTACGCCGTGCAGGTGCTCAGCCCGCAGGAGGTCGCCCCCGGCCGCGGCGGGATCGCGGGCGATTTGCGGCTCACCGACGTGGAAGACGGCGACGTGGCCGAGGTCTCCGCGACGTCGGTGTTGGTCAAGAAATACCGCGCGACGTTGGAGACCTACTGCCGGTTCGTTCGCGAGCAGTGCGTCCGCCGCGGCATCGCGTACTTCAACACGACGACGGACGTGCCGGTGGAGACGGTGGTGATGAAGTACTTCCGGGAGAGGGGGTTGTTGGGGTGAGTTTTCTGTCCCCCCTATCCGCGTTAATCGCCGCGGGCATCACGATCCCGCTGCTCGTCGCGCTGTACTTCTTGAAGTTGCGGCGTCGGCCGATGGTGGTGCCGTCGACCTTGCTCTGGCGCAAGGCGGTGCAGGACCTGCAGGTCAACGCGCCGTTTCAGAAGCTGCGGAACTCGCTGTTGCTGTGGTTGCAGTTGTTGCTGCTGGCGTTGCTGCTGCTGGCGATGGCGCGGCCGGCGGACGACGCGGCGGCGGTGACCGGGGACCGCGTCGCGATCCTGATCGACCATTCGGCGTCGATGTCGGCGACCGACGCCCCCGGGAACGCGTCGCGTCTGGAAGAAGCGAAACGCCGGGCGCGCGACGTCGTCGCGAACCTGGACGGCGGCGCGGCGGCGATGGTCGTCTCCTTCGCCGAGGCGTCGCGGGTGCGGCAGCAGTTCACGACCGACCGCGCGGCGCTGCGGCGCGCGATCGACGCCATCGAGCCGACCGACCAGCCCGGTCGGCTGGGCCCGGCGCTGCGCGTGCTCGAGCCGCACGCGGCCACGGCCGACACGGGGGCGTTGTCCGTGGTCGTGATCGGTGACGGCAAGGTCAGCGACGGCGCGGGCGTGCTGCCGGGCGTGCCGGGCGCCGAGGTGCGGTTCCTGGCCATCGGGTCGGCGACGCCGGACAACCTCGCGATCGTCGCGGCGGACGCGCGGCGGGGCGTCGACGACCCGGCGGCGGTCGAGGTGTTCGTCCGGCTGATCAACACCGGGCCCGACACGTTGACCACGGCGGTGACGCTCCAGCGCGACGGCGAGCCGATCACGGTGCGGAAGGTCGCGGTGCCGGGGGCCACGGACCGCACGGACACCACCGGAGATGAGGGTGTCGAACCCGCGTCCACCGTGGTACCCGGCGAACGCGTCGTGACCTTCCCGCTGCGCATCGCCGGCGGCGCGGCGCTCGAGGTGTCACACGATCACGACGACGCACTTTCGGCCGACAACACCGCGCGGATGGTGCTCACCGCGGCCAAGCGCCTGCGGGCGCTGATCGTCAGCCCCGACGCCCAGCCGTTTGCGCTGGTCGAGGCCGTCGGCGCGACCGGCGTGGACGTGATGGACCGGGTCACGCCGGCGCAGTTCGACGAACAGGACATGACCGGCGAGAACTACGACGTGGTCGTCTTCGACCGCTGGACGCCGGACGCGCCGCCGGTCACGAACACCTTGTGCTTCGGCGTGGTCCCCGCGATCCCGGGGCTGGCGCTGCGTGAAGCGCAGGAAGACGACCCGCCGCTGCAGCGGCCGCTGACGTGGGCGACGGACGAGCCGGTGATGCGGTACGTGTCGCTGGACGAGCTGGTGGTGCGTCGCCCGGGCCGGCTGGTGTTGCCGACGGGCGGGCGGTCGCTGGCGATGGGGCTGACCGGGCCGATGATCGCGCAGGTGCCGTATCAGGCGGAGGACGGCCGGCGGACCGAGCACGTGATCGTGTCGTTCCCGGTGAACGAGAGCCGGTGGCCGCTGAGCTGGAGCTACCAGGTGTTCATGGTCAACGCGCTGGAGGTGCTGGGGCTGGACACACCCGGCGACTCGGCGACGCTGAAGTTCGCGCCCGGCGAAGCGGTGTCGGTGCCGGTTGAATCCGACGCGGGGGCCGTCGTTTTCTCCGGCCCGGTCGAGCTGCGCGGCAACGTGCGCGGCGGTCAGGCGACGCTGCCGACGCTGTCACGCGTCGGGTGGTACGAAGCCGGCGACGGCGTCGAGCCGCCCTTCACGCAGCTCGCGGTGAACCTGCTGGACGTCAACGAGAGCGACCTGCGCCCGGCGGCCACGCTGCGCGTCGCGTCGTCGTCCGGCACCGCGGCGAGCGCGGCCGAGGGTGAGGAGCGGGTGCGCCGCGAGTGGTGGCCGTGGGTATTGAGTGCGGCGCTGGGGATGTTGTGCGTGGAGTGGTTTGTGTATGTGCGGCGCATGCGGGTGTGAGGTAGAGCAATAGAACAGGAAAGCAGTAGAGCAGTAAATCAGGCAGAAGATCGCTTTGAGCGGGCAATGATGGTCTTGACGATCTTGAGTAATTCCGTTGCTTCCTGCTTGAGCGGTTCGATACGGTCCGCTTCGAGCCATCCGGCCTTCACCACCTGATCGAGCCAGTAACAGGTCTCGCTCAGTTCTTTGGCGGACCAGCCGAGACACTTGATGAAGTCACGGCGACTCACTGCCTCCGCGGCTTCGTACACCTGAGCGCCGGCGGAAGTCCCACTCCCACAAAGCTGATCGACCACCCGACGGTGCCGTTTCTGCTCTTCGAGCACATCGACAAGCCGCAACACCCGACCCCCGAAATCCGAGAACCGTTCGAGAATCGCATCATCAAGACGCCCGCGTCGCATGCCTCCAATTTACTGCTTTCCTGCTTTACTGATCTACTGTTCTACGGCCGGTACCATGCGGCCCCATGCCCAACACCAAGTCCAAACCCCCCCTCACCTACGCCACCTCCGGCGTCGATATCGACGCCGGCGACCGTGCGGTGGAGTTGATCAAGTCTCATTTGCGCCGCACCCACGGGCCGCGCGTCTTGGGGAAGCACGGGGCGTTCGCGGGGATGTTTCGGCTGGACTACAACGAGAAGCTCTTCCAGCGCAACTACAAGGACCCGGTGCTCGTCGCGTGCACGGACGGCGTGGGCACCAAGGTCAAGCTCGCGATCCAGCTCGGGGTGCACGACACCATCGGGCAGGACTGCGTGGCGATGAACGTCAACGACATGATCGTGCAGGGCGCCGAGCCGCTGTTTTTTCTCGACTACGTCGGGCTGCACAAGGTCGTTCCCGAAGACATGGAACAAATCGTCAAAGGCGTGGCCGACGGCTGCGCGATCGCGGGCTGCGCGTTGCTCGGCGGGGAGACGGCGGAGATGCCGGACGTTTATGCGAAAGACGACTACGACCTGGCGGGTTTTGCCGTGGGCGTCGTCGAGCTGCGTCGGGTGATCGAGGGGCAGGAGCGCGTCGAGCCCGGTGACGTCATCCTCGGCCTCGCGTCTTCGGGTGTCCACAGCAACGGGTACTCGCTGGTCCGTGCGGTCGTGAAGCAGGCCAAGCTCAAGCTGGAGAAGGTCTACGACGACTACGCCGACGACCCTATGCACGGCGGGCGCACGCTGGGCGAGGCGTTGCTCGAACCGACGCGGATCTACGTCAAGCCGATCGTGTCGTTGCTGCGTGGGTACAAGCGCAAGCGGCCGATCTCGGGCATGGCCCACATCACCGGCGGCGGGCTGCCTGGCAACCTCAACCGGGCGCTGCCGGAGGACGTGGACGCGAAGATCGACCGCAAGAGCTGGGACGTGCCGCCGCTGTTCCGGTTTCTTCAGAGCGCCGGCAACGTGGGCGAGGACGAGATGTTCCGCGTGTTCAACATGGGGATCGGGTACGCGCTGATCGTCCGGCCACACTTCGCCGACGCGGTCGCGGACAAGCTCCGCAAATCGGGCCAGACCGTGTATGTGCTCGGGAAAGCGGTACGCGGCAAAGGTCGGGTGAGGTTGGGGTGACGCGCAGCGGGGTCTGGGGCTTGGGGTCTGGGGTTTAGCCGCATCAGGCTTCGGACCCGAACCCCAAGCCCCAGACCCGCGCTCGGACCACCCTCGCACTCAAGCACCCCCGCCGCGAACCGCCCCCAAACCGCCTGCGTATAGTCGGCTACCGCCCCGCCGGATGTGGGCGGGCTGTCCATTCGAGGCTTTTCGTAAGGAGACCTTCCATGTCCCGTTTCCGCTGGTACGGCCCGACGCTCGTGTTGCTGGTCACCACTTTGGGCCTGATGTTCGCGACCCCGGCCCTGATCCGCAGCGTCACCTGGGCGGGCACCAACGCCACCATCACCACCATCCGCAACGACCTCGACTCCAACCCCTCGCTGGTCGACCTGTCCGACGCGTTCAAACAGGTCGCCCGGGCGGTCGAGCCCAGCGTAGTGCACGTCGAGATCCAGTCGCGCCGGTCGCAGCGCCGGACGATGGACTGGACGCCCCGATCCGAACTGGACCCGCGTATCCCGGACGAGTTCCGGGAGTTCTTCGACCGCTTCGGCGACCCGCGTGCACCCAACCCCGAAGACGACCTGACGCCGACTCACCCCGAACCCCAGGACTACTCGGAATACGACAGCTACCGCCCGGTCGGCAACGGCTCGGGCTGGGTGTACCGGCACGACGGGGACGACCACGCCGGCAACTACGTCATCACCAACGCCCACGTCGTCCGTGAGGTCGAAGACACCGAGCGCATCAAGCTGACGTTTGAGGACCGTCGGGAGGTTTACGCGACCGTGGTCGGGCTGGACGAGCAGACCGACGTGGCCGTGCTTGAAGTCGACGACGCCGACTACCTGCACCCCGCCGCCCTGGCGAGCGACATGGTCGAGCAGGGCGAGATCGTGTTCGCGTTTGGTTCGCCGTTCGGGGCGTCGTTCTCGTTCTCGATGAGCCAGGGCATCGTCTCGGCGGTCGGACGGCGGGTCGGGATCATCGGTGACGGGCAGGGCTACGAGAACTTCATCCAGACCGACGCGGCGATCAACCCCGGCAACTCCGGCGGGCCGCTGGTCAACACCCGCGGCCAGGTCGTGGGCATGAACACCGCCATCGCCTCACGCACCGGCACCTACAACGGCATCGGGTTCGCCATCCCCGTCTCGCTGGCCGCCAACATCGCCGACCGCATCATCACCGACGGCGAAGTCAAGCGCGGGTTCCTCGGCGTCGAAATCACCGAGATCGACCCCGACACCGCGGCCGCCTTCGGGTTCGAGGGCGACGGCGGCGTGCTGATACAGGACCTGATCCCCGGCGGCGCGGCCGCGGACGCCGGGGTCGAGCCGGGCGACATCATTACCGGCGTGGACGGCGAGCCGGTCGCCTCGGTCCGCGAGCTGCGTTTCCGTGTGGCTGACCTGCCCCCGGGCCGGGACGTGACCCTCAAGCTGTTCCGCGACGGCAAGACGGTCGAGCGGGACGTGAAGCTCGGCAACCAGAGCGAACTGCTCGCCGACGGCTCGCAGCGGCTTCGACCGCGCCGCGACCGCGACGGTCAGACCCTCCAGGACGAGGACCGCCTGCTGCGGATAGGCATCACCGGGGCCGAGGCGTTTTCCGAGTCGCTGGCCCGCCGGATCGGGGTCGAGCACGTGCCCGGCGTCCTGATCACCGACGTGCGGGAACGCTCCGCCGCCGCCGGCCCCACCGCCCGCCTGAACCGGGCCCGCGTGGTGGTGGTCACCCACGTCTTCGACCAGCCCGTCACGAGCGTCAGCGAGTTCGTCGAGGCGGTCAACGCGTCCGACCCCGACCAGCCGCTTCGGCTCACGGTCAAATATTGGGACGGCCGGGCCGAGCGGTTCCGCCAGTTCTTCGCGGTCATCAGCCTGAACTGACAAACCCCGAATCACGAATACCCAACGACAAGCGGTCGGATGCAACCGGCCGCTTTGTCTTTTGCGCAACCCGGATCTACCGACCAGTGCAAATCCCAAATTCTCTCGCATTCCTACCCAAATCCCCAGCGAATTCGACCCACAAATACAATCAAAAACCTAATATTGTCCACGAGATATTCCATAATCCAAATGTCATTCCTATTGCATGGGCTTAATTCGCCTTGGTTCGCGATTTAATCCTGCCTATGATCTATGCAGACGCATCAGGGTTCCTGGACCACCACCACCGCACCCCGCCACCCCGGCTCCAGTTGCCTGACGTCTAAGCAAGATTGATCGAATGACTTGACTTGGACACTTGGTTTTTGACGACTCGTTGATGCCCCCTCCACCCGCTCACGAGGCCCGGACCCATGGCTGAATCCAAAGGACTCTCCCGAAAAGACAACGACCTCAAGGGCCGGCGGATCGGGCGGGTGCTGACCAAGCTGGGCATGGTCACCCGCGACCAAGTCCAGGAAGGCCTGGCCCTCCAGGAGAAACGGCGGGCCCCGATCGGGCAGTTGCTCATCGAGCTGGGCTACATCAACGCCGACCAGCTCAACGAGGCCCTGGCCGCCCAGCAGGGCATGGAGATGGTGGACCTGGGGGACTACGACATCCCCGACGAGGTGCTGCGGCTGATCCCCGGGGAGATGGCCAACACCTACAACGTTCTGCCCCTGGCCTACGACCAGGGCAGCAAGAAGCTCACCGTCGCGGTCAAGTCGGCGGACAACTATCAGGCTCTGGACACCCTGCAGATGATGATGGGGTTCAGCGTCGAGTCCGTCGTCGCCCCGGCCGAGCAGCTCGACAAAAAGATCAACCAGTACTACGGCGAGGACGAGGAGTCCCTCGCGTCCCTGGTTGCCGAGCTCTCCGAGGACGCCGACGAGGACGAGGAGTTCGACGCCAGCAAGTCGGTCGACCTCGAAGCCCAGGTCGAGATGGCCAACGACAACCGGGTCATCCGGCTGCTCAACCTCGTCCTGCTCCAGGCCATCAAGGACAAGGCGTCGGACATCCACTTCGAGCCGTTCGAGGACGAGTTCAAGATGCGGTACCGCATCGACGGCGTCCTGTACGAGATGATCCCGCCGCCGCGGCACCTGGCCCTGCCGATCGTGTCCCGCATCAAGGTCATGGCCAACCTCGACATCGCCGAGCGCCGCCTGCCGCAGGACGGCCGCATCGAGCTGACCGTGGGCGAGTCGCCGGTCGACCTCCGCGTCGCGGTGCTGCCCACCATGTTCGGCGAGTCGGTGGTCATGCGTATCCTCGACCGCAGCAATACGTCGCTGTCGCTCGAGTCCGTCGGCATGCGCTCCGACGACCTGGACACGTTCCGCCAGCTCATCCACAAGCCCAACGGCATCGTCATCGTCACCGGGCCCACCGGCTCGGGCAAGACGACCACGCTCTACTCCGCGCTCAACGAGCTCAACGAGATCAGCGAAAAGATCCTCACCGCCGAGGACCCCGTCGAATACGACATCGACGGGCTGTGCCAAGTGCAGGTCAACCCGGACGTCGGGCTCACTTTCGCCGCGGCGCTGCGTTCCTTCCTGCGTCAAGACCCGGACATCATCCTCGTCGGCGAGACGCGTGACCTCGAGACCGCGCAGATCGCCGTACAGGCGTCGCTCACGGGCCACCTCGTGTTCACCACGCTGCACACCAACGATGCTCCGTCGTCGGTTGCGCGTCTTTTGGACCTGGGCCTCGAGTCCTTCCTGATCACCGCGACGATCGAAGGCATCGTCGCGCAACGGCTGGTCCGCAAGGTCTGCCCGAGGTGCAAGGAAGCCTACGACCCGGGTGAAGAAGAACTGTTCCAGCTGAACCTGACGCTCGAAGACCTGGAAGGCCGGAAGCTGTACCGCGGGCGCGGCTGCGACTTCTGCAACCAGTCGGGCTACAAGGGGCGGATGGGCCTGTTCGAGATCATGGTGCTCGATGATGAGCTGCGTGACCTGATCATGAAGCAGGCATCGACGCAGCTTTTGCGTTCCGAGGCGCGCAAGCGCGGGATGCGGACGCTGCGGCAGACGGGCCTGACCGCGTTGTACGACGGCCTGACGTCGATCGACGAGGTGGTGCGGGAGACGATGATCGAAGACTAATTTGAAGAGGGAAGGTCGAATGCGGAGTGCCGATTGCCGATCGCCGCACTCCCGGGCAACGGCATCATCCCACGCCTCGCCGCCATTCGACACTCGGCAATCCTCATTCGGCCTTTTGCAGGAGTACCGCCATGCCGACCTACTCGTTCGAAGCGCTCAACGACGCGGGCAAGCCCGAGAAGGGCACGATCAACGCCGCGAACCCCGAGGAGGCGGCCGCGCGCATCAAGAGCCAGGGCTTCTTCCCCACGAGCATCCGCGAGCAGAAGGCCAAGAAAGGCGGCGGTGGTGGTGGTGCCGCCGCGGCCGGCAAGGGCGGGGGCAAGAAAAAAGGCGGCGAGATCACCATCTCGTTCGGCGGCGTCAGCAACAAGCAGCTCACGACCTTCACCCGTCAGATGTCCACGCTGCAGGACGCGGGCCTGCCCATCCTCCGCTCGCTGGCGATCCTCGAACAACAACAAAAGCCCGGGCCGCTCAAGAAGGCGCTGACCGAGATCCACGAAGACGTCTCTTCCGGCGCCGCGCTGTCGGACGCGATGGCCAAACACCCCAAGGCCTTCAACAAGCTCTACACCAAGATGATCGCGGCCGGCGAGGTCGGCGGCGTGCTCGACCTGATCCTCCAGCGCCTCGCCGAGTTCCTCGAAAAGGCCCAGAAGCTCAAGAAGCGGATCATCTCCGCGATGA
>JAUIGU010000003.1 GCA_030432595.1 Phycisphaerae bacterium
TCGTCTGCACGTCTGGGAGGGGTCCACCATCGACCTTGACGGTGGAAGCTTTGGCGACGGAGCTATTGGTGTGGGCTTCCCAGCTTTGGGATTGACCGAAGGGGCAGTGACGGTTGTCTCGGGAGGTGAACTGTCGGGCACTGGCCAAATCATCGGCGATGTGATTGTTGCCGGCGGCCAGCTTTCACCGGGGGCGTCACCGGGACGACTGACCATTGACGGAGATCTGGTTCTGAATAGCAATTCGACCACACTCACCGAGATCGCTGGGCTTCAAGAGTTCGACCAAGTCCTGGTAAGCGGCGACATCACCCTGGCGGGTGTACTAACCGTTCAAATCGCAGAGGGCTTCACGCCCGCCGTCGGCGACTCGTTCCCGATCTTCTCCGCCACGGGTAACGTCACGGGCAGCTTCGATAGCGTCGTATTCAACAGGCCTGGATTGGCCGTGGTTCAGAGCGGCAGTGGAACGGGGGGATCACTTCGCGTGACCGTTGTGCCGGAGCCGTACACGCTGTATCTCATGGCTGTTTCTGGGGTGCTACTGATGCGGATGCGCCGTACAAACCGCATGGGCGTTTGATGAACGGCAGCTATGATTTCTGCTATCAGAACGGCTGAACGATTACGGCGAATAGCTTTTCGTGCGTTACGAGGATAAGATGCGATAATGTAGTTGCCCCCGGAAGCCCCGAGTGTCCGCCGACCGGCGGACCTTGGGGTTTTTCATGCTCTTTTCTTGGTTCTGCTTGAACGCATGGCGGGTAAGTCAGGGACAAGTTCTCGTGGCGAGATTTTAAGCGCAGCGGCGAGCTTCTCAACGGTGTCCAGCGTGGAGGACCGCGTTGCCGACTCGATCCGGGTGATCCCAGTCCGGTGAATGCCCGCAAGGTGGGCCAGAGCTTCCTGGGAGAGCCCCTGCGAAAGCCGGATTTCACGCACTCTTTGGCCGAAAGCCTTTGTCAATACTGCCTTTGCCACGCGAATATCGTCGCGTGTGTGCTTTTTTGGTCTACAGCTTATTAGGCACCAGCCTAAAAGGCACATATAATCAGGGCATGGCTCAGACTACGCCATCGCGCTGCCCGGCTCGACACATCGCTATCCGGGCGAGACCGGTCTTGTCAGCCAGAAGGTGGCCTGGCATGGTTGGGGTGAGATGCCAACCCACAACCAAGTCGTCCCATGGGAGAAGTTACCAATCGAAATTTTGGCCTTCTGATTGCCTACATCATCCCGGGCTTTGTCGTGCTTATTGGTCTCAGTCCTCTGTCGCCAACAGTTCAGACCTGGCTCAGCGCCTCGGCAGAAGTCGGCGAGTGGCCGACCATAGGTGGGTTCCTATATGTGACGTTGGCTTCGGTCGGCTTGGGGATGACCGCGAGTGCGATTCGCTGGTTTCTGATCGACCGTATCCACGAGTGGACCGGGCTCAAGCGTCCCGACTGGGACGACTCAAGGCTTCAAGCCAATCTCGCTGCGTTCGATCTCATCGTCGAGCATCACTACCGCTACTACCAGTTCTACGCGAACACTATGGTGGCAGTTATTGTCGCGTACGGGGTCCACCTGGCGGAAACAGAGATGCCCATTGCTTTGAACTGGATTGATCTACTCGTTCTGAGCGTTTTCATAATTTTCTGGGCGACGTCGCGTGACGTCCTCGCCAAGTATTACAAGCGTGCATCAGCACTACTCATTCAACAGGAGTCAATAATGGCAAACGGTAGTCACCCAAAATCTGAGACGAAGCCAGCTCAGGAAAAGCCTTCGGATGCACAATCCTCGACCTCGACTTCAAAGCCAGACGCTGCGAAGTCCGGTTCGTCAAAATAAGAGGTGTGCTGACATGGGGGGCCGGCAGTACAGCCTTGCGAAAGTCGGGTGTAAGCCCGGCTTTCTTTCTGTACACGACCACAGCCACACGTTTCTTCGATTGATTTTCCTCAGCCCAGCCTAATGTCAAAGATAGTTTGTCCGTCGTCGTAGGCTCGGTTCAGTCTACCCTTCGGTGCTCGCTGTCCACGTCCCCTCCCAGCAAGCTGGGCCCCTCCCGCCGGGGGTTCCACATGGACAGCTTGCGCGCCTCACGGTTTTGAGTCCTCGTTGAAGCGACGGTGATGTTGCTGGCCACAGGCCGGACACCTCGCTTCCTGTTCTCTAACGAGGAGCATTACCGTGTCCAAAGCCGCATCCGAAAAGTTAGACCTGTATCAAGTTGTTACCAACCGAATCATCCATCTCATTGAGCAAGGTGTTGCTCCGTGGCGAAATCCCATTGCCGGTCAGGAACTCTCGCTCCCGAATAACCTGAACTCAGGCAGGTCCTATCGCGGCGTCAACGTGTTTCTACTAGCGATGAAGGCCTGGGAGGAGGGGTATCGGAGCCCGTGGTGGCTCACATTTAAGCAGGCGAAGGAGCGCGGCGGAAAAGTGAGGCGAGGGGAGAAGTCGACGTTAGTGATCTTCTGGAAACAGTATGTCACCAAAGACCGGGCGACCGGTGAAGAGATTACTGTTCCGGTGCTTCGTTACTTTCGGGTCTTTAATACCGAGCAGTGCGAAGGCATGTCGGTGCCCGAGGAATCTTTGGCCGAACGACCGCAAGTAGAAGCGTTGCCGGCATGCCAGACGATTGTTGACGGTTTCCCGCTACCACCGACAATTCACTACGGCGGTAGCCAAGCGTTTTACCGTCCGACCGAGGACTTGGTAAGCGTTCCGGAGTTAAGCAGTTTCTCCAGCACCAAAGAGGGGTACGCAACGCTCTTCCACGAACTTGCTCACGCAACCGGGCATTCCACACGTCTCGACCGAGGGCTTGACCGCAAGCTACGCCCGTTTGGCTCCCCGGATTACAGTCGCGAGGAACTCATCGCAGAAATGACCGCAGCCTTCCTGTGTGCCGAGAGCGGGATCACGCCAGCGACTATCGAGAATCAAGCGGCCTACTTGCAAGGCTGGCTGAAGAAACTCAAGGCGGAAAGCCGCCTAGTCATCGTTGCGGCCGGCTCAGCTCAGCGAGCGGCCGACTGGGTGCTGGGTAGAAACACCGACAAGTGAACTGAAGATCACCAGGCGTACGGAGTCCACGGATTTATGCCGGCGCCCTTGCTTCGCTAGCTGTGAGGGGCTACGTCAAAAAGTTAGAGGGGTAGAGAAAGCAATGCGGTGCCTCGATGTGGTTTTTGTCACGTCGAGACGCCCGCGGCACATACGGGAGAAAGGTTTAATGGATATGGCAAAGTCAGGAAACAAACCTGTCAAAGAAGTGAGGATTGGTGCGATCAAGGCTGTAATCTGGCTCAATGAGACCCAGAACGGCGAAAGGCACAATGTCCAGTTGCAGCGCATCTACAAAGACGGCGACACATGGAAGCAGACTGATTCGTTCGGGCGCGATGACCTATTGGTCGTCGGCAAGGTTGCTGACCTTGCTCATACTTGGATACATCAGCAGCAGCAGAAGGATGAAGACAAATCTGATTGAGGCGTTCTCGATCAGCGATTTACATACTCGTTTAAGGCCCGTCTGCCGCCGGGCGTCTCACTTGCAAGATATGAGTATCCCCACGCGAATCAAGCAGATTTGACAGCATATCAGGCATAAATTTCAAAGCATTTATGATCATGATATGTCAAAGGCTGACATCACAGCTCTTTCTGTGCAATAACCTGCATATGAAACAGAACAAATTCTCAATTTCACCCGAGCTTCTTGCACATGCCGAGGCAATGGTGAAATCTGGCAGATATGCCAACGTCAGTGCTTACATACAAGCCTTGATTCAGCGTGACCAAGAGCGTGAGGAGGCCAATGCGTGGCTGTATCGCGTGCACCGTGAAGCCATAGATTCCGGCGAGCCGGTCGACATCGACCCGGAGCATCTGGGCACCATCGTTGAGCGCGGCATCGAGCGGGCACGCCACGACAAATCTTTTGGTGAGATGACCTGACAGTTAATCTTTGATGTGTCTGCCGAACAATCCTTCGATGTCGCGGTTCCCGTACAAGACACGGACGACGTGTATCGACTCGTCGGCGACCCTATAGAAGATCAGATTCTTATCGAAAGGTTTTCGGGCCTGCCACTTGCGCATGCCGACCAAGGCTGGATTACGGTAATCACGGACCGCACCGAGTTCCGGCGATTCAGATAGATCGTTGAATGCCGCTTCGAGCGCGTCCAAGTAGCGCTCGGCCAGCTCCGTATCGGACTGCTCGCCATACCAAACGTACTGTTCGAGGATATCCAGGCGGGCGAGGGGGGTGCGGACAACGCGGAGGCTCATTGATCGCGGGCCGCTTTCTTTGCGGCCAGGCGTTCACGGGCCGTGCGTCGGATCTCCGACCAGTCCTCGGGCGTCATTTCCACGGGGTCGCCGCTCTGAAGACCTTGGACGAGGAGTTCTTCGAGCTGTTCCTGGGTCGCCCGTTCCCGGTCTTCACGGATCAGTTGGCGGACGTACTCGGTCGGGGTGGAAAACCCCTTTTCTTCCGTACGTCCGTCGACGAACTCCCGCAGGTCGTCGGTCATGTTGACATTGAGTCCAGCCATACGAGTAATATCGCATATACGGCGATATTTGTCAATATTGGACATAGTGTTTTTTCAGCCCCGGATTTGCCCGATAAGGGGTCTTATCAGGCATTGTAAAAATCGCAGTGCTGGCAATGAGTTAGCCAAGTTGTCCACAGGCGAAGCCGTCACACCGACCTGATCAGCCGTGGACCGTGCAACCGCGGACGTCGCAGCTTCACCATTTCCAGCGGCACGTTAGCCACTCCCTGGCTTCGCCGGCGACGATTGACCTGCCGCATCAATCTCACATACTGTGCGATAACTTCGCGATATGGGTCGAAGTTCACTGCACGTCGAATCACCGCCGCCATTTCTTCAACACCGCGATACCTGGGCCGCGTGCAGACGCCAAGCAGTAGTCCGTTGAGACGCCGATACTCCAGGCGTTCGATCCGCACCCGTGGCCGTTCTTCGACCACGCGGATTTCATAGCCGTGAAACGAGACAGGCGTACGGCCGACGTTTCTTACCTTGCGGTGCTCATCAAAGAAGCGGTGGCGGCCGTGAGTGCTCAGAAGCATCCAGAACCGCCCGTAGCGGATGTAGCGAACCGAAGCGACGCCCTCGCGGCGCCGCTTAGAGCGCGTTGCCTTGCTGAGGTTGATCTCATACTTCTCAATCATCCGCTGGTCCAGTTCCCACGGGCAACCAGCGAGCCGGTCAGGCACGTGGCCACACACGTACAACCTGTATCCATGCGGCAGATAAGACGCCGCCAGTTGCCGCACGAAAGCCGCCGGCGACGTCGCCACACATGGATAGAATTCTTTCATGATTTTCTCCTCACGCTCCCTGGTTCATAAAGGGTGGTCGATTTACGGCTCGACCACCAAAGCCCAATCCTTTGTGACAACCTCCTTTCTGGCCGCTAGATCAAACTGGATCCCGCAGCTTGTAGTTCATCGCCCCAGACCAAAGCCCAACCAAGGACTCACGTCTTGAGCACTTCACTCTTCGCAAACTTCATGGACGCCGAAGCTGTCCACGCACTCTCGGGTCGGAGAGTTTTCCTCGTTCCTTTCGTCGTCGCTGGTCTGTCTGGAGCTACCCAGACACGAACGAGCCGCCACTGCCTTGCAGCGGACATCGTCGGGCTCTCGCCCGCTTTCTACTCGGAACACACTCCCACGCATCAGCATTTGAATCACAACGCCGACTAGCGTCGCACCGGGCATCACCCCGGCCGCTGAAGCGCTTCCCTGGTTAGCAACAAAAGTTGCCTGATGAGTCTCGTCGCTATCTCCGGTATGGAGAGGCTTGAATGCTTTGTGTGCCCGGAACCAACCGGGCCACAGTCGCCACGCCAAATCCTTAGCGTGCTTTCCTTGCACGAGGCTACAAGCTACAGGTACCCCAAGCATCAAGTCTTTGCGGTTTGGCACCGACTCTGCATCAGACTGACCGGCAAGCGGCTTTATCCGCCTTTCACAGTTGAGCTATTCGCCGTGACCCATTTCCTAGTCATCGCCGAGCGTTGTCATCCGCCCGATTCAACGGAGTTTCCCCCGTCGAAGCTCCCTGCGCCGGCACACGTTGAACGCCCCAAACAGCTTCCCTGCTTCGGTCTTGCGACCGTGAGGCCAACCCCATGGGAGGATTTGGTGACACTTGGTCACCGCACCTACTTCTTCTGTCACGGCCTTCGCAGTTCGTGGTCGAACGTTGAAGGTCTTTCCCAGTCGCCCCGCCCACCTTGGCGGTTGAACCGCATCGGGTAGAACAATGGGATTACTCCTGTTCGAGATCCTTCTCGACCAGGGATTACTACATTGAGCGCCCGTTGATCTGGGCAAGCACCTCTCGATGCAACCCAGCTCGAAGAAACAGCCCATGGCGGTTGATAAATTCCGCCACCTTTCAACGGCATTAGCGGTGCCGTATCCCGGTTGTGCTGCTCCAACCCGAGGATGTCAGTCCGCAAAAGCGTACCGACCAGCTAGCCAACGGCTTGCTGTCAACGATGTACTGGCGTACATCTAAGCGGTGTACAACCAGAAAGCTTCATGTGACTTAAATTTCCGGGTACCCCGCTACGTACGTGCCCTGAACGAATGTCGCGACGCAAAATCCCGCGTAGCCTCTCTATGAGCGGGTTCCGTCACGATAACGTACGCGATATCAAGAGCTTGCCGAAGGCAAGGTTCGTTGCCGGCATCGTGAGGGATCGCCTCGCACGAGACATGCAGTCAAAAAAAGTAAGCAATCGCGTAAGACGCCGCGGGTAGCTCTCGTGAAGGTTGTAGTGACTTGCTCGTTTTCTCAAACCATTCTGGAGAGCACAATGCCGAACGCCATGATTCTCGTTGATTACGAAACTTTCTACCGGGCTCGTGAAGCAAATACCCGCCCTTGGCCGCATCAGCACGATGCACCGGATCACCGCGCATACCTAAACGGATTGTACGCGCCGGATATCGAGGTGCTCGGGGGACTGTCCGCTAGGCTAGCTTGTGGCTACCGCACTATTTTGCGAAACGCCTACGCGAACTTCAAAATGTTTGACTGGATCAACAACCGGCCATTTCATTTTCTCAGCACTGCCCCAGGGTTGCTGACGGAAGCGGGGTTCGCACCCCAAGCTGTCCACTGCTACAAACGTAACGAGCACCGTAACGCGGCCGATATTGCGTTGGTAGTCGACGCCATGGAAACTGCATGCTCGGCGACGCCGATCGAGCGTGCTGTACTTGTGGTCGGGGATTCGGACTACCTCGCCCTGATTCGAGCGCTACGTTCACGTGGAATCGAAGTCTTTGTCGTAGGTATGCGCGACTGCACTTCGAATCTCCTTAAGACAGCGGCCGACCGGTTCTTCTGGTTTGAAGAACTCGCGGGTGCCACTCATCCTGCCGTGGCCGCTTGAGCAGCGGCTAACGACGGCCCCCAGCAGTCTGAATGGCGGCGATCGCTTCGGTGATCGCTGCCTGCAAGGAGGGGTCGTTGCTGCTGGTGTCCTCGGCCTTTCGAAGCTGGCGAACAACATCACCCGATCCGCCGTCCAAATCACTCAGTAGCTTGAGATAATAGTGCTTCCGGGGGCTTTGCTTGGCGATGGCTGGGACGATGGCCGTTACCACCAGATCAGAGTCGGCCTCCAAGTGTTTAGCGATTAGCCTAACCGCAAGTTGGTGCTGAAGGTGCCGTTGGTTGGTGTCTTCACCGGGCGACTCCATGAAACGCAGCAATAGTTCAGGACCATTGAGCACCATCCGTTCCAACGAGTCGGACTCTTCGGGGTAACGGGCGAGAAAATCGTCCCACGCTTTCTGGGCCAGCCGTGTCTCGGCGTGCCACCCCCACATGTTGTAAGCGATGTCGTCCTGATGGATATCCCACGGCGGGTTCATGTAGTAGAGGATCAGGCACACGGTGCCAACAGCGGGCAGCATCTCCTGTTCGCAAGCCAAAGCTAGGTAGCTCAGACCTTTGGCAGGGTCGGCATCGACATGAAGTCCGTCGTAGTAGTAGCTGCCGAGCACAAACTGAGCAATCGCGTGGCGTAGGTCTGCCGCCTCGTGCAGATAACGAATCGCCTGGCTTGTGTCTTGTTGCACAACGTCACCGTTCATATGCCACGCGAATAGCTTAAACACCGCGTCGGCAACGCCTTCTTCTGCCGCACGTGCCATATAGCTTTGCGCGAGACGGTAATCCACCGGGCGATGCCGCCCCTGTGCATAGATCAGGCCAAGCTCGAAAACCGCCCGGCTGTGCCCCTGGTCGGCAGCAAGTTGCAACCACTTGACTCCGCTCGATGGGTCCAAGGCAAAGGGGTTCGTCGTGCCCTCGGGTACGGCATAATCCTCGCCCAGCATCAATAAACCCGTGAAATACTGAGCCTGCGCAATACCAGCTTCGGCGCTGGCGAGAAGGTGTCGCCGAGCACGGGGGGGATCGGCCGCAACCAATGGGTGGCTGCCTATGTAGAGATCGGCCAGAGCAAGGTGCCCGTAGGCGTCCCCCGACTCAATCGCGGCCTCGGCCCAGCGTTTAACCTCGTCGCCGCTGCGGACTGCACCACCTTTACCCCAAAGGTGGGCCATCGCCAGTTCGTGCTGGGCACGCCCCAGGCCACCTTCCGCCGCCCGGCGTACCAGATCGAATCGCTTCTTAAGCTGGGTCTGAAAGTCGTCGGAGTCTGTATCCGAACGTTCGGCTAGCAGGTCATCGATCGCAACGCTCTCGTCATACACCGCCGCGGGATAATCCAGGTCAAATGACTCCCTGAGCAAACGGTCGGCAAGGATCGGGTTCGCTTCGACGCCGATTCCGTCCCGGTAGCACTTCGCCAGTGCATACAAACCTGACCCTGTACCGCGTTCGTTTGAGTTCGAAGCCCAATGGAACGCGGCATCCGGGTCTTCTTCGACTCCGAGTCCAAGCCGGAAGCAGTGTGACAACGCGGCCATCGCTTCGGCATCGCCGAGCCCCGCGTTTTCGGTGTAGATCTGCGTCCGCTGCCGCCACTGCCGCTCTCGCTCGTCGCGATCCACCGCAAAGGCGGGATCGGGTGTGTGTAGAGCCCTCAGCGTCTCGGACGGCTGGATGCGATTCCGCCGTCGCTCCAGGCGTCGACCGTCGAAGCGCTCGATGGCCGCATCGAGGCCGGCTTGGTCGAGGGAGCGCGGAATGAACACGAACTCGCCGGTGCTGTCGGCCGACTCGCGGTACTGCGGCCACATCGCTGATTTAGGGTCGTTGCCCGTCAAATCCCGCAGGCCTTCACTGAGCAACGCATGCAACTCGGTAGCCCCCGTTGCATCGTCACTGGTAAGACCGCTCAAGAGATAATGCGCGAAATGTGAATTCTGTAGTACGGACCCATTCAAAGTGTCGGTGACCCGATAGCCAGCCGCCGGCTCACGAGCTTCTTGCCCCGATAAGCCGGCAGTAATCGCCGCTCGGGATGGATTGGCCACGCTGGATTCGAGACTCTCGCGGGGATGCCCGGCTTGGTCCAGGCCGATGTAGCCGCTATGGCAGGTGTTCAGCAAGATCAGAACATGCTTCGCATTAGACGATTCGAGTTGATTGCCCAGCCAAGCGAAGCTGACCGCATACTCTTCCCAGGCATCTGGATCGGACGTGTCATTCATGTCCAACGGGGCGTCCCACGGCAATAGATAGCCAGCCTGCACTGGATCGCCGTTTCTGTCGAAATAGTCGAGTTCCTTGCCGTGTGTGGCAAAAAAAATGATGACCGCGTCGTTAGGTCCGACCGCGCCGAGCCGCTGGACGGATTCCTCGATTGCTGATTTCTTCGCCTCGGCGCCGATCAGGGTGTCGACGCGGTAGCCGTATCGGGTTCTAAACAGAAGGGCGAGGTCCTTAGCGTCTTTCTCCAAGTACTGGCGAGCTTCGATATTACCGCGTGGAAAATTGTCGATACCGACGCATAAAACATGTACTTGGTCGTAGAAATCAAAATGATCTCCGCGATCTTCGATCTGCGAGTCGAGTGAGTCATTAAAAATCTGACTCTCCACTTCTTGCGACTCGGCCACTGGCGACACTGAGATGACGACGGGGTCCGTAGCCTGTTCAACCATTTCATTGATGGTGAGCGTATTAGTCCGCGCAGAAAGAGTTTGATCTGTAGAGAGGACTTGCCACGCGGCAACAGTCAAGGCTGACAGCACCAGTAAACCTGTGCCGAGAATGAATGTCTTCTTCATTTATATTTCCGGTCTTTATTCTTCGCTCAATGGGAAAGTCCAACCGCTAATGTGGATGCCTTCTGCTCGGAGTCGGTCCGCTAGATCAGTGGCCCATTGCGGAGTTGGCGGCGGCGGATCGTCAGGCGACCCTAGCGAGACGCCTCCGGCACGCTCGACCTTTGTGTCGTCGGTGGCGTGTACCAGCCGATATCCCGGCTCGATGGATGGCGTGGATGGGATCGATGCGAGTTGTGATTCAACCATGCGGCGAAATTCTACATCACTCATTTCTGTAGACTTGGCTATGAAAAATAGCGAAGCGTTTTCGCCTTCACGGCCGTGAATGCTGACCACCCAGTTGTCACCGGCTACGTCTCTGAGCGGCGTCAGTGTCATCCCCGTCGAATCGCGGACGGCCAGATAGTTGTTATCGACATCCACCGGTGATAGCCGATACGCATGGTTGGAAGGTAGCACCTTACGCTCCAGTGAGAAAGGTTGCCAGGAATCAGTACCCAGCGGCGATAATTCAACAATCTGGAACGCTGGTACAGAACTGGATGACCGGTCGTTGGATGACATAATCCACCAGACCCCTACG
Organism: Phycisphaerae bacterium; assembly: GCA_030432595.1. Classification (GTDB taxonomy): domain Bacteria; phylum Planctomycetota; class Phycisphaerae; order Phycisphaerales; family Phycisphaeraceae; genus CAZIXN01. The sequence goes on from JAUIGU010000003.1 coordinate 10,842, forward strand.
CACAGGATCACGGTTGCCGCAGCGGCCAAGCCTCCCCTGAGCCATCTGGTGAGTAGTAGCGGACTATTACTGTCGCCTAACGAGCCCTCGCTCGGCGCGTCTTGCGAATCTGGTCTGTTCGGCAACTGCTCTTGAATCCAAGTATGATATTTGTCAGCATCAACATCGGCAACGGACCGGGGATCGGCACATTCATAGATTCGGATTGTGCGGAAAACTTCCTGATCATCATCGATGAGTTCAGGGTGATCGTTCAGAAAGCGAAGGATTTGCTTTTTGATTTGCGCAACATCAGAGCTATCTGGAGCGGCGTCTAGCAATGCCATCATCAGACCATCGAACTGTGCTTGAATGTCTACTGACATCACGATGATTCCTCTGTCAGTTCCCGCAACTTCTTGCGCCCACGGCTGAGACGCGCCTCGAAGTTGGTGCGGGTTACGCCCGCGAGGTTCGCAGCCTCAAGAATGTCCATGCCCTTCAAATCCACGAGTTCAATTGCTTCGCGTTGAATGTCAGACAACTCCTTGACCAAGAGACGTTTCTTCTCTGCCATTTCCCTCTGTTTTTCTTCAATCTGTTCAAGTAACCGCCGATTCTCTTCGTCGGTTTCTTCCTTGATCATCTGCTCTAGAGGCGTGAGTTGCTCTGCTCTCGCAGCTTCATTCGCTCGCTCCAGTTCCAACCTGCGTTTTCTGCTTCTGTGTCGATCGCGAGCCATACCGACCACACGTCTGGACACCCATGCCCGAAACATAACAAAGGTGTCGTTGTTCGACTGAACCGTGAAATAATCGACGAGCAATTTTTCCCATACCCAGACCGATACTTCACATACGATCTCCTTAGCCTCTTCACGTTGTCGGGTGGCTGCAAGCGCACTACTAAAGAGTCCCGGAAAAATAGCTTTCATTACGTGACCAAAGGCCTCTTGGTCATGCTCAAAAACCGCTTGCAAGACAAGAGCATTTAGTTTTTCGACATTTAATGGATCGCGCGATTTAGGCTCGAAGAGATCATTGTCTAAGCCATCGTCCATACGGTACAGCCCGCCTCTTAAGGCATACGTGTGTCGCTTCTAGTATATCACCTTTTCAGGACAAAAGTTGATGTTGATGGGCAACGTCAACCTAGTGTTGTTCGGGTAGATTCTCTCGCAACCACTCATGGTATCGGCCTATCTCCTCTTGAGTAACTGCGGAGGGAGAGGCCTGTGCAAAGACATCGATCATCTGATCGATGTCTTCGACATCTTTTGGTCGTCCGGGTTCTGATCCTAAGTCAGGATTCTCCCGTGCAGACCCCTTCAGTTCCTCCTTTAGTTTCTCGATCTCCGGACTGTCCGGTGCCATATCGATCAGCTTGCACAACTTTTCGTCAAACTCGTGCTGCTTCATGTTGGTCTCCTTTCGTAAAACCTGGAGACGTTCCCATCAACATCTCGGAAGCACCCAATGGGCGATACCAAGTTGTTGACTTGAGATTAATAGCCGAACGCCAAATCCCATTAGACCACCACTGTCCCGAATGTTATGCCAACTTCGAGTAATGATGTGTGCTAAGCAATAAGTATGCAGTAATCTTCGCTAGCCAGTAAGAAGCTATGCAAGTGCATCGTTAGCATAGATATGAAGAAATATCCAACGATTTCGGCTAGATCGCGTCGATTATGTTTTATTGGAACGACGATTCTTGGTCTCGTTTCTATATGGCTCCTGAGCCAGGATGCAAGTAAATATATAGTCCTCAATACTTCGTCGAGCTTGCCTTCAGGGTTGTACATACGAACCAACAAGACTCCGAAACAGTCGATGTTGATCGAATTTTGCCCCCCACAACCAGCTCGCGAATATGCCGATCAACGTTGGGGGCTCGTAACAGAAACTGTACGCTTCCTAAAACCCGTCGTCGCGGCATCAGGTGACCATGTCGATGCCACTAGCGATGTCCTGATCGTCAATGGGCTGCCGCTCGCACCCATACAGACTCTCGACTCCCAAGGGCGGGAATTGCCGCGCTGGAAGGAGGCCCGCATACTCAGCGAGGTTGAGTTCTTTGTCGTCTCAGACCGCGTTCCGCAGAGCTTCGACAGCCGCTATTTCGGGCCGATTCACCGGGACGAAATCTTGGCCGTACGTCGTCCTCTGATCACTTGGTAGGGCTCGGTTTTCCAGGGGCGTTACCCACAACCGCTCGCTCGCAGGAGCTGAGGAAGGCTCAGCTTTGCGAGCGGCTGTGGATAACGCATGGACGCTCCTTGGCCTGGCGAACCCGGAAATTTTGGAAGGCAAGATAAAAGCAGAGACTCTTCGTGGCTGGAAGAGTAGATGAGAGCACGCCTTAGGAGCACTCCGTCGTACCGACAGCCTCTGTCTGCTCGGTAGAACCACGCGCAGACGTAAGTTACTGGGCCTCCCGTAAGAATGTGGCGATTCGTTTCGTTCATTTGACATGGGCTCGCGTGCTTCTTTCGATCACATTCAACCCGACTCGATTGCCCGCTTCGGCCGTTCGGGCAGTTCGACTAATCCGCGAACTCTTCCGGGTTCTCGCAGCACGCGCCGTTCTTCCGTACGGACAGGGTTCGGCCGCGGGACGAGCGTATTCGGTGCCGGTCGGCAATCGCAGCGGGTGGCGGTCAAAGTGCATCTCGTGCGACACTACACGCCCCAGAAAGGCCGTGAGTCGATTGCCCGTCACAGTCGCTACATCGGCCGCGAGGGGGTATCACAAGACGCTCAGCGCGGCGTCTTCTACGGGCCGAAACTCGACGGCATGGAGGCCCAAGACCTGGCCGCGAAGTGGGCGGAAGACCGCCATCACTTCCGCGTCATAGTGTCACCTGAACGGGGTCGCGAACTTCCGGACCTGACCGACTACACCCGCGACGTGATGCGGCGCGTCGAAGCCGACCTTGGTACACGTTTGGAGTGGGTGGCGGTTAACCATTTCAACACCGACAACCCGCACATACATGTGTTGCTGAGGGGTCGTGATGAACGCCACCGTGACCTCGTTATTCAACGGGATTACATCGGCCACGGCATGCGTGAACGGGCCCAGCAAGTCGCGACAGAAAGGATCGGTGAACGGACCGTCGACCACGCCCGTGAGTCACTACGCAAGCAGGTCTACGCCGAACGTTGGACCGAGCTTGACCGCGTACTTGAAAGGCTCGCGAAGCGAACCGAGAGCAGTTTGCACCTTGACCTATCAAAGACGGTGTTCCGACCCGGAGCCGTCGTGGATGCCGACATGATCGGCCAGCGTTTGCGAGTCCTCGAAGGCCTCCAACTCGCGTCCGCATCACGGTCAAAGCTCGGCTTCGCACGAAATCGCCCCGCGGAAATACCGCGGCGTTGGAGCGTGGTTCCCGATTTCTCGACCGCGTTGAACGACCTCGGTGAGCGTAACGATGCCATCAAGCAGATTCATGCCGCCATGGGCCAGAAAGCGCAGAACTTAGTACCCCGTATTGAACGATTCAGAAACCTTTCGACGTCCTCCAGAAGAGCTATAGATGATCCACAGACCACGCAACGTGCGGAGCGGGTTACCGGCACCTTACTGGCGAAAGGAACGGTTGATGAATTGACGGACCGGCGTTTCGTATTGGTGCAAGATGTCTATTCAGCAGAATCACGACCCCTTCATGCGTACGTCCGGGCTTCCGAAGAATACGACGCAGCTACGCCCGGATCGGTGGTCCAGCTAGGTCCGACGCGATACCGTGAATCGTATCTGTCAATCATTGCTGGCCCCAGTTTGCAAAATCAGGTGAAGGCCAAGGCGTGGACCTGGCTAGACCGGCAGCTCTATCGCAGTCGCAGCTCGAATGCCGGTGAAGCAGTTGCTCATTCTCAAGACGTTCAGACAGCGCTAGATGCTCGCGCCGAGTGGCTTATCGCCCAGGGGTATGCCATACCTTCTGCCTTCAACAGCTCGTCGCGTTCGATACGGTTCCGATCCGGGGCAAGAGACGAATTGCTGATACAGGAACTCCGTGGTCTGATTGCGGGCAAACCGGCGGCACCGTCGTTGTTGCAGCCAGGGCAAACCGCCACGGGCCGCTATGCGGGTACTGCGTATTTGCACCAAGGAACCGTCGTCACGCTAGAACGCAACACGGCATTGATCGTCGTTCCGGTTCGTCGATATCCACACGCCCTGGAAACCGGCGCGACGGTTCACGCCACGATGCGGTCGGACCGCCGGGTGAGTTTTGAGGTTGTTTCGCCGCCAAGGGAACCGGATGTCCGCAGCCGTCAGCCCGAAGAGGTCGAATTGGAGGGCGGCCGATGAAGTCTTGGCCGGTAACACTTGTTTGCGTGGCTCTGATGTCTCTCACGGTGGTCCTGGCCACGCAGTGGACGGCATCCCGACTGGGGCACCAGCACGGCCTCGGCCCTCGGCTGGAGTTCAACGACTGGAGGTTCTATCCGCCGTGGTCGATCCTAACGTGGTCGTTTGCGGAGACTTCGGCTGCTTCGCAGACGTTACGCCACGGCCGGCTCGTCGTGCTAGCCGGGACGGTAGCCACGGCTTTGGTGGTAACGCGGTTTGGCTACCACACCCCGAAAGTGCGTCCCGTTGGTGCAAGCAAGTGGGCGACGCTGGCGGAGGTTCGGAAAGCGGGGCTTCTACCCAAGCCCTCAACCGCCCCAGCCGTCATCGTCGGTCAGTTCGGTGGCTCCGGATTGACGGGAATCGACTGGTTCCGGCGGCGCTGCAAAGTGCTTCGCTATGACGGGCCGGAGCATCAACTCGTCACGGGGGCGACACGCTCCGGGAAAGGCGTTGGTCACGTCGTACCCACCCTGCTGAGTTGGTCGCACTCCGCGTTGGTCTACGACACTAAAAGCGAACTCTGGGAAATCACCGCGGGTTTCCGTAGCCGGTTCTCTCACGTGTTCTTCTTCAACCCCACGCGGGACGACAGCGTGCGCTACAACCCCTTGCTGGAGGTCCGACGTGGGGCCAAAGAGGTTGCCGATACGCAGAACATCGTGGAGATGCTGGTCAACTCCACCGGTGAAAAGCAGACCTTCGACGTGTGGGACCAGCACGCCTCACAGACGCTCGTGGCTCTGATCCTGCACGTGCTATACGTCGAAGAAGACAAGAGCCTCGGCCGCGTCCGGGACCTGCTGCTCGATTTCGACGACACCTTTCCGGTGATGATGCAGACGACGCACCGCATCGACCCGCAGACGGGTCAGCCCCAAACTCATCCCGAGGTTGCGCGGGTCGCCAAGGACATGCTTGCCCAGCCACCGAAGTTCCAGGCCGGGGTCCGGGCGACCGCGGCGGGGTATCTGATCCTCTTCGCCGATGAGGTCGTGCGCCGCAATACCTCGGCCTCGGATTTTCGGGTGGCCGACCTGATGTGCGCTGAAAACCCGGTCACCCTCTATCTCCAACCCCCGCCGTCGGACGGGCCGCGCCTCCGGCCGCTCATGCGAATCTTGCTCAACCAAGCTTGCCGCGCACTGCTGGAGCACCTCGACACCGATGCGACGGGCCGGCCCAAGCGGCATCGACTGCTTCTGGAACTGGATGAGTTTGCCACTCTCGGGCGTTTGGAATTTCTCCAGACCAATTTGAGGCAGATGTCCGGCTACGGCATCAAGGCCCACCTGATCGTCCAGTCCTTCAGTGATATCGTCGAGAGCTACGGGCGGGACAACACCATCCTCGACAACTGCCACGTGGTGGTCAGTTTCGCCTGTGCCGACACCGTAACGCAGCAGCGCGTCAGCCAGATGGCCGGCACGGTCACCGAATATCGCCGCGGCTACTCGCGTCCCCGCCCCCGCAGCTTGCTGGCGTGGCTCTCCCGGGGTGATTCCCACGGTTCCACAAGCGACGCCGAACAGGTCCGTCCGTTGATGCAGCCCGGGGAAGTCCGCGAGTTACCTCAAGACCAGCAACTGGTCTTCGTGACGGGTCACCCGCCCATCCGCTGCCGCAAAGTCCGGTACTACCGCGACCCGAGGTTCTGCGGGCGCTTGATGCCTCCCCCTGACCAAGGTTGCAAACTCGATGTGCCGGCCAACCCGTCCAGGTCGTCTTGGCTAACAAGCGAAAAGCCGACCGTACCGCTAGGGCCGGAACTCGGCGGCCCTGCGGCCGCGAAACTCAACCCTCCAAGTGAAGATTCGCAACTCGATACGCCTTCGCCGCTCCAAGCAACCGACGCCACCGAACCCAACCTGTTCACTCAATCTCCGGAGCAAGCCGAGGTGATCCCAGGCCCACCAACCCCGCATCATCCACGGGTGGGTGGCGGTGAAGCTCCTCTGTTTACTCAATCCGACGAGGATCCCTACGCCCTATGAGCCGAGCACTTCCCTCACGCCCCAAAGTACAGATGACCGTTCGGCTGGAGCCCGAAGTTGAAAAAGCGGCCATCGCGTATTCCCGACGGACCGGTGTCGCCGTCTCGGTCGTGGTGGCTGACGCCGCCAAACGGACACTCGTGCCCGCCACCGACGACCGCAGGATGTCGCTTGAGCAGTCCACCGAACGCCTGCTGCGACGCCTCGGCAAACTCGACGCCTCAGTTCACGCGGACCTTAATGAAATCCGTGAATCGATAGGCCTTGCAGTCCGCACTTACCTCAACCACACACCCTCAATTCCGGACAGTGAACGCCAAGCCGCATCGATGAGCGGGCGAATTCGGTTCGACCGGTTCGTCCGATTGCTCGACCAAAATCTACGCGATGGATCTTCTGTACTCGAACCTCAGCCACCAACCAAAGTTTCGCCTCAAGCCCGAGATGCTGCTCCGGTAACTGACTCCACCGAGGACGAGTAGATCGATGGCGGACTCAGTGTAAGGAGCGGCCGCCGGGATGCGTTAACTCCCTGATGAGTTCTGCCGCTACGACCTCCACACTCGACGCTCGCCTGACCGCGGCCTTGGTCGGTGCGCTCGGGGGTCAGATACTCGACGCGCTCAACGACTCCAATGTCACCGAGGTGATGGCCAACCCCGACGGCACGCTATGGGTGGAACACCGGCGCCGCGGGCGGACCCTCATCGGCAGCACGCCGCGTGAAACAACCGAAGCGGTAATCAGGCTCGTGGCTACGTCGGTTGGACGCACGATCAACCATGAACGCCCGATGATTTCCGCCATGCTTCCCCCTACTATATGCCGCAACTCCGATAGTTCGCCAAACGCTGTGGCCGGAAAGTGTCGGTTCCAGGGCGTGCGGCCACCGCTCGCGCCAGCACCAAGCTTTGTCATCCGCAAGTTGGGATCGATGGTTTGGAACTTGGACGACTATGTGGCCGCAGGCATCGCGACACACGGTCAGGTTCAAGCCTTGCGGGCAGGCGTAGCGGAACGACGCAACACTATCGTTGCAGGGGGAACGGGTTCGGGGAAGACGACCCTTCTCAACGCCTGCCTTAATGAGGCCTGTTTTCGTGATAGCAGGGTGGTATTGCTGGAGGACACGCCCGAGTTGACGTTCTTGGGGGAAGATTCGATTCGTTTGGTCGCCGCCGGATCGACGACGCTGAGGAAACTCGTAAAGACCACCCTTCGCCTCCGGCCCGACCGCATCGTGGTGGGCGAAGTACGTGGGGCAGAAGCGCTCGACATGCTCAAGGCGTGGAACACCGGGCACCCAGGTGGCCTTGGCACCGTGCACGCAAACGGTGCGGCACAGGCACTGTCTCGCATCCATGACTTGGCTTCAGAAGCCGCACCGGTCTCACGGCAAGCGATTGTCGATGCCGTCGGCCTAGTCGTCTTCATCCGTCGTGACAATAAGTGTTCTGGGGGACGGCTCATTGAATCGGTGGTAGAGCCGGGCCTGAATATCAACGGTGAGTTCGTCGTTCGAGAACTTGTTTTGTCTCCGTAAGAAGTTCCGACGAAGTCTCGTTCTATCCCCGGTAGCACTTCTTTCTTTTCGGTCCGTATGTCACGGATCCGGGAGAAGTGCGGTCACCTGGAGTACAGCTATGTACCTATTCAGCGGTTCGTTTCCTCGGCATGCGTTTCATGCGTATGTCGTGGTCGCTCTTTTGCTTGTTACACCATCGGCATTCGCCGCGGGATCGGGTATGCCGTGGGAAGGGCCAATCGAGCGGTTGATCATCAGCCTGACGGGGCCGGTCGCCCAAGCTCTACTCACACTCTCAGTATTACTGCTCGGCTTCGCGTTTGCGTTTTCTGAAGGCGCATTCATGCGGCGAATTCTTGGCGTCGTGCTGGGCGGTGCCATCGCGGCGACTGCGGCGAGCTTTGCGCTCGACTTCTTCGGATTCGCTTCCGGGGCGACGTTCTAAGGAGATTCGATGTCGCAAGATGCCGCTCCACCGGGCTTCGAGGTGCCGCTTCACACCGCGCTCACCCAGCCAATGCTGTTCGCGGGTGTGCCCCGCACGCTCGGCATTCTTGGACTGACCTTTACGTTGGCCGTGTCGTTCGGTCTGCGGGTTTGGTGGGTTGGCCTGCCGCTGGGAGTCGTGGTTCACGGTGTCGCGATCTGGCTGACCCGACGCGACCCGCTCTGGTTCGACGTGCTTCGTGTTCACCTCAAGCAACCCACTTCACTTGACCCCTGATGTTCAACGTCCACGAATACCGACGCCGCCCGCGGCAACTCGCCGACCTGCTGCCGTGGGCGGGCCTCATCGCCCCGGGTGTCGTGCTGAACAAGGATGGCAGCTTCCAGGCAACGCTGCGGTTCCGTGGGCCTGATGCCTCCGCGGCAACTATGCGAGAGCAGGTCGCCCTGCGTGCCAGGGTCCACAACGCACTGCGCCGCTTGGGTGACGGCTGGTGCTTCCACATCGAGTCCCGTCGAACGAAGCACTCACCGCCCGTTCCGACAGCCTTCGCCAATGCTGCCGCCCAGTGCATCGAAGATGAGCGTTGCGCTAGCTTGACCACACAACCGGCCTACGAGTCGGTGTTGTACCTGACCTTGACCTATCTTCCACCGGAAGAACGCACGCGGCGGATTACCAAGTTTTTGCTGACCCATCCGGATACAGACGCGGCCAGCGAACCCACTTCCTACTCGGCATATCGCGACGCCTTTGTCCGGCGCATCGCGCAGACGGTTGACCTGTTGCGGGGCGTGTTTCTTGAGGTGGAGTGTCTGGATGACACCGAATCCCTTGCGTTTTTGCACGATGCGGTGTCGTCACGGACCCTCCGGCCCAAGTTCCCTCAAGCCTTGGGCGTGCCGTTCTATCTCGACGCATTACTGACCGATTCGCCGCTCCAGGCGGGGCTCGACCTGAGGCTTGGCGACCGCCACCTCCGGGTCTTGTCGGTCCGGGCCTTTCCGGACACCTCTACCCCGTGCCTGCTGCGTGCTCTGGATGAACTGCCGCTTGAGTTTCGGTGGGTTGTTCGGTTCATGCCACTGGAGAAAAACGAGGCCAAGGCACTTCTCGGGAAACTCCGCCGGCAGTGGTTCGCCAAACGCAAGGGTGCCTGGGCGCTACTCAAAGAAGCCATCACCAAAACCGAGAGTGCCCTCGACGACCCGGAAAGCCACCAGAAGACAGGAGACATCGAGGCCGCCCTTGACGACTTGGCCGGTGATTACGTTTCTTACGGCTACTTCACCTTGACCGTCACGACGTGGGGGAGCACCCCGGCCGAAGCCGATAACCGCCTCAACGCGATACGCCGCGTAACCGACGGCCAGGGGCTTGTCACCGAGGCCGAAACCTTTAACGCCCTACAGGCGTGGCTGGGTGGTATCCCGGGAAACGCCTTTGCGGATGTCAGGCGGCCCCCACTCTCGACCCTGAATCTATGTGACCTCATGCCGATGTCCAGCGTCTGGACGGGAATGCCCGCAAACGCTCACCTCGACGGCCCGCCGCTGATCGAGACCCAAACCGCGGGGGCAACACCTTTTCGGTTTTCGCTCCATTACGGCGACGTCGGGCACACCCTGATTGTCGGTCCCACCGGCGGCGGAAAATCAACGCTGTTGAACGTCATCGCCGCCCAGTGGCTGCGGTACCCGGGGGCCCAGGTTTTCACGTTCGATGTTGGCGGAAGCGGTCAAGTCCTCACGCATGCCATAGGGGGCGACTTCTACCGCCTCGGTGACGCCGCGGAGACCCCGGCGTTCCAACCTTTGGCTCGGATCGATGAGGACGACGAGCGGTCCTGGGCCCAAGACTGGGTACTAGACCTCGCGGAACACGGAGGCATTGCGATCAATGCCCCGGCGCGAGACGAACTCTGGTCGGCCCTCAATGCGTTGGCTACGAGGCCGGTGAGAGAGCGCACCCTCGGCACACTTTGGGCGTACGTTCAGAGCGATGCCGTGCGGCAGGCTTTGCACACCTTCACGGTGGATGGCCCGAACGGCTACTTGCTCGACGCGGACGTCGAAACCTGCGGTAATTCGGCGTGGCAGGTCTTTGAGCTTGAAGCCCTCATGCACCGGCCGCGGGCACTGCTTCCGCTACTGACCTACCTCTTCCACCGCCTCGAATCCAGGTTCAGGGCCGAACGCCCGAGCCTACTGATCCTTGACGAGGCATGGATGCTACTGGGCCAGGGACGCTTCGCAGCACAGATCCGCGAGTGGCTCAAGACCCTGCGAAAGAAGAACGTCGCCGTGGTGTTCTCCACCCAGAGCCTCGCGGACATCAGCGAGTCGCCGATCGCTTCCGCGATCGTTGAGAGCTGCCCAACACGCGTGTACCTGCCTAACCCCTCAGCCAACGAACCCAATGTCTTCGCCTCCTACACCGGGCTCGGTTTGAACGACCGCCAGATCGAGACGCTGGTGACGGCCATACCCAAGCGCGACTACCTCTACCACAGCCCGCTCGGCTGCCGCTGGTTTCAACTCGGCCTCGGGCCGTTGGCGTTGTCGCTCTGCGGTACGCAGTGGATGTCAGAAAAGCAAGCTATCGATCGTTTAGCTCGTAGTCAAACGTGCGAAAGTTTTCTTCACGCTTTCTTGAAGCACGCCGGTGTGCGTGAACCCGCCACACCCAATGGAGTAAATCATGAGTAGCCGCATTTCTCTACGCATGTCTAAGTTTGGCCTATGTGCCCGTACGAGCAAGCGGGTTCGCACCACAGTGAGGGGACTCGTTTTGGCGTCCGTCGTGTCCTCGACGACCACTGCATTCGCGGTCGTGGTGTTTGATCCTGGCATGTATGCCGAGAATCTCCGTCAGGTGCTTGCCGTTCTCGACCAGATCGACCGCGCCACTACTCAACTCGAAAACCAATGGCGGATGCTCCGACGTTTGCCGATCTCTGTCGGCCGTTCGCTGGGTGTCTCTGGCCGGCGACTGTATGACCGCCTCACCCCGACGTTTCGCGAGTCTGCGGTTGTACTCCCTGTGTTGCACGAGCAGACCCAGAGGCGGTTACCCACCGGCTTTTCTGGCGACGAAGTCGGTTGGCTTGAAAGCGAACGCGGGGTCTGGACTCAGGCCGCCCGGGAAGCCGTCGTTGCCCAACGGCGACTACAAAACGAGGTGTTTACCAACTTCGAGGTCACGTCGCTGCGTGTCGAGCAGCTCGTCCGGGCATCGAACGGCGAAGGCGTCAATTCCGCCGACCGGCCAGGCCAGACCGCGGTGCTCCAAGCCCACAACCAACTGCTTGGCACTCTCTCCCACGAGACCCACAACGTCATTGCACTGCGTGCGGCACGCCTTCGGGCCGAGCACGAACGCCATGCACAGACCCAGACCGCCAATGCGTTTCACCGCGCTCGGCGTGAGTCGGTGATGACCGATTGGCCCACAAAAACCGCCCGGTAGTCCGACGCAGTTTCGTGCAGCGACCAACACCAAGGATCAACCTCATGCCAAAAACAATCGCCCTTCTCATGGTCACTCTCGTGCTCACAGCAAGCCCGGCGGCCCGTGCTCAACTCGTCGTGACGGACCCCGGCAACACCGCGGTCAACATCGAGCAGCTACTTCAGCACCTGCAACTGCTCCGCCGCGTCGATGCCCAGATCCGCAACCAGTTGCTAATGCTTGAGAACTGGGAGTTCACCCGTTTGGAGCAGATTGTCTCCGAGATGGATGCGCTGGCCGAGGTCTTCGAAGCAGCGGTTGTGTACCGACGCAATGACCCACGGCAGCGGCTCGACCGAATCTACCCCATCGACCTTACGAGGATCGGAAGTGACGGCTTAAGAGACGTGTCGAGTTTGCGATCCGCCTGGATGATCCAGCAACGCGACGCCGTCGTCCAGGCCCGGGTGACCCAGAATCGCGCTTACGCCGCGATGCCTCGGGCGGCGCGGAGGATCGAGGAGTACCTGGAAGAGTCGGCTTCGGCAGCCGGGCCGACCGCGGCCGTTCAGGCCGGGAACGAAATACTCGGCACCATCGTGGGCCAGTTCCAAACCCTCCAAGCCTTGGAGATCACCGCGGCGCGGGAAGCACTGGAACGCGAGGCCGCTCGACAGGCCGAGGAAGCTCGGACGCGCTACCGCCGCGAGTCGGTCATGCGTGATTGGCCCACCACGACCACCGTTGGAAGGACACGCTAAATGGAAGTGCTGACCCAGGTGTTTGAGCGTTACGAGACAGCGATCGAATCGGGCTTCGGCCTGATCGAAGGTGACGTGAGTTGGCTGTTCAACAGCCTCGTTATTCTCAACATCACGCTTTCGGCGTTCGTCTGGATCTTCAGTGACGAGCAAATCGTGGTGCAGATCGCCCGGCGTGTCTTGTTCATTGGGGTAATGGCCTGGATCGTGCAGAACTGGGCGGTACTGGCAGACACTCTCGCTCGCACCTTCATCCGTTTCGGGGTTAAGGCCGGTAACGGCTCTCTTGACGGAGTCGACACTTTGTCCCCCGGCCTGATTGCCGAGCGCGGCTTAGCCATCACCCACCCGATCATCCAAACAATGCGGGATCTGTCGGGACCGGTGGGCTTCTTCGAGAACTTTCCCGAAATCCTCTTGCTCTTCGTCTCGATGCTGGTGCTGCTGACCGCCTTTATCGTGATCGCTCTCCAAGTCGCGATCGCTATTTTGTCCTTCAAACTCGGGGCCCTAGTTGCGTTCGTTCTGGTCCCTTTCAGTCTGCTGAAGCCCACATCCTTTATTGCTGAGCGACCGTTGGGTTGGGTCGTCGGGGCCGCAGTCCGGCTGATGGTGCTGACTTTCGTAGTGGGCGTCGGCGAATCGGTGTTCGCCGCAATCGAACTACCGCCCGACGTGACGGCGACCCAGGCATTGAGCATCGCCGTCGCCGCCGTTTTCTTGATGCTGCTCGCCATGCTGTCGGCTCGTCTCGGCTCGGAACTCGTGAGCGGGCAGCCCCGCATTTCTGCCGCTGATGTTGCCACCGCGAGTGTTCGTAGTTCTCAAGCGGCCTTGCGAGCCGGGCGGCAGGTATTGAACACCAGCCGAGGTGCCGCACGGGCGGCTACGCGGCTCTAAGTCGACACATCCTCTTTAGCGAGAAGAATCAGTATGCGATGGCCTCACCCACGTAAACGTCATCCTGCCTATCGAGCGGACACCAGCAAGGTGCCGCTCACTACCCCATACGAACAAGCGGCGAGCGTCTGGGACAGTCGAATTGGGACGGCCCGTGTCCAGGCTCGAAACTGGCGGCTCGCCGCGTTGACTTCGCTGCTGATCGCCTTGGTGTCGGTGACCGGCGCGGTCTACGTCGCGGTACACCGACCCCTCAGACTCCATGTGGTGGAAGTTGACCCTCACGGCAAGCCTGGACGCATCCTGCTGGCCGACGCGGTCTATTCGCCCGAGGATGCGCACGTCGGCTACCTCGTCAGCCAACTCGTTGAACTCGTCAGAGAGCGACCACTTGACCCGGTGGTCCTGCGGCAGAACTGGGAGAAGGCGTACCGGTTCCTCGCGGGGGACGCCGTGCCCGCGATGAACGCGTACGCCGAAAACCACAGCGGGCTCGATGCGGCAACTTCTCAAGACAGGTTGATCACCCGCACGGTGGAAACCACCAGTGTGCTGAAACGGGCCCCGCATACCTACCAGGTCCACTGGGTCGAGACCCAGTACGAAAGCGGGGTTGTCGCCAGCCGTGAGCCTTATACGGGGGTGTTCCACATTAAGCTCGACCCGCCGCGTAACGAGTCGGAACTCTTCCGTAATCCGCTCGGGCTCTACGTAGTTCATTTTCAGTGGAGCCGCGATTTTACGCCGCAGCCGGAAAACGAGGACTCGACAACATCGCAAGCCGGGTTCCAAACCTCTGCCACCAATGCCAGGAGCAATCGATGAAGCGTGCCTCGACCTATTTCTCCGTCGTTACGTTGGCCGCCGTGGTACTTCTCGTGGGTGCCTGCGAGTCGACCCGTTACCAGCCGATCCTGGCCAAGCCTTTTGTGGTACATCGATCGCCGCATCAGATGATCCCGTCTCGCTGGGATGCACCGGCGAAGACCAGCGACAATGAACTCAAGGTGCCGGTGGCGGCCCCGCAGCCACGCGCTCTGCCGAAGGTCTCTGCCGCGGATGGCTCCGAGGTTCCCGCAAACTCGGCGGAGGCAGTGGACGCAATCATCGCTGCTAAACAGGCCGAGGCCGGTAACGACGATTCGGCGTTTCAACTCAACGCGGTTGAGCGTTATCTGTACGAGGACGGAGCCGTCTACCCGGTGGTCACCAGCCCCGGCTTCGTGACGGTCGTTGAACTGGAGCCCGGTGAGTCGGTGCTAAACGTGGCCGGTGGGGATACCGCCAACTGGCTGGTCGACACCATCGACGGCGGGCAGGACCAACAGGTCAGGGCGAACGTGTTGATCAAGCCGCGGCGACCGTTTCTTCAGACCAACTTCGTCATCACCACCGACCGCCGCACGTACCACCTAGCGGCCAGCAGCCTCGATTCCACGACCTACCACAGCGCGGTTAACTGGAACTACGCGCAAGACAAGATGGTGGTCCGACGCACGAGTACCGACGACGTGTCGAAAGCTGTCGTCAATACGCAAGACGAAGCCACTACGCCCAACGTCAACTACGGCTACTTCTTGCTTACCAGGCAGCACACACTTCTGCCGGTCTGGACTCCGCTTCGGGTGTACGACGACGGGCGTCAGGTCACCATCGAGTTCCCCAAGGAATCACGGAACTTTGCCCGCCCGGTCCTGTTCAGCCGGGCTGCAAACGGCCAACTACATCTCATCAATCACCGCACCGAGCAGGACCGATGCGTCACGCAGTCGCTATTCCAAGAAGCCGAGTTGCGGCTGGGCTCTAGTGTCGTCCGAATCACACGCGCAAACTACCGCTTCTACGCTCAGCCGCCTCAGCGGTAGTGAATCGGCAGCAATGGGGTTTGATAAACGCCGCGAAGCGGTCGCCAGGAGATTCTATGGATGCAGAGCACCAAACCCCGGCTGTCGGTCACGACGCAGATACACCGGCAAAGCTCTCGGTCGCAGACGCTTTTGACCTCCACCCGAGACGGCCGTACCCCACCCGACTCAGCTCGAAATCGGTGATCGTTGTGCTCGGCGCACTGATGTTGGCGATTACCTTTGTTGTCCTTCTTGGACTCCGTGTGGGGAATGGGCGTGACGGGCAAGCCTTGTCGGGCGCAAGCACGCAGTCGCTCACACGCCCCTCCGAGCGAGTGATTGATGAGAACAATCCAGCTCCCGCGTGGGCACGCAACTACGAATTCATGCAGAACAACGGGGTCTCGCCGACGCCGTCCGACGCCGCTGCGGCCACGGATACACCGTCGGTTCTGGTTGAACTCCCGAAGCCCACGGAAGAACCGCAGACGAGTGAACTGCTCGAAGAAGTGCTGGCAAGTATGCGTGACGGCTTTGATTCGTCCATTTCATTTTCGGAGGCGTCGACGAAACGAACCTATCCGACAGCCGCCGAGTTCTCGTTAGAACCGGACGAACAACTCGCCCGCCGTCCCGTTCAGGGGGGGCTGCCGCTCACCGCGGGCGCCGGGTCACGGGTCGGGGACCTGCTTTTTCTTCGCAGCACCGGCCGTCAACCCGACCGCGTGTCGGGCAAACTGTCAACACCACACTCACCCTACGAATTGCGGGCCGGCAGCGTGATTCCCGCTGCATTGGTCACCGCGGTCCACAGCGACCTGCCGGGTGACCTCGTCGCCCAGGTCATCCAAGATGTCTACGACGCCGAGACCGGGGAGCACTTGCTGATTCCGCAGGGATCACGTCTCCTTGGCACGTACCGCAACGAGATTGCGGCCGGACAGGACCGCGTCCTCGTGGTGTGGCAACGCCTGATGCTGCCAAACGGCAAGTCGATCGGTCTCGATGCGATGCCCGGTGTTGACCAAAGCGGCGCCGCGGGCCTTCACGACCAGGTCGATTACCACCTAAAGCAAGTTGTCGGGGCCACGGCGCTGTCGAGCGTGATCGCGCTGACCGGCAATCTCGCCCGCGGCCAGGGGGAACGGGGTGAACCCTTGTCCGTCGTTGGTGAGACGGTCGCTCAACAAAGTGCGCGTTTTGGTCAACAGATCGTGGACCGTCAACTCAATCGTCCACCCACAATCACGATCCGAGCCGGCTCCCGATTCAACGTACTCGTGAATCGAGACATCCCGCTTGAACTCTACGACGGCGTAAGAAGTCCGCATTGATTCACGTTACTTCCATGGAGAACCCATGAACCAGTCAACGCTCCCCC
Source organism: Phycisphaerae bacterium (assembly GCA_030432595.1). Taxonomy (GTDB): domain Bacteria; phylum Planctomycetota; class Phycisphaerae; order Phycisphaerales; family Phycisphaeraceae; genus CAZIXN01. Next base: position 27,492 of record JAUIGU010000003.1, read on the forward strand.
CGTTCCACATCACCAAGACCACCAAGCTTTCTGTCGATGTTGACCACACGCTGTCGCTAGACCTGAAGGCTTTTGCAGATTTTTACAGCCATACGCACGGGGCCAAGGTTGGCGAAGCAGAACTGCTTCGCGAAATGGCCCGGCATTACATGGCAAACGACACGAAGTTCCAGAGCTTCCGCCAAAAACCACGCCGTCGTCGCCGCGCTCAGCCGTCGCCACCTGAGACGGAGACCTCGCCTTGAGTACCGAATCCCGCACACATCCCGACTGCCAGTACCCGCTTCTGACCTCTGCTGGAGAACGCATTGCCCCTCATATATCTACGCCTCAAGATCCGGTGGCTGAGGTCAATGAAGGCCTTCAGTGTTGTGCGCCAGATCCGGCAAGTCTGTTGTTCTGTTTTCGTTGCGGTGCTGCGATGGGCGACAAACAACTTTGCCCCCGCTGCAATACCCGTCGCTGCGTGTCCTGTGGCTAGTAGAAATCCAAGTCGTTTATTCACTGCCCTTAGGAACGTCTGCATGAACCAGATAGCCGTCCACTTCACCAGCCGAACCGAGGAGTGGGAAACCCCACTACATGTCTTCGAAGAGATCAACGCGAGCTTTCAGTTCACCCTGGACGCCTGCGCCTCGCCTGCAAATGCAAAGTGCGACCGCTATTTCACCAAGGAGCAAGACGCCTTGACGCAACACTGGTCTGGCCGCGTTTGGATGAACCCACCGTACGGTCGGCAGATCGAGTCGTTTATGCGAAAGGCATACGCCGAGTCTCAGAAGGGCGCGACGGTGGTGTGTCTCGTTCCCAGCCGAACCGACACACGGTGGTGGCAGCGCTACGCCAAGCGCGGTGTCGTGTTTCACCTTCGCGGCCGCCTGCGATTCGGTAATGCCAAGTCCTCGGCCCCGTTTCCTTCAAGTGTGGTGGTTTTCTTTCCCGGACGGCTCGGTGCCGCGGTGGTGCCTACTTCGGTGGAGGAAGCGTAGTGACGAAGAAGCAGGCTTTAGAGATGGCAAACGCGTTGCGAGGCTTGGTGTGGCAGCCCTGCTGCGAGGTCTGGCTTGTAGTGATCCCCCGCTGCGACGGCTCGGCGACGGTCATCGGGCCCAACGGCGTGAGCGAGTACAGCTCAAACGCCGACGTGCGTTCAGGCGACGCCCTGCGGCATATTCCCTTTCGATCGGCGTACGCGTGAATGCCTCGCAAGCTGAGGCCGTTGCCGACTACGCCAAGGGCGGCGTCTGGTGTCCGATGGGCGGAGTCTGGCTCGTTGTCGTCCCCAAGAACGACGGAACGCTCGTGGTGTTCAGCCGCGGTGGAGTCCGCCACTACCTCAGTGAAGCCGATTTCGAAGCCGGTCAGCCACACATTGAAATCGAATTGGATGACGAGGACTGACTAAACACCCCGTCAATACGAGAGCCAGCCGACGATGCAGAATTTTTGATCGCAATTTGTACGGTACTCACTATGATCAGAAAATTAGGTTCCAAGGAGATTGCTGTTGCCCTTGATGGCAGCGACTGGCCGCCCATCCTGACCATTGAGGAGGCGTCAGATCTGTTGCGGTTGAAGCGCTCGACGCTCTACCGCCACATCTCCGAAGGTCGCTACGCCTCGGCCGTGAAACGCGGCAAGCCGGTCCGCTTTTGGCGGGACCGATTGATCCAGGAGTTCATGCGATGAAGCTGATTGGTCGTGAACGAGTAGACGGCACTACGGTCACCATTGGCCGTCGGCAGTATTACCGAGCCAAGAAACAAATTACCAGTCGCTATTACGCGGCCGAGTATCGGGACGACGCCGGCAAGCAGACGTGCGAAAACCTTGGCACGACAAATCTGCGTGAGGCGCGCCGAAAAGCCATCGAGATTGCTCAGCGACTGGAGCAAGGCAAGCCCAGGGTTATTGATACCAAGCTGACCGTCGATGAAGTGGTCGAAGGTTACTTCGACATGATCAAGGCCCGGGGGCTGGCCAAGAAAACCGAGGCCAAGTACCGCACGGACCTCGACAAACTCCAAGCGTTTTGTCGCGACAAGCAGGTCGGTCTCGCCCACCGATTCAATCGTGATTTGTTCTTTCAGTATCGTTCGTCACTGGCTGAACAGAAGTACGCCGACAAGACAATCTACGGTGCGCTCACGCTCACCAAGCAGGTATTCAAGTGGGCGTACCAGGAAGGCAAACTGCGTGAATACAAACTCGTCAACGCCAAGGTTGAAAAAGCTCACGCGAAACCTCAGCCGTGCTTCACCGGTGATGAGGTCGAACTCATTCTCGCAAACACCTTTGACACGGAGCGTGTAGCGTTTGCCACCCTCGCCTACGAGGGTTTGCGGGTTGGTGAACTCGAACAACTTCAATGGACCGATGTGAAACTTGACCGAGGAAATCTCGGCATGCTGCACATCTGCCGGGGCGGCTCAACGGCCGGGAAAACCAAGACCAAACGCGACCGCTTCGTCCCGATACATCCGCGGGTTCGGCCGCTGCTGGAAGCCCTGCCAAGAATTCGGGGCGAGCGGTTAGTCTTTCCCACGTTGACCGAGCGGCAGTTGCTCAAGCGGATCAAAGAAGTCTGCAAAGAAATCGGTCTCGCGGATCCGGACAGCTACAAGCTCCACAGCTTCCGCCACCACTTCGCGTCCATGTGTGCCAACCATCAGGTCGCCTACAAGAAAGCTCTGGCTTGGCTCGGACACCGCTCGTCAGACATCCTCGACTTGTACTACCACCTCAACGACGCCGAGAGCCAGTCGGCGATGGCGTCGCTTGCCGCCGACACATTTGGCGAGGTGCCGGGCACTGATTCTGAAGTTGTGCCCTCACCCGTTGAGGGCACATTGAGGGCACAAGGGGGGTCTAAAATCGAGACACCTCCAGAAATCCTTTGGGAAAAAGAACTTCTGGAGGTGCTCGGGAAGAAAGCGGAGAGGGCGGGATTCGAACCCGCGGTAGGGCTAGTAGCCCTACGACGATTTAGCAAACCGTTGCCTTCAGCCACTCGGCCACCTCTCCGGCAACTCGGTGCCACGGCACCGATCATCTTTCTCCACCCGATCTTACCCCACGCCCGGAGGCCTGCACGCCCGGACCGGGGGACGGCCCACCGTGGGATCGGCCGTCAGTGGCGGTGACTGGACTCGAACCAGTGACCTAGGGCTTATGAATCCCTCGCTCTAACCAACTGAGCTACACCGCCGCGAGCCGGGCATTGTACGAATCCCCCGGGCCCGGGCAAACCGGCGTCCCGGAAGCCGTGCGGCGTGTCCAGCCCTATCGGGGCGGATTGTGGCGAAAAACACGTGTGGGCCGATAACCTGTGGTGATGAAACCGCACCCCCTCGGCTCGCTGCGTGTCACGATCCCCGCCCTGGCTGTCGCGTCGCTGGCGGCCGTGGGCTGCATCACCGACCCCATCGGCGGCGACCCTTCCACCGAGTCCCGCGAGGTGTCGCCGGGTGACTTCGTGGCGGCGTCGAGTGGCAGGAGTGAATCAGACGCTGCGGCGACCGTTGCCGAGGGTAATGTCGCCGAGGGTAAAAACGATCCGGCACTGACGCGCGACGTCGTCATGGTTCAGCCGGGCGGCACGGACACGGCACCGTCAAACGACTCGGCGCGGCCGCAGGTCCGGGTCGAGTTGGCGGAAGACACACCCGGCGGATCGGTGTCCACCGACGCGAACCTTTCGGATGAGCCTCCCGCCCAATCCACGCGCACCGCGGGGCCGCTGCCGATCGACGGCATGATCGGGCAGATCAACGGCCAGCCGGTCTACGCCGACGACATCCTCGCAGACCTCGAGCCGGCGCTGCGGGCGCTGGGCCAGCGCGAGTCGACCGGGGCGTTCCGGGCGCAGGCGCGCGAAGAGATCGACCAGGCCGTGCGCAGCATGCTGGTCAACGCGCTGATCCTCGGCGAGGCCGAGCGGGCGCTGACCGAGCACCAGTGGAACGGCGTGCGGTTCATGCAGAACCAGAAGCGCCAGGAGCTGCTCCGCCAGCATGGCCAGGGCTCGATCGCCGTCGCCGAACGCAACCTCTTCGAGCTGACCGGCCGCACCCTGCGCGAGACGCTCGACCGCTACCGCGACGGCCTGATCACCGACAGCTACGTCCGGCAGAACCTCAGCAGCCGGGTCAACGTCAGCCGACGCGACATCGAACGCTACTACCGCGACCACAACGACCAGTTCAACACACCGACCCAGCGCGACCTGACGCTGGTCGTGGTCGACGGGCAGGAGTCGGCGGACGTGGTGCTGAGCGAGCTGAACCACGGCGTGGCGTTCAAGGACATCGCGGCCGGGCCGCTCAACCAACTCGAGGGCGGCGGGGTGTTGACCGGGATCACCGGCGATGCGCCGTTCGGTCGGCCGGCCGTGGAAGAAGCGATGGCGGAGCTGTCGCCGCAAGATTGGGCCGGGCCGATCGACGTGGGCGACGGGCGGTTCTGGTTCGTCTGGGTTGATGCGAAAGAAGACGGCCGGAACATGAGCCTGATCGACGCCCAGGCCGTCATCGAGCGCTCGCTGCAGGAAGCCCAGTTCAACCTGCTCACCAACGAGTTCAAGGAACGCCTGCTCCGCGAGGGCAGCTACGAGAGCCCCGAACGGATGATCGATGCGCTGGTCGACATCGCGGCGAGCCGTTACGCGGTTCGGTAAACTTTGGCGGGTTCCGGAGCGGGGGTGCCACGGTCGCTTGCGACCTTGAGTGATAATAAAGACTCGACCTCACGATTGTGCGAGTCGTGCTTCCACGACCTCGCGCATCACGTCCGTCGGCGCTTCCCGCCCGGTCCACAACTCGAACTGCGCCGCCGCCTGCCGCACGAACATATCCACTCCGGTGATCGTCCGGCAGCCGCGTTCTCGGGCGCGCCGCAGCAGCACGGTGTCGGCCGGGTTGTAGACCGTGTCGAACACGACCGTCTCGTCGTTCCACGAAGCCGGGGTCTCCAGCAACGGGCAGCGGTCTTGATCCGGGTGCATGCCCACCGCGGTGCCGTTGACCCAGATGTCGGCAGAAGCCTGAACGGCTTCGTCGAGCGACGCGGCGTGTGCCCCGAACTCCCCGGCCAGCGCTTCGGCCCGCGCGAGCGTGCGGTTGTAGACCGTGACCGTGCCACCGTGCTCGACAAACCCCGCGACGATCGCGCGCGACACGCCGCCGGCCCCGAGCACCGCGACCGTCTTGCCTCGCAAGCCCGCCCGATCCGTCGACAAACAATCGCACACCGCGTCGAGCACCGCCGCGTAGTCCGTGTTGCTGGCGTGCAGCCCGCCCGCGTCGTCGATGTGCAGCGTGTTCGCCGCGCCGATGCGCTCCGCGAGCGGCTCGACCGTCCCGCCTTGCTCACCGACGAACTTCAGCAAATTCGCCTTGTGCGGGATCGTCACCGACGCCCCCCGGAAGTGCAGCGGCTTGAAGTCGAGCCAGCTCAACACCGTCGCCTTGAAGTGTTCGTACTCCGGCGGGATCGGCAGCGGCAAATACACACCGTCGAACGGCTCGCCGCCCTCCGCCAGCGCGTCAAACCCGGCGTTGTGGATCGCCGGCGACATCGAGTGCCCGACCGGGTCGCCGATCACGCCGTACACCTTCGTGTCTTTCGTGAGCGCGTCCCAGCGGTACAGCGACTTGATCTCCTGCAGCGTCGGCTGTCCCGGTGCGGTGTTGCGCTCCGCGTCGAGCGCGGCGAACGTCAGCAGCGCCCCGAACTTCTTCGCCAACACGCGCGACGGCAAGCCCGCCTCTCCCATACAAAGCATCACGCCCGGCTTGAGCCGGCGGTCGAGCACCTCGAACGCCTCCACGTTGTCCCGCAGCGACCGCGCCCGCCACGCCGCCTTGATCACCCGGCACGGCCCGTGGCTGGCCATCGCCGCAATCCGCCGGTCCAGATCCGCCGGACGCGTCACGAAGTCGTGCGTCGAGAGGATCAGCCCGCACCGTGCCGCCGCGTCGTCGAGCTGCTGCCGCAGTGTCGCGGGCAGCGCCTCGTACTTCGCCAGCTCAATATCGAGGTAGGCCGGCGGGTGCGGCGATTCAGACAACGCGTGCAACAGCCCGATCCGGCTTTCCTCGTCGCCGTCGTACTGGCCGCCTTCGTCCGCGTGCCGGCAAGTCAGCACGCACGGCAGCGTCGCGTCCGCGACGAGTTGTTCAATCGCGTCCACGGCCGTTCCGATCTCGGGCAACGGATCGACACGCCACTCGATCAGGTCCGCCCCGTGCTCCGCCGCCCGCGCGGCGTCCGCGAGCAGCGCAGCGCCGCCGTCGGCCAGGTCGTTCACGAACAGGGGCACACACAGCCGAGTCACGCCGACAGCGTAACGATTGTGTGAGCGGTGCCGCCCGCCTGCGTGGAGGTTTCGACGCCGTTACGCTGTCGGGCCGTGTTCCGCTCTGCGGGATGCCCGCCTCAACGGACCGAACCAGCGGAACCCAAACCCCGCCAAGTAACCCAAGGAAAGCCCCGAAAGGCCCCGCCATGCCCGCCTTCAAACCGATCCCGACCCTGCGCTACGCCGTTTCGTCCGACGATTCAACGTCCACGGCGGACCTGACCACGAAGATCGCCCCGCCGTACGACGTGCTCGACGAAGGCCCGAAGCAGACGCTGCTGCAGCGCGACCCGCACAACATCGTCGCCGTCGACCTGCCCGTCACCCCGCCCAAGACCGTCGGTCCCGACGAGGCCTACGCTGCCGCCGCGCAACAACTCGCGCAGTGGATCGGCACCGGCGTGCTGGTGCGCGACGACACGCCCAGCGTGATTGCCTACGAGCAGGTCTACGAAGTCAACGGCCAAACGATGAAACGCCGCGGCCTCTTCTGCGGCCTCGGCCTCGAAGAATTCAACCGGCGCGGCGGCGGCATCTTCCGCCACGAGATGACCCTCGCCGGCGGCATCGGCGACCGCACCAAACTCATGGCCGCCACGTCCGCCCAACTGTCCCCGATCTTCGGCGTCTTCTCCGACCCCGACGCCGTCGTCACTTCACAACTTGCCGAACACTTCGACGGCCGCGACCCCGACTACCACGGCCAAACCGACGACGGTGTCGACCACCGCTGCTGGATCGTCAACGACCCACCCGCCCTCAAAACACTTTCGGGGCACTTCGAGGGGACGGACGTCTTCATCGCCGACGGCCACCACCGCTACACCACCGCGCTGCAATTCTCCAAAGACCACGTCCAGCTCCCGGGGGCGGCAAACTGCCTGTTCGTCCTCGTCGCCGCCGAGGACCCCGGCATGATCGTGCTGCCCACACACCGCGTGATTTGTGGCCTCGCCGGCATCTCCACCGACAAACTCGCCGACCTGCTCAGCAACCACGAGGACTTCACGCTCACCGCGTCCGCGGATGATTCCATGTTCGGGATTTACGACCCGACCACGAAACAAACCGTCGGCCTCAACCCCAAACACGACGACGTCCTCGCGGAGTACCTCCCCGACAAACCTGAAGTCTGGAGAAAGCTCGACGTCGCCATCCTGCACGAAGGCCTGATCGAGCGCGTACTCAAACCGCAATTCGGCCCGGACTGCGTAACCTTCAAATACACCGCCGACCTGAACGCGATGAAAACCATGGCCGGTGAAGAACCCGGACGCCTCGGCATCATCATGCGTTCAACGCCGCTGGATAGCGTCATGGCCGTGTCGCTCGCCGACGAAGTCATGCCGCCCAAGAGCACGTACTTCTACCCCAAGCTCGCGACCGGCCTGGTGATGCACCCGCTGGATTAGCCGGCGGCTAGAGGACTCCTTTCCGGGGAGGTTTCCGAGAAGCGCCCGACAAGGACTTCTGCTGTAGCCTGCTTATAGCTTGCAGACGGCCGTCTCCGGGTTTTATCTTTGCGCCTTGCGTTGATCGATCCGGTACCCCCAGCGTCGCGCCGGCCCGGCGAGTCGTGTCGGGGTGGCGGCGGCGGCGCGGAGGTTGTTGTACGCGCCGGCGGCCATGTAGCGCATCGCGTCGCGGGTGCCCGTCGCGGTGGGCTCGTCCAGACCCAACGCGAAGACCAGCGCGGCCAGGCGGATCAGCGTCGAGATCCCGAACAGGATGTGGAAGTAGTTCCAGGTGTAGTTGCCCAGGCCGGTCTCCCAGGTCCAGTCGTGGAGCTGCGCGGCGATGACCGCGCCGATCACGCCGCTCAGTCCGCCGGCCACCGCGTTGGACACCGAGAACAGCGCGGCCGCCTGCGCCCCGCCGCTGCGCTCGCCTTTGCGCGACTTGTCCGTGTCTTTCGAGAACTCGAGCAGGAAGTTGAAGTTCGCCAACTCGGTGCCCGGCCAGGCCATGACCACCAGGGCGACGAGCAGGAAGCCCGGCCACCACAGCGTCGGCGTCATCGCCATCCACCCGACCGACCCAAACGCCACCGCTGCGCCCGACACGAGCAGTACCGGTTTTTTGCCCAGCCGGTCGCACAGCCGGCCCCACGCCGGGCGCGTGAACAGCTGCAGCACCATCGGTACCGCGAGTACGCCGGCGTTGGCGAGCAGGTTGCTCCAGCCCAGGTGGTCGAGCACGTAAAGCCAGAGGTACTGCCCCATGAACCCGGTGGCAAGGATGAAGCTGAAGTTGAAGCCCAGGAAGTGCCGGAAGCCGCGGTCGCGCAGCGGCGTGAACAGGTCGGCCATCTTCGCGGGCGGGCGTTCGTGCTTGTGCTGCGCCTCGTACGGGTCTTTGATCCAGAGGAACACGAGGATGTCGAGCGCCCCCAGCACCCCCGCGACCATGAGCAGCGCCGAGGTGACGCGCAGCATCAGGTCGGCCGCGTCCTGCGCGTGTGCCCAGTCCAGCAGCCACGCCGAACCGAGCGACGCGCCGATCGCGACCGGCGTGACCAGTTGCGCCCGCCGGGCGAAGTAGCGCCCGCGCACCCGGCGGGGGATCAGGTCGCTCATCCAGTTCAGCCAGGCCGGCCCCGTCGCCTGCATGAGCGCGTGGGCCAGCAGGAGCATCAGAATGACCGGCGGCCACCACCCCCACGCCTGCGGCAGCACCCACGGCACCAGCCCGATCGCGACGAACATCAGACGCCCGACCGTGCAGCACCACAGAAACATCGTGCGCCGCCCGCCGTGCGCGTTGATGTACCACGACGCGGGCAGTTGCGTGAGCGCCCCGAGGAACGGCACGGCCGCGAGCAGCCCGAACGCCCAGTCCGGCGTGCCGACCTCTTTGGCGAAGCGCGTCATCGCTGCGCCGGCCGCGATCCACAGCCACGCCGAACCGAAGCCCCACGCCAGCGTCACGAGCCGCAGGTCGCGGCGCAGCGCCGCCGAAGCGTTGCGGGGAACGGACTCCGATGCGTTCATCACATCACCCGCGAGCCGATGTCTTTGCGGTAGAAAGCGCCCTCGAAGGCGATCTTCGCGCACGCCGCGTTGGCCTTGGCCTGCGCTTCCTTCAGGTCGGCGCCGAGCGCACAGACGTTGAGCACGCGCCCGCCGGCGGTGACCAACTCGCCGCGTTTCACCGTCGTGCCGGCGTGGAACACGGTGACGTCCGGGTCGGTCTCGGCGGCGTCGATGCCGGTGATCGCTTGGCCTTTCTCGTACTTGCCCGGGTAGCCGCCGGAACACATCACCACGCAGCAGCACACGCGCGGGTCCCACGACAGGTCGACCGCGTCGAGCGTGCCCTCGCAGGTGGCGATCATCGCTTCGAGCAGGTCGCCCTTCATCCGCACCATCAGCGGCTGGCACTCGGGGTCGCCGAACCGCGTGTTGAACTCCAGCACCTTCGGCCCGCCGGCGGTGAGCATGAGGCCCGCGTAAAGGACGCCCTTGAACTCGACGCCGTCGCGCCGCAGTGCATCGACGGTGCGCACCAGCACCTCGCGTTCGATCTCGGTGCGGAGTTCGTCGGAGAGCAGGGGCGTCGGGCAGTACGCACCCATGCCGCCGGTGTTGGGACCGGTGTCGCCCTCGCCGACCTGCTTGTGGTCCTGGGCGGGGTCCAGGACGAAGAGGTTCGTGCCGTCCACGAGGGCGAGGACGGAAACCTCCTGGCCCTCGAGACGTTCTTCGATGACGACGGTGCCGCCCGCGTCGCCGAACGCGCCGCCCGAGCCGCCGTCGCCCATGATCTCGTTGACCGCCGCGACCGCTTCCTCGGCCGTGTCGGTGACGATCACGCCCTTGCCCTTGCACAACCCCGCGGCCTTGACGACCACGGGCAGCTCGCGCGACTCGGCGTAGGCCAGCGCGGCGTCGTGGTTCTTGAAACTCTTCGCGTCGGCGGTGGGGATCGCCGCGGCCCGCATGAGTTCCTTGCTGAAGGCCTTGTCGCCCTCGAGCCGTGCGGCGTTGGCGGTCGGGCCGAACACCCAACGCCCCGGCTTGGCGAGCCGGTCGGCCAGCCCGCCGCACAGCGGGTCTTCGGGCCCGATCACGACCAGCGACACGTCGTGGTGCCGGCAGAAGTAGTCGATGGCGTCGACGTTCTTGGTGTTCACGGGGTCGAAGGCGAGGTCGACGTTCTCGCCGAGCGCGTCCGTGCCGCCGTTGCCGGGCGCGAAGTAGAGCTTCCCGCAGCGGGGAGACTGTTTGAGCTTCCACCCCAGCGCGTGCTCGCGTCCGCCGGAGCCGAGGAGGAGGACGTTTATCGGATGGTCGGACGTTGTCGGGGCGCTGGGCATCGCGGGCAGGGTAGCGGCCGGGGCAACAACTGCAACAACGAAAAGCCCGCGGCGCGGGGCCGCGGGCCGAGTGCAGGTTCGGTTTGTGCCTTCACCGGGTGCCCACGCGTCCGGGTCACGCCATCGCGGGCTGGGCAGTGTCGGGGATCTTCTTGGCCATGTCCCAGATCTTCAGGAGGAAGATGATCAGCAGCACCAGCGAGGCGAGGCCCGCGATCATGCCGAGGATGGGGATGAAGCTGCAGAGGGCGCAGATCGCCCACCACATCCCGATGGTCTTGCCCGCGTCGCCGACGCTCGTGTCGCCGACCGAGTCGAAGTAGCTCTTGAAGGCTTCGGGGACCTTGAACGCGATGATGAACATCATCACGATGTTGACCAGCGGGATGACCATCAGCCAGATCAGTCCGGGCGAGATAGTCTGGTGCTGGGCGGGCACCTTGCTGTAGGGCTTCCAAAACAGAAACGCGATGGCAACGGCGATCGCGATGCCGATCGCCAGGCCGATGAGGAGGAACACCAGCATGACGCCCAACGCGGCGCCGCCGGCGGCGACGTCGCCGTACTCCGAACCGTTTTGAGCGAGAAGCAGCGGCGTGTTCACGGCAAAGGTCGGCAGGTTCATCTCGGGCTCCCTTGAGATTGAGGTCAGAAGTGAGCGTGAATGTATCGTTAACCTGCATGCGGAGCAACGAACCGTGACCGATCACGCCGTTATGCCCTGGTCCACCGCCGATATCGCCGACGCGCTCGAGCAGGGGCTGCGGCACTGCGCCGGGGTCGACGACGCCGAGCACGCGGTTTACGGGTTCGACACGCTCGACGAGGTGGGCCTGCACCCGATGTTGGCCGAGGCGCTCGCGGTGCCGGGCTGGGGCGTCTGGCCCGAGCGGCGGTACCCCGGGCACTGGCACAAGACCAAGAAGAGCGAGGGCCTGCGCTGCGACCTGGTGCTCACGCCGGACAACCTGCCGCTGCGCGACCTCGAAGCGCGGGCGACGCTCTTCGGGCAACAACCCGCGGCCGACCCGGACGAGGCGTACTGGCTGGAGGTCAAGACGGTCGCGCAGTTCGAGACCGATGGCCCGTTCAAGCGTTACTCGGCCGAGCTGCTGTCGCCGGTGATGAAGGACGTGACCAAGCTGTGGAACGACGGGGTGATCCGGCACGCGGGCCTGGCGCTGGTGCTGTTCACGGCCGACGCGGAGGTTGCCGACCACGACCTGCTCGCGTGGCACACGAAGTGCCTGGACAAGGGGCTGCCCGTGCGGCCGCCGTCGGTGCGCGGGTTCCCGATCACGGACCGCGTGGGCAACGGGTGGTGCGCCGTCGCGGTGTTCGGGGTGAGGGGGTGAGGATTTCAGATTGATGATTTCAGATTGCAGATTGGTAGACGCCGCAACATTCAGCGTTCTTGTCATTCTGCAATCTCAAATCTGCAAACTGAAATGACAAAAAAAAGCCCACGCCCTCAAGAACTGCGAGCGTGGGCCGGGAGGAGAGAGAAGCGGTTTGGTTACTTATGATACGGACGCGGGCGGCGGGTGGTTCTTGCCGGAGTTTCGGATTTTTGGCCAGAAAGTTTCTGGGTATTCGTTTTACCGGCCGGCTACCCGCGCGAGGCGAAGCGGTCGTCCTCTTCCACTTTACGGCGCTCGGCTTCCTCTTCGAGCTCGGTGCGTTTGTCGTTGCGGCGGTCGGCGCTGAGGAGCCGGCTGCCGATCCGGCCGTCGGGCAGGAGGTAGACCATCCGCACGTCGGTCGCGTTGGCGGTCTCGACGGTGTCGATGTCCAGAAGCACGATGCCGACGCCCATATCGACGTCCTGCTTGAAGTCGCGGAGCATGTCGATGGACACGACGCCGCCGACCGGGTTGCCCGGCGACTCTTCAAACTCGGCTTTACGCCACTGGCCGTTCCAGACCTTCCAGATCTCGATCGTGGCGCGGTCCTGCTCGGCGTTGCCACGGACGAAGTAGTAGTAGGCCTGGGGGTCGAGGGTGACGGGTGTGGTCCACGGGGCGGACTCGATTTCGTCCTCGCTGGGGGGCAGGGCGATGCGGTACTCGTTGCGGTCGCGCTGGGCCTTGGTGGTGCGGGTGTACTGGTAGAGCGGGTTGATGGCGGCGACCACGAGCTTGTAGCGGTAGGTCTTGCCGGGCTGGGCGGTGAGGTCGTGGGCCCAGACGCGGACGGTCTCGGGGACGTCGTCGGTGGGGCGGCGGGGGACGATGCCGGTCTGGCCGGTGGGGGTGTTGCGGTCCCGGCCGGTCAGCCCCGGACGGCCCATGCCCAGGCCACCCGGGCGGCCCATGCCGCGCTCCCGCAACATCGGATCGCCCATCCCCATTCCCATGTCCATACCCATTTCGTCGCCCATGCCGGGGTAGCCGCCGTAGCCGCCGGGGCCGCGGCCGCGGAGGAACTGCGACGCCGCTTCGTCGTCGTCGAGCCCGTAGAGCTCGTTCAACTCGCGGCGTTTCTCCAGCAGCTCTTCTTCGACGCCCTCGATCTGCTGGGCCTGGCGGTCGCGTTCGGCCTGGTCGCGGTCGGTGCCGCGGTTGCCGCGGTCGCGGCTCCGCGTGTTGCCGCGCGGGTCCATGCCCAGGCCGCCGCCGCCGATGTCGTCCATGCCGCCGCCGCCGCGGTTGGAGGCGCGCCGGCGCGTGTCGGTGCGGGTGCGCGTGTTGCGCGAGTCCTGGCGGTCCACGCCGTTGAGCTGGTCGAGCCGGCGTTGCAGCCGGCTGATCTCGTCTTCGAGGTCCTTGATCTTCTCCTGCTCGGCGGCCGAGAACACGCGGTCGGTCCCCACGGGCGGCGTCCAGGGCTCGACGGTCGGCGGGAACAGCGGCTTGGTCACCAGGTCCTGGCTCTGTTGGATCGTGTCCAGGACCGCGGCGGCCTCCATCGGATTGGTCGCGGGCAACTCTTGGCCGGGCAGGAACGCCAACTGCTGCGGCAGCGGGTTGACGACCGTACGGTTGCCCCAGTTGCCGTCGATGTCCTGCTCTTCGCGGACGAGGTAGACACCGGCCACGCCCAGCTTGGCCAGCCAGACGTTGTCGGGGATCGCCTCGCCGCTGCCCTGGCCGGCCTCGTCGAGGCGGACCGCCCAGTCCTTGAGCGGGAACTCGGTCATGACCGAGACGTACTGGAAATCGACCGGCGCCTGACCGCCGACCATGTCCTGCACTTCGGCGACCATCTGACGCAGTTGCGGGTCGGTGATCGCGCCGGCGTCGGCGAGCACGGCGTGCTTGACCTTGATGCTGAACGACTCGGCCATCGGCGGCGTGGGCAGATCGATTGCGTTGAAGACGGGGCCTTCGGTATTGACCTTCGGCCGGACGCCGCCGCCGTCGAGCGGCGCGAAGGCGTCGGCGAGGATCACCGGCTCGGCGTAATGCTGCGTGAACGCGGTCGCGTAGTCCTCGACCTGGTGCTCCTCGGGGGAGGGCAGTTCGCTGTCCGTGCTGTTCATCGCGGCGCGGAGGCGGTCGGCGGCGCGTTCGGTGTCGTCGCGGATGTCGGCGGCGGTCTTGCCGTCGATCGCGTGCGGGTCGCCGAGCACGCCCAGCCAGGCGTAGGCGCCCACGCCCAGCAGGATCAGGACCGAGAGCCCGAGCACGAGTTTCTCGAAGTGTTGCGTGAGGAAGCCGAGGTCGGATTTTTTCATCGCCGGGACTCCTGGCGGTGGTGCGGGGTGGGGGTGAGCGGGGCGTAGCGTGCGGGTCGGGGCGGGGAATCAGAAGTCGGCGTCGGGCCCTGCACCGGCGTCGGCGGCGGAGGCCACCCCGGTGTAGGTGCGGACTTCCTCGGGCATCAGCGGCGCGATCCACGACCGCAGCCAGAGCGATTCCACGATCAGTTCGACCTGGACGATGTCGCCGTTGCCGTAGAGGTAAGGCCCGCCGAGCGAGCCGAAGTCGAACTCGTCGATGCCCGTAATCCGCTGATCGACGACGGACATGTAGTTGACGCTGGCGATGGCGCGGTAGAGGTCGGGCAGCTTCTCGAAGTCGGCGTGGAGGACCAGGCGGACGTGCCGGACGTCGAACACGTGGTTGGACGCGCGGCCGGTGGGCCCGAAGAAGTAGTTGGCCGGGACCGCGGCGCCTTCGGAGGTCGGGGCGCCGGAGGGCGGGGTCGGGTAGCCGACGACGGACGCGTTGCCGCGTGAGTTGTTCGTGAAGCCCGTGTTTCGGCGCCCTCCGCGGCCGTCGTCGGTGCCGGGGTTGAGCGTGCCGACCTCGCCGGTGACGTGCAGCCCGACGTACCCGGGCACGACCTCGCAGCGCAGGAGGCGTTTGGCCACGCCGTGCAGCACGTTGCCGTAGACCTCGTTGCCGTCGTCGTCGGTGGAGATGACCTCGTCGATCTTGTTGGCGCGGCGGAGCGCCTCGACGATGTCCTGCTGGACCCACAGCTCCATCTGGCTCTCCCAGAGCTGCCAGTCTGAGGGCGTGGTGCCCGCATAGATCCACGGCCGGACCGACAAGGGGAACTCGGCGTTGAGCTGCCCGGGTCTTCCGATGTCCGGGTTCGCGTAGATGTGAAGCGTCTGGGCGTGGTCGGTCAGCAGCGTGGTGAGGCGGAGCTTCTGCTCTTCGAGCACCTTTTTGGCGTCCTCCTCGGTGATGTTCTGGCCGTAGGACTGCTGGGCTTCCTGGGCGATGATGGCGAGCTGTTGCTGGAGTTGGTCGTCGCGCAGCGGCAGGCCGGCGTTGAGCGTGGGCAGGCGGATGCCGGTGACTTCTTCGAAGCCTTCCTGCGGGCCGGGCCCGCCGAGCAGGGTCGCCATGGCGTCGCGGTAGCGGTCGCGGAAGACGTACGGGTCGGCTTGCAGGGTCTGCTTCGGGAAGAAGCCCTCGGCCAGTAGCACGTGGCCGCGCTGGTTGACCTGCGTGATGGCGTTGAGGGTGGCGTCGGCCTGGGTCGTGACGTCGGCGAAGATCCGCCGCAGGCGCTCGTTGTTGATCTGGTTGAACGTGATCCGCCGGTCGTCGGGCGCGGCGCCCAGACGCGTCGGCGGCAGCGACACGCTCTGCCCGATGAACCGCGTGATCTTCGCGGGCTCCTTGGCCTGGGTTTCCAGGTCGGCGCGGAGCTGGGACGACTGCCCATAGAAGTAGACGAACGCGCCGACCGACGCCAGCACGACGACGATGGCGATCACGGTCAGCGGGTTGCTCTTGAGCCAGGCGATGGCGCTTTTCATGAGTTCACCTCGTCGAGAAGGGCGGCGGGGTTGGCCGACAGGTCGGTCGCGGGTTCGGGCGACGCCGGAGCGTCCGGTTCGGGGGCGGGATCAGTTGCCCGGGCCTGATCGGGCTCGGCCGCGGGGTCGGGTTCCAGCGGCGTCTCGGCGGCGTCGGCCTCGGCTTCGGCGACCGGGTTCTTGAGCACCAGCGTGAACCGGATCTCGAACGCGTTGTCGCCGGTGCGGTCCTCTTCGAGCAGCGGGTTCTGCGGGAGCATCTCACCCACCGAGGCGTTGCTGCCGGTGAACGAGCGGGTGCCGCCGCCGCCTGGGTAGCCCATGCCCATGCCGCCGCCCATGCCCCCGCCCATGTCTTCGTATCCGCCCATGCCCGCGCCCATCCCCAAGCCGCCGCCCATCGGCTGAGACGAGTAGGTGTTGCCGCCGACGCCCGCGCGGCCGCCGGCGACCGGCCGGATGTACGGGATCGGGTTGTCGTCCAGCTCGATGGTGTACGGCGCGTCGGGCCGGTCGGCGTTGCTGCGCAGCCACTGGATCACCGTGGAGTTGATGAGCTGCGACGGGTTGCCGTAGGGCGTGGTGCCGCGCAACACGACGTTGAGCTTCGGCTTGGACGTGTCGGAGAAGAACTCCTTGGACGCGCCGTCGGCGACCATGCCCGTGACGTCGCCGGGGGCGCCGCCGCCCGCCGCGCCGCCGCCGGCACCGGGGTAGCCCATGCCCATGCCCATGTCTTCGTAGCCGCCCATGCCTTCGTAGCCCATGCCCATCCCCATGCCTTCGTAGCCCATGCCCATCCCCATGCCGGCCGACGCCGACGGGTCGGCCTCGGCCACCGGCTCTTCGTTGGCGATGTACTCGTCGGCGATGACGTCGATCACGAGCTGGCGGCGCTGGTCGCGCGGGATCGCCTTGATCGCCTCGGCGTCGCCGGCCAGCAGCGCCTCCTGCGGCTGCACCGACGCGAGCATCGCCGCGATGTCGGCGGTCACGTGGGCATACAGATCACGCTGCGGCAGCACGAGGTTGTAGTTCTCGATGATCTGCAGCGGGTTGTCGACCATCATCGCCTGCGCTTCGCTCTGCCACTTCTGGGCCTCGCGGGTCACGCTGGCGACCGTGCTCTGCGTGGCCTGCACGCTCTGGTCGAACGCGGCGCGGTCCACGAAATACTTCGCGGCGTACAGGCCCGACGCCAGCGCCACCGCCGCCGCCGCCGCCGCGATCCACGGCTGCTTGGCCTTCCACAAACGCTGCTTGAGGATGTGCGCCGGCAGGATGTTCGCCGAGACGGTTTCCAAGCCCAGGCCCTGCAACGCCAACCCGTACGCCGTCGACAGGTTGCCCGCGGCGCCGGCCAGCTCGGACTCACGCTTGCCGTCCACCTCCACCCGCGCGAACGGCTGCGGCTTGCTCACGTCCAGCTGCAACTGCTGCTTCAGGAACTTCTGCAACCCCGGCAGCTTGAACGTCGAGCCCAGCCCGACGATCCGCTCCAGCTCCGAGTCGCGGTTCATCGACTGGTAGTACCCGATGGACCGCTGCACCTCCTGCACCAGGTCCGCGAAGACCGAACGCATCGCCTGGAAGATCTGCTTGGCGTACTTGCTGGTCGCCGCTTCCTTCTTGAGCTTCTCCGCCTTGGCGTAGCTGATCTTGAACTGCTTGACCAAAGCCTCGGTGAAGTTGTTGCCGCCGATGGGCAGCGTGCGCAGCCAGATCTGGCCGTCCTCGATGACGATCACGTCCGTCGAGACCGACCCGATGTCCAGGAACACCGTCCCGCCGTCGCCGCCCGACTCGGCCAGCTCGTACGAGAACGCGTTGAACACCGCCACCGGCGAAAGCGTCAGCTCATCGACCTGCACGCCCACCGCGCGGTAGTTACTCAGGAACTGCATCACCCGCTCTTTGGTGATCGCGAAGATGCCGACCTTCACGTCCGGCGAGTCCTCTTCCTGAAACACCTGGTAATCCCACTCGACCTCTTCGATGGGGAACGGGATCTGCTGCTGGGCCTCGAACTTGACGATGTCCGGGATCTTCTTGGGCTCGACCGGCGGCAGCGACGCGAACCGGGCGAACGCCATGTTGCCCGGCACCGACGCCACGACGTGGGCGTTCTCCAGCCCGTGCTTCTGCACCAGCGCGTCGAGCTGGAGCTGGATCGCCTCTTCGCGGTCCACGTCCGGCGCGGTGAGGACTTCCTTGTATTTCAGGATCTCGAAGTGCTCCATCCGCACCTCGCCGCCGCTGCGGACGAGCTTGACGGCTTTGACCGCGCTGCTGCCGACGTCGATGCCCCAGCTCTCGTTGTTCGTGGCCATGTCGAAGACTCCTGAAACGGTGGTCGTTCGTGCGTCTGCCCGTGGCCCGGCGGTCCTGCCGGTGCCACCCCGTCCCACGCCCGCCCGCCGACCCCTGATCCCCCTGATCGGGTGCCGCCGCGTTGCGGGTCATCTTTTCGATGACGCCGTGGCGAACGCCCCAAGTTTAGGTCGCCCGCGGCGTTGCGCTCGGACGACCCGTGCCCCACGGCCCGGCGTCCCAACACCGGCACGCACGGGGAACCGCACAGGATACGGGCAAACCCAACCTCAGGCGGGCGCACCGACTCCGCGGCGGCGGTGTCTCGGGTTGTGGTGTGCCGGCGGGGGCGGCCGATGAGGGAACTTAAATGGGCGGCCAGGCCCGGTGATCCGCAGCACCATCGCTGTATTGTGCCCGGAGGTCGGCCCACGGTCAAGGCCATTTTGCCTGAATCGCCACGGACATCGTTGCTACGATACGCCGCCCGCCCGGGTTCACCGCCGCGCCAAGGCGATGAGCGACAATGAACCGCGATCCGGGACCGCAATGACACGGGACGCCCCGCGGATTTGACCGCCGCGCCCCCACGCGTGACAATGCCCGGTTCCCCACGGGGCCGTAGCTCAATTGGGAGAGCGCTGTGTTCGCAATGCAGAGGTTAGGGGTTCGATCCCCCTCGGCTCCACTGACGATTTCGTGACGCCGATCCGGGCCGCCGATCAGGCGGAGGTCAGCAGATCGGTCACGAGGTCACCACCGACAGATCAATCCAGTCGCGGACCGGCATTGCGTCCAGGTCGTCGGGGGTGTCGAAGAGTTTCAGCAGCGTTTCGCACCGTGGGTCCGGGAGGCGGGACGCGAGGTTCTCGGCGAGTTTCTGCCGAAGCTTCGGGACACCCTCGGCGCGGCGGCGGCGGTGCCCGATCGGGTAGTCGATCGCAACCTCGTCGGTCACGCTGCCGTCCTTGAAAAACACCTGCACGGCGTTGCCGATCGATCGCTTGTCGGGGTCGAGGTAGTCGCGCGTGTAGCCGGGGTGTTCTACGACTTCCATCTTGGCGCGGAGCGCATCGATGCGGGGGTCCGACGCCACGGCGTCCTCGTAGTGCTCGGCAGTCAAGGCGCCGAAGATCATTGCGACCGCGGTCATGTACTGGAGGCAGTGATCGCGGTCGGCGGGATTCTGGAGTGGCCCGGTCTTGTCGATGATGCGGGCGGCGGACTCCTGCGTGCGGATCACGACACGATCGATCTGGTCGAGGCGGTCGGCAACTTGGCCGTGCAACGCGATGCCCGCTTCGACCGCGGTCTGGGCGTGAAACTCGGCGGGGTACGAGATCTTGAAGAGGATGTTCTCGATGACGTAGCTCCCCAGCGGCCGCGCGAGCGTGATCGGGTTGCCGCCGAACAGCGCGTCCTGGAACCCCCAGGTCTTGGCGGTCAGGGCCGTGGCGTAACCCATCTCGCCGGCGCGGGCGAGCAACGCGAGCCGCACGCCGCGGCTGGTCGCGTCGCCGGCGGCCCAGCTCTTGCGCGACCCGGTGTTGGGGAAGTGCCGGTAGGTCCGCAACGCGCCGCCGTCGAGCCACGCATTCGAAACCGCGTTGAAGACCTGGTCCTTACTGCAGCCGAGCATGACGGCCGCGACGGCGGTGGACGCGATGCGCACCAGCAGCACGTGGTCGAGCCCGACGCGGTTGAAGGCGTTGTCGAGGGCCAGGACGCCCTGGATCTCGTACGCACGGATGGCGGCCGTGAGGACGTCGCGCATCGTGAGTGTGTCGCCGTTTCTACCGCGGTGGTCGGCGCACGCGAGGATCGCGCCGAAGTTGTCGGACGGGTGCCCCCACTCGGCGGCGAGCCAGGTGTCGTTGTAATCGAGCCAGCGGATCATCGCGCCGGTGTTAAACGCGGCGGCGACCGGGTCCAGAACGTCTCCGGTGCCCGGGACGCGCGCCCCGCCGCTCTGCATCACCGCGCCGGGCACGACCGGGCCGAGCAGTTTCGTGCACGCGGGGTAGCGCAGGGCCAGCAGCGCGCAGCCCAGGCTGTCCATGAGGCAGAGGCGCGCGGTCGCGTAAGCCTCGTCGCCGAAGTCGGCGTCGGCGGTGACGTAATCGGTGAGTTCGGTGAGGACGGCGTCGCGGATAATGTTTGACTGTAATGGCGCTGGGCGGTTAACGCTCGTCCAGCGGCACGTATGGCCGCGGCGCCGGGCCGGTGTAGTCGGCGGACGGCCTGATGAGACGGTTGTCGGCGCGCTGCTCAAGGATGTGCGCGGCCCAGCCGGCGGTGCGGGCGATCACGAACAGCGGCGTGAACATCGGCGTCGGGATGCCCAGAAAGTGGTACGCGCTGGCGGAATAGAAGTCCAGGTTCGGGAACAGCCCCTTCTCGCGACGCATCACGGCCTCGATGCGTTCGGACACGGGGTACAGCCGGGCGTCGCCGGCCGCCTCGCCGAGGCGCTTCGCCCACGCCTGGATCACGTTCGAGCGCGGGTCGTTGTCGCGATACACCCGGTGGCCGAAGCCCATGATCTTGGTTTTCTTTTTCAGGGCGTCGACGATGCCGCGTTCGGCCGCGTCGGGGTCGGGGTATTGCTCGATCAGTTCCATCGCCGCCTCGTTCGCGCCGCCGTGCAGCGGGCCGCGGAGCGTGCCGATCGCCGCGGTGATCGCCGAGTAAAAGTCCGACTCCGTGCTCGTGGCGATGCGGGCCGCGAACGTCGAAGCGTTGAACTCGTGCTCGGCGTAAAGGATCAGCGACGCGTCGAGGGCCCGCGCGTGCGTCGTCTCGGCGGGTCGGCCGTGCAGCAGGTGCAGGAAGTGGCCGGCAACGGAATCGTCGTCGGTGGTGGTCTCGATGCGGCGACCGTCGTGGTGGAAGTGGTGCCAGTACAGCAGCATCGACCCGAAGACGGCGATCAGTCGGTCGGCGATGTCGCGCCCGCTGCGCGAGCCCTCCGGTTCGAGGCAGCCGAGCGTCGAACAACCCGTGCGCAGGATGTCCATCGGGTGGCTGTCCGGCGGGAGCTGTTCCAGCACCGTTCGCAACGACGGCGGGAGTTCGCGCAGCTCGCTCAGGCGGGCCCGGTAGTCGGCCAACGCGGCGGTGGACGGCAAGGAGCCCTCCAGCAGCAGGTAAGCCACCTCCTCGAAGCTCGCGTGCTCGGCGAGGTCCTCGATCGCGTATCCGCGGTAGGTCAACCCGGTGCCGGTCTTGCCGACGGTGCAGATCGACGTGCTGCCGGCGACCACGCCGGCGAGACCGCCGGCTTTGGCCGGTTTGTTCATTGGTGAAGCGCTTCCCGTCGGGGCGTTCGAGCCGGTCATGGTGCTTTCTCGCTTGTTAGCGCGGCGTCGATTGACTCTTCATGGCGATGGTAATCCAACACCCGGTAGAGGTCATCGCGCGTCTGCATGGTGTCGATCACCGCGGCCTGGGTGCCCTGGGTCCGGAGCGTTTTGTAGACCTGCATCGCCGCCGCGCTCATGGCCCGGAACGCCGATAAGGGATAGAGCGCCATCGCGACGCCGGCGTCGCGCAACTCTTCCGTCGTCAACAGGGGCGTCTTGCCGAACTCGGTGATGTTGGCGAGCACGGGCGCATTGACCGCGGCACAGAAGGTCGCGTAGTCCCCGAGCGTCGGGATGGCCTCCGCGAACACCATATCGGCCCCGGCTGCGACGTAAGCCTGGGCACGGTCGATCGCGGCGTCGAGGCCCTCGACCGCGCACGCGTCGGTCCGGGCCATGACGACAAAGCCGGGGTCGGTACGACCGTCCTGCGCCGCTTTCAGTCTTTCGACCATCGCGTCGGTGTTCACGAGTTGTTTGCCGGGGCGGTGGCCGCAACGCTTCGCTTCGACCTGGTCCTCGAGGTGGAGGCCGGCCGCGCCGGCGGCGGTCAGCGCGGCGACGGTGTGCGCGGAGTCGTCCCAACCCGTGTCCGCATCGACCAGCAGCGGCAAATCCACAGCGCCGGCGATGCGGCGCGTATCTTCCGCCACTTGCTCCAGCGTGGTGTAGCCCAGGTCCGGCAGCCCGAACGACGCCGACGCCACGCCCGAGCCCGAAAGATAAACGGCACGGAAGCCCGCGTCTCGTGCGAGCAGCGCCGCGTAGGCGTTGACGGTGCCGACGATCTGCAGCGGGCGTTCTTCGTCGATGAGCGCCCGCAGTTGTGCGCCGCGGGATTCGGTCGGGCCGGCCATGGCGTCATTGTAAGGCCCGCGTCGTCGCCGTCGCGTTGCTTTCTTTAGCCGGCACCGGTGCCACTGAAAGCAAAGTGAACCACGACCCTTTAGCCGGACGCGGGCCGCGTCCGGACCGGAACCGGCCCGGTTCCGGCTGACGGGCCATTGCGGGCGTAACGCGCTGTGGGTCTGCGGACGAAGGGAAGATGACGCGTGTGCGTGTCGCGTTCCTGCGCACGCTTGGCCCGGTACTTCGCCGCGGCGTCTTGACGGGCGGGTAAAATGAATACAGCGAGAGTGGAGCGTGGCCTCCGCGTGGGTGCCAGGTGGGTGAGGGCTTGAGTTCCTTAATCACGAATCGCCGTGTGGCCTGGAAGTGGAGCAAGCCGGGACGGACCTCGGCCGACACCGCGACCCGCCGGAACCCCCCGAGTGAGTCCCATCCGAAACGCGGTGACGGCGGGTTGCAAAACCGACGCCGGCCGGGGGTCTGTGGATCGCGACGGCGGTTCCGCTCCGGGTGCTTCGGACGTTGAGCGATGTGGTGGTTGTTGTAGGGTGTGTGTCGCGTGTCTTGGTCTGGGTGCCACGGACTTTCAGTCCGTGCCGAGTGACAGAGGACACGAAGAACACGGACTGAAAGTCCGTGGCACCCGAGAACACCCGATTGCGGCTGCTTCAACTTCCGGGGGTCACGGCGTTCTTTCACAAGTGAATCCGAGGGGCGTTTTCGTCCCCAAAACCGTCCGTGCTTTCCTGCTCGGACAGCCGGACGATGCCCGCGTCAGGCCATCTCATTTTTCATCACGCGCAGCTGCACGGGCAGCGCGAAGTTCATGCCCTCGTCCACGACCACGGGCTCGTCGAGGGTCGCGCCGAAACGCTTCTTCAGTGTCTCGATCACGTTCAGCACAAGGTCTTCCGGGGCGGAGGCACCGGCGGTGAGCAGCACGGTATCGACGCCGGCGAACCACGCGAAATCCAATTCGCTTGTGTCGTCGATGCGCTTCGCGGGCGTGCCGGTGTTCTCGCTGATCTCGGTGAGGCGGACGCTGTTGGAGCTGTTGCGCGACCCGATGACGATGGTGAGGTCGGCCTGCGGTGCCATCTCACGGACGGCGTGCTGGCGGTTCGTTGTCGCGTAACAGATGTCTTCCTTGGGCGGGGCGGTGCAGTTCGGGTACTTCCGCTTGATCGCGTCGATGATGACCTGGGCGTCGTCCACGCTGAGCGTGGTCTGCGTCAGGTAGATCATCGGCGTGTCGGGCGGGAAGTCGAGGGCGTCAACGTCCGCGGGGCTTTCGACGATGGTCGTGCACTCCGGGGCCTCGCCGAAGGTGCCCTTGATTTCCTGGTGCTCGGCGTGGCCGACGAGGAGGATGCGTTTGCCCATCTTCGCGTACCGCCGGGCCTCGACGTGGACCTTGGTGACCAGCGGACATGTCGCGTCGATCATGCGGAGGTTGCGCTGCTCGGACTCTTGACGTACCTGCGGGCTGACGCCGTGGGCGCTGAACACAACGGTCGAGCCTTCCGGCACCTCGGCGATGTCTTCAACGAAGGTCACGCCTTGATCGACGAAGCGTTCGACGACGTGGCGGTTGTGGACGATCTCGTGGTAGACGTAGAGCGGCGTGCCGATCAGGTCGACGAGTTCCTGGACGGTGTCGATGGCCATCTCGACGCCGGCGCAGAAGCCGCGGGGGTTGGCGAGCAGGATCTTCATCGTCGGAGATTGTACGGAGGGCGGGGCGGGGTCGGTTCGCTGTGCCCTCAGCGGATCGCGTCAAGCACGCGGTCCACGTCGAGCCAGTCCATCGCGGTCGGTTCGTCCGGCGCGAGCACGGTGACGTCGGGGCCGAGCGGGGACCACACCGCGGGGTCGGTCGGGCCGAACAGCGCGACCGTGCGCACGGCGGCCTGGGCGGCGACGTGGGTGGGCCCGGCGTCGTGGCCGAGGTAGAGCGTTGCGTCGTTGAGCAACGCGAGAAACGTGTCGAGGTCGCGGCAGATTGTGGGGTTGTTTGGTTGTCCGTGTGCTTCCAGCTTCTGCTCAACGCCGCGTTCGACCTCCGCCTCGCCGACCACGAAACGCACGCTGCGTCCGGCGTCGCGCAGCCGCGCCGCCAGCTTCACGAAGCGCTCGACCGCCCAGCACTTGGCGACGCCGCCGGAGCCGGGATGGATGACGACCTGGTTTTCTTCGTGGTCCCCATCTCCTGTGTTTTGCGATGCTTTGCTTGCAATTCCGCATGGCTCGGGCGTGTAGACCAGGCCCTGGTTCTTGAGTTGTTTCTGGTGCCAGCGCGTGACGTGGTCGTCCCAGGCGGTGGTGGGGCGGGCGGCGACGAAGAAGAGTGCGGCCTGCGGGGCGAGGCGGCGCACGTTCTTCGCCCACGCCGAGTCCGGCCCGGCGATAAAGCTGACGATCCGGGTCGCGTCTTCGAACAACGCCTGCACCGCCGGACTGACCACGCTCGGACCGCCGTCGGCGAACAGCCGGGTGAACTCGAACATCTCGATGTCCATGCTGTTCACCCCGGGCACCAAGCGCGTGGCCAAGCGTCCGTGCGACCACGGCGCAACCACCGTCGCGTCCGTGCCGAGCCCGCGCAGCAGCGGGAGCGTCAGCGCGAAGTCGCCCAGAGCGGCCTGATGAAAGATCACGTCCATGCGGTGCGTCGCCTCAGATCTCGTAGTTCCACGCGGGTTCGGCCGTCCGGCGTGCGGGCTCGCGTTGGATCAGGTCGTGGCCGGTCAGTTCGCGGGCACGCTGGATGGCGGCCTTGGCGGAAGCGAACAGGTCGTTGCGGGTGGTGAAGATGTGGTCTTCGGGGATTACTTCGGTCAGGCCGAACTCGATCATGCGGTGCTTCATGCGTTCGCGGACACCGCAGAGCAGGACGTGTCCTCCGCGCTCGTGCATCTGCCGGGCGAACTGCTGGAGGACGTGCATGATGGTGGCGTCGACCATGTGCGTGCGCTTGAGCCGGAGGATGACCGCCTTGGCACCGCTGTGCATGACCTGGTGAAAACGGTCCTGCAAATCGTCGGAGGCGGCGAAGAAGAGGTTGCCTTCGAGCTGGAGAAAGACGACGCCGCCTTCGTGGCCTTCCTGTTTGAGCGGGCGTTCGATCAGCCCGGTCGGAGAGGCCTCGTCGCGGACCATTTCGAGGACGTAGACCTGCCGGGCGCGGCGGAGGTAGAGCGCGATGTTGAGGAACACGCCGACGAACACCGCCTGCTCGAGCGGGATGAGCAGCGTGGCGACGAACGTGCCCACGCAGACGGCCAGGTCCGCGTGGTTGGAGCGGACGATGCGTCGGACGTAGCGCCAGTCGATCAGGCCGTACGCGATGACGAAGAGGATCGCGGCGATGCTGGCCATAGGGATGAACTGTGCGGCCGGCGCCAGCGCGAGGAACAGCACCGCCGTGATCACGCCGCTGAGGATGCCGGCGGCCTGGGTGCGGGAGCCGGCGTCGGCGTTCAGCGCCGAACGGGAGTAGCTCGCGCTGATGGGCATGCCGCGGAACAGCCCGGTGACGATGTTGGTGACGCCGAGGGTGACGAAGTCCTGCTCGGCGTTGACGCGTTGCCCGCTGCGGCCGGCGAGCGTCTTGCCGATGCCGTAGATGTCGAGCATGCCGACCAGGGCGATCGCCAACGCCGGGACGATCATCGCGCGGTAGAACGCCACGTCGGTCGGCGGCGCGGCGAACCCGGGCAGGCCACGCGGCAGTTCGCCGACGATATCGACCCGCCCGTCGCCCCACCCGGCCAGCCACACGATCAGCCCGCCGACCACGACCGCGAGCAGGTGCGCCGGCAGCCAGCGCGAGATAAGCCTGCACCCCAGCGCCACCACGAGCGACGCGACCCCGATCAGCACCGCGCGGCCGTCGGGTGCCGTCGCGGTCTCGATGAGTCGGACCACGGTTTTGGGCACGCCGTTCACGTCTGCGTCGGTCGAGTCCAGCGGGATGCCCAAGAACGCCGGCACCTGATTGATCGCGATCAGCACGCCCGCGCCGGCGGCGAACCCGACCAGCACGCTCTGGCTCACGTACCGCACCAACTCGCCCATCCGCGCCAGCGCGAGCAGCACCTGGATCACCCCGGCCAACACCGCAACCCCGGCGATGAACACGGCTTTCTGTGCCGGGTCCGCCACGCCGCCCGGCACCGACATGACCAGCAGCGCGCTGCCGGCCATGATCGCCATGGTGTTCGTCGGGCCGATCGAGACCTGTCGGCTGGAGGTCAGCAGCCCGCCGACGACCGCCGCCACGATCATCGCGTACAGCCCGACCTCGGGGCGCAGCCCCGCGACCTCCGCGAACGCCATCGACTGCGGCAGCGCGACCAGCGCGACGGTGAGCGCGGCGAAGAGGTCGGGCCCAAGCCAGCCCGGCCGATAACCGCGGGCTAAACGGAGCGGGGCATTGCCGATGGTGACCAGCGGCCGCCACACGGAGACCCACGGCGAGCGGGCGTGGTCGGCGTCGCTGACGGGTGCGTCCGGCACATGGCCAGCCTAGCAACTTCCCCGTGCAGCAACACTTACGGGCGCAACGGGCGGCATCCGCCGGTGGCATTCCGCCGTACCCACGGTTAAGCGGGTCCCGGATCGGGCCGATGGTGGATCAGCCCGAGGATCGCCGGTGGCCGCGTCCGTTGGCCAGTCCGCTCGAAGTTCAACGGGGTTGGAAAGCTCTATGGCCAAGGGACGCGTCAAGACCGAACTCGAGCTTTACCTCCGTCAGATCGACGAGGTCCCGCTGCTCACCGCGGATCAAGAGAAGGACCTCTGCCGGAAGATCATCCACGAAAACTGCATGGCGTCGCGCGAACACATGATCCGCGCGAACCTGCGCCTGGTCGTGGCCATCGCGAAGCGCTACAGCAACCGCGGGCTCCCGTTGCAGGACCTCATTGAAGAAGGCAACCTCGGCCTGCTCCGCGCGGTCGAGGGCTTCGACCCCGAGTACGGCGCACGCTTCTCGACCTACGGCTCGTGGTGGATCAAGCAGGCGATCAAGCGCGCCCTCATCAACGCGGTGCAGCCGATTCACATCCCGGCGTACATGGTCGAGCTGATCGCCAAGTGGAAGAAGGCGTCGCGCGAGCTGGAGGACGAGCTGGGCCGGATGCCCAACGTGAACGAACTCGCCGAGCGCATGGACCTGCCGCCCAAGAAGATCCGCATCATCCGCAAGGCGGTCAAGGCGTCGCAGCGCCCGATGCAGGAGTCCGAGGGCGGGGACAACGCGCCGCCGACGCTGTCGGAGATGCTCGCCGACGAGCGCACGATGACGCCTGAGGAACAGGTGCTCCGCGACGACGACCTCAAGACCATCGCGCTGATGCTCGACTCGATCGACGACCGCGAGGCCACGATCCTCCGCCTGCGCTACGGCCTGGACGGCGAGGAGCCGCTGACCCTCAAAGAGATCGGCAAGCACGTCGGCCTCACCAGGGAGCGCGTCCGCCAGATCGAGATCGAGGCGCTCAAGAAGCTCAACAGCCGGCTCAACTCCGACCGCCCGCTCGCGGCGATCCGCTTCCGCAAAGAAGCCGAGGAACGCCGCCGGCAGTCCGCCTGAACCCCGCGGATTCCCCAAACCCCAGTTAATGGCACGACCGGCCCGGAATATGTTCCGGGTCGATGTGTCGTCGCGTTGATCCGTGCCGCGGCGGCCCGCGTATCCTCGGCACGGGCGGTGCGTGGTTGGCATCGCACACGACCGCCGACCGATACGACTGCTATGCTCGGCGGACAGACGGAATCGAGAACGGGTTTTTGAGAGTATCTCGGATCATTTTGCTTCTGTGCCTCTTCGCCGGCCTGATCGGTGGCTGCGTGGTCGGCGCGGCGGGTGAGCCGTACGTCCCGGCGTCCGACGACGAGGTCCTGGAGACGTTGCCAAGGTTGGTGCTCTCCGAGCGCGGCGAACTGAACGTCAAGCGTCGGCAGTTGCGGGCCGACCCGGGCAACGAAGCGCTGGCGGCGGAGGTCGCGGCGGGTTACGTCGATCTGGGCAAACGCACCGGCGACCCGCGCTACGACGGCTACGCCCGCGCGGCGCTGCGGCGGTGGTGGGACGCGGACGACGCCCCGGCAAACGTCCTGCAACTGCGGGCCAAGATCAAGGAACGTGATCATGATTACGACGCGGCGGTGGACGACCTGCGTCTGCTGCTCGAACACGAACCCTTGAACGTGCAGGCGTGGATCGAGGTGGCGAACCTGCGGCGAGTGCAGGGGCGTTATGACGAAGCGCGCGAGGCGTGCGACGCGCTCGACGGTTTCGCCGCGGAGGTGCCCGCGGCCATCGCCCGGGTGCCGCTGTCGGCCGTGACCGGCGGCGCACAGGAGGCTTACGACCGGTTGGAGGCGATCAAGCCCGAAGTATCGTCGCGGTGGACGGGGACGCTGCCTTGGCTGCTGGCGATGCAGGCGGAGGTCGCCCGGGCCCTTGGCCATGACGAACGCGCCGAGGCGCATTACCGCGAAGCGTTCGAAGTCGATCCCGGCGACATGTATCTCCTACGTGTCTACGGCGACTTCCTGCTCGACCACGGCCGGGCGGACGATGCACTCCCGATGCTGCGCGACCACGTTTCCGACACCGGCATTCTGCTGCGGGCCGCCATCGCGGCGAAACAAGCCGGAGACACGGGTCTGGCCGAAGAGTGGAGCGGGCAGCTCGAAAACCGGTTCGAAGAGATCCGCCTGCGCGGCGGCGTGCCGCACGGGCGCTTCGAGTCGCGGTTTTACCTTGAATTGAAGGGCGAACCGCAACGTGCGCTCGTGGTCGCGCTGGAGAACTGGGACAAACAGAAGGAGTACCGCGACCACCGCAACGCGCTCGAGGCGGCGCTGGCGGCGGGCGATCCGGAGGCGGCCGCGCCGGTGATCGCGTTTCTCAAGCAGCAAGGCACCAAGGACGTGGTGCTCGAAGCGCTGGTCGAGAGGCTGGTGGGGTCGTGAAGGTTGCGTGCCGTCTGTTTGCGTTTTTCTTGCTGGTTCTCGCAGCCGGTAGCGCGCACGCGCACAAGCCCAGCGACAGCTACCTCAAGCTCGACGCCGGCGGCGAAGTGCTTTCTCTGACCTGGGACCTCGCGCTCAAGGACCTCGAGGTGCTCGTCGGGCTCGACCTGGATCAGAACGGGGAGATCACTTGGGGCGAGCTGAAGTCGCAGCGCTCGGCCGTGGAAGCCCACGCCTTGAGCCGGCTCAAGCTCACCGCCGACGGCACACCTTGTGCGCTGCGTGTCGATGAGCTGATGGTGACCCAGCACAGCGACGGGGCCTACGCCGTGCTGGTGATCGGCACCGACGCGCCCGGCGACGTGACCAGCGTCGATATCGAGTACAGCCTGCTCTTCGACACCGATCCGACACACCGAGGCCTGGTGGTGTACCGGCACGGCGAAGAAACCAGCACGCACATTCTCACGCCCGAGTCGCCGTCCGTGGAGCTACGGGCCGGCGAAACGAGCCTGTGGCACACGTTCGTCGAGTACGTCCGCGAGGGCGTCTGGCACATCTGGATCGGGTTCGACCACATCTTGTTTTTGTTGACCCTGCTGTTCCCGGCGGTGTTCCTGCGGCGTGAGATGAAGTGGGAGCCGGTCGAGACGTTCCGGCCCGCGTGCGCCGCCGTCTTGAAGATCGTGACGGTGTTCACGGTGGCGCACTCGATCACGCTGTGGCTGGCGGTGATGGAGTACGTGTCGCTGCCGGGCCGGTGGGTGGAGTCGGCGATCGCGGCGTCGATTATCGTCACGGCCGTGGCGAACCTGCTGCCGGTCGTGGTCCTGCCGGGGTGGGTGATCGCGTTGGGGTTCGGGCTGATCCACGGGTTCGGGTTCGCGAACGTGCTGCAGGACCTGGGGTTGGCGGACGCGGCGCTGGCGGTGTCGCTGCTGGCGTTCAACGTCGGCGTGGAGCTGGGCCAGATCGCCATCGTGCTGGCGTTCATGCCCGTGGCGTTTCTGCTGAGGCGGACGGCGCTTTACCGCTGGGGCGTGTTGTGGGCCGGCTCGGTGTTGATCGCGCTGCTGGCGGCGGTGTGGCTGTGCGAGCGTGCGTTGGACCTCGAGATCATCGGGATTTAACCAGCGCGGTTGTGCCGACCGCGAAAGGTTTGAACTCCGATGCATCCGGCGGCGTTCGGGGCCCGTAGACACGGCTGAAGGGGTTTCGGATCGTCCCGCGGCGAGCGTTCGTGGCGTGGACGCGGCACGGATGTGTGCCGACGGCTCGGCTGTTGCCTGTGTATTGCGCGGGCTTTGCGACGCCGAGCCGGGGTCTCTGCCTTTTCACGTCTTTTTGGAGAAACCGCATGACACGTTGGAAGAGAGCATTCGCGTACGCAGCCACGACGCCGGTGATGTTGCTGGGGGCTTCGGCCGTCCACGCGGCGGACCACCTCGACGCCCCGGCGCTGCGGACGGCCGGCGCCGGCGACCGCGACATCAACGACCTGTACGCCTTCCAGTCGCCCGTCGACGCGAACAACTCGGTGCTTATTTTGACCGTCAACCCGTTCGCGGGCGTCATGAACCCTTTCGGCACGACCAGCCCCACGACCTTCGGCACGGACGTGGACTACCAGTTCGAGGTCGACACCGACGGCGACGCCGTGCCCGACATCACCTACAGCACCACTTTCGCCGCGCCCGTCGCCGGCCAGCAGGCGTTCACCATGCTCCGCAACGGCACGCCGTTCGCCACCGGCACGACCGGCGTGAACAACGCCGTCTCGACCGGCGGCATGGTCACCGCCGGGCTCTTCGACGACCCGTTCTTCTTCGACCTGGTCGGGTTCAACGACGGCTTCAACTTCACCGGCGACGACACCTTCGCCGGCGCCGCCGTCTCCGCCATCGTCCTCGAACTGCCCAGCAGCGACTTCGGCGCCACCAACGTCGGCATCACCGCCCGCACCGTCGTCGGCGGCAACCAGGTCGACCGCATGGGCCGGCCCGCGATTAACACCGTGTTGATCCCCACCGCCCGCAAGGACGAATTCAACATGGCCGACGAGGCCAACGACTTCGCCGCCTTCGGTGACGACGTCAACGCCGCCATCGCCGGCCTGAGCAGCCAGGCCAACGCCGACGCCCTGACCGGCGTGCTCCTGCCGGACGTGCTCACGTTCGACACGACCAGCGCCGACGGTTTCCTCAACGGCCGCCGCCTGTTCGACGACGTGATCGACGCCGAGCTGAACCTGCTCTCCGAAGGTGCCGTTACGGGCGACCTGGTCGACGGCAACGACCTGCCGTTCCAGAGCGTGTTCCCCTACCTCGCCGTGCCCGAACCCGCCGCCGCGGGCGTGCTTATGCTCGGCGGCCTGGCCGTGCGGCGTCGCACGCGCCGCTGACCCAAGCCCAACCGAGCCCGCGTCAACCCGCCGTCCCCTTGTGGAAAAGGCCGTCTTCGGGCGGCCTTTTCCTTTGCGCTTGGGCGACCGAATCGGGTTGATGCGGAGCGTTGAATTCGGCGATCGCGATCGCTCATCGATCCGGGGCCAGAATCAGGCATCGGGACTCACCACGAACGTGGCCGCCATCGATGTGAGATCAGGTGACATCTACGGGTGGCGGCGGATATCCGGACGGCCCGGTTCGTGAGCTCGACGACATACTTATCGTTCCCATCGGGGAGCGCGTGAGTCTGGGAAGCTTCCAAACCGTCTAAACCGATGGGAACTACAAATTGTCGTGCGCCGAACCGCCGTCGTGCGTAAGATCGGATCGCGAACCCGACCCGCCGTGGGTGCGCTCGCTGCGGCCGGAGGTGCTGGCAAAATATGTTGACAGGGGCCACCGACGGACGCAGCTCGCGGTGGTCCGGACGCCGCGAATGACGTAACCGCGCGGTTTAGGCGCGGACCTCGAACAGGTCGGACCAAACGTAGTTCCGATCCGTCGCCACGTCGTCCAATGTCCGGGAAGGAGGCGACCAAGCCCGGCTGCCGCGGTGGTAACGCGCGGAACGTCGGCCGCGATCATGATCCGCACGGTCGGCCCGTTTGGTCGGCCTGGCGAGTTCAGCGATGCGGGCGTTGGGCGTCTCCGTGGCGTGCTCAACCGGCTCGGCCGCATGCGTTTCGCCGCCCGCCCCATCGACAACGCCGATGTTCGCTGTGGTCGCTGCGGTCGCCGCGATCGACCAAAGGGGCGCTGCGGGCGGCGCCGCCGTGTTGCCCCAATTGAGCAGCACCTTGTCCAGTTCCGTCTGTTCGACCTGGCCGATGCCGGCGTTGTCGTGGACCCATCCGGCCGGGACGCCCGACACGTTCGTGTCAAGACCCCAATTCAGCAGCACCAGGTCCAGGTCGCCTTGCTCGACCTGTCCGGACCCGTTGAAGTCGCCGGTCAGAGTCGTGGTCGAGCCGGTCGTGCTTTCGAGTAGGCCGGCCGTCAATGGCTTGCCACGGGTCTCCGTCCACAAGACGCGGTAGCTCGTGTCGTTGCCGTCCGCGACGAGGTGATCGGCGGAAGCGTCGGCGGGCGCGATGCCCGCGCCCGTGGCCTCGCCGGGGGCGACCTCCGCGAGCACATCGCCGGCCTGCTGCGCGACGTAGAGCTTGTTGAGCCCGTCGCCGTTGTCGTGGACGCTGTCGTCCAGCCAGAACACGCTCACGCCGTCGGGCGCCGACGCGATGGCGGGGCGACTGGCGTAGCCGATCGTCTGCGAGAGGCTGGACGCGGTTGTGTCGATCGGTTCGCCGAATCGTTGCGTGTCGGCATGCCGGGTGACTCGGACTTCGGTCGGTACGCCGTCGATGTCTTCGAGCTGCAGATTGCTCACAATCGCTTTGACTTGTGTCTCGCTGGTCGTGTCCTGCGTGTAGGCCGCCCAGATCTCACGGTCGGTGTCCGGGTGCGAGATCGCGCGATAGGCGACATCTGGGTCGCCGTGGTCGCGTTGCGCGGAGCCTGTCTCGGTGCCGACGAGGTCCCAAATGTTGATCTTCTCCCAGACCTCGAAGCTTTCGTTGCCGGGATCGCCGATCTCCCAGGCCACCGCGAAAGCCATCGCCGGCGCGAAATAGTCGGCGGCATACGAGGCGACATCGAGCGTCGCGCCGGGGCCGTGGACATCGGTCGTCACGTTCCACCGCGGCCCGAAACCGCCGACCGCCGCCGCCGGGTTGTAGTCCTGCGCATACAGATGCGTAAAGCCTGCAGCGTGGTCCAGGTACGTCAGGTAGAACGTGCCGCCGCCGCGGTCAACGAATCCGACGTGGTCGATCACGCCCGTAGGCGGCCCCGGAACGGTCTGGGCCGACCACCCCAGGTTTTCCTCGGCCACGCGGAGTGACTTGAACCCATCGCTCGCCACTTCGGTCCACGCCACCAGCAATCGGTAGACGCCGCCGCCGCTGTCGTAGATCTGAAGCGCCGGCCGACGCGAGCTTTCCGGCGAGTTGCTCACGCCGCCTCCCGATGCGCTGCCCGCATTGACTTCCACCCATGCATCGGCCAGGGGGTCGTACTTCGCGACGTAGATCTCGTAGTTGCCATGACGGTAGTCGGACCAAGCCACGTAGGTCTCGCCGCCGAACGCCAAGAGCGTGTGGTCCAGGCCGCCGGCGGGCGTGAGGGCGGTGCCGGTCGCGGACCCGCGGAGCTCACGCCATCCCGTGCCGCCGGTCGGTCCGCCGGGCAATACAAGCGGAGCCCGCACATCCGCCGTGTAGACCACGGGCAAGGGATAAGCAGAAGGCGTAAACGATCCGTACGCCTCGGCCACCATCGATCCGCCGCCGTAGTCTCGATGCTCCGAAGCGCTCGCGTCGGCGGCCAGGATGATCTGATCGGCGTCACCCTCGCCGTAGTGGAAGTCGTGTCCGAGCCCGCCGGCCAGCGAGTCCTGCCCGCCACCGGGCTCACCCGCGCCGGTGCCGAAATCGCCCCAAAGCACATCCACGGCTCCGTCGTCAGCGACGCCGTCGGCGGTGTGTCCGTACAGGATGTCGTGGTGTGCATCGCCGATCAGCGTGTCGGCACCCGCGTCGCCCTCCAATACGTCGTCGCCATCGCCGCCGTAGACCGTGTCGTCGTCGCTCCCGGCGTTGACGAAGTCGTTGCCCAGGCCCGCGTCGATCCAGTCGATGCCCGGCCCGCCGTGGATCTCGTCGCTCGCGGCGAGGCCGTAGATCACGTCCGCCCCGGCGCCGCCCTCGATGTAGTCGCCGAATAGCACACCGTCGCCGAAGACCGGGTCCAGCCCGCCCTCGTCGGACCCGACGATCTCGTCGTCGCCGTCGCCGCCGAACAGCCGATTGCCCACCCCGGAGCCCGCGTGGAGGAGGTCCGCGCCGCCGTTGCCGTACAAGTCGTCGACACCGTCGTCCCCAAGCATACGGTCGTCGTCGGCACCGCCGCGCAGCTCGTCGTTGCCGTCGCCACCAAGCAACTCGTCCGCGCCCGGCTCGCCGAGCAACACGTCGTTGCCCTCCTCGCCACGGATTCGGTCGTCGCCCGTACCGCCAAAGACGGTGTCGGGACCGAGCCCGGCGTAGACCACGTCGTCACCCCCATCGCCGTAGATCGTGTCCGCACCGCGCCCGCCGACGATCAGGTCGTTGCCGGCGCGCCCGTGGATGGTGTCGTTCCCGTCGTTGCCGCGGATCGTGTCGTTGTCGATGCCGCCGTCGATCGTGTCGTCACCCCGCCGACCCTCGATGCGGTCTTCCCCGGGCCCGCCCCGGATGTCGTCGGAACCGCTGTTGCCGATGAGGCGGTCACTTCCCGGCCCGCCGAGGATTTGGTCGGCGTCTTCGCCACCAGTGATGACGTCGTTGCCCGAGCCGCCGTCCAGCGTGTCGGTGCCGCGGTTGCCGTCGATCGTGTCGTTGCCCGATTCGCCACGGATGACGTCCGCCCCGTCGCCGCCGGTGATCGTGTCGTCGCCGTCGCCGCCGTCGATCGTGTCCGCGCCCTCCTGGCCGTCGATCGTGTCGTTGCCCGATTCGCCGTAGATCTGGTCGCCGGCGTCGAAGGGCAACACGAAGAAACCGGACTCGTTTCCGAAAACCCTGTCGTCGCCCGATCCGCCATAAATCGTATCGGAATCCAGGCCACCCTCGATAATGTCGTCGCCGTCCCCGCCGTCGATGTAGTCGTCGCCGTTGCCGCCGCGCAAGACCGAATCGTCGCCTCCGTAACCGTAAATAACATCGTCGCCGTCCCCGCCGTCGAGTTCGGGGTCCGCGTTGTCCGTGCCGAACAGCCGGTCGTCGCCGCCCTCGCCCCGAAGCGTGTTGAACCCGGCCTCGCCCTGGAGCACGTCGTCGTCGGCTCCGCCGCGGAGCGTGTCGTTCCCGGTACCGCCGAAGAGTACGTCCTCGCCCGCGTCGCCGTCGATCGTGTCGTTGCCCGCGCCGCCGCGGATCGTGTCGTCGCCGTCACCGCCCGACAGGGCGTCGTCGCCGCCGCCGCCGTCGATCTCGTCGTTCCCGGTGCCCCCGTCGATCGTGTCGTCGAACAGCCCGGGCAACCCCGAGCCGCTGCCACCGATCAACTCGTCGTCGCCGCCGCCGCCGTCAATGACGTTGCCGCCGCCGGGGCTGCCCACGATCGTGTCGTCGCCGCTGCCACCGGACAACTGAGTCGGCGTGCTCAACTCGAAACCCGACAGGTCGATCAGGTCGTCGCCGTCGCCGCCATCGGCCCGGATCAGGAGCAGGCCCGCGCCGCCGCTGTAGGTTTGTTCGATCCCGAACGCCTGCACCACGACATCGCTTCCAGACGAGCTGACGAAGAACTGCTCGTTGATCACGTCTTCGGAGACATTCCGCAGGTCGGCGTCCGGCCCCATGTTCAAGACCAGTTCGTTCCCGCCCTCGATATGGAAGAGCTCGGGTCCGCTGGAACTCACCTCCGGCGGGCAGTCCGGGGTGACTTCAAACTCGGTGATAACAAACTCGGCCAGCGGGAAATCGAACCGCTTGAAGCCCACCTTGGCGAACGCTTCCAGGAAGATGCTGATCTCGCCGCCGATCGAGAACACGCAGTCGCCCGCCAGTTCGCCGGCGCGGAGTTTGCCGTCGCCGTCGTGATCGTTGAGGTCGGCGAACAGCGACGCGGCCACGCCGCCGGCGATCTTGGCCTCGGCGACCGCGACGTCCAGCCCGCCCTGCACGCCGACCTCGCCGCGCAGCAGGAACTCCGGCACGTCCGAGCCGCCGACGCTCTGGCCGGTGTCGCTGAGGTAGAATCCGTCGGCCAGGTCCGCGAGGTCGCCCGACTCCGCGTACGCAACGAACCCCCGGGTGTCGAGGCCCAGAGCCAGGTCGGCCGAAGCGGTCAGGTTGCCGAAGAAGCCCACGGTCACCGCGGGAAACACGGGGAACTCAACCTCAAATCCGATCCCCGTTGACAGCGTGGGCAGGTCCCAGCCGATCAACTCGATGTCGTCGCGCAGACCCAGCAGCAACTCGAACGCCAGGGTCGGGTTCTCGAGGAACGGCACGGTCAGCCCGGCGTTGTCCGAGTCAAACAGCGTCGAGGTGAACGAGCTCGAAAGGCCCGCGGCCTGATCGATCGGGCTCGTGCTGTCCACATCGGCGAGCGCCCCGACATCGAAGTTGTCCGTCAACGCCAAACGCAGGTCCGTCGAGCCGAAGTCCAGGTCACCGAAACGGATGGCGCCCGAACCCAGCGAACCCAGCAGGCTGTTGATCTGATCGAGGGTGGTGACGACGTTGCCCACCGCTGCGAGGAACTCGAACCCGGGCTGACCGGACAGGCTGCCCAGGCCGGACAGGATCGACGCCAGCGACACCGGGTCGTCAAAGAAGTCGCTGATGATCGGGATCTCGGCCGTAAAGACATCGATGCCCGGTTGGATCGGCTCGAGGAACGTCGTCATGCGGCCGAAGAACGGACTGATGACGCGCTCGGCAAACTGACCGAGCTCGACTTCGAGGTTGCCGAACACCACGGTCGGCGCGCTGCCCGTCAGATCTCCGCCGCCGAACGCCCAGTCGATGTCGAGGTCGGTCCGCAAGCCAGGCAGCCAGTCCGCCGTGGTCCCGGCCTTGACCTCGAGGTTCAATTCAGCCGCCCCCGACAAGTCCGCGCTGACCAGACCGGAAAGCGCGTTGGATTGCAACTCGGCGAGCGTCAGACGGTCGTCGCCGCTGGGCTCGTCGAGCTCGATGCTGAACGTGCCGGTAAAGCCCGAGGTCTCGCCGAGGCGCTCGCATAGTTCCACCGACAGGAACCCCAGACGGCCGGCCAGTACGGCACCGTCCAGAGTTACTTCGACCGTGACTTCCAATTCGGGGTTGGACTCGTCGAGCACCAGGAACGCGCCGTCGGAGGTGCTGACCCCGATACCCAGATTCAGGTCGTAGTCCACCGCCACGGTGAGCAGCCCGCTCACGTCGAGGTTCAACCCCGGCAACCCGAAGTCGGTGTCGAAGGACTGTGTCACATCGACCAGGGACTCGGTCTTGCTCAGGTCGTAGATCACCTCGTCAGTGAACGTGGGTGCCGAGAGTGAGATGCCCAAGGCGGCCTCGAGTGCCGCGCGGATGTCAGCTTCGGTGGCGCTGGCCGCGCCGTCCACGCCGGCGACCGCGTCTGTACGGAGTCCGGTCAGCACGTTAGCGACGTCGGCCAACCCACCACCGATAAGCGGGAAGGCGCCGTTCAATACGAAGGAACCCAGGCCGGTCTCGAAGCCGCCCAGCAACTGGTCCAGGCCATCGCGCAGCGCCGACAGGTCGGACGTCAGGTCAAGGCCCGAGACGGCCGCGGCGAAGTCGGGCAGCGCAAAAAACGTCACGGTGCCCGGCCCCGGCGCGCCCAGGTCGGTCAAGTCCACGCGGAACCGGGGCGCCGAGCCGCCCGGCGCGAACGAGGCGCCCGTGCCGGTCTCGGTGACGTCGTCGAACGCGACGCGCGTCTGGCCCGTCGCGTCGGCATCGAAGTCGCCGGCGTTGAGCGTGTCCGGGTCGTACCCCGGCGTCCCGGAGACCGACGGAAGAGTCAACGAGTACGTCGCGGGTGCCGATGAGGTCGGCGACGTCAGGCTCTGGGCGACGATCACCTCGCCGCCCGAAAGTGTTACTCCGAGCGGCCCGAGCACGCCGCTCAGGTCCGCCAGGCTCGGGCCGCCCGTGTTCGCATAGAAGTCGGCGTCGAAGCGCGAAGTGTCCGCGACGTAGACGGTCTGGGTCGCGTCGTCGAGGTCGATGACCAGATCGATGTCGAACTCGTAACCGGCATCCACACCGAACGTCGCCCCCGAGGCGGCGAAGCTGTCGAGGCCCGCGAGTTCCGAGGGCACGCCATCATTGTTGGCGACCTGGACCAGATCAAACACGACGTCCGTTGCCGCATCGGCAACCCGATCGACCAGCGTGAACTGCCAGCGGATATTGTCAACGACCTTGTCGAGTACGAGATCGACCGTCGTTTCCGTCGAGTCAAACACGGACCGCAAACCGTCCTGGTAGAACTCCGCGATGTCCTGAAGGCTCGGCGCATCGAGGCCGGCCGCCGCGTCTAGGAACGACAACGCCGCATCGACGCCTTCGTCGATGAGCTGGGCCGGATCGACGGCATCCAGAGAACTCGAGGGGTCAAGCGGGTATAGCGTTCGGACCTGATCGGCCGGGTTCACCCGCTCGACGACCTCGCTCAACTTCTCGAGGATTCTGTTCGCCAGGTCGTCGTTGATATCGGCGGCCTTGTCCAGGATCGCCGCGTTATTCACCACGACGTCCACGGTATTGCCGGCGGCGGTCTCGGTTACGCTCGTAACGATCTCGGCGCCCGCATCGAGCGTCACGATGCCCTTGTCGACGGTTAGATCGCCTTTGTTCAGCACAAAGCCCGTCGTCCGGACCACGCCGTCGATCACGAAGCCGAGGCCGTCCGCGATCTTCGTGGATACCGCTTTGAGCGTCTCGCCCGCCACGCCGGTGTCCACCTGCGCCGTGTAGGTCAGGTCGCCCGTCAGGTCGGCGTCGCCGAAGCTCAGATCGATCAGGCCCAGCCGCGCCGTGCCGTCGGCGTTGTTGGCGATTGCGCCCACCGACCCGCCGATCGTCAAGTCGTCGATCAGCACGCGTTCGGTTTTTGAAGTCGCGGTTGAATCCAGGTCGAACAGTACCGTGCCGTCGATCGTCGCCGTGCGGCTGAGCGTCGCCGTATCGGCCGATTCGAATCGGCTCAGCCGTTCCGCCTCGACGTTGAGGACCAACGGCGCGGCGAC
Organism: Phycisphaerae bacterium; assembly: GCA_030432595.1. Lineage (GTDB taxonomy): Bacteria > Planctomycetota > Phycisphaerae > Phycisphaerales > Phycisphaeraceae > CAZIXN01. The sequence continues at coordinate 67,145 of JAUIGU010000003.1, forward strand.
GTCGGCTTCGGCGTGGTCCACGTCCAGCGCATAGCCCAACTGCCCGGTGGTCGGGTCGTAGCTCGGCGTGACACTCACGCCGGCGGCCGCGGTCAGCGCGGCCGCCAGGCCCTGCGCACTCGAATAGGCCGGCAGACCGGCGGATTCGAGCGGGTCGATGACGACCGCGCGCAGCGCGTCGCCGGCGCTGGTCAGCCCGCCCACCGACACGCCGCCCACAAACGGCACGTCGACATCGACGTCCGGCGCGGCGCTCACGGCGTTCAGGAGGTTCGCCACCGCGATCCAGCCGGCGTGGATGTCGTTGGCGGACCATTCGCCGAATGGCGCGACCTCGTCGAACCCCGCATTGGGGGTCAGCGTTGGGCCCGTCGCGTCGAGCGCCGCGCCGCCGACCGCGACTTCGGCGGAGCCGGCCGTCGACCATCCCCCCAGCGACGCGCTGACCGGCAGCGTCCCGCTCACCGAGTCGGCCGTCACGGTCGTGGCCGCCGTGTCTTCGGCCAAGGCCCCGGCAAGCTCCGACGACGTGACGTTGCCCAGCGAGTCCGAGACCGGGTCGTTGATCTCAAGCCGCACGCCCGCGTTAAGGTCGATGGCCGCTCCGTCGAACGTCACCTCCAGAAAGCCGACGCCACCGTCGATCGTCTCGCCCGTGGCGTTTAGCGCGACAGCGCCCTCCAGACAGACGTCGCGTAGAAAAAACGCCTCGGCATCGGCGAGCGTCGGATCGAGCGTGAGCCCGAACGACATCCCGACGGTCACCGTGCCGCCGAGCGTGGTCGTCAGGGCCGCGCCCTGTGCGCTCAGGCCCAGCGCGTCGGCGTCGTCCCCGAGGTCCAGGCTCACCGCCGTGCCCGTCAGTGGCACGTTGAACGCGACATCGATGCGAACCTCGTCATCGGGCGCGGTGAAGGCACCGACGCGCACCGCGGAAAAGCTCGGTAGCCCGGTGAGGTAGGCGTCCAGTTCGGCCGTGGTCGGCGAGGCCGGATCGAGAGCGTTGAAGTAGTCGGTGATGGGCGTGGTCAGCGTGTCGGCCAAGACCTGCTCGAGGTCCAGCACCGACCCCAGGGTTAACCCCTCGCCCGACACATCCGCGAGTCCGGCAAGCGGCACGGCCAGGTCTCCCACCCCCGCCGCATCGGAGAGCCAATCACCGAACCCCGCCAAGCCGTTGAGGAGGTTGCCGGCTTCGGCGTTGCTTAAGCCGTAGTCAACGCCGTCGTCGCCGGGGTCAAGCCACGAGCTCGACAACAACACGCGCTTCTCGAGGGGTTCCCAACGGGGGCCGAACGCGCTGAACTTGGCCGCCACCGCGCACAACCGGGACACCGAAGCGTCGGGCGCTCGACGAAGGTTCTCTCTGCCTCGGTGCGGAACATCACTCAATGATGGCCCTTCTATGTGAAACGTTGGATCGCGACTCGGCCGAGTGAAATGCCTGGCTTCGGCCCGTAGCCGCTTAACCACGTATGTTTCGGATATCCAACATGCGTCTTCCCATCAAGATCGTGACCGCGAACGAGAGCCAGGCAGAAAGTCAGAGCGCCTGCAGGGATGCGACCAAGCCGCCGCTGACGCTAACGCGTGTCTTCCGGACCCGCAATACCAATCTGCCAAAACTTGGGGAAAATACGAGAATGAAACACAATGGCGACTCTCGCATCGCGGTCGATCGGCATGGTTGAGCGCGGAAGAGCATATCCCTGGTCCCGCCAGAGTCGTCTCGGGGCGGTGGCGGGGATCTCCGCGATCATCGGTCCACGGGCCGATCGGACCCGCCGATGCTTTCATCTGTTTCTGCCTTCGCGGCGCCGCCGTGATGAAACGCTCGGGATAGCTGGTGAGCGGAGCTGCGTCCAAAGAAACACCGCCACCGCCGATCCAGGCGGGTTCTAGCAGGTCGGTGATCGTCTTAAACGAGTCTCGGATGCGCGGTCACGTACTTTGAAATCCACTCTTCGAGTTTGCCGACATCGACTGCCTCGGGTTCATAGATTAATCCGGCCGTCGCTTGTTTGAGAAGGTCAAGAAGCTTGGCGCGCAGCCATTGAACATCGGCCGGCGTCATCAGACCGGTCATATTCAAAAGGATCAGCGAAACGACCGCCCGCGCAACGACGCGCGTGATGGGTTTGTGCTTTGCCGCAGCACGCCCGACGGACGGAGTGTCCACCAGTTGCCGCCCCGATGGTTTCGACGGTGTCGAGAAACTTGTCTTTATCCGGTCCAAAATAGCGGATCAGTCTTTCTTCTTTGAGCGATCCCGTCTCTGCTCGCCAAACCCAATTTCGAGCCGGCCGTCGATCCAAGGAGCCACCTCTGCGAGCATGGCGTTTGTAGAAAGTACGAGCTCTTCGAAGGCGCGAAGGCTTGACGCGACCGTATCGATCGATACGGGTTTCTCGCCGCCGAGTTCATAAGCCAACTCGTGTACGTATTCGAAGAGCAGGTCGCCCCGCGAAAGTTCAGCCAACGCTCATCTCCGAAGACATGAAAGAAACTCGCCCGCGGGTTACGCGCGCGGGCTGAACACAGGCGGGGTGTTGCGAGGGGTCCCGGGTTGCAACAACGTCGAGGTAAGTCGAGAAGTCCCGGGTCGCTGGCGGTGCTACAAAGTCGAGGTTAGACCTGATTCCGCCACACGCCACCTATGCCATTTTACTCGACGGGTACCAGCCGTCGAGCACCGCCGGTACCAACCGGCGGAGTCGCGCCGCGGGTGGTCGCCCGCGGGGAAGTGCTGGCCGACCTTGGCCGGCTCCGGGTGGCCCCGAGCGGCTTGAAACGGGGAGGCCGTCTGCTGCCGGCCGGACCAACCGGCCTTTTTCCAACGATCGTGGCAGGATTCGAACCTGCGACCTTCTGCTCCGGAGGCAGACGCTCTATCCAGCTGAGCTACACGATCAGGACGTGGCCGGCGGGCGGAACCGTGCCGGGCCGTGGAGTATACCGCGGCGGGGTCGGCGGCTCGCGCCGGGGCGCGTCACGCCGGAGGTTGTGCGGACGCTTCCGGACGCCGGCCCGCCAGGAACAAGCCCGCCACCAGCAGCCCGACCAGCGCGGCGGCCATCACGGCCACCACCGCGACCAGCGGCACCCCCGCGCCGCTCTCGGCCATGAGCAGCGGCAGGCTCACCGTGATCACGCCGCCGCCGATGAACGGCGCCGACAGCGGGGCGGCGACGGCGTAGTCCTCCGTGGCGGGCGTCTTCAGCTCCGGGTCGACCATGCGCAGCAGCATCATGCCCTGCGCTGTCGTGCCGGTGGACATGCCGTAGTTGATAAGGCCCAGCTCGAACCAGTACGCCCGCGGCAGCAACCGCGGGGCCAGCACCAACAGGCAGAACGTCGACCACGCGAACCCCAGCGCCAGCAACAACACCGTCGGCTGCCAGTAGTCCATGAGCGCCTCGATGCGCAGCGTCGAGATCGCCGCGACGATCAGGACTTCCATCGCCACCCCGGTGATGCGCGACAGCGACGGCGCGTCGATCAGGTCGTCGAGTTTCAATGCGGACAACCCCCAGCGCAGCGTCAGCCCACCCAACAACGTAAAAAGAAACAACGGCAGCTTGCCCGCGAACTTCATGAAGTTGTCCGCGTGTTCCTCGGCCATCGCGCCGTGCGCGACGGTGTCCAGCAGCGCGATGAACCCGGCTTGGTACGCCCACCCAACGGCGAAGGCGACGCCGACCAGCAGCAGCTGCAGCATCATGGGTTCGATGACGTCGGCGCGGCTGCGGGCGTAGGCACCGGGCTGCGGGTCGCGCCGCGCTTCGAGGCCGGTCGTGGTGGCCAGGTCCACGGTCGAAGCGACGGTCCAGCCGCGGCGGACGCCGACGTTGACCCACAGGATGCCGGTGACCACGCCGCCGACCAGCCCGACGGTGGCGAAGAGCATGCCCAGGTCCATGCCGGCGGGGAAGTTGAGCGGCCCCTCGAAGATCGCGCCCATCGCGCCCGCGGTGCCGTGCCCGCCGGAGAAACCGGCCTCGATCATCTGCCCGAACGACGCCGGCACGTCGAAGCCCATCGGCCAGACGACCAGCAGCACCGCCGCCAGCCCGACGCAGCTCTGCCCCAAGACGATCAGCCAGACCATGACCCCCTGTTGCGCCGCCGCCCGCGCCGCCTGGCGAAACGGCCGGCTGGGCTTTTCCAACAGCAGTGCGGCAAAGATCACCGCCAATAGCGGGCCCGGCCAACCACGCAGCGTGTTAAAGATGTCGAGGGTGGTGCGCTGCACATCGGACGCGTTGGCCAGCGCCGCCTCGTCGCCGCGGTACAGCCCGGCCACCTCCGCCGGGCCGCTGTTGAGCAGCGCCTGCGCGACGCCGAACCCGATCAGCCCGCCCACGACCGACGCCGGGATGAATAGCGCCCGCAGCGGCGGCAGCGTCGCCCGCAGCAGCAGCCCGATCCCCAGAAACACGACGACGGCGATGAGCGCGGACTGCATGGACGCACCGTAACGAGTTCCGGACCACCGGTCGCTGACGCTCCCGGCTCTGTGTGCAGTTGAATGTCAGAGCCGGGAGCGTGAGCGACCGGTCCGGCCAATTCTTACTCGTCAAAACCCAGCAGCCGATCCGCGTTGGTTCGGTAGACCTTCTCGAGCACGTCGTCCGGCAGCAGGATGCCGTAGATCTTCCACTCGCCCGTCGGCGGGAACGGGTGGTCGTAGTAGTCGAAGTATTCATCCCCGGTTTCGAGGAAGCGGTAGTAGATCGCGTAGCGGGGCTGGCTGGTGCGGACAGGGTCGCGGTCGGTGCCGAAGAGGATGCGGTCGGGGTACTTCAGGAATAGCGACCGGGCCGAGTAAGGCTGCCGCCCCAGTTCGGCGACGCGCCCGGAGATGTCGCAGTACAGGTTGGGATGACGGTCCAGGTCGGCGGCGACGCGTTGCAGGTCCTCGGCGTTGTTGGCGACGTGCGGGCCGATGAAGTTGGTGCCCCGATGCCTTTCCATGATTCGGCTGCGGGCGGCCAGAAGTTCGTCGCGCGGCGGGGCGTCGGTGCCGTAGAAGCTCCAGTCCGGGTGTCGCTGGAGTTGCATCCAACGCTCGTTGGTTTCGTCGATGGGTTTGAAGAACGCGAGCGGGTCGGCCGTGTGGATCAGCACGGGCATGCCTAACTCGCCGCACTTCGCCCAGACCGGGTCGAGTCGGCGGTCGTCGATCTTGACGAGTTGGCCTTGGCTGTCGCGGTGGTACAGCCCGAGCGACTTGAAGACCTTCAAACCACGCACGCCCATCTCGTGCGCCCGTTCGACCTCGTTGACCGCCCAATCGGTGAAGCCCGGCTCGTCGATGCGGTCGAACGGCAGGTTCAAAAACACCACAAACCGTTCGGTCTCAAGCCCCGCGTTGGCCCCGAGAAACTTCGCGCACATGGCGTCCAGGTCGTCGCCCCAGCCGCCGGAGAGGTTGATCGCCCGGAGGATGTTCCGCTGATCCATCGCGGCAAGCATCTCGGCCGGGTCCAGGTCGATCTTCCAGTGGCAGTGAATATCGACGTTGGGGAACTTACTGCGCTCCCGTGGGTTTTTCGCAACGACCAGCTCGGGGGTGGGGCGGTAGTTGCGGGCTTCCGCGTCGCCGACGTACACGCTCGTGCCGATCTCCGGATCGGCCACATTGTCGGCATGGACATGGGGATCGCGGTCGGCGTTGCGGGCGAGGTGGTTCGAGACCCCGCACCCGGTGAGGGCGAAACAGGCACAAACTAAAACTGGGATCAGCGGCTTCATGGCGTCCATCCGTAGCAGACAGAGGTTATTGGTGTGTCAGGTCGTCGCCGTTTCGTGGCGGAGTTGCCCGCACGCGGCGGCGATGTCCCGGCCGCGACTGGCGCGGATGTGCGTATTGATGCCGGCCCGCTTGAGCGTCTCCTGGAACCGGTGGACGTCGTCGGTGCCCGGCCGCTGGTACGGCAGGCCCGCGACCTCGTTGTAGCGGATGAGGTTGACGTTCCCGCGCAGTTTGCGTGCGACCTGCGCAAGCTCTTTTGCGTGCTCGGCCTGGTCGTTGACGCCGCCGAGCAGGATGTATTCGAGCGTCACCTCGCGGCCGGTCTGGTCGAAATAAAACTGCCCGGCGTCGATCAACTCGGCGACGGTGACGAACTTCGCCCAGGGGATGATCTCCCGCCGGATGTCGTCGTTCGGGGCGTGCAGCGAGATGGCGAGTGTGATGGGCAGGTCGAGCTGCGCGAGCTTGCGGATGCCGGGCACGACGCCAACGGTGGACACCGTCACCTTGCGGGCCGAGAGGTTCAGGCCCCAGTCGGCGGTGAGGGTGCGCAGCGCCCGCGTCACGTTCGGCAGGTTCGCCAGCGGCTCGCCCATGCCCATGAACACGACGTTGGTCACGCGGCAGATCGCGTCGTTCTGCGACGCCAGCATGGCCGAGAGCTGCCACGCCTGCTGCACGATCTGCCCGGCCGTGAGGTTGCCGTCGAGCCCACCGAGCCCGGACGCGCAGAACCGGCATCCCACCGGGCAGCCGATCTGCGAACTGATGCACGCGGTGCGCCGCTTGGGCGTAGGGATCACGACGCACTCGGTCTGTTGGTCGGGGTTCAGGGTCCGGGGTTCGGGGTACAGAGCCAGCGGATTTGTCGCATCATCTTTCGCGTCCTGCTTTGCGGTGCTTCCTCCTGCACCCTGAACCCTGTCCCCTGAACCCTGCAACACCCCCCAATCCACGAGCAGCTTCTGCGTGCCGTCGGTCGCGCGTTGGTGACGCACGACATCGCCGCGCACGAAGCAGATGGACTCGCCCAACACGTCCCGATCGCGGGCCGAGAGGTTCGTCATGGCCCGCGGGTCGGTGACGTTCCGCCGGTACACCCAGTCGAGGACTTGGGCCGCGCGGAACCGAGGCATGCCCGCGTCGGCGACGACACGCTGCAAGCCGTCGGGGTCGAGGTCGAAGAAGTGTGGGCGGGCGTCGGCCGACATCGCGGGCAGTGTACGGCGGCCGCCAGACCCGGCGGGGCGGTTACGCTGAGGGCGTGAGCGTCAACGATCAAGAGCGCGAGGTCTTCGATTCGCTGCTGGAGAAGCACCTGGCGACGCTGCCCGACGAGGTCCACGCGTGGCTGGCCGAGGTGCCGCTGATCGTGGAGGACGAGCCGAGCCCGGACCTGCTGGCCGACCTGGGCATGGAGCCGGGCGAGGACCTGTTCGGGCTGCACACCGGCACGCCGCTGACCGAGCGCAGCGTCGAGGACCACGGCACGATCCCCGACGAGATCCGCATCTTCCGCGGGCCGCTGCTGCGCATGGTGGGCTGGTCGTGCCGGCCACGCCCGCGCGGCGACCGCGCGGAACTCTCCCGGCAGATCCGCATCACGCTCCTGCACGAACTGGGACACCACTTCGGGCTCGACGAGGACGACTTGGACGCGCTGGGTTACGCCTGACCCATCGCTGCAACCCGCAACCCCCGTGACCGACCCGCAGGACCGGCATTATCGGCCACGGTCCGGCTGTGCCGGTGGGTGAAGCGTTGCCGGTTCGGGGACGGGGTGTTTCCCAGTTTCCGCAGCCCGAACAGGCGTCACGGATTCGAGGTTGTTCCGAGCGAACGATTGGACGGTGCGCGGATTGAATCGTTCGGTTCGTTCGTGAAGGGATTGTTCACAGATTCAATTGGGGAACACACCATGAAAAGAGCCCGCACCCGTAAGACCTTCGCCCTCGCCGCCTGCACCGCCGGCCTGCTCGCCGGCCTGCCCGCCGCGACCGCCTCCGCCGACCGCGGCGACCGCGCGGTCGATTTCAGCATCACCCGCGGCCAGGTCGTGCCCGGCGAGGACTTCGCCGCCAAGATCACGGTCATCGGCTGCTCGTGGGGCACCGCCAGCGGCCAGCTCGGCGCCATCACCGTGCAGGTCCACGTCGGCGACGAAACCATCGAGCCCTTCGGCGCCGCGATCATCGACCCGTACGGCAGCAGCAGCTCGCGCCGCAGCGGTCGCCGCAGCCGACGCGGCGGCAGTTCGACCCCGTCCCTGCCCACCACCGGCGGCAACGTCAACACCGGCAGCATCTCGCCGATCCACATGATCATCGACCAGATGTTCGACCCCGACGCAGCGATCACCATGACCGCCCGCGCATGGGAGGCCAACGCGAGCGTCTCGCGCACGCCCTACGTGCTGAACTCTTCGAGCGACCTGGGCGCCGTCATGGTCCTGCGCGACGGCGACGACGTGCCGACCTTCTCGACCATGAGCAACCAGACCAACGTCGAGGCCTACCTCAACCCCTACACCAACGAAGCCGGCTCCCACATGGCCCTGCACCCCAACCAGGCCATCTACCTCTTCGAGTTCAACAACCTCTCCGGCAGCTTCGGCATCGACTACCAGGACCTGGTCGTCATGGTCACGCTCGGCGAGTCGGTCGAAGACCTCGAAGAAGACCTCCCGCCGCTGAGCGACCTGGGCACCGCGTACGACTAAAGCGATCGCCCGGCCGCACCACGATCCTCCAACCCGAGCCGGCTCCGAGAGGGGCCGGCTTTTTTTGGCGCGCCCCGGGCGGGGATCATCGGGGGTTGCGGTATCATCGCTCGGCCCTGCGGTTCACGAGGTTGATTCGGCCGGATGCTCAAGCTCGCCACCCTGATCCACAACCCCGGCGAACCGGACCCCGATTCGCGCTTCGCCGACCCCCGGCAACTCGCCGAACTGGGCTACAACGGCTGGCTGCTCTACGAGACCACCGCGCTGTCGGGCCTGTCGCGGCTGGAGTCCGGCGGCGACGCCGAGATCGCCCGCTGGGTCGAGCAGGCCGCCGCCTCGGTGTCCGCGAGCCTCGAGTCCGCCCGACACGCGGGGATGGAGACCTTCCTCGCCTACGACATGCTGGTCCTCGGCCGGCACCTGGTCGAACGTGAAGGCCAGGCGCTGACGTGCAAGGGCCGGCCCGACGTGCTGTGCCCCGCGAGCGAGCGGACGCTTCAGCGCTGTGTCGACGGCTTAACCGGCATGCTGCGGCGGTGGCCCGACGTGTCGGGCGTGGTCCTGCGCTTTGGCGACTGCGACGCGCGGCGCTTCCCGCACCTGGTCGGCAACGACATCTACACCCCGCGCTGCCCGCGCTGCAACCACTTCGGCCGGGCCGAACGCATCACCGACCTCATCAAACGCGCCCACGACACCGTGGTGGAGCAGCACGGCAAGAAGCTGATCGTCCGGGCCTGGAACGTCCGCCCCAACGGCATGCACGACACGCCCGAGCTGGCCCAACGCGTCGTCCAGGACCTGCCCGGCGACGAGACCGACGACCGCCTGGTGCTCTCGTTCAAGTTCACCGAGACCGACTTCTGGCGGTACCAGCCGTGGAACCGTGCGTCGCTGGTCTGCGGCAAACGCCCGGTGATGTACGAACTCCAATGCCAGCGCGAGTTCGAGGGCAAAGGCGGCATCCCGAATTGGCAGGCCGGGCTGTGGCGCGACGGCGACCCGGCGATGCGGAACCAGGGCGAGCCGGCGGGTCTGGCGGAGGTGACGTCACGCGTGAACTTCGCCGGGGTGATGGCGTGGGTGCGCGGCGGCGGCTGGGGCGGGCCGTTCGTCAAGGACGAGTCGTGGATCGACGCGAACGTCTTCGCCGCGCCGCGGCTGGCCGACGACCCCACGGCCGACCCCGAGGCGCTCGCGGACGCGTGGATCGCGGATCGGCTCGGCCTGAACCGGGACAAGCACGCCGAGGCGATCCGCGCCGTCCTGCTGCGCTCGCCCGAGCTGATCCGGCAGAGCTTCTACGTCGAGGCGTTCGCGCGGAGCCGGCCCGACGCGTGGCACCCCGCGGCCGACTGGGTCTCCGACGACCTGCTCGACGTCGAGGCGGCGTGGCGGATGGTGCAGCGTCTGCCCGCCGAACAGCTCGACGCCGTCGTCGAAGAAAAGCGCCGGGCCGCCGAACTGATCGCCCAGCTTCGCCACGACGCGCAACGGGCCCTGGGCGACCGCGATTCGTCCCACGCCGCGCTGTCGAACACGCTGATCTACACCGAGTCGTTCATGGAAGCGCTCCGCGATCTGGTGGCGGGGCTGGCCGCCTACCGCCGGTTCAAGAAAGACGCCCGACCCACCGACGCGCAGGAAGCCCGCACGTCCCTGTTGCGCGCCCAGTCGCACTGGAACCACCACACCCAGCGGCACGGCAACCTCCGCGGCACCGCGACCCCGTTCCGCGAGGTCGGGCTCTGGGAACTCACCCAGAACATGCTCGCCGAAGTCGCCGACCCGGTGTGACGTTCCGCCGCTACATACCGCACTTTGCGTCCGCGCATCAGCGTCATTGGACCCGCTTCCTTATGATCCGGGCATGACCGCCCTGAGCACGCCCGTCGGCGCCGAGACCGCCCGCGTCCGCCGCATCGAAGTCTGGCCGAAACACGACACGCACGATGCGCACGGCCGAAAAGCCACGGCCGCGGCGCAAACGACCTGCCCGGGCGTTCGGCGCATCCGCGCCGCGCAGGTCTTCCTGATCTCGGCAACGCTCGACGACGATCAGGTCCGACGCGTCGGCGAAGAACTCCTCGCCGACTCCATCGCCCAGCACGCCGTCCCCGGCGCGGGCGCGACCGACGAGGGCGCCGGCCCGGTCATCACCATCGAGGTCCACCCCCAGCCGGGCGTCATGGACCCCGTCGCCGAATCGACCGCCGCCGCGCTGCGCGACATGTTCCCCGAACTGTCCGGAGACGAACTGACCGTCCGCACGGGGCACCGCTACGACTTCCACCACGACGGCACGCTCACCGCCGACGCCGCCCGCGCTTTTGCTCAAGCGCACCTGGGCAACCCGGTGATCGAATCGTTTTATGTCGAGCCATATGTGCCCGAAAACTTCGCCGCCGGGCAGCACTACGAACTTGATTTGCGACACATCCCGGTGCGTGAATTGGACGACGCCGGGTTGCAGCGCCTGTCCCGCGAAGCGCACCTGTTCCTCTCGCTCGAGGAAATGCGGACGATCCGCGATCACTTCCGTGGCCTGGACCGCGAGCCGACGGACATCGAACTCGAAACGCTCGCGCAGACCTGGTCCGAACACTGCGTGCACAAAACACTCAAGAGCACAGTTACCTACAAGCCGAGTGCGGAGGAGCCAAGCGACGAAGCACCGGATGACCCCCTCCGCATCTTCCGCGACAAACCCGGCCACGAGATCGATGACGACGGCCCGAATCCTTCCGTCACGATCCACAACCTCCTGAAGTCCACCGTCGCCGCCGCCACTTTTACACTACGCGATCGATCCGCCGAGGAAGACGGAAAGGGCGACTGGCTCGTCTCCGTCTTCGACGACAACGCCGGCGTCGTCAAGCTCGACGACATCCACGGCGTCGCCATCAAGGTCGAGACCCACAACCACCCCTCCGCCATCGAGCCCTACGGCGGCGCCGCCACCGGCATCGGCGGCTGCATCCGCGACATTATCGGCACCGGGCTCGCCGCCAAACCCATCGCCAACACCGACACGTTCGCCGTCGCCCCACCCACCACCGAGTACAGCGAGATCCCCAATAGCGTGCTTCCCCCGCGCCGCATCCTCGAGCAGGTCGTCGCCGGCGTCCGCGACTACGGCAACCGCATGGGCATCCCCACCGTCAACGGCACGGTGCTCTTCCACGACGACTACGTTGCCAACCCGCTCGTCTTCGCAGGCTGTGTCGGACTGATCCCGCTGGACAAATGCTTCGGTGAAGTAAAGCCCGGCGACCGCATCATCGCCCTCGGCGGACGCACCGGGCGTGACGGCATCCACGGCGCCACGTTCAGCTCCGCCGAGCTCACCGACACCCACGCCGACGAGTTCGGGCACGCCGTGCAGATCGGCAACGCCATCACCGAAAAGCAAACCCTCGACGTCATCCTCGCCGCCCGCGACCACGAAGACGGCACGCTCTTCTCCGCCATCACCGACTGCGGTGCCGGTGGTTTCTCCAGCGCCATCGGCGAAATGGGCGAGAAGGTCGGCGCGGACGTGAACCTCGACGCCGCGCCATTGAAATACGACGGCCTCAACTACGCCGAAGTCTGGATCAGCGAGGCCCAGGAGCGCATGGTGCTCGCCGTCCCCGCCGAAAACCTCGAAAAACTCAGGGCCATCTGCGCCGCCGAGGACGTCGAACTCTCCGACCTCGGCACCTTCGGCCACCACGACGACCAAGGCACGCCGACGCTGCGTCTCAACTTCCGCGGCACCGTCGTCGGCGAACTGCCCATGCCGCTGCTGCACGACGGCATCCCCATGCCCACGCGGCAGGCCACGTGGTCGCCGACCCCCGCCGGTCATGCGCCCGCGCTCGACGGTCTCGACCTGGGCGACACGCTGCTCAAGCTCCTCGCCCACCCCAACATCGCGTCCAAGCACTGGGTCGTCCGCCAGTACGACCACGAGGTGCAGGGCGGCAGCGTCGTCAAGCCGCTCGTCGGCCCGCTCCAACTCGGCCCGTCCGACGCCGCGGTCATCCGCCCGAAGCTCGATAGCAACGTCGGCGTCGCGCTGTCCAACGGCGTCTGCCCCTGGTTGTCGGAAAAGATTCCCGGCGGCGATTCTTATCAAGCGACTCTGCACGCGATCGACGAAGCCGTGCGCAACTCCGTGTGCGTCGGTGCCGACCCGAACCGCATCGCGATCCTCGACAACTTCTGCTGGCCCAGCTGCGACGACCCGCAGGCCATGGGCACACTCGTCCGCGCCGCCGAATCGTGTTACGACGGCGCGCTCGCCTACGGCACGCCGTTCGTGTCCGGCAAAGATTCCCTGCACAACCAGTTCACCACCGAAGACGGCCGCCTCATCGCGATCCCGCCGACGCTGCTCGTCACCGCGCTGGGCATCGTGCCCGACGTGCGCCGCGCCCAAACCATGGACGCGAAACGCTCCGGCAACGCGCTGCTGATCATCGGCACCACCCGCGCCGCGCTCGGCGGCTCCCACCTGGCCGCCGTCCTCGACCAGCCCGGCGGGCCGATCCCGACGGTGGACTTGGACGCCGGGCCACGCAACGCGCGATCCGTCTGGGCGCTGCACCAGGCCGACGCGCTCGCATCGGCGCACGACTGCTCCGAGGGTGGCGTGCTCGTTGCCGCGGCGGAGATGGCGTTCTCCGGGGACATCGGCCTGGACCTGGACCTCACGAACCTCCCGGCCGACGGCGACGTCAACCTGCCCGCGCGCTGCTTCGCCGAGTCCCCGAGCCGGTACCTCATCGAGGTGCCCGGCGCCATGCTCGACAAAGCCGTTCGCGTCCTTCGAGATGCCGGCACACCGTTTGCCCAGATCGGCACCTTCGCCGACCACGACCGCTTTACCGCGCGCACGGCCGAGCGAGGGCGGCTGTTCGACCTCCAACTCGCCGTATTGCGCGACACGTGGCGTCGCCCGCTGGACTGGTGATCCGTGGAATAATGCGGGATGGGCTCGCGTTAAAAGCTCATGCATCACCGGCTTTCCGCGTACCTGGCGTTTGCCTTGAGTGTGGTTTCACTTTCAGTTCAAGCCGAAGCGCCCGCCGGCTTCGCGGTCGTCGAGTTGTTCACGTCTCAGGGCTGTTCGAGCTGCCCGCCGGCCGACCGTGTCCTCGCCGAACTCGACGCCGACGCGCAACAGACCGGCAAGCGGGTCTTCATCCTCTCGCACCACGTCGACTACTGGAACCGCCTCGGCTGGACCGACCCGTTCAGCACCGCCGAAGCGTCGGATCGACAAAGGCACTACGCCGCGTGGTTCCGCTCGAATCGCATCTACACGCCGCAGATGATCGTCAACGGCCGGGTCGAATTCGTCGGTTCGAACCAGACCCGCGCGAACGAGGCGGTCAGCGCCGCCTTGGAAGAACCCGCCACCGTCGAGATTGTCGTGGGTGAACCACAGCGAGATGGCGATACGGTTCGCGTCTCGATCACGCTGTCCGACCAACCAATCCCCGACGACCTCCGGTTGCTCGTCGCCTTGGCCCAGCACGGCCTCAGCAACCACGTGCCCCGAGGCGAGAACCGCGGCCGCCAGCTTACCCACGAAGGCGTCGTCCGCGGCATGACGAACCAGCCCGCCCACGCCGGCGATCAGGAAGCAATCCTCACCCTGCCCGAGCGCGCCGACGACGCAAACTTCCGCCTCGTCGCGTTCGTGCAATCGCAGACCACCGGCCGCATCCTCGGCGCCGCGATGCGACCCGTGCCCCCGCCCGCGGACCGTTAGAATCGGCGGCATGCCCGAGACGTCGATCGAAAACAACAAAACGAATCACGCCGACGACCAACCCACCCTCTACCTCATCGACGGCCACCACCAGTTCTTCCGCGCCTACTTCGCCATCCGCGGCGGCATGACCAGCCCCGTCACCGGCGAGCCCACCAACGCCGTCTTCGCCTACACGGCGATGCTCCTCAAACTCTTCAAGGACCACCGCCCGCGCTACGTCGCGCTCGTCATCGACACGCCCGAACCCACCTTCCGCAACGAGCTCTACCCCGATTACAAAGCCCAGCGCGAGGCCCCGCCCGAAGACTTCGCCCCGCAGATCCCGCGCATGATCGAGATCACGCAGCGCTTCGGCGTGCCCGTCTACGGCATCCCCGGCGCCGAGGCCGACGACGTCATGGCCACGCTCGCCGTCCGCCTCCCCGCCGAACACCCCGACCTGCGCATCCGTCTGGTTTCGAAGGACAAAGACCTCGAACAGGTGCTTGCCGACCGCGTTACCCTGTTCGACGTGCAGGAGGGTGTCGAACTCGACACCGCCGCGCTGCTCGAAAAGAAGGGCATCACCCCGCAGCAGGCCATCGACTACCAGGCCCTCATCGGCGATAGCGTCGACAACGTGCCCGGGGTCAAAGGCATCGGCCCCAAAACCGCCACCAAACTGCTCAACCAGTTCGGCGACCTCGACGCGCTCATCGCCGGCGTCGGCCAGCTCAAGGGCAAGCAGAAAGAAAACGTCGAGGACGCCATCACCGGCGGACAACTCGCGCTCTCCAAACGACTCGTCACGCTCCGGCAGGACGTCGAGCTCGACTTCAACCTCGAAGACACCGCCGTCTCGCTCGACGCCATTGAAGCCGACCAACTCCAGACCGACTTCCGCAACCTCGGCTTCAACCGCCACCGCCGCGACCTGGCCGACCTCGTCGGCGGCGACGCGTCCGACCCCGCGGAATCCGCCAAGCCCGAAACGAAAAACGCGAAAAGCGAATCCACTTCCGCCGACGTCGGCTTCGGCCTCTTCGCGCCCGACGCCTCCGCCGACGAACCCAAACCCATCACCGCCGCCGGCGACTACCGCTGTATCCGCACCCAAACAGAACTCGACGCCGTCGTCCGCGACATCCGCGAAGCCGGCTCCGTCGCCGTCGACACCGAAACCGTCGGCCTCGGCCACCGCGCCGACCTCTGCGGCGTCTGTCTCGCCTGGCAGGAAGGCGCCGGCGTCTACGTCCCGACGCGCTCGCCTCAGCCCGACACGCACCTCGACCAGACCGCCGTCATCGACACGCTCCGCCCCGTCCTCGAAGACGAGTCCATCGCCAAGTTCGGCCACCACTTCAAGTACGACCTCCACGTCCTCCGCCGCGCCGGCACCGACGTCCACGGCACGCTCTTCGACTCCATGATCGCCGCCTTCCTCTGCAACGCGCCCGGCATCGGCATGGACGACCTCGCCCTCGCCGAACTCAACCACCACTGCGTCCCCATCACCGAGCTCATCGGCCCCAAGCCCCGCAAAAAAAACGAGCCGGCCCAGAAGACCATGGACCAGGTCGCGCTCGACGCCGTCACCGTCTACTCCGCCGAAGACGCCGACATCACGCTCCGCCTCTGCCGGCTCTTCGAGCAGCGCTGCGAGGAGCTCGGCGTCGCCGACCTTGCCCGCGACGTCGAGATGCCGCTCGTCGCCGTCCTCCACCGCATGGAGGCCGCCGGCATCAAGGTCGATCCCGACATCCTCGAGCAGCAGCGCCAACAGCTCGAAGCCCGCGCCGCCGAGCTCCGCACCGCCGTCCTCGACGCCGCCGCCGAGGACTTCAACCCCGACTCGCCCAAGCAGCTCGGTGAGGTGCTCTTCACCTCCCTCAAGTTCCCCGTCGTCAAGAAAACCAAGACCGGCTACTCCACCGACGCCGAGGTCCTCGAAAAACTCGCCGCCACGCCCCCGGAAGACCTGGAAAAAGTCCCCGAAGCCGCCCGCGACATCCCCGGCCTGATGATCGAGTACCGCATGCTCACCAAGCTGGTCGGCACCTACTTCGTCCAACTCGCCGACGCGATCGAACCCCCGGAAAAAGGCGGCGACGGCCGCGTCCACGGCACCTTCCACCAGACCGGCGCCGCCACCGGCCGGCTCTCCTCCTCCAACCCCAACCTCCAGAACATCCCCATCCGCACCGACGTCGGCCGCGACATCCGCCGCGCCTTCGTCGCCGAGCCCGGCCACGTCCTCATCGCCGCCGACTACTCCCAGATCGAACTCCGCCTCCTCGCCCACCTCTCCGAAGACGAAGCCCTCCTCAACGCCTTCCGCGAAGGCCAGGACATCCACCGCGCCGTCGCCGCCGAGGTCTTCGGCAGCGCCCTCGACGACGTCACTTCCGACCAACGCGCCCAGGCCAAGATGATCAACTTCGGCATCATCTACGGCGTCACCGCGTTCGGCCTCGCGCGCCGCGTCGAAAACCTCGACAACGAATCCGCCGCCAAGCTCATCGCCGACTACAAGGCCCGCTTCACCGGCATCGACCGCTTCCTCCAGCAGTGCGTCCAGGAGGCCCGCGAGCACGGCCACGTCAAGACCATCCTCGGCCGCCGCCGACCCATCCCCGAGATCGACGCCCGCAACCCCCAACGCCGCGCCCTCGCCGAACGCCTCGCCATCAACTCCGTCGTCCAGGGCAGCGCCGCCGACCTCATCAAACTTGCCATGGTCCACCTCCAGCGCCGCCTCGACACCGACCACCCCCACGCCCGCCTGCTCCTCCAGATCCACGACGAACTCGTCCTCGAAACCCCCGCCGACACCGCCGACCCCGTCACGCAAACCCTCACCACCACCATGGAAAACGCGATGTCCCTGCGCTGCCCCTTAAGCGTCGACGTGGGCGTGGGTAAGGATTGGTTCGAGGCGAAGTAAACAGTTGGTTCAAACCCAACTGGTAGTTAGGCCCCGACTCCGTAGAAATAGACCGTGCCGGTGCTTCGATCGATCACGAGGTAGTGGGTGCCGCCGTGAGTCCACTGATTGGTTGCGTCCGCCTCGTAGCACTCTTTGTTCGAGATGGCGGCGGGGTTCCATGGTGGCGAAAACCGGTCGTAGCCTTGCGGAAGGTTGAAGCGGTACGAGATGTCAGACCATGCCGCAGGCTGAAAGCCGGTCGCGATAATCCGATCGACATCCGCATCCGGCGCATTAAAACGCAAATAGAGGCTGTAACCCTGCCATGTGTCGCCCACGCCTTGAAGGTTGGAAACGGTCGGGGGAATAGGAGACTCGATAACGTAGGAGAACATCTCGTCCGGCGTGTTCGCCGAAGTCGGCCCGGACGATGAAATATCGCAGCCGACCGCAAACATGATGAGTAACGTGAAAACAATTCGCATCGGCCCATCGTAGACGCCTTAGCCCTTTGACCCCACTTAGCCCCCGTCGGAACGCGGGGGTTCGTGCCGTCGCGGCCGTTCGCCTACTTCGACGCGTAGAACCCCGGCCTTCCGGCCGGGGCGACGGGTCAACAAGGTTTGATCTGCCTTTCTGCGCACGTGTGGCCCGTTACTTTGCCGCAGCCTCTTGACCCGCGGGTAAAATGTAGGAAGCGAGTGAAGGGCGTGGCCTCCGCGTGGGTGCCAGGTGGGTGAGGGCTTGAGTTCCTTAATCACGAATCGCCGTGTGGCCTTGGACGCGGGTGGGTCGGGATGGAGCCTGACCACACGCCGCCTCCCGCCGGAACCCCCCGAGTGAGTCCCATCCGAAACGCGGTGACGGCGGGTTGAAAAACCGACGCCGGCCGGGGGTCTGCGGATCGCGACGGCGGTCCCGCCCCGGGTTTGTTTCGAAAGCGAGCCGGGGTGTGTCACCCCGGATGTCCGGGCCGACACGCCCCGGCTCGCCAGAGGCGCACACGGCGTTCTTTCACAAGTGAATCCGAGGGGCGTTGTCGTCCCCAGAATCGTCCGTGTCTTTTGCACGGATCGCCGGAACCCGGCGGGTTCCGGACCGGGAGCCACCGGCTCCCGGCTGAGCGCGCGAAGTTTGGGTCTCTTTTCTTCCTTTTCAGAGAGGGATTGAGGGAGGGTGGGGCGAGCGCGTGTCCACGGCTTTGAAGCTTGAAAGGGATGGTGAGTTTTGACCCTCACTCCGGCCCTCTCCTGAAGGGGGGAGTGAGGCGCGGCACATGGCGCACCCGCGATTACAGTGGTGCGGATGGACGTTGCCGTGGCCTTGAACGTGGTGGACCACACGGAGGACGTGCTGACCGGCGGGCCGGACCGCGCGGGCGGGTTGATTTTTGAGCCGGCGGAGACGGTGCGCGCCGAGCGCGTGTTGCCGGTGGCGAACATCACGCCGTTCCGGCTCGATGTCGAGGGCCGGCGGGTGATCTTTGCGGAGGTGCCGGCGGAGGTCATGTTGTCCGATGCGGCGTTCGTGTACGAAGCACAGACGCAGCACCTGCAACGGCTCTACGCGGTGGACTTTGAGACGGTGGTGCGTCTGACCGAGGCGTTGCCGGACCCGGCGAAGCTGATCTTCGTGCACTCGACCGGGCGTTGCGGTTCGACCTTGTTGAGCAAAGCGCTCAACGAGGTCGAGGGCGTGGTGGGGTTGAGCGAGCCGGACGTGTTTCTGGACGTTCGGCACCGCGAGCCGTTCGAGGACCCGGACTATCGCGACGACGTGCTGCCGGTGTTGCGCGGCTGTGTGCGTTTGTTGTGTCGCCCGGCCGATCGCACATGGGTGATCAAGCCGCGCAGCCAGGTCACGGCGATCGCGGACGTGTTGCACGGGCTGTACCCGGAGGGCAAGCACGTGTTCATGTACCGCAGCGCACTCGCGTTCGCGCGGTCGTGGGCGCGGATCTTCGGGATGCCATTGGCGGAGTGGACTATTGACGATGAGTCGCTGGCGCTGCGTTCAACGTTTGTGCCGTTGCTCAAGCGTCACGCGGGCCGGCCGGAGGACGTGTCGGCGGCGCGTTTTTTTTCATACTTCTGGCTGGGCCCGGTCCTGAACTACCTGGACTTTTACGCGAAGGACGTGTGGGACGCGACGCTGCGTTACGAGGAGATGACCGCCGACCCGCGCGGGGTGTTGGGTGCGTTGTTTGCGGCGTGCGGTCTGCCGGTCGCGGACGTGGGCAAGGCGCTCAAAGCGTTTGAAAAAGACTCGCAGGAGGGGACGAGTCTTTCGCGCGAGAACACGCAGAGCGGACGGGTGGACTTCCTGTTGCCCGAGCACGAGCGGGAGATCGCGGCGGTGCTGAGCGAGTTCCCGGGCGTGGGTTCGCCGGGCGTGGTGCTGCCGGGCACGCTCGGGGCGTCGGAGGAGGGGCGGGTGGGCTAAGATCGCGGCATCATGTCCACGCTTCCTCATATCGTTTTCATCGTGTTGTTGATCGCCGGCCTGGTTCAGATGGCCGAGTCCCAGACGCCGGCCACACCGGGCGAGGGTACCGCGGACGCGTCCAGCGCCGACGCGACCACGGACGTCGAAGCGGCCGCCGCCGAGCAGCTCGCCGCGGCCGGCAAGCGTGACCTGGGCGTGCACGACCCGTCGACCATTGTGAAAGAAGGCGACCGCTACTGGATGTTCGGCACGGGGCGCGGCGTCCGCATCTTCTATTCCGACGACCTTGAAGCGTGGCACCGGGACGGTTCGATCTTCCCGCGCGACGGGTACCCGGACTGGATCACCGACGTGGCCGAGTCGCAACGCGGGCACTTCTGGGCGCCGGACGTGGTCAGGCACAACGGGCGTTTCTTCGTGTACTACTCGGTGTCGGCGTTCGGCAAGCAGACGTCTGCGATTGCGCTGGCGAGTTCGCCGACGTTGGACCGCGAGGCGGACGATTACGGCTGGACCGAGCACGGCATCGTCGTGCGGACCAACGAGGACAGCGACCACAACGCGATCGACCCGGCGGTGCTGTTCGACCAGGACGGGCGGATGTGGATGACGTACGGGTCGTTCTGGTCGGGGATGAAGCTGATCGAGCTGGACCCGGACACGGGCATGCGGCTGGAAGATTCGCCGACGCATTCGCTGGCGTGGTACGACTCGATCGAGGCGCCGGCGATCTATTTCCACGATGGTTTTTATTACCTGTGGGTGAACTGGGGCCGGTGCTGCAACGGGCTGGACAGCACGTACAACATCCGGGTCGGACGCAGCCGCGACATCACGGGGCCGTACGTCGATAAGGACGGCAAGCCGATGATGGAAGGCGGCGGTTCGGCGTTCCTGGGCACGGAAGACCCGGCGTTCATCGGGCCCGGGCATGTGGGCGTATTGGTCGATGACGACGGCAGCGAGAAGTTAAGCGTGCACTTCTACGACGGCGCGGACGAGGGCCGACCGAAGCTCGCGGTCCGGGCGTTGGCATGGGACGACGACGGCTGGCCGCGCAGCCCGGGGCCGGGGATGGAGACGGCGTTCGAGGGCTGGGACCGGAAGCGGGATTGACGAAGGTCGAGGTTACGGGCGAGAAGTCAGCGGCGGGTTTGACTGCGAACGGGGGTTCAGGGTCGTTCGTTGTCTTCGGGATCGTGGACGACCATGCCGCGTTCAAAGTCGTCGCGGATGCGTTCGTGCAGCGACGGCTGGTCGAGTTGTTCGACGGCGCGTTCGATCTTGCGGAGGACGCCGCGTTTGGGGAAGGCGAGGTGGCAGACCGGGTCGCCGGGGGCAACGGAGGGGAGGGTGGTCATGCCCAGGATGATGCCGTCGCGCGGGGCGCGGAGGATGTTCTGTTCTTCGCCGGTGAGCTTGGCGTTGGTGGCGAGCGGCTCGCCGGCCGAGACGATCTGCCCGGGGGCGACGTGGAAGCGGAGGAACCCGCCGAACTTGGCGCGGACCCACTTGGTGCTGTCGGTCTCGACGCGGAAGGGCGGGTCGGTGGGCGTGCCGTCGACCATCCCTAAGTGTTGCAGGCAGTTGGCGACGCCGCGGACGGCGTACTCGACGACGCCGGGCTGGACCTTCCAGACCTCGCCGGCTTCGAGGATGAGGGTGGGGACGCCGGCCTTGGTGGCGCTGCGTCGGAGCGAGCCCTCGGGGCCGCGCGAGCTGACGATCAGTTCGGCGCCGAAGGCGCGGGCGAGCGCGGCGAGGCGTTCGTTCTTCATGTCGGCGCGGACGTTGGGGAAGTTGGTGCGGCGGACGGCGGCGGTGTGCAGGTCTAGCCCAAAGTCGCAGCGGCGGACGACCTGCTCGAAGAAGGCGTGGGCCATGCGTTTGGCGAGCGGGCCGTCGGCGTCGCCGGGGAAGCAGCGGTTGAGGTCGCGGCGGTCGGGCAGGTAGCGGGCGTGCTGCTCGAAACCGAGCAGATTGACGACGGGCACGAGGACGAGCGTGCCGGCCGCGACTTCGAAGGGGTGGTGCGTCAGGATGTAGCGGATGGCGCCGGTGCCGTTGATCTCGTCGCCGTGGACCGCGGCGGTGACGAAGACGGTCGGCCCGTCGCGCCGGCCGCGCCAGATGAACACGGGCAGACGCACGCGGGCGCCGGAGTAGCTCTCGCTGACGGTGATCTGGACGGCCTGGCCTTCGCCGGGCGCGACGGTCTTGCCGCCCCAGCGACTCGGGTCGAGTTTGGGCGGATCGGGCCGGTTCGGATCGGGCGCGGAGTCGGCACCGCTCACGTCGTCTGCTCCAACTGTTCGAGCAGGGCCGGGTCGAGCTCCTGGACTTTCGACTTCTTCTTACGTTTTTTGCGTTCGGGGACGAGGGTGCGCATGGTCTCGTGCTTGCCGTAGCAGAGCATGCGGTCGTTGGCTTCGAGGATGCGCGAGCCCTTGGGGTTGGAGATGACGCTGGTACCACGGTTGAGGGTGAGCACGACGATGTCCAGGTCGCGCAGGCCGGTCTCGGTGATGGATTGTCCGACGAACGCGTGGCCCTCGGGCACGTGCAGCTCGGCGACGCCGTAGCCCTTGGTCACGGTGAGCCGCTGGCGGATGTCCAGCTCGGGGAAGTTGACCTGCTCGGCGATGTGGTCGATGACGGCGCCGGCGACGTCGAGCCCGGTCGCGCCTTCGATGCCTTCCAGGCCGGGCGAGGAGTTGACCTCCATGATCTGCGGGCCGCTCTTGCCTTCGAGCATGTCGACGCCGGCCATGCGAAGCCCCATGATCTGCGCGGCGCGGACGGCGGTCTCTTCGTACCTCGGATCAAGCTCGATGCGTTCGGCCTGGCCGCCGCGGTGGACGTTGCTGCGGAACTCGTCGCCCTGGGCGACGCGGCGCATCGCGGCGACGACGCGGTCGCCCACCACAAACGCGCGGATGTCCTTGCCCTTGCTTTCCTTGACGAAGCGCTGAATGAGCACGTTTTGCCGGGCGGATTGCAATGTTTCGATGATGGCTTCGGCGACCTTGTTCGTCTCGGCGAGGATGACGCCGACGCCTTGCGTGCCTTCGAGGATCTTGATGATGATGGGGGCACCGCCGAGGCGTTCGATGGCGGGCAGCACGTCGGCTTTTTCGCGGACGAAGGCGGTGTGGGGGATGCCAATGTCGTGGCGGGAGAGGATCTGCAGCGAGCGCAGCTTGTCGCGGGAATTCGTGATGCCGTTGGATGAGTTGGGCGTGTAGACGTCCATCTGCTCGAACTGTCGGACGACGGCGGTGCCGAAGTAGGTGATGGACGCGCCAATGCGGGGGAGGACGGCGTCGTAGTCGCTGAGGTCCTTGCCGCGGAACTGGAGGTCGGGCTCGCCGTGGGCGAGTTCGATGGCGAAGCGGAGGGTGTTGAGGACCTTGACATCGTGGCCGCGCTCCTCGGCGGCCTGGCGGAGGCGGCGGGTGCTGTAGCACTTGGGGGCGGCGGAGAGGATGCCGAGTTTCATGGTGGGGTTCCGGGGAAGTAAGCGTAAACCGCCAAGGCGCCAAGAACGCCGAGTCAGGGGAGAATCAGGTGGCCGCAGATTTCGCAGATGGACGCAGATTGGTCGTACAGGTTCTCGCGGGCGCTGAGGATTTCGTGATTGGGCAACGTCAGAGGTTTGAGGTCAGCTGCAGTGGCTCTCGTATTCTGTCGAAGCACACTTTTCATCGCACAACTCCATTGCTTGGCTTCGCTTGGAATGAATCTGCGTCCATCTGCGAAATCTGCGGCTAACCGCCTTGCTGCTTTGCACGGCGGTCTTGGCGTCTTGGCGGTTGGTTCTGCAAGCTTGCCTTGCGTTTTTTGGGTCGGCCGTGCAGGTAGGTCTTTGACGGGTCCACGACGTACGTCCCCGCCAGCGCGGTCCGGCCGACGAGCATGCGGCAGAGCATGCCCTTGCGGCAGACGAGGGTGAGCTCGATCTGCGTGCGGATGCCGCCGAGCTGCATGGTGGTTCTGACGACGGGGCGTCGCTGGCGTTGGCCGCTGCTGGGTTTGACCACCGCCTCGCGGACCAGGTCGGCCTCGACCCAGACGGTTTCGCGCTGCGGCTTTTCGTGGATCACGACCTCGAAGCGGGCGGTGTCGTCGTCGCGCAGCTCGAGTTCGCCGACGTGGATGGCGCTGGTGCGGGCCCCGGTGTCGATCTTGGCCTTGATGCGCCGGACGCCCCAGTCGGGCAGGCGGACGCCCTCGCGCCAGCCGACGGTGGTCAAGACGGGGGGATCGGAGTCAGCGGCGTCGGGCATGGGGCAACTCTGCGGGCCCACGCGGGGCAGAACCGACACACTGTACGCCGCGCCCGACCCGATGCCAATGATTCGGCATCGGGGGCAGTTGTTCATTTCAGTGGCACCGGCATCTTGCCGGTGGTTCGCCAAAGCCGAATCGCACTTCTTTCGGTCTGACGACCGAACACCGGCAGGATGCCGGTGCCACTGTGAGCAAAGTGAACCAATACCGCATCGGGCCAACGCCATGTCCGCTCAGCCCAGCCAGTTGCGGTGAGAAAAGCCTTGACGCGACCCGCCACCGCTACGAGAATCGAGAAACACTTCGGTGGATGTTCTGCCGAATGTGTTTTGTCGAAAGATTGTTAGGCCAGATCATGAAGATTGCGGGTTGGATTCTCTTTGGCATCGGCGTTCTTCTGCTGACTGGTACGCTCATCGGCTACTTCACCCAAGATCGTGCGGTTGGCGAGGCCGGGGTAAGCTTGATGAGCGGCTTAGGCTTCTCTGCGTTGCCGCTAATGTTTGGCCTTGTCCTGCTGTCCAAAGTAGAAAGGCGCGACAAAACCGAGCGTCTTGAGGCCTAAGCACTGGCTGCAGTGGACCGGCAACACCCGTCCCGTGGACGATCAGACAGGTGCCGGGCCGCGCGCCTTCGATGAGCGGGGTCCGCAACCGTGATGACTGCTTTGGTTTGGCGGGAGACGCGCAGCGTCCCGTGGGATCGACTTGACTCGGTGACGCGGGCGGCTGGGCCGCTCCCGCTAAACAAACGGGGGCAGTAAAGAGTGCGTCGCCATCGATGGGATCAACACAAGATCGGGTTCAATCTGACGAGCCGCGACCGTGAGGGAGCGGGTTTCCCGCGACGCTTGCCCGCTCCCTGACGGTCGCGGCTCGTCAGCGATCAAGGGTGGCCTGTTGTCGAACAGATCGGATCGTCCCTGCCTTGCCGGGTGGGGGTTGCGTTACACTGTTTGGCCCCGCGTTTTGCGGGGATCGTGCTGTAACCCCGCCCCATGACCGGCCCCGACCCCGCCATCCTTCTGCTCGCCAGCGTGCTGGCCGCCGCCGCGGTGTTTCTGGCGGCGTACTACGGGCCCGGGCCGTTTGCGCGGTGGTTCGCGCGGCAGGAGCTGGCGTATGACCGGGTGCTGCGGCGGCAGTTGATGATGGACGTCGTGCCGCGGCACGCGGTGTACCTCACGCTGACCGGGATCGGCGTGGCGTTTCTGCTGGCGCTGCTGATCACCGACAACCCGTTCGTCGCGCTGGTGTGCGGGGGGTTGGCGGTGTTCCTGCCGACGCTGGTGATCCGGCACCTGGAGCAGAAGCGGCGGGCGGAGCTGGACGACCAGCTCGCAGACGGGCTGATCACGCTGGCGGCGGCGGTGCGGGCGGGGCTGAACCTGGGGCAGGCGATGCAGCTGTTGGTCAAGAACCACCGCGGGGCGATGCGGCAGGAGTTCGAGCAGATCCTGACCGAGTATGAGCTGGGCGCGGACCTGAACGTGGCGATGCGCAACGCGAGCAACCGGATCGGGTCGCCGTTGTACCGGCTGACGTTCACGGCGATCGAGATGCACCGGCTGCGCGGCGGGGACGCGGGCGAGTCGCTGGACCGCATCGCCGAGTCGGTACGGGAGATCAAGAAGCTCGAGGGGAAGCTCGAAGCGCTCACCGCGCAGGGCCGGTCGCAGGCGAACATGATGGCGGCGATGCCGCCGGTGTTTCTGATCATTCTTTACGGGATCGATCCGCAGGGGGTGACGCTGCTGTTCACGGAGACGGCGGGTCGGCTGATCCTGATCGTGGCGGCGACGATGATCCTGCTGGCGTACGCGTGGATCCGCAAGATCATGGGGGTTCAGCTTTGAGCAAGTAGACAGGAGCCAGTCGTCAGAAGGCAGGCGTTGTGAAAGCAACCGAGTTCCTTGATGCTGACTACTGACTACTGACTACTGACTACTGACTACTGACTACTGATTCCATGAACCTCCTGATCCTCCAACTTGCCGCGAGCGTCGCCGTGTTCTTCGGCGTGTTTTTGCCGATCTGGGTGCTGTTCCGGCATCCGGTGCGTCACGAAGCGCCGGCGCACCGGCGGATCGCGCGGGCGGTGGGGGCGGACAAGCCGACCGTGTTCGAGCAGCCGGTGCTCGGGCAGGCGTTGGCGGTGGTGACGGACCTGTCGGGTCGGCTGGATTTGCCGGGGCTGCGGGCGCGGATCCGTCAGGACCTGGACGCGTCGGGCAACGCGTCGGGGTACACGGTGGACCAGTACCTGACGCTGTGCCTGGTGTCGGCGATGGCGGCGGTGTTGCTGGGCGGGCTGGCGGAGTTGTCGCTGGGGGGCGGGTTGCTGCTGCTGGTGGTGCCGTTTTTCCTGGCGGTGGGTTTTTACCTGCCGTTGATGCTGTTGGGCGGCGCGCGGCAGCGTCGGGTGGTGCGGATCGCGAAGCAGTTGCCATACACGCTCGACCTGGTCGCGTTGGTGATGCAGGCCGGCTCGGGGTTTAATGAGGCGGTGGAGACGCTGGTGCGCGACGACCCGGACGACGACCTGAACCAGGAGCTTCAGCTCGCGCTCAACGAGATGAAGTTCGGCACGTCGCGCGCGGCGGCGCTGCAGAACCTGGCGGACCGCATCCCGCTGGAGACGCTGCGCAGCGTGATCGCGGCGGTGAACCAGGCGGACATGCTCGGGTCGCCGCTGGCGGAGATCCTCAAGACGCAGGCGGACATGCTGCGGAACCTGCGGGCGGTGACGGCGGAGAAGAAGTCGGCGTCGGCGTCGCTGAAGATTCTGATCCCGTCGATGCTGATCCTGATGGCGGTGGTGCTGGTGGTGTTCGGCCCGGTGTTGATCCGGTTCTTTCGGGGAGAGCTGTATTGAGCGCGCGGAAGTCGAAAGGCGAGGCGCCGGCCGCGGCGCTGCCGGCGTTGGACGTGCAGGTGCTGGCGGGGGCGCGGGCGGGGACGACGGTGCGTTTTCACGAGGCGCCGGTGACGTTCGGCCGAGACGGGACGCACCCGTTGCAGGTCGATCTGCCGGTGGTGTCACGGGACCACGGGTTCTTCGATCAGCGCGACGGCAAGTGGGCGGTGGTGAACCGCTCGCCCAACGGGCTGAAGCTGGACCGCAAGACGGTGCGCAAGCGCCCCGCGGTGTTGCCCGACAGCGGGCAGATCGTGATCGGCGACACGGCGGTGCTGAGCTTCCGGCTGCGTGACCGGTCGTCGGCGATGTCCGAAGGCGACACTGCGCCGGTGGGAAGCCCGACGGCCCCGGGGGAAGCGCCGTATGCGGACGGCGACCCGATGCACCGGCCGGGCAAGCGCATGACGCGGACGCGGCTGCTGCTGGGGGTGGTGTGTTTCTGGGTGGTGTTGTTCGGCGTGCTGTTGGCGTTGCAGTCGAACGAGAAGTCGGACACGGACGCGACCGGCCGGCCGTCGCTGCCGGTGACGCGGCTGACCGATGCGCAGATCGAGGCGCGGGTCCGGGCGGAGTTGCCGGCGCGGCCGACCAATGACGTGCTGGTCGAGCGGTGGCTGTCGGAGGCGGACGAGTATTACGCGTTGCGGGACGTCCGGCCTTACGCGGCGTACCGGGCGATGGACGCGTACCGGCAGGCGGCGTCGTACATGCCGGGCAACACGCTGGAGGACCCGCTGTTGCAGCGGCGCTACCTCGACCTGCAGGAGCAGCTCGTGGACGACGTGACGCGGCGCTACCGCGATCTCATGGGCAAGCTGGACAGCCGGCGGTACGGCGCGGCCGCCACGGCGATCGAGAACCTGCTCGACCGCTTCCCGGACCACGAGCGGGGCGACGATTCGCTGCACCGCCACCTCCGTCGGCTGCTCGACCACGCGCGGAGCCGGGCGTAGGCTTGCGCGGCGCGGCGGCGAAAACCTCCAAGACTTCGTTTTTCTGTTGACGCGGCCGGCCGTGGGCGGTTACGTTTGCCGATATCGGAACGGACCCTTTCTTCCCCGCCGCATAAGGAGGATCAACGATGACTGCCACCTTCACCATCTCCGACTCCTCGTGGACCCGGCGGGCGAGCCGAGGCTGACCGTTCCGGTCGATTCCTGGTAACGCTCCGTGGTGTGGCTTCGGCGTGTCTGCGCGTCGAGCGGTCGTGCCGCGCCTGCCCGTTGGGTTCGTGGTTATTTCACGCAACCCCCAACGGGTGATCGCATGCGCTACGAAGACTTCTCCCCGCCGAGCGCGGGGTTCAATCCCACCTACACGGGTGGCCGGCTCGAGCGGGCGTTCCTGCTCGAGTCGATGGCTGAGTTTTACGACGATCGGTTGATCGGTGACATTCTGTTCAAGGTCAAGGGCGGGAAGGAGGCGAACGTCTACGCGTGCTCGGCTTTCGGGTCGCGCGGGGGCGGGCTGCTGGCGGCGAAGGTGTACCGGCCCGAGGCGTTCCGGGCGATGAAGAACGACCAGCTCTACCGTCTCGGCCGGGAGGAAACGGCCGCCGACGGCAAGGCGATCCGCGACAGCCGGGCGCTGCGGGCGATGCACAAGCGCACGAAGGTCGGGCGGGCGTTGCGGTCGGGGTCGTGGATCCAGGCGGAGTACCGCGCGCTGTGCGACTGCTACGACGCGGGGCTGGCCGTGCCCGAGCCGGTGTCGATGAACGAGCGGGTGATCCTGATGTCGTTCATCGGCGACGAAGACGGCGCGGCGCCGACGCTGCACGACGTACGCCTCGAGGTCGAGGAAGCGCAGCGGGCGTCCGATGCGCTGTTCGAGCAGGTCGCCGGGATGCTCGAGCTGGGAAGGATCCACGGCGACCTGTCGGCCTACAACGTGCTCTATCACCGCGGCGAGCCTGTCGTCATCGATCTGCCGCAGTGTGTCGATCCGCACACGCACCCGGCGGCGTACGAGTTGTTGCGGCGCGATGTCGAGCGGCTCTGCTCGTATTTCGCGCGTTGCGGCGTGGAACGGGACCCGGCGGGCGTGACGGCCGAGCTCTGGCGAACGCGGGTGCGGCGATGAGCGCGGCGGCACGACCAAGAACCAACGGCCATGCGTTCACGTGCTGCCACTGCGGCGCGGCGGTCGATGTTCGTGCACCAGGCACGCGGCACCGCAACCACTGCCCGTACTGCCTCTGGACAAAGCACGTCGATCAAAGGCCCGGCGACCGCGCGGCGCCGTGTGGCGGCACGATGCGGCCGATCGCGGTGGACGTGCGTCGCGACGGCGAGTGGGCGTTGGTCCACCGTTGTACGGCGTGCGGGGTACTCAAGAGCAACCGCGTTGCCGGCGACGACGCGGAGGCGGCGCTGCTGAAGCTGGCGTTGCGGCCGTTGACGTGCCCGCCGTTCCCGCTGGATTGACGCGGTGCTCAGGACGCGCGGCGGATGGACGAGCGCTGGCGGTGCTGGAACTGCCAGCGGCGGGCCTGGTTGAGCAGATTGTGTCGGGCTTCGTCGGGCGGCATGGGCCGCGAGAAGTAGAAGCCCTGGCCCTGGTGGCACTCCCAGGCCTGGAGCTGGGCGATCTGTTCGAGGCGTTCGATGCCCTCGGCGACGACGGTGAGTCCCAGGTTGTGGGCCAGGCCGATGATGGCCGACACGATCGCGGCGTTGTTGCGGTCCCCGGTAGCGCGGGCGATGAGCCGGCGGTCAACCTTGACGACGTCGCAGGGGAACCGGTTCAGGACGGTGAGGGACGAGTCGCCGGCGCCGAAGTCGTCGACGTGGACGCCGACGCCGGCGCGGCTCAGGGTGGCCAGGGTTTCGCGGACGCGGTCAGGCTCGGCGAGCATGGTCTTCTCGGCGACCTCGACGTTGAACCGGCGTGGCGACACGCCTTCCTCTTCGAGGACTTGAAGGAAGCGCGGCGCGGTCTCGGGGTTGACGATCTGGGTCAGGCCCAGGTTGATCGACACGGTGATGCCGGCGAAGGCGTCGGGGTGGTGCCGGGTCCACATCGAGAGGTCGCGGCAGACCTGACGCAGGGCGGTCTCGCCGAGCGGGACGATCATGCCGGAGGCCTCGGCCACGGGCAGGAAGGCTTCGGGGGTGAGGACGCCGTGCTCGGGGTGGCTCCAGCGCAGCAGCGCCTCGAACCCGATGATGTCGCCGGACGCGAGGTCGATCTTCGGCTGGTAGTACGAGATGAAGAGCCCGCTCTCGATGGAGTCGCGGATCGACTGCTCGGTGGCGAGTCGGCTGACCAGGTCGCCGTGCATCCTGCGGTCGAACTCGGCGAAGCGACCCTTGCCCATGGATTTGGCGCGGTACATCGCCAGGTCCGCGTCGCGGAGGACGTCGTTGGCGCTCTCGTGCGACTGGTCGCCGTAGGCGATGCCGACGCTCGCGCCGACCCGGACGCGGTGGCCGCTGGCGTCGAACGGTTTGCAGACGGCGTCGCAGACGTCGCGGGCGAAGCGGTGGGCGTCGTCGGGTTCCGTCACCTCGCGTAGCAGGATCACAAACTCGTCGCCGCCGATCCGCGCGACGCTGGGTTTGCAGTGCGCGTACGTCTCGCCGAGGCCGCGGAGGACGTTCGCCACTTCGACCAGGACGGCGTCACCGGCCTCGTGGCCCAGCGTGTCGTTGATCTTCTTGAACCCGTCGAGGTCGATGAACATCACGCTGTAGCCGGGGTCGGGCTGCTCGCGGATGCGGATCAGCGCCTGGCCCAGCAGCTCGAGCAGCATCTGCCGGCTAGCCAGCCCGGTGAGCAGGTCGTGCGTGGCGCTGTAGCGGAGGCGTTCGGCGGTGCGGGCGTGGTGCGTGACCTCGTCCTGCAGCTCTTCGTTGCGGGACTTGAGTTGTTCCATCAACTCGCGCAGTTCCTGCGAAGAGACCTCCATGGCCTGTTCAAGCAGGTAGCGGTCCTGGTCCCAGGCGTCGTAGGTCTCGTGAAGCCGGGCGAGCAGGCGCGACCACGCCTCCGCGTCCGGCGGCGCAGACGGGTCCAGGCCAAGCTTGGTGAGTTGTTTGGTTAGCAGCGCGTTCATGGCGTCAGGCCGCCCGATTCTCCGAGAGCGTGGTCAGGGTCATCGTCTGGTTGTGCAGGCCGCACTTGAGCGCGCCCCAGGGCGCGAGCTCGCCGTAGGAGTAGAAGCCGATCTGCCGGGTGTTCGCCGGAAGATTGCTCAGCACGCCCTCGATCTCTTCTTCCGTGCGGTGCTGGAGGATCAGTCGGCGGCCGACGCAACTGATCGCCAGCGAGAGCGACGCGTCCTGGTCAGTGGCGCCGGTGCTCGCGCCCGCGTGGGCGGCACCCTCGATGACCCGGTCGAGGTTGCAGCGCATCAGCCGCGCCCGCGAGCCTTCGGGGACGTCCCCCGCGAAGGTCAGCGAGTGTTCGTCTTCGTCCACTGCCAGGATCGTCCGCACCAACTCCGGCGCTCCGGGCTCGGGCTGGATCGCCAGCGGGAACAGCAAGCCCGTGCCGGGCAGGTCCTGTGCGAGGTCACCGAGGTACCGCTTGTAGACATCGAGCGCCGGCTTGCCGTCGAGCTCATAAAGCTTGTTTCCCTCGGCACGCGTGATCAGGCGCTCCGGGCCGAACGTGTCCCAGCCGCCCTGGCAGCCGAACCCGACCTGGACCGAGTCGCCGTAAAGGCCCACCGCCGTGATGTGTTGCGACACGGGTTTGTCGTCAACGAGGACCCAGGTCTGCTCGAACGCGGTGCCGTCTCCGGCCAGACCGCCGGTGACCGTCACGCCTTCGGGCAGCGCGTCGTTGAACTCGGTCGCCAGGCGCGAGCCGTTGACGTTCAGGCCGTCCGACAGCACGAAGACCGCGCGCAGGCCGTCGCCGTCGAGCTTGCTCGCGAGTTCGCGACCAGCGTCGGGCGTGTCGGCCGGCACCACCGCGAAGCGCAGCGCCGTGTGCTCGAAACGCACGACCGCGACGCTCAACGAATCGTCAAACACCTCGTCGCCAAAGATCTCGCCGGCCGTCGAGCAGCCCATCACGACCGCCCGCGGGTACGCGGCCCGCAGCTCCGCCGCTCGCTCCGCCAAGTCGCCGGCACGCGATGCGCCGAACACGACCACCAGGGTCGAGTCGCCGTCCCAAGCGGGGAAGGCATCGACACTCCAGCCGGCCCCCGTCTCGAAACGAAAGGTTTCACATTGCATGGTGCCGTCCCTCTGTGACGCGCGGGTCCAGACGCTGCTCGCACGACACAGCACGATCGACGGTGCTACCGCACCGCATGTTGTTCTATCGGAACGCCTGAAACCGCTCTTAATGACCCGCCACCGGGGGCGCGAAGATTCGGGGGCTCCCTGAACCGACGGTTTCGCCCCGTCGGCCGGGCGGATTGTGTGGACGATCCGAATGCCCGATATCTCCGCACAAGCGAGGGCGGAAAGCGTTTGCTCCGACGGCACGAGTCCGCGTCCACGCGGGAGCGCACCTCACGGCGGCGCACGCCGCGACCCCGCCGATAACGCCCTAAACTCTCTCCATGACCGCCACGACCACCGCGACCGGCACGCCCGACCCCGCCCAACTCCCGGACCCGCGCGGGTATTTCGGGGCTTTCGGCGGGACCTACATCCCCGAGACGCTGCACCACGCCGTCGCCGAGCTCTCGGCGGAATACGACAAGGCCAAGGCCGACCCCGCGTTCGCCGAACAGATGGCCACACTCAACCGGGACTACATCGGCCGGCCGACGCCGCTGCAGTTCGCGCCGCGCCTCACCGAGAAGTGTGCCGGAGCGCAGGTCTGGCTCAAGCGTGAAGACCTCGCCCACACCGGCGCCCACAAGATCAACAACGCGATCGGCCAGTGCCTGCTCGCCTTGCGCATGGGCAAGAAGCGCATCATCGCCGAGACCGGCGCCGGGCAACACGGCACCGCCACCGCCACCGCCGCCGCGAAGTTCGGCCTCGAGTGCGAGGTCTACATGGGCGAGGAGGACATGCGCCGCCAACGCCCCAACGTCCTGCGCATGCAGCTCATGGGCGCGACCGTCACTTCGGTCAAGGACGGGTCACGCACGCTCAAGGACGCCACTAACGCGGCGCTGCGCGACTGGATGGCGACCTCGCAAGACACGCACTACATCATCGGCTCGGCCGTCGGGCCGCACCCGTTCCCCATGATCGTCCGCGACTTCCAGAGCGTCATCGGCAACGAAACCAAGCGGCAGTGCCAGGCGCAGGTGGGCAAGCTCCCCGACACCGTCGTCGCCGTGGTCGGGGGCGGCTCCAACGCCGCGGGCATGTTCTACCCCTTCGCCTCCGACCCCGACTGCGCGAACACCCAACTCATCGGCGTCGAGCCCGGCGGCACCGGCACGTCCTTCGGCCAGCACGCCGCGGCCATCGCCTACGGCCGCCCAGGCGTGCTGCACGGCTCGCTTTCGTATGTCTTGCAAGACGACGACGGCCAGACCGCGCCCGTCCACTCCATCTCCGCCGGCCTGGACTACCCCGGCATCGGCCCCGAGCACGCCTTCTGGAAAGACGCCGGCCGCGTGAGTTACGCCGTCATCGACGACAAAGAAGCGCTCGACGCCTTCCAGACCATCTCCCGCCTCGAAGGCATCCTCCCCGCCCTCGAACCCAGCCACGCGCTGGGACATGTGCTAAAGATTGCGCCCGAACTGCCGAACGACCACGTCCTCGTGCTCAACCTCTGCGGCCGCGGGGACAAAGATTTGGACGAGGTGGTGCGGTTACTGGAACTATAAGTCGCCGTTGGTCGGTGTTCGGTTTGAGTTTCCTCTCGCAATCTTCGCGCAACCGGTCTATAGTCAGACTTGGTTATGGATTCGACCGGGAGAAAGTCATGTTTGTTCATCTACGTTTCGGGCGACTTGCGACTGCATTCTTGTTGGTATCGCTCGGCTGGGAGACGCCCGCCACCGCCGGTGATCCGGCATCTCCGTACTGGTTCACCGGTGTCGGCACGTTGCCCGATGGTGATCCGGATAGTGTCGCCAGGGTGATTTCGGGCGATGGCAACGTTGTGGCTGGGTTCAGCGGTCAGCCCGGGTTGGGCAGCCCGTCGGTGGCCTTCCGCTGGCGTCGAGACACCGGGCTGGAAAGGCTGAACGCGCTCACGCCGGCTGCAGCGGATTTCGGTGCCACGCTTAGCCTCCCGCGCGGACTGTCATTCGACGGCAGCATCGCAATGGGTTTGGCATCATCAGAGTACGATGGCCAATCCCCCATCGTTGAGGCGCTGCAAACGGTCTTGTGGGACGCAGCCGGCAACATCACGCCCCTGGGAACGGACCGTTTCCAGACGCCTGCACGCAACAACCCGGATTTCCCAAGTGAAGCGATTTCCGACGACGGTCAGTTTATTGCCGGTATCCTCTTCGGGCGGGAAGAGTCGGCCCGATGGAGCGAGGCAAACGGCCTTGAAACCCTCGGCCACCTGAACAATCTCGGAGACCGCGGCACGCTGGCGTCGGACATCTCTGCGGATGGTTCGGTCATCGTCGGCAGTTCTCTCTCGGATTATGACGGACAATTGACTTCGACCATCCGCCAAGCCTTCATCTGGACCGAGTCGAACGGCATCAAAGGCATCGGCGCGTCGCCCGATGGCGAGTTGCGTGCCATCGATGCGACGGCCGTTTCGGCGGACGGACTGACCGTGGTTGGAAGTGGAATCACGAGTGGCGGAGACTCCGTCAGTTACCGCTGGACGGCGTCGGACGGCTTTGTCAGCCTCGGCGAATTCGGAGTCACATCTTTATCGGGAGACGGTTCGGTGGTTGTCGGGCGTCGCTCATCTCGTGTGGCCACAATCTGGACGGCACCGCGGGGCCTCCTTGACGTTCAGGAAGTCCTGTCTGAGATCGGTTTGGCCAACGACATTGCCGGCTGGGAGTTATTTGTAGTGACCGACATCAGCCACGACGGCCGCGTCATCACCGGCGAAGGCCGCAACCCGCAAGGCATCGTCGAAGGCTGGGTCGCCACAATTCCCGAGCCCGCTATAGTCGGGATCGCCGCCTTACTGCTTAGTTGCGCACGCACCGTCCGCCGATTCGAGCGTTGACCTCACGCTTTGTTCAGACGTCGCCGCAAACCCAGTAAACCGAGCGCCACGCCTAAGCCGATTGACGGCTCGGGCAGCACCTGTTGGCGCACCTCGGCGAAGGCCGAGCGGCCCTGCGCGTCCCATGCGACGGCGGCGAAGTACGTCCCGGTTTCCCAGTACGGCACGGGCAGCGTCGCCGAGTTGGAGATGACCGGCACGCCCGTGCCCACGTCCCACAGCACCAGGACCGGCACGCCGATGCCCGCGAACGCGAGCGTCAGGTCTTCGCCGGCGTTGGGGTCGGTGTAGGTCGGGCCCGGCGGCTGCTGCGTCGCGACCTGCGGGGGGAGCACGTCGTTGCCGTTGCCGGTGATCGTGTTGTCCAGGAACACGAGGTAGTCGGAGGCGGGGACGTTGCCGCTGACGGCGTTGCCGGCGTTGTTGGTGAGCGTGTTGCGGTCGAAGGTGATGTGGTCCACGTCGTTGAGGGCGTGGACGGCGCTGCCGTCGGCGGAGTCGATGCTCGAGGGAATCGTCTCGGTGACGAGGTTGCCGTGGAAGAGCAGGTTCACGATGGGCGCGGCGCCGCTGAACAACTCGATGCCGTAGCCCTCGACGTCTGAGATCTGGTTGTCAAGGAACAGGCCGTGCTGGGTCGGCAGGTCGGCGCTGACGCTGATCCCCAGCTGCGCGGGCCCGGTGACGCGGTTGTGGCTGGCGACGAAGAACTCGCTATCGACGAACTCGAGGCCCGCAAAGGCCTGGTCGTCCGCAGGGATCTGCACGTCGTTGGAACGCACGGCGACGAAGTCCGAACCATCGACGCTGATCCAGCGGTCCACCGTGTTGCGTTCGACGACCGAACGGTCGACGCCGTTGAACAGTTCGATGCTCAGGCCGATGGAAAGGCCGTCGCTGGCCTGGGAGGAAAGCTGGACCGTGTTGCGGCGGATGACCAGGTCAGTGCTGAGGTCGTTGGCGAGGATGCCGCCGCGCCCGACGCGCCGGACGAGGTTGTGCTCGACGACGTTGCGCGACGACCCGTTGGCGATGCGGATGCCGGCCGACCACGGCGAGTCCGGGCGGATGTTGAGGATGGTGTTGTCGGCGATGGTGGAGTCGGTGACGTTGGCGGAGAAGAAGATGCCGAACTGATTTGGGTCGGCGGTGGGCAGCGTGTTGGCGATGTTCTGGATCGTGAGTCCGGTGATGGTGAGGTTGGAACTGGTGGTCGTTTCGCCCCAGGCGGCGACGCCGGTGTCGGCGCGGCCGCCGCGGCCGTCGAGCAGGAGATTGGCGACGGTGACGCCGGACTGGTCGGTGAGGTCAATGATCGCGCCGCCATTGTTGTTGCTGGTGTCGTTGAGGATCGGCAGTGCCAGGCCTGGATCGGAGGGGCCGGTCAGGGTCAGGCCCGAGTGGACGCGCAGCGGCTGGTCGATGGCGTAGGAAGCGCCGGGCACGAGCCGGACGGTGTCGATCGCCGGGTTGCCGGCGGCCGCATCCAGGGCGGCCTGGATCGCCGCGCCTGTCGGCGTGCTGACGACGACCTCGGCGGCAGATACGCGTAATGTCGAAATCACAACGCAGGCCAGCCCGGTGGCCACGGCCACGCCGCGGACAAAGCCCCGACGCCCAAACAGCGTGTCGACAATCGACTCCGGCACCACGGCGGTTTCTCCTCGTGCAGACGGTTCATCTTAATCGTGAAACGTGATATTGGCATGAATCTCTCGGGATAGGGATTTCGGCAATGGTCCCGAGTGGCCGGCCCGCGCGAGGCCTTTATCATCCGGCCCATGGGACTCTTCGACGGCACCCCGCTGGAACGCCCGGTGACCTGCGCCGCGTGTGGACAGGCGCTGACCCAGTGCGCGTGCCCCAAGGACGCGGACGGACGGGCCTGCCCGCCCAGCGATCAGCCGGCCCGGGTCCGGCGGGAGAAGCGGCGCGGCAAGTGGGTCACGGTCGTCACCGGGCTGGACCCGTCGGCCAGCGACCTGCCCGCGCTGCTCAAGGACGCCAAGGGCCGGTGCGCGGCCGGCGGCACCGCAACGGCCGACGGCTTCGAGGTTCAGGGCAACCACCGCGAGACGCTGTTGGCGATGCTGAAGGACGCGGGGTACCCCGCCAAGGCCGCGGGCGGCTGAGGCCCGGCGGCACGCGGTTTCGCTTCCGGGCGTACCGCGGCTACGCTGTCGGCATGGCCAAGGACTTCACGCCCCACCAGAAAAAAATCGTCGACCGCTACTACGAGCACCACGACACGATTCAGAGCAACAAGGTCGGCGAACTGCTGTCCGAGCTCTGGCTGGCCGAGGACCCCAAGGCCGCGACGAAGCTGTGGGGCCGAGTGCAGGTCGCGCTGATGCGGATGAACGTGGACGCGACCAAGGTCGCCGCGGTGGTCGGGCAGCGCGACATCGAAGCGCTGGCCAAGCTCGTCAACCAGGCCGACGCGGGCCGCGCACATGGCCAGCAGACCCCGCCCGCGCCCCAGGCCAAACCGGAAGCGAAAGCGCCGCGTGAGTTTCTGCCGTCGGTGTCGGACGGCCGCACCATTCAACAGATGCGGCAGGAACAGGCCGCCGCTTCGGGGCACGACTCGCTCGACGAGGACAACCTCAAGAAAGCGCTGAAGGCCTTCCGCAAGAAGCTCAAGACGATCCGGCGTGACGACGAGTCCAAGCTCGGCAGCAAGTACGTGACCTACGGTCGGGCGTCGGGCATCACCGCCATCGAGCCGCCGCGCGAGTACCCGCCCGCGGTGTGGGCCAAGCTCGTCGAGCTCAAACGCCTGTGCAAAGCCGGCCAAGGCACATACGAACTGCCCGAAGACCGCGCGAAACACCCGCGGCCGACCTGACCGCCTGCCGTCCCGCCGCTCATCACGGCGACGCGTAGGATCAACCCATGCCACGTCCGCCACGCCCGCGTGCGATCCACGGCGTGCTCATCGACATCAGCGGCGTGCTGATGATCGACGGGGTCTCGTTACCCGGCGCGCCCGAAGCGTTGCAACGACTCCGCGACGCGGGGCTTCCTCTGCGTTTTGTAACCAACACCACCCGTCGACCGCCGGCGACGCTCGTCGAACGCTTGCAGGACGGGGGCTTCGATGTTACTCCGGACGAGGTGTTCGCCGCGCCGACCGCGGCGCTGGAGGCGGCGAAGACGCGTGGCCTGCACCCCTGGCTGGTCGTTCACGAGGGCCTGCGTCCGATGTTCAACGACATCGCTGCGGACAGGGCAGAAAACGCCGACGCCGTGGTGATCGGCGACGCCGGGGACGGCTTTTCTTACGCCGCACTCAACGACGCGTTCCGGGTTTTGATGAACACCGAATCGCCCGCGTTGATCGCGATGGGCGTGAACCGTTTCTTTCGCGAGGGCGACGGCCGGTTGTCGCTCGACGCAGGGCCGTTTGTCCGGCTGCTCGAAGAGGCGACCGGTCTCCAGTCCGAGGTGGTCGGTAAGCCTTCACAGGGTTTCTTCGACGCGGCGCTGCATTCGATCGCAACCTCCGCCGAACACGCCGCGATGATCGGCGACGACCTGCGCGACGACGTCGGCGGCGCCCAGGCCTGCGGCCTGCACGGTATCCTCGTGCGCACCGGGAAGTACCGCCCGGAAGACGAATCCGACCGGACCGTCACCCCCGACGTGATCTGCGACGATTTTGTTGCGGCCGTCGAATCCATTCTGGACAAACGCGCATGACCCTTGACACCCGAACTGAATCGTGCCGTCGCATTGCGACCTTGATGGGGCCACTCTGGATTGCCGCGGACGAGGCCGGACTGACCCGGATCGGTTTCGAGGCGTTGGACGTGCCCGATGTCGAAAGCACGCCCCAAACCGAAGCACATTTGCAACAGGCCATCGAAGAACTGTCGGAGTATTTCCGCGGAGAGCGCCGGACGTTTGATGTTGCGCTAGCACCCCGGGGTACGCCTTTTCAGCAGCGCGTCTGGGCGGCGCTGCGCACGATCCCGTGGGGGCAGACGTGGACCTACGGCCAACTCGCCGAACACCTCGGCGACCCCCAAGCGGTCCGCGCGGTGGGGCGGTGCAACGGCCTCAACCCCTGGGCGGTCGTCGTGCCGTGCCACCGTGTGATCGGCGCCGACGGCACGCTGACGGGGTACGCCGGTGGTCTGGAACGCAAGCGGTGGTTGTTGGAACACGAAGGCGCTCTTGCTCCGGCGTTGTTCACCTGACCGCCGATTTCTAACCCACGCGTATCGATCTACCCGCACGCCGCCGTTACGATGGTGGTGTCCGTTGTCCCCTCGGGAATCCGTCATGCATCTGAGTTTTCACGGCGCGGCGCGGCAGGTCACGGGTTCGTGCTACCTGCTCGAACACAACAAGCGGCGCATCCTCATTGATTGTGGTTTGTTTCAGGAGCGGCGTTTCCTCAAACGCAACTGGGAGCCGTTTCCGTTCGACCCGGCGTCGGTGGACCTGATGCTGCTCACCCACGGCCACTTGGACCACTGCGGCCTGATCCCCAAGCTCGTGCGCGAGGGGTTCTCGGGGCGCATCCTCACGACCAAGCCCAGCGTCGCGCTGGCCGAGATCGTCATGATGGACTCGGCCCGCATCCAGGAAGAAGACGCGAAGTACAAAAAAAAGCGCCACCAGCGCGAAGGCCGCAAGTCGAAGTATCCCGTCGAACCGCTGTACACCGTCGATGACGCGCGGCAGGCGGTGCCTTTGTTGGAACCGGTCGCCTTCAACGCCTGCCACGACCTGGGCGACGGTGTCACGGTGTGCTACCACGACGCGGGGCACATCCTCGGGTCCGCGTCGCTGACCGTGGATGTCGAAGTCGGCGGCGCGCGGCGCACGATCTTGTTCTCCGGCGACGTCGGTCAGCACGACAAGCCGCTGATCCCCGACCCGACCCTGATCGAGCGGGCCGACTACGTCGTGCTCGAATCGACCTACGGCGACCGCGAGCACCGCGAAGACGGCGACATCGATGACCAGCTCGCCAAACACGTCAACGCGTGCGCCCAGCGCGGCGGCAACCTCGTGATCCCGACGTTCGCGATCGAGCGGGCGCAGGAGTTGCTGTACCACCTTGCGGGGCTCATCTACCGCAAAGAGATCCCGCGCGTGCCGGTGTTCCTCGATTCTCCGATGGCGATCAACGTGACTGAATTGTTCGAGCGGTACCCGGCGTTCCTGGATGCGCACACGCGCGGCCTGCTGGAACGCGGTGAGCACCCGCTGGACTTCCCGGGGTTGTATCTCAGTCGGTCGCACGACCAGAGCCGGGCGATCAACGGCGTGAGCGGCACCGCAGTGATCCTCGCGGGCTCGGGCATGTGCACCGGCGGGCGGATCAAGCACCACCTTGTGCACAACATCTCGCGGAAGGCGTCCACAATTCTGTTCGTCGGTTACCAGTCGCCGGACACGCTGGGCGGGCACATCGTGCGCGGCAAGAACCCCGTGCGCATCCACGGCAAGGAGCGCGACGTGAAGGCCGAGATCGCGCAGCTCTACGGCCTGTCGGCGCACGCGGACCACGAAGGCTTGTTGCGGTACCTCGACGCGGTGTCGCCAGACCCCCGGCGGGTGTTTCTGACGCACGGCGAGGAGAGTGTGGCGGAGAAGTTCGCCGACGAGATCCGGCGGACGCGAAAAATCGATGTCACGGTGCCGGAGTATCGGCAGCGGGTGGAGTTGGATTGATCGTTCCGACAAGACGCGCGGACGGTATCCGTGGTGCACGGAAGAACCGCCGATGCCATCGGCGGCTTTGTGACTTTAGTCGGCGACGCGGAAGTCGACGATGTTCATTTCGGGTCGCGTGACGCCGTTCCAGGTGTTGAGCTTGGGCTCGAAGAGGACGTCGAGGCGGTCGCCGACGCCGAGGGTGTCGCCCTCGGGCCCGCGGCCGAACGCGATGCCGCGGAGGCTGCGGTCGCCGACGCGGAGTTGCAGGGTGAGGTGTGCCGCGGCGCGGCCGACCCGGCGCGGCGGGCGTTCGATCACGGCGTCGCAAAGACGCAAGCGCGGGGCCGGGTTGCCCTGGCCGAAGGGCGCGAGCTTTTCGATGTCACGGAACGCTTTGGTGTGCAGGTCGTCCGGCTCGGCGTCGGCGTCGTAGCCCTTGCGCGGGGCGAGGTCGTCCTCGGTCAGGATTGCGTTGACGTGATCGATCAGCGCCTCACGGAAGTCGTCGATGCGGTCGAGGTCGAGGGTGAGCCCGGCCGCCATCGCGTGCCCGCCGAATTTGGCGAGGTGTTTCGCGCAGGCGCAGAAGGCCTGCTGGACGTGGACTTCCGGCACGGAACGGGCGGAGCCCTTCGCGGTCAGGCCCGAGTCATCGTGGGTCAGCAGAACGACGGGGCGGTGGAAGCGTTCGACCAGGCGCGACGCGACGATGCCGACCACGCCGGGGTGCCAGTCCGGGTCGTCGAGGACGATGGCGCGGCGGTCGGGCGCATCATGCCCCTCGGACTCGACGCGCTCGCAGGCGGCGTCGAACACGCGGCGTTCCTCGGCGCGGCGCTGGTCGTTTTGTTTCGTCAGGAATGCGGCGAGTTCGCGGGCGCGGGAACCGTCGGCGGTGGTGAGCAGCTCGACGGCCTGGCGGGCGTGGCCCATGCGGCCGCACGCGTTGAGCCGGGGGCCGAGCACGAAACCGACGTGGTACGCATCGACCTTCTCGCGGTCGTCGCGCAGCCCGGCGGCGTCGATCATGGCGTTGAGCCCGACGAAACGCGTCTGCTTGATCCGGGCCAGGCCGGTCGCGGTGATCGCCCGGTTCGCGCCCGCGAGTGGCACGAGGTCCGCCACGGTCCCCAGCGCCGCGAGGGAGAGCAGTTCAACCATCAGCTTCTGCAGGTCTGCGGGCAGGCGATCTTTTTCCAAAGCCGTTCGCGCGGTTTGCCACGCGAGATTGAAGGCGACGCCTGCGCCGCAAGGTGCGGTATCGGAAGCCGTGTTGTGCGATGTGGACGCTTTACTGCTTTTGGCTTGCGTCGTCTTCCGCGGCTTTCCGCGTTTGGTGAGTCCGGGGTGGACCAGTGTCAAGGCCTCGGGCAAGGCGTCGTCATCGAACAGGTGGTGATCGGTGATGATCAGCGGCAGGCCGATCGACTTGGCGTGCTGCGCGGCGTCGCAGGCGGTGATGCCGCAGTCGACGGTGACGACCAGCGGGGGTTGTTCGTCGTCGGGTTGGAGTTTCGGGAAGGGCGTGTACTGGGCGATCGCGTCGAGGGCGTCGGGGTTGAGGCCGTAGCCCTCGTCGATGCGGTGGGGGACATAGGTGGCGACGGGCGTTTTCTGCCGGTGTGTGCCGTGGAGTGTGTGGTGGAGTTCGACGAGGGTGTGGTAGAGAATCGCGGTGGCGCTGATGCCGTCGACGTCGTAGTCGCCGTAGATGACGACGGGGCGTTGTGCGTGGACGGTGTCGGCGAGGTGTTTCGCCGCGGATTCGCAGCCGCCCAGCTCGGCGGGGTCGGGCAGGTCGGTGAGCTTGGGTTTGAGGAACGCGGGCGCGGTGTTGGCGTCGAGGCCACGCTGCAAAAGCAACCGCGCCGCGAGCGATGACACGTTCAACGCGGAGGCGAGCTTTTCGACGGCGGAAGGCTTGGGCGCGGCGTCGTGCCGGGGCTGCCAGCGGGTTGGCGTCCGTGCCAAGGGCATCCAGTGATGATAACGCACCGCGGGGCGTATGACGTGTTAGCCCGTGGGTTGCGCGCACTCGCGGGGCGAAGCGTGGCGGTTTAGCATGGCTAGATGACTCATCCCTCCCTGCTACGTCGTGGTCGGCTTCCTCTCGGGGCTTTGCGGATTCTGATCGCTTGCTGTGCGGTGCTTTTCTACCCGGGGTGCACGATGTCGCAGCCGGCGCAGGACGATCTGGGCAATGTGGTCCATGTCGCACGGAACGATCCCGCGCCCGGCGGCCTGGGGCCGACGCACGGCCCGGCGTTGCGCGACCTCACGGAGGAGCCGGCGGTCCGCATCCGGATCGCCCGCGGCGAGGCGAGCGTCGTGGTCGGCGGCGACGCGAAGGTGCTGATCCACGCGCCAGGGCGGGGCGCGGCGCCGATCGGGCTGCGCGGGCCGGTCACGTTTGCACGGAAAGATCAGGTCTGGCGGATCGTCGATGCCAGCCGGCAGGTGCGCGAGTTCCGCGGCGAGCAACTCGACGTCGGGCCCGGGCCGGACGGGCTCACGAAGGTCGGGGACAGGCAGTACCCCGGGCGGATCGCCCTGCGCGAGGCGAACGGCGATGACGGCCTGGACGTGGTCAACACGGTGGGCATGGAGTCGTACCTGCCGGGCGTGCTGCAACGCGAGCTTTTCCCCTCGTGGGACCCGGCGGCGTTCCGGGCGCAGGCGATCGCGGCGCGGAGCTATGCGTTGTGGGAGCTGCGACGGTCGCGCTTGCGGGGCCGGCCGTACGATTTGGAGTCGACCACGGCGAGCCAGGCGTACGTCGGCGTCGCGAGCAACCCCAAGGCGTCCGACGCCGTGCGGGCGACGCGGGGGCAGGTGCTGGCGTTCGA
Organism: Phycisphaerae bacterium; assembly: GCA_030432595.1. Classification (GTDB taxonomy): domain Bacteria; phylum Planctomycetota; class Phycisphaerae; order Phycisphaerales; family Phycisphaeraceae; genus CAZIXN01. The sequence continues at coordinate 110,540 of JAUIGU010000003.1, forward strand.
GGGGCACGTCGTGCCGGCGTTCTACAGCTCGTCGCACGGCGGGCTGGGCGCGGACGGGCATCTGGTCTTCCCCGGGCGTTCGCCGGACATCGCGCCGCTGCACGGCTTTAACCAGGGCGACGTCGACAAGGCGAGCAACCGCCACCGCTGGCAGGCGTCACGCTCCGCCGACGACCTGGCGCGCCGGCTGCGGGCGTGGGGACAGGCCAACCGCAACCCGATGGCGCGGCTGCGCGGCCCGATCCGCGGCGTCTCGGTCGCCCAGACCAACGCGGCCGGTCGGCACCTGGCGTACTACGTCGATGACGCGGCGGGCGTGCGCTTTCTGATTCCGGCGGACCGGCTGCGCCACGCGGCGAACTTCACGCTCAACCCGGCGAACCCGCGCGACAACACGATCGGCAGCCCCGGCGACCTCGCCAAGCTCTCGGCCGACAACACGCTCTACTCGGGGCACTTCACGCCGGTGGTCCGGGACGGCACGGTGTTTTTCACGGAAGGCCACGGCTACGGCCACGGCGTGGGGATGTCGCAGTTCGGCGCCCAAGGCATGGCTCAGGCCGGTCGTTCCCACGAGCAGATCGTGCGGTACTTCTACCCCGGGGCGGAGGTCCGCAAGCTCTACCCATGAGCGGGGCTTCGTGGTGTGGTCACGGGATTCGCGCAGAAAAAACCCGCCGCGGTCACGACGGGTTTGAGGTTGTGTGTGAGTTGTTCGGCCTTTACGCCGTGCGGCGACGCAGCAGCGCCAGTCCGCCCAGGCCCAGCACCGCAGCGGTGCCCGGTTCGGGGATTTCGAACATGACGGCGGCGGCGCGTTGCGACACGAACGAGTTCTGCTGGGCGGTCTGCCGCAGGACGTAGTCGGTGCCGGCGGTGAGGTCGGCGTAGCCCAGACGGACCCACGTGCCGTCGTTGCCGTTCTGGTCGATGGTGGTCGAGAAGATGTTGGTGCCGCCGATGCCGCCCTCGAAGAGGTCGTAGGTCACGCCGGCGGGGTTGACGTTGGTGGTCAGGGGCCAGGTCGCCCAGATGGCGTAGGTGTCGGAGCCGCCGCCGGCGATGCCGCTGGCCGCGAGGTTCTGGTTGAGCGCGGTGCCGGCCGCGGGGGAGAAGTTGTCGGCGTCGGTTCCGGGGGTGTAGCTGTAGAGGTAGGTGTCGGCGGTGGCGGGGTCGTAGGCGTTGCCGTTGGCGTTGGAGCCGTCGCCGCCGAAGATGCTGTCGCCGCCGGTGGTGCCGACCGCGACGGAGGGCGCGGACTGCGACGCGGTGGTGGTGTCGCCGCCGAAGCTGAAGTTGGGGCTGAAGGTCAGGGTGCCGTCGTCCAGGCCGTCGGTGTCGATCTCGATGACGAACGCGGCGTTCGCGGCCGTCGCCGAGCCCAATGCGATGGCCAGAGCACTCAGAAGGTGGGTGGTCCGCATGTCTGTCCTCTCCTCAAAGTTTGCAAACCGTGATGCTCAATCCAACGAAGGCGTGCCGGGGCGGTCAAGCCCCGGCACGAACTGGAATCAAGATGTTTCAACCGAAGCGGGTCACGCCGACCGACGCCGCAGCATCGCCAGGGCACCCAGACCCAGGAGCGCCGCCGACGCGGGCTCGGGGACCAGTTCCAGGTAGACGTTGTCGAAGTTCACGCCGCCGCCGCCAGAGCTGAGGTCCGACGGGCCGCCGAGGCGGACGATGTCGAAGCCCAGGTCCACAGGAGCGATCGGCACGCTGGCGGTGGCGTTGATGTTGCCGTCGCCGTTGAGGTCGAGGGTGAAGTCGATGTTGGTCGGGGTGACCTCGGCCGAGAAGGTGTGCCAGCCCTGCACAGGCACGTTCTGGATCGGGTCGCCGGCGTCATCGACCATGTTGTCGAACGCCACCCAACTCGGGTCGCCGGGGCCGAAGAGGATCACGCGGTAGGCGTAGTGAGCCGGGCTGTTGTACATGCCCATCTCGATCAGGTTGGCACCCGCGGCTTCCCGCAGGCCGGCCGTGGTCCGCTTGTTGCTGCTGCTGGCGTCATCGAAGATGTCCGCACTGAACGTCAGCGACTGGATGCCCGCCGGATTGATTTCGGCGAACGAGAAGCTGTTGGTGTTGGCACCGGTGAAGCTGCCGCCGGTGCCGGGGTGGGCCAGCGACTGGCCGGGGTTGCCCAGGCCGGTGTCGAGCGTGCCGTCGCCGAGGCTCCAGGTGCCGCCCAGATCGACGGTGTCGGTGTAGGACTCGAAGTCCTCATCGACGATCACCTGGCCTTGGGCCGACGCGCCGACGAACAGCGCAGCGCCCACGAATGCGATTCCGGTCTTCATGTCGTCTTTCCTCCAGTGGTGAGAGATGTCTACAGGCGAGGATGCCGCCCCTTTCGTGGTGCGGCAGAAGTCTTCAGGCCCTTATTCTATAACCCGGCCGAAAGACAAATGCAAGAGAATTCCGCCGGGTGTGGAAAAACCGGTCGGCCGGCCAGCTCGCCCGAGGAGGCGAGCGGTGAAACTGGGCAAACCTTGGCCTTGACCGCCGCGAAACCGCGTGGCCCCCCCCCCATGGCCCTCTCAGAATGGCATGACCGGGCCCACGACGGCCCGGCTCACTCGTGCCCCGCCTCCGCGGCCTTCTGCGCCATCGGCAGCATGCCCGGCAGGGCGGTCTCGACCCCGTGCCGGTACTTGGCCGGCTCGTACGCGTCGGCCACGATCCGCACCGCCTCGTCCACGTCATCCGTCACCGTCAGCAGGTCCAGGTCCTTGGGGCTGATGGTTTTGTATTCGTCGCGCAACGTGCTCGCCGCCCAGTCCAGCAGCCCGTCCCAGAACTTGTGCCCGACGCAGACCACCGGGAACGGGTCGATCTTCACCGTCTGGATCAGCGTCAGCGACTCGAAGAACTCGTCCAGCGTCCCGAACCCGCCCGGGAAAATGACAAAACCGCACGCGTACTTCACGAACATCACCTTGCGGACAAAGAAGTAGCGGAAGTCGATGCTGTGCGTCTGGTACGGGTTGGGGTCCTGCTCGTGCGGCAGCTTGATGTTCAGCCCCACGCTCGTCCCGCCGCACTCGAACGCCCCGCGATTGCCCGCCTCCATGATGCCCGGCCCGCCGCCGGTGATCACCGCAAAATCCTTCTTGCAGAACTGCCGCGCACATTCCATCGCCTGCTGGTATTCGGGTGCACTCTCCGGGGTCCGGGCCGACCCGAAGATCGACACCGCCGGCGCGATCGAGTTCATCACCTCGAACCCGTCGGTGAACTCCCCGAGGATGCGAAACATCCGCCAAGTGTCCCGCGCGAGCATCGCCTCGCGCACCGTCATCGGGAAGCCGGCGTCGCCGTTGGGGTTCTCGTGGTTCGTTCCGTTGGAAGCAGACTCAGGCATGCGGGCATCGTACACGGCGGGCCAAGGCATGCATTCAAACCACGAAAACCTGTTGCTCAGGCTCCCGGCTCTGAACGAGCAATACAAACAGAGCCGGGAGCGTCAGCGACCGGTTGCCTCGGAACTCAAAACCATCACGCCGCGCGCCGACGCCACACACAAAGCCCCGCCGCCACCACCGCTGCCACGCCCGGCTCGGGCACATTCAACCCGCGGAAGTCCGGCGCCGCCGCACTCCCCCAATTCAACAACACCGCATCAAGCTCTTCCTGATCCACGATCCCGATGATCGGCCGATCATTTATCCACTCTGAAGACAGCCCGGCCACACCAGCACCCCAATTCATCAGCACCAAGTCGAGGTCTCCCTGCTCAACCTGCCCAGAACTGTCGTAATCGGCGACGATTCCCGAAACCAGCGTCACGCTGATGGTGCCAGCAATGTAGTCAGACTCGTAACCGCCTTGGGGAACGGTGATGTCTGTGAACGTACTTATATTAAACGGAGAACCGTCTGCGAGTGTGCCGACGATGCGATCACCCGCAGGATCCATAATCGTTTCTCCCGGCGACAAAACGGGCTGCTCGATCTCCACGAAGTCGTCCTTGAGTTCGAAATCGGTCACGAACAGATTCAACTCGCTTCCGAATGCATACATGTATTGGCCGCGATCACCGCCGAATATGTTCACGGTACTGTTTTCATCGGCAACAATCGCGTTTTGGATAACTCCGCCAAACAGATTCAGCGTCGCACCAGTTGAAACGCTGACGTTGTAAACCTCGCCCCCGAAAATGTTGACGGTACTGTCGAGCCCCGCCTGAAAGTCTTGATCGATCTCACCATCGTAGACGTTCACCTCGCTTTCTGAACTCACGCGAAAACCATCACGTATAAAGCCGCCGTGAAGGTTGACGGTACTGCCGGAATAAGCGTGAAAGCAGCTGCCGATGACGCCGGCGTGGATGTCCAACGTGCTGCCTACAAACTCAGCGTCAGCGCCGACTGCACCGTCATTCACCCGGACGTGAGCGTCGACCGCCGCAAAGTTGTCGGGCAGGCTGCCGTCGTCATCGAGGATCAGCGATTGGCCCGCCCGCAGGCCGTTGGGCGCGGGCGTGCCGCCCTTAGTCCCATCAACCACAATGGGCGTCGTGGACGCCGGCGCCACTGGCGTCGTGACCAGGTTCAGGTTCGCGATCATGTCACCGGACTGCGGCGTGAACACGAACGGGCTGCCGTCGGCCAGCGTCCCGGTCAAGATGGCGTTGGGGTGAGTCTGCGGCGTGAGCGAAAGGGTGGTGTCGCCCATCGGGACGCCATCGAGTTTGAATTCGCCGCCGTTGAGGGTCACGGTGCTGGTCGAGTCTGCGACAAAGTTCCGGCCGATGATCCCGCCGGATACAGCAATGCTGCTGCCAATTAATGCGCGAGACCCGTTTCCAAGGACACCTGCTTCCACGTCGATGCTCGAGCCGACGGCTTCCAGATGACTGATCGAGCCGCCCGTGAGTCGCAGCATGGCATCCACGGTCGCGACGCTGCCCGCAAGCATTCCGCCATCGGACAGCACCAAGGATTGACTCGGCCGCAGCCCCAGCGGGATCGCTGGCTCGGGCGTGTCTGCATCAACCAGAAACGGGGCGGTACTCACCGGCGGGAGATTGGTGGTCACCAACTCGACGGACTGAAGCCGGTCTCCGGATAATGGTGTGAATATAAACGGCGTGCCGTCTGAAAACGTGCCGCTCAAAACCGCGTCTGCATTGGTATCGGCGTCGAGGCTGACGCCACCGCCCGAAAGCGGCAAGCCATTCAGCTTAAAGTCGCCGCCAAGAAAGATGGAACTGGCCGTTTCACGGAGATCGACTTCAGTCCCGTATTGACCACCCGACATCTTGATATTGCCGATGTGCGCTCGCAGGTTGCGGCCGACGGTGCCCCCCGAGATATTGATATCGGCACCGGTGGATCTGGATTCGAATTGGTCGCCGATCGTTCCACCAGAGACATTGAACGTGCCACGGGCATCAGCAAAGTCACCGACCACGCCCCCGGAGATGTTGACCACACTGTCTCGTTGACTATTCAATCGCCCGACCGAGCCGCCCGAAACATTGATCGTTCCGAAAAGGCCTACTCGGCGGATCAACCCTCCGGAGACATTCACCACACCGGCCGCCCCCACGTCGAGATCGACAATTGTGCCGCCGCTGACATTCGCGACGCTGCCATCCCTGATCTCGGAGTTCTCGTCCACGGTTCCGCCATAAATGTTGACGATGGTGCCGGAATAGGCCTCAAACGACGGGCCGATCGTGCCATCAAAAAGATTGACAACGATGTCTTCGCCGGTTTGACCCGCTACTCCCGCATCGAAACCGCGTCCGATGCTGCCGCCGCCAAAGATGTTCAGGAGCGTGTGATCTCCGATCGATTCGTCAGCGCCAATCACCGTCGGCGGGACATTGATGATGGTCGTGAACTCGGCCAAACCGTCTTGGGTCAGACACGTCAAAAAAGACATCATCAACACCGTCCCAGCGCCTGAATACTTCCGAAGCCTCGATGTTCGCAATTGACGATGTCGTTGAGTTAACGGTGACATGGCCGGAAGCTCCCCTAGGTTGGTGAATCTCCCCATCCTAGGCATGGCGTCGCGTTACGGCAATAAAAAACCGGCCGTCGGGACGACCGGTTCGTATCTCGGTTGCTATTCGTGATGCGTCGATTACGCCGCCTGTAGCGCCGGCGACGCCTTCTTCGCCGTCTCGACGAGGGCGTCGAACGCCGCTTCGTCGTGGATGGCGATCTCGCTGAGCATCTTGCGGTTCAGGCCGATGCCAGCGTGCTTGAGGCCGTTGATGAATCGGCTGTAGCTGATGCCGCGCTGCTTGCACGCCGCGTTGATGCGGACGATCCACAGCTGGCGGTAGTCGCGCTTGACCAGCTTGCGGTCGCGGTACTGGTTGACGCCGGCGCGGACGACGGTCTCTTTGACGCTGCGCCAGTGGTTGCGGCGGCCGCCGCGGTTGCCCTTGGCCTTTTCGAACCAACGCTTCTTGGCCTGACGCCGGGCGGCGCCTTTGCTTGCACGCGGCATGGCGTGTCTCCTTCCGGGAGGTCCCGGTCAGTGCGGAGTGGGGGGAAGGCGAAGGCCTTCACTTCGGGGCCCGGTCCGCGGGGGTTTTTATTTCCGACTTTAGGATTGCCGATGGCCGAGCAAATGACTAGGAACCTGGAGTTCTGTCATTCGGAAATCGGAAATCCTCAATCGGCAATCGCCTCACCGATCCACCGGGGTCAGCCGGCGGCTCAGTTGTTGTTCGAGCTTTTTGATGGTCGTGGACGTCGCGAAGACGTAGCCGCGGCGGTCCTGGAGCACGGTGCCGCGCTCGTGGCCGTTGAGCTTCTGCTTGCCGGTGCGGCTGAAGCGGACCTTGCCCTTGGCGGTGATGCGGGCCCGTTTGCCGATGCCCTTGCACGTTTTGGCGCCTTTGCCCATGGTGGTGGCCTTCCGTTGGCGGAGAAGTCGGGGGAATGGGGCGTCACTAAAGCCGTGCCCGGCGACGCCTGAGGGTTTCAAAGCCGTGGCGAGGGGTCGCAACGGCGAGCCGCACATCTTACGCAACCCCCGCCGCGTTGCAAATCGGGCTCCAAACCGGTACGTTTCCGGGCTCGCCGGAGCGTTTTTCGGGCCGATCAGGGGGCTTGACGTCGAGCCCGGCCTGCCCCGCCCGCACGTCTGCCGGCCCGGACTTCTCCTAAGGATGTCAACATGAAAGTCATCTGCGACCGCGGCGCCCTGGTCGACGCCCTTGCCCTCGTGGGCCGGGTGGTCGTCGCCCGCACGCCCAAGCCCGTGCTCACCTGCGTCAAGCTCACCGGCGACGCCGACACCGGCCTCACCCTCGAGGCCACCGACACCGAGATCTCCGTCCGCCTCGCCAGCCCCCGCGTCGAGGTCGGCGAGCCCGGCGAAGCCCTCATCCCCGCCGACAAGCTCAACGCGATCGTCCGCGAGTCCATCGACGCCACCATCACCCTCTCCGCCGACGGCGACGTCGCCGAGGTCACCGGCTCGGACTCCAAGTTCAAGATCTACGGCCACCCCCCGGGCGACTACCCCGCCGCCATCAGCTTCCCCGGCGAGCCCGACTTCACCATCAACGCCGGCGACCTGCACCGGCTCGTCGCGCAGACCTTGTTTGCCACCGCGCGAGAGAACTCGCGCTACGCCATCAACGGCGTCCTCTTCGAACGCACCGGCAACAAGCTGGCAGTCGTTGCCACCGATGGCCACCGCCTCGCGCTCGCCAACGGCAAGTGCAAGGCCACCAATAAGGACGACAAGGAAGCCAAGTCCGCGATCGTCCCGACCAAGGCGTTGCAACTGCTGCTCCAGCTCTTCGACGACGCCGAGCAGAACGTCGACGTCAAGCTCGCCGACAACCAGATCCTGTTTAAGACCGACGACGCCGTGCTCGCCAGCAACCTGGTCGAGGGCAACTTCCCGCCGTATAGCGACGTGATCCCCAAGGACGGCGACAAGAAGGCGACGCTCGACACCGACGGCTTCATCTCCGCCGTCCGCCGTGCGGCGCTCTTGACCAACGAGGAGTCCAAGGGCGTGCGGATGGCGTTCTCGTCCGACGGCCTCACGCTGTCCAGCCGCGCCCCCGAGATGGGCGAGGCGGAGATCAGCGTCCCGCTCCCCGAATACGCCGGCGACCCGCTGGAGATCGGCTTCAACCCCGCGTACCTGCTCGACGCGCTCAAGGTTGTGGACGAGAACCAAGTCCACCTGGATTTCAAGGCCGGCAACAAGCCCGGCGTGCTGCGCACCGGGCCGAACTTCTTGTATGTGGTGATGCCGGTGAATCTGCAGTGACGGGCGTGGCCTCTGACACGACCAAGCGTCTGATCGCCGCTGGCATTCTGCTAGCCGTCGAGTTTTGGTTCGTTCTGTTTGAAGCCCTGCCCCTGTTCGATGAATTGGGGCGTTCTTATTTTGTCGAGATGCTTGGGTACTACTGCCTGGTCACTTTGCTGAGCTTGGTCGCGATGTGGGTTGTCGTCAAAGCAACGAAAGCGCAGTTCCCGCCGATCGCACTGAACGCGCTGGCGTTACCCGCGATCGCCATGTTGCCCGCGATGTTTGTTCCGATCTACGGGGTTCCGCCAGAGTGGGTCAGCCGCGTTATGGAAGAGGCGGTTGTCTTTGCTTTTATTCTGCTACTGATTCCTTGGAGCTTGAAGCACGCTGCGATGTTCGCCGCATTGTTCTTCGTGATTCGGTATGGCCTGTACTTCGGGTTAGGCTCTGTTTTCCGTATTGTAGCTCGGGGCTTCTGATCTCAGTCAGTGGTTCTCTTATGCCGAGTTTAAACGATTATGCATTGAAGCTTGAGAATTACATCGAGTCGTGGCTTCCGCAACATCCGGAGTGGCTGGCAGGCACGACGACGTGTCGCGTGTGAATCACCCCAGCAGTTCGCGCGCACGTTCCGCGACCGCTTGCCCGAGTTTGCCGTGTTCGGACGCTTCCCAGTGAACGCCCTCGGTGGGGCTGCTGCGCATCACCGTGCCGGCGTCGAGGAACGCCACGCTGCGCTCGGACGCCACCGCCGCGTAGTGCTTCCCGAACCGCTTCGACTTCTCCTCGGCGCCTTCGAGCATCTCCGCGAACGGCGTGCTGGCCAGCGACGCGACCGGCGGCGGAGCAATTAAGAGCACCTTCGGCGGCTGCCCGTCGGGCCCCGCGTCCGAACGCAGCACGATGTCCACCAGGGCTCCGGCGCCGCGTGCGATGTCCTCGGCGGAGACGCTGAACTTCGCCTTCAGGTCGTTCGTGCCCAGCAGGATGATCACCAGGTCCAGCGGCTTGTGCGAGTGCAGGCACGGCCGGAGGTACGCCGCGCCGTTCTTGCTGCCGCTGCCGTGCGACTCGGTCGGGTCTTCGTGCACGGTGGTGCGCCCGCCGCAGCCTTCTTCAATGACCCAGTACCCCTTACCGAGCGCATCGCGCATGACGCCGGGCCAGCGGGTGTGGCGGTCGAAGCGCGACCAGCCGTCGGGGTTGGTGCCGTGCGTGTTGGAATCGCCGAAGCAGAGGATCGTTTGCATCGCGCGACATTGTGGCAGCGATGCGCGTTGCGGGCAAAACGACATCGGGCCGGCACCCGATGTCGGCACAGGGGTGCCACGGTTGCTTGCAACCGTGCTTCTTTGTTTTTCATTAACGACGAAGCGAACAATCACCAGCACGGTCGCAAGCGACCGTGGCACCTGTCAACCGCTCGATTCATTTCGCCGCCGCCGCTGCGCCAACAGCGGCACCACCACCCACACCAGCGCCGCCGGTTCGGGCACCGTGCCGTTGAAGTATTGCTCGGCCAGCGCCCACACGTCCTGGCCGATGGTTTCGCCGATCATGCGGCCGGGTAGGTCGTCGGCGCGGACGTGGATGCCGCCCCAGAGTCGGGAGACGCCGGCTTCGTCGGCGGCGTCCATGTAGGTTGCCCACTGGAGCGTGATGGCGTTGGTCGGGCCGTACTCGAACTCGAGGCCGTCGCCGACCGGGACGGTGAACTCGCCGATCCCGCCGGGGAAGTAGTCGTCACCGGTGAGGGCCGCGAGGGTCTCGGCGGCGCTGCGGCTGAACGTGCTGTGCCCGGAGAGGTACGCCGCGAACGGCGGGGTGACGAACGTGTCGCGCTGGTAGGGCAGCCACGTCTCGGCCAACACCCAGTCGACGCCGCCGATGTCGGTGGGGTCGTCGTGCGGTTCTTCGGGCGGGCCCTGCCAGGCGTAGATCGCGATCTTGCCCTCGCTGCCGGCGAGGTGTTCGTGCCGCTCACCCGCCGCGGTGGTTTCCGCGGTAATGACTTCGACCAGTCCCGGTTCGAGCGTCAAGCCTTCGGGGTCGTAGGAAGGTCCGCTCGGATCGGACGACTGCCCGCGCTGACCCATGTATCGGATCATCGACACGGGGCGCGAATAGTCGTAGGTGCCCTTGTGGTTCCACGCCGCGATCCCCGCGTCGTGTACCGCGGCGTTGAGCGTGAAGTAGGTCTTGACGTCGAACTCCAGGTCGTCCACGACCGGCCCCGTGCCTCCGATGCGCTTGTCGACACCCAAAGCGTTCATCCGGTCCATGACTTCGTTGGCGAGAACATTCCAGTGCCCGGGCGGCGCTTCGGAGTCCGGGCCGTCCGCCCAGAACTCGGCGACGACCCGGCCGTAGTCCCCCTCGTTGACCATGTTGGGCGCGTAGGGCTGGCCCGTCACGGGGTTGACCGTGTACCCGTTGCTCTCGTACGTCCCGGTCGCGCGGTTGCCCAGCGTCGCCGGCGAGATGTCGATCATCGTGCTCTGCGTCGGGTCCAGCTTGCTGCTGAAGCGGATGACCTCGTTGACGTTCGCGCGGAACTGCGCATCCCCGGCGCCGCCGAGTTGAGGCGGCGCGCCCACGTCGTGGTACACCTCGCCGGGCTGCTTGTCGGGCAGCGCGAAGGGCGTGACGTCGCCCCAGTACGGCGAAAGAAACTCCTGCGTCTTTTCCTCGATGGTCGTGCCGCCCTGGTCGATCCGCTCGCGGAGGAAGTTGAGCGGCTGCCAGCGGTTGGGGTCGGTCTGCGGCGTGCCGGGGTTGTCGAACGTCATCGGGTCGTTGACCGGCACGTAGCCGGTCGGGTCGGCGTAGTCGTTGGGTTCGTTTGCGCCGTCGGTCAGGCCGAAGTTGATGACCGCCTGCGCGATGCGGTTGCCCAGCGCCGCGGGCGAGTCGCCGACGGTGGTGGTGTTCGTGCGGTCGTAGCCCAGCGAAAACATGTGGCCGTCGAGGGCGAGCAGGGTTTCGAACCGCCCCGGCCCCGTGCCGCCCGGGCCGTCGACGAAGCGGTGGCGCAGGATGCGGTACGCGGCGTAGCTGATTGCTTCGTCGCGCGCCGCCGCGTCCATCGGGCGGGTCGTCGCTTCGTTGTAAAGAAACCCCGTCGAGGTCTCGTCGAACACCGACCACGCGTCGTACATCCCGACCGACAGGTGCCAGAGGTTCCGCGCGTGAATAGTCGGCCGGGCGGTGTCGGAACGGATCGCCTCGAGCAACTGCTCGTTCCACGTCCGCGCGACCGATTCGGCATATGCCGAAGGCGAGCACGATGCCGTGATCACGGTGGCAAACGCGACTACCCACGTCCGACCGCAGGACTGGTCCCACGATCGACGTCTTCCCGTAACCGAATCCCGATGAGGCTGAACCGCCTGCGACATCACTTTCGCCTCCTCAACCGGCTCGAAACGCGACAGGCCGCCCCGACGAACGGGCACGACAGAAACCCGATTCTACACCGCCCCCGGGGCCGGGCCATCGAAAAACCGGGGCCGTGGGCCGATTTCGGGCACCCAAGACCGGTTCGCACAGCCTTTCCATCGGGGACCAGGTCTCCGCCGCAGCCCGATTGAGCTGGGCGCTATGGCGAAGGTTGATGACACTCGTTCCGCACTGCGTGGCAGTGCGGCCGAAATCGAAAACTCGCTGTCTGCGTGAGCTCTGTACCCTCGGTGCTTATGTGGTTTCTCTTGCAGCACAAAACGTGCGCCCGCATCCCGAGTTATCCCCGGGGAGGCGGGTTTGCCTATCGTCGTCCATGCAAAACGATCAACCCTCGGCCCCTCCAGACTTCCCGGCCGATCCGATGCAGTGGACCGACGTACAGTGGAAATCAGTCCTCACGCCGCTCGAGTACCGCATCCTGCGACTGGCCGGCACCGAGCCCCCGGGCACGGGCCGGTACCTCGACGACCCGGAAGGCCCGGGCATGTACGTTTGTGTTGGTTGCGGCAACCCGTTGTATCCATCGACGACGAAGTTCCACTCGGGCTGCGGCTGGCCGTCGTTTTTTGAAGAAGTCGAGCCCAACGCGTTGACGATCCACCGCGACGCGTCCCACGGCATGGTCCGCACCGAGATGCGCTGCGCACGCTGCGACGGGCACTTGGGCCACGTCTTCGAGGATGCGCCGCATCAGCCCACCGGCAAACGTCATTGTGTCAATGGGTTTGCCGTGCTGTTCGTCCCCGACGGAAGCGACCCGCGGGACGTGCTGACCGAGCACCGACAAGCGAATCGCCGGTGACGACAGAAGGGTGACAAGTGGCAAGTAACAAGTGAAAAGGGGCGGTATGCTTGGGGAGACTGCCGGCTTCAACTTTCTCCTTTTGACCTGTCACGCCTGTTTACCCGGAGCACCCCATGTCCGACCACGTCTACAAACTCATCGAGATCGTCGGCTCGTCGCCCAAGTCCACCGACGACGCCATCCACAACGCGGTCGCCAAGGCCGGCCAGAGCGTCCGCAACCTGCGCTGGTTCGAAGTGACCGACACGCGTGGGCACCTCGAAGACGGCAAGGTCGCGCACTTCCAGGTGACGCTGAAGATCGGCTTCACGCTCGACGACTAGCAAAGGGTCGGCCGGGGCGCCACGGCTAAAACACGTCGGGGTCTTTGCGCGGCGTCAGCGACAGGCCGAAGCCTTCGTCGGTTTCGGCCCGATCGAGTTGGTGGTTGTCGAGCAGCTTCGCGACTCGGGGGGCGAGCGCGAGCACGGTGCGGCCGGCGTGGTCGACCTTGGCGTCGCCGAACTCCTGCGGGCCGATGGTGAGGCGGAGCTCCTTGCCGTCGATGACGAAGCGGGCGGCGGCATCGTCGGGCGCCTCGGACTGCTCGAGCAGTTCGAGCAGTTCGTCACGGGCGGCTTCGGTCACCATGAGCATGAGGCGGTTCCGGTGGGGCGGTGACGTTCAGAACGCGGGCGGGGTGGTCCGCCGCGCATCGTCCGGGCGGATCGTTGCAAAAACGGATTCAAAAGCTGAGCCGTCACGGCACCGCGGCACCCTGACCCGGATCGAGCGCGGCCCGGAACGGTTCGATTCCGGTTGAACGCGGGGGTTACTCCCCGTATTGTCCCATATTACGCGGTTTGACCAAGCGAATTCTTGAAGGGGTCCGGGGGTTCGGGCCCCACCGCTTTCAAACAACAGGAGACCCAGACATGAAGACCCCGCTTCCCGTATCGATGACGGTCCTGGTGTTGGCCTTGGCGGCGTCGCTCGTCGCGTGCAAGACCGACCTCGACGGTGCCAAGAACAACTACCGCAGCCAGTACAAGACCTACGATGTCGACATCGCGACCGCGACCGAGGCTGCCAAAGACGTGCTCAACGACCTGGAACTCCGCGAGGTCGAGGCGACCCACACCACGATCGACGGCCAGGCGACCGCCAAGACCGCCGACGACACCGAAGTCACGGTCAACGTGACGCGCGTGACCGAGGGCCGCAGCGAGGTCGCCGTCTATGTCGGCAACCTGGGGAATCCGAAGCTGGGCAACCGGATCCTCGCGCACATCGATGCGAAGCTACTCGGCACCGACGTGTCGGAACTCCTGGATGACGCGGAGGACGCCGTGGAAGACGCGACCGACGCGGCCTCCGACGCGGCCGAGTAAACCCGCCGGTCATGCCCACCATCGGATACGCAACCCCACCCGGCGCGGCGACCACCGCGCCGGGTTATTCGTTGGGGCCGTGACGGCGGTGAGCGTCCCGCCGTGCGTCGAATTCTCGGCGGGTCAGCGTCAGTAGCCGCGCGTTGGCGACGCCTTCGAGTGTGAAGCTCGCCATCACCGCGCCGGCTTCGCCGGCGTCGGCGAGGGTCTGGACCGTCGGGTGTGATCGTCCACCCGTTTCGTGCGTGGCCAGGTGCGTCAGGAAACCGGCCGCAAAGCTGTCGCCGGCGCCGGTGGGGTCGACGAGTCGGTCCGGCGGGCAAGGCGGGATCACGACCGCGTCTGGCGTGCCCCGGGTGCGCAACACACTGCCGCGCGGCCCACGCTTGACGACGGCAAAACGCGGGCCCAGGTCGAGGATCGCTTCGGCGGCGTCGGCGGGGTCGCGGTGGCCGGTGAGGTCGAAGGCCTCGTGTTCGTTGATAAGCAGTCCGTCGATTTCTCGGAGCATGGCCAGCAGCGCGTCGGTGTACTTGTGGACGTACAGGTCGATGGTGTCGGCAAGGACAAGCCGGGCGTCGGGCAGTTTCCGCCGCAGCGCGAGCTGGTTCTCCGGAGCGTTGACGCCCAGGAAGACGTAACGCGTGTCGGCGTAATGCGGCGGTAGCGGCGGTGGGGCCTCGACGTTTGGGTCGAAGTCGACGACGAGGGTGTCGCGGTCGTCGAGGTCGTCGTGGTAATCGCCGTGCCAGCGGAAGGTCGGCCCGTCGCGGCGGACAACGCCGGTCGTATCCACGCCAGCCTCACACATCTGATCGAGAAACAATTGCGGGTAGTCGCGGCCGACCGCGCCGAGCAAACGGACCGGCGCAAGCAGTCTTGCCGCCAGCGCGAAGTACATCCCGGCCCCGCCGGACTGATCCTCGTGACGTGACCCGTCGGGGAAGCTGAGCGTGTCCACGCAGAGCGTCCCGTTGACCAGCACCGGTGGCGTGTCCGTCATCCCGACAGCGTACCTTCGGCGTTCAAACCACCGCGAGCATGTCGGCGTATTCGTTTAGGCGAGTGTCGATGTCCGGGCGTTTCAGATCGAGCAAGCGCTCCAGCGAGAACTTTTCGATGTTGAAGCTGGCAACCACGGTGCCCGCGGCCATGGCCTTGACGAGCCCGCCGATCGAGGTGTCGCCCGTCGCGGCGAGGTAGCCCATCATGCCGCCGCCGAACGTGTCGCCGGCCCCGGTGGGATCAACCACATTCTCGGCCGGGTACGCGGGCAGGGCGGCGACGCCGTCCTTATGCACAAGCAACGCCCCGTGCTCGCCCTTCTTGATCACGACGAACGTCGGCCCCATGTCCAGAATGTGCTTGCCGGCCGTCACCGGGTTGCGCTTCTCAGTCAGCAGGAACGCTTCGCTGTCGTTCAAGACCAGCCCGTCGATCTGTTTCAGCAGATCGGTCAGCAGCGCCCGTTCGGTCTCGATCCACAGGTCCATCGTGTCGGCCACGACGAGCTTGGCTTCGGGAAACTGTGACCGCAGCGCGATCTGCCCGCCGGGGTGCGTGTTGGCCAGGAACACATATTTAGAGTCGCGGTACGCCTCGGGCACCGGCGGCAAGTCCTCGGCCAGCACGTTCAACTCCACGCTCAGCGTCTCACGGTCGTTCATGTTGTCCAGGTACTTGCCCGTCCAGCGGAACGTTTTGGAACCGGCACGTTTCTCCAGACCTTCGAGGTCGATGTCGAACGCGTGGAAGGGTTTTTCGAGGTCGGCCGGGAAGTCCTCACCCACCGCGCCGACGAGGCGCACGGGCGACCAGAACGACGCGGCGGCGGCGAAGTAGATCGCGCTGCCGCCCAGGACGCTGTCCGCGTTGCCGGTGGGGGCGTGGATGGTGTCGATGCCGATGCTGCCGGTGACGATCAAACTCAAAATCAAACTCCTGGGAAAATGGAACCACCGATGAACACGGATGGACACAGATTAAGCAAAACCAAGGCAAGCTACGGGAGGCACGGAAATCGCGGAAAAGCAAGGAAAAAATGATCTTTCAATTTGTCTCGGGGTGTCGGGGCGAAGCCCTGACCGCCCGCCGCGCAGGCGTTGACTTCGATAAACATCTCAAATCTTCAGCTTTCCCAATTTGCAGATGTGGGCGAACTCCGCCTTGGTGACCGGCTGAACGCTCAAGCGTGAGTTGTTGACGAGGACCATCTTTTCGAGCTTCGGTTCCTGCTTGATCTGGTCGAGGGTCACCGGATCGGGCAACGCGGCGACAGCCTTGATCGTGACCATGCCGAAGCCTTCTTTGAGTCGGCCGGTCTTGTCGGACGGGTCGCGCTCGTGTTCTTTGACGACTTCGACGACGCCGACGATTTCTTTGGCTTTGACGGAGTGGTAGAAGAACCCGCGGTCGCCCTTTTTCATCTCTTTCATGAGGTTGTTGGCCTGGGCGTTGCGGACGCCGTCCCACTCGGTGGTCTTCTTCGGGGCGGCGTTCTGGTCGTCCCAGGACCAAGTGTTGGGTTCGGATTTGAAGAGCCAGTGTTGCATGGGGTTCGGGGTACGGGGTTCAGGGTTCGGGGAGCAACGAGGCATAGCCCCGCAAGCGCTTGCGGGGCTTTCCCCGCCGATGCCATCGGCGGCTTTATGCGGGAGCGCTCTGGTGGGCGGCGAGGCAGGCGTCGATGCGTTGGAGGGTTTCGTCTTTGCCCAGCAGCGCGAGGGTGGCGTCGATCTCGGGGGACACGGCGGTGCCGGTGAGGGCGACACGCAACGGCTGGGCGACGCCGCCCATGTTCTTGCAGCCCAAGTCCTGCCACGCGGCTTCGAGGGTTTCGCGGATCGTGGGCGCATCCCACGGGTTCACCCCCGGAAATTTATCACGCAACGCCGCAAGCGTCTTCAGGCCTTCGCCATCGTTTTTGGTGAGGTTCTTTTTCACGGCCTTGTCGTTGTATTCGTTTGGTGCTTCGACGAAGAACCGGCCTTGCGTCGCGGGATCGTTGAGCGTCTTGCTGCGTTCGCGGTAGGCGGCGGCGAACACGTCGAAACCATCGCCGAGTTTCTCGATAAATTCGGGGTGATACGTTGTGAAATGCTCTCGCAGTTTTGCTTCCCACACATCCGGGGGCAGGGCGAGGATGGCGTCCTGGTTGAAGGACGCAAGCTTCGCGCGGTCGAACGTGCTGTTGGCCTTGTTGATGCGCTTGAGCGAGAAGTGTTGGCCGAGGTAGTCGAGGTCGAACTGTTCGAGGTCGTTGCCGGGGTTCCAGCCAAGCAGGGCGAGGTAGTTCAGCAGTGCAGCTGGCAAGTAACCGCGTTCGCAAAAGTCTGACACCGCAACTTCGGGCAGTGCAATATTTAAGTGATAGCTCACATATTTCTGTGCAAGTGCATCATGAGAAGAGCCATCGAGAACAGCTAGGATCTCGCCGCGGCCATATAGCTGATGCCGGTTGCTTGGTGTCTTGACTCTCTCAGGCTTTGTGTCAGGGCCGATGCCAAGTTTTAAACCAGTCGTTGACTTCTCTATGGTTGGAAAGAGCATGCGGCCAAGTATGTCTTGGGTTTTTGTGACTTCTTCTGCGATTTCTTCTTTTGTCTTGCCAGAAGCGACTTGAGCTTTCTCAATTGCCTTCGCCTTATCCCGCTTGCTCATCTTCGACCCACCGGGGTTCATGATGCTGGGGGTGTGGGCCCAGGCGGGGCGTTGCCAGCCGAGGGCGTCGAGGAGGGCGGCGTGTTTGGCGGTGTTGGTGAGGTGTTCCTGGCCGCGGAGGACGTGGGTGACGTGCATGTCGAGATCGTCGACGACGACGGCGAGGTGGAAGGTGGGCATGAAGCCGCCGGCCTTGCCCTTGCGGATGATGAAGTCTTCATTGGCCTCGGCGGGGGAGGTGATGGGGCCGTAGACGGCGTCGGCGTAGTCGATGGCGTAGCCGAACTTGAAGCGGATGGGGTCGTCGTCGGAGTCGCCGTCGCGGTAGGCGTGGCCGGCGTCGAGGAGTTGCTGGATGACCTCGTTGTACCGGCCGGCGGCGTGTTGTTTCGATTGGCGGGGGATGGAGTCGAGGCCGAGGGCGGGGTCGTAGTTGTCGGGGACGATGCCGAGCCAGTTGAGGTCGTCGAGGATGCGCTTTGCGGAGGCGTCGGAGGATCGGGCGAGGTCGGTATCCTCGAAGCGCAGGAGGAACTTGCTGTCGGGGTGGCCGGAGGCGCGGGCGAGGGCCCAGGCGTAGAGGGCGGTGCGGGCGCCGCCGATGTGGAGCTCGCCGGTGGGCGAGGGGGCGAAGCGGGAGATGACTTTTTCGTGGTCGGCGGGCATGGGAGGGGGATTCTAACGGGCGTTTCTGGGGGTCGGCCCACGTTCGGAGAACGTGGGCTTCTGGGGTTTATTGATTGGGGCTTCTGGGGTTTGTGGTGGGTGGGTTGCGGGCGGCGGCGGGGCGTGGCCGATATCGTGGGCGTATGAGTGCGAACACGGGCAACACGTACGCGGCCGGCACGGAGGCTAACGAAGGGATGAAGAAGGATTTCGTGCGCGAGGCGGTGGCGGCGGATTTGCAGAGCGGGCGGTTCGAGCGGCCCGTCATCACGCGGTTTCCCCCTGAGCCCAACGGGTACCTGCACATCGGGCACGCCAAGGCGAACAGCATCAGCTTCGGCATCGCGCGCGACTTCGGAGGGCAGACGAACCTGCGCTTCGACGACACGAACCCGGCCAAGGAGGAGCAGGAGTACATCGACGCGATCAAGCGCGACATCGCCTGGCTGGGGTACAAGTGGGACCGCGAATGCTACGCGAGCGACTACTTCCCGCAGCTTTACGACTGGGCGTGCGCGCTGATCCGCAAGGGGCTGGCGTACGTCGACGAGCAGAGCGCCGAGCAGATCCGGGAGACGCGGGGGACGCTGAACAAGCCGGGCACGCCGTCGCCGTTTAGGGATCGGCCCCCGGAAGAATCGCTGCTGCTGTTCGAGCGGATGAAGAACGGCGAGTTTGAAGACGGGAAGATGGTCGTGCGGGCGAAGATCGACATGGCCTCGCCGAACATGAACCTGCGCGACCCGGTGATGTACAGGATCATGCACCAGCACCACCCGCGCACCGGGAACGACTGGTGCATCTACCCGACGTACGACTACGCGCACGGGCAGAGCGACTCGATCGAGAAGATCACGCACTCGCTCTGCTCGATCGAGTTTGAGAACCATCGGCCGCTGTACGAGTGGTTCATCGAGAAGCTGGAGATCTTCCCGTCGCGGCAGATCGAGTTTTCGCGGCTGGACCTGACGTACGTGCTCACGAGCAAGCGGAAGCTGCGGGCGCTGGTGGAGGAGGGCGTGGTGAGCGGGTGGGACGACCCGCGGATGCCGACGCTGAGCGGGATGCGGCGAAGGGGATACGCGCCCGAGGCGCTGCTTTCGCTTTGCGACGAGGTGGGGATCACGAAGTTCAAGTCCAAGACTGAGTACGCGCTGCTTGAGCACCATCAGCGGCAGCGGCTGAACAAGATTGCGCAAAGACGCATGGCGGTGTTGGACCCGGTGAAGGTGGTCATCACGAACTGGGCGGACGAGCACGGCGGCGACGCGGGCGCGGTGGAGATGGTCGAGGCGGTGAACAACCCCGAGGACGAAGCGGCCGGGACGCGCGAGGTGCCTTTTAGCGGCGAGTTGTTCATCGAGCGGGACGACTTCATGGCGGACCCGCCGAAGAAGTTCTTCCGGCTGGGCCCGGGGCGCGAGGTGCGGCTGCGGTACGGTTTTTTCATCACGTGCACGGGGTTCGAGACGGACGACGCGGGGAACGTCACGAAGATCGAGGCGACGTACGACCCGGCGACGCGTGGTGGCGATGCGCCCGACGGACGCAAAGTGAAGGGCACGCTGCACTGGGTCAGCGCGGCGCACGCGCTGGACGCAGAGGTCCGGCTGTACGAGCAGTTGTTCGCGACAGAGGACCCGAGCGAGGGCGATGACGAAGACCCGCCGCGCAACTGGCGGACAAACCTGAACCCCGAGTCGGTGAAGGTCGTGACGGCGAAGGTCGAGCCGGCACTGCGCGACGCGGAGCCTGGCGTGCCTTTGCAGTTCGAGCGGCACGCGTACGTCACGGTCGACCTGGATCACACAGCGGAGCGCCCGGTGTTCAACCGGACGGTGACGCTGAAGGATTCATGGGGGAAGCGAAGCAAGCCGGCCTGAGTGGCCATAAAACGATTACGATGCCATTTGCAGTTTGATTTTATGGCATCAATGCTATAAAAATACTGTGTGTCAATGTCGCGAGTTGTATCGCCTGATCGTCCGTCCGTCTCGGGTGCCATGATCATGTTTCAGGGTCGGAGTCCGTCTTGCGTCCGCGAGTGAATCCCAGATCGATCCGTTGGTCGCGACGTCGGCTGCGTGTGGCCGGCCGTGCCTGCGTGGGGGCGCTGGTCGGGTGGGGCGTAGTGACGGTGTTGCTGTTGGCGGGCTGCGGAGAACGGGGCGAGACGCACACGCCGGACGGCCGGGTGATCATCGACTACTGGGAGAAGTGGACGGACTTCGAGGGCGACGCGATGCAGGCGGTCGTGGACGACTTCAACGCGTCGCAGGACCGCATCTTCGTCCGCAAGCTGACGGTGAGCCAGATCGCGCAGAAGCTGATGCTCGCGACGGCCGGCGGCAACCCGCCCGACGTCGCGGGGTTGTTCGACTACAACGTTGCGACGTACGCCGAGCGCGGCGCGCTGCTGCCGCTGGACACGCGGTTCGAGGCGGCGGGGATGAGTGCGGACGACTACATCCCGTCGGTGTGGGACGTGTGCGTGCACCGCGGGCACGTCTGGGCACTGCCGACCACGCCCGCCACGGTCGCGCTGCACTGGAACCGGCAGGCGTTCCGCGACGCGGGCCTGGACCCGGACCAGCCGCCACGCTCGATCGCCGAGCTGGATGACATGGCCGAGAAGCTGACGGTGGTTGAGCTTGAGCGCGGCGGCGAGACCGTGCAGGTGCGCTACCCCGAACTGACGGATGCCGAGAAGCAAAGCAAGGACTTCCGCATCGTCAAGCTCGGCTTCAGCCCCAACGAGCCGGGCTGGTGGAAGAACCAGTGGGGGTACTGGTTCGGGGCCGAGATGTGGAACGGGCAGGACGAGGTCACGGCCGACAGCCCGGAGAACATCGCCGCGATGCGCTGGCACGGCGGGTATACCGAGAAGTACGGCATCGAAAACATGCAGCGCTTCGGCGCAAGCTTCAGCGGGTCGTTCGCGTCGCCGCAGAACCCGTTCATGGACGGTCGGGTCGCGATGGTGCTGCAGGGGGTGTGGATGTACAACTTCATCGACCGCTTCGCACCCACACTCGATTGGGCGGCCGCGCCGTTCCCGTCCGTGGACCCGGACAACCTTCCGGGGGTGTCGATCAGCTCGTGCGACGTGATCGTGATCCCCAAGGGCTCGAAGCACCCCGACGCCGCGTGGGAGTTCATCCGTTACGTCAACTCGCGGCAGGGCATGGAGCGGCTCTGCTTGGGGCAGCGCAAGTTCAGTTCGCTGCGCGAGTACTCCGACGGGTTTCTCGAAAGACACCCCAACCCGTACATCGAGGTGTTCATCGACCTGGCGAACAGCCCGAACAACCACACGTTCCCGCAGACCTCGATCTGGACGGAATACAACATCGAGCTCAACGTCGCGGCGGACCGAGTCTTCGGCGGCATCGCCACGCCCGAGGAAGCGCTCAAGTACACCGACGACCGTATGCAGTGGAAGCTCGACCGCGAGCTGCGCCGGTGGGAGATGACCAAGGACGCGCGCCTGGCGGAGTGGGAACAGCAATGACGCGACACACCCGCCGGCAACTGCGTCTGGGCTTGCTGTTCATCAGCCCGTGGATCGTCGGATTTGTGACGTTCGGCCTGTACCCGATCGCGATGGCGTTGTACTACTCGTTCAACGACTACGACGTGCTGCGCGACCCGGTGTGGGTGGGCACGCTGAACTACCGGGACATGTTCACGGACGACGTGTTCTGGAAAGCGCTGTGGAACACGCTGGTGTACGCGGTGTTTTCGGTGCCGTTGGGGCTGGTGCTGTCGCTGCTGGTGGCGGTGCTGCTCAATCGGGAGATCGTGGGGCGGTCGGTGTTCCGGACGCTGTTCTACATCCCGGCGATCGTGCCGCTGGTCGCGGTGGGGATGGTCTGGCTGTGGATGTTCAACGGCGACCTGGGGCTGGTGAACTACCTGCTCGGGCTGGTCGGGATCGAGGGGCCGCAGTGGTTCGCCGACGCGAGCTGGACCAAGCCGATGCTGGTGCTGTCGTCGATGTGGCAGATCGGCGGGTCGATGGTGCTGTGCCTGGCGGCGCTGCAGGACGTGCCGCGGTCGCTGTACGAGTCGGCGGACCTGGATGGCGCGGGGCCGGCGGCGCAGTTCTGGAACGTGACGGTACCGATGGTTTCGCCGGTGCTTTACTTCAATCTGATCATCGGGATCATCGGGGCGATCCAGGAGTTCGTGAAGCCGTTCGTGATGCTGCCCGACGGCGGGCCGGACCGGTCGGGGTACCTGTTCGCGGTGTACATCTACGAGAGCGCGTTCCGCTACAACAACATGGGGTACGCGTGCGCGATGGCGGTGGTGCTGTTTTTCATGATCGTGGTGCTGACCTGGATGGCCAACCGGATGGTCAGCAGCCGGGTGTACTACGCGGCGGAGTGATGGTTTGAATCGGCGAATGATCCAATCCGTGCGTTTTGTGCTGCTGGTCGCGGGGTCGGCGGTGTTCGTGCTGCCGCTTTTATGGATGTTCAGCACGGCGCTCAAGCCGTTGGACCAGACGATGACGCTGCCGCCGCAGTGGCTGCCGGTGCAGTGGACGAGCAATGCGCTGCACGACGCCGACGATGAAAACGATGGCCAGACGGTCGGTTTGACCAGCGCCGATTACGACCGGGCCGAGACACGCGGGCAAAATGAGGTCACGGTGTCGGTGGCGTACCAGTGGCGGGCGGAGATCGACGGGCGCGACGTGCCGGTGCGGGTGCCGCGTTTCGAGCCGGGCGCGGACGGGCGGGTCGAGGTGTTCCACAAGGTGCACTGGGAGAGCACGTCGAAGGGTCTGCCTGTGCGGGTGCTGGAGGATCTGGCGGCACTCGACCCCGGCGACGACGTGCGGGTCTACGTCATGGAGCCGGACGGGATGCAGTACCCGGCGACGGTGTTGCGGAGCGATCTGACGCTCGTGGACGACGTGACCGACGACGCGGTCGATCGCTCGTACAGCGTCGAGCGCACCGCCCGGGTCGAACCCGACGCGTTGACCCAGCGCGACGTTCCTTGGGACGATCGTCAGCGGCTCGCGCATGTGCTGACCGAAGAGCGGACGGTCCCGCTTGCGAGCCTTTCAAGCACGGTCGATGCGCGCTGGAACAACTTCGGCGACGCGATCGACGAGATGCGCTTCTTCCCGCTGTATCTGCGCAACACACTGGTGCTGTGCCTGCTGACCGTGATCGGCACGACGGTGTCGAGTTCGCTCGTGGCGTACGGCTTCGCGCGGATCCAGTGGCCGGGGCGCGACAAGGTCTTTCTGATCGTGCTGGCGACGATGATGATCCCGTTCCCGGTGGTGATGGTGCCGTTGTACGGTCTGTTCCGCTGGTTCGGGTGGATCGGCAGCCTGCGGCCGCTGTGGGTGCCGACGTTTTTTGCCGCAGCATTTAACGTGTTTCTCTTGCGGCAGTTCTTCCGCACGATCCCCAATGAGTTGTCGGAGTCGGCGCGGATCGACGGGTGCAGCGAGTTTCGTATTTTCTGGCAGATCGTGCTGCCGCTGGCCAAGCCCGCGGTGACGGTGGTGGCGCTGTTCCAGTTCCTCGCGACGTGGAACGACTTTCTAGGCCCGCTGATCTACCTCACCGACCAGCGCGACTTCACGCTCGCGCTGGGGCTGCAGTTCTTTCAGACCTTGCAGGGCGGGACGCTGTGGAACCTGCTGATGGCGGCGAGTTCGCTGATCGTGATCCCGGTGATCGTGCTGTTCTTCCTGACGCAGCGCACGTTCATCGAGGGGGTTTCGATGACGGGCTTGAAGGGTTGAAGATGGAGTGCTGGGTGCCACGGACTTTCAGTCCGTGTGTTTGCATTTTGGTGCCGGGCACGGGCTGAAATCCCTGGCACCCGAGACATTCACGGCGCGATGGCGGCGCCGCCGCGGCGGTGGTCGGCGACGCCGACGGCTTCGCCGGTGTCGGGGTTGAAGCCGATGGTGTGGGCGGAGCCTTGGGCGTTGCGGAAACGGATGCGGTGGCCCAGGTCTTCGAGCCGATGGACCGCCGGAGTGGCATCAATCACAGCGCCCTCGGAGCCGGCCGCTTCGAGCCGCAGTTCGTCCGGCAACCATTGGTGGTGCATGCGGGGGTACTGCACGGCCTCTTCGACCGGCATCCCGAACTCGAGGACGTTGAGCGTGATGCAGGCGACGGTGTTGATGATGGTGCGGCCGCCGGGCGAGCCGGTGACCAGGACGGGTCGGCCGTCGCGCATGACGATGGTCGGCGACATCGAGCTGAGCATGCGTTTGCCGGGGGCGATGAGGTTGGGGTCGGTGCCGATCGCGCCGCCGCGCGTGGTCCGGCCGGGCGTCCAGTTGAAGTCGCCCATCTCGTTGTTGAGCACGAAGCCCAGCCCGGGCAACACCACACGGCTGCCCCAGGACTGTTCGAGCGTCGTGGTGCAGGACACGGCCATGCCGTCGGCGTCGACGACGGAGAAGTGCGTGGTGCTCGGCGACTCTTCGGTGATCGGGATTTGCGGTTCGAGCTCGGTGCTGGGGGTCGCGCGGTCGAGCTCGATGGAGTCGGCGAGGTGCCGCGCGTGGGCCTTGCTCGTGAGCATCTTGAGATCGACGTTCACGAAGTCGGTGTCGCCGAGGGTGAGCGCCCGCTGGTGGAACGCTCGGCGCATCGCCTCGGCGATGAGGTGCAGGTTGCGGGCGCCTTCGCGCGGGTGGTCGCGCAGGTCGAAGGGCTCGAGCATCTGGAGGATGAGCGAGACGCACACGCCGCCGGAGCTGGGCGGGGGCATGCCGTAGACGTCGTAGCCGCGGAACGTGGAGTGGGTGGGTTCGCGGACCTTGGCCTGATAGTTGGCGAGGTCCTCAGTGGTGATGAGCCCGCCGAGCTGTTTCATGCCGGCTTCGAAGCGCTCGGCGAGCGGGCCGGTGTAGAAGGCTTCGCCGCCGCCGTCAGCGATCTGTTGCAAAGTGTCGGCGAGGTCGGGCAGCACGAGCGTGTTGCCGGGTTGCCACGGGCCGTCGGGGTTTTGGTAGACGCGGCGGGTCTCGGCGATTTGTGCAGGATCGTCATCGTCGAGCCGGCCGAGCGCGCGGTTGAGCGAGCCGGAGAGGTATGCGTCCACGGGGACGCCTTCGCGAGCCAGGTCGGCCGCGGGCTGAACGACGTCGCGCCACGACAATTTTCCGAACTGCGCGTGCGCTTTGGCGAGGCCGGCGACGCTGCCGGGCACGCCGACGTGGCGGGCGTGATGGCGGCTTTCGCCGGGGGTGTACATATCGACGGTTGCGGCGGCCGGCGCGGTCTCGCGGAAGTCGAAGGCAATCGGGGGTGAGCCGTCGGTTCGGGCGACGAGCATGAACCCGCCGCCGCCGATGTTGCCGGCTTCAGGCCAGGCGACGGCCAGCGCGAACGCGGTCGCGACCGCGGCGTCCACGGCGTTGCCGCCTTTGGCGAGGATGTTGGCGCCGATCCGCGACGCGGCGGGCGAATTGCTCGTGACGAGGCCGGTGGTGGAACGGACGGTCTGCACACGGTCGCGCGGCTCGCCGGACAGCGCGGCCGGGGTGTTTTCGGAGTACTGCGCGTCGTCGGTTTGAAGCGGCGCGGTCGATCGGCAGGCAGACAGACCCACGAACAGCAGCGCAAGGCAAAGCAGACAAAGGGGGTTTGGTTTCATATCGGTGAGATGATGGGGTGGGATGTTCTTGTCGGGTGAGTCGTTCACCCCGCGTACCACGCCAGCGCGGTCCAGCAGATGGCGGCGAGGGTCATGGCCGCGGTCGCCGGGACGATCTGCGTGCGGACGTGGTCCATCAGGTCGGCGCCGCTGACCATCGAGCTGAGCACGGTGGTGTCGGAGATCGGCGAGCACTGGTCGCCGTAGAGCGAGCCGTTCAGGATCGTCGCGAAGCAGACCATCATGTAGAGCTTCGCGTGTTCGAGGTCCTGCCCCTGCGCGATGGCCCACGCGAGCGGCAACCCCAGCGGGAAGGCGACGGCGTAGGTCCCCCAGCTCGTACCGGTCGAGAACGAGATGATCATCGTCAGCAGCAGCAGGCACACGGGCAAGATCCAGTAAGGCACTGCGTCGCCCAGCAGCGCGACCAGGTAGGCGCCACCGCCGGCGTCCTTGCTGACGTTGCCGATCGTGACCGCGAGGACGAGGATGATCGCCGCGACCAGCACGCCCTTCATGCCCTGGCCCATGCCCTCGACGAGTTCGCCCAGCGACAGTCCACGCAAGAGCGCCATGCCGCACGCCAGCAGGAACGCCGCGAAGAACGCCCACACCACGTTCGGCGAGCCGGTCAGTCGAAATGTGACAAGTGCGATGCCGATCAGCGTGAACAGCGGGAGCAGGAAGCCCCACATGGTGGGTTGGAAGCCGGCGGGCGGTTCGTCGTCTTCGAGTTCCTTGGCCGAGAGCGGGGCCGAACCCGGAGCGCTGAGCTGCCCGGTCTCGCGCGAGCGCTTGATCGCGGTGCGGAAGCGTTTGCCCAGGATCGGGGCCTTGTCGATGCACAGCAGGAACGTGCCGAGCACGGCGAAGATGCCGTAGAAGCTGAGCATGATCGAGTCGAAGAAGAAGTCCATGCGGTCTTGCCGGGTGGCGAGGAACGTGACGCCGGGCACAAAGATGAGCGCCTGCACGTAGGCCGGCCAGGCGTTGAACGCGAGGACCGCCGCAATGGGCGAGGCGGTGGAATCGACGACGTAGCTGAGCTCTTCGCTGCTGACCTTTTCGCGGTCGGTGAGCGGCTTGACGGTGGTGCCGACCATGACCGTGCTGATCGTCCCGCCCTGGAAAAAGATGACGCCCAGGCACCAGCCGACGAGCTTGGCGGTGCGGGGCCCGCGCACGAACTTGGCTGCCGCCCACTCGGCGAACGCGCGGGCCGAGCCGCTGCGCGACCAGACGCCCAGCAGGCCGCCGAGCAGCCCGAGGTAGAGGAGGATCACCTCCGCGACGCTCTCGGACATGAGCGTGGGCAGCAGGATGTCTTCCGGGATGTTGTACTGGCGGAGCATGAGCGCGCCGGACACCACGCCGCCGAACAGCGCGGTCAGCGGTTCGCGCGTCAGCACGCACAGGCCGATCGCCGCGAACGCGGGGAGCAACGACCACACGCCCCAGTGGCGGGTGGCGCGGAGTTCGAGGTAGCGGCGGTCCGTGGAACCGGTGGCGACCGCCTCGTCCGAAGATGTCTCTGAATCGCTGTTGCTTGCTTCAGATTCTTCGTAAACCACCTGCTGCGTGGTGGCCGAGGTCTGCTCCTCAATCGGCACTGCCGAAAGCGCCTCCACGGAGACCGCCGTCTCGTCGATCGGCACGGCGTCGTCGAGGTAACGCGGCTTGTCGCGCTCGACCGTGTAGACTCGCCCGGTTCCTTCCTCCACCTGCGTGTCCAGCACGCGCGACTGCACGATCCAACTGGGCGGGACGTACTGCCCCACCAGCAAGCCGGCGAGCAGCACGACGGCGAACGCGATCGGCGTGAAGCCCAACGGCCGCTGCCACGGCGCTTTGACGCGGACGTGTCGGAGCCGGTCGCCGTACCCCTCGGCCTCGCTCAGCCGGGCGGAGGCCTCGCCGCGGTCGGGGTCCGGGGGCGGCGGGGCGGACGGGTTGGGGTCGCGGGCGTCCTGATCGGTCATGGCGTGGTGGCTCCGGGCCGGCGGGAGGTGATCCGCAGTCTAAATCATCATTTCGTGGCGCATGAGGCGCGGCGAGGTTCGACCCGTAACACCCGCTGGGTTGGCCGGCGCGGTCAGTGTGTGGACCGGAACCACCAAGGCCGGCCCGTTTCGCCGTACGTGTTCCGCGAAGTGGGGGCGGCGGCGGACCCGAAAACGCTTGACACCGAAGGGAAACGTGGTATTTTCGGAACGTTCAAAACGCGGGTTTCGACGTTTTTTCTGCGAAGGCCCGGCCGGGGTTCCGGGTCTAAACGCCCGGCGTTGGGCCGGCCCGATCATCTCGCATCGATTGCCATCTCTGGAGGATTCTGAATGAAGACCAAGACCCGGACCATGCGTTCTCTGGCCGGCGCGTCCGCGCTGTGCGTGTCGGTGTTGTCGGTCGTGGCCCTTGAGGGGCGCGGGCAGACGTTCACGCTGACGTCGCCGACCGGGTCGTCGACCGCGGCGATCGGGCAGTCGTTTTCGCCTTCTGTCGAGCCGATGCCCGACCCGGGGCTGGGGGCCGGCGCGACGGTGTACCTGCAGGACTTCACGTTCACCGCCGGCGGCGAAGGGTTGGACGCGGGCACGCAGGCGGACTTCGGCGACGCCGAGACGTACCTCGCGATCATGCCCGGCGCGTATTTCGCTTACGACGTCTCGGCCGTCCAACGGCCCGACCCGGACTTCACCTTCGAGATGACCACCGCGGCCAGCAACGCCGTGGGCCTCTCGACCAACACGATCGACACGCAGACCGCCACGCAGTTCGAGCCGATCACCTGGCAGTTCGACAACCTGGCGCTGGACTACGAAACGACCTATTCCGCGACGTTCGTGACGCTCAGCCCCGACGGGTTGACGCTGACGCCGATCCGCACGGCGGTGACCTTCGTCGAGTACGCCGAGACCGAGCCGGGCTCGGGCGTGTTCGAAGCGATTGCGAACATCGGCGGGGTCGACAACTTTGACATCAACGCGCTGTTCGGCGACTTCGACGGCACCGGTTTTTCCTCCGGCACGCCGCTCGGCGAAGACTTAGGCTTCGGCGCGACATTTACGACGACGCCCGTGTCGGCACTGGCGGGCGACTACAACGCCTCGGGCCAGGTGGAACAAGGCGACCTTGATCTCGTATTGCAGAACTGGGGCTTGGACACCGACGCGAACGGCCCGCCGGCGGGTTGGCTCGCCGACCTGCCCAGCGGCCAGATCGAGCAGTCCGAACTGGACGGCGTTTTGCAGAACTGGGGGGCGACGGCGGTGCCGGGCTTTTCCGGTAGTGCGGTCCCCGAGCCCGGCGCGGCGGCGGTCGGGCTGTTGGGGTGCGGATGGATCGCGCTGCGGCGCGTCCGGTCGTGAACACCGCGGGGTGTGTGGTGGCCGCGCGTCGGGATGGGGGCCGTGGGCCGCGGTGCGCTCCGGATGGCGTGCTGGCACGGACGCGTTATGTTTGGCGTGGGACCGGTTGGAATGGGTGTTAGCCGATGCGTGATGTTTTGGATTTCAATCAAGACTGGCGGTTTTCACGGGACGTGGCGTTCGACGCCGCGGTGTCGTGGACGCCGGCCGAGCGCGACCTGCTGGGTTTCGAGCCCACCGCGGGCGACTGGGACGGCGTGACCTGGTCGAAGGCGGGCAAGTGTTACGGCCCGGCTTCGCCAGACTTTGACGACGCGGCATGGCGCACCGTCACGCTGCCGCACGACTGGTGCGTGGAACACCGCCCCGACCCGGGCGCGCCGATCCGCAACGGCTTTCTGCCGATGGGCGTGGGGTGGTACCGGAAGGTGTTCGAGGCGCCGGAGTCGTGGGAAGGCCGAAGGGTGTTTCTTTGTTTCGACGGGGTGTTCCGCAACGCGACCGTGTTCGTGAACGGGCACCTGGTGGCAAGGAACGAGAGCGGGTACATCGGTTTTGACGCAGGCATTGACGCGTTGCTGAATGTCGGCGGGACGAACACCGTGACCGTCCGCGTCGATGCACGAACCAAAGAAGGCTGGTTCTACGAGGGTTGCGGCATCTACCGCCCGGTGCGCCTGGTGGTGGCCGACCCGCTGCGTATCGAGCAGGACGGCGTGTTCGTGTCGGCGGATCTGATCAACGGCGACCGGCCGCCGATGGCGTTGGTGGAGGTCTCGACGGAAGTCGTCAACGACGGCGATGACTCCGCGGACCTGGCGGTTATCCAGCGCATCATCACGCCGGAC
Source organism: Phycisphaerae bacterium (assembly GCA_030432595.1). Taxonomy (GTDB): domain Bacteria; phylum Planctomycetota; class Phycisphaerae; order Phycisphaerales; family Phycisphaeraceae; genus CAZIXN01. The sequence goes on from JAUIGU010000003.1 coordinate 140,607, forward strand.
GGGGTGCAGGTCGCCGAAGTCCGGCAGGACACCGAATTGAAGGCGGGGCGTCGGGCGACGGTTCGGCAGAGCATCGAGGTGTCCAACCCGCAGCGGTGGTCATTGGGCGAGCCGCGGCTTTACGAACTGGCGACGACCCTCGTCCACCGGGACGCCGCGGTCGACGAGGTCAGTCAGCCGTTCGGGCTGCGCACGGCCCACTTCGATGGCGCAAAAGGCTTTTTCCTGAACGGCGAAGCCGTGAAGCTCAAGGGCGTGTGCTGCCACCAGGACCACGCGGGCGTCGGCATGGCGATCCCGAGTGGCCTCCAGGTCTGGCGGCTGGAACAACTCAAAGCCATGGGGGTCAACGCGTACCGCTGCGCCCACAACCCGCCGGCCCGCGAGGTGCTCGAAGCGTGCGACCGGCTGGGCATCGTGGTGATCGACGAGCTCCGCGCGTTCGGGGTCGGGGAGGAACACATCGGTCAGGCCGAACGCATGGTGCGCCGCGACCGCAACCACCCGTGCGTGATCGCGTGGTCGCTGGGCAACGAAGAGATGCACGTGCAGTGCTCGCCGGCCGGGGCGCGGATGTTCGCGCAGCTCAAGCGTCGGCTGCGCGTGCTCGACGACACCCGGCCGTTCACCGCCGCGATCAACAACGGCTGGGACACGGCGGTCGGGTTCATCGAACACGAAGATGTTCACGGCCTGAACTACCTGAACCAGGGAGACCTCGACACGCTGCGCGACATCGCGCCCGATATGCCGGTCATCCTCAGCGAGGCCGCCAGTGCCGTGTCCACGCGCGGCGTTTACGAAGACGACCCGGCGTTGGGCACCGTGACCTGCTACGACACGCACACAAAGCCCGACCACCCCGGTGTGCGCATGTGGCCGTTCTGGGGACGCGCGGCGGAAGCATCGTGGAAGGTTGTCGCGGCGCGCCCCGACCTCGCCGGCACGTTCGTCTGGACGGGGTTTGATTACCGCGGGGAGCAGTCGCCGTACGTGCGTTGGCCCTGCGTCGGCTCGCACTTTGGGATCATGGACCAGTGCGGCTTCCCCAAGGACGTGTACTGGTACTACAAGGCGTGGTGGAGCCACGAGCCGGTGCTGCATATGTTCCCGCACTGGGACTGGCCGGAGAAAGAAGGTGAGCCCGTCGAGGTCTGGGCTTACAGCAACGCCGATGAAGTGGCGCTGACGCTGAACGGCCGCGACCTGGGGTCGCGTCCGGTGCCGACCAACGGGCACGTGTCGTGGACGGTGAAGTACGAGCCGGGCGAGCTGTGCGCGGTGGGGCGGTGGCGCGACGGTTCGACGAGTGAAGCGGTGCGGAAGACGACCGGCCCGGCGCACGCGGTTCGTCTGACGCCGGTGTCGCCGCGTCTGGGTCTATACGAAGACGGGACGCGCATCGTGAACGTGTCGGTGTGCGACGCGGACGGCCAGACGGTGCCGCACGCGATGCACCCACTGCGTTTCGAGGTGCGCGGCGACGCGGCGTTGATCGGGCTGGGCAACGGCGACCCCAACGACCACACGCCCGGAAGGCCGCTCGGGAATGTCGCGGTGCTGTCGGCTTTCAATGGTTTGGCGCAGGCCGTGTTGCGGGTCGGAGCCGGGGCCGGTCGGCGGCCGGTTGAGCTTGAAGTTTCTTCGCCGGGGCTTCAAACAGCTCGGCAGACGTGGCCGTTTGAGTGCAGTGAGACATCACGGGTCGAGGATCGGGCCACGCTGCCCTGACCGCCGACCGGGTTACCATGCCTCGGGGATGTGTTCCTTCCCGGCGGCATGCGTCATGGACAAGAAGATGACCCCACCGACCACGACGACCGCCCGCGGGGGGCGGGTCACGCTCAAGCACGTCGCCGACCACGCCGGTGTGAGCGTCAGCACGGTGTCGGACATCGTCAACCGCGGGCGTTCCGGCAACTACACTGACGAGACGCAGCAGCGCGTGCGTGACGCGATCGACGCGCTGGGCTACCGCGTGGCGCGGGCGGCTCAGGAGTTGCGGCGCGGTCGGAGCAACACGGCGGGCGTGATCCTCACGCACAGCTTCGAGAATCCGTACTACGCGCGGCTGTTCAACGAATTAAAACGCGCGTTGGAGGAGCACGGGCTCCACACCGAGGTGGTCGTGCTCAACGAGCGGCGCGTCGAGACGTTCCGCGACGCGTGGGACCGCATGCTGTCGCACGGCGTCGAAGGCCTGATCGTCGGGCCGCTGTATTACTGGGACGAAGGTCTCATCGGGCAGCTCGACGGGTTGTCGGCCCGGACGATGCCGATGGTGGCGTTCGGCGCGGTCGAGGCGGTGCCGGGGATGGAGACGGTCGTGCTGCCGGACAAGGCGGGCGGCCGGATCGCGGCGCGGCACCTGCTCGACGCCGGCCACCGCCGGATCGCGTTTCTCGGGGCGTACGCCGAGGCGGACGCCGAGCACGGGCGCGGCACGATGCAGGAGGGCTTCGAAGAGGCGCTCACCGAAGCCGGGCTCCTGGACCGGCAATGGCTGATCCAAACCCCCGACAGCGGGCGTTACGAAACCGGGCACGCGGATGCGCTGGCGCTGGGCGAGCGTTGGCTGGCGGCGCGGCCCGACGACCGACCGACCGCGGTGCTGTGCAAGACGGACCAGTTGGCGATCGCGGCGCTGTCCGCGTTCGACACGCTGGGGATCGAGGTGCCCGCGGCGCTATCAGTCATGGGGTACGACAACGTGCCCGAGTCGGGCTACACCGTGCCGGCGTTGACGACGGTGGACGGCGGGTTGAACCAGCGGATGGCCGAGCTCGCCTGGCGGCTGGCGTCGCTGATCGGCGGTGGGTCGATCCGGCAGCGCGGGGCGGTGTTGCAGCCGCCTAGCCCGGTGGTCCGGCGGTCCGTGGCTGACCTCGACCCCAAAGACCGGTGAGGCCGAGGCCGAAGCGGTTCACGCCGTTGGAAACGGGTCCCGAAACCCGCCACGGAGGCTCATGCCATGAAAAAGGGCTTGACGCACGGCCCCGTATCGCTCATAATGCTATTTGAACGTTCCAATGCGGGATTGATGGCCGGTTTCTCCGGCGACGCCGCCTCCAAGCGGCACTTGATTCTTTAGGCCGATCGGCCGTTCCATGACACGTCGTGTTTCCGTTTTCGCTCGCCGTCTGATGGCACTTCACGGAGTTCAAAGGAGATAGATATGGCACGATTCACGCAACCCCTGGTCTTGTGTGGCGCTCTGGTCGGGTCGATGGCGTTCGGCTCATGGGCCCACGCCGTGACCTTCACCGAAGGCGTTATCGCGGACGGCAGCTCGTCGGACGCGGCCGGTCAATCGTTCGTGGTTGATCTAGAACCCATGCCCGATCTGGGCCTGAACAACGGTGACCCGGCGGACCTGCTGAATGTCCGCTTCACCAGCGGTGGTGCCGGCACGGGCGACGCGGCGACGGTGCTGGCGATCATGCCCGGCGCGTTCTACGACTTCAACGGCGACCCCGACGGCAGCTTCACGCCGACCGTCTCCGACGCTGTCGCCGTCTCGACCAATACGATCGACACCACCGCGCTCGCCTACGGCGACCCGATCAGCTTCGACTTCTCCGGCGCGACCGTCGCAGCCGGCGATGTGCTGTCCGCCGTCTTCGTCACCATCGGCGTTAACGATGAAATCACGCCCATCGCGGTGAGCACCGCGTTCATCCAGTTCGTCGAAGACCCGCCGGCCAGCGGCACGTTCGTGCCCGTCTCGAACTACGGGGGCGCGGGCAACTTCGACGCGACGTCGCTCTTCGCCGACGCCGACGGCAACGGGTTCCTCGAAGGGTCGAGCAACGCGACCGACCTGAGCTTCCAGGCGACGTTCGACGCCGTGCCCGAGCCCGGAATCGCGGCCCTGGGGGCGGTGGCGGCCGGCCTGATGCGGCGTCGGCGCGTCGCGACGGCCTGAATCGCCACGGCGATATGGACGTGGTGTTTGTTTCGCCTTGACCCGAGGTTCCCCCCTCAAGGATTGCTCCGCAAGGATGACCTGCATGGCACGCACGAAACACGGCTTCACGCTCATCGAGTTGCTCGTCGTCATCTCGATCATCGCACTGCTGGTCGGCATCCTGCTGCCGGCGTTGTCGGCGGCCCGGCTGACCGCGCGCGGCGCGGCGTGCCTGTCCAACCAGCGGCAGATCGGGGTCGGGCTGCTCGTGTACGCCAACGATTTCGAGCAGGACGTCCCGCTGGGCTTCTTGCAGGACATCAACTTCAGTTACGCGCTGTATTCCGAGTTCTACAACACCACGCTCGGTTGGGGCCGGCTCTATCAGCACATCCCCGAGTTGCACGGACAGAGCGTCTGGATCTGCCCGGCGATGCAGGGCCCGGATTTCCTGGTGGAACAGGTGGCGCTGTCGCAGTTCCCGCCGCCCGACGTGGAGGCCGGCGAATCCGCGCCCAACGACGTGGCCAGCACCTACATGAGCCGGCCTTACGCCCAGCAGAACCAGTGGCCTTACTGGAACTGGCGGCCCGGCGCGCCGCCCACGACCACGAGCATCCCCGCCAATCTCGAACGCGACAAGATCGACTCCACCATCGCCGTCTTCGCCGACAACTTCGACGCCCGGGATATGATCGAGAACCGGCACCAGACCGGGTTCAACACGGCGTACGGCGACGGCAGCGCCGGGTTCATCCCGCGCGGCGAGACGCTCACCGGCAACCCCGAGCACATCGAGGCCGGCAAACCGACGGAGTCCACGTTCGACCAGTTCTTTGAGACGCACGGCGGCGACACCCCGGACCGGGGCACGCGACAGTTCCTCGCATTCGAGGCCTGGCCGTTGCTGGACCGCTGATTCTGACCATGAATCGAAGCGCGACGCCACAAGCCCCGACCGCGCGGCCGGCCCTGTTCATCCTGCCTTGGCTGGCGCTGTCGTGTCCGCCCGCCGACGCGCTGGATTTCATGAACGGCGTCGATATCTCCGCGCTCACCGCCCTGGAGAACGACGGCGCGGTGTACCGCGACGCCAACGGCACGCCAGGCGACGCGATCACGATCCTCCGTGACGAAGGCATCGACTGGTACCGGCTGCGGCTTTTCGTGAACCCCAACCACCAGGGCCTGGTCGTCAACGACCTGAACTACACGACCCAGCTCGCCCAGCGCGTCAAGGCGGCGGGCGGCAACGTGCTGATCGATTTCCACTACTCCGACACCTGGGCCGACCCGGGCAATCAGACCAAGCCGGCGGCGTGGACGGGGCTTAACTTCACGCAACTCACCGACCGGGTGCGGACCTACACCCGCGACGTCGTTGACCACCTGCAAGCCAACGGCGCGATGCCCGACGCGGTGCAAATCGGCAACGAGATCACGTCCGGCATGCTCTGGAACGACGGCCGGCTGTACGTCAACCCCGGCCAGCGCGAGCAGGAGTTCGACCGCCTCGCGACGCTGCTCGACGCCGGGCTCACGGGTGTGGACGAGGCCGCGTCCGACGGCGTGAAACCACTGACCATGATCCACATCGCCGACGGCAGCAACGCCGGTGGCGGCGACTACTTCTTCGGTGAACTTGCGGAGCGCGAGCTGGACTTCGACATGATCGGGTACAGCTATTACCCGCGGTGGCACGGTACGTTCAGCGAGCTGGAGAACAACCTGCAACAGACCGCCGCGACGTTCGGCAAGCCGGTGGTGCTCGCGGAGATCGGATTCGCGTACAGCGGGCCGCAGTGGGAACCGCAGGCCGACCAGTTCCTCTGGGAAGTCACACCCGAAGGTCAGGCGGACTACACCCAGGACGTCGTGGACGCGCTGCTCGACCTGCCGGACGAACTCGGCGCGGGCGCGTTCTGGTGGCACGCGGCCGCGACGCGCTCGGACAACTGGCTCGCGTGGGAAGGCGGCCGGCTCGGGTTGTTCGACACGGACGGGCGCGTCCTGCCCGCGGCCGGCGTGCTGGGCGACGCGGCCCACGCGGTTTCACTCGAAGGCGACTACGACGGCTCGGGCCAGGTCGAACAGGGCGACCTCGACCTGGTCCTGCAGAACTGGGGTCAAACGGACGTGTCCAGCGTCGCGGCGTGGATCAGTTTTTCGGGTTTGCCCGGCGACAACATCGGCGGGCAGGTCGAACAGACCGAACTCGACCTGGTTTTGCAGAACTGGGGCGTATCGTCCGCGCCGGACTTTAAGGATTCGACCGTCCCCGAGCCCGCGCTCGTGGGCGTCTTCGGTTGTCTGGTTTGGCGTATCCCCCGTCATCACCGAGTCGACGCCCGGTAAAACCTCGCGGCGACGAACACTTCTCCCCCTTGGAATCGCTTCATGTCTTTGCTGCATCCCGGATCAGGTTTCGTGTGCGTCGGGTTCGTTCTGCTTGGTTTGTTTGCCTTGGACGCTTGGGGCGAACACCACAACGAGATCAGCCAGGACACCGATACGGGCACGGCGTTTATGAGCGGGGCCGACATCTCGGCGCTCAAGACCCTCGAAGACGACGGCGCGGTCTACCGGGACGCGGACGGCAACCCCGGCGACGCGGTTGACATCCTCATGGACGAAGGCCTCAACTGGTACCGGCTGCGGCTGTTCGTCAATCCCGACGGCCGCGGCGTGGTCAACAACGACCTCGACTACACCACCGCGCTGGCGAAGCGGATCAAGGACGCGGGCGGCAGGTTTCTCCTGGACTTCCACTATTCCGACACCTGGGCCGACCCCGGCAAGCAGTTCAAACCCAAGGCGTGGGAAGGTCTGGGCTTCGAATCGCTGGTCGCGAAGGTCGAGTCGTACACGCGCGACGTGGTCGAGCACCTCGACGCCGGCGGGGCACGGCCAGACATGGTGCAGATCGGCAACGAGATCACGGGCGGGATGATCTGGCCCGACGGTCGGCTGTGGGTCGAGGGCGGCGACCGCGACGACGAGTTCGACCGCCTGGTCGCGCTGCTGGACGCGGGGATGCGTGGCGTGCGCAACGCCGACCTCGGCGGAGATACACCGCTGCTCATGGTGCATATCGCGCGGGGCGACCGTTGGAGCGAGAGCGAGTTCTACTTCGAGCAGCTCGCAAAACGCGACCTGGACTTCGACATGATCGGGTACAGCTACTACCCGCGCTTCCACGGCACGCTCGACGAGGTCCGCGACAACCTGACGCGCACGGCGGAGGCGTTCGGCAAGCCGGTCGTGCTCGTGGAACTCGGCTTCGCGTACACAGGCGGTCAATGGGAGCCGCAGCAGGAACAGTTTGAGTACCCGGTGACGCCCGAGGGGCAGGCCGCGTTTACGCGGGACGTGGTCGCGGCGGTTCGGGCCGTGCCGAACGGGCTTGGCCGCGGCGTGTTCTGGTGGCACGGCGCGGCGACGCCGACCCCGGGAAACCTCGCCTGGGAGGGCGGCCGGCTGGGGCTCTTTGATCAGGACGGCAAGGTGCTTCCCGCGGCGCGGGCGCTGTCAGAACCCGACGGCGACTGATCGGTCGTTTGAGCGCTATTCGGGGTGGTGCGGTTATTGATGCGATGTTTGTCAGGCGGCTTGGGTTCTCCGTGCCCGGCGGTTCATGCATTTCCACCTTGACACGAGCATTCGAGCAACATCCCTTAATCTGCCGGCATCCGTCGTCCACGACTCCACGTTACTTTGCGTTGCGTCCATATCGGCCGTACGCGTGTCGGAGCCGTCGTGCAGCAAGGAGTTTCACGTTGTCAGTCGAACCAATCATGATGGTCTCCGGGCTGCCCCGGTCCGGGACGTCGATGATGATGCAGATGATCGTGGCGGGCGGGGTCCCGGCGTTGACCGACGAGAAGCGTCCGTGCGACGAGGACAACCCGCGCGGGTATTTCGAGTTCGAGCCGGCGAAGCGGACGCGGGACGACGCGTCGTGGCTTCAGCACGCCCCGGGGCGTGTGGTCAAGCTCGTGCATTTGTTGCTGTTGTCGCTGCCCGCGGGGTACACCTACCGGGTGGTGATGATGCGTCGTGATCTGGAGGAGGTGTTGCGCTCCCAGGCCGTGATGCTTGAGCGGCAGGGGAAGAAGGGGGCGGCCGTGTCGTCCGACATCCTGGCCCGGACGTACAAGCAGCAACTGGAAGGCGTGGAGCAGATGGTCGCGAAGCGCCCTGACATCACGATGATCGACGTGGACTACGCCGACGTGATCGCGTCGCCGCGCGCCCAGGCCGAGCGCGTCAGCGTGTTCCTCGGGGGTCTGGATGTGGATGCCATGGTGGACGCGGTCGACACGACGCTGTATCGGCAGCGCGGCGGGGGTTGAGGGCCGGCGTTGGCGTTACACTGCTTCGTCGGGCTCGGCGGTGGCGCCGGGATGGGGACGAGAGAACGGTCGATGGACGTTTGTTGAGATGGTGCAGAAGACGCAGCCTTACGAAGTCGAGGAGTTCGAGCAGCTGCTCGCCAAGCCCAACAGCGACCCGACCGGGTTCGCCAGCCTGTTCACCAGCGGCGAGATCTGGGTCACGCGCGTGCCGGCGCGGCTGGACGTGATGGGCGGGATCGCCGACTACTCCGGCGCGAACGTCTGCGAGGCGGTGCTGGGGCGCGGCGTGTTGCTCGCGTTGCAGGCGCGGACCGACCGGACGCTGCGGATCCGCACCATGCAGGCCGGCTCGCGCTCGCTGCCGGTCGAGACGCGCATCGCGTTGGACTACTTCCAGTCCGGCGACGGCCTGGCCTCGTACCGGGACGTGCGCGAGGTTTGCCGGGCCAACCCGCTCGCGTCCTGGACGGCCTACATCGGGGGCAGCGTGTTCACCCTGCTCAAGGAAGAATCCGTCAAGCTGCCGTTCGGGTTCAACCTGCTGCTACTCAGTGCCGTGCCCATGAACGTCGGGATCGGCAGCTCGGCGGCGGTCGAGGTCGGCACGCTGACCTGTCTCGCGGCCTACCTCGGGCTGGACCTTAGCCCCGACCGCATCGCCCGCCTCGGGCAGATGGCCGAGAACCACGTCGTCGGCGCCCCCTGCGGCATCATGGACCAGACCGCCATCACCAGCGGCCGACACGGCTGCCTGACCCACATCCTCTGCCGGCCCGGCCAGGTCCAGGGCGACGTCACCATCCCGCCGGGCACCGGGTTCGTCGGCATCAACTCGATGGTCCGCCACAGCGTCGGCGGCAGCCCCTACACCGATACGCGCATCGGCGCGTTCATGGGCAAACGCATCATCAACGACCTCCGCGCCAAGACCGGCCGCGGGTCGCTGGATTACCTCACCGAGTTGTCGGTTGAGCAATTCAAGAAGGAATACGAGTCGCACCTGCCCGAGGAGATCGTCGGCTCGGACTTCCTCGCGCAGCACCGCACGCACGACGACCCGGTCACCACCGTCCAGCCCGACGCGAGTTACCACGTCGCCGGCCCGACCCGCCACCCGGTCGAAGAAAACGAACGCGTCCTGGCGTTCATGGACGCGCTGCACGCGGCGAACGACGGCGAGGAAAAAGCATTGGTTGCCGCCGGCGAAAACATGTTCGCCGCGCACGCCAGCTACCGCGACAACTGCCGGCTCTCCACGGAAGAGGTCGACTTCCTGGTCGAAGCCGTCCGCAAGCGCGGCCCCGAGAGCGGGCTCTACGGCGCGAAGATTACCGGCGGCGGGGCCGGTGGCACGGTGGCCGTTTTCGGCCGACTCGACGCGCTCAAGACCGAGGTGCCCAAGATCGCCACCGAGTATTCGCGGCGCGTCGGCACCATGCCGGACATCTTTGAGGGCACCTCGCCCGGTGCCGTTGAATTCGGGGCGCTGCGCTACGTCTTCGGCGCCAACGGCTGGCGTCCCAACGAAGCCTGAATCCCGTACCCGACCCCTGCAACACTCCCATGGCTCACCGCGTCCTCAAAGCCGTCGTCCCCTTGGCCGGCCTGGGCACGCGCCACTTCCCGGCGTCGCACGCCGTCAAAAAAGAGTTGTTTCCCGTCGTCGGCCCCGACGGCATCGCCCGTGCGCTCTTCCACTACCACCTGATCGCGTTCGACGCGGCGGGGATCGAGCAGGTTTGCCTGATCGTGCAGCCCGGCGAAGACGCGATGATCCGCCGGTATCTCGAAGGCCCGGGCGACGAGTACCTTCAACGGCTGGCCAAGTACCCGGCCCTGCTCGCCGAGGCCGAACAGATGCGCAGTTTTGCGGAACGCATCACCTTCGCCGTGCAACACGAGCAGGAGGGCTACGGCCACGCTGTCTTCCAGTCCCGTGCTTTCGCCGATGGCGACCCGGTCCTGTTGTGCCTGGGCGATCATCTGTTCCGCGGCGATGAAGTGTCGCCGTACGCCGAACTTGTGGGCACGCGCGAATACGCCCAGGGCCGATCCGTTTCCGCCGTCAATCGCATCAACGCGGCAGAACTCAAAGGCTACGGCACCATCGCCGGCCGGCGCCGTCTCGACAACCCGCGTCTGATCGAAACATCACTGATCATCGAGAAGCCCGCCGAACCCGTCGCCCGCGAACAACTCCATGTGGACGGCCTGCCCGACGACACCTGGCTCGGCTGGTTCGGCATGCATCTGCTCAGCCCGAGCATCTACGACATCCTCGACGAGATGATCCGTGACGACATCCGCGACGCTGGCGAGTTCCAGCTCACCCGCGCCCAGGAGATCCAGCGGCAACGCGAGGGCTATCTCGCCCTCGAAGTCACCGGCGCGACGCGCTTCGACTTCGGCGTTCCCGACGACTTTGTCGCCAGCGTTCAGGCCTTCCGCTACGCATAGAACGCGACACCTCAACAACGGTTTGACAGTGCCGTTCCCTGTGGATTGAAGGGGCCAGCGGTTTGAGATCGGCGTGTCGTTCTCACAGATCTGAACGACGTCGAAATCAAGCGATCATCAGCGGAGGCATTCGGCCCGATTGAGAGGGTAGCACTCAGGTGCCCCTTGATATTGATGCCATCAAGACGAACAGTGTAATTGTGTAACGAAGAGTTGCGGGTTTAATCTGATGGAGGATTGGATTCAGATGGCCCGCTGATCGTTTGACGGACGACGAAGATACGGAGTCGTTTGATTTCGTAGATGTCGGCGTTGGCGGCAAAGGTCCAGTCGGCGTTGCCGTCGGGGTTGTTGCCGATGCCCAGGTCGGCCTTGTTGCCTTGCGACCAGTGGTTGAGCGCGAAAACGGTCTGCTTCTGCTCGGTCAGGTGGACCTGCATGCTGCCGTAGCCGTCCGGGCGGTCGGGGCTGGGGGCGTCGCCAAAGTCGTAGTCGGTGTCGGACGCGTCGGGAACATCGGCCGCGTTTCCTCGGCCGTAGCTGTTCGGCCAGAACTCGAGGTTGGCGTTGGCACCCTCAACCGCCATATTGATGCGGGTGTTGGTCGTGCAGCAAACCCCTCCGACCGGCTGCTGAAAGAATACACCGTTCTCGACCGTGGGGATGCCCAGTTTGGCGGGGTCATCGGTAAACGCGTCCATCGAGACGTAGACCCAATGCAAGGGTTCGCCGGGCCTTTTGAGCTCTAGGAAATAGGCGACCTTGTCGAACGGCTCAGTGATATCCGACGACCGGTTTTGTTGGTAGGCGGCATCGCTTCCTAATTGAGCGAGATCGATATCGAAGACGAGCTCACGATCGCCTTCAACACGGACATCCATGATGAGTGGTTCATCATCTGGAACATGGCATGCCCCCTTCACTCTGATCCAGAAGTTCCGATGCTACGGAACATCAAACTGGATCAGAGTGAAGGGGGCATGCCAGGTTTTAAAGCAGGCCGAGCTTTCGACATCCGACCAAGCGTCCGTTGATTGAGCTCTTCGGACGCGCGGAGGGGGTCATGCACGGTCCACGCGGTGTATCGCAGCGCAGGTTTGTTTGGCAGGTCCGACGGGGGAACCTCCGTTCGGGCGGCGCGCGCGCGCCGGCAGTGGTCGCGCGCGCGCTCACGCCGACGTGTGCAACCTCGCTGTTGCCCGGGTAAAACGGTTAACTTGATGTTTTTGCGCGCGCGCGCTCGAGTTCTCGCGGCTCCTAATTTCGGTCGAATGACCGCGATGCTGCATGCCCCGCTTGCCTCCAATGCGAGCTTCCGTGGGACATTGGGGAGAACGGGGGTCATCGTTCGGGAACAACGATTAGCCGGCGGTGTTCATGGCCTGGAGAACCCGCCGGAGGTCGCGCTCGGCGTAGACGGCGTCGGTGATGGTCGGGCTGGAGTGCCCCAGGATCAGCGCGGCGGTCTCCAGGCCGAACCGCTGCCGGAACTCGGTCGCGGCGGTGTGACGGAGCTGGTGGGGCGTCCAGCGGTGGTCCCGACGCCAGGCTTCGACCTGCGCCCAGCGACGGCCGAGCCGGCGCCGCCACTCCTTCTCCGTTTCCCACCGCGTTCTTTTCTTGGCGGCGACCTTGACGCGGGCGAGCTCGCCGGTCGGCGGGAACGCCTGGTCGCAGGCGCGCTCAATGCAGCGCCGGTAGCTTGCCGTGGTGTAGGCGTCCTTGGGGCGGCGCTTCGGCGACTCGACCCGGTTGGTGCCGGGGGCGTTGCCGCAGCTCGCCGGCGTGACGCGGGCGGCCGTCCGCCGGGCACGCTGTTCGGCCGCCGCCTCCGCCGGCGAAAACAATGGCCGATCGACCGGCCGACCCGTTAGGAACGGCCGTAGAACCTCCTGGCACTTTGGCCCGAGCGGGATCGTGCGCCGGTGTCCGTGGTGGGCCGTCTTGTGGGTGTCGGGTCGGTATAGCCAGACGTCGGAGCTGGTCTCCAAGTCGATAGCCCGCAGCCCCACCAGCTCGCCGGCCCGCGCCCCGGTGAACCGCTGCAGGCGGATGAGCGCCGCGACCTGGCGAGGGACCAAGGGCAGGATCGCCTCGATGGCCGCGTCGCTGACGGGTTCGACCCGGCGGGGTTCGCGCAGACCCGAGACTTCGCCGCGGTGCAGCGGCTCGACGCAGGCGAGGGCCTGGTGAAGTACGGCGGGCACGAGCTCGTCGCTGACGGCCCACTTAAACATCCGGACGATGACCTGGGAGTCGCGGTTGATGGCGTCCCGGCCCAGCCCACCCGACGCGACCAGGCTGTCGCGGTACGTACGCAGACGGCGCGGCCCGAACTCAGTGGCGACGACAGTCCCCGAGTGCTGGCGCAGGCGGCGCAACGCCGACCGCACGGCGAAGCCGGTTGACGTGGGCTTGCCGTCCCTCATGTACCGCGGTTTCATGGCGATCCAGTAGGCGACGATCACCTGCGTCACGGTGGTCGTGGCGGGGCGGCGAACCGTCCGCTGCTTCCGGGGTTCCGGGGGCTCGACCGCGCGGTCGGCGGCTTCCCACGCCGCGATCACTTCCGCATAGCGCCGGCGGCTCCGTGGATCGCGCAGGTTGACCGCGAGCTGGCCGGACTTCACGTAAGGCTTCGGGATGGAGGGTGGGCGTGGCATCGTGCGTACTCCGGTGGGGTTTTGTGGCATAAAGCCACAGAACTTCCGGGGTTCGCCGACGCCGTGGCCCGCAACGAGCGGAAGACGGGAAGCGTGTAACTCACGCTTTCGGCTTGTTTTGTGAGAAGTGGGCCTGGCAGGATTCGAACCTGCGACCTCACCCTTATCAGGGGTGCGCTCTAACCAGCTGAGCTACAAGCCCGGGAAGGCCCGGGACGCGGGGCGGGCCCGAACGCCACAAAATACGACATGAACCCCGGGGGGTCAACCGGCCGGGCGCGATGGTCCGTGGTGGTGCCGCCGGTCGATGGGGCGGAGCCGCGTGGCGGGCGATCAGGACGCTTCTTTGACCTCGCGCTGGACCAGCAGGTAGTCGTCCAGGCGGATCGGCTCGTCAAACTCGATGCCGATCTGGTGGATGTGGCGTTTGTAGTGGACGCATCGGCGGACGACGGCGGTGTGGTAGGTCTGGCCGTAGGTCCGGTGCTTGAGGACCAACTCGACCGACGAGCCGGGGTAGATGAAGTTGCCGTGCAGGAAGCCCAACCCGGTTTCACTGATGTCGTGCGTGCGGACCAGGAACCGCTGCTCCCGGCCATCGCCACCGCGGACCGTGGCGACGAGGTACGTCGTGTTTCGGTACGGCATCCGCTCGTGCTGTCGGCGGTCATCTTTGTTGCCGCGGTGCCGCGACGACTCACGGTCCACTTCGGCCACCAGGCTCAGCCACTGGGCGTCGGTGAGTTTCAGCGAGTCGATCGCCGAGCCGAACTCGTCGTCGTAGCCCGCGGACGATCTTGAACTGCAGCGCATGCGAGATTCCTCGGCAACGTGGTGTTGCAGGATCCGCCCCCCTGGCGACAAAAGGGTGATCGACGTGATGCCTGCCCGGCTTTACGGCTGGGGGACAATCCGGAAAAGGATTTCGAGCTTGTTGAATCCTGTTTTTTGATTTTTGTTTGTAAAATGTTTGGTATCGTTTAGGCATGGACACACCGGAATACGACCGCCGTGACGCGCTGCCCGAAGGCCCTGCCCACCGCCGCGGGGCCGGCCTGAACCCCGGAAACCGGTTCGAGGCCCAGCGGGTGCATCTTCTGGGCGAGGAGATGGATCGGCAGCGGCTCGAACGGGAATGGGAGGGCCACGACGATCACGGCAAGCCGGTGTGCGTGCCCCTGACCGTGTACGCCGACCGGACGCAGACCATCATTAACCGCGTCGCGCCCACGTCGGACGTGCCCTTCGACTGGACGGTGAACCCCTACCGCGGCTGCGAGCACGGCTGCATCTACTGCTTCGCCCGGCCGTACCACGAGTACTTGGGCTTCTCGCTGGGCCTGGACTTCGAGACCAAGCTCGTCGCCAAGCACGACGCGCCCGAGCTTTTGAAACGGGAACTCGCGTCACCGAGGTGGAAGCCCGAGCCGATCGTGATGTCCGCGATCACCGACATCTACCAGCCGATCGAGAAACAGCTCGAATTGTCGCGGCGTTGCCTGGAGGTCATGGCCGAGGCGAGGCAGCCGGTGAGCACGATGACCAAGAACACGCTCGTGCTGCGCGACACGGACTTGTGGAAGGACCTTGCAAAGCATAACGCGGGGCGGGTAACGGTAACCCTGGTGACGCTGGACGAGGAGCTGGCGGGCACGCTGGAGCCGCGGGCGTCGCCGCCGGTCGCGCGGCTGCGCGTGATCCGCAAGCTGGCGGACGCGGGCGTCCCGGTGAGCGTGAACATCGCGCCGGTGATCCCCGGGCTGACGGACACGGAGGTGCCGCGGCTGCTCGAGGCCGTCGCCGACGCGGGGGCGAAGCGCGTGGCGTGGGTGCTGCTGCGGCTGCCGTACCAGCTCAAGGATTTGTTCCTGGACTGGCTGCAGCGCAACGTGCATCCGGACCGTGCCCGCAAGGTCGAGTCGCTGATCCGGCAGGCCCGCGGCGGCAAGCTCTATGACGCCGGCCCCCCGCGCGGCACCGCGGCGAGGCAGCGCTGGCGCGAGCAACGTCCCGACGACACGACCTCGAAGATGGTCGCCACGCGCGACCCCGCTCATCCGATAGCCCCCGCCGGAAGGCGGGGGTTAAACCCCACCCGTCCGGGCGGGGCTAAGGGGCATGCCACAGGCCACAACCGCCGCCGCGGCGAGGGGCACCACGTCACGCAGCTCAAACAGGTCTTCGACGTCTACTGCCGCAAGTACGGCCTCAACCGCGACGTGCGCCCGCTGTCGGGCCAACACTTCCGCCGGCCGAGCCTGCACGGGCAGATGGGGTTGTTCTCAGGTGAATGAGCGGCGACGCATTTTTGTGCCGTGCCCCAGCGTAAGCAGGCCCACGAAAAGTCCGCTGGCAACCGGCTCGGGGAGATAGACCACGCTCATGGACAAGCCGTACTGCTCGAAATCGAAGCTGGCTTGATTGAAACCCTCGCGCGCGAGGAATTGCCGTCTCTCAAATAAGGTGTCGATGTCTTCGGCAGAGATGGCGGTGTCCAGAATATCTCCCAACGAGTAGACGCCGGGCTCAAGGGCATCACCTCGGTAAACGAGATCGTTTTGCACCGAGGGGAACAGGTTCATTCCGGGGATCTCCAGCGCATTGCCCAAGAGAAAACGGGGGTCAGTCGATTTCAACCAGAAAGTGGTGATATGACCGCTGTCGGGCCCCGTCGTGTCGAGCACGACTTCGCCGGTCGCCGGGTCGTAAGTCAGTGTCGCCTGACTCGCCCACTGAAGCGTGTCCGGGTCGACCAAGTCCCAGCGATTGTCAAACTCACCTTCGGGTCGGCCGTAAAAGAATTCTGCCGCGGGATTCAGGTTTCCGATTTCCGCCGTATAGGTGTGCTGGCCCCACCAGCCACCAGCGATTGAAGGATCATGAAATTCACCCCAAGCACTTCGGGCGAAGAGACGGCTCCATGTCTCTTCATCGAGACCCGCCGGCAGGATGTCACCGAGCGTGAACAGGCCCTGCGCCGGGTTGCCGATTGATTGATCCGATATTGCGAGTGGATCATTCTGAAAAAACGTTGTGTTAGAAAGTCGGACCAGGTTTTCATTTCGAAAGCGAATCGTCTGGATATCCGGTGGGTACACCGGGGGGTTGGAGATTCCGGTCACACGCATATAGAGGCCGTAGGTCAGCAACTCGCCGCTGCTCGTGCCGGTGGTATCAAAAGACACATTACCGGTGGCCGGGTCGTAATAGAACTTGAGCGTGGCGTGGGCGGGGAAGACGATGAGCGTTGCGATAATGCCGCGAATGAAAAAGGCCGATGCCGTAACAACACATCGATTCATCGTGTTTCTCCGGAAAAGGGTGTGGCCCCCGACAACAAACCATTGTACCACGATGGCGGTCCCGGCCAAAGATTGGCGTCGTCTTCAGTCGCATGTTTCGAAAGATTCGCGACAAGCCATTTCTATTGTTGCCAATTCCTCTGCCACCCCGGCAGCCGCGGCGCTGCATCCCCTGCCGTGATTTGGCCGATAGACCGTGTGAGAGGACCGTGAGGGCGGTGTCGTTGGCACCGGGCTTGCGGGAATGGGCCGGAACCGGCGCGGGTTGGTCCGCGTAGGAGACGGTGGGGCGTGGCGGAACGCCGATCAGTGGTGTTTCTCTCACGCCCCGCGTGGCCCCGCCTTCCGGACGGACCCGCCGCCGGCTGCCGCGTACAATCCCCCCGCATGGCGGGCCCACGGCGTCACGCCTCGCCCCTCATCGGCGGAGAACCCCGAAAAGAAAGACCCACCATGTTTGAACGCTTCACCGACCGCGCCCGCAAAGTCATGGCCCTGGCCAACCAGGAAGCCCAGCGGTTCAACCACGAGTACATCGGCACCGAGCACATCCTCCTGGGCCTGGTCAAGGAAGGCTCGGGCGTCGGCGCCAACGTCCTCAAGAACCTCGATGTCGATCTCCGCAAGGTCCGGCTCGAGGTTGAAAAGCTCGTCAAGTCCGGCCCGGACATGGTCACCATGGGCAAGCTGCCCCAGACCCCGCGGGCCAAGAAGGTCATCGAGTACGCCATCGAAGAGGCCCGCTCGCTGAACCACAATTACGTCGGCACGGAACACCTGCTGCTCGGGCTGCTGCGCGAGCACGAGGGTGTCGCTGCGCAGGTCCTGATGAACCTCGGGCTCAAGCTCGAAGAGGTCCGCGAAGAAGTGCTCAACCTGTTGGGCGCGGGCGTCGACCCCGAAGAGGCGACCGAAGAGGGCGAAGCCGCGCCGTCGTCGTCCAAGGGCGGCAAGACCAAGAGCAAGACCCCGGCGCTCGACAGCTTCGGCCGGGACCTGACCGAGCTGGCCAAGGAAGACGCGCTGGACCCGGTGATCGGCCGCGCGAACGAGATCGAAAGACTCGTGCAGATCCTCTGCCGCCGGACCAAGAACAACCCCGTGCTGCTTGGCGAGGCCGGCGTCGGCAAGACCGCCATCGTCGAGGGCATGGCCCAGCGGATTATCAGCCAGGAAGTGCCCGAGATCCTGCTCGACAAGCGCATTGTGGTGCTGGACCTGGCGATGATGGTGGCGGGCACGAAGTACCGCGGCCAGTTCGAGGAGCGCATCAAGGCGGTCATGAACGAGGTGCGTCGCGCGAAGAACGTGCTGTTGTTCATCGACGAACTGCACACGCTGGTCGGGGCCGGCGGCGCCGAGGGCGCGATCGACGCATCCAACGTGCTCAAGCCCGCGCTGTCGCGCGGTGAGATCCAGTGCATCGGCGCCACCACGCTTGACGAGTACCGCAAGTACATTGAGAAGGACGGCGCGCTGGAACGCCGGTTCCAGATGATCATGGTCGACCCGCCGGACAAGAACGACACGATCGAGATCCTCAAGGGCGTGCGCGACAAGTACGAAGCCCACCACCGTGTGCGGATAACCGACGAGGCGCTGGTGCAGGCGGTCGAGTTGAGCAACCGCTACATCACGGCCCGGGTGCAGCCGGACAAGTCGATTGACGTGATCGACGAGGCGGGGGCGCGCATCCGCATCAAGAGCATGAGCAAGCCGCCGGACCTGGCGGACCTGGAAGAGAAGATCGAGCGGCTGACCATCGAGAAGGACGAGGCCGTCAAGGCCGCGGACTACGAGAAGGCCGCCGAGCTGCGCGACCAGGCCGAGGCCGCCAAGCGCGAAAAGGAGCAGATCCAGCGCGACTGGCGGGCCAAGAGCCAGGAAACGGATGGCGAGGTCGACGAAGAGGTCATCGCCGAGGTCGTCAGCAAGATGACCGGCGTGCCGCTGACCCGCCTCGAAAAGGCCGAAACGCAACGGCTGCTTCAGCTCGAAGAAGAGTTGCACAAGACCGTCGTCAGCCAGGACGAGGCGATCAAGACGATCAGCAAGGCGATCCGCCGGGCGCGTTCGGGCCTCAAGGACCCGCGCCGGCCGATGGGCTCGTTCATCTTCGTCGGTCCGTCCGGCGTGGGCAAGACGCTGCTGTCCAAGGCGCTCGCCGAGTTCATGTTCGGTGACCCCGATGCGCTGATCCGCATCGACATGTCCGAGTACATGGAGAAGCACAACGTGTCGCGCCTCATCGGCGCGCCTCCCGGATACGTCGGGTTTGAAGAGGGCGGTCAGCTCACCGAGCAGATCCGTCGCCGTCCCTACGCCGTCGTCCTGCTCGACGAGATCGAGAAGGCCCACCCCGATGTGTTCAACACGCTGCTGCAGGTGATGGAAGAAGGCCAGTTGACCGACGCGTTCGGCCGGCACGTGGACTTCCGCAACGTCATCCTGATCATGACCTCGAACATCGGCAGCGAGATCATCAAGAACAAGGGCGGCTTCGGCTTCGCCAAGCGCGACGAAGAGGCCGACTACAACAAGATCAAAGAGACGCTGCAGAGCGAGATCGAGCGGTATTTCCGCCCCGAGTTCATCAACCGCCTCGACGAGGTCATCGTGTTCCGGCCGCTCACGCGGGAGAACCTGGTCAGCATCGTCGAGTACGAACTCAAGAAGGTGTTCAGCCGTCTCGACGAACGCAACATGGCACTGCAGATCGACCAGCCCGCCAAGGACTTCCTGATCGACAAGGGCTACAACCCCGACTTCGGCGCCCGGCCTCTCCGCCGCGCGATCGAGCAGTATGTTGAAGACCCGCTGTCCGAGGCGATCCTGCGCGACGAGTTCCGCGAGGGCCAGCTCGTCAAAGTCACCCGCGACGAGAGCAAGGACCACCTCAGCTTCAACGCCGAGGACCTGCCCGCCGACAACGCCGAGACCGAGCCCGAGGCCGCGGGTGCGGGTAACGACGGCGGCTGATCGGCCCGTCGCCTCCGCCCAAACCCAAGCTTCCGATAATCACGAGGCCGCCACGCGATTATGCGTGGCGGCTTTTTCGTTTCCACCTCACCCCGACCGTTCCGGCGTCAACTCGCCCGAGGAATGCACCGATGAACCCGAAGTGTCAAACGCGGGGCTCTGGGCTTCGCGGCCGTCCGATGAGTCTGTTCGGCCACTGGGGGGTCGACGCCGAGGGTGAAGCGTTTATGAGTCAGGAAGTCAAAGACCGTGTGCTGACCTCGACGCGTCTGCCGTCGCTGCCGACCATCGCCGTCGAGGTCATCGACCTGGTCAAGCAGGAAGACGCGGACATCAAGCAGATCGCCGCGACGATTCAAAACGACCCGGCGTTGTCCTCAAAGATCCTCAAGACCGTCAACTCAAGCTTCTACGGCCAGGCCTACTCGATCTCTACGGTGAGCCACGCGCTGGTCGTGCTCGGGCTCAAAGCCGTCAAAACGCTGGCCTTGGGCTTCTCGCTGGTCCACAACCTCAAGGATCAGGGGGGCGACGAGTTTGACCACATGAACTTCTGGAAACGCTCGCTGTTGGGCGCGACCGCGGCGAAGCATTTCGCCGAGAAGATCAACCTGCCCGAAGCCGAGGAGGCCTTCCTCGGCGGCCTGCTCCGCGACATGGGCGTCATGGCGATGAGCCAGACGCTGGGTGCGGAGTATCAGTACGCGATGCAGGCCGCGGGGTCCGACCACGCCAAGCTCTTGGAGTCGGAGAACGAGATCTTCGAGACCGACCACGCCGAGATGGGCTCGGCGCTGGCCGAGTCGTGGAAGCTTCCGGCGCTGCTGGTGTCGGCGATCCGCTTCCACGCCGACCCCGAGCCGGCCGACCTCACCTGCCGCAAGGTCGCGCGCTGCGTGGCCCTGGGGTCCATGGCGGCCGAGGTCTTCATGGTCAACGAGTGGGGCGACGACCCCGCCAAGGCCGCCGCGCTCGACGGGTACCGGCGTCGCGCTGAGGCCTGGTTCGGCTGGGAGCCCGAAGACTCCGAGGCCGCGCTCCGCGAGATCCACAAGAACACCGGCGACATGCAGCGGCTCTTCGAGCTGCCCACCGGGGAACTCGGCAACGCCGACGACATCCTCGCTCAGGCCAACGAAGCCTTGATGGCGATCTCGATGCAGGCCGTTCAGGAGACTGTTCAGCTCGAAGAGCAGAACGCC
Source organism: Phycisphaerae bacterium (assembly GCA_030432595.1). Classification (GTDB taxonomy): domain Bacteria; phylum Planctomycetota; class Phycisphaerae; order Phycisphaerales; family Phycisphaeraceae; genus CAZIXN01. The sequence goes on from JAUIGU010000003.1 coordinate 161,472, forward strand.
AAGCTCAAGGACGACGTCTACACCGACCCGCTCACCGGCGCGAACAACCGCCGCAAGTTCGACGAGTACCTCGATCAGCAGTTCAAGGCGTGTGCTGCGGGCAAGTCGCCGCTGTCCGTGCTCTTCCTCGACGCCGACCACTTCAAGAACTTCAACGACACCTACGGCCACGCGACCGGTGACCGGGTGCTGGTCTCGCTCGCGCAGACGCTCAAGGACGTGTTCGGCGAGAAGGGTGTGCCTTGCCGGTACGGCGGCGAAGAGTTCGCCGTGATCCTGCCCAACATCGACCGCAAGGACGCCGCGAAACTTGCCGAGGCCGCGCGGGCTGCGATCGAAGCGGCGCCCGTCGAGTCCGACGAGGGCGAAGAGCTCCACATCACCGCGTCGATCGGCGTCGCCTGCCAGGAAGAAAGCTTCTTCAAGTCGGCCGAACAACTCGTCAAGGCCGCAGACAACGGCGTCTACGCCGCGAAAAAGTCGGGCCGCAACACCGTCCGCGTGTTCGTGCCCCGGCCGAAAAAGGCCGCGTAACCAACACCGTCACCCGCCGTAAGCCCACGTCTGCCCCGGCGACAGCACGTTCGTCTCCACGCCCTTGGGCTTGAAATCATCGGCGCTCTGCGCGAGCACCGGGAACGTGCCCCAGTGGATCGGGACCGCGACCTTTGGCTGGATCAACTCCGCCGCCCGCGCCGCGAGCTTGGGCGACATGTTGTACCGACCGTCCGCCGGCAGCAGCGCGATGTCCGGGTGCGCCATCTCGCCGATCAGCTTCATGTCGCTGAACAGCGCCGTGTCCCCGGCGTGGTACACCGTCACTCCCTTGCCCCCGGCCGCGCGGGCGAAGTGGATCACGAACCCGCACGCCACGCCCATATACCGGCCCTCGTAGCTGCTGCTGTGGTGTGCCTGGGTGAACGCGACGTAACCGAAATCCGTCTCGACCCGACCGCCCGGGTTGCCCGCGAGGTACTTCTCCAGGCCGACTTCATTGTCGAGGTAGTTGCAGATTTCGAAGTTGGCGATGCACGTCGCGTCGTTGTCGCGCGCGATCGACCAGCCGCCCGGGTTGAAGTGGTCGGCGTGACCGTGCGTGAACGCCATGTAGTCGCAGCGGATGTCCGCCGGCCGGTGCTTCGCCAGGTCGTTGCCGGTCAGGAACGGGTCCACGCACAGCCGGCCGCCGTCCTGCCCGTCGTCAAAAAGGAACCCGCTGTGCCCGAGGAACGTGATCTGCAATGTCATGCCGTCAGCGTAGCAACCTCGAATCACGCCAACCCGATGACAAAGCAGGCCGCGGGCGGAACCCGCAAGCCTGCAATCTCTCTCCACGATTCCGACGCCCGTTTGAGCCGCGCAACGAGCCTGAAGGTCACGCCGAACGACGACGCGCCACGAGCCCGACGGCCACGACCCACACCAGCGCCGCCGGCTCGGGCACGAGCTTGATCGGCGTGCCGCCCGGGTTGGGTGAAAGCGTTGAGCCCCAACCCAGCAGCACCTTGTCGAGCTCAGCCTGATCGACGATCCCGTTGGGCAGGTCGTTGATCCACCCCAACGGGACGCCGGACTGCCCCCAGTTCCGCAGGACCAGGTCCAGGTCGCCCTGCTCGACCTGGCCACTGCCGTCGTAGTCGCCGGGCAATAGCAGCCGCTCGAAGATGTCCAGGGCATTGATCGAGCCGCTGACCAGTTGCAATTCGATCAGTTCCAGCGGCGGGATACCGGTGGGCGGCACGCGTTCGTCGGGCAGGATCTGCAGCAGCATCTCGCCCGGCCGCAGGAGGTCCCACGGCAACGGCAGGAACGCCGGGTGGTTCGGGTCGATCAGGATGTCCGCCGGGATCAACTCCCCGTTGAGGAACACGTCAAAAAAGTCGTCGAGGATGAATGGCTCGATCGGCAACTGCGGCGGCAGCAGCACCAGGCCCGGGTCCACGGTGTCGCCCTGCAACACGTTGCCCTCGAGGCCCTGATTCCACCCGGGGTGCAGCCCCGGCTGCTCGCCCAGCGGCCCCCGCGAGTCCCAACCGGTGAACGGGTCGACAACGATGGACGACTGGCCGGTGAAGTGGTTCCACCACTCGCCCAGGTCGAAGTCGGTGTCGCCGTGGTCATCGACGTAGATCACGAGCTCTTCGCCGTCGCCGACGTCGCGGGCCGCGGCGTTGAGCATGCCTTGCAGCGCGCTTTGCGTGTTGCCGTTTGACGAGGACGAGTACACGCCCTCGTCGTTGAGTATGCCGAGCGTTTCTTCCATGTTCGAGACGTTGTTGTCGTGACGCTGGCGGTTGTTGTTGCCGCTGAAGACCACGACCTCGGCCGGTCCCAGCGTGACGGCGCTGCCGCCGTTGGCACTGACCACTTGCGGGGTCTCGGGCTCGTCGAGGTTGAGGTTGCCGCCGGCGGCCGCGCGGTCGTTCGCCGCCGCGTCGTCCAGGATGTCCTGGACCGTGTCCCCGTCCTCAGCGCCGTTGATGGCGCCGTTGAGCGCGTCGGTCCAGTAGCTTCCGCGGCTGGACGTGCCCACCGACGAATTGCTCGGGCCCCACGCGACCTCATCCGCTGCCGACGCCGACCCGCCCACAAACGGGATGTCGAAACAGTCCACGATCGTTTTCGACAGGTCGTCAAGCATGCCGCCGCCGTAGCAACTGTTGAAGAACACCTTCACGCTGGTGGGCAGCTGGCCACCGCCGTCGAGCGCCGCCTGGATCGCGTTCTTGACCATCTCGGCGAACGTGTCGTCGCGGATGCTGGTCGTGCCGCCGTCGCCGTCCCCGACCGTGATGGACGAGTGCTCACCCGGCCCCTGCGCCGTGGGCGGCCGATCGCCCGCCAGATTCCCCGCGGCGACGCCCAACGACCAGACCACCGCCAACAGGCACGCCAAACCACGCGCTATACGCTGCCAAGCCATCTTGTTCACACCCTTGCGCTTGCGGGTCACCGAACGGCGACGCGGCGGAGACAGACATGAAAGCAAGCACCGCGCCTCTTCTTCACGTCAGCGTCATACCGCGCCCCGCCCCTTGACCGCAATCAGGGATGCCCCGCAAACCCACCGCGCACGAGAAAAATCAGGGAATTCTGCCCCAGCCAACGCGAACAGAATCTAAACACCCGCCCAACCGCCCGCCGAAGACCGGGGTTCAGTCCGTCGGAGCGTCCGCCGTTGACCCGTCCGCCTCGTACACCCGCACGTAATCGATCATCAGCGTCTGCGGGAAAACCGTGGTCTCATCCGGGTATTGCGGCCAGTGTCCGCCGACCGCGACGTTGAGGATGATGAACATCGGCACGTCGAAAGCCCAGTCGTGCGGCTGCGCGTCCGCCGGCGTGCGGGTATGGTACCGGTGTCCGTCCACCTCCCAGTGGATCGCGTCCGGCCCCCATTCCACCGCGAACACGTGGAAACCATCCGGGAAGCGCTGGCCGTCGGGCAGGTCGTAGTGAGAAGACAGCGGATTGGGTCCGCTGTGGCCCGGGGCGTGCAGCGCCGAGAACACCCGCGTCGGCTCGTGGCCGATGTGCTCCATGATGTCGATCTCGCCGCAGCGCGGCCAGCCGACTTCCGTGATCGCGTCGCCCAGCATCCAGAACGCCGGCCAGATGCCTTGGCCCGTCGGCAGCTTCAGCCGTGCCTCGATCCGGCCGTACTGCGTGCTGAACGTGCCCTGCGTCTTGAGCCGTGCGGAGGTGTACGGCCGCTCGATCCCGTCGTGCCCGGTGAACGTCTCTTCACGGGCGGTAATGACCATGTGACCTTCGCCGTCGTGCGCCGCGTTCTCCGGCCGGTCGGTGTACGTCTCCAGCTCCGCGTTGCCCCAACCCCCGCCGCCAAGGTCGTGCACCCACTTGGCGGGATCGGGTTGGGTTCCCGCATCGCCGTCGAACTCGTCGGACCAGACCAGCGTCCAGCCCGGGCGTGCCGCGGACGGGTCGGTTTCTTCGGCGGCTACGGGTTGTCCGGTGGATTGGCAGGCGGTCATGGTCAGGGCAAGGGTGATCTTGGTCGACGACAAGAGTGGATGACGTTGCGGCATGTTGGTGTACTGACTGGAGGCGGGCGGCAGAAGTAAACGCGGGGCACTCACGGCCCGGCGGGATAGATGTTCCGCTTGAGGATGGTGCCGATCTTCTGGCTCGATCCGTGGCCGTCGGCCCAGGAAATATTCAGGCTGCTCTCGTTCTGGTGGCGGTACCGGATGTTTTTGGCGGCGGGGTCGGCACCGACGAAGAAGTCGCCGTTGCGGTCTTCGGAAATCAGCGCATCGGGATCGACGTTGGATTTACTGAGATAAGCGGTCCCGTCTTTCGGCGCGTTGCCGTCAAGCTTGTCCAGCCCCGCGTAGGTGTGGCCCTCGGTGATCAGTCCTTGGCCGAAGTCGTTGACGTCGCGGGCCGCCTGGCTTGAGTCCGCCAAAGACAACATCTCCGTCGGGTTCCGCAACGCGTCAACTTTCAACCACTTCAATCCGGTGGCGAAAGGCGTGCCGGCGTTGCTGACGGTCGGCATGACCATGACGTTGCCGGCAAACGTCGCGTCGTTCGGGTCGGTCTGAATGAGCGCGTCCGGGCAACGCAGGACGTCGCTGAAGACCGCGTCCTGCGGCGTCACGTTGGCATAGTCCATATCGCCGCCCTCGATCTGTTCGGTGATCAGGCGGAACAGGTCGGTGCGTCCGGCGTAGAACGTCGGCATGTAGTGACCGTCGTAGTCGTTCGTGTAGGTGGCGATCGCGATGGCCATCTGCCGGGTGTTGGACAGGCAGGCCATGTTGCGGGCCGTCGCGCGGGCGGCGCCCAGGGCCGGCAGGAGGATGCCGATCAGCAGGGCGATGATCGAGATCACGACGAGCAGTTCGATGAGCGTAAAGGCGGGGCGGTGTTTCATGGTGGCTTGGAAAGGGAGGGGGCAAAAGCAAGGAGCGGAACGAGCGTTCGGAGCGCCGGGCGTACGTCCCGGCGTTGTTTACGGGCCGGCGGGGTAGATGTTGCGCTTGAGCACGCTGCCGATCTGCTGGCTCGAGCCGTGGCCGTCGGCCCAGACGAAGTTGATGCCGGTGTCGTTCTGGTGCCGCCAGCGGAACTGCCGGGTCTCGGCGGCGAGGAACAGCCAGTCCTTGTTCGGTCCGGCGTCGATGACCTCGTCGGGGTCCACGGCCGTGGCGTTCTTGAGGTAGTCCGCCTCGCGCTTGACCCGGCCGTTGTCGATGAAGTCCAGGCCGGCGTAGGTGTGGCCGTAGGGGATCTCGCCGGCGTACGGGGCGGTGCCATCCCTGGCGTACTGGGTGGAGTCCGCCAGGACCATCATCTCGGTGAGGTTGTCGAGATTGTCGGCCCGGAGCCAACTGAGGTTGTTGATGAGCTTCCCGGTGGTCGCGCTGGGGTTGCCCAGCGCGAGGACCATCATGTTTGCCGCGTAGGTGACGTCCGACTCGTCCGTCGGGACCTGAGCGTCCGGGCAACGCAAGGCGCCGGAGAACCGCATGTCCACGTTGGCGATCTCGTTCTTGCCGTTGTTGGTGCCGGGGTAATACTCGATCGGCTTCCCTTCTATCAGGGAGCTGTAGAGCCGGAACCAGTCGAACCGGCTGTTCCAGATCTGCGGGTAGAACTGGTCGTAGTCGGTGGTGTAGACCGCGGTGGCCACGCCCATCTGTCGTATGTTGGAGAGGCAGGCCATGTTGCGTGCTGACGCCCGCGCGGCGCCCAGCGCCGGCAGGAGGATGCCGATCAGCAGCGCGATGATGGAGATCACGACCAGCAGTTCGATCAGCGTGAAGCCGGGTGGGGCGATGCGTCGGGGCATGGTGTCGGGCCTCGGGAGGGGGGTGACATCCGGACGGCAACCCACGGACGGGACGCGAAGCACTTAGGGAAATACGGCGGGCCCGCGTTAACGGGCCCGCCGCGGAGGACTCGTTTTTCTCACCGGCGCCGACGCAGCCCGACCAGGCCGGCCGCGGCCAGCAGGCCCAGCGACGCGGGCTCGGGCACGGCGCTGCCCGCGAAGCTCGGGGCCGCGGTGCTGCCCCAGTTCAGCAGCACGCCGTCCAGCTCGTTCTGATCCACCAGCCCGTCGAACGCACCGCCGCCGGGGAAGTTGATCCAGTTGGTGACATCCGAAATGTCGGTGTCGCCCCAGTTCGACAGGACGAAGTCCAGGTCGGTCTGTTCGACCTGGCCGCCGTCGTCGTAGTCGCCCTCGATGCCGCCGGTCGCGCCGTCGGGGTTGGGGTTGGCGTTGGGGGTGACCGCGCCGGCGTTGGCGAAGACTTCGACCAGGGTGTTGTCGACCCAGATGGCGCCGGATTCGGCGAAGTCGGCCGCGCCGCTGAAATCGCCGAAGAACATGACCGGGCGGATCTCCTCGACGTCGGCGGCCGTGAAGGAGCCCTGGTCCAGGATCTGCCAGTTGGTGTCATCGACCGTGTAGGTGTGCTCGACCAACGTCCAGGCGTCGGGCGTCAGCGTCGCCGACACCGGTTGGCCGTCGGTGGTGTCGCCGTCGTTATTGATATCGACCCAGGTGCCGATGCCGCCGTTCTGGTCGGTGTCGAAGATGCGGTCGCCGAACGCAGGGTTGGGCGCGTTGGCGAAGTCGGCGTTGCCGGAGAGGGCGATGTTCCAGAACTCGAGCTTGAGGACGGGTTCGATCTGTGGCTCGGTGCCGGTCCACGGCAGTGCGGGGTCCTGGCGCATCCAGGCGGAGAAGCGGATGACGTTGCCGTTCTCGAGGCGGTCGGAGGTGTTGCCGATGCGGTCGAAGACGGTGTCGACGGGCTCGAAGTTGGTGGGCAGGCCGTCGCCGTTCTCACCGTTGGAGATGGGGATGGAGTAGCCGGCGCCGTCGAAGTTGTTCGCCCCGACGCCGCTGTAGACGATGATGTCGTTGAGACCGTCGATGGCGGTGTCGTCAAAGGCGAAGTTGCCGCCACCGAAGGCGTCGGTGTTGCCGAAGGCCAGGCCGTTGGCGTTGATGTCGGTGACGAGCCCAAGGTCCACGTCGTCGGCGTGCGCGGCCCCAGCCAGAGACAACGTCGAAATCAGCGCGGCGGTCGAGAAGAGCGAATAGCGTTGCATGGTGAGAATCCTCCAGGTGAAATAGCCAGGACAAGTGAAATCAGAGACACATGGGAACAGGCGTCGCGCCGGCAACGAGCGGGCGCGTGTGGGTCGAGGGCGAAATCAGGCCGGCGCCGGACCGGTCGTGCTGTGAACCTCCAGCCACGCGGGTTTGGTTTCGACGTGCGGCTCGCGGTCGGGTGATTCGATGAGTTGGTTGAGCACGCGGAACGCCGACTGGCCGAGAGCCACGGCGTCCTGGCAGACGGCGGTCATCTGCGGCCGGGCCAGGAAGCGCCACTCATGGTCGTCGAACCCGGCGATGGACAAGTCTTCGGGCACGCTGACGCCCAGGGCCTGGGCGCGGTTGAGCGCCGCGAAGCCGGAGATCGGATCGACGAAGTAGAGCGCCGTCGGCCGCTGCGCCATGGACACGAAGCGGTTCATAAACGCCTCGCCGCCGAGCCGGTGGGCCGGCGTGCGGAACACGAGATCGCTCCCGTGGGCCAAGCCGGCGTCTTCCATCGCGCGGTGGTAGCCGCGGATGCGGTCGAGGTGGTCGCTGTCGTCCTCGACGTTGGTGACCACGCCGATGCGTTCGTGCCCCAGGTCGATCAGGTGTTGCACGACCTCGCGGCTGGCACCCGTTGAGTCCGCCCCGACGAAGACCATCTTGTCGTGTTCGAAGTGGTCGCCCAGGACGACGGCGGGGAAGCCTTCGTCGGCAATCTCCATGGCCGGCCCGCGCGACGACGCCGAGGACCTCAGGATCGCGCCGCGGATGCCTTTGCGCAGGAACATCTGCGTGTAGCTCTCGTTGGGCCGGCGGGAGCGCGTGCCGTCCAGCACCATCAGGTCGTAGCCGAACTCCTCCATGCCGGAGGTCATGCCCTCCATGAGCGCCGCGTCGAAGGCCGAGCCCACGGCGAGCGCTCCGGTGTAGAGCAGGGCGATGTTGACAGTGGATTTGCGGCCCACAGTCGGCTGGTACCGCTCGCGGTTGGCGACGTTGAGGACCTTTTCACGCACCGCGGCGCTCACCCGGGGGTGGTTGTTGAGCACCCGAGAAACGGTGGTGATGGACACCCCGGCCTGCTTGGCGATCTGTCGGACACTGGACAAAGCGGATTACCTGCGGAAGGGCGGGTCAGAAACGAAACCTGGAAACAGAGGCGAAAAAAGTGAAACTCAATATGAAACAGTTTCATTTTAGTCAACCGCGTCCACATGTCAAGGCCTGAACAACGCCTTGAGCAGATTTTTTTGCGTCGCCTCGGAAGTGTGTGGATGCCGGCCGAGGGGCAATCCCGTCGCGAGAACACTCGGTTTTCCCCCGGTCCCGCCGTATTAGGCTTGTATCTCGCCCGTAATGGGGGTAATTTCATAATGCCTGATTTCTTGACATCGACTTCCCAACTTTGAAGGAGGATTGACGCATGGCTTCTCGTGTTCTTTTGGCTGGTGGGGTTTTCGCGATGGTGGCCGGGGCTTCGCAGGCCCAGTTGTATACGGACAACATGGAGAGCGGCGCGGGCTGGGGTATCAACGCCAGCAGCGGCGACAGTGCCGCGACCTTCGGCTACGACTACAGCGCCGATGACATCCCCGAGGCGCCCAATAGCCAGGGCGGCGACGTCGCGACGACCGGCGTCAAACTCGAAGCGAACCTCACCGCCGGCGCGCTCGACGTGTTCACGCTCTACCCCATCGGCCAGAGCTTCTCGGGTGCCTACACGCTCAGCTTCGACGCGTGGGTGAACTACGACGTCGACGAGCGCATCAATGGTGGCTCGGCCGGCACGACCGAATTCCTCGGTGGGCGTCTGGGCTATGACAACGCGTCGGCCGACCTCGACGGCACCAGCGCCCAGTTCGTCGCCACCAACGACGGCGGTTCGGGCAGCGACTGGCGTGTGTTCAACCCCGCGTTTGTCCCCCCCGCCGACATGCCCGCCGGAGACCGCAACGGCTTCAACGCCTACTACTCCGACTTCCTGCCCGGCGTCGCCCCGCCTGCCGGCCAGGCCCAACTCGACTTCCCGCCCGGCACCGCCGGCTCGCCCGGGTTCCAGTGGGTCACCTATCACCTCAGCGTTGACTCCGACAACGTCGTCACGCTGATCGTCGAGAAACCCGACCACTCGCGCCTGCTCATCGACGAGTTCGACACCGACAACACCGGTGCCGTGACCGACGGCAACATCGGTCTGGTCTACGCCGACTTCTTCTCGTCCGTGACCAGCCGGCCCGACCTGACCTTCGGCATCATCGACAACGTCGTCGTCAGCGAGTACGTCCCCGAGCCCGGCTCCCTCGCCCTGCTGGGGCTGGGTGGGATCGCGCTGCTCAAGCGTCGTCGCTCGGCGTAAACCGCCCCAACTCAACTTAAACTGAACAAGGCGGGTCCACTCGGGCCCGCCTTGTCGTTTACGTTTTCACCTTGGCCTTCGGTGCTTGTCGTCTGCGATCAGATCATATTTTGGATTTACACGCGATGGGATGCGCGGACACTGCCGGTCCGCAGCGTGATCGATCTCGGCGCTAACTCGCTTCCCGAGCGCTCTGCGGGCTGGATTCTGCGCGTGCCTGCGCGAGGTCCGCGGCGAGATGCAGTGCGGACGTCATCGAGCCGGGGTCGGCCTGGTTCTTGCCGGCGATGTCGAAGGCGGTGCCGTGGTCGGGGCTGGTGCGTACGATGGGCAGGCCGAGCGTAACGTTCACCGCATTATCGAAGGCGAGCATCTTGAGCGGGATCAGTCCCTGGTCGTGGTACATCGCGACGGTGAGGTCGAAGCGTCGGCGCTGCTTGGCGGTGTAGAGCGTGTCGGCGGGGAAGGGGCCCTTGGCGTCGATGCCGTGCTTCTTTGCGAGCTCGATGGCGGGGGTGATGAGGCGGTACTCCTCGTCGCCGAACTGGCCGTTCTCGGAGGCGTGGGGGTTGAGGCCGGCCACGCCGATGCGGGGGTTCTTCACGCCCATCTCGCGGAGCGCCTGGTGACCCAGGTCGATGGCGTCGTAGACGCAGCCGATGGTGAGCAGGTTGCGGACGTCCATGAGCGGGACGTGGATGGTGGCCAGGACGGTGCGGATGGGCGTGCCGTCGGGCTCGTGGCCGACGAACATCATGGCGGCGCGTTTGGCCTTGGTGCGGTGCTGGAGCAGCTCGGTGTGGCCCGGGAAGCGGCAGCCGGCGAGGTTCCAGGACTCCTTGGCGATGGGCGCGGTGCAGATGGCGTCGATGCCGTTGTCGTCGAGGTCGCGGCGGGTGGCGGCGATGGCGTCGTCGAGGAAGCGCAGCGAGGCGGCCCCGTTCTGCCGCGACGGCCGGGGGTCGTCGAAGAAGCCCAGCGAGGAGTATTCGTCGTAGTCGAGCACGACCACGTCGTGGACCAGCGCGAAGCCCGCGCGGGGTGAATCGTGCTGCAGCCGGTGCCAGTACGGCTCGATCTCGGCGAGGTCGGCCGCGTAGGTCAGCAACTCGTTAAACCCGAACACAACAAAGCGGGCCTTGCGTCGCAGCGCCGGGTCTGCGAGGGCCTTGACGATCACCTCGGCCCCGACGCCGGCGGGGTCACCCATGGTCACGCCGACGACGGGCTTGCGGGGTGGTACGGTTTGGCCACGCGGCTGCGGCATCACAGCATTGTAAGGGATGCGGACGGCAAACCGCAGGGTATGTGGTTTCGCGAAGGGCCAGTCATTTGATTCGGTTTCTTGATTTGCGTGAACGCAGAACCCACGTTCTGGGAACGTGGGCTTCGGAAGGCAATGGTGGATTGCGGGGCAATGGGCCCGGGTGGACTCGAACCACCAACCGTCGGTTCCGAAGACCGGTGCTCTATCCAATTGAGCTACGGACCCGTGTTGCGGCGGCCAGCATATCACGCGGGCGGCGGACTCATTTTCGTGAAAGCTGGCCCGGTGGGATTGGCGTTTCTGGCCGGTTTGTGCGGGCTGGGTCGGGGGTCTGCCCCGGCCATGTATAGGGCGACGGCGGTGAGGCGTGATGCGGGCGGCAGGCGTGGTCGATGTTCGGCGGGAGAACGTGGACCAACGGAGAAGGCCGATGTCACGCGGCGAGACCAACACAGTGAATGTCGGATCACCCGCTTCTTGGCGCGCGTGGGTGGGCGTATGGGTCGTGGCGGTGTTTCTCGGGCTTGGCGGTTGCGTGAGCAAGCCCGTGGTGCGTGGCGACGTGGGCGCGTTTGCGCGGGAGCCGGCGCCGTGGGTGGTGGGCGCGGACTACCGGATCGGCACGCCGGACCGGGTGGCGGTGATGTGTGAGCGACTGCCGGAACTGGGCGTGCCGGACGCGGCGGTGTCGGCGGACGGGACGATCGAGGTGCCGCTGCTGGGCGCGGTGGTGGTGTCGGGATTGACGGCGGACGAGGCGTCGGATTTGTTGTCGCGTCGGGCGGAAGTGCTGTTGCCCGGGGCGGCGGTGGAGTTGACGGTGACGCGACACGCGAGCCGACATGTGTATGTGTTTGGGGCGATGACGCGGACGGGCCCGGTGGCGTGGCGGCCGGGGCTGCGGCTGATGGACGTGCTGAACGAAGCGCCGCCGACGCCCGAGGCGGCGACGGACCGCGTGGACGTGATCCGGCCTGCGGAGGACCCTTCTCTGGTGCGTCGGCTGACGGTGGACGCGGCGCGTTGGCTGGCCGAGGGCGACGCAACGGCGAACGTGGTGCTTCGGCCGGGCGACGTGGTGCACATGCCGCGTCGCGACGGTGTGGCGTTGGCGTGGTCGCCGCTGTTGCCGTTGCCGGTGGCGAATACGGAACAAACGTCGGGCGACGTTGACGAGGTCGTGTCGGCTGAAGCCGAATCGGTCGAGCTTGAAGATGTTGACGCGCAGGCCGAAGCGCGGGACGCCGATGAGGTCGCGCGCGGGCGTGAACAAGCGGTTCAAGTGGCGGCCATCGACGCCGGCGGTGCAGACATAGAGCAGTCGGACACGGACGCGGCGACGGAAACGGCAGAACCTGACAGCACGGCCTTGGTGTCGCGGGATGATGCGGGATCACCTTGGTTGAGCGTGGGCCCGACGGTGGTGTGGGAAAACGTTCCGGTGTCGGCGAGCGCGGCGGAAGTTTACGTGCCGGGTGAAACGGTCGGCATTGCTGGGAGCCACTCGCCGACCGCCGCGGGGCGTGGCTACTTCGGATTGGCGTCGGGCGGCGAGGCGTCGTCATCGGTCGGGCGGGACGCGGATGCGTCACGTTCGGACGGGGGCGTGGTGTTCTGGGATTAAACGGCGGTCGGTTGCGGCGGGCGCATCGGATACGATGGGGGCATGCCGAAACCGGCCTTGGTCAGCCATCCCACGGGGCAGCGGGCGTCCGTCGCGGCGTTCATGCTGTTGATGCTGAGCGCGGCGACGCTGTTGGCGTACGGGGCGTCGTACCGGCCGCCGGTGGTCGCGTCGTTCCAGGGGTTGGCGTGGGGGCTGCCCAACGCGTGGTCGGTGACCGAAAGCGGGTCGAGCACGTTCGGCGTCTGGCGGGAGTTTGCCAGCGACCGCCGGCCTGAACTGAACATGCGGGTGAACGACCTGGGCGCGTTGCCGTCGGCGCTGTCGGACATGTCCGAAGACACCGAGGCGCAGATGTTCCGGTGGTGGTTCAAGGTGCTGACGTTCGAGGCGTTGCCCGAGGAGCAGGACGTGCAGCGCGCCGAGATCGACGGCCTGATTGTGCGGTACTGGTCGGGGTTGGCGCGGCCGAACTGGCGGGTCTGGCGGCAGAACTGGCTGGCCAACGTGGCGATCGCGATCGTGGTCGATCCGCAGCGCAATCACTGGTGGTCGGTCAGTCTCTGGGACCGCAACTACCGTCACGAAGACCCGCGTGAGAAGGTGCCGCAGCACCTGGAACTGTTCGAGGCGATCGTGGAGTCGATGCGGCCCGCCGGCGAGTCGCCGGCGGAGACCGTGGCGGGGCCAACCCTTCAACGAGGTGTGTCGCGTGATGTGTTTTGATCGAAAGATGTGTCGGCGGTTTTGCGGCTGGGGGGGCGGGTTGGCGGCGTGCTGGCTGGCCGTGGGTCCGGTCGGCGCAGTGGAGTTATCGTCGGAGCGGTTTACGGAGATCGGGTTCGGGGTGTCGCTGCGTCCGCCGGCGGCGGGCGAGGTGAACGCGTCGCCGGCCGACGGGGCGGTGTGCGCGTGGGAACTCGGGGAGGACTACACGCTGAGCCTGCGGGTGGTGCGTTCGCCCGAGGCGTTCGACAAGTTGGCGGACGTGGTGACGCAGGCGTGGGCGGGGTCGTGGCTGGGTTTGTCGGCGGCGCAGCCGCGCTTCGTGAACCAGGAGCCGCGGGTGATCGGGGAGCGCCCGGGCATGGTTCAGCACGCCGAGTTGGAACGTGAGGCGCCGATGTTCCTGCCCGAACACGAGCGGGCGCGGCTCAAGCGGGCGCCGGTGTTCTACGGCCAGTCGGCGATGAAGCTGGACCCGCATTCGTTGGCGATCCTCGAGGTGTACGCGCCAATCGCGCTGGGCGAGCAGGCCAAAACGGTGCTCGACGCGGTGACCGAGTCCGTCGAGGTGATGACGCCCGAAGAGATGTACCGGCTGCGCGGCGGGCAGATCGCGGCGGCGCGGGATTGGAAACAGGGCTTCGACCTGGTGCGGGCGGTGCGGTTGGCGCCGGCGGATGCGTGGTACTCGATGTCGCGCGACGGGCAGGAGGTGGGGTATGTGCGGCGCGGCTTCGAGTCGGACCCGCGGCGCGTGGCGGCGTTGGATGTGGCGCTGGCCGACCCGGGGGTGGTGTCGGCGAGCTTCACCGTGCTGCAGCGGCCCGACGCGCGGCTGGAAGTGCGGGAAGACGCGTACGCCGACATCGCGGGCACGCAGGAGACTTGGTCGCGGCAGTCCCTGCTCGGGCCAGCACCTGACGGCCGGGACCGGCTATTCGAGAACGAGGCGCGGCCGGCCTTCTGGACGGAGACGGGGTTGCGCGACGACCGCTTCATCACGGTGGTGCACAAGTCGCCTCCGGACGCGGACGCCGTGCGCGAGGTGGCCCGGGCCGACCGGCTGAACCAGCGCTGGATCGACGGCGACCTGTTGCACCGACGGGAGCAAGCGGAGTTTGAGATCCCCGAGCGGCTGGCGTCGGGGCTGCTGGACAACGCGCCGCCGATCCCGCCGACGCAGGTCTATCTGGGCCAGGTCGCGTTGGCGGTGTTGCCGACGGCGTTGCCGCGCGGTCGTGCGGGGGTTTACGCGTTCTACGCCTACGACGCCGAGAGCGGCACACTCGCGTTGCGGACGTACGAGGTCCGGCCCGAGGGCGGCGGGGGGGCGTGGGTGACCGAGCGTCCGACGGCCGGCTCGTCGCCGACACGGCACCGCATCGACGCGCAGGGCCGCGTGGCCGAGGTAATCCTGCCCAGCGGGCTACACCTGGCGCGGACCACGCGGGAAGCGTTGGCCGGGCGTTGGCCGGAACTGCGCATCGAACGCCCGGCCGACCGTCCCGCGATCCGGAGGCCGCGCTGACCGTGGAACTGACGATCCAACTGCCGCCGGGCGACGTCGGGATGGGCGTGACCGGCCCCGGCGAACGCAACCTCAAGATCGTGCGCGAGGCGTTGGGCGTCACGCTGGCGTCGCGCAACGGTGCGCTGCGCGTGTCCGGCGAGCCGCGCCCGGTAGGGCAGGCGGCGCACGTCCTTGAACTGCTGACCGAGGCGGCGAAGGGACGCCGACCGATGAACCGGCAGCAACTCCTCGACGCGATCGCCATGGCCGCGACCATGGACGCCGGTCGGCCCGCGGCGACGTCGTCCCGCCGTGATTCCCACGGCAGACCCGAGCCCGACGCCCTCCCGATCGGTGCCGGCGGCCTGGATGTGTATCTGCCCGGCAAGCGCGTCCGCGCCATGACCGACGGGCAGCGCGCGTACCTCAAGGCCATGCTTGAGCACGACCTGACCTTCTGCATGGGCCCGGCCGGGACGGGCAAGACCTACCTCGCCGTCGCCGCCGCCACCGCGATGCTCAAGCGCGGCGAGGTGCGCAAGCTCGTGCTCGTGCGCCCCGCCGTCGAGGCCGGGGAGAAGCTCGGGTTCCTGCCGGGCACGATGCAGGACAAGGTCAACCCGTACCTGCGCCCGCTGCTCGACGCGCTGCACGACATGATGGACTTCGAGCAGTTGCAGCGCTTCATGGCGGTGGACCTGATCGAGATCGTCCCCCTGGCGTTCATGCGCGGCCGGACGCTCAACGACGCGTGCATCATCTGCGACGAGGCCCAGAACACGACCAAGGCCCAGATGCTCATGTTCCTGACCCGCCTGGGCCACGGCAGCAAGATGGTCGTCACCGGCGACACCTCGCAGATCGACCTGGAGGACCCGCGCGGTTCGGGCCTGATCGATGCGGTGCGTCGGCTGCGGCGGGTCAAGGGCGTTGCGATGACCACGCTGAGCGGGTCCGATATTGTCCGCCACCACCTGGTCCAGCGGGTCGTCGAGGCCTACGGGCCGCCCGAGTCCAACGGCCCGGAGGCGGACGTTTTGCTGGCCGAGACGGACGGCGACCAGGGGCGATAAAATCACGGCCCGCAAGGAGGCAGGCCTGCTAGCCGATGCGCCCTGTGACGCAGCGCCGCGACGTTGAGACCCCATCCCAAGCCCTCCCGCATGGCCAACCCCCGATCCGCCAAGAGCAGCAGCGCCCGCCGCCGCGAGGTGCGCAAGAAGCGTCCGGACCGTGTGCCGGCGTGGCTGGCCAAGCTGCGCCGCCGCGACGTGACCTGGGCCATGCTTTTCACGCTCTTGCTGGCCTTGGGCGGTGGGGCGATCGCGATCACGGCCCGCTCGGGCACGCAGTACCACCGCAACCAGGTCGTCACCGAGCCGGTCGTGGCCCGCGTGACGTTCAACGCCGTTAACGAAGAGCTCACTCGTCGCGAGAAAGAAGCCGCTCGCGCTTCGGTCACCGAGGTCTACCGCGCCAACAGCCGGGCCCTCGAGAACCTCCGCGAGGAGTTGTTGGGCCTTCTGGGGATCGCCGAGCAGAAGTTCGACGAGATCGATCCGCAGATGGTCGAAGCCGTGTCCTTGACCGCCGAGGGGCACGCCGCGCTGGTCGATTTCCAACAGAGCGAGCAGGACGGGTCCGCCGGTCAGCGTTGGCAGCAGCGCGTCGACCTCATGCTGCGGACGTTTTTCGCGGTCCCGATCCTTTCGGAGGCGGACTACGACGCGGCGGTGGCCCGCGGCGGGCTGATCACCGTCATCCACCCGCTGCCCGAGCCGACGCAGCCGGCGGAGTCCAACGTGTTCTTCTCGGCGTTGCTGAACGTGGAAGACCACACAGCCGTGTACGAACGCGTCGAACAGGTCTCGTCGCGGATGCCCGACGCGCTCCAGAGCACGGTGATGAACATGCTCCTGGCCGACGTCCAGCCGACGTACTTCTACGACGACGAGACGACGGCCGCGCGGAAGTTCGTCGCGTTCGATTCGACGCCGGACGTCTACGACTCCTACATGCCCGGCGACCTGCTGGTCCCCGCCGAGACCCGGATCGACGACCAGTACTTCCAATTGCTCCAGCGCGAAGCGCAGGCGTTCCGCTCGCAGGAAAGCTGGACGCGGTTTTTGATCGCCCGGTCGGGGCTGGTCGGCACGTTGTTGATGCTGAGCGCGGCGGTCTGGCTGTACGTGCTGCGCAGCGGCTCGCGTGTGCCACACAACCCGGTGCGCGGGCTGGCGGTGACGACGCTGCTGCTGGGCGGTCAGGCGCTGGCGGTGATCGGGGCGGGGATGTCGCCGTCGATGCCGTTCGGGGGCGTGACGTTCCCGACGCTGCTGGTGACGATCGTGTTGGCAGTTGTGTACTCGCAGCCGTTTGCACTGGTGCTGGGGGCGGCACACGCGTTGATCGTTACGGTGACGCTGGACAAGCCGGTCGGGTTTGCGCTCGTGCTGCTGGCCGGCGTGTCGATCGCAGTGTGGCAACTGCGGGAGGTGCGCAGCCGGTCGAAGCTGGTCGTCGTGGGCGCGGTGACGGGGCTGGTAATGGCCGGCACGCTGACCGTGGTCTGGTTGATCGACCACCCGGCGATGACGCTGGAGCAGTGGCGGCGGCTGGGGATCGACGCGGCGGCCGCGGCGGCGTCGGGCTTCGCGGCCGGGCTGCTGGTGCAAGGGATGCTGCCGCTGATCGAGCGGGCGTTCAAGGTCACCACGGCAATGACGCTCAAGGAGCTCAACGACAACGCGCGCCCGCTGCTCAAACGCCTCGCGCATGAAGCGCCCGGCACCTACCAGCACTCGCTGCGCATCGCCGACATGGCCGAGGCGGCGGCGGACGCGATCGGGTGCGACGGCCTGCTCTGCCGCGTGGGCGCGATGTACCACGACATCGGGAAGATCAACAAGCCGCAGTACTTCATCGAGAACCAGGGCGGCGGCCCCAACAAGCACCGCAAGCTCAGCCCTGCCATGTCGCTGCTGGTCATCGTCGGGCACGTCAAGGACGGCGTGGAGATGGCCCGCGAGTACGGGCTGCCGCGCGTCCTCATCCACTTCATCGAAAGTCACCACGGCACCACGCTGGTCGAGTACTTCTACCACGCCGCCAAGAAGAAGCAGGAAGAAAAACAACTCGAAGCCGGACAGGCCGAACCCGACGGCGAGGGTCCCAGCGAGTTCGAGTTCCGCTACCCCGGGCCCAAGCCGCAGAGCCGCGAGGCCGCGATCATGCTGATCTGCGACGGCATCGAGGCCGCCGCCCGCGCTTGCGACGAACCGACGCCGGCCCGCCTCCAGCAGATCACGCACAGCATCGCGATGAAGCGGCTGCTGGACGGCCAGTTCGACGAGTGCAGCCTCACCCTCGCCGATCTGGCCAAGGTCGAAAGCGCGATCGTCAAGACGCTCTGCGCCATCTACCACAGCCGGATCAAGTACCCCGCCGGCGAACGGCCCGAGCGGGCGGACCGTGGCGCAGCGGCGACGGCCTGATCCCGTGGCCCGTGCAGAAAACCCGTGACAACAAAGGCCTTCCGCGGTAGCTTGAAGGCATGAGCCGTTTTCCGGTGCGCATCACAACCTGCATCGCGTTTCTGGTGGTGACGACCGTGATGCCCGCGGCAGCGCAGCGCGGCGGGGGGAACGATCCGTTCTTCACGTCGCCGCCGGGCGCGATCCCCAAGCCCGCCATCAACGCCTTGGTCAGCCCCAACTTCGGCGACCGAGCGTTCGGCAGCGTCATCGACAGCGTCGTCATGCACACCACCGAGGTCAGCCTCGACGGCACGCTCGCGATTTTTCAGGACACCGATAGCCAGGTCAGCGCCCACTTCGTCATCGCGCCCAACGGCGACCTTTACCAGATGGTCGATACCCGCGACCGCGCCTGGCACGCGACCTATTACAACTCGCGTTCCATCGGGATCGAGATGGTCGGTTACGCCCACCAGCCCTCGACCTGGAACGAGAACAACCTCGC
Source organism: Phycisphaerae bacterium (assembly GCA_030432595.1). GTDB lineage: Bacteria > Planctomycetota > Phycisphaerae > Phycisphaerales > Phycisphaeraceae > CAZIXN01. The sequence goes on from JAUIGU010000003.1 coordinate 180,023, forward strand.
GACCCTTGTCGAACTGCTGGCCTGGATCACCACCGCCTACCCCGACATCCCGCTCGAACGCCAGGACGGCGACGCGTACGACTTCCCCGGCGACCAATTCAACCTGCCGGGCATCGTGGCGCACGGCCAGATCCAGCCGTGGAACCGCACCGACCCCGGGCCATACTTTCCGTGGGACGACGTGCTGACGGGCGTGGAGTCCCGGCTGCGCGTGATCCCCGAGCCAGCGGGGGCGTTGTCGGTTTTCTTGTGGTTGGCGGCGCGGCCGTTGCGTCGAGTCACCGGACGGGCGCGGCGCTGAGGCCCATACCGGCACCGTCTGACCCGGACTGTTTGAGCAGCTCGGCGAGACGCTGTTTCCACAACGGGTTCTGGGGTTCCAGGTCGATGGCGGCCTGGATGTTGGCGATGGCTTCGTCCAGTTGGCCGATCCGGGCCTGCACGATCGCGAGCGTGTCGCGGAAGTTGGCGTTGTTGGGCTCCGCGGCGACGGCGTCGCGCGCGAGTTGCAACGCGTGGTCCTGTTCCTGCGTGGTTTCGATGAGCAGCATCGCGAGGTTGTTGCGGGTCACGGACGAGCCGGGGTCCTGCTCCAGCGCCGTTTCGTAGGCCTGGCGGGCGACGGCGGTCTGGCCGACGTTTTCGGCGATGACGCCGTGGAGGAAGTGCGCCATGGGCGTGGCGTCGGGAAGTTGCACGGCCTGGGCGATGATCTCGGCGGAGCGCTCCACGGGGACGGACTCGGGGTTCTGCCAGTGCAGCGTCCACCACGCCTCGGCCAACGCGAAGCGTTCCGTGAAGGCGTCGGCGGGCACCATGGGCGTGACGATGTCGAGCCAGAGCTTGCGCGTCGGCGCATCGCGGATGACCTGCATGGTCAGACGCAGCCAGGCGAGGCGCCACTCGCCGAGGTGGCGGAGCTGTGGCTGGAGGAACTGTTGGGCGTCGAAGGGCCGGGCGTTGCGGACCAGCGCCTCGCCATAGGCCGCCGCGTACTCGGCGTGGTGGGTCGGGTTGGCGCTCACGCGCTGGGCGTAGGGCTCGAGCGTGGAGAGCGCCTGGTCCGGCCGGCTGACCCGCAGCAGCGCCCGGGCGGCGAGCAGGTCCGCGGCGAACGGGTCGCGTGCGGCGCGCTTGCGCCACTGCTGGGCGGCGAGCAGGGTCTGTTCCCACTGGCCGGTGTTGGCCAGCGCCAGGGCGTGCAGGTGGGCGGCCTCGATGGACCCGGGGAACATTGCCGCGGCGCGACGGGCGACCTCGGCGGCGCTTTCGGGCTGATCGATGCGCAGGTAGACCTGTGCGCAGGCGATCTGCAGAGCGAGGAAGTCGGGGTGCGCGTCGGCGATGCGGCGCAGGCCGCGGGCGATCGTTGGTCCGTCGTCGTTGCTGTTGCGGGCGCGGGCGAGGTAGCGGCTGGCCTCGGTGGCGACACCGCGGAACTCGTCGCTGGTCAGCATCGCCGCGACCAGCGCGCGGAAGGCGGGGTCGACAACCAGCGGGGCGACATCGGACTCCCGGGCGACGAACGCCGCGAGCCCGGGCACGTCGCCGGCTTCGTGCAGCCCGCGCCGGGCCGCCACCAGCGCCGGGTCGGCGTCGCCGCGGAACGCATGGAATGACGCCAGCCGGACCCAGCCCTGCGGGTCGGTCGGGTTGGCCTCCGCGGCGGCCTCGTAGAGCGCCGCGGCGCGGTCGGGCGATTCGAACCGCGCGGCGAAATCGGCTTCGAGCACCAGTTGCTGGTCCGCCGGCGTGCCGGTGTTCCCGAGCGAGGCGAGGATGCCGCGGGCTTTGTCGAGCTGGCCGACCTCGCCGTAATAATCGGATGCAAACACGACCGCTTCGCGCGTGGGGTTCTTGAGCAGCTCCGTGATCTGCCACTCGGCCTCGCGCTTGCGGTTCGCCTGGGCGTAGAGGCGGGCCAGCAGCAGCCGGTCGGTGGTGTCGAAGCCGGGACGCTCGAGCAGTTGTTCGAGCAGTTGCGTCGCGATCTCGTAGTCGCCTTGCGCGGCGAGCATCGCGGTGGTGCGGCGGAGCGTGTCGGGCGCGAGGTTGGGGTTGTTGCCGACCTCGGTGAGGATCCGCCGCGCTTCGGGGAAGTTGTTGGTCGCCTGCTCGAACCGGGCAAGCTCCAACGCGATCGCCGACGCGTCGGGGCGGATGCGGTACGCCGACTGCGCATCTTCCACCGCCGAGGAGAGCCGGCCCTGCAGCTCCTTCGCGCGAGCGCGGAGGATGAAGGCCTCGGCGTCGTTGGGGTTGCCACCGATCGCTTCGTCGAGCAGGGCCTCGGCATTGGGCGCGTCGGCCGCGGGGTTGGGGCCGGACAAGTGCCAACGCGCACGTTCGAGGCGCCACTGCGTGCTGCGCTCGCCGGCCAGGGATTTGATCCGCTCGATCAATTGGTCGGCCAACGCACGGTCGTCGCGCGCCACCGGGCTGGCGAGCACCTTGAGCTGCACGTCGAGCTGGTTGGGGTTGGCGGCGGCGACGGACTTGTAGATTTCTTTTGCTTCGGGGTCGCCGATGTGCGCGAGGTACCGGGCGCGGATCAACTGCCCGTCGACGGTCTGCGTGTCGAGGCGCTGCTCGAGTTCGGTCAGGCCTTGCTGCGGCTGTCCCGCGTCGGCGAGCCGGATCGCGTCGTCGAAGATCATCTCGGGCGACGAGCCGTAGGCGTCGTTGAGCAGGCGCGCCGCGTTCTGCTCCAGGCCGAGCCTGAACTTTTCGCTGATCTGCATCAGCGTGCGGAGTCCGCCTGGCGTCAGCGGCGGGTCGAGCGCGAGCAGGTCACGGCCGGCCTGGACGGCGTCCTGGGGGCGTTGGTCGGCGGCGAGGAGCTGCGTGCGCATGAGCAGCAGTCGTTCTTCGCGCGGCACGCGTTCGAGGATGCGGTCGATGTACTCGATCAGCTCGCCGGTCTCGCCGGCGCGGATGGTCTCGGGGTTGTTGCCCTTGGCCAAGGCGCGGATGACGTGCGGCTCGGTAAGGTCGGGCCGGCGCCGGCTGGCGGCGCGGGCGTAGCGTTCGGCGTGCAGCCACTGGTTGAGCACCAGGTAGTCCTGCGAGGCCAGCAGCAGCGGGGCGGCCCAACTGGGGCGCAGCTCCGCGGCGTCGTTCTGGTACTCGATCGAGGCGTGGTGGTCTTTCACTGATGCGTGCAGCCGGCCGAGCATCATCAGCAGGTACGGGTGGATCACGCCTTTGCGCAGCGCCTCTTCGCCGGCGTCGAGCGCATCGGCGACGACGCGCGGCTGGGCGTAAAACGCCTCCAGGGCGTCGGCCCAGAGCGCGCCGGCCGGGCCGGGGTGTTCGCGCAGCGCGCGCAGCGATTCGAACGCCGCCGAGAACTGCTTGAGCTCGTGCTGAGTCATCGCGCGGATGGCCCACAACTCGGCGGGGTCGTCGTTCGTCAAGCCCTTGAGCCGTTCCAGCAACTTCGCAAACTCACCAGCCTCGAACAGCCGGCGGGTGACTTCGACCCCCAGCGTGTCGGACAGCGGGTAATCGTCGGCCACGCGGGCCAGGTATTCCGACGCGTCGGGGTACAGCCCCAACCGGTCGAACGCGGTCGTGAGCGACTCGATCAGGTCCTCGTCCGCGACCGGGCGCTGCGACGCGGTGCGGACCCATTCCCGTGCGGCGTCGGTGTCGCCGGTCATCGCGTGGACCATGCCCAGCACGAGCTCGTAGCGCGGGTCGTCGGGGTGCTTCTCCAGCAGGGCGTTGGCGTCGGCGAGCAGGTCTTCGTGCGGCTCGTGCAGCTCGCTGCGCACCTGAAGCAGCCGCAGGTGGGCCTGGTGGTCATCTGGGTTCTTGGCGAGGTAGGCCTGGAAGTCGGCCTTGGCGGCCTCGAAGTTTTCGACGCGCGCGTGCTTGATGGCCCGCACGCGCAGCGCATCGACCCGGTCGGGGTTGGTGCCCAGGATGTCGTTGGCGACGTTGATCGCCTCGGTCGGCGTGAGGTACTTCTCGGCCAACTCAAGCATCAGGTCGTTGGCCTGCGCGTTCTGCGGGTCCAGTTGCCGCGCCTGCGAAGCCCAGCGGCGGGCCTTGGCGAGGTGCCGGTTGTCGGGCTCGGGCGACTCGAAGGACGCACGCGCCGCGGCGGCGAGCGCCTCGGGGTCTTCGGGCTCGGTCTGGAAATACTCTTCGAGGTATTGAAGCGTCGCCGCGTGGTCGCCGCGCTCGTGGGCGGCCAGCCCCTGTTCGCGGAGGTCCTGGAAGTACGCCGCCTGCCGGCCCTGCTGGAAGAACCAGAGCCCGGCGATGCCCAGCACCGCGAGCAACAGCCCGGCGGCGAGGATGGTGAGTCGGCGGCGGCGGCGTTGCCTGCGATCGATGGCCATGATGAGTCCTGCTTGAACGGATCGATAGAGTCACTCTACGCCGGCCACGCCCGATAACTGTCGGGCGCGGCGGCGTCCCCGATGATGGATATCGGCCAGTCGTGGCCCGCGGTTAGACCGGGTGGTCCGCGGAATGCCCCCACCGCATCGCCTCGATCAGTGGCTGGTACGCGGCGATGAAGGCTTTGACGATCTCTTCGCGGCGCTGGGGCGCGATGTCGCCCTCGGTCAGCACCTGCACCTGGGCGGCGCCGAAGTAGCGCAGGCCGTAGTTGCCCGCGGCATCGACAACGGTCGACATGTCCGGCGAGACCCGCCCGTCGGGGATGACCAGGAAGCTGGAGACGATCAGGTCGTTCTGCCGCGGCTTGCTGAAGCGGTACTGCCGGCCGGGGTAAGTCTGATCGTTCACGGTCCACGACGCGTCGGTGTCGCCCTCACCGACGTAGCCATTCGCGGGGTAGCAGATGGGCGGCCAGTGCCCGTCGAGGTCACGGGCGTCCTTGCACTGCACGATGAGGAACGCGACGTTCTCGCCGGTCTCCTTGTGGATGTATCGCCGGCTAATGAACACGTTGGGGTTCAGCAGCACCTGCGCTTCCTTGGCGACCTCGTCGTCCCGGCCCTGCCACGGGCCGAACTCCAGCGGCGTGTCCGCGCGCATCGTCATCAGCTCGGCGTGGTACGGATCGGCGTCGGTGGGGACCGGCAGCGTCAACCCGTACAGGGCCATCCCGCCCAGCAGCGACGCCGTCACGACCGGGGCCAGCCACCCGGCCCGGGCGCGCGAGCGCTGGGCACGGCCGGGCCGCTCGTCGGTGATCTCGGGTGGGGGGGCGGTGTCGTTCATTGGTGATTTCACGCTACGAAACGCGGGGCGATCCGGTTCACGGCTACGGCGCCGCCAGCGACGCCTGCGGCTGCATCACCGGCACCTCGGCCCAGCGCAGCGTGCGGATGAACCCCATTAGCAGGAAGAACGCCAGCGCGAGCATCGCCCAGCCGGCGATGTTGTGGAACGTCTGCCCGACCGCTTCGCTGAAGTGCCCCTTGACCATGATGGTCGGCACGACGCGGATGACGTTGCAGAGCACGGCGGCGAACGGAGACAACACAATCAACGCCACCCGCACCGACGGACGCAGCGGCGTGCCGAACGCGAACGCGTATGCCACGAGCATCAACGCGAACATCATGCGCATCCCGTTGCAGGCCTCGGCGACCATCATCGGCTTGTTGTTGTAGTAGAACACGTTGCCCACGCGCTCGACGCGCATGCCCAACAGCTCGAAGAGGAACTGCGCGTACCGCGCGGTCTCGACCTGCAGGGGCAGCGACATCTGCTGGCGGATCGACCCGGGCACGGGCACCAGGAACGCGAAGACCAGCACGGCCGGCCAAAGCCGCCAGGTCAGGGACGGGCCGGCCACCGTCACCATCGCTCCGACCAGCGCGAGCACCGCGCCGCCGTGCCACCCGATCTGCAGGTTGGTTCGGAACCCGAACTCGTGGATCGCCAACCCCAGCGCGACCAGGGCCGGGCCCAGGAACGTGTAGACCGGCCGTGTCCGACGAACTGCGGTCCACCGGCCCCAGACCAGCCACGCCGCGACCGGCAGCACCAGCCAGACCTGGCTGGCTTCCTCATCGTTGTAGGCGATCCACAAGATGTCCGCCCACGCCCGGTAACACGCCACGAACGACAACGCGATCAGCGCGAGCGCGATGAAGATGCGCTGCGACGTCCACCCGCGGCGCATGCGCGGGCCCAGCCCCGAGCGGTCCTTGCGCGGAGTGTCAACGGTGCCGGTCGCCGCCGCGGGGCGGTCGAGTTGGGAAGCGGGCGCGGCCATGAGATAGCGTCATGGTAGATATCGGCCAGCCGAGGGGTGGGGGGTCAGCACCGTGTATCACAGCTTGATCGCGTTCTGTACGGTAGTTATTTGAAATGACGCATTGGACCGTCAACCCGCAGGACGCCGGAGAGCGGCTGGACCGTTGGCTGGCCGCGCGGGCGGGCGTGTCGCGGGGTGAGGCGACGCGTTGGCTCGAGGCCGGCCGGGTCCGTGTGAACAGCCGAATCGTGGCGTCCCGGAAGGGCGGGCTGGTCCTGCGTGCCGGTGACGAGGTCGTGCTGGACTCGGCGTCAGCGGCTTGGATCGGTCCGATGGCGGCTGCGCTGGCCGAACTGGGCCGAGGCGACGACTGGCTGGCGGTCGACAAACCCTCGGGCGTGCCGGTCCACCCGCTGAGGCCGGACGAGCCCGGGACACTGCTGGGCGCGGTCGCGGAGGTGATTCCCGGCATCCTGGGGGTCGGCGACGAGGGCGAGCTGCGCAGCGGCGTCGTGCATCGCCTCGACGTGGACACCTCGGGAGTGGTGTTGTTTGCGTTGACCGACGCGCGATGGGGCGCGCTACGTGAAGCGTTCAGCGAACATCGAGTGGTTAAACGCTACCGGGCGCTGGTTCACGGCCGGGTCGAATCCGACGGGCGGCGCACCATGCACCTGAAGGTCTCGCGGCACCGCCCGGCGCGGGTCTCGGTGGTTGATGCCGACACGCCGCAGGCCCGCGCGTGCTCATTGGCGTGGCGCGTCGTCGGCCGAGGTCCGAACGCGACGGACGTCGAGGTGGACCTGCACACCGGGTTCCTGCATCAAGTCCGGGTGATGTTTGAGGCGATGGGGCACCCGCTGATGGGTGATGCGGTCTACGCGCCCGAGGCCGTTGCCGAGTTGGCGCCGCGCCAGATGCTTCACGCGGCGTCGATCGTGGCAGGCGACATCGAAGCCGAATCTTGGCTGCCTGAGGACTACCTCGAAACCCGTCAACGTTTATCGGTGTCCACGTGATTTGAAGACGCGTTGCACCGGGCCACGGGTGAGTCGTCAGACCGAGTAATTCACCGGTGCGGCGTCGCCCTGCCCCTCGGTGTTGCGGCCGCGCGGCGGGATCAGCTTGAGTTGCGGGGCCTTCATCGTGACGGTGTGCCCGGCCGGGACCGACTCGGTGATGAAGACCGAGCCGCCGACGGTCGCGCCCTTGCCGATGACGGTGTTGCCGCCGAGGATGATCGCCCCGCCGTAGATCGTGACGCCGTCCTCGATGGTGGGGTGGCGCTTGCGGCCTTCCCAGCGTTCGTGCCCGCCCTTGAGCGACAGCGCGCCGAGGGTGACGCCCTGGTACAGGTTGACCTCGCGGCCGATGATCGTGGTTTCGCCGACGACGATGCCCGTGCCGTGGTCGATGAAGAAGCGTTCGCCGATGGTCGCGCCGGGGTGGATGTCGATGCCGGTGTCGTTGTGCGCCGCCTCGGTCATCATGCGCGGCAGCATCGGCACCTCGAGCTTGTAAAGCTCGTGCGCGTAGCGGTAGGTGAAGATCGCGTCCAGCCCGGGGTAGCAGAAGATGGTTTCGTCGGTGTGGACCGACGCGGGGTCGGAGTCGTAGGCCGCCTGGACGTCGGTGGACAGCAGACGCCGCACCTCCGGGATCCGGCGGAGGAAGGCGTTGGTCTTCTCGCGGGCGGCGGCGTCGCAGTCGTCGCAGTTGTCGCCGCGCCCGTCGCCGTCGCGGTTCATCTCGTAACGCAGCGCCTGGCGCACCTGCTCGTAGAGCAGGTGGTCGGTGTGCTTGAGCAGGCGGTCCGTGTGGTCGCGGAGGTTCTCGTCGGTGATGCGGGCCTCGTCGAAAAACCCCGGAAACGTCAGGCAGCGCAGCGACTCGATGATCTCGATGACCCGCGCCCGGTTGGGCAGGAAGGTCGCGTTGATGTGCTGGGTGCTGGGGTCGCCCTGGTAGCTGGCGACCAACAGGTCCACGACGCCCGACAAGTCGGGGTGGCGGTGGGGGTCGGCGAGGCGGTTCAAGAGGGCCATGGCTTCATCTTAGCCGGGCGCGCCAGACACCCGTGAACAACACGCAGGCGTTGGAGGTTTCGCGACGGACGGCCGCCGGGGTTTTGCCCGCGAGAGATGAGGACGAAATGCGTCAGGGACGCCGCGGTGTGCGAAGCCGGAGGCGAAGGGACTCGAACCTCAAGTTTAGGTGGGTGCGTCCCCGGGTCGTCCGGGCCTTCCGCTCGTGGGCGGCTTGACCGTCGCGCCCGATCTCGGCCCCCTTGAGGTTCCATAAGGTTCGAGCGCAAATAGGCCTCGGACCTCGCACACCGCGGCGTCGGGCCGCGTCTTGACCGGGATTATACCTCGGACATCCGTGAGTGTTTCCTGAACTTTGCGTCAAAGTTCGGTGGACAACGCTTCGGCCGTCGGGTCGAACTCGGTGAACTGCGCTTCGACCATCCCGCGGTACACCCCGCCGCCGGCGAGCAGCTCGGCGTGCGTGCCGCGCTCGACGATCCGGCCGTGGTGCAGCACGACGATCTGGTCCGCGTGGATGATCGTGCTCAGCCGGTGCGCGATCACGAAGCACGTCCGCCCGCGCATGAGTTTCGCCAGCGAGCCCTGGATCAGGCGCTCGCTCTCGGTGTCCAGGTTGGATGTCGCCTCGTCGAGGATGAGCACCTTCGGGTCGGCCAACACCGCGCGGGCGATGGCGAGGCGTTGGCGTTGGCCGCCCGAGAGCTTGACGCCGCGCTCGCCGATCATGGTGTTGTAGCCGTCGGCCAGGTCGGTCACGAACCCGTGGGCGTTGGCGGCGCGGGCGGCGGCCTCGATCTGGGCTTGCGTCGCCTCGCGTTTGCCGTAGGCGATGTTCATGGCGACCGTGCCGTCGAACAAGAACACGTCCTGCTCGACGATGCCCAAAAGCGAACGGTAGCGGTCGACGTCGTGTTCACGCAGGTCCACGGCGTCGAGCGTGAGCCGTCCGGTCGTGGGGTCGTAGAACCGCGCTACGAGGTTGCACAGCGTCGTCTTCCCCGCCCCCGAAGGCCCGACGAGTGCCACGGTCGTCCCGGCCTCGGCGGTCAGGTTGATGTCCTCCAAGACTGCCCGCGTGGTGCCGGGGTAGTGGAAGCCGACGTGCTCAAACGCGATCCGGCCCTGGACGACGTCGCGGTCGAGGGGCTTGGTGGGCCGCGTTTGCTCCTTGCTCGCGGCCTCCTCGAATTCGCGCGGCTCGTGCAGGATGTCCACGACGCGGTCCAGCGCCGCCAGCCCGTTCTGCAGCGCCGTGGCCGTGGCCGCCAGGGTTGAGATCGGGCCCAGCAGCGCCCCCAGATACATAAGAAACGCGGTCAGGTCGCCGACCGTCAGCGCATCACGCTGGAGCATCGTGCCCGCCGCCACCGCCGCGTTGTCGCCCAGGATCCGCCACGCGCCGTAGACCAGCAGCACCGACGAAGCTGCGGGGATCAGTACGGCCCACGCGGTGTCCACGCCGCGCATCCACCACCAGCCCAGCAGCTCCTGGCGGATCATGTAGTCGTTGCGTTTCATGAACGCGGTGGACTCGGCCCGCTGCCGGGAGAAGCCGCGCACGATGCGCATCCCGCCGAACGTCTCCGTCGCCGCGCCGTCGATCTCGCGTCGTGTCTTGCGGATGTCGCGCCACAGCGGGCGGATCCGCGCAATCCACGTCCGGTGCGTCAGCCACACCACCGGCAGTACGCCCAGCCCAACCGCCAGTAGCTTCCAGTCCACGAACATCAGGATGATCAGCGACCCGATCAGTTGCACGATCGCCCGCCAAGGGTTGTAGATCATTCCGAACACGAGGTCGCCGATCGCACCCGCGTCGTCGCGCAGCAGGCCCGCGACCCCGCCGGACTTGAGTTCGATCACCCGGTGCAGCGGCAGGCGTGACGCGTGGTCAAACAACCGTCGCCGCGCTTCGACCTGCACGCGTTTGGTGATGCGCGTCGCCTGCCACCGCCCCCACAACCCGAACATCACCGACGACACCGTCAGCACCAGCGCCAGGCCCACCAGGACCAGCAACAACCTCCGTGGCTGGTCGCTGCCCGGAAGGAACCACGCCAGCCCGTCCGCGAGCGGCCGCCCGTCCAGCACCGAGTCGATCACGATCTTCGGGGCGTAGAGCGGGACGAGCCCGAACATGACCGACGCCGACAACGCGCCCAGCGCTGCGAAAGTCATGCCGCGGTGCGGCCCGAGCATCTCCCAGAACGCCGCGAACAGGGAAAGGAACCCGCGGTGACGTTTGGGCTTGATCTCGTTGCCACGGTTGTCGACCTGCGTGCCCTGGCTGCGGCGCTGCCGGGCCCGTTCTTTGTAACGCTCGAAGCGTCCGCCGCTGGAGGGTTCTCGCATCATCGCGTGCATGCTAGGCCCGCATACCTTTCATGCAGCGGCCGCTCATGCTCTCGGCTCTGAGTGTTTGCATATTGGAGCCGGGAGCGTCAGCGACCGGTTTCTCCCGATTCTTTTGACACCCGTCGGCCATGCCGCTCTGATATGTAGCTGTCCCGACCGGTTCGGTGCTCTGAAACGTCCGCGACCCGCCCGATGCCCAAACGCGTCCAGCCCGACCTCCGGAAACGCCGCAGCGGCGTACTGCTGCATGTGACCTCGCTGCCCGGCCCGCACGGCACGGGCGACCTGGGGCCCGAGGCGTACGCGTTCGTGGACTGGCTCCACGCCGCGGGTCAGAGCTGGTGGCAGGTCCTGCCGACCGGCCCGATCGACTGCGCGGGCAGCCCGTACAGCGGCTTCTCCGCGTTTGCGCTGAACCCGTACCTGATCGCGCTGCCGCCGTTGGCGGAGGCGGGCTGGCTGGACCAGTCTGCGGTCAAGCAATCCGTTGCGGGCCGCGCCGATCGCGTGAACTATTCGAAGCTGACGCGCTTCAAGACGCCACTGCTGCGCGAGGCCGCCCAACGCTTCTTCGCGCAGCGAAAGGGGCGTGCGGCGTACGACCGCTTCTGCGTACGACATGCCGACTGGCTCGATGACGACGCGCTGTTCTTCGCGATCCGTGAATCGCTAGGGCGGATCCCGTGGTGGCAGTGGGACAAGCCGCTGCGTGACCGCCGTAAGGCCGCGCTGCGTGACGCCCGCGAGGCGTTGTCGGACGACGTGGACTTCTTCAAGTTCACCCAGTTCATCGCGGACCGGCAGTGGTCGGCCCTGCGCAAACACGCCCGCAAACTCGGCGTCGGCTTGATCGGCGACCTGCCGATCTTCGTCGCCCACGACTCGACCGATGTCTGGGCGAACCGCACGCTGTTCGACCTGAACAAGGACGGCACGTGCCGCGTGGTCAGCGGGGCCGCGCCCGACAACTTCAGCGCGACCGGCCAGCTCTGGGGCCACCCGCTGTACCGCTGGGCCGTCCACCGGCGCGACGGCTACGCGTGGTGGACGTCGCGCTTCGCGAGGTTGTTCGAGTTGTTCGACGTCGTGCGCATCGACCACTTCCTCGGGTTCAACCGCTACTGGGAGGTGCCGGGCAAGGACAAAACCGCGCGGCGGGGCAAGTGGAAGCCCGGGCCGCGCGACCACTTCTTCGAGACCGTGCTGCCGAAGCTGAAGGGGCAAGGCGAGATCATCGCCGAGGACCTGGGCGTGCTGGTGCCCGAGGCCGAGCGGCTGCGCGACGCGTTCGGCTTTCCCGGCATGCGGGTGATTCAGTTCGGGTTCGACGGCGACAACAGCTACCACATGCCGCACAACTTCCCGCCCAACAGCGTCGCCTACACCGGCACGCACGACAACGACACGCTCGCCGGCTGGTTGCGCGGCGCGAACAAGTCGCAGCGACGCCGGGTGCGGGCGTACACGGGCGGCGGCGCTTCAACGGTCGCCGAGGACCTGACCCGCGCCGTGTTCACCAGCCCGGCGAACCTCGCGATGGTTCCGGCGCAGGACGTGTTGGGTCTGCCACGGTCCGCCCGCATGAACGTGCCCGGCACGGTCAAGAACAACTGGCGCTGGCGCCTGGAGCCCGGGATGTTGGGGCCGCGCGAGGCTGATAAGCTCCGGGAACTGACGTCACTGACGGGCCGACTCTGATCGGTCAGACGGCGTGCGGTGCGGCCGCAGCCGTGCCGTTGCCGCGGCGTCGGTTTGGATTTGCGTGCGTTCCGCGCACCACCGCCCGGAGTACCGCCATGGCCAAGACGACCAAAAAGAAAGCAAGCCGAACCGCAAGCAAGAAAACGACATCGCGTCGGGCGCAAAACGCCTCCGTGTTTTCGCTCAAGGAACGCTTGCGCGCGCTCGCACTGAACTTCCGCTGGTCGTGGGACCCGCCGACGCAGCGGTTGTTCGCGTCGATCGACCCGCAGCTCAATGATGCGCTGAACCGCAACCCCGTGGCCTTGTTGGAGCACGTCGAGGCGCACCGGTTCGAGCGGTTGGCGGGCGACCGTGAGTTCCTCGGTCGACTGCGCGACGCCGAAGCCGGGCTCAAGGCGTACCTGCGGCACAAGCCGTGGTACGTTCAGAACCACACGGCCAAGCAGAAGCGGATGCGGGTCGCGTACTTCTGTGCCGAGTTCGCGATCCACGAGAGCTTCCCGATGTACTCCGGCGGGCTGGGCGTGCTCGCGGGCGACCACCTCAAGAGCGCGTCCGACCTGGGCGTGCCGTTGTGTGCCGTGGGTTTGCTCTATCGGCACGGGTACTACCAGCAGGAGATCAAGCCCGACGGCGCGACCGGCGTTGCGTACCCGCCGTACGACTTCGACAAACTGCCGATCACCGACACGGGCAAGACGGTGAAGGTCAAGATCGGGCCGCGTGACGTCGTGGCCAAGGTCTGGCTGGCGCAGGTGGGGCGGGTGCCGCTTTACCTTCTCGACACGGACCACCCGCGGAACAAGAACGCCGACGACCGCGCGATCACGCACCACCTCTACGGCGGCGACAACGAGACCCGCATCCGGCAAGAGCTTCTGCTCGGCGTCGGCGGCGTCAAGGCGCTCGACGCGGTGGGCGAAGACTTCACCGTTTTGCACCTCAACGAAGGCCACGCCGCGTTCGCACCGCTCGAAGTGGTCCGACAGCATGTGGACGGCGACAAGGTGCCGCTGGACGAGGCGGTTTCGTGGGTCAAGCCACACACGGTGTTCACGACGCACACGCCAGTCCCGGCCGGGCACGACCGTTTCGACGTCAAGCTCGCGCGGAAATACCTCAACCCATTGCTGCGCAAGTCGAAGATCACCGCGGCCCAGGTGCTCAAGCTCGGCAGCGAGGACGTGAAGAACAAGCAGGCTCCGTTGTGCATGACCGCGCTCGCGCTGCGCCTCAGCGACCACCGCAACGGCGTGGCCAAGCTGCACGGCGAAGTCTCGCGGGAGATGTGGCAGAAGTTGTTCGACGCGAACAAGCCCGAGGACGTGCCGATCGGCCACGTCACCAACGGCGTCCACCCGCAGACCTGGCTCGCGCCCGAGGCGTACCCGCTGTACAGCAAACACCTGAAAGTCGATTGGCTCGACGCCACGCCGACCGGCGACCCTTGGAGCAAGGCGAAGGGCATCCCCGACGACGAGCTCTGGATGATGCGTTCGATGCTGCGCCGCCGGCTGGTGCGCTTCGTGCGGAACCACAGCCAGGACCGCGCGCTCCGCATGGGGGCCGGCCCCGAAGAGTTGGCGCGGCTGTCCGACATGCTCGACGAGAACGCGTTGACCATCGGGTTCGCCCGGCGGTTCGCGACGTACAAACGCGCGCCGCTGATCTTCACCGACGTCAAACGCCTGATGCAGATCGTCGGCGACGACAAACGCCCGGTGCAGTTCGTGTTCGCCGGCAAGGCCCACCCCAAGGACCTGGGCGGGCAGGCGTACCTGCAGCAGGTCGTGAAGATGAGCCAGCAGGCAGGGTTCAAGGGACGCGTCGCCGTGCTCGAAAACTACGACATGCAGGTCGGGCGCATGCTGACGTCGGGCGCCGACATCTGGCTGAACAACCCGCTGCGTCCGAACGAGGCGTCCGGGACGTCGGGCATGAAGCCGCCGCTGCACGGGGGCGTGAACCTCTCGATCCTCGACGGCTGGTGGCCCGAGGGCTACAACGGCAAGAACGGCTATGCGATCGGCGGCAAATCGTTCAAGACCCAACGCAAGCAGGACAAGTACGACGCCGCGTGCATCTACGACCTGCTCGAAAACGAGATCGTGCCCAGGTTCTACAAACGCGGGAAGTCGGGCGTCCCGAAACGCTGGGTCAAGGTGATGCGCGAGTCGATGCGGTCGGTGCCGGCCAAGTTCAGCACGCACCGGATGCTCGGGGATTACGTCGCGGACTTGTACCTGCCCGCGCACGGGTGATAGCTGGACTTCATGGCGTGGCCACGCAGCCGGTGGGTTTGCGCTATCTTGCGGTCATGCCGAATCACCTCGAGACGCTCATTCAGCAAGGCATCGCGGACGGCGAACACCTCGGGGCGCAGGTGTTCGCGTCCGTCCACGGCGAGGCTCGCATCGACGCGGCGTACGGCGAATCGCGGCCCGGCGTGCCGTTGACGACGGACTCGGTGATGCTCTGGATGTCCGCGGGCAAACCGGTTACCGCGATCGGCATCGCGCAGCAGGTGGCCGCGGGGCGGATCGGGCTGGACTCTCCCGTTTCCGAGTATTTGCCGGGGTTCGAGCAGAACGGCAAGGGAGGCATCACGGTCCGTCACGTGCTGACACACACCGGCGGCTTCCGCGCCGCCAAGACCGAGTACCCGCGGGATTCCTGGGAGCAGGCGGTGCAAGCGGTGTGTGAGGCGCGGCTGGAGCCGGGCTGGGTGCCGGGGCAGCGGGCGGGCTACCACGTCCACACGGGCTGGACGGTGCTGGGCCGGCTGATCGAGATCGCTTCGGGTGAAGCGTTCCCGGAGTACACGCGGCAACACATCTTCGATCCGTTGGGAATGCAGGACTGCTGGGCGGGCATGCCGCGGCCGGTATACCGGGAACTGGGCAGTCGGCTCGCGGTGATGCACGACACGTCGGGCGCGGAGCCGCGTGATGCGCAACTCTCCACGGAGGACTGGTGCGCCGGTGTCCGCCCGGGCGGCAACGCGTACGGCCCGGCGAAACAGCTTGGGCGATTCTACGAGATGTTGCTCGAACTCGACGGTGCGGGACGCGGCGGGGCCGGCTCGCTTGACGGCGCGACGGTTCTGTCGCCGGAGGTCGTGGCATTGTTTACGTCACGGCAACGCGAGGGCATGGAGGACCGCACGTTTCGACACGTGATGGACTGGTCACTGGGTTTGATGCTCGACTCCAAGCGACACCTGCCGACGGACGAACGGGGCACCGCGATCATTCCCTACGGCTACGGCCCGCACGCGTCCGACCCGACCTTCGGCCACGGCGGAAACCAATGCGCCGCCGCGTTCGCCGACCCGACGCGCGGGCTGGCGGCGGCGGTCCTCTTCAACGGCATGCCCGGCGAGGATCGGCACCAGCGGCGCGTCTACACGGTGTTGACCGCGCTCTACGCAGACCTGGGTCTGGTCGGCTAGCGTGAAAAGAAAACACCCCCGTTGCCGGGGGTGTCGCCAGAAATCCAGGTTGGTGCGGCTGGTCAGTTCATTCTGAACCGCTTGCAGACCGACTGCAGTTCCTCGGCCTTGGTCGCCAACTGGAACGCGGCCTGCGTGGCCTGACGTCCGCCCTCGGCGGTCTGTGAAGCGACCTGCGAGATCTGTTCGACCGACCGCGCGACCTCGTCCGACGCGGCCGATTGCTCTTCGGCGGCCGCGGCGATGCTCTGGATCATGGCGGCCACGTCGTTCGCCGAGCTGACGATCCGCTTGAGCGAGTCGCCCGCCGCGGTCGCCTTCTGTGCGCCGTCGGTGACCTGCTGCGTGCCGGCGTTCATGCGATCGACGGCCTGGCCGGTCTCGGTCTGGATGGCGGTGATCGACTCGCCGATCTCCTCGGTCGCCTGGGTCGTGCGGTCGGCAAGCTTGCGGACCTCGTCGGCGACGACGGCGAAGCCGCGGCCGTGCTCGCCGGCGCGGGCAGCCTCGATCGCGGCGTTGAGCGCGAGCAGGTTCGTCTGGTCGGCGATGTCGTTGATGGTGGCGACGATGGCGCCGATCTGCTCGCCGCGCTTGCCGAGGTTCTGTACCGAGTCGGCCGAGGCACGCACCGCGTCGGAGATGGCGTTCATGCCGGTGATCGTTTCCTCGACGACGCCGCCGCCTTCCTGGGCGATCTTGCCGGCGTCTGCGGCGCTATTGGCGGCGTCGGAGGACTTGCGCGCGACCTCGACGACCGACGCGGACATCTGCTCGATCGCCGCGGACACGCGGGACACCTGCGCCGATTGTTCGTCCATGCCCGAGGCGACTTCTTCGGAACTCGACGCGATCTGGTTCGACGCCGCGGCCACCTCGGTCGAGGCGCCGATCACCTGCTGCACCAGCTCGCGCAGCGAGTGGGACATCGAGTTCATCGCGCCGGTGAGCTGGCCCAGTTCGTCCTGCGACTTGACCGGGAGGTCTTCGCCGGAGAGGTCGCCGTCCGCGATGGCCTTGGCGCGCTCGACGGCGGGCGCGATCGGCTTGACCAGCCGGCCGGAGAACCACCAGCCCGCGCCGGCGATCAGGCCGGCAATCACGGCACCGAACGACACGATCGACCACGTCAACGCCGTCGCGGCTTGCATGGCGTCGGCCTCTTTGACCTCGGCGAGGATCGCCCAGTCCAGGCCGTCAATGTCCAGCGGCGTGTACGCGGTGATGTACCGCTCGCCGGTGGCGTTCAGCACGGTTTCGACGCCGGTCTGGCCCGCGATGACGTGGTCGGTGGCCTCGCTGTGGTGCTCGTCGGTCAGGATGGTCGAGGCTTCGCTGAACCGGTCCTGCGACCGCATCGTGCCGTCGCCGCCGACCAGGTAGGCCTGACCCGTTTCGCCGAGACCGGCGTTGATGCTCATGATGCGGTTGATCTCGTCAACGGGCGCCTGAAAAACGGCGCAGCCGATCTTCTCGCCGTTCCAGAACACGGGTGACCCGAAGAACGCGGCCGGCGAGCCGTAGCTGGGCTCGTAGGGCTTGAAGTCTTCGGAGATCACTTCGCCGGGGGTGTTGGACGCCAGCGCGGCACGGACAACGTCGCCGAAGTTGGTGTCTTTGTACGGCCCGGTCAGGAAGTTCGTCGCGTAGTCGGTCTCCTTGAAGACCGAGTAGACCAGGTTGCCCTGCGTGTCGAACAGGAAGATGTCGTAGTAGCCGAACGACTTCAGGTAGTTACGCACCAGCGGGTGGTACTTGGCGTGCCAGACGTTGTACTGCACGTCGGCGTCCGCCGTATCCAGGTCCAGCTTCGAGCCCAGCGCGTGCGGGTTGTCGGAGATGTACCACGACTGCAGGATCCGCGCGGCGGCGCCTTTGGGGACGTAATACGCCGCGCCCTTGTAGTTCGCCTCGGGGTCGCGGCCGGCCAGCTCGTTGCGGAAATCGTTGTCGTAGTACCGCGCCACCGACTGGTAAACCGGGCCCTGGTCGCTCGTGTCGAGTTCGACCTCGTGCGGCAGGTATTCAAACGCATCGGAGAAGTTCTTCGTCGCCTCGGTGATCATCCGGTTCTGCGCGAAATTGCTGAGCTGCTCACGGATAAAGGCGAAGTAGGTTTCGACCTGGCCCTTTCGGTTGGCGATGACGGCTTCGAGTTTGTTTTCGGCCGCGTCGTGCAGGGCGGAATTGGCGCTGCTCACACTGAGCGTGCCGACCACCGCCACGGCCGCGACGCCCGACGACACGGTCAGCGCCACCAGCTTGCTCTTGATGGTCAGCCGCTGCCGGAACCACCAGAGTGCAA
Source organism: Phycisphaerae bacterium (assembly GCA_030432595.1). Classification (GTDB taxonomy): domain Bacteria; phylum Planctomycetota; class Phycisphaerae; order Phycisphaerales; family Phycisphaeraceae; genus CAZIXN01. The sequence goes on from JAUIGU010000003.1 coordinate 198,070, forward strand.
ACGCGGCGGCAGCCAGAGGAATGAACAGGAACAGCAAGAGGTTCGTCGACATCGCGGTGTTTCCCTGGATCGAGGACAGCCGGGCCACGGCTACGCGTTCGGGGCGCGACGCGCCCCCCGTGGTCGGGGCCGCCGCTGGGGTGGGTGGTCGGGCGGGCGGGACATCCGCTGAAGCCGCAAGGGCCGGGATGGGAAGTTGCGGGGAATCCCCCGAGTTGGCTGTACGGGTTAGCGAAGCAACACGCTGCGCCGCTTCGTTCTCGGACGCCGGTTGAAGCGGAGTTGGGGGATTGGAAACGGGTGGGGATACCGCGAGCGTCGGGTCAGGTTGCCGGCCCGCCTCGGCCTCGTCGTTTGGTGGTGGCCGATCGAGATTCGCGCGCGCTGCACTGGGTCGATCTTCAGGCTGGGTATCGGTGGTTGTGCCGGTGTCGGTTTCGTTCGGTGTGGGGGCGCTAGGTTCGGCCGCGGTCTCGGTCGTCACGGGCGCATTCAAATGGGGAGCCTGACCCGAGGGGGCAGCCGCTGAGGGGAACGCTTGAAGGGATAACCGCAAGCGCAGGCGTCCGAACGCCTCGCCCGCTCGGTCCACTGCTGCGCTGCGTGCGGGGTGTTTCACACTTTCACTCAGCCGGTCCCATTCGCGTTGGGCCGCGTCCAGGTGCGGGGCGGGATCGAGTTCCGCGAGGTACGCCGCCGCCGCCGTCGTCGCGTGCTGCGTCACCCGCTCGGCCGAGAGCGCCACGAGGTAATCGAAGTCCGCCACCGCCTCGTCCCGCAGGACGTTCAGGGCCGTGACCAGATCGCCCGACACGGCCAGCACGGGCTTCTCGGCATCCTGGGCGTCGGTTGCCTCGCTGGTGTCGGAGGCCGACGTCCCGACGGCAACGGGCTCGCCGGGGTCTAGCGTGTTCTGTGCCGACAGCGCCGGCCCTAGCCACAGGCAGGCACCAACGACAGAGAGCGGGAGCAGGCGCGTCCAGCGGGCGTTCACGTCGTTGGCGTCATCGGGGTTTTGACGCCGCCGGTTCATCGCCGCGTTCAGCCCCGAGCGTCCGATACCGCGTAACGAATCATCAGGTCGGTCCCGGTTCGCACTCCAAATGCGGGTAGTGTCCTAATTTGCCGAGCATGTTCTAGAATAACGTAAACTTGCTTATGATTTGACATTTCGTTACGCTGATTATCATCAGCGTAAAAGTCTTATAAATGCTGTT
>JAUIGU010000040.1 GCA_030432595.1 Phycisphaerae bacterium
TGCGGTCGGGCGACACCATCCCGCCGGGGGACAGCGTTGCGGGGCCGTTCACCAACGACGTCGCGTTGACGAACGACGGCCTCGCGCTGGTGCAGGCGGCCGTGCCCGACGGCGGCGGGTTTGAGTCGGTGCCGGTGCTGGCGGACGGCGGGGCTTTGTCGGTGGTCTATCGCGTCGACGAGCCGGGGCCCAACGCGGGCGAGACGTTGGTCACAACGTTCCGCCCGGCGATGAATCACGCGGGGCAGGTCGCGTACCCCGCGGTGTATGCCGGCAACCCCGCCAATGCGTATCTGTTCCGGGAAGAAGCCGACGGGACCCGAACGACGTTGATCCAACACGGCGATGCCGCACCGGGCGGCGGAGCGGTGTCGATCCCGGCGCTTGCGCCGGTGATGAACAACGCGGGGCAGGTCGCTGATGCGTTCGGCGTGGACGTGGGGCTGCCCTCACAGACCGATGTGCTGTTGCGTTTTGATGGAAGCAACACCGTCGAGCTGGCCCGTACGGGAGACGTGGTCGGCGGGGTCTCTCTCCTGGGCTTCTCGTCACAGTCGATCAATGCTGCCGGCAAGGTCGCCTTCCTCTCGACGGGTGAGACTTTCGGCACGGAAAACTTCTTCATCGCCGACGATGCCGGCGTGACCTTCCTCGGTGACAACACGCTGCCGGTCATCGGCCGCAGCGACACGAGCGGACTCCGCACCCACCACCTCACCGACACCGACCGCATCGTGTTCACCGCGGAAGAAGACGTGCCGGGCTTCGAGGTCCCGCGGCAGGGCCTTTTCGCCATGGATTCCAGCGGCGTCGAAGCGATCGCCGTCGAGACCGAGGCGCTGCCGGACGGCTCGGGGTTCTTCGCCCAGCGTGGCTTGGGGTCGAACCCGTCTCCGGCGGTCAGCGACAACGGCCGGGTCGCGTTCGTGTCCCGCGTGTCCGACACGCCCGAGGGCAGCACGTCCCACTCCGCACTGTTCGTGTACGACCCTCAAGATGGTTTGGCCGAGGCGGTCCGCACCGGCGATCCGCTGCTGGGCAGCACCATCACCGGTTTGTTTCTTCAAGGCAACACACTCCGCAGCACGAATTCTCCCAACCAGAGCACGCTGAATACGGGGTTGAACGAGCGCGGCGACCTCGCGTTTTTCTTCAACCTCGCCGACGGACGCACCGGCATCGCAAACTGGATCGCCCCGCTCGCAGCCCTCATCGGCGACTACAACGGCTCGGGCCAGGTCGAGCAGGGCGACCTCGACCTCGTGCTGCAGAATTGGGGGCGCGACACCGTGGCGAACGGCATCCCTGCGGGCTGGACCCACGATCTGCCCAACAGGCTGATCGATCAAGGCGAACTCGATGGGGTGCTGCTCAACTGGGGGGACACGGCGGTGCCGAACTTACGTGGCGCGGCGGGTGTGCCCGAGCCTGCGACGGCTTATCTGGTGCTGATCGCGGCTTTGGGGTTGGGGCGCGGTCGTCGGCGGACAAGGTGCGCTTCTTGAAAGGCTTGGAGCATCGCCTCGGTGGGTCTGACGGAAGCGCGTCGGCGGCGTGCCAAGGTCGGCCGATCGAACACGGGAGTCCGTCTTGATGCTGTCTTATAGTGCGGCGATGCCGCGTTGTTTCTGGGTCTTGGTTGCGTGGGCGTCGGTGTGGGTCGGTGTCGCGTCGCCGACTTTGGCGCAAGCGTCGGAAGCGTCCGAAGACGTCGAAACCCACGCCGTGGTTGTGGTCGGCGGCGACGTCGGAGATGTGGCGGGCGCGAAACTCGTCGTCCTCAAACACACGCCCGAGGTCAACGGCCTGCGCAAGCTCAACGACCTTGAGCCCACCTTTGATGCTGCGGGCCGGTGCGAGGTCGCGCTGCCGCCCGGGCGTTACGCGTTCGAGGTGCTGCACCGGCCGAACCCGGACACGGTCGTGGCGCTGCGGACGGGCACGACGTGGTTGCGTCGCGCCAAGACGGTGGAGATCGAAGCGAACCCCGCCGTGCCGTTGCGGGTGACCGCAGAGGGGGCGGCGGTGGATGTCGATGTGCTCTCGGTGCGATCGGCCGCGCTGGAAGGGGCGCTTCTTTGCGAGGCGGAGGGCCGAACGTTGTCGCTCGTGCTCAGCCCGCGGCAGCGCTACCAATTGGGCGTGCTGGCGCACCACGACGCGACGCGTTACGCGTTCTGGATGCCGGCCCGGACCGACAAGGCGCACGACCTCGCGCTGCCGGTCGAGCGGGCGCGGCGGGTGACGGTGGCCTGGCGGGACGGAACCACGCAGCGCAACGAAACCGAGCCCGCTCACGTCGCGTTCTTCTTCCCCGATTCGCGCCTGCGCGTCGAGGTTTCGCCCGACCTGGAGCTGCTCACCAACCGGCGCTACGTCGAACTTACCTACAGCTACCCGACGCACGACGGCGGCCGGCTCTACTTCCACAAGCACGGCTACCGCCTCGACCGCGACACCACCGCCCAGATCGGCGGGCCGCTCACCGCGCACGCATACGTCGGCGTCCACCGGCACTACAACGGCGAGTACGACAGCCGGCTCGCCCACGAGTTCTGGATCGACGACCCCGGCGGGCACACGCTCGACCTCAAGGCCTCGAAGGTGCAGCACACCCGCAAACTCGTGCGCGTCGACGGCGAACCGTTGCCGCCCAACCCGTTAACGCCGGGCTCGCTGGACCTTTTGCGTCCGTTGTCGGAGCACTTCCGCGTCGAGGTTTCCTACACGCTCGGCGAAACGGTGGAGGCGTCGCTGGTCCCGGAAGAGCCGGTGGAGATGAAGTCGCGGCACTTCACGATGCAGGCCGTGCCCGGCTGGGCGTGGCGCAGCCAGATGTACCTGCTCCGCGCCGAGCGCGCCTACGAACTCCTCAAGCCGATCAGCGTGAACCCTGGCTCGTCGCAGGTCCGCATCGGCTGGCTCACCAACGACCACCGCGCCCGCGGCGGATGGCGCGGCAAGCGCGTGGGCGCCAAACGCGGCTTCATCAACATGCCCTTCCTGCGGTACCGGCAGTGCTTCGACGCGTTCGGCCACACGAACTTCCTGACGCACGAGGTCCTTCACACCTACGGCTATGCGCACGGCGACGTCATGCGGGCCGCGCAGCGCGAGGGCGAACGCCGGTTCCGCGAATTCCGCTGGCACGTCGCCGACCAACCCAACTTCGTCCCCGACGGCGGCTGGTAGCCCTCCCGGCCAATCGTCACGGTTTCATGAATCCCGCCCATCGAGAGACAAAGCGAGGGAAAACCTTTAGCCCGAGCCGGCCCAACCCGGGTATGGTGAAGGCTGCGGCAAAGGGTTCGGATCAGGCCCGGTGTGTTCCGCTCTGCCGCCGCGACCTCTTCAGTCCGCCGGCTGATTCAAGGCTACCGATTCAAGGAGCGACATCATGCAAGGGAAGCCCCGTCAACCCCGTCGGTCGGACTCCGTTGGGCCTTGGGCGTTCGCCGGAGCAGGTGCCTGTGCCTTGGCGTTCGTGGTGAACGTGTCGGCGGGCGACCTTTCGTCCTTCGTCATCGCCGGCTCGAACTACAGCATCGACTTCAACCAGGAGGTCGACGTGCCCTTCAGCGGGTTCGCCGGCGCGTGGTTCTTCGACACCCGGCTGGCGCACCAGCCCGAGGCCGGCCCGATGATCAAGCGCTTCGAGTCGCCGATCACCGACACGCTGGACCCGATCCTGCTCGACGCCAACCAGCCGTTCGCGATCCCGATCCAGGAGACGTTCAAGGTCTACGACCCCCCGATCCTTGACCCCGCGGGCGCGGCGGACGCGATCTTTCCCTTCGAGCCCGTGTACGGCTGGTACGAAGAGATCATGACGCCCGGGTTCATCTGGGTCACGCCTGACGACCCGCGCTACGGGCAGGGGCCGCTGTTCGGCAAGCCGCTGATCACCCGCAACGGCAACCCGCACCCGTCGTACACCTCCATCCTGCCCGCCGGGTCGCTGGGCCCGGACGACACGCGCCCGCACGTGTACCAGCCCCACGTGCTCGCGGTCGAGTTTGCGCGCATCGACATCGGCGAAACGCTCGGCATCAACAAGGCCATGCTCTGGGTCGGCACCGACGGCAACTCCGTCTGGGGCGACGACCAACTCGACGACGGCACGCCCTTCCGTGAAGACACCATCCGCGTCTGGGAACACCCCACGAACTTCGGCGAGGTCTACGACGTCGCCGGCAACTACGACGCCGACTTCGTCATCGGCCAGGGCGACCTGGACCTGGTCCTGATGAACTGGGGCCGCGACGCCGACGCCCACGGCCTGCCGCGCGGCTGGTTCAGCTCCCCCGCAGAGGGCGTGATCGACCAGGGCGAACTCGACGCCGTGCTCAAGAACTGGGGAAGGCAGCTCTTCCCGATCATCCCGACGCCGCTGCCCGAGCCGGGGTCGCTGGCGGTGCTGTTCGGTGTCGGTTGCTTGATGCGGCGCTGCCCGTCTCACGGGTAGCGGTGCGGCTCGCTTACGGCGGTTTTTCGCTTGGATTTTCTGGGTGAGCGGATTAAAGTCGGAGAATGGCTGCGACGCATCGGTTTTCGGGGAACGGAAGGCATGACACGCGCGCGGCGCTGCTCGCTTTCGTGGCCGCGGCGTGCTGGGCGGTGTCGGTGTCGGCATCAATTTCGGGGTTCACTGATTTTTCGCAGTACCCGGACGGCTCGACTTACGGGGCCGGCACCCACGCGCCCGGCGACAACGTGTTCACCGCGCCGACCACCGACGGCGAGATGGACATCCGCGTTCAACCGCTCGACACCGGCGGCACCACCACGTTCGGCACCGCGACCATCGGCGGCTTCACCGAGCCCGCGTTCGGCTGGCTGTCGACCACGCCCAAACCCGCCACCCTCTCGAACCTCCGACTCGACTTCGACCTGCTCTCGGTCTGGGGACCACAGACCACCTTGTCCGCGAACCTGCTGTTCGCCAACTTCGGCGGCGTCAACAATCTGGTCATCAACGACACCGAGTTGGTCTTCGAAGACTTCGCGACGCTGCCCACGACGATCGACGACATCGAGATCGGCGTGACGCTCGAAGAAGAACCCTACCCCGGCGCACAACGCGGCTACCTCTCCGTCTACGCCCCGTTCAGCCGGCTGCAGCGCTTCGAGATCGGCGGGCAGGAACTCGGCATCGCGGACGTGTCGTTCTTCGGCGTCGGCGGATTCTTCGGCGACTACGACGGCAGCGGCCTGGTCGAGCAAGCCGACCTGGACCTCGTGCTGCTGAACTGGGGACACGACACGGACACGCTCGGCCCGCCGCCGGGCTGGGACCTGCTGTACCTGCACGACGGCCTGATCGACCAGAACGAACTCGACGCGGTTTTGCTCAACTGGGCGAATTTGACGTCGCCGACCGGCGGAAGCCCCGCCGCGGTGCCCGAGCCGATCGGCACCGCGCAGCTGGTCGCGACCACGGTGTTTCTCGCCGACCGGCGACGCGATACGCTGGGGCGATGAACGCGTCGATCCAACCGAGCGGCGGCCGGGGCACGTGGGCGATTGTGGCCCGGCCGGTCGCGTTCGTGTTCGCCGAGCCCGGCAACACCACCAACGTCAACACGCAATTGCGCCACGGCGACGCGGTGGTCGTGCGCGAGACACGCGACATCAACGGCTGTGCGTGGTGCCTCGTCGAAGGCGGCGCGCTGGGCGACCCGGCACGCGGCGAATGCGGCTGGATCGACGCGGCCGCGCTGGTCCCGGCGGAACAGGCCTTCGGCGGCGGCGTGGATTTGAATACAAGAACCGACACAAACCGTGAAGACCGCTGGCTGCGCGTCACGTCGCTCGTTGGGCAGTGTTTCGAGGCCGCCTCGCGCAAGCAGGACCCCGCCGTGATCGATCTGCCGGGCGAGGCGTGGCTGCGACGTCTCGACACGGCGACGCAGGCAACAGCGCAAACCAAACCGACCGAACCCAATGATCCGCCAAACGAACAGCCGTCCATCCTCGACGACAACGCCTGGCCGCGCGTCGCGCTCGCCGACGGCCGCGAGGTGTTCATCCAGGCCGGCGACGTGACCACTAGCGAACTTCCCGCGCTGGCCGACGGTGCGGCGCTGGTGCGCGAAGCACACCGGTTGCTCGGCCGCCCTTACGTCTGGGGCGGGAGCTCGACCTTCGGCCTGGACTGCTCGGGCCTGACCGCCCTGCTCGCGCGACGCAGCGCGCTGCGGCTCATCCTCCCGCACTCGGCGGGGCGTCAGTTCGAAGAAACATGGAATAGCGTCACAAAGATCGGCGACGACCGAACCGTCGATGACGTCGCCCAGGGAAAGCGCGGCGACGAACACCACCCCGGCACCTCCGCCTGGCGGCTCGCCGAGGACGCCCAACAGCGCTGGGGCGCGTTGCTCCAACCCGGCGACTTCCTCTTCTTCGCCATGAACGCCCAGCGCGTCGACCACGTCGGCGTCTACGCCGGCCCCCCACCCACCGCCGAACCCGCACCGCCACCTGGCGCTTCGGCTTCGGACCTTCGCCTTTCGCCTTTCGACTCCGTCCCCGACTTCATCCACGCCAGCAGCTCCGGCCAACCCTGCGTCAAACGCCAGGGCCTCTTCCACGAAACCCCGCTCGACACCGGCACCGGCCAACTGTGCGAACCCGAACCCGGCACCGCACGCGACCTCGTCGCCGAAGGCGTCACCACGTCCAAACGCCGCACCCCGTGGGCGATGCGCATGGTGGGCGTGCGCCGTTTATCTTTGGAATAGCGGTCGCATCGCCTACCCTACTGTGAGGTTTCATCTCCGGAGGTAGGTATGAATCGTGCTTGGACATGCCGGCGGTGTGCGGTGGGTTTCGGGGTGGCGCTTCTGGGATGCGCGTACGCCTTGGCCGGCGACCCGTTGCCCGTGGTCACGTTCGAGCGCCAGCCGTACTCCGGCACAACCTTTGCACAAGACCCGATACTTGGCATCGACCTTGATGCGTACCCGTTCGTGGTGCCCAGCGACGTGCGCGTGATCAATCATTCGTTGGCATTGTCCGAGTTGGCGTTCTTGCGCGACTCGGTCGGTCTGTTGACGATTCAACAGCAGTTCGCACGCAACTGGTTCGACGACAACTTCAATCGCGACAGCCCGTATTCCGCCACGGACCTCCAGGCACAGACCGTCTCCATCCCAGAGTTGCTGGACGGCGGCTTCGGTGTCAGCGACGACTCGCGCCTGATCCTTGGCCGTGGACTCATCGCCCAGCCGGGCGGCGGCCCCAACCCCGGCGACCCGCGCCTCGGCGGCATCTGGCTGAGCACGATCCGCGGCGGGCTGGACTACGGCGACAACTACACCGCCTTCGACCTGCCGAGCTGGAACCGCGAGGCGGAGAACGGACGGGTCACCACCGGCCGCGCCGATTTCGCCCTCGCGGAGATGACGATCGAGAACGGCCCGCTCAACGTCAACGCCGCGCCCGATGACCAAGGTCGGCCCGGCCAGACCCTCGTCCAGATCAGCAGTTTGCAGGGCTACAACTCGCCGCTGCCGTGGGGCATCTCGACCTTCCGCAACGTTACCGTGCCCGATACGGTCCGCATCGACACCTACGACGACTTGATCATCGAGAACGGTCTGCATCTTGATGGTCAGATCGACTTGGCGATCAATACGGATACGCCGGCCAGTCTGATTCTCCGCGGCGATCAAGTGGTGACCGGCACCGGTTCGATCGTCGCGCACCCGGACAACCCGAGTGATCTTTACAGTTCAGTCATCACGGAGAGCGGGCACACCACCGTCGGCCCGGGGATCACGCTGGTGACCAACGCGAGGGATGGATACCTTCTCGGCGGGCCAAATTACTCTTATGAGACTCCGCTACGCGGAGCCCTGACGATGCAAGGCCGGTGGGAGGCCCGAATGTCGCCGATCAGCCGCAACCGCATCAACGCCGGCACACTGACGCTGGACGGCGAGATCGATTGGTTTGTCGGACATGTCGATGTTGATGTGGATCGGCTGGTCGTCACACCGAACGCTCAGCTTGAGCTTGGTGGCCTAGTGCGTTTTGACTACAACGAATCTCAGATTCGGCTCAACATTCTGTTGGAGGTAAGCGGTGAAACGGAATTGGCGGGCCACCTTGATTTGAAGCTGCACGGCGTAGCGGTCCCAACCGACTATGTGCCGCATCTCGGCGACCGTCGGGTGATCATCGACGCCGCGTCCGTCTCCGGTGTGTTTGATTCGGTCGCGGTGGAGGCACTGGACGCCGGCGACCCGGTCCCCGAAGGGCTATTGCCGGCGGACGTCACGCTGGCCGTCCTCTACACCGCAACCAGCGTTGAGGCGGAGCTCGCGCTGATCGGCGATGTCACGCTCGACGGGCAGGTCGAGCAGGCGGACCTCGATGTCGTGCTGCACAACTGGGGCCGGAACAACTTCGGTGACGGCGGGCCTGGCGTCGGGGACGCGGGCGTGTCGTGGGTGACCGGCGACCTGGACGGCAGCGGCCGGGTCGAGCAAGGCGACCTGGACGCGGTGCTCGCGCACTGGGGCGGCGTAGCGGCGCCCGACTTCCGCGGGGTGTCCGTGCCCGAACCGGGTGTGCCCGCACTGCTTAGTGTGGTATTGACGGCAGGGACCCGTCGCTTACGTTCCGGGCGCTGACAGTGACGGGGTGTGCTCGGACGGTGCCGGGAGCGTGAACGACCGGTGGCGTGTGTTCTCCGGCGTTGAACGCGGGATCGAGCCATCGCGATTCAGACGTAGCGGGCTAGGTGCCACGGTCGCTTGCGACCGTGTTTCTTGGTCATCCAGAGACGGCAAGACGATTGTCAACGGCACGGTCGCGAGCGACCGTGACACCCGCGACGAATCGATACCGTTCGCACTAGCATGCCCTGATGAACATCGCGGCGCGTGTGGACGTGGAGCATCTCGACGGCGTGCGGTTGCACCCCAAGGAGCCGGGGCGGCTTTCGTTGTGTGCGTTGCCCACGCCGGTGGAGCGGATGACGCGGTTGTTGGAAGTGCGCGGGCTCGATCCCGAATCACACACACTGCTGGTCAAGCGGGACGACAAGACGGGGCTGGCGGTGTCGGGGAACAAGGTCCGGAAGCTGGAGTACCTCGCGGCGGACGCGCTCGCGCAGGGGTGCGACACGCTGGTGACGCAGGGCGCGGTGCAGAGCAACCACTGCCGGGCGACGGCGGCGGTGGCGGCGCGGCTCGGACTGAAGTCGCGACTGTTTCTGCGCGGCGAGAAGCCCACAAATGTCAACGGGAATCTGTTGCTGGATGAATTGTTCGGGGCCGAGTGTTCGTTCCACGATGCGCAGGAGTACAACGGCGACCGCGACGCCTTGGTGCAACGCGTGATGGACGGCGTACGTGACGGCGGCGGCAAGCCGTACTTCATCCCGACCGGCGGCAGCGTGGAGACGGGTTCGTGGGGCTACGTCCGCGCGATGTTCGAGCTGGCGGAGCAGTTGGAAGCGCCGTTCCGGGGGCGTGAAGTCGATGTGTTCTGCACGGTGGGTTCGTGCGGGACGCACGCGGGTTGCGTGCTGGGCCGGGCGTTGGCGGGGCTGGACAAGTGGCGCGTGGTGGGTGTACCGGTGGCGGCGACGTCGGCGAAGATGGCGGCGTGGTCGCGCGAGTTGGTGGACGACACGGTCAAACAATTTGGTTTGGGCTTGAGCGAAGCCGACACGCCGGTCGAGGTGCTCGACGGGTTCATCGGCCCGGCGTACGGCGTCCCGACGCCCGAAGGCACGGCCGCGATCCGCGACGCGGCGCGGCACGAGGCGCTGGTGCTCGACCCCAGCTACACCGGCAAAACCATGGCGGGCGTGCTGCACGCGATGCAGTCCGGGTTCGTGCGCGACGGCGCGGTGGTCGTCTTCATCCACACCGGCGGGAGCTTCGGGTTGATGGGCGCGGCCGGGAACGACACGGGCTGGTCGGCGTGAACGGTGGGCACGTCTTGCTGGTGTACGCCGCGGCCGTGGCGGTGATGAGCGTCGTGTCCGCGGTGTTGATCGTGTGGGACAAGCATCGGGCGCGGCGGAACGGTTGGCGGGTGTCGGAACGCACGCTGCATACGTGTGAAGCGCTCGGCGGTTGGCCGGGCTCGTGGCTGGCGCGGCGGTGGGCGCGGCACAAAACGTACAAACGGTCCTACCGACTCAGGTATGGGTTGATCGTTCTGGTCCACGTCACCGTTTTTTTGGGCTGCGTGGTGTGGTTCTTCACGCGGTAAGCCACCGTGGCGGCCTTTTTGCGGAGAGGGGTCCGACAAATCAGGGCGATCCCCAGTAAACCGGTGGGCCGGTCGGCCGATGAAGGGTCCACGCCGCCGCCGTTGCGTACCCACGGCAAACACGCGGCCACGTTTCACCACCGCGGGGGGACCGCAGGGATGAACACGACCACGACCTCGGTGCGCGAGCTGCGCATCGGGCAGGAACTGGAACACGACATCTTCGACACGAACGGCGTGCTGCTGCTCAAGCGGGGGACCGCGGTGACCGAGCGGTTCGTCGCGGCGCTGCGGGCACGCGGCATCCAGGAAGTCACGCATCAACAGACGGACGACGCGCCGTTGGTTGACGCTTCGGACATGCCGCGCGAGGCCGGGCCGGCGCGGTCTGACCTGTTCGACCTGACGGTCGGGCCACCGTCGAAGTCGGCGCAAGCGTCCGCGTCGGCACCGGCGACGCCCGTGAAAAAGAATGTCATCCCGTGCGACCCCGAGGCGTGGTCACACCTGGACGCGTCGGCGCACGAGGAGGCGACGGCGTACCTGCTCGGCGGCCGGCCGCGCCCACCGATCGCGCGGCTGGACCCGGACGTCTTCGACGATGCCGTCGCGCAGGCCGAGGCACAGGTCGGCGAGGCGATCGCGCAGTGGTCGCGGGTCGGCGCGGCGTTGGCCGAGGGCCGACTCGATCACGCGGAGCCGGCGGTCGCGGTCGTGGAGCGGTTGCTGCCGACGCTCGCGGCGGACATCGACCTGGCGTCGGTGATGATGCGGCTGCAGGACGCCTGCGGCGCCACGATCTTCCGGCACGGCGTGCGGACGGCGGTGATGGCGATGCACCTGGCGCGGCAGGTCGGGTACGCGCCCGACCGCGTGATCGACGCAGGCTTGGTCGCGCTGACGCAGGACGTGGGGATGCTGCGCGTGCCCGACACCATCCGTGATGCGCCGCGCAAGCCGACCGCCGCCGAGTGGGACGTGATCCGCCGCCACCCCGGCCACGCGTCGAACCTGCTCGAGGGCGTGACGGGCTTGCGCCCCGACATCACCATCGCGGTGTACCAGCACCACGAACGGCTCGACGGCTCGGGCTACCCGCAGGGCCGGAAGGGCATGTTCCTGCACCCGCTCGCCAAACTGGTCGCCGTCGCCGACACGTACGCCGCGGTCACCGACGCCCGCCCGTACCGCGCGGCACGCAGCGCGCATCAGGCGGTGCGCGCCGTGGCCCAGGGCATCAAGGCCCGCCGGCTCGACGCCGACGCCGGGCGCGTGCTGATCGAATCGGTCTCGCTGTACCCGGTGGGCACGCGCGTCGTGTTGTCCGACGGACAGCACGCCGAGGTCACCCGCACCCACGACGGCCGACCGGACCGACCGGTGGTGATGCTCCTCGACACGGACGGCAACCCGACGCGGAAGGTCCGCGACCTCGCGTTCGACGAGAACTTGAAGATCGTGAGCGAGGTGGAGCCGACGAACGGAGCGTGCGCGGCCTGACTCACCCCTCGTCGATCACGACCTTCTCCATCGTGTCGCCCTGCTTCACCGCGTCGACGACGTCCTGCCCTTCGAGGACCTTGCCGAACACGCCGTGCTTGCCGTCGAGCCAGTCGGTGGCGACGTGGGTGATGAAGAACTGTGAGCCGTTGGTGTTGGGGCCGGCGTTGGCCATGGAGAGCGTGCCCGGGCCGGTGTGTTTCTTCGCCAGCGCGCTGGGCTCGTCGTCGAACTTGTAGCCCGCGTCGCCCGTGCCCGTGCCCTTGGGGCAGCCGCCCTGGATCATGAAGTCGGGGATGACGCGGTGGAAGGTCAGGCCGTCGTAGAACCCGTCCTTGGCGAGCTTGACGAAGTTGCCGGCGGTTTCGGGGCAGTCGTCGGTGAACAGCTCGAGCTTGATGTCGCCGCGCGGCGTGGTGATGGTGGCGGTGGTCATGGGGTGGCTTCCTTTTTAACGGGCCGTGTCGGGCAAAAACCGTGTCGAAGGGGCGAGTGTAGCCCATACCGCGGCTTCGCTTTCGGAAAGTTGAGTTGCGGCGGCGGGATCATTCGGTGGAACGGGCACCCAACCAGGCGTCAACGTCTCCCGCCCGCCACCATTGACGCCGGGCCCGCCCTGCGGTACCACGGCGGGATGAGCCGCCGCCTGCCGCCCCGCGCCGACGTGATCCGGGCCCGAACCGTCGCCGCCCCGTGCCGCCCGGGCGTGTGGTTCCTCGTCGTTGCGACCGTCGCCGCCGCCGTCGCGCTCACCGCGTGCGACGATGCCGGCGCTCCGAGCACGCCCGGCACCAACGCCGCCGGCACCCCGAGCGCGTCCCGCAACGCCGGCTCTTCCGCCGCCGCGCCCGCCGACGACACGCTCGCCCTCATCCAGACCTGGATCGAAAGCGCCGTCCCCGCCTACGCCGTCACGCGTGAGCCGCCGGTCGTCGTCGGCGTGCCCGCGTTCGACGCCGCGCTCGCCGGGCTGGCCGAAGCACGCGGCACCGACCGCGCCGCGCTGCGCGAGACCATCGCCGCCTTCGAGAACCAACTCTCCACGCAGCGCATGGTCACCGTCGACGACCGCTTCTTCATCGCGATGGCCAAGCACGACTTCCGCGAGGCGGCGTACAGCCTCGAGAGCGCCGCCGAGGCCGCCGAGTCCGACCCGGTCAAGGCCGCCGACCGCTACCGCTGGGCCGCGCTGGCCTACGTCTCCGAGGGCAACCCGCAGCGCGCCCAAAAAGCACTCACCCGCGCCCGCGAGCTGCTCAACCCCGAGCTCGCCGATCAGGCCGACGCCTGGGCCCGCGTCGCCCACGAAGAACTGCTCAACCTCTGCCAGTTGAAACAGCCCGAAGACGCCCTCGACCTGGCCCGCAAACTCATCGCCCACTACGAGACCAAGCTCGGCTCACGCGACCCGCAGACCCTCCGCGCCCTCAACGACCAGGCCTACCTCAACCGCAAGGCCGGCGAAACCAACGTCGCCGAGGTCTCCATCCGCTCCGCCCTCTCCGGCCTCGAAGAACAACAAGGCGCCGACCACCCCGACACCCTCGCCGCCGTCCTCAACCTCGCCGGCCTCTTCGAACAGAAGCAGGAACCCGACGCCGCCCTCGAACACTACCAACGCGTCCTCACCGCTCGCGAAGCCCGCCTCGGGCCCAACCACCACGCCACCCTCGCCGCCGCAGGCCTGGTCGCCCGCACCCTCCGCACCCTGGGCCGACGCGACGACGCCCTCCCGCTCTTCGAACGCGCCCACCAGGGCTACCTCGACCAGCTCGGCGGCGACGCCTTCCCCACCCTCGCCGCCGCCTCCAACCTCGGCGCCATCCTCGTCGAGACCGGCAACGTCGAACGCGGCGAAGAGCTCTTCAAACAGGCCGCCACCGGCATGGAGATCACCCTCGGGCTCGAGCACCCCGAGGCCGTCACCGCCCGCATGCAGCTCGCCCAACTCGCGCGCGGCCGCGGCGACCTGGGCGCCGCGCAAACCGAGTTCGAACGCGCCGTCAAAATCTTCGACCGCACCCTCGGGCCCGACCACGAGCAGTCCATCGCCGCCATGAGCCTCCTGGTCAACACCCTCCTGGCCCGCGGCCGCGGCGCCCAGGCCGTCCCCTACATCGAACAGCTCGCCCAGCGCACCGAATCCGCGTACGGCTTCGAGCACCCCGCCGCCCTCGAAGCCACCACCCAGCTCGCCATGGTCCGCTTCCGCACGGGCCGGCTCGACCAAGCCATCGCCCTCATCGACCGCGTCTACGACGCCCGCGACCGCAGCCTCGGCGCCGACGACCCCCAGACCCTCGGCACCCTCCAGGCCAAGGCCCAGTTCCTCGAGATGGCCGAGCGCTTCCCCGCCGCCGAGGCCGACTTCCGCCGCGCCGCCAGCACCCTCCGCCGCGTGCTCGGCGCCGACGACCCCCAGGCCCTCAACGCCCGCGCCAACCTCGGCGCCTTCCTCACCCGCCGCGAGCGCTACGACGAGGCCGAGCCCCTCATCCGCAGCGTCCTCGACGCCTCCACCGCCGCCCTGGGTGCCGACCACCCCGACACCGCCGTCCGCCACTTCCAACTCGCCGCCGTTCACCTCGGCCGAAACCAGCTCGACCGCGCCCTGCCCCACCTCCGCGCCGCCGCCGACGGCCTGCTCACCTTCGCCGTCACCACCCAGCAACAACACCCCGAACTGGGCAACGTCCTGGGCACCTACAACGGTGCCCTGCTCCACCAGGCCCAGCAAGACGAAGCCATTTCCGAAGACGACGCCAAAGCCACCTTCAACCAACTCCTCGAAAAACACGGCCTGACGCGCGAACAGGTGCTCGGCCCGGGGCGGTGACGTAATTGCTGGCCGCCCGCAGGAGCGGACGTCCAACCGATTAAACGCGGGCGTCGCCGGTCAACTGCAGCCGGTGGTCAGGTGCGTGTTCATTCAAGCCAGTCCAGTTCGCACAAAGTCTTTCGGACTTTGCCATGACTGAACAGTCCGACCCCGCAATTGACCTTGAAGTCGCCTGCAACGATTTTGACGCCGTAGAGTATCGATACTTGGACGTTGTCAATCACCGCTCTCGGGACGAACCAAACCTTCGAGAGACCATTCATCGGCGGCCAAGTAGCATCACTCGTGATCTCTTTTGGCAAATCGCCGATGTCACCGCGGGCAACGCTATCGTTCTCGTAAGAATTGCTTTTCTTTACGATGACTGGCTTGCCACCGATCTTCAACCGGAACGATTCAAATGACTGACCGAATTGCGATTCGCTGAACAGGAAGTAAAAACCATCCCTGCTTGCGACAACGGTTCCAGCATACTCATCAAGGTTCGTGATGGAACCGAGAATGAACTGGCGCGCGATGACAGCGAATCTAGACAAAGATGAATCCTGGGTGGTACCTGACAGAGATTGAAGAACGTACAAGTTCTATATCTTGGCAGCGTACCCGCGACGCTTCCGGGAGACAAGGTTTTTCGACGATTGGAGGTACGGCGTTTGACGTTGGATTTCACCGTCCCGCGTTAAGCGTCTGGTGGATGAGGTCGCCCCCAAGCCCGATCCCTCGTGACCGGCCCGCCGACACCGTCGGCGGCTTTGTGAAGACGCATAGCCCCCGCCGGGAGGCGGGGGTTGGTGATGTCGAATCCACTCGCCAACGTCACCGCGGGCAACCCCGGCCTTCCGGCCGGGGCTACGGGTCAACGTGTGGTCTGCTTTCCTGCGCACGGTGTGCCCGACACTTCACCGACGCGTGTTGACCCGCGGGTAAAATGTAGAAGCAGGTGAAGGGCGTGGCCTCCGCGTGGGTGCCAGGTGGGTGAGGGCTTGAGTTCCTTAATCACGAAATGCCGTGTGGCCTTGGACGCGGGTGGGTCGGGACGGATTCCGACGACGCGCCGCCTCCCGCCGGAACCCCCCGAGTGAGTCCCATCCGAAATGCGGTGACGGCGGGTTGAAAAACCGACGCCGGCCGGGGGTCTGAATGGATCGTGACGGCGGTCCCGCCCCGGGTTTGTTTTCGAAGTGAGCCGGGGTGTGTCACCCCGGATTTTCGAATGACGGGAACCGGGCCGACACGGCCCGGCTCGCTCAGAAGCGCACACGGTGTTCTTTCACAAGTGAATCAGGGGCGTAAGGAGCTCCAAAGAATCTTCCGTGTTTCTTGCACGGATAGCCGGAACCCGGCGGGTTCCGGACCGGGAGCCGCCGGCTCCCGGCTGAGCGCGCGGGGTGCGCAACGACTCCCCTCCCGCCGGGAGGGGTTGAGGGAGGGTGCTCGGACGCGTGCGCATGGCGTTGGCGGTTTCAGTGTCGATCCTCACGCCGGCCCTATCTCTGCCGGGGAGGTGGAGCAGACAGTGCAGCGCAACGTGGTATGAAAAAACCCGCGGCGGGGTGCCGCGGGTCGTTTCCTCCCGACCTCTCTTTCCCTCCCGCGGTGCGGGGCGCCTCCGTCCTGCTCCTCCGAATCCTCCGGGACCTGAACAGACTCTTTTTCCCACCCCCACCCCAAGGGCGGCGGCTTTCTCCTCAGGCGTATGACAACAACGCCGCGCTGGGGCGGCGTTGGGATCGAGTCAGGATTTGGTGAATCCACAGAATTGTTGGAGCCGGGCCTTCGCTTGGTTCACGCCCGGCCCGGGAGAACACGATTCAGCCCGCGGCGGCGCTGCCTTGGGCATTCTCGGCGTCGGTCGGGTCGTCGGTCCGGCGGAGCGTCGGGTACGGCTGGTCCTCGGCCCGGCGGAGTTCGTTCTTTTTCTCGTACCGCTCGATGCACTCCATGATCTCGGTGTGCGCGAACTCGACGTCGGCCCAGCCCTGGGTCTCGACGTTGTTGTCGTGTTCGAGGGCCTTGTAGGTCGCGAAGAAGTTTTCGACCTCGCGGAGGTAGTGCTTGGGGACGCGCCACAGCGACTCGAAGTCTTCGTACATCGGGTCGGTGTTGGGGACGCAGAGGATCTTGTAGTCGTTGTCGCCCTTGTCGGTCATCTTGAACAGGCCGATGGGTCGGGCCTCGATGAGGCAGCCGGGGAAGGTGGGTTCGTTGACCATGCAGAGCACGTCGAGCGGGTCGCCGTCTTCCGCGAGGGTGCGGGGGATGACGCCGTAGTCGCCGGGGTACATGGCGGAGGAGTAGAGGTAGCGGTCGAGCTTGATGAGGCCGGTGACCTTGTCGATCTCGAACTTGGAGCGTCGGCCCTTGGGGATCTCGACGATGATGTTGACGACCTTGGGCAGGGCGGACTCGTCGGGCCCGGGCGGGACCTGCATGAAGCGGTTGGGCAGCGGCATCGTGTGGAGGGTCCGGGTACAGGGTTCAGAGGTGGGGGAAAACAGGCGGCAAAAAGCACGGGTGGGCGGGGGTTGGGGTCGGCGGCGTCTGGGCGGGGCCCCGGGAGGGGTATCGACGCTGGACGAGACCGACTGTAGCGGCAATGCCGCCACGAAGCCAGCACTTTTTGAGGGGTCTTCCCCGCAAGCGTCAAGGTGTCCCACGACCCGAAAACCATTGACGGACCAACGGGCGCGGCTTACGATTTGCAGGGTCATTTCGATGGGAGACGAGGAGTGAGTTCCAGCCGTGGGTTGATCCCCTGAACGCTTGAGGCGCGTCGCACGACCCGTTCATCGGTCGCTGCGCTTCGGTGCGAAGGTTCTTGGTCCGGTCGGCCGTGCGGTTGGCGGCGTCTGAAGCGTTTGCATCTCTACGAGGTTCCGAACATGCAGCAGAGAGTCCATGGTCTTCGGTGGTTCGGGTTGTCCGTCCATGCTTGCGTGCTCACGGCCTGTCTGGGCGCGGTCACCGCGTCCGCGCAGCTCGTGGCCGGGCCGAACGTCGGCGTGCCGGGGCCGCACGTGACCATCCCGCAAACATCGATGTCGCACCCCAACTTCGACGGGACCGTCCGCTTCGACTGGGGCGACTTCACGCCCAACGGCGCCAACCCCGTCGCTTACGACGGCAACGCCGGGCCGCTCGAAAAGTGGCTGACTTTCGATCAGGACCAGGACAACGACGGCGATGTCGATCTTGACGACTTCAATCAACTGATCGCCAACCCGATCACGCTGCAGGAGAACATCGGGGTCAGCGGGACCACGGCGTGGACCGGCTGGCACGAACGCATCGACACGCCCGGCTGGTCGTGGTTGCCCAACCCGCTGGTCGTCGGCACGGCCGGCCCCACCAACACCGTGGCCGTCAACACGTCCACGACCATGGACATCACGTTTGACCCGTACCCGCCGGGTGACCTGCTGCGTATCGAGAAGCAGTTCGTCTTTTCCGCGTCGAACCCCTCGTCGTACGTGAACGATTTCTTTGCGGGGACCCTGATGGTGAAGATCATCGAGTACCCGACGGTGCCCGAGCCGGCGTCCGCGCTGCTGCTGCTCGGTCTGGCGGCCATCCGGCGGCGACACTGACCCGGCGCGAAGGCGTGGCGGCTTTACCGGGTTTTGAAGTATCGTGGCACTATGGCTTCGGACGCCGACCGACCCATTGACCCGCCGCGAGACCCGGACGCGATGAACGACCCGGCCGACGGTGCCCCGCCGCCTCCGCCACCCCCGGCGGTGCAGGTCCAGGCCGCGGTGCCGATCGCGACGCACGTGACCTGCCCGAACTGCGGGTACAACCTCACGGGCGTGCCGATCGGCGGGCGCTGCCCCGAGTGCAGCCTGATGATCGGGCGGGGGACGATCCAGAACCCGAACCTGCCGTCGTCGGGCGAGGCGGTCGCGTCGATGGTGCTGGGCATCGTGTCGATCGTGACGTGCTTCGGGTACGGCGTGCTGTCGGTGGTGTGCGGGCCGTTGGCGATTTACTTTGCACGCAGGGCGCGGAAACGGATCAAGGCGGAGCAGTTCAGCGCGTCGTCGAGCGGCCTGGCGACGGCGGGCTACGTGACCGGGATCATCGGCACGGTGCTGGGGCTGATCGGCGTGCTGTTCCTGGTGTTGATCTTCGTGCTGCCGCTCCTGTTGGCGCTGATTGCCGCGGGTTCGGGGGCGGGAGCGGGCCCGGGGGTGACGCCCGGGCCGGTGTTCTCGCCGTGACGCGGGTCGGCTTGGGGGAGGCGACGCGACATATTCGGGTTCGGAGTCGTCGTTGGGCCCAGGACGGTGGCTCGCTTTACACTGCACGGGTGGCATCGCCGACGTCCTTGAAACAGCGTGATGAATCGGGCCTGCGCCGCCGGCCCGCGTGGCTGCGGGCGTTGGGCGACCGGGAGCCGCCGGCGACGCTGACGGCGGGCGGGGTGCCGTACCGCCGGGCGGCGGTGTACAAGCACGACGCGTTCGCGTGTACGTGCCGGTACGAGGCGGTGGCCCGGGAACACCCGACCCTCATCGTGAAATTCTGCCGGACGCAGTCGGCGTTCGGCGTGCCGTTCGCGTGGCTGGGAGCCCACTTGCGGAACAAGGAAGCGCGGTTCTACCGGGCGCTGCACGATGTCGATGCGGTCCCGGCCTTGGTGGCGGACATTGAAACGGGCAAACGGGCGTGCCGACATGTCTTGGCCCATGTGTTCGTTGACGGCGAGCCTTTGCAGCCGGGCGTTGAGATCGACGGCTCGTTCTTCCCCGCGCTGTTCGCGTTAATCGACACCGTGCACCAGCGCGGCATCGCGGTCGTTGACCTCAACAAGATCGACAACGTCATCGTGGACAAACTCGGGAAACCGCACCTGCTGGACTTTCAGTTGTCGGTGATGGGCGCGGCGTGGTGGACGTGGAACCCGCTGGGCAAAGCCTGGCTGCGGAGTCTGCAGCGCAGCGACCGGTACCACCTGGCCAAGCAGTGGCGTCGGTTGCAGCCCGAGGCGTTCGCGGCGTCGGGGATGGACGTGGAGGCGCTGCGGCCGGCGAGCGTGCGGGTGTGGCGGAAGGTGTGGCGGCCCGTGATCCTGCTGCGTCGGCGGATGTTCGTCGCGCTGGGCGTGCGAAGAAACCGCGGCACGGCCGACACCGAGCTGACGCCCGAGGCGGCGATGCACGCGGCCACCGGCAATCATCGAAACGACGACACGAGAACCAACCCGACTTCGCCGGCGACGGGAGAGACGTTGCAGCGGACGACGCAACAGGCCCTATCGACATGAACGAACCGAACCCCCCCACACCAAACCGCACGCCGGCCCCCGACCGCAGCAACGTCCCGGCCGACCTCAACCGCCTCATCATCGACGCCGGCGGCGACCCCGACGCCTTCCACGGACGCAACGTCCGCGACGTCTTGCTCACCGGGCTCAAGCTGCTGGGCGACGGGTCGGACACCGGCGAGGTCAAGCTCATCAACCGCGCGCTCAAGGAACTGCGCTACGCGTTGAAGGTCTTCCGCCCGTACCGCGACACGCCCAAGATCAGCATCTTCGGCAGCGCCCGCACGCCCGAAGACCACCCCGACTACGTCCAGGCGGTGCGCTTCGCCCGGACCATGGCCGAGTCCGGGTGGATGGTCATCACCGGCGCCGGCGACGGCATCATGCGGGCCGGTCACGGCGGCGCGGGGCGCGAGGCGTCGTTCGGCGTGGCGATCCGGCTGCCGTTCGAGACCAACGCGAATGACGTCATCGTCGGCGACCCCAAGCTCGTCACCTTCCGCTACTTCTTCACCCGCAAACTCATGTTCATGTGGATGAGCCACGCGGTCGCCCTGTTCCCCGGCGGATTCGGCACGCAGGACGAGGGCTTTGAGGCGCTCACCCTCATCCAGACCGGCAAGGCGCCGCTGGTCCCCATCGTCATGATCGACCCGCCCGGCGGTGACTACTGGCACCACTGGGACAACTACATCACCAAGTCCCTCCTCGACAAAGGCTGGATCAGCCCCGAGGACAAGAACCTTTATTTCGTGACGGACGACGCCTCCGCCGCCGCCCGGCACGTCATCAACTTCTACCGCAACTACCACTCGCAGCGCTTCGTCAAGGACAACCTCGTGCTGCGCATCCGCCGGCCGCTCAAGGACAAGCAGATCGAGGCGCTCAACGACGAGTTCGGCGACCTCGTGGTGGACGGCAAGATCGAGCAATCCGGCCCGCTCGAAGGCGAGAAGATGTTCCCCGCCCTGCCCCGCCTGCACTTCCACCACACCAAGCACGGTTACGGGAGACTGCGCGCCATGATCGACCGCATCAACGCCGCCGACGCGGAGAACGCGCGGTGATGGAAAGAAACAAAGCCCGGGGACGGCCGTCCCCGGGCTTTATTGAGGCATCAACAATTGAATTCTTTCACTCCCCTTCCACCACCGGCGTGTCGTTGCGGTTGAGGTATTCGAACATCGATGCGTCGTAGACCACAATGTCTTCGTAGCCCAGTTCGCGCAGCGCGAGGTACGGCAGGGACACGCGCGTGCTGGTCTGGCAGTAGAGCACGACCGTCTTGTCCGGCGTGATGCCGTGGTCCAGGTGCAGCTCGACGATGCGGTCGGCGGACTGGGTCCGGTGGTCTTTGTCCATCAGTTCGGCGTAGTCGATGCGGACGGCGCCGGGGATGTGCCCGCCGCGGGTGTTCTTGCGTTTGTTTTCGCCGGTGAACTCGGGCAGCGAGCGCGTGTCGTAGAACACGACGTTTTCGTCGTCGAGGTGGTTCAGCACGTCGGGCAGGTTCCACACCGCGCCGTCCCGGGGGGTCGCTTCGTAGACGGTGGTGCTGAGTTGCGTGGGCTCGGCGGTGGTGTCGAAGCCGGCGTCCGTCCAGCGGTCGAGCCCCTGGCCGTCGAGGAAGTGCAGCGACCCGCGGTGCCCGAGCATGTCGAGGATCATCAGCGGCACGGTGCCGTCGGCCTTGCCGGCGTGGCTGCCGTAGACCACGACGGTGTCGTCGGCGTCGAGGCCGGCCTGGCTGAAGACCTGCGCGTAACGCTCGGCATCGAGCGGCCCGTTCTCGTAGTCGTCGTTGACGCGGAAGAGATACTGGCTGTAGCCCTGGCCGGGCGCGACGGACGGCGTGCGCAGCGACTCGGGCGGCAGGTTGATCGCGCCGGGGAGGTGCGCGGTCGCGTAGTCGTTGCCGCTGCGCGCGTCGATCACGACCAGGCCGTCGCCGGGTTGGTGCTGTTCGAGCAGCGCGGCGAGGTCGGCGGGGCCGATGAACGTGCCGCGTTTAGTGTCGGGGGTGGGCGTCTCGCCCCGCGCGGCCCCCGTGAACAACAGGCCGGCCATCACGACCGGAAACAACAGGGCGGCGAAGGTTCGACGCGGCATGGGGCACACCTCGGTGAATAAGGAAGTGAAAGCGGAATCACGAATCAACCCCCGCGGGGCAATCAAAACCTCCGGGGGGAAAGTCCGGCGTGATCGTCCCTGATTCGGTGCGCGGTCCCGGGCGTCGTGACGCATCCGTGCCGACGGGGTCTGAACCGGCGCTTAGCCAGCGCTTGGTCGGTGGGTCGGTGCGTCCACCCCCGCGCCGGGGCTGCAAACGCGGCGGAAAAAGGGTGACCGAGGGGACTCGAACCCCCGACCCTCGGGATCACAACCCGATGCTCTAACCAACTGAGCTACGGTCACCGTCGCCGCCCGCGGCCGTCGGAAAGCCCGCGGGGGAAAGGAAAAAAGTACGCGGCCCGGCCCGGCGTGTCAAAGCCCCCGGCCGCGCAAGCGTCTGAAGGCCATCCCGGCGTTGCGGTCCCTGGATCGGGCGGCCGCCTGCATGAAATCTCAAAATCGGCGACAATGTCTGGCCGCGCCGCACCTGCCCACCGCACCCGAACGCCCGGCCCGGCCGTTGATTTCCCGGAACCCAAACATGATCGCCGTCTTCCGATCGATGCCTGGATACGCCCGCCGCCTTGGTTTGGTTTTTCTGCTCGCGCTGGGGTGCGTCGCCTCCGTCGCGATGCCCGGCTGCACCGCGGACACCGGACCGCTGCCGGCGCTGGCGTTCAGCGACGACGGCGCGTACCTGCCGCACCAGCTCGCCGAAGGCCTGGTCGTCGATGAGCAATCGCCGATCCCCGACGTGCCCAAGCCGCTGCGTTTCGTGCCGGTGCCGTCGCGGTCGTCGTCGAGCTTCGACGGCGCGGCACGGACCGTGACGCACGTGTACCAGGGCCGGTCGAAGCTCGACGAGTTGGAAACCTTCTACCGCGCCGCCGCCGCGAACCACGGCTGGCGCCCCGCCACCGCCGGCGCCGACGCCGGCCCGATCCTGACCTACGCCAAGGGCCCGGAGACGCTCCAAGTTGCGCTCTCGCGCGCCGGCGGCGTGTCTACCGTCACCGTACTGATCCGGCCGCGCTGACGGCGACACCTTCACGTTTTGTTTTTTCTTCACCGGCCACCCGCCACTGATCACTGGACACTGCTTCCATGGAACGCGACCCCCACCTGCCCGCCCACGACGAAGAGTTGTCGAACTTCTTCGACGACCTCCGCAAGTTCTGGGACAACCTGGGCACCCCCATCCTGCTGCTGATCGTGATCGGCTCGTTCGGGTACCTGGCGTGGAGCCTGCTCACCTACAACCGCGAGGTCTCGCGCGACGAGGCGTGGACGGACCTGGCCGGCTCGACCTCGCCGGCGTCGTTCGAGCAGGTCGCGGACGACCACGGCAACCCCACCGTTGCGCAACTGGCGTGGCTGCGGGCGGCGGACCTGTACCTCGACGAGGCGGCCGACGCGGAGGGCGAAGCCCGGGCCGAGAAGCTCGACGAGGCCGAGGCGTTGTATCAGCGCGTCGTGGACGAGGCGGAGCACAACGAGTTCAAGATCAACGGGCTGGAGGGCCTGGCCATCGTGGCCGAGGGCAAGCGCGATATGGAGTTGGCGCGGCAGCGCAACCAGGCGGTGATCGATCTGGCCAAGGAGATGCCGGGCTTCGACACGTGGTCCAGCCGGGCGGCGGTGCGAATGAGCATCCTGCCGGACCTCGAAACGCCCGTGCGGTTCGTCGACGACCCCAACGCGGACGCCGGCCAGGCGCTGCTGGAAGACGCCAACGCGATCATCGACGACGCGGTCAACGCGGCGACCGACGGCGCGGCCGAATCGGCACCGGAAGAAGCCCCCGCACCGGGCGAATAAAGCACGGGGTTGGACGCTAGAAACCTGGCACGGGGGGGCCACGGTCGCTTGCAACCGTGCTTTGTGGGTCACCGACACCGTCGCACGCACCGGCGGCACCCGACCGGGCGCGGGGTTTCGTTTGCTTTACGATTGCTTCGGTGTCCGACGAATCCCCCCAAGCCTCGCGGCGCGACCCGCGCTACCACGCGACCACGCTCGAAGAGCTCGAGGCCCAGGACCCCGAACGCCGGCACTGGCGCATCTCCACCGACAGCCAGCAACGCCTGGACAAATACCTCGCCAACCGCATCGGCGGCATCTCGCGGGCGCAGATCCAGAAACTCATCGCGCTCGGCGGCGTCACCGTCAACGGTCGCGACGCCAAGCCCAGCTACAACCTCAAGGCCGGCGACGAAGTCGAGGTTGTTATCCCGCCCAAGCCCGCGGTGGACCTTCGGCCCGAGCCGATCCCGCTGAACATCCTGTTCGAGGACGACGACTTCATCGTCATCAACAAGGACGCGGGCATCATCGTCCACCCCGCGCGGTCGTACACGCATGGCACGATGGTCAACGCGCTCGCGTGGCACCTCGAGCACGGACAGATGTTCGAGGAAAGAAGCGAGGAGTTAGAAGTTAGAAGCAAGAAGCCGGGCAAGGGGCGAAAAAAGCTGTCGTCGGTGGGCGCCGAGGCCGCGCGTCCGGGCGTGGTCCACCGCCTCGACATGTACACCACCGGGTGCATCGTCTTCGCCAAGCAGGATTCCACGCACTGGCTGCTCGCCAAGCAGTTCGAGGACCGCACGAATCTCAAGTGCTACCTCGCGCTCTGTCACGGCTGCCCGGACGGCAAGCACATCCCGCTCTCGGGCGCGATCGATGCGCCGCTGGGCAAGCACCCGACCATCCGCGAGGGCATGGCCGTCCGCCACGACTCGGGCGGCAAGCCGTCGCTCACGCTCTACCGCGTCCGCCGGCGCTACCGCGGGTTCAGCCTGATCGAGTGCGAGCTCAAGACCGGCCGCACCCACCAGATCCGCGTGCACCTGTCGTACCTCGGCTTCCCGCTCGTCGGCGACATGCTCTACGGCGGCGTGCCCGTGGGCCCCGCGGAACTGGCGACGCCGCCGGAGAACGTGCCAGGGGGACGGCCCAACCTGACCTACGCGACGCCCAAAGAAGAAGGCAAAAAACTTGAAGCCCTGGCTCTGGAGCGCGAAGCGCGCGGCGAGTCGCCGTTGATGATCCACCCCGCGCTGCACGCGGGCCTGCTCCAGCTTCAGCACCCGGTCACCAAAGAACGCATGACCTTCACCGCGCCGCTCCACGACCGGATGGCGGAACTCGTGCACTGGCTCGAAGACCACGGCGACGCCCAACCGGGCATCGACGACGGCACGCACCTCGACCTCGCGGCGGCGCTGCGGCGGTGACCCGATCGACACGTCCGACCACCCTCGCCCATCCCCTCCCGGCGGGAGGGGAGTCGTTGCGCACACCGCGCGCTCAGCCGGGAGCCGGCAGCTCCCGGTCCGGAACCGGCCCAGTTCCGGCTATCCGTGCAAGAAACACGGAAGATTGTGGGGACGACAACGCCCCTCGGATTCACTTGTGAAAGAACGCCGTGTGCGCATCTCGCGAGCCGGGCCGTGTCGGCCCGGTGTCCGGACCCCGGCATCCGGGCCGACACGGCCCGGCTCGCTGCGAAACAAACCCGGGGCGGGACCGCCGTCGCGATCCATGCAGACCCCCGGCCGGCGTCGGCTTTCCAGCCCGCCGTCACCGCGCTTCGGATGGGACTCACTCGGGGGGTTCCGGCGGGAGACGGCGTGCAATCAGGTTCCGTCCTGATTCACCCGTGTCCAAGGCCACACGACATTTCGTGATTAAGGAACTCTGCCCTCACCCACCTGGCACCCACGCGGAGGCCACGCCCTTCGTCTGCATTTACATTATACCCGCGGGTCAAGGCGCGACGGCGAAGTGTTGGGCGGACCGTGCGCAGGAAAACGGACCACACGAAACCCAATAGCCCCGGCCGGAAGGCCGGAAGGCCGGGGTTGCCCGCGGAGAAGCTGGCGAAAGATTTCGACATCACGAATCCCCGCCTCCCGGCGGGGGCTAAGCGGGCGCACATCAAGCCGCGTGTGAGGTGCGGCACCCGGAACGAGCGTTCACATACCCAAAAACGTGAAGAAGACTTCATCGTGTTCTGCGTTGGTGATCACGGTCCATGTGTCGATGTCGCCTGCGTGCCAGACTTCGAGGTCATCGCCTAACACATCGGGCGTCCACCACTTAAAGTCGGTATCGCGACGCAGTTGGCGCGAGAACAAGCTTGGGTCCTCGAGTTCCAGATTCCATCTCTGAACGATTCGGTCAAAGTCTTTGGAATCGATTCTAAAATGAAGCTGGGCGGAAACGTCCTCCAACGCCCCGCCGTGGTT
Organism: Phycisphaerae bacterium; assembly: GCA_030432595.1. Lineage (GTDB taxonomy): Bacteria > Planctomycetota > Phycisphaerae > Phycisphaerales > Phycisphaeraceae > CAZIXN01. The sequence goes on from JAUIGU010000040.1 coordinate 26,195, forward strand.
CCATTCGTGCTGGTTCAGCACGACGACGGAAGCGGGCCTCGGATCGAGCACGTAACGCTCGAAGACCGTCGATGGGTCCGGCGGAATCTTCACGAAAAAGACGACCAGAACGGCCAGCACAAGCCAGCCAATCACCAGGCACGGGATGCCGACGAACACGCCTAAAAGCACACGCCGGAACCACTTCGAACACGTCGTACCCGCCATGCGTGGCGATACGCGACCAACGCGGATTAGGTTCTTTCGCACACGTCTTGCACCCCCCTTTCCCCCCGCTACAATCGTCGATTCGCCCCGTCCCGTCGCAACCTGTCGCGGCGGGATGACCCAGTTTCGGCCCTCCGGCCCCACCATTCGACGGCTTCCGCCACCCACCTGCGCCGGGCGACGCGGGACGACCACGCCCCCGGGAAAACCGGGAACCTCCAGCCGAGGGAAGGCGTGCAGCGGGGTGTTTGAAGCCCGAGAAGACACGGAGACTCTCCATCATGTCCGACGCTTCCCCGACCTTCGGCCTCGGTACGCTCGCCTTGCACGGCGGCCAGGAGCCCGACCCGACGACCAAGTCGCGGGCCGTGCCCATTTACGCCACCACCAGCTACGTCTTCGACGACACGGACCACGCCGCGCGGCTGTTCGGGTTGCAGGAGTTCGGCAACATCTACAGCCGGCTTATGAACCCCACCGTCGACGTCCTCGAGAAGCGCCTCGCGGCGATGGACGGCGGCGTCACGGGCCTGTGCTTCGCCTCGGGGCAGGCGGCGATCACCGCGGCGTGCCTGACGATCTGCCACAGCGGGCAGAACTTCATCTCGTCCAAGAGCCTGTACGGCGGGACGTGGACGCTGTTTACGCAGACGTTCAAGCAGCTGGGCATCGAAGTGCGCTTCTTCGAGGCGGACAAGCCCGAGCAGATCAAGGACCTCGTGGATGAGAACACGCGGTTTGTCTACATGGAGTCGATCGGCAACCCCGCGCTGGGCGTGCCGGACTTCAAGGGCATCGCGGACGCGGCGCACTCGGCCCCGCACGGCGCGATCCCGGTGATCTGCGACAACACGGTGATGACGCCTGTGCTGCTCAACACGTTCAAGCACGGCATCGACATCAACGTGTACTCGACGACGAAGTTCATCGGCGGGCACGGCACGCACATCGGCGGCGCGATCGTGGACTCGGGCAACTTCAAGTGGACCGACCAGCGCGAGAAGTGGCCGGAGTTCTGCGGCCCGGCGCCCAGCTACCACGGCGCGGTGTTTGCCGACCACCTCGAGGCGATGGGGAACATCGCGTACAACGTGTACATCCGCACGCACTGGCTGCGGGACACGGGCGCGTGCATGTCGCCGTTCGCGGCGTTTTTGTTCCTGCAAGGATTGGAGACGCTGCACCTGCGGATGAAGCAGCACAGCGACAACGCGCTCAAGGTCGCGGAGTTCCTCGAAGGGCACGACGCGGTCGAGTGGGTGAACTACCCGGGGCTTAAGTCGCACGAGGATCATGCGAACGCCAAGAAATATCTGCCGGACGGGCAGGGCGCGATCCTGGGCTTCGGCATCAAGGGCGGCGCCGAGGCCGGCCGGAAGCTGATCGAGTCGTGCGAGCTGTGCAGCCACCTGGCGAACATCGGCGACGCGAAGACGCTGGTGATCCACCCGGCGAGCACGACGCACTCGCAGCTGAGCGAGGAAGAGCAGGCGCAGACCGGCGTGACGCCGGAGTACGTGCGCGTGTCCACCGGCATCGAGGACGCGGACGACATCATCGCCGACCTCAAGCAGGCGCTGGAGAAGGCGGCGGTGCCGGTGCCGGCGTAAAGCCTTGATGGCTTGATTGATTCGATACCCGGAGCCCACGTTCTCAGAACGTGGGCTTCTTTTTTGCGTCCGGATGGTCGTCCGCGTGTCCTAAGCTGCGGGCATGAAGAACACGAAGCAGGTGACCGGGCGGCGCGAGCTGCGTTTCGACAGTTTCGACGACGTGCTGGCCGACGCGGAGCAGGTCACGTTCCAGCCGCACCACACGCTGGGCAACTGGACGGCCGCGGAGAACCTCGACCACATGGCGATCCCGATCGAGTGGGCGACGGACGGCTACCCGGCCGGGATGTCGGCACCACTGTTTTTCAAGGTCGTCGGGCCGATGCTCAAGGGGCGATTCCTCAAGAAGGGGTTCCCGGCGGGGATCGAGCCGCCGCCCACGATGGCCGGGTTCGGCACGCCGCGCGAGAACGTCTCGCTCGAAGACGCGATGCAACGGCTGCGCACCGCGATCGAACGCTTCAAAGCAAACGGCACCATCGAGAAGAACCTGCTGGTCGGGCGCATGAGCAAGCCACAGTGGGAGCAGTTCAATTGCCGGCACTGCGAGCTGCATCTGTCGTTCATCGTGCCGGGCGATTCGGCGAAGGCTTGACCACAAAGATTGCAGGATTTCGCACCCGGCGTTAGCTCGCGACTTGTGTCGCCCACTGTCGGCGTCGCGCCCAGGTGAGCGCGGCGAGGACGAGCGCGAGGACGGCGGTGAGGCCCATGACGACCGCGGCGCCGTAGATGCCGAACAGGCCGGACTTGACCAGGTCGAAGGGGACGTGGCCGACGGCGACGACGCGGCGGTGTTCGTGGGTCGCAGCCGGTGCCGCGGTTTCGTCAACTTCCGGGGGCCAGGGCTGGGCGAGCGCGAGGCGGTAGGTGCCGGGCCCGGGCAGGTCGAGCGTGCCGAGGCTTTCGCCGACGTAGGGCGGGACGTGGTAGACGAGCGAGCTGCTCTCGCTGCCGGTGCCGGCCCAGGGGCGCAGTTCGACGGCGGTGCCGGGCTCGGTGCCTTCCACGTCGGCGGCGACGGCGCGGAGGGCGGGGGCGTCCCAGCGCATCGGGGTTTCGAAGCGCGTCTTCGGTGCGTCGGCGTGGTCGTTGGCGTGGTGGTCGGCGGCGACTTCGCTGCGTTTTTCGTAGTACAGCGTGACGGGCCCGGGCGCAACGGCACGGAAGGTCGCGTCGCCGGGCACGACGACGCGTTGCAGTTCGAAGACCGCATCGCGGACGGCACGGCGGGCCGGCAAGACCGTGCCGGCGAACACCGAAAAGCCCACGACCAGCAACACCGCCGCGGCCGCGTAGCCCGCGCGCGACGGTTTGTTGAGAGCGAGGACATGCCGACGGGCGGAAGGCGTTTCGGTCACGGGTTCGCGGGGCCCTGGGCCTGGGGCGACGACTCGACGAGCGCCTGCACGAACCGGTGGTCGCCGTCGTTCTCCATGGACAGCGGGAACGACACGCTGTCGCCGTCGCTGAGTTCGACGAAAATCATGCTGTCGGTCATCCAGTTGTCGGACCAGTAGCCGTCCACCGAGGTGATGTCGTCGAAGTCGACTTCGAGCATCGGCGTTTCCCAGGACTCGTTGTAGAGCACGAGACGTTGGTCGGTGAGCAGGTAGCTGCCGGCGCGCGGGTCGAACATGGCGTCGGAGTAGAAGAAGCGGAGCGTCTCGTCGTCGCCGAGCGCGCCGATGTCGCGCAGGTCGTCAAGCACGTGGCCGGGGACCTGGTGGCCGTCCTGCACGAAGGTTTCGAGCCCGTTGCTGCCGACGTACATGAGCCCGCCGACGCAGGTGATCAGCGACAGCACGACGACCGCACCCAGAACGATCAAGACCCAGGCCCACACGGGCATGCCCGAACGCGGCGGTTTGTCGAAGCGCGGGTCGTGCGTGGGGTAGGCGGTCATGGGCGAAGGTCCAGCGGTGGAGGATCACACGTCCAGGTTCTTCACTTCCAGCGCGTGGTCTTCGATGTAGCGGCGGCGGGGCTCGACCTCTTCGCCCATGAGCACGCTGAATAGCCGCTCGGCCTCGCTCGCGGCGTCCCAGGTGACGCGCAGGAGCGTGCGGTTCTCGGGGTTCATCGTGGTTTCCCAGAGCTGGTCGGCGTCCATCTCGCCCAGGCCCTTGAAGCGCTTGATCTCCATGCCGTGCCGGCCGGCGTCGAGGATGGCCTCGGCGACGTCGGCGAGCGAGGCGATCGCGACGGTGCGGCCCGCGCTCTCGGCGGACGCGCCGGCGATGTGCAGCTCGAACTTGGTCGGGGCCATCGCGCCGGTGATGGTCTGTTGGGGCTTAAGACCCCAGTCGGCGATGTCGATGCCGAAGTCGTCGAGCTTGGCGATGTACTTCTCGAGGTCGCGGACCTCGTGCAGGTCGCGGCGGATGGCCTGGCGGGTGATGCCCGGCTCGTCGTTGAGGTCGGGGTCCTTGAGCGTGAGGTCGTGCTCGGTGCGGAACGCCTCTTCCTGCTCGTCGGACCAGAAGAAGTGCATGCCCGACAGCCCGTTGACGGATTCGTCGGCGGGCACCTCGAGCAGGATGCGCGGCAGGCGGTTTTCCCCGGTGGGGTCGTCGGCGCGCTTGGCGAGCAGGTCGGTGAAGTCCAGGCCGCGCCGGCCGACGATGGTGACCAGGTCGTCCAGGTGGGTCATGGTTTCGAGCAGTTGGACGAGCGGCTGCCCGGTGATGTGTTGGGCTTCGGCGCGGTCGGCGTCGCTGCCGGGCTTGGTGAAGACGGTGAGCGTCGCGCCGTCGAGCCCGAGCTCGCCGAGCACCTGGCGCATGCGGCGTTCGTTGAGGACGAACTCGCTCTTCTTGCCGCGCGACACCTGGTAGAGCGGCGGCTGGGCGATGAAGACGCGGCCGCCCTTGATCAGCTCGGGCATCTGCCGGAAGAAGAACGTGAGCAGCAGCGTGCGGATGTGGCTGCCGTCGACGTCGGCGTCGGTCATGATGACGATCTTGCCGTAGCGCAGCTTGCCGATGTCGAACTCTTCGCCGATGCCGGTGGAGAGCGCCTGGATGATCGTGCGGATTTCCTCGAAGCCGAGGATCTTGTCGAGGCGGGCCTTTTCGACGTTGAGGATCTTGCCCTTGAGCGGGAGGATGGCCTGGGTCTCGTGGTCGCGCCCGCCCTTGGCGCTGCCGCCGGCGGAGTCGCCCTCGACGAGGTAGATCTCGGAGGACTCGACGTCCTTGCTGGTGCAGTCGTAGAGCTTGCCGGGCAGGCCGCCGGAGTCGAGCGCGCCTTTGCGCCGTGTGAGTTCACGCGCCTTGCGCGCCGCCTCACGGGCTTCCGCCGCGAGCACCGCTTTCTGGCAGATCTTCTTCGCGTCGGCGGGGTGCTCCTCGCACCAGGTGTTGAGCGCATCGCCCACCGCGGCGCTGACCAGGCCCTCGACCTCGCCGTTGAGCAGCTTGCCCTTGGTCTGGCCCTCGAACTGCGGGTCGGGCAGCTTGACGGAGATGACCGAGACGATGCCCTCGCGCCAGTCGTCGCCCGAGAGGGTCGGGCCGCTGCCCTTGAGGATGCCGGTGTTCTTGGCGTAGTTGTTGAGGGTGCGGGTGAGCGCGGTCTTGAAGCCCGAGAGGTGGGTGCCGCCGTCGGGCGTGTTGATGTTGTTGGCGAAGCAGGTGATGGACTCGCTGTAGGAGTCGACGTACTGCAGGGCGATGTCGCAGGCGAGCCGGCCGTCTTCGCTTTCGGTGGTGATCGAGACGGGCGGGTCGTGCAGGGTGGTCTTGCCGGCGTTGAGGTCCTTGACCATCTGGCGGAGGCCGTCGTCGAACTTAAAGGTTTCGGTTTTTTCGCCCTGGGACGCGGGCGGGCCGCCGAGTTCTTCGGGGCGCTGATCGGTGATGACGAGCTTGATGCCGGGGTTGAGGTAGGCGCGTTCGCGGAGGCGGTTGGCGATGGTGGCGTAGTCGTGGCCGACGTCGCCGAAGATGGTGGGGTCGGGTTTCCAGGTGACCTTGGTGCCGGTGGACTTGGCTTCGCCGACGACCTTGAGCTCGTCGGTGACGTCGCCGCGGGCGAAGGTCATGGCGTGGAGCTTGCCGTCGCGCGCCACTTCGACTTCGAGCCACTCGGCGAGCGCGTTGACGCAGGAGACGCCGACGCCGTGCAGGCCACCGGAGACCTTGTAGGCGTTGTTCTCGAACTTGCCGCCGGCGTGGAGGATGGTGAGGACGATCTCGACGGTGGGCCGGCCGTTGAGCGTGGGGTTCTCGTGCTTGTACGGGCCGACGGGGATGCCGCGGCCGTTGTCGACGACGCTGATGGAGTCGTCGGGCTTGAGGGTGACCTTGATTTCGTCGCAGTGGCCGGCGAGGGCCTCGTCGATGGCGTTGTCGACGACCTCCCAGACCAGGTGGTGCAGGCCGCGGGCGTCGGTGCCGCCGACGTACATGGCGGGGCGTTTGCGGACGGCGGCGAGGCCCTCGAGGACGGAGATGGAGTCCTCGGAATAGTCCGCGCCAGTGGCTGGGGCGTTCGGCGTATCGGGGGCGTGATCGGGGGCGGAGCCGTCGGACATGCGCGGGGGGTTCCGGGGCGGGCCGGGCGTGGGAAACACCGGGCGCACGCGGGGTGAGAGCACGGCCCAAACCGGCCGCGAAGGGGCATGGATTTTAGCCGAAACCCGCCCCTTCTGCGCGGTGGAACGTGGCCCCAAAACCCCTGAAAAACAAGGGGTTTGAGGTCACCGCAGAGGTGGGTTCCGGGGCAGTTTTTCTCGTCGCCGTTCGGGCCGGCGGCGCGGGTGCCGAGCCGGCCTGAACCGGGCCGCGCGGCGCGGCTTACTGCGCGGGCTCAGCGGGTCCGGCGGGTTGGGCCTGGGCGGTGGCGGGCGGGGGCTGGGGCGCGTCGGCGTCGCCGTCGGCGGGCGGGTCCTGGGCGGGGGCGACGGGGACGTCGCCGGCGTCGGGGCCGCGCTCCAACGCGTCGAGCTTGGCGGTGGTGCGCTTGGTGATGGTGGCGGTCTCGGGGTCCATGTCGGCGCTGGCCCGACCGGCGGGCGTATCGACCAGCGTGCGGGCCTGCTTCCACAGGTCGGCGGCCTCGTCGGACTTGCCCTGCTGGTACAGCGCGTCGCCGAGGTGGTCCAGCAGCACGGGTTCCTGCCCGCCGGGCGCGGCGATCGCGCGGCGCAGCCAGGCCTCGGCCGCCGCGAAATACCCGCGCTTGTAGAGCACCCAGCCCATCGAATCGAGGTAGGCCGCGGAGTCGGGCTCGGCCTGGACGGCGGTCTCGATCATCGCCTGCGCGTGCTCGAGGTTGCGCCCCTGGTACGCCCACATGTACCCGAGGTGGTTGCTCAGTTCGGGGTCGTCCGGGCGCTCGGTGAGCAGGGCGAGCAGCACCGGGTCGATGTCCTGCTCCCGACCGGCACGCGTGTACTGCTCGGAGAGCACGAAGCCCAGCCAGCGCCGCGCGTCGAACTCGTAGCGCTGGTCTTTCACCATGTCGGAGAACACCGGCTCGGTCTTCTCGAACGGCGCTTCGCCGAGGAAGGCCAGCACCACGGTCTGCATCACGCCCACGTGCTGCTTGGGCTCGGCGTGGGCGAGCGCGTCGTCGAAGAGCCCCAGCGCGTCGTCCCAGCGCTCGGCCTCGCCGAGCACCTTGATAAGGCGGAGGTTGCGCGGCAGCGAGTCGGGCTGGGAGCGCAGCCAGCGCTCCTCGATCTCGGCCAGCCGTTCCGCCTTGCCGGTGCGGGCGAAGTGGGTGCGGGCGGCGTCGATCACCTCGGCCTGGTTGGGGTGTTCGGCGAGCAGCGCTTCGACCAGGGCGTCGGCGGCGTCGGGGCGGTTGGTCTTGTGGTAGACGTCGACGAGGATGATGCGAGCCTCGACGTCGCCGGGGTCGCGCTCGAGCAGGGCGTCGAGCAGTTTCTCCGCCTGGTCGTAGCTGCTGCGGACCTCCAGCAGGCCGGCCAGCGCGAGCTGGAACGTGCGGGAGGCGGGCACGTGCTTGCGCATCTCGCCCAGCAGGTGGAGGTAGGACTGTTCGGTGTTTTCGAGCTTGGTGCCGGCGTGGTCGTAGAGGCGGAGCAACTCGGCGTAGTAGGCCTCCTGCCTGGGGTCGCGCTGGAGGGCGTCCATGAGCGTGCGTTCGGCGTCGGGGGCGCGGTCGCGGCGAACGAGCAGGCGGGCCTTTTCGAGGACGAACCAGGGGTCGGCGGGGTAGTCGTGGGCGAGCGTGTCGAGCAGGCGGGCCGCCTCGTCGTGGCGGTCGAGGTTGATGAGGATGCCGACGCGCAGCCGGCCGAGGCGGGGGTCGTCGACGTCGTCGCCGAGCGTGGCGAGCATGGCGTCGGCGCCGGCGTAGTCGCTGCGCAACGCGAGCAGGCGGGCCTTCTCGATGCGCGCCAGCGGCGGCGGGTCGGGCGCGGCGAGCACGCGGTCGAGCAGGTCGGACGCGGCGTCGTGGTCGCCGGCCTCGAACCGGATCACGGCCTCGAGCGTGAGCATCTCGGGGCGCTGCCGCTGCTCCGGCGCGAGCCCGTCGAGCGCGGCGAGGAGCGGCGCGGGGTCGGGGGCCATGGCCAGCAGCGCGCCGGCGCGGCGGGACGCGCGGGCGGGGTCGTGGGCCATCGCGTCGGCGGCGCGGCGCAGCGCGTGGGCGCGGTCGTCGGTGGTGGCGTCTTCGCCGGCGAGCAGTTCGACGAGGCGGTCGTAGACGCGGACGTCGCCCGGGGCGGCGTCGAGGTGCTCGCCGAGCAGGTCGATCGCGGGTTGGCGCGGCATCGCCGAGGCCAGCGCGAGGGTCACGGCCTCGGGCCCGTCGGCGGTCTGGAGGCTCGAGCGCAGCGCGGCGACGATGGGCCCGGCGGCGACGCCCTGAGCGACGGCGTACTCGACCAGCGCGAGCGCCGCCGGGGCCCCGTCGGTCGTGCCGACCAACTCGACCACGCGTTGGCCTGCCTGGTCGAGGCGGCCGAGACGCAGGTCGGCGTAGACCACGCGGCGGATCATGTCGGCGCCCTTGCCGCCGGCGAACTCCGCGGCGGCGTAGGCGCGGCGGGCCGCGAGCGGGTCGCCCAGCCGGCTGTGCATGTCGCCCAGCACGACCGCGTGCGCGGCGCGCTGCCGATCGACGAACACCAGCTCGGCGCCGTGGCGCGTGGGGCGCAGGCCTTGCCGCGGGCCTTCGAGGAACGCGCGGAGCTGCGCGATCGCCGCCGAGAGGTAGCCCGCCTGCCGCAGCCCGGCCGAGAGGTAGAACCGGGTCAGCCAGGGCAGCGCCGCGTCGTCGTCCGCCAGCGCGGCTTCACGGTCCAGCACGTCCAGCAGCAGCGCCAGGCCCGCGTCGGACTGGCCCGACTCGATGCGGAACCGCCCGAGCAGCACGGCGCTTTCCAGGTCGTCGGGGTTGGCGGTA
>JAUIGU010000041.1 GCA_030432595.1 Phycisphaerae bacterium
AGCCGGGCCGTGTCGGCCCGGGTTCCGGACACAGGGCCGACACGGCCCGGCTCGCCAGAGGCGCACACGGCGTTCTTTCACAAGTGAATCCGAGGGGCGTTGTCGTCCCCAAACGGAGGCAGAAAGAAAGAACCCCGCGCTGCGTGCGCGGGGTTCGCAAGGTATGGGAGGATTCCGCGCGCGGGCCGTGTCAGCCGAGCATCGCATCCGCGACGGCGAGTCGGCTGCGGTCGCGGTTGCGGAACAGGCCGCGCAGGCGGCGGCGGACGCGGCCGGCGGCGTGGCGGCAGTAGGCCTTGCCGACGATCAGGTCGCGCTCCAGCGCTTTCGGGTCGGTGTTCGGATCGTCGATCATGCCCTGCAGCTTCGCGATCACCGCGGCCATGGCGGTCATCTCGATCGACGCCCAGGCGAGGCGTTCGTGCAGGAGTTGCCGGTCGAGCACCTTCTCGCGGTGCGTCGCCAGCACCCGGCTGGTGTCGCGGGCGAGCCGGCGCGTCAGCTTGGCCAACGCCTGGCCTTCGCGGGCCAGCCGACGGTCCAGACCCTTCGCACGGTGGCCGACGATCACGTCGCTCCACTCGTGCCGGGCGAACTGCGCGAGCCGGCCGAAGTTGCGGACCGGGTGCTTCGTCGCGTGCAGGACTTCTTCGAACTCTTCGCCGACGTCCTTCATGCCCATGAGCGCGACGAAGGAGGTCATGACCTCGGTCGCGCCCTCGACGATGCGGTTGATGCGGGCGTCGCGGAACATGCGTTCCAGGCCGTAATCCCGCATGTAGCCGAGCCCACCGTGGAGCTGGACGGCGTCGTCGATCACCCGCCAGCCGGCCTCCGAGCAGAACAGCTTGCACATCGCGGTGTCGAGCATGAGGTCCTCGGCGTGGGCGTCAACCAGGCCTGCACACATGTACGTCATCGCGTCCATCGCGAAGACCAACTCGCTCATCGCGGCGATCTTCTTCTTGACCAGGTGGAACTCGGCGAGGCTGCGGTCGAACTGCCGGCGGGTCTTGACGTGATGGAGCGTCATCTCCAGCGCGAGCTTCGCCCCGCCCATGCAGCCGGCGCTGAGCGTGCACCGGCCGTAGTCCAGCACGGTGAGCGCGACGCGCAGCCCGCGGCCGACGTCGCCGAGCACGTGGTCGGCGGGGACCCGCATGTCGTTGAACTTGAGCGTGCCCTGCCACGTGCCGCGGATGCCGCACTTGCTGGAGTTTTTGTGGACGATCTCGAAGCCGGGCATGTCGGGCGTGACGATGAACGCGGTGACCTTGTCCTTGCCGTTGACCTCGGTCTTGGCCATGACGGTCATGACGCCGGCGATCGAGCCGTTGGTGATGTAGCGCTTGTCGCCGTTGAGGACCCAGTGCGTGCCGTCGTCGCTGAGCGTCGCGCGGGTCTGGACGTTGGCGGCGTCGGAGCCGGCCTCGGGCTCGGTGAGCGCAAAGGCGGCGATCTTTCGGCCCGCGGCAAGGTCGGGGAGGTAGCGGTTCTTCTGCTCTTCCGTGCCGTTGAGCACGAGCGCCTTGAGCCCGATGGACTGGTGGGCGCCGACGAGCACCGCGATCGAGCCGCACGTCTGCGCGACGCGTTCGAGCACCCGGCAGTACGCGGTGTGGGTGAAGCCGCCACCGCCGTACTCTTTCGGCACGGTCATGCCCAGCACGCCGAGCGCGCCCAGGCCGTCGATGACGTGCTGCGGGATCTCTTCGTTCGCGTCGATCATGTCGGGGTCGACGTGGTCACGCAGGAACGCTTCGACCTTTTCGAGCAGCTCGTCGGTGCGCTTCGCCTCGTCGGGGGCCTGCGCCGGATACGGCATGACCTTGTCCATGCGGAGGTTGCCGTAGTAGAGCGACCGCGCGAAGCCCTTCTCGGGCGTCGGGTCGCCCATGAGGTCCTGGGCCTTCTCGAACTGTTCTTGATCTTTTTTGGCAAGTCTGACCATGGTGTTTCTCGCTTGTGAGAAGGGGATAAGGTGGTTTCAGGCGGTGGGGCGGGCGGAAGAATTGGAGGCCGTGGCGTGCCCGTTGGTGGCGGTGCCGTGGCCGTTGGTTTCGGGTCGAGCATGCGGGACGAGGTTCTGCATCGTGCCTTCGTTCGACGCGACGCGACGCAACGAATCCGGCAGCGACAGGTGCGTGCCGTGCAAGGCGGCGAGTTCATCGGCGCGACGCACGACCTTGTCGAGCCCAACCGTGTGAACAAAGTGCGTCAGCCCGCCGCGGAAGGGCGCGAGGCCCAGCCCCAATACGGTCGCGAGGTCGAGCGTGTCGGTCGAGGTGATGACGCCTTCTTCGAGCAGGCGGGCCGCCTCGTTGATCATCGGGGCGAGCAGACGCCAGACCGTGGTGTCTTCGTCGGGCGTTGCGTGCTTGGCATCGGGCGACGCGAGGGTGATGGCGTCGTTGAGCGGCGTGCGCTTCTTGTGCGAGTAGTTGTAGAAACCTTTACCGCTCTTGCGGCCGACCTCGCCACGCTCGATGGCGGCTTCGAGGGACGCGGGCACTGCGTAGTCACTGCGGAGCTGCCCGCCGAGCGAGCGCAGGATGTGGACCGACACGTCGAGGCCGACCTGGTCGAGCAGCTCGAACGGACCCATCGGCATGCCCCAGCGCTTCATCGTTTCGTCGAGCGCTTCGATCGACGCGCCCTCTTCGGCCATCCGCAGCGCCTCGGCGAGGTACGGGATCAACACGCGGTTCACTACGAAGCCCGGCGCATCGTTGGCGAGCACGGGCGTCTTGCCGATGCGCATCGCCAGGGCGACGCCGGTGGCGAGCGGGCCGGCGTCGGTGTGGGCGGTGCGGATCACTTCGATCAGCGGCATCTTGTTCACGGGGTTGAAGAAGTGCAGCCCGATGACGCGGCCCGGGTTCTTGGTCGCCTCGGCCATTTCGGTCAAACTCAGCGAGCTGGTGTTGGACGCGAGCACGGCGTCGGGCCGGGTGAGCGCGTCGAGCTTGGCGAACACCGCGCGCTTGACGTCCATGTTCTCGGCGACCGCTTCGATCACGACGTCCGCCAGACCCAAACCCGTCCAGTCGGCGGTGGGCGAGACGAGATCAAGCGCCTGCTCCGCTTCGAGTGGGCTGATCTTCTTGGCCTTCAGATCGGCGTCGAGCATTTTTTTGACTCGGCCCAGGCCCGCGGCCGCGGCGTCGGCGTTGACCTCGATCAGGCGCACCGGGATGCCGGCGCGGACCAGGGCGTGGACGATGCCCGCGCCCATCGCGCCGCCGCCGATGACCGCGGCGTGTTCGACTTCGTGCGGCGTAGCTTGCAGTTCAGACGTCACCGCGCGCTTGGCGGACTGACGCAGGAAGAACAGCCGCATGAGGTTCTTGCCGCCGTCCATGGCACGGAGGCGCGAGACGGCGTCGCGCTCGGCCTGGAGACCGGCGTCGTGGCCCGACCGGCAGACGGTGCCGACCACGTCGATGATCGCCTCGGCGGCGGGGTAGTTGCCGTAGATTTTCGCGAGGGTTTGTTTCCTTGCGGCGTTGAAAATGAACGAACGCAGCGGCGGCTTCGCCATCGCGCGGGCACGGCGGCTCGGACGTCGGCGGGGCGGTTGCTTGGCGGTCAACCGACGCGCGGCGGCCATCAGGGCTTCGGGACGGACGACTTCGTCGATCAGGCCGCGGCGTTGCGCCTTGCGGGGCGACATCGTGCTTCCGGCGAGCAGCAGCGGCAGGGCCTGGGCCGGGCCGAGCATCTGCGTGACGCGCGTGGTCCCGCCCCACGCGGGCAGGATGCCGAGCTTGACTTCGGGCAGCCCGAGGTTGATCGAGCCCAGGTCGGCGGCGACGCGCCAGTCGCAGGCGAGCGCGAGCTCCATCCCGCCGCCCAGGCAGGTGCCGTTGATGGCGGCGACGGTGGTCATCGGCAGGGCGGCGATACGGTCGAAGAGTTCCTGGCCGCGTTTGAGGAATCCGTCCACCTCGTTGTCGTTCAATTCATTGAGCGCGAACAGGTCGGCCCCGGTCACGAACACGCCCGGCTTGCCCGACGTGAAGATCACGGCGTCAACTTCCGCGCTTTCTTCCAATGAGGCGATGACCGCTTCGAGCTCAGCCAATGCTTCGGGCGAGAACGTGTTCACCGACTTGTCGGCGTGGTCGAAGCGGACCGTCAACGTGCGTCCGTCGAGCTGAGTGTTCAAGGTCTTGTTCATGGTTTCAGCTCCGCTCCAGGAGAATGGCGGCACCCAAGCCGCCGGCAACACACAGCGCGGCAACGCCGAACTTCACGTCCAGGCGTCGCATGTCGTGCAGAAGGTTGAGGACGATTCGGGCACCGGTTGCGCCGACCGGATGGCCCAGCGCGATCGCGCCGCCGCAGACGTTGAGGCGGTCAGGATCGATTTCGCCGAGCGCCGACGCACGGCCCAGACGCTCGCGGCAGAACGTGTCGCTGGCCATGGCCCGCGTGCAGGCGATGACTTGGGCGGCGAAAGCCTCGTTGATCTCAAACAGGCCGATGTCGCTGAGGTCGAGCTTGCTCGCCGCGAGTAGCCGGTCGATCGCGTAGACCGGCCCGAGCCCCATGCGGTGCGGGTCGAGGCCGGCCGTGGCGTAGCCGCGGATGTAGCCGAGCGGTTCGCGGCCTTGCGCCTTGGCGAGCGCACCCTCTTCGAGCAGCAGCGCCGCGGCGCCGTCGGTGACCTGGCACGCGTTGCCGACGGTGACGCTGCCGTCGCGCTTGTCGAAGAGCGGGCGGAGCTTCGCGAGCGACGCGATCGACTGCTCGGCGCGGGGGCCGACGTCAGTGCTGACGGCTTTGGGCTTCTTGCCGGGGTAAACCGCGATCAGTTGTTCATCGAAACGCCCGGCGGCGATCGCCTCGGACGCGCGGCGGTGCGACTCCAGCGCGAACTCGTCCTGCTCGGCCCGCGTGATGCCAAACTCGTGGGCGAGGACCTCGGCGGTCTTGCCCATGATCATCCGGCAGAGCGGGTCGGTCAGGCCTTGCTCGAGCGCCGATTTCGGGGCAAAGTGCCGCGGGCGGAAGGTCGCGGCCGCGCCAAGTTTCTGCTTGACCGTCTTGGCCTTGAGCATCGCACCAAACGGCGTCATTGCTTCCTGCGGGAACAGCAACGGGATGTTGCTCATCGACTCGGCGCCGGCGGCGAGGATGAGCTTCGACCGGCCGCCGCGGATCTGCGCCGCGCCCTGGCCCACCGCCTCCATGCCCGAGGCGCAGTTGCGCTGCACGGTCAGCGCCGGCACGGACGCGGGCACGCCGGCGCGCATCGCGGCGACGCGCGCCGGGTTCGCGGCGTCGGCGGGCAGCACGACGTTGCCCATGATGACCTCGTCGATCTGATCCGCGCGGCAGCCGACGCGGTACAGGGTTTCCTGCATCGCCGAGCGGGCGAGCTCGGTGACGTGCATCTCACGCAGGGCGGTGCCCATCTTGGCGAACGGGGTGCGGACTCCGCCGACGACGGCGACGCTGCTCTTGCGGGTATTCCAGGCGACCATCAGGCGTCCTCCGGGCGGGGGTTTGAACCGTTCGCCGGTTCGGGTTCGGCGGACTTGCTCGCGGCGGTGGTCGCGGGCTGGTCCGTTTGTTCCTTGTTTTGCAGGCGCGAGCGCTGGAGCTTGCCCAGCGCCGTCCGCGGCAGCTCTTCAACAAACTCGAAACACTCGGGCACCTCGTACGGCGCGAGGTGCTTCCGGCAGTCGGCCCGCAATTCGTCGGTCAAGGCCGAGAAGTCTTCGACGTGGCCACGGGTGACGACGACGGCCACGACGGTTTCGGTCTTCACCGGGTCGACGCGGCCGACCACGGCGGCGTCCGCGATGCGCGGGTGTCGCTTGAGCATGCGCTCGACCTTCTCGGGGTAGACCTTCAGGCCCGAGCGGTTGATCATGTCCTTGCGGCGGTCGATGATGAACGTGTAGCCGTCGCCATCGACGTACGCGACGTCACCGGTGTGCAGCCACGTCCGTTTCTTTGCGTCTTTCCGCAGGGCGTGGGCGGTTTCTTCGGGGTCGTTGAGGTAGCCGGCCATAATCTGCGGGCCGCGCACGAGCAGTTCGCCGGGCGTTCCGGGCTTCGCGTCGCGTTGCGGGTCGTCGAGGTCGGCGATGCGGATGTGCGTGCCGGGCAGCGGGAACCCGATCGATCCGTCGCGCGGCGTGTCGACGGGGTTGGCGTGGGTGACGGGCGAGGCTTCGGTCAGGCCGTAGCCCTGCACGATGTTGGCGCCGGTGAGGCCGCGGAAGCGTTCGGCGGTGGCGGGAGTGAGCGGGGCGGCGCCGCTGGTGACCAGGCCGGCCCGCATCGCGTCGAGTACGTCGGCGTGCTTGTGGTGTTCGAGTTCGTCGCAGATCGGCTCGATGATCGCGGGCGCGAGGGCGATGATGCTCGGACGCTGCCGCGCGATCACGTCGAGCAGGCGCGACACCGAGAACCGCGTCACCGGCAGGATCGTGCCCGCGTTGAAGACCGGCGTGACCAGGCACGTCGTCAGCCCGTACACGTGGAACATCGGCAGGATGCCCAGGAAGCGTTCCTGGCCCATCACCGGCCGGGTCGAGGCGGTGAGCTGCATCGCGTTGGCGAGGAGGTTGCGGTGCGAGAGCTGCGCGACTTTGAGCCGACCGGTCGTGCCGCCCGTGGGTTGCAGCAGCGCGACATCGTCGGGACTCGGTGCGACGCTCGGCGGGCGCGGCGGCGCTTGCGCGAGCAGGTGACGCAGATGCTCGTCCTGGCCGAGGTGCCCGTTGCGGCGGTGCGCCTGCCAGAGCTTGGCTCGGTATCCCACGCGCCCCCAAACCTTCTGGTAGCTGCGGAGCGAGGTCCACAGCCACTGCAGGTCCGGGTCGTTCTCGCTGATCGATTTCAGGCGCGGCGCGAGCAGGTCGAGTGCGACGACAAGTTTGGGCTGGGTCATGCCCTTGATGACGGAAAGGTCGTCCGCGCCCATGAGCGGGCCGGCGTTGACGACCACGGCACCGAGCTTTTGCACGGCGAAGAAGCTGAGCACGAACTCCGGGCAGTTGGGCAGGGTGAGCATGACGCGGTCGCCGCGCCGCACGCCCAGTGAAGCCATGCCGCCCGCGAGGCGGTTCACGTCGGTTTTGAGTTCGCGGTAGGTCCAGCGCACGCCGCCGTAGACCAGCGCGGGCGCGTCGCCGAAGCGGTCCGCGGTCTGGTCGAGGAGCCGGCCGAGCGTGGTGTCGGGGATGCGCAGCGCGGGCTCGTCTGTTTTCTCGGGTTTCGGCGGGGCGGACGGAGACGCGTGTTCGGCGTGGGCGCGGTCCGAGGGGTCGCGCAAGGGCTGGGTCTCGTCGCGGTCGCGTTCGGTGCGACGCCACCAATGGAGCCGGTCGTTGATCATGATGCGGGGCCTCCGATCTCGAGCGCGGGCGGCGTCGTGGTCTGCGACAAGCGGCGTGGCGTGGTGAGGGGCGTGCGGTGGCGGGTGCGTCGTCCTTCCGCGCCTTCGCGTTCATGCAGAAACGCCACGATGCGCGGCAGGACCTGGCCCGGCGCTTCGGTGATGGGGTTGTGGCCGACGCCCGGGAGGACGACGTATTCGCTGCGAGGGATCATCTCGGCCATGCGCTGGGCGTAGCAGTGGGGGATCAGCGCGTCGAACTCACCGGCGATCACCAGCGTCGGGACGTCGATTTGGTATTCGCCTTCCTCGAATCGGCTGGCACCGAGCGCACGGAGTTGGCGGAGCACCGCGCCGGGAGAGATGGGCGAGCGGCGGCGGTTCTTGAGTTTGTCTCTGACGAAGGTGGGGTTGGCGTCGAGGTGGACGGGGCTGGTGCTGAGCAGTTCGACGGTCTGCAGCACCGAGGGCTTGGGCGGGAAGCGCAGGCCACGCGCGATCACGCCGGTCATCTCGCGGAGGTAAGGCCCGAAGCCCTGGGCGCAGGACAGCAACACCAGTCGCGAGACGCGCGACGGGTGGTCCACCGCGAAGCGCTGCGCGATGATGCCGCCCAGCGAGAGCCCGAGCAGGTGGGTGCGTTCGATCTGGAGGTGGTCGAGCAGTTCGAGCAGGTCGGCCGCGTAGTCACGGACGCGGCGGGGTTGGCGTTTGCAGCGGGAGCGCCCGATGCCGCGGTTGTCGGGGCGGATAACGGTGAAGCGCGACGCGAGGACTTCGACGACGCCGTCCCACGAGGTGCCGTCGCGTCCCAGGCCGGGCACGAGCACCAGGGGTTCGCCGGCGCCTTCGATCTCGAAGTAGCAGCGGGCGTCGGTGAGGTCGGCGTACGGCATGAGCAGCCCTCGGAGGGACGCCGCTCGGGAATCGAAGTGGGTCAGAGCGGCGACGCCGGCCACGGTGGAGGGATCGCGCCGGCCCCGCGGGGAAGCGCGGGCCTGGCGTTCCGGAGCCGGCTGGTTGTCCGTCGCCGATCTATTGGCCCGGCCGGCGAGTCGCGGCGGGGCGGCGACGGGTCGTGCGTCAAAACGGATCGGCTGCGTCTGTTACGACGCAGGGTCCGCCACGGTTCACGGACGCGCGACCCCGAAACATGCCACAGGAACCGGACCGGGCAAGCGGGTCTCAGGCGGCGTGTCGGAAAAACCGCGGGGGTTTCGGCGTTGCGCCCTTCAAACCCGGAGAGCTTCGCTAAACCACCCGGAACCCCAGCCCACGCGGGGCGTTTCAAGCGAAGCCTGATGGGCGTTCCGGGATGGTTTCACATGGCCGGCGCGTAGGCGGCGGGGTCGGTCCGGCCGGCTTCCGCGAAGCCCTGCAGGCGGAGCTGGCAGGCGTCGCAGTGGCCGCAGGCGCGGCCTTGTTCGTCGGGGTCGTAGCAGGTGTGCGTGAGGGCGTAGTCGATGCCCAGCGCGGTGCCGCGCTCGATGATCTGTGCTTTGGTGAGGTCGATCAGGGGCGCGTGGATGGTGATTTGTTTGCCGTGTTCGGTGGCCATGGCGGTGGCGAGGTTGGCCATGGCGTTGAAGGCGTTGATGTAGGCGGGTCGGCAGTCGGGGTAGCCGGAGTAGTCGAGGGCGTTGACGCCGATGAAGATGTCGGCGGCGCGGATCGTCTCGGCGAAGGCGAGGGCGAAACTGAGGAAGATGGTGTTGCGGGCGGGCACGTAGGTGACGGGCACGCCGAGGGACATCTGCTCGGCGGGGCGGTCCTTGGGCACGTCGAGTTTGGCGTCGGTCAGGGCGGAGCCGCCGAACAGGCCCAGGTCGATGGTGGCGATCCGGTGGTCCGCGACGCGGGCGGCGGCGGCGACGTTGCGCGCGGCGTCGAGTTCGAAGTTGTGTCGCTGGCCGTAGGCGAAGCTCAGGGCGTGGCAGTCGAAGCCGTCGGCGCGGGCGATGGCGAGGACGGTCGCCGAGTCGAGGCCGCCGGAGAGCAGGACGACGGCGGGTCGGTCGTCGTGGGGACTCGGATCGGTGGGTGTTTTGGGATTCATTTAGCTCGCCCGCATCCTAACGGGGCGTGGGCCTACCATGACCGCGTGAAGTTCAACTACAGCGAGTTCGACGGCGACCGGCGTTTCATGTCCCCGGACGAGTTGTTCGCGCCGCCGCAGGTGATGGAGTTCATCCTTCAGTACGGCGAGGACGCGCTGGACGCGATGAACAACCTCGACGACGAGGGGGCCGAGTTCATCCAGCAGATGATCGAGGCGGGTTTGCTCGAAGAGTACGAGGACGAGGACGGCAACAAGCGGCTGCGCATGACCAACCGCCTGGTGCGCGGGTTTCAGCACCGGGCGCTGCTGCAGATGTTCGAGGGGATGAAGGCGGGCCAGCGCGACGGGCACGCCACGCCCGACCCGGGCCGGACGCAGGAGCGCAGCGAGGGCACCAAGCCTTACCAGTTCGGCGATCCGCTGCACGAGCTGGACTTGGGAAGGACGCTGCGGAACGTGATCGCGCGTTCGGCAAAGGGGGCTGAAGGTTTGCCGGGCCACGCCGGTGCAGAGGCCGCGGGGATGCTGCCCCTGCAACTGCAGCACGACGACCTGGAGTTGCACCAGACCGAAGGCTCGGCCGAGTGCGCCACCGTGCTGCTGATCGACCAGTCGGGTTCGATGATGCGTTACGGGCGGTTCCTTCACGCCAAGCGTGTGGGGCTGGGGATGGCGGAGCTGATCCGTTCGCGGTTCCCGCAGGACTCGATCGACTTTTTCGGGTTCGCGTCGTTGTGCGAGCGGCTGTACGAGCGCGACCTGCCGTTGATGATGCCCAAGCCGATCACGATGCGTGACTACGAGATCCGCATCCGCGTGCCGCTCAGCCAGGCCCAGCAGCAGACCGACCGCATCCCGCCGCACTTCACGAACCTGCAGTTGGGCCTGCGCAACGCCCGTCATCTGTTGTCGCGTAAGGGCGCAGTCAACAAGCAGATCTTCATCATCACCGACGGCCAACCGACCGCCCACGTCGAACAATCCGCCCAGACCGGCGAGGACATGCTCTACCTGCTGTATCCGCCCGACGAACGCACCCGCGACGCCACGCTGGCCGAGGCGATGCGGTGCCACCAGCAGGGCATCCGGCTGGCGACGTTCGCGTTGGTGGAGGACTACTGGGGCATGGACTGGGTGGGCTTTGTCGATCAGATCACACGGCTGACGCGGGGGCTGGCGTACTACTGCGCGAGCGACGATCTGTCATCGACGGTGATCGAGTCGTATTTGTCGGGGCGGAAGCGGAAGTCGTTTGTGCATTGAGGTTGGAGGGGCGCGGAGAAAACCCACGTTCGGAGAACGTGGGCTTCGTTTGTTGTGTTTTGTTTTGATCCCTTCCGGGGTCAAGGGAAGATCAGCTCGAACTGCTGGCCGGTGAAGACCCAGTAGGCGACGCGGCCGGCGCTGTTCTGCCAGACCAGGTCGTCGCGCCCGTCGCCGTTGACGTCGCGGACGCGGGTGACGGCCCAGTTGCCGTTGACCGCGAGCGACTCGACCTGTCGGTAGTTGCCGACCTGGCCGCTGAAGTCCAGGCGGGTGCGGGCGTTGGCGGGGTCGTGGAGGAGCTGGTCGCGGTCGCCGTCGCCGTCGAAGTCGCCGCGGCCGGCAACGATGAAGCCGGCGGGCACGGCCGAGGGCGCGGTGCTCGGCGTCGGCGTCGGTGTCGGCGCGGGCGCGGGGGTGGCGGTGGCGCGGCCGTCTTGGACCGATTGAAGCTCGCCGTTGCGTTTCAGCCAAGTGATCGGGCCGGTGTTGGTGTCCCAGAGGACATCGAGGTGCCCGTCGTTGTTGGCGTCGGTGACTTCGTCGAACCGGGCGCCGGCGGGGGCGTTGATGTCGGTGAGCTCGAGGTCGATGTTCGTGCCGTTCATCCGCCAGATGCCGACGCGGGAGACGCGGCTGACCCAGAGCAGGTCGTCGCGGCCGTCGTTGTTGAAGTCCTCGGAGGCGCGGAGGCCCCACTGGTCGTTGACGTCGAGGCCGGCGGTCTCCTGCACGACCCGGCCGTCTTCGATGAGGCGGATGAGCGTGCCGTTGCCGTTGGCGTCGCGGAAGACGAAGTCGTTGTCGCCGTCGCCGTCGAAGTCGCCGCGGGCGCCGACTTCGTAGCCGGCGGGGAGGTCTTCAAAGGTGGTGGGGGCCTGCGGCGTGGGGGGGGGTGTCGGGGTGGGCGTGGGCGTTGGTGTCGGTTCCGGGGTGGGCTCAGGCTCGGGGGTGGGAGTGGGCGTCGGGGTTGGTTCAGGCGTCGGCGCGGGCGTGTTGTTCTGATCAAGTAACCCCGCGTCGCGCAGGGCCTTGTGCCAGATCGCGCCCATGACTTTGTAGCCCAGCGGCGTGGGGTGCAGGTAGTCGTTGGCCCGCATCAGGTTGTGGTTGGCGGTCGCCGTGGCGCGGGGGTTGGCCTCGTCGAGGTTGTTGAACCAGTCGACCCAGCGGTCGCCGTCGGTGTCGGCCTTGGCGCGGTCGGCGGACGAGAGGCCCAGGCTGTTCACGTCGGCGGTATAGAAGTCCACGAGCGTGATGCGGTCGGCGAACGCTTGGTCGCTGATCGAGCCGACGACGCCGGGGATCAGGTCGTTGTACCGGTCGGTGTTGACGACGCCCTCGGGGCTGACGGTCTTGTTGGGGCCGCGTCCGCCGGCGACGAGCTTGGCCAGGAACACGCGGACGTCAGAGGCGAACGCGCCGGTGCGCCACTCGCGGGCCATCTCGTTGAGGAGGCCGCGGAGCTCGTTGGCCGCGCCGTTGGGCGAGGAGCCGGCCCCGTTGGTGCCGATGTGCAGGAGGATCACGTCGGGCTTGTCGGAGCTGCTGAGCACCCGGTCCTGCCGGAAGCTGTCCACGGTGGAGATGCGGAACTCCCCGGACGAGTTGGTGTAGCTGGTGGTCGCCCGGCCGCCGTGGATGGAGTAGTGGTCGTTGTCGTAGCCGTTGCCGTCGTTGAGTTTGCCCACAAAGTCGAAATCGACGCCCGAGCCGGCGAGTCGGTTGCCCAGCTCGCGGCGGTAGCTCTGGTCGGGGCTGCCGATGCCCAGCGTGAGCGAGTCGCCCAAGGGGAGGATGGAGAGCGTGTCGCCGGCGAAGAGCTTGCGGGGTTCGAGCGGCTCGAAGCGCGGGGCGGCGGGGAGCAAAGAGTTTGTGGATGGTCGGCGAGGCATAGCTTCCGGGGGCGGTTGCCCGTCTCCTTCGTTGAGCCCTCCAGGCTGGGTGTGGGGTCGTCCTTGATGCGGCCACGGGGATCGGCCGGGTCGAGAACTATAACCGATGCCCGGGCCCGGTCCCAGCACAATTCAACCGACGCGGCGCTAAGCGACGGGCGATGAAGGGTTTAGCAATCGGCCGGGTCAGACGGTGGTCGTGGAAAGCACGGCGGTGCCGTTCATGAGCCAGGCGGTGGTGTTGGAGCCGGTGTCCCAGAGCAGGTCGAGGCGTCCGTCGTCGTTGACGTCGCGCGACTCGAGGTAGTCCCAGGACGAGGACGCTTTCTGCGTCCACTGCAAATCCTCGGCGGGCCCGTCCATGAACCAGAAGCCGGTGCGGCCGTCGCGTCCGACCCAGAGCAGGTCCATCTTGCCGTCCTGGTTGTAGTCGCGGGCGTCGACGATGGACCAGAAGTTGTCGACGCGGCGGAGCGTGTGCTCGGCGACGACCTGGCCGTTGTCGTACTCCCACATGATCGTGCTGGCGGCGTCGGCATCGCGGAAGACGGAATCGTGGTCGCCGTCGCCGTCGAAGTCGGCGGTGGCGATCAGGGTGTAGCCGGCACCGGGGGTGGTGGGCGTCGGCGGCGGGGTCGGCTCCGGCTCGGGTTCCGGTTCAGGCTCCGGTTCGGGTTCGGGCTCGGGTTCCGGTTGTGGCGCGGGCGTGGTGGTTTCGGTGACGGTCTGCGTGCCGGTGACGGCGATGCCGTTCATGAGCCAGGCGGTGGTGTTGCTGCCGGTGTCCCAGAGCAGGTCGAGCTTTCCGTCGCCGTTGACGTCGCGGGACTCGAGGTAGTCCCAGGACGAGGGGGCCTGCTGCGTCCACTGCAAGTCTTCGGCGGGGCCGTCCATGAACCAGAAGCCGGTGCGTCCGTCGCGTCCGACCCAGAGCAGGTCCATCCGGCCGTCCTGGTTGTAGTCGTGGGCGTCGACGATGGTCCAGAAGGCCACGACGCGGCGGAGGGTGTGTTCGGCGACCAGCGCGCCGTCCTCGTACTCCCAAAGCAAGGTCGAAGCCTCGGAGGCGTCGCGGAAGACGGTGTCGTCGTCGCCGTCGCCGTCGAAGTCGGCGGTGGCGATGTGGACGTAGCTGCCGCCGGGGCTGGTGGCGGGTGGCGGGGTCGGCGTGGGTTCGGGCTCAGGTTGAGGTTCGGGTTCGGGCTCGGGTTCTGGTTCGGGTGCCGGCGTGTCGGTGACGGTCTGGGTGCCGATCACGGCGGTGCCGTTCATGAGCCAGGCGGTGGTGTTGGAGCCGGTGTCCCAGAGCAGGTCGAGGCGTCCGTCGGCGTTGACGTCGCGGGACTCGAGGTAGTCCCAGGACGAGGACGCTTTCTGCGTCCACTGCAAATCCTCGGCGGGCCCGTCCATGAACCAGAAGCCGGTGCGCCCGTCGCGGCCGACCCAGAGCAGGTCCATCTTGCCGTCCTGGTTGTAGTCGTGGGCGTCGGCGAGGGTCCAGAAGTTGTCGACGCGGCGGAGGGTGTGCTCGGCGATGAGAGTGTCGCCGTCGTACTCCCACATGAGCGTGGACGCGGCGTCGGCGTCGCGGAAGACGGAGTCGTGGTCGCCGTCGCCGTCGAAGTCGGCGGTGGCGATGTGGACGTAGTTGCCGCCGGGGCCGGCCGTGGGGTTGGGGTTGGGCTCGGTGCCGGGCGTGTTGACCGCGGGCAGGCCGTACATTCCCGACGCGGCCAGTGCGTGGTACCAGGTCAGGCCCATGACCTCGTAACCCAGCGCGGTGGGGTGGAGGTAGTCGTGGTCGGTCATGATGTGGGCGTTGACGCCCGACGAGCCGTACCACGGCTGGGCTTCGTTGAGGCCGTTGAACCAATCGACGTAGGCGTCGCCGTCGGTGTTGACCCGGTCCAGGTCGGAGGCGTCGAGCCCGGCGTTGACCACGTCCTGCACGCGCGTGGCGAAGAAGTCGACCGTGGTGACGCGGTCCACGAACGTGCGGTCCTGCATCTGGTCCAGCATCGTCCCGATCTGCTGGTTGTAGGCGTGGGTGTTGAGCAGGCGCTGCTCGCTGAACCCCTGGTCGTTGCCGCGGGCGCCGGGGATGAGTTCGGCCAGGAAGATCTTCACGTCCGAGGCGAACGTGCCCTGGCGAATCTGCCGGCCGAGTTCGCCCAGGGCGGTGCGGAGTTCGTCGATGGCGGAACCGACCGAGGCCGTGTCGTCCTTGATCGAGTTGGTGCCGATGTGCAGGAGCACGACGTTGGGCGTCTCGCCGGGGTCCAGGACGTCGCCGTTTCGGAGGCTCTCGGCGATGGATGGGCGGTATTCGCCGGTCCAGCGGGTGTAGCTCTCGGCGGCGCGGACGCCGGGGATCGCGTGGTGCTCGTTGTCGAACCCTTGGCCCGACGCCAGGGCGCCGACGAAGTCGTAGTCCGCCCCGGCGCGGTCGAGCGCGTCGGCGAGGTAGTAGCGGTAGCTGTCGTCGGGGTGCAGGTACCCGTAGGTGATCGAGTCGCCCAGGGCGAGGATGCTCAGGTCGGTGGCCGAGAAAAGCGTGCGCTCCTCGAGCGGCTCGAACCGCGCGGCCGCCTCCGGGCGGGGTGCCGCGCAGTGCTTGGGGGCCGGTTGTGGTTGACCCGGTTTACAGTTGACCCGACTCTCACCTCGTCCCATCGTTCGTTCCCCATGTACCCGAACCGCAGACCCACGAACTCCAACGCCATTGAATGACGCCCAACCCCCGTGGCCGCACCCTCTTCCGCGGGTGTAGTACAACCATGGGCGCGAAACGCGTCCCTTTGAAGTCTACGACGGCTTATGGCAAAGTCGAGTCGAATTGCACCCAACTCCGTGTTTATCCTTAGTCGGCTCGACGCCGACGCACCGACCGCCCGTGAGAATCGAGAAAATGGTGAACCCGGAGAGGCTGGAATCTTTCACGCTCGGGCCGTGGGCGACGAACGTTTACCTGCTCTGGGACGAGCAAGGCGACGCGACGCTGGTGGACGCCGGGTTCGATCCGGCACCGGTGCTCGAGGCGTTGGGGGCGCGTTCGCTGGTGTTGAAGTCCGTGGTCCTGACGCACGCGCACATCGACCACATCGCGGGGCTGGGCGAAGTGCGCGGGCAGTGGCCGGACGTGCCGATCCTGATCCACCCGGCGGAGTCGGCGTTTCTGACGGACCCGGTTTCGAACCTCTCGGCGTTCCTGGCCGAGCCGATCGTCGCGCCCGACCCCACGGGTGAACTGGAGCCCGGGACCGGGATCGAGATGGGCGGCCGGACGTGGAACATCCTGCACACGCCCGGCCACAGCCCCGGCGGTGTGACGTTTCACCAACCCGACCTGGGCGTGGCGATCGTCGGGGACACTCTGTTCGCCGGCAGCGTCGGCCGGACCGACTTCCCCACGTCCGACGCGCCGACGCTGATGCGGAGCATCAACGACAAGTTGTTCACGCTCCCCGACGACACCCGGGTGCTTCCCGGGCACGGGCCGGCGACGACGGTCGGGGCGGAAAAGCGGAGCAACCCGTACGTCGGCAAGGGATGACCGACGCCGGTATGGAAAAAAGTTACCGGCCGGATTGTTCAGACAGGCGGAACGTCGCCACGACCGGGCGGTGGTCGGAGCCGGTGGTCAGGGCTTCCTCGTCGAAGACGCGGGCGCTGCCGGGCACGAGGCGCGCGGCCAGGGCGGGGGAAGCGAGGATGTAGTCGAAGTTGGCCGGGGGGTAGAAGGCGTCGCCGGGGTGGGACTCGCGCTGCTTGCGGGGCAGGCCGTCGTGGACATCGACCAGGACGCGCTTGCCGCGGAACGGGCCCGCGGTTTCAGGCTCGCGGAGGTGCGCCATCGCGGGCCAGGGGCCTTCTTGGTCGGGGGCGACCATGAAGTCGGAGTTGAAGTCGCCGGCCGCGATGACCCAGGCTTCGGGGTCGTCGGCGAGGATCGCGCGGGTGGCGTCCTTGACCGCGGCGGCCTCGGCGGTGCGCCACTTCATCGAGCGCGGGTCGCCGTCGCGGCTGCTGTTGCTCTTGAGGTGGACGTTGAAGGCGATCAGCGGCGCGTCGCGGCCGACGTCCAGGTGGATCTCCTGCAGGTCTCGCGCGAAGTAGTACGGCTCGCGGGAGGGGTCGTCGGGGTGGAAGAACGGCTTCCACCGGTGGCTCGTGGCCGAGAGCACCGGGACGCGCGAGAGCACGCCCAGGTTGATCCCGCGCGTGCTGTTGGTGGGCATGACGATGGCGTGGAGGTAGCCGGCGTCGGGCAGGAACTCGGCGACCATGCCGACCAGCGCCGCCTCGTTTTCGATCTCCTGGAGGAAGACGACGTCGGCGTCGAGCGCAGCGATGGCGTTGGCCAGGGCCTGGATCTGGACGCGGGCTTTGACCGCCGTGCCGTCGTCGTCGGAGTACGGGTCGTCGAAGACATCGAAGTAGTTCTCGACGTTGTAGGCGACGACGGTGAGTTCGTCGGGGGTGCCCGCTTCCTGGGCCGACGAGGCGAGGCCGAGGGTCAGCGTGACGAACAACACCAGCAGCACGGGGCAGATACGCATGAAGAGTTTCTCGCGGCGGGGGAGCACAGTTTACGCGTCGGGGCGGCGGACGGGGGGCACGTTGGGGGAGGCCAACCAGCGCCGCCAGATGACCAGTTGCAGCAGGGCGAAGAGGCGGTGCGTGTGGTCGTGGGTGCGTTGCTGGTGCTGCTCGAAGAGCGATCGCACGCGATTGGGGTCGCAGCCGATCTCGCCCAGCTCGGGGCCGGTGAGGCGGTCGTGCAGCGCGTCGCGGAGGCCGGTGCGGAACCAGGTCCCGATGGGCACGGCGAAGCCGCGCTTGGGTCGGCCGACGATCTCCGGCGGCAGCCACTTGGCCGCGAGTTGGCGCAGCAGGCCCTTGGGCTTGCCCCGCGGCATCAGCAGGTGCGGCGGGATGTGCCCGGCCAGGTCCGCGACCGACGTGTCCAGCAGCGGGCAGCGCACCTCGATCGCGACGGCCATCGACGCGCGGTCCACCTTCCGCAGCAGCTCGAACGGCAGGTAGTGGTTCAGGTCCCATCGCATCGCCGCGTGCACGGTGTCGGGCTCGTCCTCCCAGCCCGGCAGCGCGGCGATCGGCGGGTCGAGCGTTTCGCCGAAGCGGTCGGGCATGAGCGCGGCGATGTCGGCGTCGTCGAAGAGGTGGATCATGGAGTGGTACTGCCGGTCGGCGTCGGGGCCGGCCTGAGCGGCGTGGATCAGCCGGGCGAGCCGGGCGCGCTTGGTCCGGGGCTGGGACTCGTCGAAGAGGCTCGCGGGCAGTTGCCGGACGACCCCGCCGGCGCGCCGAAGCAGCCGGATCGCGCGGTAGCGGTCGTACCCGCCGAACATCTCGTCGCCGCCGTCGCCGGACAACGCGACACGCACGTGCCCGCGTGCCGCCTTGCAGAGCCAGTGCGTGGGCAGCAGCGAGCTGTCCGCGGTCGGCTCGCCCGACACGTTCATCAGCCGCTCGAGGTCGGCGAACGTGTCCCCGATCCGCGTCTCCAGGACCATGTGGTCCGCGCCGATGTGCTTGGCGACGTGGTTCGCGTGGCGGGATTCGTCGTAGTCCAGGTCCGGCATGGCGACGCTGTACGTCTTCAGCCGGCCGCCGCCGAGTTGCTTCAACTGGTTCTGCGCCAACGCCGCGATCAGCGACGAGTCGATCCCGCCCGAAAGAAAACACCCCAGCGGCACGTCGGCCTCGAGCCGGCGGTGGACCGACTCGGTGACCACTTCCTCCATCGCCGCGAACAGCCCCAGCGAGGTGCTCGTCCGCGAAACCGGCGGAGGACGCCAGTACTGCCGGGTCGTCATGCCGCCGTCGGCGTCGAACTTCAGCCAGTGCGCCGGTGGGACCTCCTCGATCCCGGCCACCATCGACCGGGCGAACGGATACCCCAGCCGCAGGTAGTTCAGCAGCGCCGCGTCGTCGACTTCGGGCCGAACGCCTTCCGGCAACCCCGCCACCACCGTCGCCACCAGCGAACCGAACACCACCTCACGCCCGTCGGGGCAGCGCCAGTAGTAGAGCGGCTTCTTGCCCGCGCGGTCCCGGCACAGGAACAGCGACCGGTCGAGCCGGTTCCACACGGCAAACGCGAACATGCCGTGCAGGTGCTTGGGCAGCTCGTCGCCCCACTGGCGGTAGCCGAACAGCAGCGCCTCGGTGTCGGAGTGGTCGGAGTGGAAGGCGTGCCCGCGTTTGTCGAGTTGTTTCCGGAGCCGACGGTGGTTGTAGATCTCGCCGTTGAAGACCAGGCTCAGTGGGCCGTGCGTTCGGCCGTCGGACGCCGCCGCTTCGTCCACCTGCATGGGTTGGTGCCCGGAGAGCAGGTCGATGATGGAGAGCCGGGCGTGCGCGAGCCCGCAGCGGTCGTGGGCCTCGATGCCGATGCCGTCCGGCCCGCGGTGTTGCACCTGCGCGAGCATCCGCCCGAGCCGGTCGCGGTCGACGGGCCGGTCATCGAAGCGCAGGATGCCGGCGATGCCGCACATTTCTGGGGTCGAGGGGCGGGGGCTTGGGCGAGTCGGGTATGGGGTATTGGGCTTGGGGCTTGGTCTGCATTGAATGCTCAATGCGCCACCCAAGCTACGCATGATGTCTTGATCGTCAATTCCGACCAAACCCCATACCCCATACCCCAAGCCCCAGACCCGACGCGGGTCACGCCTTGGGCGCGGCCGGCTTCTGCACCGTCCGCAGGTGGAGCTCCGTGAGCTGTGCATCATCCACGGGCGAGGGCGCGGCGGTCATGAGGTCCGCGCCGTTCTGCGTCTTGGGGAAGGCGATGACGTCGCGGATGTTGGTCGTGCCGACCAGGTGCATGACCAGGCGGTCCAAGCCGAACGCCAGGCCGCCGTGCGGCGGGGCGCCGAAGTTGAGCGCATCGAGCAGGAAGCCGAACTTTTCGCGGGCCGCGGCCTCGTCGATGCCCAGCAGCGCGAAGACCTGCTGCTGCACGTCGGGTCGGTGGATACGGATCGAACCGCCGCCCAACTCGCTGCCGTTGAGCACGAGGTCGTAGGCCTTGGATTTGATGCCGGCGATCGCGTCGTGGTCGCCGGACTTGAGCGCGTCGAGCGCATCGTCGTTGGGCGCGGTGAACGGGTGGTGCAGGGAGTCCCAGCGTTTCTGGTCGTCGTTCCATTCCACGGCAGGAAAGTCCACGACCCACAGCCACTCCCACTGGCCGGGCTGGATCATCTTGAGGTCGTGGGCAAGCTTGACGCGCAGCTCGCCGAGTACGCGCGCCACCACCGCGGGCCGGGCGTCGACGCCGAAGCAGATCAGGTCGCCGTCCTGGGCTTCGAGGCGGGACACGAGGTCGGACGAGATGTCACTGACGAACTTGGCGATGCCGGTCGCGACTTGGCCGTTCTCGACTTTGCAGATCGGCAGGCCGCCGGCGCCGAACTGCTTGACCCACTCGGCCAGCGCGTCGGTTTCCTTGCGCGTCATGGAGGCGCCGCCGGGCACGCGGATGGCCTTGACCACGCCGCCCGCGTCGAGCGCGCCCTTAAACACCTTGAAGTCGGTCTTGCCGGCCAGGTCCGACACGTCCACGAGTTCCATGCCGAAGCGCAGGTCGGGCCGGTCGCTGCCGAAGCGTTCCATGGCTTCGTCGTAACTCATGCGCTTCACGGGCGGCACGTCCACGCCCAGCACATCTTTCCAGACCGCGCGGACCATGCCTTCCGAGATCGCCATCACGTCGTCCTGCTCGACGAAGCTCATCTCCAGGTCGATCTGCGTGAACTCCGCCTGGCGGTCGGCCCGCGGGTCTTCGTCCCGGAAGCAGCGGGCGATCTGGATGTAGCGCTCGATCCCGCCGACCATCAAGACCTGCTTGAAGAGCTGCGGGCTCTGCGGGAGCGCGTAGAACTCGCCGGCCTGCAGACGCGAGGGCACGAGGAAGTCCCGCGCGCCTTCCGGCGTCGAACGACACAGGAACGGCGTCTCGACCTCGTAGAACCCGTGCTCGTCGGCGTAGTCGCGGATGACCTTGGTGACGCGGTGGCGGGTGCGGATGATCTCCTGCATCCGCGGGCGGCGCATGTCCAGGTAGCGGTAGCGCAGTCGGGTTTCCTCGCCGACCTTGCCGGCGTCCTCGGGCGTGAACGGCGGGGTCTCGGCCTTGTTGAGGATGGTGCAGTCGGTGGCGTCGATCTCGACCTTGCCGGTGGCGAGCTTGGGGTTCTCGCCGCCTTCGCGGATGATGCACTTGCCGGTGACGCGGATGACGTCTTCGTGCCGGAGTTTTTGCGCGAGTTCGTGCGCGGCCCCGGCCTCGGGGTGGAAGACGATTTGGGTGATGCCTTCGCGGTCGCGGAGGTCGATGAAGCGGACGCCGCCGTGGTCCCGGTAGTTGTTGACCCAGCCGGCGAGCGTGACGGTCTGGCCGACGTCGCCTTCGCGGAGTTGGGCGCAGTGGTGGGTGCGGGAGGTGGTGGCGGCGGTGGCGGTCATGACGAGGCTTTCGAGCGGATTCGCGGGGAGCGGTGGGTTTGTCTTCGGTCTGGTGCGAGCCGGGGATGATAACAGTGGGCCGAGCGTAGGCCGAGGTGGTGGAGCTTTGCAGACGGGCGGGCGTCGAGGTCCCGCTAAGCTTTCGCCATGTTTACAGGACTCGTGCAGCACGTGGGTGAAATCGCGGAGGTTTCGGAGACTCCGGCGGGCGTTCGGTTGGAAGTCGATATTCGTGGATGGACGCCGGGCTACGGCGTCACGATCCAGCAGGGCGACTCGATCAGCGTGTCCGGCACGTGCCTGACGGTGTGTGAAACACCGGCGGGCGGCCGGCTCCACTTCGATGTCGTGCAGGAAACCCTGGACAAGACGACGCTGGGCACGCTCAAGCCCGGCGGCCGCGTGAACCTTGAGCCCTCGGTCACGCCGGGCCAGCCGATGGGCGGGCACTTCGTGCAGGGGCACGTGGACGGCGTGGGCGAGGTGGTCCGGGTTCAGGACGACGCCGCGGACTGGCGCGTCACGGTTCGAGCGCCGCAGGCGTGCGTCTCGGCGTTGGTGCCGAAGGGTTCGATCACGGTCGAGGGCGTGAGCCTGACCCTGGCGGTGGTGGACGGAGACACGTTTGAGGTCGCGCTGATCCCCACGACGCTGGAACACACCACCTTGGGGGCGCTCAATCCCGGCGACCGGGTGAACCTCGAAGCGGACGTGCTGGCCAAGACGGTGGTGACGACGTTAAAGCAGATGGGTATCGCGCCGGACGGTTCAACGCACCGGCCGTCGCTCTCGGTGGGGATGCTGCGTGACGCCGGGTTTCTGGTTCACGACGCCGCGGAATGACGTCGGGGGTCGGGGGTGCCACGGTCGCTTGCGACCGTGCGAGGGGAAAAGCCGGTGTTCCAAGTGATCACCGGACAGCACCGTCGCAAGCGACGGTGGCACCCCAGAGATTGTCACTTCATGGAGCTGTTTACGCCGCCCGCGCGGTGGCCGTGGCTTCTTCTGCGTCGGCCGGGGCCTGGATGAACCCCGCGTCGGTGTCGGCGTGGATGCAAAGCAACGTCAGGTCGTCGCGCTGATTGAGCGAGCCGGTCTGGTGGTCGAGGCGATGCGTGAACTTCCGCATCGCCTCTTCGGTCGTGCCCTCGGCCAGGGCTTTGAACTCTTCGAGGTACTGCTCGTTGGCCACGCCGTCGTCGGTTTCGTGGTCGGGGTAGGCCATCTCGAACCCGTCGGAGTACAGCAGCAGGCGGTCGCCGGCCGACAGGTCGATGATCGCGGTCTCGAAGTCGTCGGTGTCGAACACGCCGAGCATGGGGCCGTCGGCCTGGTCGAGCAGGTCGGCCGATCCGTCGCCGTGGAGGAGCATGGGCAGCGGGTGCCCGCCGCGGCCGAGCTTCATCTGCCCGGTGCGGATGTTGAGGACGGCGTAGATCGCGGTGGCGAAGCAGGTCGAGCCGCCGTCCTGGTCGAGCAGGGCGCGGTTGAGGTGCTTGAGCGTTTCGGCCGGGTCGAGCAGGCGGTAGCCGGGCGCGACACCGGGGGTGATCTCTTTGGTGCGCAGGGCCTGCTTGATGTAGATGGTCATGAGCGCCGCGGGGACGCCGTGCCCGACCGCGTCGGCGATGAACACGCCGACGTGCGCTTCGTCGAGGCGGATAACGTCGTAGATGTCGCCGCTGACGTACCCGGCCGGCCGCCAGAGCACGTCGAAGCTGATCGGCCCGACCGTGGGCAGCGATTTGGGCAGAAACTCCCGCTGGATCTTGACGGCCATGCGGAGCTCTTCGTCGATCCGGCCGATCTGGTCCGCCATGCCGCTGTGGTGGGCACGGAGCAGCTCGGCTTCGCGCGACATCATGGCGATCGCCGACGCCTGGGACGCCAGGGCGCCGAGGACGGCGGTGACCGTCGCCTCGCCGCTGGGGAACGGCAGGGTCACGGCGCCGTCGGGCAGCGGTCGGCCGGCCACGGCGGGCTGGAGCGGGTCGTGGACCGACAGCGCGGCGGGGACGTGGCCGTCCTGCGCGAGCGCGAGCAGTTCGTAGAGGTCGGCCTCACGGAAGGCGGGGCCCAGGACGATCCACGCGATCGCGCCAGTCTTGATCGGTTCGCCGCTTTGAACCAGCTCGAGCGCGTCGAGGGTCTTCACGCGGTCGGGGGAGAGTTCGAGCGTGGTGAGCAGGGGTGTGACGGCGTCGCGGACGGCCGAGAGGGTCGCGGGGTCGTCGCCGATGAGCAGCAGTGAGACGGGATTCATTGGCGACGCCCAAGCAGAAACACCCCGCGCCGGCGGGGGCCGGTGGGGCGGTTCACCTTGGGGTCATCGGGTCAGCGGGCGCGGGCCTTGAGGTCCGCGTAGGGCAAATCGATGGCGTCGCCGGGTTGGACGTTCAGGGTTTCGAGTGTGCCGCCGGCCAGCTCGATGGCGAACTGCCCGGGGTAGCCGCTGCCGTAGCGTTTGAGGTCCATTTCCGGCGTGTCGAAGGGCTCGACCTCCATCGCGTGGGTGGCGAGGACACGCCCGTTGGGCCCGAGAAAAATGATGTCGATGGGCACGAGGCAGCGGCGCATCACGAACTGCAGGCGGGACGCCGGGACGACCTGGGGAAACACGAACAACATCCCGCCGTCGGGGTCGATGTGTTCACGGTCGGAAAAGCCTTGCAGCCGCGTGTCGGCATCGAGGGCAAGCTCGAGGTGGAACGTTCGGCCGTCGATGGTGACGGTCTGGAGGTCTGCCGTGGGGGCGGTGGTGGTGTCGTCGTGCGAATCGTTCGTGGCCGGCGGCGGTGTGGGCGAGGACTTCTCGCAGCCGGTCAGCCCCTGGCCCGCGCACGCCAAAATAAACATCAGCGACCACGCGCTGTAGCGTCGGATGGCGGCGTTTGTTTTGTATGGGCGGTTCATTTCTGGGCGGTCGTCATCAGCCATGCCTCGTCTCCTTCGGTCATCGTCACGGCGTCGCGCGGCATCTTCTCCAGCGCGAAACGCTCGGCAAACTCTAACGCGGTCATGCCGTCGCCGGGCGCGTCGATCCCGGACCAGCGGCCCAGCAGCGCGACGATCCGCTCGGCCGGGACGCCGTGCTCACGATAGAAAGACACGCGGGTGTCGCCGTGCCGCTTGGCCAGGCGGTGGCCGTCGGGCCCGAGCACCAGCGGCAGGTGCGTGTAGCGCGGCGGCGGGCCGAGATTGAGCAGGCGGTAGAGCAGGACCTGCCGCGCGGTCGAGCCGAGCAGGTCGTCGCCGCGCACGACCTCGTTGATCCCTTGCCGGGCATCATCGACCACGCAGGCGAGCTGGTACGCCGGGAGCCCGGCCTTGGAGGCGACGACGAAGTCGCCGACGTGTTGCTGGACGTTGATCGACTGGGGGCCGTGGAAAGCGTCTTCGAATTCAATCGCTTCGTCGGGCACGATCACGCGCAGGGCGGTGGGTGTGTCGGCGGGGATGGGCGGCGGGTTACTGCCGGGGGCGGGGCGATAGAGGCCGGGGTAACGCAGTTCGTGCTCGTCGGCGTGCGGGGCGGACTGAGCGGCGGCGATCTCTTTCCGTGTCGCGGGGCAGGGGTACGTCAACCCGGCGTCGGCGAGTTGTTGCAGTGCGCCTTCGTAGGGTTCGAGATTGTCGGCCTGGGTGAACGGGCCGTCGTTCCAACCCAGCCCGAGCCAGCGCAGGTCCGCGATCGCTTCGGCGGCGGCGTCGGCCTTGACGCGCGGCGTGTCCAGGTCGTCGATGCGGAGCGTGACCTTCCAGCCGTAGTGTTTGGCCAGCGCCCAGTTGACCAGGAACGTGCGGGCGTTGCCCAGGTGCAGGGCACCGGTGGGCGAGGGGGCGAGACGGGTCCGTCGGAGCATGGCGGGTTATCGTAAGTGAGATGCCGGCCACGCCCGACGATTCGACTCCGACGAATGATGACGCCGCCGAACACACGGTGCTCGCCGATCGCCCGGCCGGCCCGCTGAAACTCGGCGTCCTCGTAAGCGGCGGCGGCACGACCATGGACAATCTCGCCCAACGCATCGCCGCGGGCACGCTCGACACGGCGATCGTGCAGGTGGTCGTTTCCAACGACCGGGCGGGCGCGATCGCGTTGGCGGAACGGCTTGGTTTGCCCTGTCAGGTCTTACGACGCAAGGACCACGATTCGACGGACGCATACTCCGACGCGGTGTTTTCCGTATTGCGCGAGCGAGGCGTCGAGCTCGTGTGCCTCGCCGGGTTTCTCAGCCTGCTGCGTATCCCGGACGATTATGCGTGGCGGGTCGTGAACATCCACCCGTCGCTGCTGCCGAGTTTTGGGGGCAAGGGGATGTACGGCCGGCACGTCCACGTGGCGGTGCTCACCGCGGGCGCCAAGGTGTCGGGCTGCACGGTCCACTTTGCCGACAACACCTACGACACCGGGCCGATCCTGGCGCAGCGTGCGTGCCCGGTCCGGCCGGGGGACACCGCCGAGGCGCTGGCGGCGCGGGTGTTCGAGCAGGAGTGTGCGTTGTATCCCGAGGTGCTCGCGGCGCTGGCGGCGGGGCGGGTTCGGCGGCGGGGCGGTCACGCGTGGATCGAGGATGCGTGAATCGATCCAGGTTTTCCCGGAGCTAGCCCGTTGCTAACACGATTTCGGTTTGCCGCGACGCGTCGGGGTCTATAGTGAAACTCAGGAGGCTTTTATGGTTGTGATGAACCGCCGATCGTTCATGCGTTCCGCCACCGCGGTGTCGATGGGGTTTCTGGGGCTGCGTTCGTTCGATGCGCACGCGCAGTCGGCGGGGGACCCGAAGCCGGGCGTGGGGTACGGGCCGCTGCTCCCCGACCCCGAAGGCGTGTTCGAGTTGCCCAAAGGCTTCTCGTACCGCGTGATCTCGCAGATCGGGCAGGTGATGGACGACGGCCTGCTCGTGCCGGGCAAGCCCGACGGCATGGCGGCGTTCGATGGCCCGGATGGTTTGGTCGTGCTCATCCGTAACCACGAGATGCTGAACGTGCCGGCCGGGATGGGGCCGTTCGGCTGGTCGCGCGAGCGGCTGGACCGGATCGACCCCGAGAAGCTCTACGACGCCGGCGAGGCCGGAAGCCACCGCCCGGGGCAGGGCGGCACGAGCACCGTCGTGTTTGACCAGGCCCGGCAACGCGTGGTCAAACAGTTCATGTCGCTGGCGGGGACGGAGCGCAACTGTGCCGGCGGCCCGACGCCGTGGAACTCTTGGATCACGTGTGAAGAGACGTTGGGTCAGGCGGGCAGCGACGGGCGCGCGGTCCACCACGGGTACAACTTTGAAGTGCCGGTCACGACCGAGCCCGCGCTGGCCGAGCCGGTGCCGCTGCGGGACATGGGGCGGTTCAACCACGAGGCGGTGTGCGTCGACCCCGAGACGGGCATCGTGTACCAGACCGAGGACCGGCAGGACGGGATCATCACGCGGTTTCTCCCCAACGAGCCGGGCAACCTCCGGGCCGGCGGCCGGCTTCAGGCGTTATGCATCGTCGGGCACCCGTCGTTCGACACGCGTAACTGGATCGAGAACGACGCAGAGACGCAGGTCGGCGGGGCGCACACCCAGGCCAGCGACGAACAACTTCACGGCCGCTCGATGCCGACCATCGCGACCAACACGGTCCTCGACGTCGGCTGGATCGACCTCAACGACGTGGACGATCTGGAAGACTCGCTGCGTTACCGCGCGTTCGACGCCGGGGCGGCGCGGTTCGCCCGCGGCGAGGGGATGTGGTTCGGCCAAGACGCGGTGTACTTCGGCTGCACCACGGGCGGGCTGAACCGCAAGGGGCAGATCTGGCGTTACGTCCCCTCGCGCTTCGAGGGCCGGGACGAGGAGCGTCGGTTCCCCGGCCGGCTCGAGCTGTTCCTCGAACCCAACGACCACGAACTGGTCGAGAACGCGGACAACCTCTGCGTGGCGCCGTGGGGCGACCTGATCGTCTGCGAAGACGCCGGCCGAAAGAACCACCTCGTGGGCGTCACCCCCGACGGCGACATCTACCACCTGGGTCAGAACGTCTACAGCAGCTCCGAGCTGGCGGGTTCGTGTTTCAGTCCGGACGGGCAGACGCTGTTCATCAACATCCAGGGCGACGGCCTGACCCTCGCGGTCACCGGGCCGTGGCGGCGTGGCGCCACGGGTTGAGTCGGGCCAGGCGACCGCAAGGGCGGCACGTTGACGGTCAACGTCAGGCCGCGGCGGAGGCGGTGCGTTGCTCGACGGCCCCCCAGGCGGGCGGGGGCAACTCCATGGTCGCGGTGTTGCCGAACACGCGTTCGCACCCGACGACGCTCATCTTGCCGGGCAGTTGGGCCACGCGCACAACCTGGAAGAGTTGCGGGTCACCGGCGCTGAGGTCATGGACGCGGATCGTTTCGCCGGGGTGCGGCGTCCGCGGCTTCTCGACCATGAATCCCATGCCGTTGGCCGAGTAATCGAGCGTCCAGCCTTTGCGCCGGGCGCGTCGGCCCTCTTCGCTGTGCCACGCCATCCTCGAGCCGGCCCGCGAACGGTACCGGGTTTCCTTGCGACGGTTCTTCCGATTCAAAGCCATACATACCTCCGTAAAAGGGGAACACGTCTCTCCAGACCGTTCCTTTCGACGGAGCATCAAGCCGCCAGTCGGATCGAATGCCTTGTGTTGGACAGCCGCATAAACGTCTGCACCGCCTCGGGGTGGAACTGCTGTCCCGATAGCCGGCCGAGCTCGCCGCGGATCTGCGGCTCGGGCTTGGCGGGGGAATGCGAGCGTTCGGCCCGCATCGTCGCGACCGAGTCCGCGACACCCAGGATGCCGGCGGCCAGCAGCGCGACATCGCGGGTGATCCGGGACCGGCCTTGGGGCGGGCTATTCAGATCCCGTTCTTCGTCAAAACGCGTCCGGTGGTTGGCGACGAGCCAGGACACCAGCGGTTTTGCGCCCAACTGCTGCGCGACCCATGCCCCGAACCACGCCTGCCGGTTCATGAGCACCCACTGGGCCGAGCTGAGGCGCCCCGGATGGGCGAGGACGGTTTCGGGGATGATGGCTTTGCCGATGTCGTGCAGAGCCGCCGCGGTCCGGATCGCCGAGACCGCGGTCCCCGGCAAGCCCAGCCGACACGCCAGGCCGGCCGCCACCACCGCGACCTGGTCGCCGTGCCGGCCGATGTGCTCGAACTGAATCGGTCGCCGCGGGCTTTGCAGCAGCTCCAGCAGCCGGCGTCTTCGTTGCAAGACGGTCTTGAGCGTCGGGTCGCTGCGCACCTTGGCCACCGCGCGGTTAAGACGCGCGATCTGCGGGGTCGCGACCGTGTTCCGGCCCATGTCCTTGGCGGTGTAGAGCAGTTCGTCGGCCAGCGCCAACGGGGGTTGTTGCTCTTCGACAAGGTTCGGCCGTGTCAGGCCCAGGCTGACCGTGACCGAAAACGCGTTGTTTTCATGCTGGATCACGTACCGGCTCACCCGCTCGCGGAACGCCTCGGCCCAGGCGAACGCCGCGCTTTCGTCGCGTTCGGCGATGACCACGGCGAACTCTTCGCCGCCCAACCGCACGACGGTTGAGCCATCGGGGACGGACCGCCGCAGCAGGCGGGCGACATCCTGGAGTGCTTGGTCGCCGGCGGCGTGGCCGTGCGTGTCGTTGACCTGCTTGAAGTGGTCGATGTCGATCATCGCGCAGACCTGGTGCCGGCGGTCGCCGCGCCATCGCCCCTCGCGGACGCAACGGTCGTAATGGGCACGGTTGGAAAGCCCGGTCAGGGCGTCGGTCTCGGCCTCGCGGTGCAACTGGCGGCAGCGGCGCTCCATGCTTCGGCGTTCGAGACGCTGCCCGCGGATTCGACTGACCGCGTTGCGGATCGCCGTGGCGAGCACGCCGGGCTCCGTGGCCTGCTCTTTGGGCACGAAGTCGATCGCGCCTTCCCGCAAGGCCTCAATGACGATGGCCTGGTCCGCGCTGGCGGAGATCACCAGGACCGCGGCGTCCGCGAGCGACGCGGCGTGGCGACGCAACACATCGACCGCCGTGACGTTGCAGAGGTGGTAGTCCAGGACGACGGCATCCCAACGCCCGCGCTGCAGTTCGGCCACGAAGGCGTCCAGGTTGTTTACCACGGTCGCGGTGACGGCCGCGTCGGCGCTGTCCAGGCGGCGCTGGATCAGCCGCTGCTGAGCCCGGTCGTCATCGATCACCAGGGCTTGGATGTTTCGTCTGGCCACGGCAGGCTCCCGTAGTACCGTCCCCCTCTGCCGTCCTATCGGAAGTGCCGGAAACGCGGTCAAGTTTTTTTTCTCCGGGGAGCCACGCGAGCGGTGGGCGACGCGTCACGGCAGGCCTTCTTTGACCAGATGTCACATCCGTATCGCGCCGCGCGATGAAGTGTGGGGTCTGTAACGGCTCCGCCGCCTGATCGGTCTGCGTCGGCCGAGGCCGTTACCATCCCGGCATGAGCGCTGAAACCAGCAGCACGGCCGGGCGTCGCATGTACGGCCGGACACGCGACGCCTACCGGTATTCACTGTTCGGGGTGCTGCTGGTGATCCTCGGGGTGTTCCTGATCTGGCCGATCGCGCTCACGGTGTTCCAGGGCTTCGTGGACGACGAGGGCGGGCTGACCCTGCGCTACTTCTTTGGCGACGGCGTGGGCGTGCTGCGGGACCCGCTGTACCGGGCGGGGCTGATCAACGCGTTCCTGATCGCGGTGTGTACGACGACGCTTTGCCTGGTCGTGACGCTGCCGATGTCGGTGATTGCGGCGCGCTACTCGTTCCGGGGCAAGGCGGCGATCACGTCGCTGGTGCTGGTGCCGCTGATCCTGCCGCCGTTCGTGGGGGCGATCGGGCTGCAGGCGCTGCTCGGGCGGTTCGGGGCGATCAACACGGTGCTGATGAACCTGGGGCTGGTCGATGCGGACGGTCCGGGCATCGACTTCCTGGGCGGGGCGGTCGGCGGGCGGTTCTGGGCGGTGGTCGTGATGGAGGCGCTGCACCTGTACCCGATCCTGTACCTGAACATCACCGCGGCGCTGGCGAACCTGGACCCGTCGCTGGACGAGGCGGCGCAGAACCTGGGGGCCAGTCGGTTGCGGCGATTCTGGAAGTGCACGTTCCCGCTGATCTTGCCGGGGGTGTTCGCCGGGGCAACGATCGTGTTCATCTGGTCGTTCACCGAGCTGGGCACGCCGCTGATGTTCGAGTACAAGACAGTCACGCCGGTGCAGGTGTTCTACGGTTTGCAGGAGATCGA
Organism: Phycisphaerae bacterium; assembly: GCA_030432595.1. GTDB lineage: Bacteria > Planctomycetota > Phycisphaerae > Phycisphaerales > Phycisphaeraceae > CAZIXN01. The sequence continues at coordinate 30,296 of JAUIGU010000041.1, forward strand.
GAGCAACCCCCGGCCGTACGCGCTGGTGGTGGTCATGCTGATCGCTGCGGTCGGGCTGTACCTACTGGGCAAGTTCGCGTTCGGCGGCCGGGCGTACGCGATGCAGAGCAAGGCGACGGCGGCCGTTTCCGAGCAACGCCTGACGGGGTGGAAGGGCTTTGCAGCGCTGGCGTTTTTTGTCGGGGTCACGCTGCTGGCGGTGCTGCCGCACCTGGGAGTCGTGTTTTCGTCGGTGGCCGTGGACGGGTCTTGGTACCGCTCGATCCTGCCGGGGGAGTTCACGCTTTCGCACTACCAGGGCGCGCTGACCCACGAGCTCGCGATGACCTCGGTGGCGAACTCGCTGCTGTACGCGGGCGCGGCGATGGTGCTGTGCGTGATCCTGGGGCTGGCGATCGCGTACCTGACGGTGCGCTGCAAGGTGAAGGGCGGTTGGCTGCTGGACGCGCTGGGGATGTTGCCGCTGGCGGTGCCGGGCTTGGTCATGGCGTTCGGCTACGTCGCGATGTCGCTGCAGTGGCCGTTCCCGCAGTTGGCGGGTTGGCTGCAGGACGGCGTCGCCGACGGCAACCCCGGCAGCGTGTGGTATTCGCTGGGCTCGCTGTTCGCGCTGCGCGGCGGGGCGCCGAACCCGCTGGTGTTCCTCATCGTCGCGTACACGATCCGCCGGCTGCCGTACATTCTGCGCTCGGCGTCGGCGGGCCTGGAGCAGACCTCGGGCGACCTCGAAGAGGCCGCACTGAACCTGGGCGCCTCGCCCATGACCGCGATCCGCCGCGTGGTTGTGCCGTTGATTTTGGCGAACCTGATCGCCGGCGGGATCCTCGTGTTCAGCTTCGCGATGCTCGAGGTGTCCGATTCGCTGATCCTGGCCGAGAAGGAACCGCACTACCCGATCACCAAGGCGATCTGGACGCTGTTTAACCGCCTGGGCGACGGGCCGTACATCGCCAGCGCGATGGGCGTGTGGGGGATGGCACTCCTGACGGTGACGCTGGTGGGGGCCTCCGTGCTGATGGGCAAGAAGCTCGGGGCGATCTTCCGGGTGTGATTCCATCCGACCACAAAGCCGCCGCTGGCATCGGCGGTTTCGGCGATCGCAATTCTGTTGCTGCGCTTCGTGCTGCCGCGCCCGGCAGCGGATGCCATCCGCGGCTTTGTATCACCACACCGACCACGGCGGTTGCCAGCCCAGCAGGTGCTCGGCGCCCGCGAGCGCGGCGCCCACGGCGATGCCGACCGCGAACGGAACCGTCACGGTCTCGGGGTCGCGTGCGTCCGGCAGGTCGGGTTTGACCCGCGCCGAGGCCATCACCGCCGCACCGATCACCCGCGCCAGCGTCTGCTTGACGATCCCCCGCCGAAACATCACGAAAAACGCCAGCAGCACCGCGACCAGCAGCGCATAAACCGCCGCGTCCAACACCGCCGTCCAAGACGCGAGCCACGCCCCGACCGCGCCCATGAGTTTCATGTCCCCGCCGCCCAGCCCGCCCATCAGCACCAGCGCCAAGGCGGGCACCAGGCCCGCGAGCAGGCCAACGGCACTGTCGCCCAACGGTTGCCAGCTTTGTAACGCCAACCACCCGGCCGCGGCCCAGTAGACCAAGCCGCCAACCATCGCCGGGTAAGTCAGCGCGTTGGGCACCCGCCCCTGTCGGACATCAAACCACGCGGCGATCAACCCCAACAGGATCAGCGCGACCATCGGCGCGATCGTCATCCGGTTACACCCCTGGAGGGCCCACGCACAAGCAGATTAATCCGAGCCGCCGGAATCGCTGGCAGTCGAAGGCGTGTCCAAATCGGTGTTGATCGGGTCGTCACCGTCGGCCACCACGGCATCCCACTCGCCCTTCGCCCAGCCGCTGATCCGGTCTCGGAACACGATCAACAGGCCCAGCAGCGGAAGCACGATCACCGCGACAATCAGCAGCTTCTCCAGGCCCTCGGCCCCGCGCTCGTCGCGGTGAAGCCTGCGGAGGACTTGTTTCGTCGCGTTCGCGGTCTGGCGGACGTTTCGGGTAATCGGGGTGATGAGATTCATGGTCGGGGTCCTCGGGGAGCGTCACACTCCAGGGTTCGGTTCGCTCTCCCTCTCGATCCACGCCCGTCGCCGGGAGCGATGGGCACTTGGCTCTATTCCATCGACCATTCGGTCGCATCGTGGGCGGGTCACGGCATCGGCATCGCGTTGAGCGTGACGATCATCTGGTAGTGCTGGGCCAGCGCTTCGAGCGCCAGGCGGATCAGCACGACGCTGGGGAGCACGAACGCCGCCAGCAGCAGCACGAACTCCAAGCCCGTCGCCCCGCGGTCCTGCCGCCACGCCGCCCGCAGCCGACGGACACTCCGCCGAACCCGAGCCGACAACCGCAGGTCAACTAGCCCCGCCATCAGTCCATTTTACCCGATCCGGCGCACGAAACCAACGAAAGCGTCCCTCGGCCGGGAGAAGGCACCTTGCCCCACGTTCAGAGCCGGGAGCGTCAGCGACCGGTCGTCGTGTCCGATCAGACAGTCCGGTCGCTGACGCTCCCGGCTCCGACGGACACGAAACTCAGCCCGGGTCTGCCAGCCCGAAGACCCCGGCCGTGAGGGCCGTGGACCGCTTCGCGTGCTCGTGCTGGAGCCGGCCCGCCATGGTGGAGGTCTCGCCGGTCCAGCCCAGGGTCATGGTTTTTTCGCCGTCCGCGTCGTCCACCTGCGGGGCGAACAGGTCGCGGGTCTGGTAGTAGCCGTGGTCGCCCAGGGGCAGAACCTCGGTGATCTGCGTGACCAACCGCCGGCCGCCGATCTGCCGGGACATCTGCACGATCAGGTCGATCGCCGACGACGCCTGGGCCCGCAGCGCCGACAGCGGCAGCTCGACCTCGGACATCAGGGCCATGGTCTCGAGCCGGTTGAGCGCGTCCTGGGGCGAGTTGGCGTGGAGCGTGCCCATCGATCCGCCGTGCCCGGAGGTCATGGCCTGGATCATCTCCAGCGCCTCGCCGCCGCGCACCTCGCCGATGATGATCCGGTCGGGCCGCAGCCGCAGCGACGAGCGGAACAGCTCGCGGATGCCCACGGCGCCGCGTCCGAACCGGTCCGCCGATTTGGACTCCAGCGAGATCACATGATCCTGCTGCAACTGCAGTTCGGCCGAGTCTTCGATGACGACCAGCCGCTGGTCGCGCGGGATCAGGGCCGACAGCGCGTTGAGCAAGGACGTCTTCCCCGAGCTGGTGCCGCCGGCCACGAGGATGTTGCGCTCGGCGAGCACCGCGATCTCGAGGAACTCCCGCGCGGCCGGCGTGAACGTTCCCAACTCCTGCAGCCAGTCCAGGTCGAGCATCGACTTGGAGAACTTGCGGATGCTCATCACCGTGCCCTTGCGGGCGCACGGGGCCTTGGCGACGTGGACGCGCGACCCGTCGGGCAGGCGGGCGTCGACCAACGCCTGATCGTCGGCCAGGCTCTTGCCGGTGTATTGCAGGATGTTGTTGATCGCGGCCTCGTAGAGCTCGGCGTCGGCA
>JAUIGU010000042.1 GCA_030432595.1 Phycisphaerae bacterium
GGCATGTACTGCTGCGTCGGCGTGCCCCCCGCCCAGTCCGGCCTGCCCGAAGGCAACCTCAAGTACGTCGAAGAGGGCAAGTTCGAGAGCAAGTACCCCATCGTGATCGGCGGGAAGAACTTCGGTTGCGGCAGCTCGCGCGAGCACGCGCCGCTGGCGTTTGCCGAGGCCGGCGCAAAGGTCGTCGTCGCCGACTTCTACGCCCGCATCTTCTACCGCAACTGCGTCAACGGCGGGTACCTGCTGCCCATGGAGTCGCCCGTCCGCCTGATCGAGGGCAAGGTCAAGACCGGCGACGCGTGCACGGTGGACCTCGACGCGGGCACACTGACCAATAACACCACCGGTCAGACCTTCCAGCTCAACCCGCTGGGCGATGTGAAGCCGATCGTCGACGCGGGCGGCGTGTTCAGCTACGCGCGCGACAACGGGATGATCTGACTTCCCCTCCCTTTGGGAGGGGTTAGGGGAGGGTGCTTAGTTCAGATTTCTCACGCTCGCCGACAACCGCGACACGTTGCGTTCCGAGCACCCTCCCCCGGCCCCTCCCGGCGGGAGGGGAGTTGAGGCGCTGGCGCTTCGCCGCTACCGTGCCTCGCCACGCCCGTAAGCACTGCGGGTCAATTTCCAAGAGAACCCGGCCGAATTACAGCGCCCCCGCCGGCGTGCGCTGCCGCCCTATCCGCACTAAGAGAGAAGCTCGTTCGATGCTCAACTTCTTCCGCCGTCAGACCGCCAACGCCAAGGACGACATCCTCTCGGGCACGACGGTGGCGCTCGCGCTGGTGCCCGAGGCGGTGGCGTTTGCGTTTGTGGCGGGGGTGGACCCGCTGATCGGGTTGTACTCCGCGTTTTTCATCGGGTTGATCTCGGCGGTGCTGGGTGGCCGGCCGGGCATGATCTCCGGGGCGACGGGCGCGATGGCGGTGGTCGTCGTGTCGCTGGTCGCGATGCACGGCGTGACGTACCTGTTCCCGGCCGTGATCCTCTGCGGCCTCATCCAGATCGCCGTGGGCCTCGGCCGGCTGGGCATGCTTATCCGCATGGTGCCGCACTCGGTGATGCTCGGGTTCGTCAACGGGCTGGCGATTGTCATCGGGCTCGCGCAGCTCGGCAGCTTCAAGACGCTCGGCGAAGACGGGGCTCTGCAATTCATGACCGGCGCACCGCTCGGGGTGATGCTCGTGCTGGTCGCGCTGACCATGCTCATCATCTGGGGGTTGCCGAAGCTCACGCGCGCGGTGCCGGCGTCCTTGGCGGCGATCCTGCTGGTCACGGGCATCTCGGTGGCGGTGAACACCTACGCCCCGGAGAGCTGGCGGCCCGAAACGCCGGTGGCCAAGGCGTCGGACGCGTCGGGTGAAGTCCCTTCCGGGGGGAACGTGCTGGCCACGGTCGGCGACATGCTGCGCACCAACCTCAGGGCCGAGGCGGTGCGCGACGCGGTGGCGGAGGTCAATGCGCCGAAGGTGCTCGCGGCCGAGGAAGCCGCGGCCCAGGCGGGCCTGGTCGTCGCGCCGGTGCCGAGCCACGGCGGCGACGCGCACGGCCCGGTGCTGTCTGACGAACAGCTCGCCGACGCGATGTCGAGTGTCTCTGAAGACGCGGGGTTGTCGGGTGGGCTGCCCATCCCGTTCTTCGTCGATGCGAAGTACGAAGACCTGCTGCCGCCGATGACGCTGGAGACGCTGTGGATCATCCTGCCGTTTGCGCTGATCCTCGCCGGCGTGGGTCTCATCGAATCGTTGATGACCATGACGCTGATCGACGAGATCACCGACACCCGCGGCCGCGGCAACCGCGAGTGCGTCGGGCAGGGCGTGGCGAACGTCACCTGCGGCCTGTTCGGCGGCATGGGCGGCTGCGCGATGATCGGCCAGTCGCTGATCAACGTGAACTCCGGCGGGCGCGGGCGGCTCTCCGGGGTCACCGCGGCGGTGTTGCTGCTGTTGTTCGTGTTGGTGCTCGCCCCGTGGATCGAGATGATCCCGATGGCCGCGCTGGTCGGCGTCATGTTCATGGTCGTCATCGGCACCTTCGAGTGGGCGACGCTGAACATGTGGAAGCGCGTGCCCAAGTCCGACGTGCTCGTCATGCTGCTGGTCACGGGCTACACCGTGTTCATGCACGACCTCGCCACCGCGGTGATCCTCGGCGTCGCCGTCGCCGCCCTGGTCTTCGCCTGGCAGCACGCCACCCACATCGGCGCCGACGCCAAGCTCGACGAGCACGGCAGCAAGCACTACCAACTGCACGGCCCGCTGTTCTTCGCTTCCGTCCGCTCCTTCACCGAGCTCTTCAACCCCAAGGACGACCCCGACGACGTCGTCATCGACTTCTACTACACCCGCGTCTACGACCAGTCCGGCCTCGAAGCCATCAACGCCCTGGCCGAGAAATACCGCGCCGCCGGCAAACGCCTCCACCTCACGCACCTCTCGCCGGAGTGCCGACAACTCCTCGACCGCGCCGCCGACGCCGTCGAAGTCAACCTCAGCGAAGACCCGCAGTACCACGTCGCGACCGAGCGGCTGGGGTAACCCGTCGGACGAGATTAATCACCACGCGTTACGCGTTTCCTGGCCTGGTCCCTTAAGTGACCAGGCCAGCATTGAAACAGTCGGGTGGGCCTACGAGCCTTGCGTGACTTCCAAACGGTCTTCCACCCGTTTGAGCATGTAAGCGATGTGCAAACGCAGGTTGTAGAACTCCTCCATGTACGACAGCGGGACGTCGGTCTCGGCGACCTCGGTGTCGAGTTCGCGGAGCTGGTCGAGGTCGGCTTCGAGGCGCGCGGGCGGGACGTCGCCGTGCGAGAGCTCTTCGTCGATGATGCGGAGCTGGCGATACCAGCGGTAGATGCGGCGGCGGACGTTCCACCGGAAGGCCGGCGGCGCGGCCTTGAGCAGCGGGATGAGCACGACCAGCAGCGGCACGGTCAGGATGATCAGCCGGTCGATCAGCGACGCGAGCCAGAACGGGAAGACGCGGTGCAGGAAGTTCGGGCCGCGCTCGAAGAAGAACCGCGCCTCGTCCGCGACGGGCAGGTCCATGCGCAGCAGCGACGGGAACTCGCCGGCGTCTTCGATCAGGCCCGGCGGCAGCGCGTCCTCCTGCGCGGCCTCGACCAGGAGCTGCACCACCGCGCGGTGCGTGTCGGTGCGGACAGCCAGGTACGCGACGGGCGCGACGGTGTGGACATCGGCGGGCGGCAAGTTTCGGGCCGGGTCGAACACACCTTCGTCGAGCGTGACCGACGCGAGGTACGGCAGGCGGTGCGACCACGCCGCGGCGCGACGCAGGTCCAGCAGCGCGACGCCCGGTGCTTCCAGCAGCGCGCGGATCATCGGCGCCTCGGGCGACATCACGAAGCAGGCGGCGTCGATCTGCCCGTTGCGCAGGGCGTCGGCCGCGTCCTGGCCGCCCTGCTCAAGCAGTTGCGTGCCCGCCGCCTCGGCCCCGACGCGCAGGCCCGACTCGTCGAGCAGCGCCTCGACCAGCGTCCGCGTGCCGCTGCCTTCGACGCCGACCGCGACCCGCTTGCCCGCGAGGGCCGTGAGCGAGTCGGTGAGCGTCCGGGGCTGCGTGCTCTCGCCATCTACCGCGTCGGCCCGGACGAACACCAGCAGCGGCTCGTACGTCACCGCCACCACCGCCTGCAGCGCGTTCTGCGCCTCGTCGGACACAGTCCCGGCTTGTACGAGCGCGGCATCGACTTCGCCGGCCAGCAGGCGTTCGACGTTCTGCGTCGATCCGACCGACGGCACCGACTCGAGCTGCACGCCGTTGTCCCCGAACACCACCGCGTACCGCTGGGCGATCCGCTCGTACGCCCCGCCCGGCGAGCCGGTCGAGATGCGCACCTTCGACGGCGGGGCCGGCTCGACGAAGCTCCACGCGATGAAGAACGCGAGCAGACCCAGCAGCGCCACCGGGCCCCACACCTTGAGCACATCTTTCCACGTCGACTCGTGGATCCGCCGGTGCGGCGGGGGTGGCGGCTTCTCGGCGGGCGCTTCCGCGTCGTGTGGCGGCGGAGGCGAAACCTGGGTGGTCGGTGCTTCTTCGCTCATGGCGTTCAAACCCTGTATGCCCCGCAGCGAACCGTTTCGACCCGATCATAACCCGCTCAAGTTTCGCAAACACGCGAAAGCTTCTCGGGAATGTTCGCGCTATGCTCAGGGTTGAACACGCGATGAAACGTCACACCCTCGCCCTCTGCACGGCCCTGCTCATGACCCCGCTCTCCTGCACCCGTTCGACCGCCGACCCCGCCAAAGTCCCCGGCCCTGCTCCGGCGCCCGAGGGCGTCGAAGTGCTCAACGAAGACGGCCAAGCCCAGGCCGTGTTCGCCGGCGGGTGTTTCTGGTGTACCGAGGCGGTGTTCGAGAAGGTCAAGGGTGTAGACACCGTCGTCTCCGGCTACGCGGGCGGCGCGGCGACCGACGCGAACTACCAGCTCGTCAGCGCCGGCGCGACCGACCACGCCGAGGCGATCCAGATCAATTACGACCCCGAGGCGGTGACGTACAGCGAGCTGCTCCGCGTGTTCTTCACCGTCGCCCACGACCCGACGCAACTCAACAAACAGGGCCCGGACCACGGCAAGCAATACCGCTCGGCCGTGTTTTATCTGAACGAATCGCAGAAGACCGCCGCGGCGGACTACATCCACCAGCTCGACGAGTCGGGCGCGTTCGAGAGCAAGATCGTCACCACGCTCGAGCCGCTCGATATGTTCCATCCGGCCGAGAAGTACCACCAGGACTATGTGAAGCTGAACCCCGGCCAGCCGTACGTCGTGTTCAACGCGCTGCCGAAGGTCGAGAAGCTGGAGAAGTACCTGCCGGAGATGGTGGAGACAGAAGACTGAACCGTGGATCTCATGCCCGGGTGCCACGGTCGCTTGCGACCGTGCGGGTTATGCACCCGCCACAAAGCTGAACACCCACCAAAGGAACACGGTCGCAAGCGACCGTGGCACCCCCTCTATCCAAACGAGTCTTCAATCTTCAATACGCCCCGCGTTTCGAGAGCACGGCCTTGACCGTCCGCGCCAGGATCGCCAGGTCGAGTTTGACGCTGCGCTGGCGGATGTAGAACGTGTCGAGCTCGATGCGTTTTTCGTAGGGCAGGTCGCTGCGTCCCGACACCTGCCAAAGCCCGGTCAGCCCCGGCAACGCCCGGCAGTAGAGCGCGAACGCTTTGCCATAGGGGTGGCGTTCGCACATGGGCAGCGGGCGCGGGCCCACGAGCGACATGTCGCCGCGCAGCACGTTGATGACCTGCGGCAGCTCGTCCAGCGAGGTGCGGCGGAGGAAGCGCCCGACACGCGTCACGCGCGGGTCATCTTTAAGTTTGCGGCGCTGAGACCACTCGAAAGCGTGCTGCGTGTTGACCGCGAGGTGGTCGGCGAGCGCCTCGTGCGCATCGACGTCCATGGTGCGGAACTTGATCATGGTGAATTTGTTGCCGCCCAGGCCGTAGCGGCGTTGGTAGAACAAGGCAGGCCCCTTGGAGTCAAGCCGGATGAGCAGCGCGATCGCGCCCATGACCGGCAGCAGCACCGGCGACGCGGCCAGCACCAACGCCAAGTCGAAGGCGCGCTTGCGCGGATCGACGCGGCTCACCGCGTTGCGGGCGTGCCGGCGGCGGTGGGTGCGGAGGTAGCGCTGCGCCGCGGCGGCGTCGACGTGCGTGGACGCAGCGCGCCCCAGGGCGCGGCGGGCCTGGGGTTGGGACCCGGGCGGGACGGCGACGGTCGTGGACAGGCCTGGAGCCATGACGGCAGGGGTGGGCGGATCGGGTCGGCGGACGGCGGACGGCGGCGAGCGCGGCCCGGGCTCAGCGGATCGGCGGGCCCTGATCGGCGAAGCGCTCCCACCAGCCCGTCACCAGCCGACGCAAGGCGTCGGCGAAACGGTCGGCGGAGAAACGCTCGGCGTGGGCCCGGATCATACCCGCATCGGCCGAAACCCCCGCCGACTCGAATCCTTCCACCGCCGCCTGAACGCCTGCGGGCGTGGGTTCCTCGAAAAGAACGCCGGTGACGCCGTGCTCGACGATCTCGCCCGCCCCGCCCCGCCGCCACGCGATCACGGGGGCCCCGGCCGCCTGGGCCTCGACCAGACCGATCCCGAAATCCTCCTCGCCGGCGAAGACCAGCGCCCGGCACGTCGCGAGAGTCTCCGCCACCGCGGCGTCGTCCGCGTCCGTGACAAACGTCACGTTCCCCGACGCCAGCGACCGCAGCCGATGCAACTCCGGCCCGTCGCCCAGCACCGTCAGCGGCCGGCCTAACTCGTTCAACGCCCGGACCACCACGTCCGTCCGCTTGTACGGCACGAGCCGGCCCAGCGCGACGTAGCGCTCGCCGCGCGGCGCGTCGGCCTTAAATCGTGCGACGTCCACCGGCGGATGGACCACCTCGGCGTTTCGCCGGTACACCTTGGCGATCCGCCGAGCCACATGGTTGGAGTTCGCGACGTAGTGATCCACGCGCTGCGCGGCGCATTGGTCCCAGGTTCGGAAGCGATGCAGCGCGCGCCGCTTGATCGGCGATAACTTCCCCGGCGGGACGTGCTCGGGGTAGAGGTCCCACGCATAGCGTGCCGGGCTGTGGGTATAGCAGACGTGCATCTGGTCGGCCCGGGTGAGCGCGCCGTGCGCGACCGCGTGGTGTGAGCTGATCACGACGTCGAAGCCGCGCAGGTCGTGTTGTTCCACGGCGTAGGGCATCCACGGCAGCAGCAACCGGTGGTGGTTACGCAACACGGGAAGTCGGTCAAGGAAACTGGTGCGGTGGTCGCGGGGTTCGAGCGGCGTGCCGGCCGTGGCGTCGCGCTGGTGGATCAGCGTGTAAATCGGCGCGTCGGGGTAGAGGCCGGCCAGCGCGGCGAGGACGCGCTCCGAGCCGTGGTACCCGGCGATGCATTCGTGGACGAGCGCGACGCGCATCGGGGCATCGTAAATGTTGCCGGTCGACGGTGACGGATGCCGCGCCATCACGGGTTCGTGACCCGCTCAGCGTCTTGCTCCTGCTCTCGCTCTTGAGCTTCCCCAAGCGTCGCGGAACGGTCGACTTCGTGCAGGGTCCAGGCCACGCCCTCGCGGTCGGGCGGCGTCACCAGCAGCGGCACGCCCAGTTGCCAACGCCGGTGCTTGAGCGCCCGGTGCGCATCCTCGTCGAGCGGCGTGACGGCGAAGAGCATGCCGGCGCGTTCGGCGGCGCGGTTGACCGCGTCGAGCGTGACCCGGCCGGACCACCAGGTCAGCACCGTGCGCTCGGGCTGGGTGATGACCACGCGGGCGCCCGGCGGCGTGTTGTCGCGGAGCCAGTCGGCGGCGTCGCGGGCCGGGGCGTACTTGCCGTCGCGGAACGCCGCGTAGAACGGCGAGGCCCGCTGCTCGAGGATCAGGTGGCCCACTCCGATCAGGTTGCTGGCCACGCTCAGCCCCAACGCGACAAACACCGCCCACCCCGTGCCCGCGCCCGGCCAGCGTTTCTCGATCGAAACCATCCCCGACCACATCCCCAGCCATAGCAACGGCAGCACGGGGATCACGTAGCGCGGCGAGGCGATGAAGAGCAGCCACGGCGCCGCCATCGCCAGCACCAGTACGCCCCAGAACACACGCTGCCGCACCAACGCCACGCCCGCGCCCAGCGCCGCCAGGCCCAACGCCCACCCGACGTACGCCGACATGTCCAGACCCCACACCGCTTCGGGCACCGCCGCGCGGACGGCTTCCCAGATCGACGCGGCCAGCCCCGACACGCCGGTGTAGCGGAACTTATCGAGCAGCGCGAACACGTCGCTGCGCAACGCCGGCACGACGAAGAACACCGCGACCGCCGCGCCGAGCGCGCCGACGATCAACAGCCACGCCGACAGGCGCCGCGGCACGCCGTGACGCAACACCCAGGTCATGGTGGCCGATGCCACGAGCGCCCCCACCACGAACACCGCCACGGACCGCAGCGACGCGGCCCACAGCACGAACACCCCGATGACGACCCACTTCAACCACATCCGGCCCGCGCCGCGCGGCCAGGACTCAGCCCACAGCACGCCCGCCACCGCGGTCGCGAAGAGCAGCCCGGGCATCACGTCCGCCGACGCCTCCATCGTCCGCGCCGACACGCCGCAGAGCAGCGTGACCAGGACCGCGGTCGGCCGGCCGCACACCCGCCGCACGAAGGCGAAGATGAAAAACAACCACGCCAGCACGCCCGCGGCGTTGACGAACAGCGCGGGACCGGTCGGGTCTTCGCCCAGCACCGACAGCAGACCCGGGTAGCCGGGCAGGACGCCGTGGGCCTCGCCGCCGAGCGTGCGCATGTTGCCGTGCGTGCGGAGCTTGCGGGAAAGGATGAGGAACTCGGCGCTGTCGTACCCCGGCCGCCAGCGCCCGGTGAACGCGGCGACGTGCAACGCGACCACCACGCCGAACAGCCACCACCGCCAGCGATCGACGAACGCAAGCGTCCGTGCCGACGCGGACGCCGGGTCCAGCGCCGGGTCAGCGGGAACCTGAACAGTGGCGGACTCGGCGCTCATGCGGATTCCGTGCCGGACGGGTCGCGGTCGATCTCGGCGGTCGCCGCCGCCAGGTTCGCCTCGATGTGTTTCAGCGACAGCGTCCCGATCACAGCCGTGTCCACCGCGGGCTCGCGCATGAGGAACCGCACGGCCGCTTCCGGTTCCAGCCGCCCCGCCGCCAATCCTTTCTTGACGATCACGCCGACGCCAGTGTCTTTCGCCTTATTCATAACTTCGTGGTGGCTCGTGTCGTCGGCGTGGAATTCAACCATCAAGAGGTCCGCCCACGCCAGCGCCGCCTCCGCGCCTTCGACAGTCTTGCCGGACAGACCGATACAACGCGCCTTGCCTTGATCACGGAGTTGTTGCAACGCGTCGGCCGCGCCGCGGTTCATGGCGTCGAGGTCATCCCCGTCCGAATGCAGGAGCACCGCGTCGAGCACCTCCGTCCGCAGCCTTTCCAGCGAGCGCTCGACACTGCGGGTGATCGCGTCGAAAGAGAAATCAAAGCACGACAAACCCGTGTCGTTGTCGAAGTCTTCGCCGGCCTTGGTGGTCAGCACGAACTCGTCCCGTCTGGTTGCCAGGTGTTGACCGATGCGCTGCTCGCTCGTGCCGTACGCCGGGGCGGTGTCGATGAGGTTGACGCCCAGGTCCAGTGCGCCGTTCAACAAAGCGGCAACCTGACCATCGTCCGGCAACTCGAACGCGTGGGCGTAGCGCAGCTTGCGGTTGCGGCCGATCTTCACGGCACCGAACCCCAGTGGGCTCACGCGCAGCCCCGTGTTGCCCAGCGGACGCCTCAGCACGACGCCCCCTCCAACACGCGGTCGCTCGGGGTCCACGGGCGGTCCTGCTCCCACGGCGGCGACGCAACCCGCGGGCGCTCCAGATCCGCCTCCGGAAGTTGAAACGGGTGTGGGCGAACGCCTGCCGCCTCGGGGAATGAAGAGCCTTTGTTGAACGTCTTTTTCAACGCTTCGCCCACCAACGCCGCCAGCCGCGGCGCGAGCGCGAGTTTGGTCGGCCAGCACGTCAGTACGTTGCCGCGTTGCTCGACGAAAGCGTCATCGGGGCGGAGCCCGCCGTCCGTGGTGACCTCCGCCTTGTCCAGAAAATACGTCGCCCACTCCACGCCGCCCGGATCGCCGCGCCCGAGATCACGACCGCCCAACGACGCCGAGACTTCCCGCAGAGCATGGCGGAGCAGCGCGTCGCGCGACATCACCGTGCCGTCCTCGCTGACCTGCCCGCCGACCTGCCAGACGGTTCGGCCCTGCGTGTCCGTGTCGCTCGTAACGGTCACGCGGGTCTTGTTGCCGTCCACGCAGTGCCCGTTGAGTGCCGGCAGCGCGCCCGAGCCGGGCTGCGTTTCCCGTGCGAGGATCATGTGCACACCGCGCCGCTGCATGCGTGGCTGCGTGATCCCCGCCGCTTCACGCAACGCCGCGTTCCCCAATCCGGCGGTCAGCACCACCGCTCGGCAACGCACAACGTGTCGCGTCTCACCGCTGACGAAACGCACGGACGAGACCTGTTCGCCCCGCGTTTCCAACGCCAGCGTGGCCTCGTCGTACTTCACCACGCAATCCGGGTGAAGCCCCGCGAGCGTTTCAATCATGCTCACGGGCGACACGACCTGCTCTTCGAGGCGAAACACGTCGCCGACGCCGGCCAACACGCCCGGCCAGTCCGCCTTGTCCACGCGCACCGGCTTGACGCGCAAACCCACCCGCGCCCCGACCATGCCCAGCCGGCTGCTCCATTTCCCCGTCCGCCACAGCCAGCAGTGTTCGCTGCGCAGTTTGGTTCGGGAAAGGTCCGGGTGTTGCGGGTCCCGGCCGGCCAGCGCGTCGCGCCACACGGCCGGCATGTCGCGGATCGCCTCGGCCGAGCGGGTTAACGCGCCGGCAAGCGTGTACTTCAGCCCGCCGTGGATGATGCCCTGCGACCCGACGGTTTGCCCGGCCCCCAGCTCGTGCGCCTCGAGCAACACGCACGACCACCCCGCCCGCCGCAGCGCGTCCAGCGTCCAAAGCCCCGACACGCCGCCGCCGAAGATCACCACGTCCACCGCTGAAGTTTCCGCGACCGGCATCGCTCCACGATAACGGGCCGGCGCGCGCGGTTCGTCGGTGCCCGTTTTCGTCCGGTTGCCCGCCGCCGCCCGATCTTTATGATGCGGCCGCACGACCAGGGAGACGCACCACGCCCGCCACCGCCCCCCACAAAGTCCTGGACCTCGACGACCTCGCCGTCCAGCTCGAAACGATCCGCGGCGAGGGCGATCAGACCATCGTCCACTGCCACGGCGTCTTCGACCTGCTCCACATCGGGCACGTCCGCTACCTCGAGCAGGCCGCCAAGCTCGGCGACATCCTCGTGGTCACCATCACGCCGGACGAATACGTCAACAAGGGCCCGAACCGCCCCGCCTTCCCCGCGGCGTTGCGGGCCGAGCACGTCGCGGCGCTGGGCTGCGTGACCTGGGCGGCCGTGAACCGCTGGCCGACCGCGATCGAGCCCATCACCCTGCTCAAGCCCGACCTCTACGTCAAGGGCAGCGAATACCGCAACGAGGACGGCGACATCTCCGGCGCGATCACCGCCGAGCGCGAGGCCGTCGAGGCCGCGGGCGGACGGCTCACCTTCACCGACGACATCGTCTTTTCCAGCAGCCACCTGCTCAACCGGTTCATGCCGCAGCTGCCGTCGACCACGCAGCGCTGGCTCGACGGGTTCAACGAGCGCTACGGCATCGACACCGTCACCGCCGCCTTCGACCGCGCCAAACCGCTCAAGCTGCTGGTCATCGGCGAGACCGTCATCGACGAATACCTCTACTGCGAGGCCATCGGCAAGAGCAGCAAAGAGCCGACGCTCGTCGTCAAGTCCGGCCGTCTCGAAAAGATGGCGGGCGGCATCCTCGCCGTCGCCAACAACGCCGCCGCCTGCTGCGACCACGTCTCGCTCATCACCCAGCTCGGCCAACGCGACAGCCACGAATCGCTCTGCCGCGGCCACCTGCACGACCGCGTCACCCCGACGTTCCTGACCCGCCACGACGCGCCGACCATCGTCAAGCGTCGCTACGTCGAGAGCTACTTCCAGTCCAAGCTCTTCGAGAGCTACCAGATCAACGACGCGCCGCTGACCCCGGAGGACAACGAGGCCCTGCTCGAAGCGCTCGAGCCGGCGCTGGCCGACGCGGACGCGGTGCTGGTCGTGGACTTCGGGCACAGCCTGATGACCCCCGAGGCGGTGGAGATGGTGTGCGACCGGGCGCGCTACCTCGCGCTTAACGTGCAGGCCAACGCGGGGAACCTGGGCTTCAACCTCATCGGCAAGTACCCGCGGGCGGACCTCTTGTGCGTCGCGCACAACGAGCTACGTCTCGAGTTCCGCGACAAGACCGGCGACCTGCACAACCTGCTCCAGGCCGCCGCCACCCAGCTCGACGCCAACGCCGCCGTCTGCACCCGCGGCAAGCACGGCGTCCTGACCTGGTCCAAGCAGACCGGCCGCAGCCACCTGCCCGCCGTCGCCGCCAAGGTCGTCGACCGCGTCGGGGCCGGCGACACGTTCCTGTCCATCCTCGCCCCGGTGCTGGCCGCGGGCGCCCCGCTGGAGGTCGCGACCTTCCTCGCGTCCGTCGCCGCCGCCGAGGCCGTCGCCACCGTCGGCCACCAGCGCTACCTCGACCGCGTCGCCCTCCTCAAACACGCGACGACGCTGCTGAAGTAGCCCGTATTCTCCTCCCCTCCCCCCGGGAGGGGCCGGGGGAGGGTGCTCCTCTTCCGGGGCCTGGGCCGGAGGAGGGTACCGGTCGGCTCGACGCACCACCCTCCGCCGCGGGCGGATGGGTATTGCAATGCCAAACAAGCCCGAGTCACGGAGGACCATATAAGTGGGGCCCCGCTTTTGACGGCCAGCCTTGCGGGGGAGCCAACACTCCGTTTACGTTTCGCTTTCCCGCGACAGCCGTCTGCCCCATAATGGCGACATGCCGGGGCCACGCTCCAAACTCACGCTCGCCACCGCCGTCCGCGAAGGCATCGACGACCTCCCCGGCACCGTCGCGGTGCAGTACGTCTGCGACGCCCTCAAAAAGTGCATCGACGACCCCGGCCTGGGTTGGCCCGCCGCGGTCACCTCCGTGGTCGCCGCGGCCGGCGTGGTCAACCCCGTTTCCGTCGCGGGGCTCGTCGGCCTGGGTGTCGCCATCGGCGTCACCCGGCTGCGTAAGAACCGCAAACAAGCCCAAAAGGTCGAAGCCCAGCTCCGCGCCCAGGCCGCCGCTGACCGCTCGATGCACGACATCCTCCTGGGCCTCAAAGACCGCAGCATCACTGTCGGCCTCGACGAGCTCGCGCTGACGGACATCCAAGAAATCGTCACCCAAGCGATTAATAACCAGGCCCCCCGACTCAACGACAAACTCGAAGCCGCCTTCAACGCCGAACTCGACGAGCTCCCGCCCGGCCCCCTGCGCGACGAGTTGGACAACCTGCGCGTCCTCGCCCAAGACACCAACACCGCCGTCCACGACAACGCCGCAGGCATTGCCACCGCCAACACCGGCATCGGCGACCTCAAAGAAGAACTGGCCGAACTCAAACGCCACATCCTCGCCAATTCACCGCCGTCCCAAGAGGCACCGGCTGCCTCCCCCTCGGGCGACGACACCCTCGATAGCGCGCTGCTCCGCCTTGCCCGGGATGCCGCACGTGGCGTGGAGACCGCCCGCAAGGCCGTCGAGGACAAGTCCCCCCGGGAAGCCGGCGACTACTTCGTCGACAAGCTCGCCAACCTCGACCGCAGCCGGGCCGCCATCGAAAAACGGATGGACCAGGACGAGATCCAGATCAGCCGCGAGGCCGCCGAACTCCTCTACCGCACCGGCCGCATCGCCGACGCCGAGCGTGCCCTCCAGCGCATCCTCGCCCTTTCCGCCGACGACCTCGACGCCACCAATCGCCTCGGCCACATCCACCGACTCCGCGGCGACCTGCCCGCCGCCCAAAGCCAATACGAACGTGTGCTGAAACTTGCCCCCGGTGACCAAGGCTGGCGAGCCGTCGCGCTGGGCAACCTTGGCCTCATCGCCCGGACGCGGGGCGATCTGGACGGGGCCGAGTCGCTGCTCCGCAAAGGCCTCGCCATCGAACGCAAGCTCGGCCGCCTCGAAGGGCAGGCCAGCGCGCTGGGCAACCTCGGCCTCATCGCCCGGACGCGGGGCGATCTGGACGGGGCCGAGTCGCTGCTCCGCGAAGCCCTCGCCATCGAACGCAAGCTCGGCCGCCTCGAAGGGCAGGCCAGCGAACTGGGCAACCTCGGCCTCATCGCCCGGACGCGGGGCGACCTGGACGGGGCCGAGACGCTGCACCGCGAAGCCCTCGCCATCGAACACAAGCTCGGCCGCCTCGAAGGGCAGGCCAGCGAACTGGGCAACCTCGGCCTCATCGCCCGGACGCGGGGCGACCTGGACGGGGCCGAGTCGCTGCACCTCGAAGCCCTCGAAATCGACCGCAAGCTCGGCCGCCTCGAAGGGCAGGCCATTACCCTTGTCAATCTCTCGGATGTGAAACGAGAACTGGGAGCGTTAAGCGAAAGCCAGAAGCTGGCCGAAAACGCCCTCGCGATCTTTCAACAAATCGGCCATCGCGAAGGTGCCGCAGAAGCTTTACTGTCGCTCGGGAAAAACGACGAAAAGCGTAGCCATATCGACTCTGCGCGGCAGTATTGGACGCAGAGCCGCAATCTTTTCCGCACCGTTGGGATGCAGCCCGAGGTCGAGCAAGTGCAAGCACGCCTCGACGGCCTGCCCCCACGCTGAGCCCGGGGACGCTGCCGGGTGCCACCCTTCACGGTTTTCCGTGACACGTCTCGGGTCTTGGTCACGGCCCCTCCGGGCGCGGCGGGATGCGGCGAAGGCTCCGCGGCGTACGGCGCGCGTTCGACTCGATCATTCTTCATGGGCGCGGGGTGTGGCGAAGCTTGAACCGTGTGTTTCCGCGTCTCCGCGGGGTGTTTTCAACGCGCAGCGCGGTGGTCGAGGGTCGGAGCGACAAGGGTGCGGGTTGGTGCGCTCTGTTTGCGCCCTTGCCCGCGATGGTTCCGGTTTCGAACGAGATGTTTCCAGACGGCGGCGAGAGGTGGCGAACAAGATGCGCGAGGGTTCCGGGTCGCCGGGGATGCGCTGGCACTCGGAACGGTTTGGTTTTTCGAGCGAGTCTACGGGCCGGCCCTCCGAGTCTCGGCCCGGAAGTCTGAGCCCGGCGGCTCGGTCGCCCCCGGAAGGGAGCGGCCGGCTCGAACGGCGTTGGAAGGCGTTTGGGCGGGGTGATCCGGCTTTTGGGATTTTGGGGTGGGCGGCCGGGCGCGGTGCGGAGCAACGACCGGGTCGCGGCGTCGGACAAGGCGCGGCTGGGGCTGCGCGTCCGCAAGAAGCCCGGCGAGGCGGCGCGGGCGGCGAAGCGGGAGGCCGCCGAAGCGCTGCGGGAAGCACCGAGGTTGGCGTTTGTGGGCGCGACGCACCGGACGGGGTGCGTGCCGGAGCACGAGCTGCGGTTTCAACGACAGCGCGGGCCGGGCCGACCGGCGGGGGCGCTTCCGGGGACGCTTCCGGGGGCGAGGCTGGAGCTGTTTTTCGAGCTGGTGCCTCCGGACGCGGCGGTGCCGGACGTGCCGGGGGCGGCGGGGTACGGGTTCCATTATTTGCGGTCGTTCGTGAAGAGCCCGGTGGTGCTGCGCCCGCCGATGGCGGACCGGCCGATTCGGGTGGTGTACTGGGGGCGGTGGGCGGACGCGTCGGGCGAGGTTGGGCCGATGAGCCGGGCGGCGGCGGGCTGGGTGGAGGGCGGGAGCCATCACCTGATCGGGGTGCAGGTGCCCGGGTCGGCGCACGCGAGGCCGGAGGCGGTGGACACGGCGCGGCTGGCGGCGGTGGCGGCGCGGCTGCCGCGGCTGGCGACGCCGGCGTCGGGGACGGAGGAGCATCCGACGGCCGAACCCATCGGCGTTGAGGTTTCTGTTCGCGGTGCGCCATCGACGGAGGGCCGGAGCGCCGCGGCGTGAGCGGGGGCAGACGCGGGGCGGGTGAGCGGAGTGGGGGGAGCGGAGTGGGGGGAGCGAAGCGGCGGCCGGGTACGGTGCGTCGCGGCAGAACTTCTTCCCTGGGGCAGGTAAGCTGCGCGGATGTCGAACGACTCCGCAGAACGCTTCCACCACGTCCTCATCACCGGCGGGGCCGGCTACGTCGGCGCGGTGCTCACGCCGCAACTCCTCGACGCCGGCTACCGCGTCACCGTGCTCGACCTGTGCTGGTACGGCGACGACGTCCTGCCCGACCACCCGGACCTCACGCTGATCAAGGGCGACCTCCGCGATGTCTCGCTGCTCGAACGAACCCTTCCGGGGGTCGATGCGGTGGTTCACCTGGCCTGCGTGTCCAACGACCCGTCCTTCGACCTGGACCCGACGCTGGGCAAGAGCATCAACCTCGACGCCTTCGAGCCGCTGGTTGACGCGTCCATTGCCGCCGGCGTCAAACGCTTCGTCTACGCCAGCAGCAGTTCAGTGTACGGCGTCTCAGAGGCGCCGGACGTCACGGAAGACCACGACCTCAACCCGCTCACCGACTACAGCAAGTTCAAGGCCCAGTGCGAGCCCGTGCTGCTGGGCAAGTCGTCCGGCACTTCCGGGGGGTTCGTGCCGGTCGTCATCCGCCCCGCCACGGTCTGCGGTTACTCGCCAAGGCAGCGTCTCGACGTGATCGTCAACATCCTCACCAACCACGCGGTCAACAACCAGAAGATCCGCGTGTTCGGCGGCGACCAGCTCCGGCCGAACCTGCACATCGCCGACATGGTCGACTGCTACCAACGCGTCCTCGAAGCACCGGACGAACAGGTCAACAAAAAAGTCTGGAACGTCGGAAGCACCAACCACCCGGTTTCCGAGATCGCCGAGATCGTCAAGCGCGTCGTCGAAGAAGAGATGCCCGAACTGGGAGAGATCGCCATCGGCGTCGAGCCCACCGACGACCCGCGCAGCTACCACGTCAACAGCGGCAAGGTCGCCGACGAACTCGGTTTCACGCCGCAGCGCACCATCGAAGACGCCGTCCGCGACCTGTGCGCCGCCTTCAAGGCCGACCAACTCCCCGACAGCATGACCGACCCGAAATACTTCAACGTGAAGGTGATGCAGAGCCAGCCCGCGGGAGTGTGACGTGTCGAACTCCCCTCCCTCCGGGAGGGGCCGGGGGAGGGTGCTGATAAACTCCCATCACTCATGGCCACCCCGCGCCCACTGCTACCCGCCAAACAGCTGGAAAACGCTCGCAGCATGCGTCGGCGTCTCACCGCACCCGAGCGATTGCTCTGGGAACGGATTCGAAACCGACAATGCGGGGGATACAAATTCCGGAAGCAGCATCCATTTGGACCGTACATCCTCGATTTCTATTGCCATGATCTGTTGCTGGCGATTGAAGTTGATGGGCGGTCACACGCTGGGCGACAATTGCACGACGCGGAACGCGAGCGGTTTTTGGTTCGCCATGGTCTCCAAGTCATCCGCATTCACAACGATCAGATCATCGAAGACGCGGACGGGGCAGCACGGGTGTTGCTGGCGAAGATTCGGGATCGAGAAGATCGAGCACCCTCCCCCAACCCCTCCCAGAGGGAGGGGCGTGAAGCATGACGACCGAACTCGCCAAGACCGCCGCCCGACTCCGCGCGACCGTCATCCAGATGTCGCACGAAAAACACTGCCCGCACCTGGGCTCGGCGTTGTCGTGCCTCGACATCCTTACCGCGCTCTACGGCGGTGTGCTCAGCATCGATCCGAAGAAGCCCGACGACGCCAACCGCGACCGTTTCATCCTATCCAAAGGCCACGCGGCTCCGGCGCTCTACGCGACACTGAACCACTTCCAATTCTTCGGCGACGACGTGCTCGCCCGGTTCAACGAAGACGGCGCCGAGCTCGCCGAGCAGCCCAGCCCCGGCTGCGTGCCCGGCATGGAGGCCGCCACCGGCTCGCTCGGGCACGGGCTGCCCATTGGTTTAGGGCTCGCGCTCGCCGCGAAGATCCAACAGCGCGGCTACCGCGTGTACGTCTGCCTCTCCGACGGCGAGTGCAACGAGGGCAGCGTCTGGGAGGCCGCCATGACCGCGCCCGCGCTCAGCGGTGCCTGGGGCAAGGGGCTGGACAACCTGTGCGCCATCGTCGACTACAACAAACTGCAAGCCACCGGCCGCAGCAACGACATCCTGCACCTGGAGAACCTCGCCGACAAATGGCGGGCGTTCGGGTGGCACACCGTCGAAGTCGATGGGCACGACCTCGATCAACTCGTACAGACCTTCACAACATTCCGCGACGGCAACGAAAACTTCCGGGGGCCCACCGCCGTCATCGCCCACACCACCAAGGGCAAGGGCGTGTCGTTCATGGAAGACGACAACAACTGGCACTACCGCATCCCCAAGGCCGACGAAGTCGAAGCCGCACACCGTGAACTCGGAGTTTCGGTTTAACGCAGAGCGCGCAAAGTGGCAGAGACGCAGAGAAGACAGATGAGATTGAAATCAGGAAGAACTTATTTCCCCTCTGCCTTTCTGCTGATCCGCGACCTCTGCGTTGATGCCACCCCATGAGAAACGCCTTCCGCGATGCCGTTCACGAACTTGCGAAGCGCGACGAGCGTGTCGTGCTGCTGTCCGCCGACATCGGCAACCGGATGTTCGACGCGTTCAAAGAAGAATTCCCCGACCGGTTCTACAACGTCGGCATCGCCGAGCAAAACATGATCGGGCTCGCGTCGGGCCTGGCGATGGCGGGGCTCCGGCCGTACTGCTACACGATCGCGAACTTCACAACCTACCGCGTGATCGAGCAGCTCCGCGTGGATCTGTGCTACCACCACCAGCCGGTCGTCGTGGCCGGCGTGGGCGGCGGGCTGTCTTACGCAACGCTGGGCTCGACCCACCACTCCTGCGAAGACATCGGCATGCTCCGCTCGCTGCCGGGCATGGACGTGTTGTGCCCGGGCGATCCCCCGGAAGTCACGGCCTGCGTCCAACTCGCCGCGCAACGCGACGACGGCCCGACCTACATCCGCCTGGGAAAAAAGGGTGAGCCGCCGATTCACGAAGGCGCGCCGAATCTCGAACCTGGCAAGTGGCTGAAGCTCCGCGACAGCGCCGAGGCCCCCGAAGTCGTGCTGCTGTCGTGCGGCAACGTGCTGCCCATCGCGGTCGATGCTGCCCAACAACTGAAAGATTCCGGCGTCCCCACGGAGCTGCTCTCCTGCGTGTCCGTCAAACCCCTCGACACCACGGCGTTGGCGGACGCCTTTTCACGAGCACGCATCGTCCTCACGCTCGAAGAGCACTCGACCCACACCGGCTTCGGCGGCGCGGTCGCCGAGTGGCTCGCCGACCAATCCACGCCACCGCCCGCCCGTTTGGTCCGGCTGGGCACGCCCGACGCGTTTCTCCACCGCACAGGGTCACAGGACTACGCCCGCTCGATCACGGGCCTGACCGCCGAGAACGTCGTCGCGCAGGCCCGCCTCGCGCTCGCCGAACGCATGGCACCCGAGGCCCGGCGGTGAGCCTCGACTTCGACCACCTCATCCCTCAGGGCGACGGCCGAACCGAGGCGAAGCGCGACGGCTTCCTCAAGCTCTACCTCGGCGTCTGGGCCGTCATCGGCGCGGACGTTCGGGGCGACATCATCGAGTTCGGCACGCACACGGGCATGACCGCCAAGGTCCTCGCCAAGTCGCTGGCCGACAACACGCTGCCGCGCCGCACGCCCAAGCGCCTGCTGCTGCTCGATAGCTTCGAGGGCCTGCCCGAGGCGACGTCGGACGTCGATGCCGCTTCACCGCACATCGCGCAGGGGCACTGGCACCCCGGGCTTTGCCGCGGCGCGTCGGCCGAAGACCTGGCGCAGATGATCGGCACGTTTCTGCCGACCGACCGCGTCGACATCGTGCCCGGCTGGTACGCGGACTCCGTGCCGACGCTGCCCGACGACACCCGGCTGGCGTTGCTCCACGTCGACTGCGACCTGTACCAATCAACGATGGACGCGCTCTTGCCCTGCTTCGAGCGCGGTTTCCTCAGCGAAGGCGCCCACTTCTACTTCGACGACTGGAACTGCAACCGCGCGTCGCCCGAGTACGGCCAACGCAAGGCGTGGAGCGAACTCACCGCCCGCTTCGACATCGCCTTCAGCGATGGCGGAGACTACGGCGCGTTCGGGCACAAGCTGATCGTGCATCAATACGCCGGGATGCCGGCCGAGTAGATTACGGGCCGCATGATCCTGGGCATCGACTTCGACAACACGATCGCGTGCTACGACGGGTTGTTCCACGCGCTGGCGTCGGAGCGCGGCCTCATCCCCGATGAGCTGCCGACGGACAAGACCGCCGTCCGCGACTACCTCCGGCGGGCCGGGAAGGAAGACGACTGGACGGAGTTGCAGGGCTTGGGCTACGGACCGGAGATCACACGCGCGTCACCGTTCCCCGGAGTTGTCGAGACGCTGAGATACGCAACCGAAGCGGGAACCGAAATACACATCGTCAGCCACAAGACGCGCACGCCCTACCGCGGCGAGCCGCACGACCTGCACGCCGCCGCGCGTCGGTTTCTCGGCCACCACGGCATCAGCCCGGCCCTGATCCCCGCCGACCGCGTACACCTGCAACCGGAAAAGGAAATGAAGCTCCAACGCATCGGCGAGCTCGGGTGCGACATCTTCATCGACGACCTCCCGGAATTCCTGGCCGAGCCCGCGTTCCCGCATAGCGTGACACGCTGGCTGTTCGATCCGGCCGGACGCTACCCCGAAGAGAAGCGCTTTGCGCGGTTCATCTCGTGGGAACAGATCGAACGGACATTCCGCGATACGGTGTCGGCGTGAACGAGGACGCGCCCCAACCTTCAACGCCTCCGGACGACGAGACCTTGCTCGCCTTCGCGCGGTCCGCTCTGGCCGAGTTGAGTCGAGGCACAGCGTCCAAGCTCACCCCACTCACCGGCGGCGGCAACAACCGCGTCTTCCGGATCGATACCGAAGAACCCGACGTGCCGCCGGCCTTGCTCAAGGCCTACTTCCGCCACCCCGACGACCCGCGCGACCGACTCGCGCACGAGTTCGCGTTCAGCCGGTTCGCCTGGGAGCGCGGCCTGCGTTGCGTGCCCGAACCGCTGGCCCTCAACGACGACCTGGGTGCCGCGCTCTACGGCTACGTGCCCGGCCGGATGCTCAAACTCCACGAAGTCACGCCGCGGCGTGTCGATGAAGCCGCCGCGTTTTTCCGCGGGCTCAACGAGCACCGCGACCACGAAGACGCCGCTACGCTCCCGAACGGCTCGGAGTCGTGCTTCACGAATCTCGAGCACGTCGCACTGGTGGATCAACGCGTCCGCAAACTCGACGCCGTGGACGACCCCGCCGCCGCCGCGTTCATCGAGCGCGAGCTCAAGCCCGCGTGGGCGTCGATCCACCCGAAGATTGCCAAGGCCGACGACGCGCTGGCGGAGTCGCCGCGCTGCCTTTCGCCGTCGGACTTCGGGTTTCACAACGCGATCCTCACGGGCGGCCGCGCAGGTGCCCGGGAGCGCGACGAGTTCCTCGTCTTCCACGACTTCGAGTACGCCGGCTGGGACGACCCCGCAAAACTACTCGGCGACTTCTTCCACCAGCCCCGCCGCCCCGCCCCGTGGTCTTGCTATTCCCGCTTTGAGGACGCCGTGATCGACACGCTGGGACTACCCGACGCGCAGCGGTCGCGCTTCCGCAAACTGCTGCCGGTCTACCGCGTGAAGTGGTGCAGTATCATCCTCGCCCCGCTGCTGCCCGGCGCGGCCGACCGCCGCAGGTTCGCCGGCGTCGAGATCGACCCGGACACGATCCTCGACCGCGCCCGCAGCATGCTGCTTCAATCCCCACTCCCCGACCACTGACACCGACACTGCCACTGGCACTGCCCCATGGCCTACCTCGACTTCATGTCCGCCGTCCACAAGTCCACGTCGCGCGATTACCTCGCGCGCGTGAACGACCCCGAGTACCCCAAGGCCAAGGCGGCCGCGCTCGCCAAGCAGTGGGGCTACGACTACTGGGACGGCGACCGGCGGATCAACTACGGCGGGTACAAATATCTGCCCGGCCGATGGCTGCCCGTCGCCGACGCGATGCGCGACCACTACGGCCTCAAGGCCGGCGACAAGGTCCTCGACGTCGGCTGCGGCAAGGCGTTCCTGCTCTACGAATTCACACAGTCCGTGCCGGGCCTCGAAGTCGCGGGGCTGGACATCTCCGCCTACGCGCTCGAGCACGCCAAAGACGAGATGAAGCCCTTTCTCACCGAAGGCAACTGCACCGAGCTTCCGTACGAGGACGACAGCTTCGACCTGGTCTATTCGCTGAACACGCTGCACAATCTGCACTGCCACGACCTGGACAAGGCGATCCGCGAGATCGAACGCGTCTCCAAAGGCCACAGTTACATCTGCGTCGAGAGCTACCGCAACGAAGAGGAAAAAACGAACCTGCTCTACTGGCAGGTCACCTGCGAAGCGTTCAACACCCCCAAAGAATGGCAGTGGTGGTTCGACCACTGCGGCTACACCGGCGATCACTCGTTTATTTACTTTGAATGAAGCCGGAACTGAACGCAGAGAGCGCTGAGATGCAGAGACGCAGAGAAGAACCAGAAAAGAGGCTGCGACCCAACTTGCTCCCTCTGCGTCTCCGCTACTCTGCGTCTCAGCGATGAAACCCAACTTGCCCCGAACGACCCGCGCCGCCATCCTCGTTCAACAGCGACAGCCGCTGGTGGTTGACGAGATCGAACTACCCGACACGCTCGACGCCGGTCAGGTGTTCGTCGAGGTCAAGCACTCGGGCATCTGCGGGTCGCAGCTCGGCGAGATCGCCGGCGTTAAGGGCCCCGACAAGTGGTTGCCCCACCTGCTCGGGCACGAAGGCGGCGCGGTCGTGCTCAACACCGGACCCGGCGTCCGTCACGTCGCGCCCGGCGACCACGTCGTCATGCACTGGCGCTCCGGCCGAGGCATCGACGCCGCCCCTGGAAGTTATCGCTGGCGTGGCAGCCCGCTCGACGGAAACCGCTTGAACGCCGGGTGCATCACCACCTTCCAGCAGCACGCCGTCGTCAGCGAAAACCGCGTCACCAAGATCCCCGACGACGTCCCGCTCGACATTGCCGCCCTGTTCGGCTGCCCCGTCACCACCGGGCTCGGCGTCGTAGAAAACAACGCCCAGCTCAAGCCCGGCCAGTCCGTCGTCGTCTGGGGCGCGGGCGGCGTCGGCTTAAACATCATCCAGGGCGCCGCGATGGTCTCCGCGACGCCGATCATCGCCATCGACCTGCACGACGGCCGGCTGCAACTCGCCAAGCAACTCGGCGCAGCGCACACCGTTAACGCACACCAACAAACCCCTGAAGAAACCGCCGAGCGTGTCCGCACCTTGCTCGGACCACTTCCGGGGGCCGATGTCGTGATCGACAACACCGGGCTCCCGTCCGTGATCCGCGCCGCGTACGACCTCACCTCACCGCGCGGCCGAACAATCCTGGTCGGCGTGCCCAAGCACGACGCCGACACCACGCTGCACACGCTGCCGCTGCACTTCGACAAAACCCTCACCGGCTCGCACGGCGGCGAGTGCGTCCCCGACCGCGACATCCCGCGCTATCTGAAACTCGTCGCGGCCGGCAAACTCGACCTCGCTCCGCTCATCACCCACCGCTACACGCTCGACGACATCAACACCGCCCTGGACGAACTCCGCGACGGCACGGTGGTCGGGCGGTGCATGATCGATCTGTAGAAAACGCAAGAAAACCCGGAAACGCAGGAAACGCAGCAACAATAACGACGACGATCAGCTATTCCGGTTTACTGCGTTTCTTGACTTTCTTGCGTTTCCTGCGTTTGCCCTCTGCGTCTCTGCACCTCCGCGCCCTCTGCGTTAAAACTCTCCGGATGCCTGCAAACACCGCCCCCACCACCCTCGTCCTCGGCTCCAACTCGTTCTCCGGCCAGGATTTTGTCGACCTGCTGCTCACCGACACCGATCACCAGGTCATCGGCGTCTCCCGTTCGCCCGAAAAGTCCAGAGTCTTCCTGTCCTATCTCGATCGCAAAGAGCGCGAGGAACGGTTTTCCTTCCACCAGCTCGATTTGAACGACGACTTCGAAGCGATCTGCGAACTGCTCGACCAAACCAAGCCCGCGTACATCGTCAACTTCGCCGCGCAGTCCGAGGTCGCGCCGTCGTGGCGGCACCCCGAGCAGTGGGCGATGACCAACGTCGTCGCCATCGCCCGGCTGGGCAACTTCCTCCGCCAGCAAGACTGGCTCGAAAAATACGTCCACATCTCCAGCCCCGAGGCGTACGGCACCTGCGAGGGCGTCGTCAAGGAAGGCCACCGCGACAAACCCTCCACGCCCTATGCCGCGAGCAAAAGCGCCGGCGACCAGTTCCTCGCCACCTACGTCAAGCAGTACGGCTTCCCCTGCGTCATCATCCGCGCGACCAACGTCTACGGCGCCCACCAACAACTCTTCAAGATCATCCCCCGCAGCGCGATCTACCTGAAACTCGACAAAACCATCGAGCTCCACGGCGGTGGCCACGCCATCAAGTCCTACATCCACATCCGCGACGTCTCCAAAGGCGAACTCGCCGCGATGCTCGAGGGCACCCCCGGCGAGATGTACCACCTGTCCCCGAGTGACGAATCCAACGCGGGCTCGGGCGGCGGCGGTGTGGCCGTGCGCGACGTCGTCAGAACTATCTGCGACGCGGCGGAAAAAGACTTCGAGCAGGCCACCAAGATCGTCGACGAACGCCCCGGCCAGGACAAGGCCTACGTCATCGACTCCACCAAGGCCCGCCGACAGTTCAACTGGAAACCGACCATTTCCCTTGAACAAGGCCTGGGCGACGTGTTCGCGTGGGTGGACGGGGATTGGGAACGGATAAAGGACCTGCCGCTGGCGTACGAGCACAAGGCTTAAAACTATTCTGGGAGACGAAATTTGAATTTGCCGATGCTTCCGCTGAATTCATCACCAACCGAAAGCTGCTTACCAGCCGACGGCGGATGCGTAATGTGCAAAAACCCTCCGGGAGAACCTTTCGAAGGCGTCAGAATGAATCCTTCAACGGTTCTTTTTAGTGACGAGTCGCGGGAATTTGGTTCTGGCAACGAACTAATGTCATCAACGCTTGCCATTACTTGGTACGGGCCATTGCCGCCGGAACACCCGCCCGGATCTCATATACGTGAACCCGGGCGTGAGATGGTGGAATTATTCGTCATCAGAAATATTGTTGGCGGACAACCTGATATTTATTTTTGCTCCATTCAGTGCTTTCGCCAGTTCTGGCAGTCGCTCACTGATCGGCTTGAAATCGAATCGGAGAAAGCTCGAGTGAAATGGCAAGCAGAAGTCGATCAAGTCAACGCACGAAGACGACAAGAAGACCCGCAATGACATCGAACCTACCCGAAGTTGATGCGTTTCTAAAACAATCCGCCGACTGGCGTGACGAGCTCACAGCACTACGAGGAATCGTACTTGAGTGCGGGTTAACCGAGGCGTGGAAGTGGCGTGCGCCGTGCTACACGGTGGATGATGGGAACGTGGTCATCCTCGGCCGGCTCAAGGATGGCTGCACGCTCAGCTTCTTCAAAGGTGCGCTGCTCAAAGACCCCAAGCACCTGCTCGAAAAACCGGGGCCGAACACGCAGGCCGCGCGGGTGATGCGCTTCACCGACGTGAGCAAGATCAAGAAACTCACGCCCACGCTCAAGGCGTTGATCCGCGAAGCGGCCGCACTGGAGAAGTCCGGGGCGAAGGTCGAAACCGGCAACGCCCCGAAGCTCGACACGCCGGACGAGTTGCAAAGCCGGTTCGACGAAGACCCGGCCTTTCACGAAGCGTTCGAGGCATTGACCCCCGGCCGGCAGCGGGCGTACCTCATGCACTTCGCGGCGGCCAAGCAGTCGGCGACCCGTGCGTCACGCATCGACAAATGCACCGCCCGCATCCTCGACGGCAAGGGCCTCAACGACTGCACCTGCGGTTTGTCGAAACGGATGCCCGCCTGCGACGGGTCGCACAAATACGCCTAAACCCGTGGCGTCACGGCACTTTGCTCGGCCTCGCGGTATGCTCTCGCCGTGAGTGACACGGCCTCGACACCCAACAAAAGCAGTGCGGCCAGTACCCACGCGGAAGCTGCGGTCCCCGGCGAGGCCGAGGTCTGGGACGGCGTGCGTGAGCTGATCGGCGACGAGCGCATCCCGCTCGGGCACCACTGGTCGTTCAACCTGCGCAACGACCCCAAGCGCTTCCCGTTCGTGCTGTCGCGGTACAAGTTCGCGGCGAAGATGTCGGCCCCCAGCACCGGCCCGAAGCGCAGCGTGCTCGAGCTGGGGTGCAGCGAGGGGCTGGGCACGATGATCCTGGCCGAGTTCGCGTTGCGGTACCACGGGGTGGACCTCGACGCGGACGCGGTCGCCACCGCCAAGGCGAACTGGCAGACGGATACGCGGACGTTCGAAACGGCGGACTTCCTCAACACCGAATTGTCGCAGCCCGGGCCGTTCGATGGCGTCGTGTCGCTGGATGTGATCGAGCACATTGACCCCAACGCGGAGCCTCGCTACTGGGACGCGATCACCAAGCACCTCAAGCCCGATGGCGTCGCCGTGGTCGGCACGCCCAACCAGACGTCCGAGGCGTACGCGTCGCCCATGAGCAAGGCGGGTCACATCAATTTGTTCACCGGGCAGCGCATGGTCGAGACGATGCGGAAGCACTTCCACAACGTGCTGCTGTTTGGGCTCAACGACGAGGTGGTGCACACGGGATATTCGCCGATGTGTCACTACGTCATGGGCGTCGGCATCCACCCCCGCCCCCGGAAGAAGTGAAGTGAGACGCCGCCGTACCCAACCGCGACCCGCATGAGCGCACCGACCCCCACCGAGAAAGACTCGCGCTGGCAGCCCGTCATCGACCTGATGGCCGGCGCGAAGCCCGTCGAGCTGGGCGCGATGCACAGCTACCACGCCCGCAAGACGCCCCGCCGGCTGCTCTACACGACAAGCTATTACAAGTTCGCCGCGAAACTCATCAGCGCGAACACGCCCAAGCCGGCCCGCATTCTCGACGTCGGCTGCGGCGAAGGCATCGGCACGTACCTCGTCGCGAAAGAGTGCGGGTTTGCACGCGGTGTGGACTTTGATGCGGACCTGATCGAAACAGCAAATAAAAACTGGGGGCAAGGAAGCACCCTCCCCCGGCCCCTCCCGGTGGGAGGGGAGGAAGACGCGGACACTTCCGGGGAGCCGTGCTGCGAGTTCGCCGCCAAGGACTTCCTCGAAGAGCCCAACGCCGACTTCGACGCCGTGATCAACTTCGACGTCATCGAGCACATCCAACCGGGCAATGCCGAGCGCTTCCTCGCGGGCATGACCGCCAACCTCAAACCCCACGGGCTGGGGATCGTCGGGACGCCCAACGTCACCAGCGCCCAGTACGCCTCGGCGGTGACCAACGCGGGGCACGTCAATCTCTACGACGGCGACCGGCTGCACGACGAGATGTCCATCCACTTCTCGCGCGTGTTCATGTTCGGCGCTAACGACGAGCTGGTCCACACGGGCTACTTCCCCATGTGCCACTACCTCATCGCGGTGGGCGTGGGCTTGAGATAAACGCAGGAAAGCATGAAACTCAGGAAATCCAGGCAACCCAAGTCATGCATTCCCGACAAGCACACGCAACGCGATCCATGACGATTCATCGTTCCTGTGTTTCTTAAGTTTCCTGCGTTTTCTCCCCATGCCCACGCTCAGCGTCGTCATGCCGAACTTCAACCACGCTGGCGAGTTGCCGCGGGCGCTGGACGCGCTGCTCGCGCAATCGGCGCCGGCCGACGAGATCATCGTCGTGGACGACGGCTCGACCGACGAGAGCGCCGAGACGATCGCGCTCTACGCCTCGCACCACCCGACGGTGCGCCTGCTCCGGCACGAGCGCAACCGGGGGATTGCCGCGGCGTTCAACCACGGGCTCAATGCGGCGACGGGCGAGTACGTGTACGGGGCCGGCGCCAACGACGAGGTCCAGCCGGGCTTCTTCGCCCACGTCCGGGACGCGATCGAAGCCCACCCGGGGGTCGGCCTGGTGTTCGGGCACATCGATTGCGTCGATCGGGGTGGCCGACGCCTCGACACGCTGCGCGTGCCGGCGTGGAACCGCGACGGCTTCCGCAACCCCAACGTCTATCGGCACGAACACCTCGAACGCGACCCGGCCGGGGCGTCGCTCTCGGCGGCGACGGTGTACCGGCGTGACGCGCTGGTGGACGTCGGCGGGTTCCGCGAAGAGTTGTCGTTTGCGACGGACCTGTTCGCCGCCCGCGCGCTGGGCCTGCGGCACGGCGTTTACTACCTGGACCGGGTGTGCGTTCGCTGGACCCACGAGCCGACGGGGTACTCGCCGCGGTTGTCGCAGGACGTGGACGAGGTGTGTCGCGTCGGTGACCGCTTGTTTGTGTTGATGGCGTCGCCCGAGTTTACCGACGCGTTTCCCGAAGACCATCGGCAGCGTTGGCGCACCCGCTGGCGGCTCGAGATGGAGCGGGGCTACGACCACATCGCCGACGACGCTGTGCCTCGGCGTTTGCGCGACGTCCGGCGCGCGTACGCGGAGTTGTCGCGTGGCGGACGGTGGTTCGACCGTGTGCTCGGCGGGGCGCTGCGGGTGATGTTTTTCGGCGTCGATTGCGCCCGGGCGCGGCGTCCTCGCCAACCGGTCACGCCTGGCCGTCCGTCCCCGGCTTCAACGGACGCCGCGCCGCTGCCCGAACCGCGGGCCGCGTCGTGACCGCGGCGAAATTGCACGCGATCGTCGGCGGCGACGGGTTCATCGGTTCAAACCTGTCGCGTCGGCTGGAAGCCCACGGCCAAACGCCGGTGGTCACCACGCGACGCCCGCCTCCCCTTGACACGGCCTGCGTGCATCTCGACCTCGCCGACACGGACGCGGTCGAACGGTTCGACTTCCACGGGTTGAACGGCCGGCTATTTCTGCTGGCGGCGGTCACGTCGCTGCGGGCGTGCCGGGAGTCGTCGACGGCGTCGCGCCGCCTCAACGTCGAAGCGGTGTCACGTCTCGCCGAGCGCGGCGCGCAATATGGCCTGACGCCCGTGCTGCTGTCGACGGACCTGGTGTTCAGCGGTCAGCACCCCCGACCCAGCGCGGGCGACCGCCCCGACCCGGCATGCGAGTACGGAAAACAGAAACGCGACGCCGAGCGCCGTGTGCTGGACGCCGGCGGCGTCGTGGTCCGCCCGGGCAAGGTCATGCCCCCGCCGCCCGGCCCGGCGTTGATGCGTGAATGGATCGATGCCTTGCGGCGCGGTCAACCGGTCGAAGCTTTCGCCGACCTCTGGTTCGCGCCCGTCTCGCTCGACTCGGTGCTGAGTGCTTTGGTCGAAGCACGCCCGGGGATCACACACGTCTCCGCGGCGACGGAGGTCTCGTACCTCGAAGCGGCCCGGCATTTCGCCCGACAACTCGGCGCCGACGGCGAGCTGGTGCGCGCCGCCGCGGCGGCCGACGCCGGCATCCCGCCGGAGGAGCGTCCGCGACACAAGGCGCTGGCGTGTGAGAACCCGCAGGACCCGTGGGCCGTGCTCGACGCGTCAATGGGTTTGTCGTCGCGCTGAGCGCGTGGACAGGTGATGGCGGAGGTCGGCCCACTTGCGGCGCAGCCGGGTCCGCACGGCAAGCGCCCGCAGCCACCCGACCTCGTCCACGCGCTGACGCAGGCGCTCGCGCTTGTATTGATAGCGCTGGGTATGGCGGATCAGCCAAGGCTGGCTCTGAAGTTGTGCCGTGGCGGCCAGCGCCGCGCGGGCCTGTGCGAAGACCGGCATCTCGACTGTCCGGTGTACCCGGCCCAACACTTCCGCGGCCACGCCCGACGCGAACGACTCGACCCTGACCCAGCGCTCGTCGATCCCGCCCGTGTGCACCCGGACGCCCCGCTCGTAGAACGCCCGCTGGTAGCCGTTGGTCCACTCCAGCGCGAACCCCACGATGTCGTCCGCGGTGAAGATGTGGTCGCTGAACATGCTCTCCAGATGTCCGCCCCGCGCGATGTCGATCACGGCCATCTCGTCGGTGTCGCGGACCTGGTGGACCATGTGAAGCGGGACCGCATTCGCGAGGTACTCGTGGTCGAGCGTCTGGCCTTCGGGCACGGGCGTGCCGGGCTCGGTCGGCCAGACCGCGACCGGGTGGATGTGGAAGCAGTGCGCCACGAAGCCGTCCGGCCCGACCGGGAAGTAGTAGTGCGGGTGCAGGCGCGGGCCGTGGGCGTCGCAGGTGTGCGCTTGCGTGATCGGGTGCGGGTGCCGCAACAGCCAGCGCACCAGGTCGCGCGGCGCGGCGCTGAGCGCCACGCCGTCCGCCTCGACGTGGTGGTCGAGCAGCGGCTCGATCGCCGTGTCTTCGAGCACGCGGAAGCCGGGCAACGCCACCGCGCGGAAGCCTTCGTCGAAGCGCTTCGCGATCGCCGTGAACATGCCGTCGGAGAAAACGCCCTCGGGCGTCAGGAACACGTGTGCGACGTCGGGCTCGGCGGCCTCCTGGATCGCGGCGTTGTAGTACCGCGTCATCTTGGCGTAGCCGAGCGAGTCTTCACTCAGCGGGTGGGCCAGAGCGTGCGCGTCGGGGGTCAGGAAACGCACGTCCACCAGCGACGCCAGCCGATCCATCGCCGGATGGTCGGCGAACAGCGCGCGGTCGGCCTCGTCGGTCACGATGTCAAACGCGAACGTGCGGTGCGCCGTCGCGGGCAGGTTGCCCTCGGCCAAAAACGACGGCAGGCCCCAGCGCAGGAACCGCTCGATGTAGCCACGCCCCCAGACGGGGACCATGAAGTGCAGTCGGCAGCGCGGCCCGGCCGGCGCGCTCGGGGTCGGCGACGCCGAGACGCCGTGCGCCGCATCCGCCTGACGCCTCGTGCGCTGACGACGGACCTGGTCACGCACGGCCTCCAACACGGCGTCGGCCCGCGCGAGCGTCGATGAATACACCTCGTCGGAAACGTCGCCGTCGTGCCAAAGGACCGGCGTGTCCATGCGCTTCGAGGCGGACGGATCACGACCCTCACACATCGCCTCAGCGATGGCGGCCGCGCGGCCGGCGCGACCCCGCCGCAACTCGCTTTCTGAGGATAACTCCGCATCCATCAGACGCAGCATCGCGAACGTGTCGCTGTCGGTGACCAAATGCTCGTCGCCGGGGCGCAGCGGCGGCGGTTCGGCTGAGGGTTCCGATGGCGCGTCGAACTGAGCCCACCAGGCCGGCGTGTCCGGCGCTTCCATGACCGGGTACGGACGCCAGGCGTGGGCGACCCAGCTGCGCGGCGTGCCGCTTGAATGGTTCGGCTGATCCGAGGGTTCCAGAGACAAAGGAAACAGCACCTGCCCCGCGCCGACGTCGAACGCGTCGGCGTCCCACCGCTGCGCCGCGGCCGTGTCGTGGAGGTGGTCCCACGCGGCGGACACCGCGGCCCGCGGCGGCAGCGCCCACACCGCCGACGGGTCCGGCCCCGCGTGCCGGCGCGCCGCCTTCGTCCAAGAATCAACCTCCACCGCCAGGGCCGAAACCCAGACCTTCTTCACCCCCCACGCCGCCAGTTGCCGCAGCCGCGCCAAGCCCCCGTCCGCGACGACCGCGTCGGCCGGCAGAAACACCGCCGCCGCCCCGGCGTTACGCGCCGCGGCCAGTACGTCGCGACGCCACGACGACTGCCGCCAACCCAACGCGTGGCAAAAGTCTGCGCTTTCGTTGTGTTCAACAAACCGTACTTCAACAAAACCGCGCACGACCTCCAGCACCGGCGCGCCTTCGATCGCCGCGCGGTCGCGCGGCGTCGTGTGGATGCATAACACATCCCCCGGGTGATCGCTGCACGCGCCCAGGTTGCCCGGCGCGGCCAGTGTCGGCAAGACCACATCGACCCACCGGCGGGTTTCGTCGGCCCCCACGACGGCGGTGACGACATGCAGCCGGGGCCCGGCCAGGGGCGAAAGTGAAACCATGACAGAACGCTCCGCGACCCTTCGCAATCCCGCTCGCGGCCGGCGCAGCCCCGTTCGCGCGGCCCGGCACCACATTACACTACCGCGTTCCCCGCCACGCCTCGACGATGAACCCGCCCCAGCCCCAAGCCCCCGGGACGCCGACCGGCGCCGCGCCCGACCGGCCCGACCCCGCCGACCCGCTGCCGCACCTGCCGCACGACGAACGCGAGGCCGCGGCGCTGCTCGACGCCGCGCAGCGTGCCCGCGACACGATCTCACGCGGGCAGTACGACGGCCGACTCACCTGCGTGTTTGGCGTCGCCAAGTCCGCGTCGCGCCGGTTCTCGGCGATGCTCGCGACGCTCAACGATGAAAGGTCGCAGCGCCGCAACCTCGCCCGGCTCGACTACGCCTCCCGGTTCCGCGCGTTCGAGCTGCGCCCCGACACCGCCGTCGAAGCGCCCGCCGGCGGCGTCATGCACATCCAGTCGCACCCCACGCCGCCCACCCTCGCGGCGCTCGAGACGCTGGGCGCACGCTACGTGATCCTCCTGCGCCACCCCGCCGACCAGGTCAGCGCCTACACCTGCTACATGCGCTACCTCCGGTACCGGCGGATGTGTGCCGAGGCCGGCCTCGAGGTCGAGCGCGGCGTCGAACCGCCCGGCTGGCGCGACGCCGTCGCCGAGATGTCCGTCGCCCACTTCGTCGAGCACGCGCTGCACCG
>JAUIGU010000043.1 GCA_030432595.1 Phycisphaerae bacterium
CAGGGCTTACCGTGGGGCGAGGAATTGATTCTCTGCGCAGCAGATCGAACCGCGGAGGCGCGGAGAGCGCGGAGGTCGTGCAGCGCGAGACATTTACGTTATTAGCCGCACTGCAACGCAGTGCGCGTCTCGCGTCCAGAACCTGCGCAGACACGTCGGTCCCCTGGGTGACGGGCCGCCGCGGGTGTGAGGCGGGTGGGGTATCCGTTATCTTTCCCCGATGAACGCCCCCGCGACCGCCGACACGGCCCGAGATTCCGGATTTGACCTGCTCGCCGAGCTGCCGCCGGCGGTGCGCGGGCAGGTGGTGCCGATCCTGGACTTCGGGTCGCAGTACGTGCAGCTGATCGCGCGGCGGGTGCGGGAGCAGGGCGTGTACTCGGTGCTCGTGCCGCCGGACGTGTCGGTGGACGTGCTGAAGGAGGCGGGGTGCGTCGGCGTGATTCTTTCGGGCGGGCCGAGCAGTGTGTACGACGAGGGTGCGCCCAAGCCGGACGCGCGGTTGTTTGACTTGGGCGTGCCGGTGCTGGGGATCTGCTACGGGATGCAGGCGGGGTGCGAGCTGTTGGGTGCGGAGGTCAAGCCGGCGCAGTCGCGTGAGTATGGGCGGGTGAACCTGAAGGTGGACGACGGGTCGGACCTGTTTCGCGGCGTGCCGGGCAGCACGACGGCGTGGATGTCGCACGGCGACCAAGTCAACACGCTTCCGAGGGAAGAATTCACCGCGCTGGCGACGACGCCGACGTGCCCGTTCGCGGCGGTGAAGCACCACAAGGTGCCTTTCTACGGCGTGCAGTTCCACCCCGAGGTCACGCACACGCCGCACGGCCAAGACCTGCTGGCGAACTTTCTGTTCGACGTCTGCAAGGCCAAGGGCCAGTGGACGATGGCCGACTTCATGATGAGCGAGATCGACGCGATCCGCGCCCGCGTCGGCGAGAAACACGTGATCCTCGGCCTGTCCGGCGGCGTCGATTCGTCGGTGCTGGCGGCGCTCCTGAACAAGGCGATCGGCAAGCAACTGACGTGCATCTTCGTGGACAACGGGCTGCTGCGCAAGGGCGAGCGCGAGCTGGTCGAGCACACGTTCCGCGGGCACTTCGACCTGGACCTGCGGGTGATCGACGCGAGCAAAGACTTTCTGGGCGACCTCTCGGGCATCGTCGATCCACAGGAGAAGCGCACGCGCATCGGGCACCGGTTCATTGAGGTGTTCAAACGGACCGCGGACGACATCGCCAAGGAGCACGGCGACGTCGAGTTCCTCGCCCAGGGCACGCTGTATCCCGACGTGATCGAGTCGGGCCACGGCTACGCGGGCACGGCGGCGAACATCAAGCTGCACCACAACGTCGGCGGGCTGCCCGAACAGCTCGGCTTCGAACTGATCGAGCCGCTGCGGAACCTGTTCAAAGACGAAGTTCGCAAACTCGGCGAGGTGTTGGGTCTGCCCGAGGCGATGGTGTGGCGTCACCCGTTCCCCGGGCCGGGCCTGGCGGTGCGGGTGCTGGGCGAGGTGACGCCGGACCAGTTGGCGTTGTTACGTGAGGCGGACGAGATTCTGTTGGACGAGATCGTGTCGGCGAATCTGTATCGCAAGACGGCGCAGGTGTTCGCGGTGCTGTTACCGGTGAAGGCGGTGGGCGTGATGGGCGACGGCCGGACGCACGAGCAGGTGGTGGCGATCCGAGCAGTGGAGAGCCAGGACTTCATGACGGCGGACTGGGCGCGGATTCCTTTTGATGTGCTGGCGACGATCAGCAACCGGATCATCAACGAGGTGCGCGGCGTGAACCGGGTGTGCTACGACATCTCGAGCAAGCCGCCGGCGACGATTGAGTGGGAGTGAAAGTTGTCGCGTTGGTCCCGGGCCTTGCGGGATGATGATCGGGCCCGGCGTTTTTGTTAGCATCGCGGTGCGTCGGCGGTCTGTGTCACATCAGATATCAGAGGGGCTCGCATCATGTCTGAAGGTTCTGCGACGGAGTCCGGCGGTGGGAAGGCGGTAGCCTCACTGGTGCTGGGGATTCTGGGGTTGATCGCGTGGATCATCCCGATCATCGGGCTGCCGATCGGCATCACCGGGCTGGTGCTGGGCATCAAGGACCTCGGCTCGTTCCGGCGGGGGATGGCGTGCGCGGGCATCACGCTGTGCATCATCTCGCTGGTGCTGACGGTGGCGAACGCGGCGATCGGCGCGTACTTGGGCGCGACGGGTCAGCTCTAGGCGTTTGCGGGTCGGTGCGAACGGCGCAGGGCGGCGTTGATCCGGCGGCTTCGGCGGTGTTGCGGCTTGGACATCGCCGGTCGTGGCGTCTATCGTGGCGGGCATGTACGCGTCGCACGGGTTTTTGCGGTCCGACATCGGTGACGTGGACGTGCTGTACCACGACGGGCAGTTCCACCTGTTCCACCTGGTGCTGCCCAACCACGACTTCATCGCGCACGCGGTGAGCGACGACGGGCTGAACTGGCGGCGGGTGAAGAACGCGCTGTTCGTCGGCGATCCGGGGTCGTGGGACGACGACATGCTGTGGACGATGCACGTCTCGCCGGACCCGGAGCACCAGGGGGCGTGGCGGATGTTCTACACCGGGCTGTCGCGGGGTGAGTACGGCCGGGTGCAGCGGGTGGGCATGGCCTGGTCGAACGACCTGATGCACTGGCAGCGGATCGACAGCGGGCTGTACCCGTTGGAGGTCGGCAAGAAGCATTACGAGCACAGCGCCGACGAGGGGCGGAAGTGGGTGAGCTTCCGCGACCCGTTTTTCTATCGTGACCCCGAGAGCGGGGCGCGGCTGCTGCTGGCGTCGGCGCGGGTGAACCGGGGGCCGTTGATCCGGCGGGGCTGCGTGAGCGTGGCGCGGGAGGTGGAGCCGAACCGGTTCGAGTTTGAGGAGGCGTTGCACCATCCGGGTTTGTATGACGACGTAGAGGTGCCGAACTTGTTCCGGCTGGACGGGCGGTACTTTCTGCTGGGGTCGATCCGGGAAGACACGAAGGTTCACTACTGGTATTCGGACGAGGTGATGGGGCCTTACGAGAACTTCTTCGACAACGTGCTGCTGCCGCGGGGCAATTACGCGGCGCGGATCTGCCGGCGGGGGGACGAGGTGTTGCTGTTCAATTTTTTCGCCCGGCAGGAGCAGCACTACGGCCGGGAGATCACCAAGAAGCTGCTGCCGCCGCCGAAGCTGCTGGTCACCGACGAGACGGGTCGGCTGCGGATGAAGTCGTTCGGCGGTTACGACGACCTGGTGACCGAGCACTGCGCCGTGCCGCTGGCGCGCGGCATGGACCGGCTGTTCAACAACCCGCACGCGACGACGAGCGACTGCGAGCAAGGCGTGAGCCTTACGTGTCCCAGCGGATACGAGGCGTACCTGCTGCCGGGCGAGCACCGCAGCGTGCGGCTGCGGGCGCAACTGGACCTCAAGGGCTCGGGCAAGTGCGGGCTAGTGCTGCGGGTCAACGAAGAGGGCGACGGGTACTACCTGTCGCTGGACTTGATTAAGGGCGTGGCGCAGCTGCGGGCGTGGGGCGCGAACTCGCTGCCGGAGTTGGAGTTCGCGTTCAACTACCAGCAGTTGCAGGCGGGGTATTTCGTGAGCCAGCACGCGGGGCCCTGGGACCTCGAGGTCGTGGCGCACGGGATGTACCTCGAGGTGTCGATCAACGGTTTCGTGACGCTGAGCCTGGTGGACGACGCGTACGGCGAGGGCCGGTTCGGGTTCTACACAGAGTCGGCGACGTTGACGGTGCGCGACGTGTCGATCGAGAACCTCGAACCGCCGAAGCAGGAAGAGGCGGGCGGGCCGATCTACACGTCGATGGTGGCTCAGCCGGTGCCGGAGGGGCCGCCGGGCCTGCCGTTCAACGGGTAGGGCGTCGAAGGATCAGGGAGGCAGGGATGGCCGGCACGACGCATGACGATGAGAACGTAATCGACCGTGATGCCGTTGCGGATACTGCGGCTGGCGCGTCGGGGGCGGCGAAGTGGCTGCTGATCAGCGACGTCGATGACACGCTTACGGGCGACGACGCGGCGCTGCACGCTTTGGCCGACACGCTGAACGAGAACCGCGAGCGGGTGTGTGTGGCGCTCAACTCGAGCCGGCCGGCGGCGAGTGTGGACGCGACGGTGGCGTCGGTGTTTCCGGAGGGTTTCCCGATCGACGCGGTGATCACGGCGATGGGGACGCAGGTGCGCGTCGGCGGGGCGTGGTTGGACGCGTGGACGCAGCGGTTTGCGGATTGGCCGCGCGACGCGATCGTTGACGTGGTCGCGACGCTGGGGCACCGTGCGCACGACGCGGAGTACCAGACGCCGCACAAGGCGAGCTTCGCGGTGCCGCGCGGCGCGGCGCAGGACGAGGTGGCGCAGCAACTCGACGCCGCCGGGTTGCCGTGCCGGATCATCGCGTCGGGGTCGGACGACCTGGACATCCTTCCGCCCGACGGGGGCAAGGACCACGCGACGCGTTTTGTGCACGCGCACTTCGTACAACACTTCGCGGTGGGCGAAAACAACCTTGTGGTCGCCGGCGATTCGGCGAACGACCTTGCGATGTTCGAGGCGGCGCCGCACGCGATCGCGGTCGGCAACGCGCGCGACGAACTGCTGAGCGCGATGCCCGCCGACCGCGCGTACCACGCCCGGTCGCGGCACGCCGCCGGCGTGCTCGAAGGGCTGCGCCGGCTTGGTGTGGTCGCGTGAATCCGCGTTCACGTCGGTGTGATGCACTGCGGGATCGCGCGTTTTATGCTATTTTTCTCGAAGGATTCGCGTTGTCTTCAACGAAAGGCCCCCATGCCCGCTCAGCCGCAAGGCTCCATCCTCATGATCTCGCTGCACGGCTACGTCGCCGCGACGCCCGAACTGGGCAAGCCCGACACCGGCGGTCAGGTCGTCTTCGTGCTCGAACTGGCGAAGCGTTTCGCCCGGCTGGGTTACAAGGTCGACGTCCTCACCCGGCAGTTCGAGGACCAGCCCGTGCAGGACGTGGTCAACGCGAACCTCAGCGTGTGGCGCATCCCCTTCGGCGGCAAGTCGTTCATCCGCAAGGAGGACATGCACGACCACATCAACGACTTCGTGAACAACACGCTCGCCGCGATTCGCAAGCGGAACCTCAAGTACGACGTGGTCAACAGCCACTACTGGGACGCCGGCGCATCGGGCCAGAAGATCGCCGAGGAGTTGCAGATCCCGCACATCCACACGCCGCACTCGCTGGGCTGGTGGAAGCAGCGCGACATGCAAGGCGCGAAGAACGCCGGCGAGGCCGGCAGTCTGCGCCTGAAAGAACGCATCCGCAAGGAGTTTACGCTGTACCGCAGCTGCGACCACGTCATCTGCACTTCCGAGCAGCAGGTGGACCTGATCGAGGAGCAATACAAGCTCCCGCGCGAGCACATGACGATGATCCCGCCGGGCATCGACGAGAGCCGGTTCACGCCCGTGCCGCCGTCCCATCTCGACGACGTGCGTGCGAAGCTCAAGATGAAGGAGACGGACATCTACGTCGTTGGCCGCGCGGCGCACAATAAGGGCTACGACCTGATCATCAAGGCCCTGCCGCACCTGCGCAAGCTGCAATCCAAGGCGCGGCTGGTGCTCGCGGCCGGCGGCAACTCCAAGCAGGACAAAAAGCTCATCGCGAAGTGGAAGACGATGGCCCAGGACGCCGGCGTCGCGCGGCACGTGAAGTGGCTGGGCTACATCGCCGACGAAGACCTGGCGGACTACTACCGCGCGCCCGGCGTGTTCGCGCTGCCGTCGCGTTACGAGCCGTTCGGCATGACCGCGGTCGAGGCCATGTCCTGCGGGACGCCCACGGTTCTGACGATCCACGGCGGCCTGCACGAGCAGGTCGAGTTCGGCAAGCACGCCCTGGTTGCCGACCCCAAACGGCCTGAAGAGTTCGCCGCGATGCTCAGCCTGCCGCTTCAGTACCCGCGCCTGCGCGACACGCTGGTGGTCGAGGGCGCGCGCTTCGCCCGCCGCACGTTCGGGTGGACCGGCATCGCGCGGCGGACGCTCAGCGTCTTCGACCACTTCAAGGGCCGCTACACGGAGTTGCAGCCGGAAGAAGCGCTGGCGTGAGCCTGGGTTGAACGAGGTCTCCGCCGACGGTCACGCGTTGCGCGGCTTGCGTCGGCGCTTTCGGGGTCGCGCGTTCGGTCCGTGGTTTGCACGATCGCCGCCGTGGTTGCCGGCCGGGTTGGATTGGGCCGCGTTGGCGGACCGCTTGCCCTTGCGGTGCTTCTTGCGGGGTTTTGGGTCCCCGCCCTGCGGTTTGGCCGGCGTGCCGCGCTGGCGGCGACCGGATGACGGGCGCTGCCCGGGCCGCGGGGCACCCTTGCCGGGGCGGCGCGTCCACGCGGGGACGTCCCCGACGGTTTTGAGGTCCTGCTCGATCAGGCGTTCGATGTCACGCAGCCAGGCCACCTCGTCGGGACCGCAGAAGGAGATCGCCACGCCCTCGGCCCCGGCGCGGGCGGTGCGGCCGATGCGGTGGACGTAGGTCTCCGGCTCGTGGGTCAGGTCGAAGTTGACGACGTGCGTGACGTGGTCCACGTCGATTCCGCGCGCCGCCACGTCGGTGGCGACGAGCACGGGCACCTTGTCCCGGCGGAAGTTGTCCAGCGCGCGTTGTCGCGCGTTCTGTGACTTGTTGCCGTGGATCGCTTCGCTGGCCACGCCGCGCTGTTTGAGCTGCTTGACCAGCTTGTCGGCCCCGTGTTTGGTCCGAGTGAAGACGATCGTGCGGAACATGCCTTCCGACTCGATCAGTCCTGCAAGCAGGTCGGCCTTGCCGGAACGCTCAACGAAGTGCACGAACTGCTGGACGCGGTCGACCGTGGGGGTCGCGGCTTCGATCTTGACCGTGGCCGGGTCGGTGAGCAATCGGTGGGCCAGGTCCATGATCGACGCGGGCAGCGTCGCGGAGAACAGCAGGGTCTGCCGCTCCTTCGGGACCTGCGCGACGATCTTGCGGATGTCGTGGATGAAGCCCATGTCGAGCATGCGGTCCGCCTCGTCGAGCACGAGGGCCCGGATGCCGGACAGGTCGACGTGGCCCTGGTTCATGAGGTCCATAAGCCGGCCGGGTGTGGCGATGACGACGTCCACGCCGCGCCGCAACGTGTTGACCTGAGGATTCTGGTTGACGCCGCCGTAGATGGTGACGCCGCGGAGGCCGGAGCCTTTGGCGTACGTTTTGAAACCGTCTGCGATTTGGGTGGCGAGCTCGCGCGTCGGCGCGAGGACCAAGGCGCGGGCACGGGTGTCGGCGTGGTTGTTCTTGGGTTTTGCGTTC
The DNA here is from genome assembly GCA_030432595.1 of Phycisphaerae bacterium. GTDB lineage: Bacteria > Planctomycetota > Phycisphaerae > Phycisphaerales > Phycisphaeraceae > CAZIXN01. The sequence continues at coordinate 7,323 of JAUIGU010000043.1, forward strand.
GGGTCGGACGCGGGGTTCCGGTCGGAGACGAGCCGGTGGATGAGGGGCAGGGCGAAGGCGGCGGTCTTGCCGGTGCCCGTCTGGGCGCAGCCGAGCACGTCGCGGCCGGCCAGGACGTGGGGGATCGCGCCGGCCTGGATGGGCGTGGCGAGTTCGTAGCCTTCGGCGGCGACGTTGGCGAGGAGTTTGGGGTGCAGGTTCAGGTCGTCAAAGCGCATCGATAACTTTCGGGGTGCGAGGAAACCGCCGGCCCGGTCTCCGATGCGACGCAAGGAGCGCCGCGGAAACTTCCGGGGGCGGGGGGACGCACCGCGAGGGGTACGGCTCGATGCCGTGGGGACAACCGTCCGATGCGTGGCAACTGGCTGCTTGTTGTTCGGTGAGCCGGGGCGTCAGGCGTGACGGGGCTCAAAGAGGCGGGCAACGTTGCGGCGAAAGCATAGCGGGGCGGTAGGGTCGCGTCAATGGTTGGAGTTCGGCGGGGTGTGCAGGTGACGCAGGCGTGCGATACTGCGGGTGGGTGTTTAGGACTCGATTCCTGCTTTTCTCGGGATTCTTTTATGGCGATCAAGGTCGTGTTCATCGGTGCCGGCTCGGTCGGCTTCACCCGCGGGCTGATTAAGGACGTGCTGTTCGTGCCCGAGTTGCGGGACACGCACTTCGCGCTGCACGACATTTCCGAACGCAACCTGGGCATGGTGGCGGGGCTGATCGAGAAAGACATCGCGGCCAACGGTTTCCCCGCGACGGTTTCGCAGCACCTGGACCGCCGGGCGGCGCTGGACGGGGCGGATTACGTGATCAACTGCACGCGGATCGGCGGGCTCGAGGCTTTCCAAACCGACATCGACATTCCGCTCAAGTACGGCGTCGACCAGTGCGTTGGCGACACGCTCTGCGCCGGCGGCCTCATGTACGCCCAGCGCAACATCCCGCAGGTGCTCGCGTTCCTCAAAGACACGGCCGAGGTCGGCAACGTCACACGGACGCACGGCGTCAAGTTCCTCAACTACGCCAACCCCATGGCGATGAACACCTGGGCGGCGCTCGACGTGTTCGACCCGGCGACCACCGGCGTCGAGACCATCGGGCTCTGCCACGGCGTCGAGCACGGCTGGGTGCAGATCGACACCGCGCTGGCCAAGTCGTTCGGTGATGATGAGTTCGGGTTTGAGGACCACGCCGCCCGTCGGCGGCGCACGCAGATCGTGTGTGCCGGAATCAACCACCAGACCTGGTACACGCGCGTCATCTACAACGGCCGATCGATCACGGGCGACGAGCTGCTCGCCGCATTCGAAGCGCACGACGAACTCGCCGAAACGGAGAAGGTGCGCATCGACGTGCTGCGTCGGTTCGGCTGTTACTCGACCGAGTCCAACGGGCACCTCAGCGAGTACCTGCCGTGGTACCGCAAACGCCCGGACGAGATCGGGCGCTGGATCAGCCTCAACGCGTGGATCAACGGCGAGACCGGGGGCTACCTCCGCGTCTGCACCGAGGGCCGCAACTGGTTCGAGACGGATTACCCCAGATGGCTCGACGAGGCCGGGGCCCCGATGTCACAGTGGAAGCGTTCGACCGAGCACGGCTCGTGGATCATCGAGGCGCTCGAGACCAATCGGCCGTACCGCGGGCATTTCAACGTGCGGAACACGGGCGTGATCACGAACCTCCCGAGCGACTGCATCGTGGAGGCGCCGGGTTACGTCGATGGGGCGGGCATTCAGATGATCTCCGGCGTCGAGCTTCCGCTGGCGTGCGCCGCGACGTGCCAGGCGACGGTGGACGTGCAACGCATGGGCAAGGAGGCGGCGCTGCGGGGCGACGTGACGCTGCTCAAGCAGGCGATGCTGCACGACCCGCTGGTGGGCGCGGTGTGCAACCCCGAGGAGGTCTGGCAGATGGCCGACGAGATGCTGGTGGCACAGCGGCGGTGGTTGCCGAACTACGCGGACGATGTTTTTGCGGCCGCGGAGAAGCGTCTGGCGGAAGGCAAGGTGAAGACGAAAGCGTGGAAGGGCGCGGCGCGCTTGAAGGTGAAGTCCGTCGATGAACTGCGGGCCGGGCGGGACGGCGGCGTGATGGAGTCGGACAAGGGCAAGCAGCGCGAGCAAGCCTCCTCGTGATGGGTGCCACGGTCGCTTGCGACCGTGCCGTGAATTGACGACGCGCACCGTCGCAAGCAACGGTGGCACCCGAAAACATCGAGCCGAGAAACGTTTGTGTTTTCTGCATCATGGTGTTTTTGTCGTGATCGCTTCCCGGCAGATCGCCAGCGCGCCGGCGGCGAGGGGCGTGGCGACCAGCGGGTCGTCCTCGTGGCCGTCGGTGTAGCGGTTGGTCCACGAGCCGTCGGGGTTCTGTCGTTTGATCAGTTCGTCGGCAAGGGGTTGCGCCCATTGTTCGGCGGGGACTTGCAGGCGGTGCAGGGCGTGGGCGGTGGACCACATGGTGTAGAAGTGGTACGAGTCGCGCAGCGGTTCGCGGTCGGCGTTGAAGTCGCCGGCGACGCGCGACGGGTCGAAGCGTTCGAGCAGCCAGTCGCGGGCCTCGACGACGGCAGGGTCGTCGAGCGGCACGCCGCAGGCCAGCAGAAGGCGGACGCCGTCGGCGGTGGGGCTCTGGTAGCTGCGCGGGCGGCCGTCGAGGTCGCCCGCCTTGTTGCGGTGCGGGTCGGTGGGGGTGAAGAAAAACCCGCCGTCGGCGGCGCTGTGTCCGGCGTCGCGCGGGTTGTGGCAGCGCTGCACGAAGGCGAGCAGCGCGGTTCGTGTCGGTTCGTCGAGCCCGCCTGCGAAACGCAGGGCACCGGCGGCGAAGAGCGTGGCCGAGAGGTTCGCGGTCGGTGGGCGCGGGCCGTCCTTGCGTGACGCCCACGGCCCGTCGCCGAAGCCGCCGTAGCAGGCGTCGTCGGGCGACCAGCCGAGGTGTTCGGTGAGGTGGTGGTCGCGGAGCTTTTCGAGGTAGCGGGTTTGGGTTTCGGCGTCGCCGGTGAACCCGAGGCACCACGATGCGGCGGCGAGGGTATAGACGGGCAGGTCGAGGCGGTCGATGGGTGGCGCGTTTTCGGAGTCGCCGGGTTCGGCGTGGACCCAGGCGCGGAGTTCGTCGAGGCCGCGCTGGGTGGCGTCGTGTCGGGGGGCGAGCACGATCAGGGACGAGAGGACGTGCGGCGTGAGGGTGACGCCGTCGCGGTAGAGGCCGTAGGTGTCGGAGGGCCAGCGGCCGTTGTGCTCGGCGGCGGTGAGATAGCTGGTCGCCTGTTGAAGCGCCAGGTCGATGGCTTGAATCGCTTCCGTCTCTTCGTTGCGGCCACAGGCGGCGAGGAATCCCAGGCAGGTCAGGGCCACGAGCAGCAGCGGCAGCGATCGCATGTAAGGATTGTGGCTCAACCGGGATGGGTTGTCATGGGCTTGCATGGTTTCCGCTTGTGGCACGAAGAAGCCCACGTCCAGTGAACGTGGGCTTCGGGGCGATGTTTTCAACGGGTTCGCGGTGGTCTTTCAGCGGTCCTGGCCCATCGCGGCGACGGGCGTGGGAGCGCGGTCGACGGTGAGGACGAGCAGGGCGGCGCTGGTGCAGAAGGTTCGGCCGGTGATGCAGTGGTGGCCGGACCACGAGCCGTCCTGGTTCTGGATGCGGTTGAGGTTGTCGGTCATGTTGGCGTCCCACTGCTTGAAGTCGTCGCCGCCCTGGGCCGCGAGGGCTTCGCCGACCTGGAGGTAGGAGAGGAACTCTTCGCCGCCGTTGTTGCCGAAGCCGGCGACGAACTGCGGGTCGTCGAAGCGCTTGACCGCGGCGCCGCGGACCTGGGCGAGCTGCTCCTCGGTCTGTTCGATGTTGTCGATTTTCGCGCGTTCGGCGGTGATGACTTCGGAGTTGACGTTGAGCCTCGTCTCCAGGTCCTGGATGGTGTCCGCGTCCGCGTCGTTGGCCTTGGCGAGCTTGAGGTCGGCTTTAAGCTTCTCGTTCTCGCTCTGGGCGCGGGTGATCCGATACTCCAGCGTCGGCCGGGCGGCCGCGTTGGTCATCGCGTAGTCGTTCAGCTCGCCCAGCTCGCGCGCGGCGGTGTAGAGCTCGATGCCGGCGCTCTGCCCGTCGTCGCCGAACACGCCGTCGGCGTTCAGGGTGGAGCGGTCACGCACGCGGTCCTGCACGCTGAACAGCGCGTCCATGTCCACATTGGCGCCGTTCTGCGCTGCGCGGTTCAGGGCCTTGACCCCTAGTGCGCCGCCGAGACCGCCGGCCCAGCCCTGGTTCTCCCAGCGGCCGTCCGCCTGCTGGTTCTTCTCGATCTTGTTGATGATGATGTCGAGCGTCTTGGAGACGGTCTGGTTTCCCGCCTCGTCGGGCATCTGTCCGGTGACTTCCGAGAGCAGCAGCGCGGCGACGAAGGTGTCGATGTATTGGCCGATCTTGCCCTGCAGGCGCGTGCCGCGCACATCGGTGATCCACATCGAGCTGGGCTCGGAAGCGTCGACGCTGGTGCAGACGAAGTCGACACCGCGGCGGATCGCCTCGGCGTGCGGGCCGTCGGTGGGCGTCGAGCCGGCGCGGATCAGGGCGAGCACGGCCATCGACGTGTCGGCGACGTTGGACACGTCGCGCACCGCGTCCATGCCTTGGCCCATGTGGGTGGACTCCTCGCCCTGGCCCCAGCCGCCGTCGTTGTTCTGGTGGGCGGTCAGCCAGGCCAGGCCTTGGTCGACCTGCTTGGAAAGCGGTTTGGGGTCGGGCCGCATCACCTCCGGCTCGTCGATCGGCGCGGCCGCGTCGTGGCCGGTCGCTTCGGCGGGGTCTGCGGTCTGTTCCGGTGGTTCGGGCAGCACGTCGCTGTGCGGCATGGGCACGAGGGCCTGTTCCGCCCGGGCCGGTTGGTTGACCGCGTCGATGGAAACCAGGGCGAAGCCGCCCCCGAACAGACCCAAAGCCGCCAGCACACCGTTGATGCGTTTCATGGTTCACTCCACGGGGAAAAGGACACGGATGTCACACGACAACCGATCCGACGCGGGGCGTTGGCGCGGGGTTCCTTTGAAGCGTTGGTTTTCTCTGTTTTGGGACACGCTCGGCCTGCGGCCGACTACGGGCGAGACGCCCGTGCCACTTCAGACAACATCCTTACGCGAGCTGTTCGTGGCCCTGGAGCAGCAGGCGCTGCGTGGTGTCCCAGTCGATGCAGGCGTCGGTGATGGACACGCCGTGCTTGAGTTTGGTCTTGTCGCCGTCGGCGGGCAGCTTCTGGTTGCCCTCGTGGAGGTTGGATTCGAGCATGGCGCCGAGGATGTCTTTGTTGCCGGCTTTGCGCTGATCGAGGATGGACTGCCAGACGGTTTCCTGGCGTTCGGGCTTCTTGCCGGAGTTGGCGTGGGAGCAATCGACGAGCAGGCCGGGGTTGAGGCCGGCGGCGCTGAGGCGTTGGCTGGCGTCGGCGATGTCTTGCGGTGCGTAGTTGGTGGCGTCGTTGCCGCCGCGGAGGATGACGTGCCCGAAGGGGTTGCCGCGGGTGTGGACGACGGCGGCGCGGCCGTCTTCGTCGATGCCGACGAAGTGGTGGGCGGACATGGCGGACTGCATGGCATCCAATGCCACTTGAAGATCGCCGGTGGTAGCGTTCTTGAACCCGACGGGCATGGACAAGCCCGAGGCCATCTGCCGGTGCGTCTGCGACTCGGTGGTGCGGGCGCCGATCGCGGCCCAGGCGACCAGGTCGTCCAGGTACTGCGGCGTGACGGGGTCGAGGAACTCGGTGCCGGCGGGCAGGCCCAGGGCGTTGATGTCGAGCAGGAGCTTGCGGGCCAGGCGCAGGCCGCGCGCGATGTCGAACGTTCCGTTGAGGTCGGGGTCGTTGATCAGGCCCTTCCAGCCGACGGTGGTGCGGGGCTTCTCGAAGTAGACGCGCATGACCACGAGCAGGCGGTCGGCGACCTTCTGCGAAAGCTCGGCGAGGCGCTGGGCGTACTCGAGCGCGGCATCGGGGTCGTGGATGGAGCAGGGCCCGACGATCACGAGGAAGCGGTCGTCGTCGCCGTGGAGCACGGCCTCGATGGCGCGGCGGCCGGTGCGGACGGTGTCGGCGGCCCGGGGCGTGATCTCCAGGTTGTCGGACGACAGCACGCCCGGCGACGGCAACAGGTCAAACCCCGTGACGCGGAGGTTCTGGGTCGACGCGGCGTGCGGTGGGTTGTTGGGGGTCTCCGCCATGGGGCGGGGATTGTAGTGGCTGGCCGGCGGGCTGCGGGCCCGGCGGATTCACCCCGAAGGTCGGCGAGGCGGTGTGTCGTCGGCGCGCAGGACGCGTGGCCCCGAACGGGCTCATTCCCCGGGAAGCGCGGCCGCGACGCCCACCAGCAGGACCACCAACGGGGCCAGCAACGCTTTTCGCCAGGTCAGATCGAGACGGGCGGGGAGGGTATGACGCATGGGGGCTTTATCGGGCGGGGGCCGTTTCGAGGCTCAAAAGTAAGGTTTTCGTGAGTGGTGTGTGGACGGCGGCACGTGACAAGGGAACGGCCAGTCGGTCTTTTCAAGCTATAAGTCAATAAAAATTATCATTTTGAAGATTTTTCAAGGTGTTTGTTGCGCTGATCGTTTCCGGGATCGTACGCGACGGGAGCGCTCGCGTGGGAGCCCTCGGGACGCGGTCACGTTCTCTGGCGGGCGATCTCGAAGGCGAGGACGGACGTCGCCGCGACGGTGCCGAGCGCGGCGGGGAACGCAACATCCGGGCCGTACGGGATGGTGACGACCTGGGCGCACTGGGCGAGGAAGGATCGGCGGAGGCCGCGCCGCTCGCCGCCGATCATGAGCAGCGTCGGGCCGGCGAAATCAACGTCCGTGTAAGGCACGGCGTCGTCGGTCTGCCCGGTGGCGACGACCATGACGCCGCGGGCCTGCGCGGCGTCGGCGGCGGGCTCGGGTCCGTCGGCGACGGCCATGTCGATGCGCTCGGTGGCCCCGGCGGACGCGCGGGCGATGACGGCGGCGGCCCCGGAATCGTTCTGGGTCCAGTTGCGCGGACGGACGATCAGCCCGGTGCAGCCCGCGGCGTACAGGGCACGCACCGCCTGGCCGAAGTTGAACGGGTCCTCGACACCGTCGAGCATGGCGACGAAACACGGCGATTCCGGGTCAAAGAGATTGTCGAGTTCAACGAAGGTGCGCGGCCCGACTTCGGCGACGACGCCGCCGTGGCCCTCGCCATTGGCCGCGTCGTTCAGCGCCGGCCGCGACGCCGGCGAGTAGCGCACGCCGTGTTGTTTGCATGCCTTGCGCAGCCGGCGCGTGGCGGCGTCGTCGCGCTCCCGGTCCATCCACACGCGGAACACCTCGCGCCGCCCGCCCTGCAGCGCGGCCTCGGCGGCGATCACGCCGTGCAGCAGTTCGTTGCGGGGATCGGTTTCCATGATTGATGATCGATGATCGATGATTGCTGATTGCTGATTGATGATTGAAGGCAACACATGCGAACAGCTTCGCGTGATTCATGCTGAAATCATCTATCAGCATTCATCACTCATCAATCAGACGTCCGCCGTCGCCTTCGTCTTGGCCTGACGGTCTTCCCGGCGGCGCATCGATTCCTGGAGGGTCCGCTTACGCATCCGCACGTTGTCGGGCGTCGCCTCGACCATCTCGTCGGCACCGATGTACTCGAGGCATTGCTCGAGCGACATCTTCCGGGCCGGGCGGATCTGCATGTTGTCGTCCTTGCCGCCGCGGGTGCGGACCGCGCTGACGTGCTTGGCCTTGACCGGGTTGGCGATGATGTCGTTGTCTTTGCAGTGCTCGCCGATGACCTGGCCCTCGTAAACCTGTTGCCCCGGCTCGACGAAGAAGAACCCGCGGTCGTAGAGTCCGTGCAGCGCGTACGGCGTGACCTGCCCGGTCTCGGAGCTGATGATCACGCCGGCGGTGCGCTTGGGGATGTCGCCACGCATCTTCTCATGATGACTGAAGCTGTGGTGGACGATCGCCCGGCCCTGCGTCGCCGTGAGCATCCGCTGCCGCAGGCCGATCAGACCGCGCGCGGGGATGGTGAAGACCAGGTGCACGTACTCGCCGCCGGCGCCGCGCTCGTCCATGCTCGAAAGCTCGGCCCGGCGGTTGCTCACCAGCGCGAGCACGTCGCTCTGGCACTCGGTCGGGCACTCGACCACCAGCTCTTCGATGGGCTCGTGGATCGTGCCGTCGACCTTCTTGAAGATCACACGCGGCATACCGATCTGCAGCTCGTAGCCCTCGCGGCGCATTGTTTCGACCAGCACGCCCAGGTGCATCAGGCCGCGCCCCGACACCTCGAATTGCTCCGGCGATTCGCCCTGCTCCACGCGCAGCGCGACGTTGCTCTGCAGCTCTTTCTGCAGGCGATCCCCGACCTGCCGGCTGGTGACGAACGTGCCCTCACGCCCAGCGAACGGCGAGTCGTTGACGCGGAAGGTCATGGTCACGGTGGGCTCGTCGATGGCCACCGTGGGCAGCGCTTCGGGCTGCTCCGGCGACGCGATGGTGTCGCCGATGTCGATCGGGTCCAGGCCGACGATGGCGCAGAGGTCGCCCGCTTCGCACTTCTCGGCCTCGGTGCGTCCGAGCCCGTCAAAGGCCATGACCTTGAGCACGCGCTGCTTGGACTGCCCGCCCTTGCGCTGCAGCACGGTTACGGGGCTGCCCGGCTTGATCGTGCCGCGGTGGACGCGGCCGATGCCGATGCGCCCGACGTAGTCGTTGAAGTCCAGCGTCGTGACCTGCATCTGCAGCGGCCCGGCGGCGTCGGTGTTGCGCGGGGCGGGGACGTGCTGCAGGATCGCCTCGAACAGCGGCTTGAGGTTCTCGCGCGGCGCATCGAGGTCGAGCGCCGCCCAGCCGTCCTTGCCGGAGGCAAACACGATCGGGAAGTCCAGCGCGTCGTCGTCGGCCCCGAGCGCCCCGAGCAGGTCGAACACCTGATCCACGACCCAGTCCGGCCGGGCGTCGGGCTTGTCGACCTTGTTCACGACCACCACCGGCTTGAGCCCGTGGCCCAGCGCCTTGCTCAGCACGAACCGGGTCTGCGGCATCGGGCCCTCTGCGGCGTCCACGAGCAGCAGCACGCCGTCCGCCATCTTGAGCACGCGCTCGACCTCGCCGCCGAAGTCCGCGTGGCCCGGCGTGTCGATGAGGTTGATCTTGTAGGTCTCCCCGTCCTCGGCGGGGTAGCGCACGGCGCAGTTCTTGGCGGTGATGGTGATGCCGCGCTCGCGCTCGAGGTCGCCGGTGTCCATGATCAGGCCGTGCTGCCCGCCGGCGAGCTTGTCCAGGTCGGCGTCGCGGAACTGGCCGGACTGGTAGAGCAGCTGGTCGACGAGCGTGGTCTTGCCGTGGTCGACGTGGGCGATGATGGCGACGTTGCGGAGTTTCATCTTGGTGGGCTGGGTGCGGGGGTGCGGGGCTTGGGGGCCGGTTCAGGTTGCCGGCGATGGTCGCGGCCGTGCGGGTTCGCGGTCGGACAGCGTTCGTCGGTTTTTCGTATCGGTCGATCGTCGGGGCGGGGCCGGCCCGCTTTGCCGGTCGGCAGGGCGGATCGGGCCGAGGATTGTATCGGCCTTAGAATCCGGCGTATGCCGCTTTTTGGAACCCCGTCCCGTTCGGCCCCCGCCGTGCCGCCCCGGCCCGGCTTCACGTCCGACCCGTACGTCACCGGCGACCCCCACGACCCCGGCCGGCCCTGGTACGTCCGCCACCGCATGCGGGCGCTGCTGGCGACCGCGCTGATCCCGCTGGGCGTCGGGCTGATCGGGTTTGTGTCCGTCTGGCTTTGGGTGCAGGGCGGGTTGAAGGAGCACGGGATCTATCAGCAAGCGCTGCTGGCCGTGCAGCAAGCCGAGGAAGTCCGGGCCGAACTCGGCGACGACATCGAACCGGGGTTTCTGACGACCGGCAAGGTCGACGAAGAAGCCGGAACCGCCGAGATCATGTTCAGCGTCCACGGGGAAAAGGGCTCGGCCGGCGTGCGGGTGTTCGGGCGAACCACCGGACCGCCGGACGATCTTGGCACCGCCGTGGTTTCTGATCCTCAGTGGTCGCTGACGTTTCTCGACGTCGGGGTCAAAACCAACACGGGTCGCGAGAAGATCATTACGTTGATCCAAGACGAGCGCCCCCAACGCTTCGCGGATGACGCGCAGGGGTGAACCGTCGAGTCAAAACGGATACGGTGTTCGTTCTGACGAGCCGCGACCGTGAGGGAGCGGGCCCGTGCCAAAACCGCTTCCAGTCGAATGCTTACGCCCGCTTCCATCCAGGACCGCACCGCGACCGTCGGCGTGCTTGCGCTCGGCTACGTCGGGCTGCCGCTGATCCGCACCTTCTGGGACGCGGGGTTCAAGGTGCTCGGCTTCGACGTGGACCCCCGCAAAATCGAACTGCTGCAGAAAGGCGAGAGTTATCTCACGCACTTCGGGCCGGACTTCGTGGCGGACATGGCCGGTTCGGGTGGGCGATTCGAGGCGACGGCGGACTTCGCGCGGCTCGGCGAGCCGGACGCGGTGCTGGTCTGCGTGCCCACGCCGTTGGGTCCGCACCAGGAACCGGACCTGTCGTTCATCGAACGCGCAGCGCACGATCTGGCCAAGACGCTGCGCGACGGGCAGTTGATCGTGCTCGAAAGCACGACCTACCCCGGCACGACGCGCAAAGTCATGAAGCCGATCCTCGACGCCTCGGCGAACGAACGCGGGATCAGCTACCGCCTCGCATACTCACCCGAGCGCGAAGACCCGGGCCGCAAAGACCACAACACGCGCACCATCCCCAAGCTCGTCGGCGGTATCGATGATGAGTCGGGTGCGCTGGCGACGGCGCTGTACGCCGCGGCGCTCGAGAGCGTGGTGCCGGTGCGCAGTGCTGAGGTCGCCGAGGCCGCGAAAATACTGGAAAACGTCTACCGCGCAGTGAATATTGCGCTGGTCAACGAACTCAAAGTGATCCTCACCGCGATGGACGTGGACGTGTGGGAAGTCATTGAGGCGGCGAGCACGAAACCGTTTGGCTTCCAGGCGTTCTACCCGGGACCGGGGCTGGGCGGGCACTGCATCCCGATCGACCCGTTCTATCTGACGTGGGCGGCGCGCGAGGTCGGGCAGAGCACGGAGTTCATCGAGCTGGCCGGCCGGGTCAACCACCAGATGCCCGGCTTCGTGATCGACCGCGTCATGCTCGCGCTCAACGAGGCGGGCAAGGCGGTGCGCGGCAGCAAGGTGCTGGTGCTGGGGCTTGCGTACAAACCGGACGTGGACGACGTGCGTGAGAGCCCCAGCTTCGAGCTGATCTCGCGGCTGCGTCGGCTGGGCGCCGAGGTGACGTACCACGACCCGCACGTCCCGCAGACCCACGCGATGCGGCACTACCCCGACCTGCCGGCGATGCAGAGCGTTGAACTCGACGCCGACACGGTGGGTGGGGCGGACCTGGTGCTGATCGCGACGCACCACAGCGCATACGACTGGGCGTGGCTGGCGCAGCACGCGAAGCTGGTTGTGGACACGCGCGGGGTGATGCGCGGGATCGCGGGGACCGCCCGCGTGGTCAGCGCTTGAGTTTTCTGTGTGGATAGCCGCAGTCCAGCGGACTGCGCGCAGGCACATGGAAAGCTGCGGGGCGCGCAGCCCGTTGGACTGCGGCTACGCGGCCATCGGTTCTTCATCGCTATTGGACTGGTCCGCATGACTATTCCGAGGGCGCGGGTGTCGCTCGACCCACGCGATGGCGATCGCCGCGAGCATCGACAGCGCCACCGACGCGGCGAAGCACCACAGCCCCCAGCCCACGACGATGTCCGAGTCGCCGGGCATGCCCTTGACCGCGACGACCAGCACCGCGACGACCAGCACGTCGAGCATCGAGAACTTGCCCGCGTGGTGCGCGAGCCACCACGCCGTGCCCGTGCGCCGCCCGGCCATCACCGCCGCGTGCCCGAACCCCATGACCGCGAGCTTGATCGTCGGGAACACCACCGAGAACCCGGCGATCAACACCGCGAGCCCCGCGTGGTTCTGCTCCCACAACTCGGCGATGCCGGTGAGGATCGAGAACGTCCGCGGCGTTGTGAAGTCCGGCGGCACGAACAGCCGGACCCACCCGTCGAGGTCGCCGAACCCCGGCACCAGCGTCATGCACGGGCCGATCAGGCCGAGACCTAGCGTGACGCCGGCGGCGAGGAGCAGCAGCGGGATCAACGCCTTGAGCAAGCGTGTCATCGGTCCGACACCACTTCCACCAGTTCCGATAGCGAGATGTTGCGGTCGACGATGCCGACGACCATGCGCGAGAGCATCGGCTGTTCTTCTTCGGTGAACGTGAGCGTGTTCTCGCCGACGCGGAACTCAGCGAGGGCGAGCGTGACGGTCCCGGCCTCGAGGTTGTCCAGCGTGTCGTCTTCGAGCACGTCGATCGTCACCTGCGTGTCGGCCTTGATGTGGATCACCGGGGCGTTGACGATCGACTCAACGTCGACCTCGCCCTCCTGGTCGAAGATGACGTCTTTGAGGTCGACGGAGAGCAGGTCCCAGCCGGCGACGAACGCGTCGCTGCGCGTCGGCGACTCGAAGACTTGCGCGTCCTGCCAGGTCATGCGGTAGAACGGGTCGGGCGCGGTGCCGGACATGCGGTCCCACTTCTTACCCTCGGGCCGGGTCGGGCGGAACTCGATGAGCTTGACGTAGACGTAGTAGTCCTCGTTGAGCGGCACGGTGGTCGGCTCGGGCGCGACGGCGGTGTCCGGGGCGACGCCTGCGCCCGTGCTTTTCTTTTGGTGCTGCAGCCAGGCGTATCCACCGACAGCGCTGCCGCCGACGACCAGCAGCAGCGTGATCGCCCACAGCCAGGGGATGGCCGAGGAGCCGGTGGCGGCGGTGTTGGCGGGGGCGTCGTTCATCTCCCGGTATTAAATCACAGAGGGCACGGAGACACAGAGGTACAGAGCGAGAATCCATGGAGACGGGAAACTCGAGATCGAAAACCCCGTCTTTGTGGCTCTGTGGCTTTGCTTTCTATGTAATACGTCCGGTCAGAGATTGGCATCCGGCACGGTCGTGGGGTCGGGGCGGTAGAGGCGGGTGCCCAGTGCCCAGAGCTTTTCGGTGAAGTCGCCGTTGAGGTCGTCGCCGGCGGCGGGCTCGTCGCGGTTGGCGGCGCTGAGCGCCATCTCCATCTTGGCGTCGAGGTTGTCGAGGTTGGAGATGAAGATCGCCTCGGGCGTGGCGGGGACCTTGAGCGCGCCGAATTCGGGCACGCCGTGATGGCTGAGGATGATGTGGGTGAGGACACGCAGCGTGGCGTCGGGGATCTTCATCGCGGCGTCGCCGAGTTCTTCGTCCTCGCAGGCCTTGGCTTTTTCCTGGAGGAGGATCGCGCCGCGGGCGATGTGGCCGACGAGTTGGCCATCGTCGCTGTAACCGAAGCCGGTTTTCCAAGTCAGTTCTTGGCACTTGCCCAGGTCGTGGAGGAACAGCCCGAGCAGCACGATGTCGCGGTTGAGGCCGGGGTAGTTGGGTAGGAGCGCCTCGGCGGCGGCCATGAGCGAGCGGGTGTGTTCGAGCAGCCCGCCCAGGAACGCGTGGTGCAGCGCCGACGCGGCGGGGGCCTGGCAGAACGCGTTCATGAGCGCGCCGTCTTCGAGGTAGCGGTCGGCCAACGTTTTGCACGCCGGGTCGTCGAGCGAGTCGAGGAAGCCGACGACGTCGCGGAACATGGCGTCGATGTCGTGCGCGGTCGCGGGCAGCAGGTCGGCGAGCTCGCGGTCGGTGGGTTCGTGCGGCTCGATGCGGTTGATGATGAGCTGCATCTCGCCCTGGTAGGGCTGGGTCTGGCCCTCGACGTAGACGAAGCCGTCGGTGGGCAGCCTTCCGAACTCCTGGTCGGTCGTCGACCATTTCCTTCCGGGGGCGCGGCCGGTCTTGTCGCCGATGAGGCACTTGATGTAGGGCTTGCCGGCCTTGGTCTGCCCGAGCTGGCAGTTCTGGACGGAGAACACGCCCTGCACGAGCTCGGCGGCGGTCCAGTGCTTGACGTAGCTGCGGGTGGATTCAGGCATGCGTCGATGCTAGCGGAATCGTTGACGTGTGGTGTGGTGTATTAGTGACGCACAAGAGAAAGCCCACGCACGGAGTGCGTGGGTTTCTTTTTATTGAATGAAGTTGGTCGTGCGATTCGGGTCAGTCGAAGGACGGCATGGACTCGGGCGGGAAGAGTTCTTCGAAGGTGCGTCCGGTGCCCAGCCAGTAGTGCAGGTCGGTGACGGCGGTGTGGCCATCGCGGATGATCTCGTGGACGCGGTCGCGCATGCCGTCGCCGATGAGGGCGGAGGCGGATTCGCCCATGCGGGGGCGGGTGATACGGCAGATGTCGCCGGTGAGCCACTCGTTGGGGATGCCGTAGATCTCGCGGGCGTTGGGGATGCCGGTGTTGATGTCGTCGCGGAGGAAGGTGCCGTCCAAGGCCATGACGTTGTAGTCGAACCAGTGGGACTTGGCGCGGCCGGGCTTGGCCTCGACGTAGACGATCACGCCGCGGTTGCGGAGCTCCTCGGCGAAGACGTGGGTCATGGTGCCGGCTTCCTGGAAGGCGGCGGCGTCGAGGGCGACGGACATGTTGGCGTCGAGGATGGGTTTGACCGAGGCGAAGGCGCGGGCCAGCCAGGCGTCCCGGTCGAGGTTCTCAAAGTTGGGGTCCAGCGCGCCGCAGCCGACGTAGGCGATGACCTCGACGCCCTGGTCGGTGATGGGCTTCCACGCCTCGACGAAGCCGTCGATGAGGAAAGCGGGGGCGTCGGCCTTGGCGTGGAGGTACTGGTCGAGCTGCATGATCTCGCCGGGCAGCACGCCGAAGGGGTTGTGCAGGAGGATGCGGCGGACGCCCATGTCCACCTGCGGCTGGACGTCGCGCTTGACCCAGTTCTGCCAGCCGAGCCAGTCGAGGTTGCGGCCAACGTGGCGGTATTCGGGGCGGTTGCCGGACCAACCGATGTTGAACCAGCTGATCACGCGGTTGATGTCGTTGGACAGCGTGGCGTCGTCGCCGGTGTAGGAGTTTTCTTCGAGGTAGGTGGCGATGTCGATCGTGGCCGTGGGCGCGTCGGGCGCGGTCAGGCCGATGTCGGGGTTGTTCATGACCGTTCCGGCCGCGGCGACGTCGGCGCCGTCGAGCAGCGAGCCGGACTGCTGCGTGGCCTGCCCCCGGCGGTCGGCGACCTGGTCGGTCGCGTCGGGCACCTCGACGGCGGTCGGTTGCACGGCGGGCGCGGGGGTCGGCGTGGGGTCGGCGGCGGCGACCGTGACCGGTTCGGGCGCGGGCGTGACCACGGGCTCGGGGTCGGCCGGCGACGACTGGGTCTGCGGGGTCCGGGTCTGCGTGGTGTCGGCCTGGGCCGTTGAAAGCGCGGGGGACGTCGGCGCGGCGGTCGCCGTGGTCTCGGGGGCTTCGGCCAGCGGGGCGCTGGCACCCACCGGCGTCGGACGGGTCGCGGGCGCGGCGTCGTCGGCGACCTGCTGGCGGCGCTGGCGCGGCGTGAACCCGATGGTCTGGCGGTGTTGGCCCGAGAAGTTGGTCTGCGCTTGCGCGGCGTCTTGCTCAAACTGTTTCGGCTCGTCGGACCCGGTTGGATCGATCGAGAGCGAGTCGGCCGGGGTGTTGATCGACAAGTCGTCCGACGCGGGCATCGTGTCCCGGGCGGCCAACACGTCGGTGGGCGCGGCATCAACCGCGACGAGGACTTGCTGGTGATCCGTCGAAGTCTCGAACGCAGCGTCCCGGCGGTCGACGCGGACGTGCAGGCCCGAAGGCGACGCCGGGTCGACCGCCTGCGCGTCGAGGTCGAGGGTGCCGCGGTCGCCGGCTGAGGCGTACAGCGCCTGGGGCGCTGAGGCTGCATTGGTGGCCGATCCAAGGCCGGCCCAACTCTGCGCGGTGTGGTCGCGCAGCGTCGCGTCGGCGGAGACCAGGTTCGGGCCCGGGGACACCGCCAGCCAGGCGGCGGCACCGGCGGCGGCACCGGCAACGAGGGTCAGAGCAACGTAGGGGCGGGCGTTTCGCATGAGTCGTCTCGCGGCGCGAGGTGCACGGACTGAACCGTGCGGTGGATCGTGGGCGGCCCGGGTTGGGCGTGGCCTCGACCCCAATCCATACGATTCTCGTCCTTGCCCGCCTTACGCATCTTCTCGGAAGCAAAGATTCCCGCAGCCCCGAGACGGCACAGGCGACACACGCGTTACGACCCGGAGCTCGGAAACATCTACCGGCTAGGCACGGCCGCATCATGCAGCGCCGCGGACCAGCGTCGCACCCACGCGTCCGTCCCGAAGGCCAGGGCGTACGCCTGGGCGTGGCGGCCCATTGCGGGCAGCCGGTCGCCGGCGCGGTGCATGGAGACCATGGCGTCGGCCAGGCTTCCCGCGTGGTCGGGCGGGACGAGCAGGCCGTTGTGGTGGTCCTTGATCAGGTCCAGCGCGGCGCCACAGGCGGAGGTCGCGATCGCGGGCAGGCCCGACCCCATCGCTTCAGCGAGCGCCACGCCCCAGGGCTCGTACCGGCTGGGCAGGACGAACACGCCGGCGCGGGCCAGACGGTCCGGTAACGCGGCGGGATCGACGAAGCCGTGGTCGGTCACGCCCTCGGCCGCGCGGAGCTGTTCGCCGAACGGCCCTTTGCCGCAGCATTCGAGCGACCAGGGGGTGTCGCCGGCGGACGTAACGGAGTCGCGGTACCGCCGGTACGCCTCGAGGAGCACGGCGATGCCCTTGACTTCGACGTAGCGACCGATGAAGAGGAAGGACCGTGGCCAGTTGCCGGCCTGCTCGCGCTGGTCGGCCGCGCGGGCGAACAGCGCGTCGTCGTAGCCGTACATCCCGCAGCGCACCCGGCTCGGGTCGATGCCGAGGCGGAGCATGTAGTCCGCCGTGCGTTGCCCTGCCGCCATCACAACAGCCATGTTCCGGACATACGGCCCGTTGACGAAGCGCGAGAGGTGCTGCTTCCACGTCCCGCGCCAGGGCGTGTCGGCGGACATCACGACGGGCTGGTTTGCGGCGTGTCGCTGCTTCGCCAGGTCGCGGTAGGGCGGGTAGAACCAGCCGGACACGACGACGACTCCGGGGCGGTGCGTTTTCGTTTCTTCAGCCAAAGCCCGCGACATCTCGTCGTGCTTCTCGCGATGGACGAGGCGGATCGGCAGCCCTACGAGCATCGATTTCCCGAACTCGGTGTTCGTGCTCGAACGCGGCTCGAAGGCGACGATGCGCAGGTCGATGCTCGGGTCCTGTTGCAGCGCTTTCCAGCACGCGCACATGTATCCGGAGATGTCGGTCCAGCAGATGAGAACGCGCAGCGGCTGGGTGGGGTCGCTCATCCGAGCACCGCCGGGTAGTGCGTGTCCGCCCAGTGCCGGGCGATATTCGACCAGTCGTAGGCCTTGACCGCAAAGGGCTTGGCGGCGTCACGACGGCGTTTCAGGCCCTCGGGGTCCGTGAGGATGTCGCGCAGCGTTTTTGTCCACGGCTCCAGTTCGGGCGGGCTGACCCACCCGACGCCGGCGTCGCTGATCTGCCCGTGGATGTTGACCTGGTCGGAGATGAACACCGGGCAGCCGGCCGCGAGCGCTTCGGCGACGGCGAGGCCGAAGTTTTCCTGCTGGCTGGGCAGGCAGAACAGGTCGGAGGTTTGCAACGCGGCACGTCGCGCTTCGCCGGTGAGCATGCCCGTGAACGTGACGTGTTCCGTGACGCCGGTGGATTCCGCGAGCGCCTTGAGTTCCGCGAACAACTCTTCCGACGCCGGCCCGACAAACGCGAGCTGCGGCGTCGGCTGGTCACCCGGCCAGCCGTCGTTCAGCAGCGCCGCGAGCGCTTCGATCATCAGCCCCGGGCGTTTTTTGTGGTGCAGCCGGCCGAAAAACAGCAGGATCGGCCCGTCGTGCAGCCCGAACTGGTTCCGCAGTGACAGCGCCGGGTCGCAGGGCGGCGTGAGGTTTTCCAGGTCCACGCCCAGCGGCTCGACGATCGCGCGGGGCTTGAGGTTCAAGGGCCCGGTGAGGTCGCGCTCGACGGTGGTGGTGAAGTGCAGTGCCGCGGCGTTCTGGAGGTTCTTCCGTGCCCGCCACGCCATGTAGAGCTGCTTCTTGAGTTTGCTCTGGCTCAGCGACCAGGGGTCGAGCATGCCGTGCGGCGAAATCACATACGGTTTGTTCTGCCGGGTCGCCTCCCGCGCGGCGGCGTGCTGGATCTGTTCCCACATGCCGTGGATGTGGACGAGGTCCGCGTCGGCGATGTGCTTTCGCAGCGAGGGGTTGATGTCGGGGTGGTTGCGGAGCGCGGCGGTGGCGGGCGTGAGGACGACGACCTGGACGCCGTGCGCCGCGAGTTGGGCGGCCGCGGATTCGTCCTCGGGGTTGCGGAGCGTGGCGACAACGGTGACATGGAGGCCCGCGTCCGCCTGCGAGCCGGCCATGCCGACCAGCGCGGTGACGGTCCCGCCGTCCTTGAGCGCCACGGAAGACATGGTGTGCAGGACGTTCATGGGCGATGGCGGGCAAACGGTCTGGACTTCACGCGGATTTGGAGTATTTCATAGAAACCCGCCGCCGCCAACCGGATCGCCCGGCATGGCGGCATTTGGGGCGGCCCCGGTTTGTTCCCCCCACGTTGTTTCGGTCAGGCGCCGGCGGATCGGTGAGGCGAAATCGGGTTAAAATGCCCGGCCCCGCTCACCCGCCCGATCGACACCGCTTTCCCCGTTTCCCGGAGATTGATCATGCACCCCAACCGAGCCGTCCGCATCCTCGGCGGCGCGACGCACCTGCTGACCCACCCGCAGGACCTGGTCGCGCTGGTCGGCGACGTCCGCAGCCGGGAAGAACCGATGGCCCGTCGGCTGCCGTGGATCCCGCGCAGCGCGATCCGGTTCCTCGACCGCCACGTCAAACCCGGCATGCGCATCTTCGAGTGGGGCGGCGGCGGGTCGACGCTGTTCTTCCTGGACCGCGGCGCGATCGTCCACACCGTCGAAGACCACCCTGCGTGGTCGGCCAAGCTCAAGGAGACCATCGAGGCCACTCCTCACTCCGACCGCTGGACGCTGCACCAGATCCCCGTCGAGCCCGACGAGAGCGAGTACGTCACCGCGATCAACCGCGTTGATGACGAGGGCGGGTGGGACCTCGTCTTCATCGACGGCGTCTGCGACACCCGACTGGACTGCATGCGTAACGCCCGCCCGCACCTCAAGCCCGACGGTGTTCTGCTCCTCGACGACGCCTGGCGTCCGCGCTACGCCGCTTCGGACGACATCATGAAGGGCTACCGACGCAGCATCCACAAAGGCACCCGGCCGTTCCGCCCGTTCATGTCGCGCACGGATTCGTTCAGCGCGGCGAACGGATCACACGCGTAAGCCCGCCGGAGACCACTTCAAAAACAGACGTTTCATCCGCGTTGCCACGCAACGCGGTTGTTCACGCGCCCGCACTCGCGGCGGCTTGATCCCGCCTTGGCCGGTCCGCGATCTTCTTGGCCGGGTTGCCGCCGTAGATGGTCCAGGGTTCGAGGTCTTTGAACGCCGCGCCGCGGGCCCCGAGGATGGCGCCGTCGGCGATGGTGACGCCCGGTCCCACGAAGGCGTCCGCGGCGACCCACGCGTCGTCGCCGATGGTGATCGGCGGGCGGGTGAGCACCATGGCTTCGGCGTCGGTCGGGTCGTGCGAGCCGGCGCAGAGCTTCGCGAAGTGGCTGAGCGTGACGCGTTTCCCCACCGTGACCGGGCCGAGGCAGTAGAACCACACGTCTTCACCCGTGGCCGTGTTCGCCCCGACCGTGAGGTTCCACGGGCAGACGAACCGGCACGTCCGCCGGATGCGCGAACGGCCGTCCACCTTCGCCCCGAAGCAGCGCAGCAGCCACGCCCGGTACCGGTACCACGTCGGCCACGTCCAGCGGAACGCCGTCGCCTCGACCACCGACCACAGCATCCGCCCGGCCTTCTCGCGGAACGAGAACGGGCTTGCGTGGCGATCACTCGCTTCCGGTGAAGGCGTCGAGGTGGTGGTCGGGCTGGTCGGGTCCGGGGGTGACATCGTTGGATATGTCGGCTATATACGGCACCCCCGCCCAGCCGGGTCGTCCCGCCGCCGAAATCCTCCCGACAAGGCCGATCCGTCAATGCTCTGGACGAAAGAAACCGACCCGCAGGTCCCGCGGATGCGCGAACGCCTCGACGCGTTCTACCGCTCGACGACCGAGTACCACGCGTTCCACGACGTCTCGGATCAGGCGACCTACTGGGCTTCGGTGGGGGAATCGATCG
Organism: Phycisphaerae bacterium; assembly: GCA_030432595.1. GTDB lineage: Bacteria > Planctomycetota > Phycisphaerae > Phycisphaerales > Phycisphaeraceae > CAZIXN01. Next base: position 27,648 of record JAUIGU010000043.1, read on the forward strand.
ACCGCCGGCTCGCCGCGCGCGGCGACACCGATGGCCCGGTCAAGGTGCTCGAGTTCGGTGCGGGGCGTACGGGGTTTGCCCGGTACCTATCCGACGCGCAGCGGCGCGGCGTCCACTTCACGGCTCAGGATGTGACCGACGCGAACCGCGAGTTTCTTGGAGGCGAGGCCGACGCGGTCCACATCGGCGACCTCTCGGAGCTTTCAGGACCGTTCGACATCGTGTTTTCGACGTTCGTGTGGGAGCACGTCTCCAACCCCGCGGCGACGCTCGAAACGGTGTTGAGCCTGCTGAACCCCGGGGGAGAATTGTTTCTGTTCTGTCCGCGTTACGACCTGCCGATGTACCGCCCGCCGGCGCTGCGGCACCTGCCCAAGTGGCGGCAATACCTCGCCACCCTTCAACTGTCTCTGGATCGATTGCGTGTCCGGCTGGGCGGAAGGCCGGGGTTCTGGGTGACGCCCGAGCCGGCGGTCTTGAACGTCGAGCACTGGTTCCGCGACGCCGACGCCGTACACCTGGTCTCACTTCACGACCTCCGTGCGGCGTTGCGCGGCCGGGCCGACGTGGAGGTGGTGGACGCCGCGGGCGGTCTGCGGTGGCGTCTCCTCCAGCTCCAGGTGCGCATCGCGCCCCACGCGTGAACCCGTCGCCGTCTTCGCCCCGCACAACCCGTTCACGCCGACGAGGCCGCGTCCTTTGCCCAAACTCCCGGCGATGTGCGTACGTAACGCACAGACGGGTTGAACGCCACCGGAAGTTCGGCCAGACTGACCTGCTCGGCAAGTTGGTTTCCCGCGAAAACCCGCTACCGACGCGCCGCCCGCCCCCGGAACCGCCATGCGTGCCCTGCGAAACTTTCTGAGCGAGTACGTCGGCCACCCCGCCGAGCTGGTCCGCAACGTGCTGCTCCACCGCCGCGCGACCGCTTCGACGTACCGCCCGGTCTTCGTCATCGGCGTCGGGCGCGGCGGATCGACCCTGGTCAAATCAATCATCACCGCCCACAGCAACCTCAAGGGCACGCCCGGCGAGACCACCAACATCCTCAGCTACCACAACCTGTACCGCTGGGAGTTCGAGGGGCTCGAGCCCGATCGTTTTCACGAGATGGTCCGCGCCAGCCGGCACCTGACCGAGGTCTACGAGCGCGTCATCGACCACTTCTGCGACCGCGCCGCCGGCGAACGCTTCGTGGACAAGCCCGTGTCGCAGGACCCAGTCAGCATGAAGAAGTGGCAGGCGATGTTCCCCGACGCCCGGTGGGTCGCCACTGTCCGCGACGGCCGGGACGCGTGCGTCAGCGCCCGCAAGGTCGATTACATGTACAACGACTCGGTCGAGCGCTACGCGAAGCACTGGCGGCAGCGCATCCGCCGGACGATGCGCTGGGCCGACGACCCGCGGTTCCACATCATGCACTACGAACGCCTGATCCAGGACCCCGAGGGCACCGTCCGGGCGTTCATGGAGCACGTCGGCGAGCCGTTCGAGCCCGCGCAACTCACCGAGTTCGGCCAGTCCACCGTGCTGGCGTCCAGCACGCCGGACCTGCACGGCAACCTGACCAAGCCGATCATGGCCAACAACTCGAACAAGTGGAAGCGCGAGATGAAACCCGACGAAGTGAAGCGCTTCCAGGCCATCGCCGCCGACGAGCTGGAACTGCTGGGGTACGAGCTTGGCTGAGGCGTCCCCGCACAGCCCGGCGGGGGGTGCGGCTCGGCACACCGTCAAAGCGCAGGCCGACCGCGGCGCTTCACCGTGGACGGTGCGCGAGCGCATCGGGGTGTTGCTGTGGCGCATCGCTTGGCTGACGTTGTGCCGGTGGACGCCGAAGAAGTTCGGGCGCGGGTGGCGCAACTTCGTGTTGCGCGGGTTCGGCTGCCAGATCACCGGCACGCCCATGATCCACCCCAGCGCCAAGGTCTACGCGCCGTGGCGGCTTACGCTCAGTGACCGCAGCGTCCTCGCGGAGAAGGCCGAGCTCTACAACCTCGGCCACATCAAGCTCGGGCCCCGCGTCGTGATCGCCCAGCAGGCGTACCTCTGCGGCGGAAGCCACGACTTCACGCAGACGCACCAGCCACTCACCACCGCCGACATCGAAGTCGGGCACGACGTGTTCATCGGCATGCGGGCGCTGGTCTTGCCCGGCGTGCACATCGGGAACTGGTGCATTGTCGGGGCCGGCTCGGTGGTCACGAAGGATGTGCCGGATCACAGCGTCGCCGCCGGCAACCCCGCGAAGGTGATCAAGCCGCGGCCGGCGCCGCACGACCACCCCGACGGAACGAGCCAGGACTGATCACGCCATGAAGATCACCATCGCCCTGGGACCGTTTCTCCCCGCCCCGCCCGGCGCCGCCGGCGCGGTCGAGCGCATCTGGGGCGAGGTCGTGCCGCACCTGGTGGACGCCGGGCATGTAGTCACGGTGATCTCCAAAAAGCTCGAGCCCGGGGAAACCTTCTCCGAAAAACCCGGCCTGACCTGGATCGAACTGCCCGGCTACGACCGCACCGGCAGCGTGTGGAAGGACATGATGCTCGACGCGGTGTTTTCCCGGCGCGTCATGAAGGCGCTGCCGACGTCGGACGTGGTGGTCGCGAACTCGTTCTGGCTGCCGGTCTTCGCGTCGCGCAAGCGAAACCGGCAGTACGCCACGGTCTACACGATGCAGCGCTTCCCCAAGAAGCACTTCAAGCTGTACACGAAGCTCGACGCGGTGCTGGCCGTCTCGTCCGCCGTCGCCGACGCGCTCGACGCGATCGTGCCCGAGCTCTCCGACCGCACGCACATTGTCCCCAACGCGATCAACACGGCCGTGTTCCGCGTTGCCGGCCCGGTCGGCAGCGATACCGGGCAGACCGTGCTCTACACCGGTCGGCTGCACCCGGAAAAAGGTGTGCACCTGCTCGTCGAAGCGTGCGCGCGTCTCGCAGAGAGCAATGACAACGTGAAGCTGCGCCTCGTCGGCGTCTCGGCGACCGAGCAGGGCGGCGGCGGTCAGGAGTACCTCGATCGGCTCGGCCAGCTCGCGGGGGACGCTTTGGTGATGGAAGTGGTGCCGCCGGTGTTCGACCGTGAAGCGTTGGCCGACACGCTGCGCGGGTGTGACGTGTATTGCTACCCCTCCGTGGCCGACCGCGGCGAGAGCTTCGGCGTCGCGCCGCTGGAGGCGATGGCGGTGGGCTGCCCGGTCGTGTTGTCCGGTCTGGCGTGCTTCAAGCAGTTCGCCGAGGACGGCAAGACCGCTCTCGTGTTCGATCACCGCGGCGGCGATCCGGTCA
>JAUIGU010000004.1 GCA_030432595.1 Phycisphaerae bacterium
ACCGAAAGATCTTGCGTTCCATCCTGGGCTCCTTGGCGGGAGACCTAGGATGGACGCAAGTGCGCGAAAGCGCAAGGCTTACGGCCGTGGCGCAAAAAGACCCGTGGGGCTGCGGCTGGCGGGCGGTTTATGCGGTTTGTCGCGAGGTTTCGGTGAGGTGGTAGCGGAATGCGTCGGCGAGGGCCTGCCAGCTTGCGTCGACGATGTTTTCGTTGACGCCGACGGTGGAGAATTTTTTCGGCGCGCTGCCGTCACTTCCGGGGGTGGGTTTGGTGGAGAACTCGATGACGACGCGGACCTTCGCGGCGGACTCGGCGGTGGGGTTGACGACGCGGACGGCGTAGTCGGTGAGGTGGACGTCGTTGATCTGGGGGTAGTGGTCCTTGAGGCTTTTGCGCAGCGCGGTGTCGAGGGCGTTGACCGGGCCGTCGCCGGCGCCGACGCGGTGCTCGTCCGTTTCGCTTCCGTTTTTGTTGACCTTCAGTTTGACGATGGCCTCGGTGGAGGTGTCGTCGCCGTTTTTTCGGAGGATGATGCAGCGGTAGTGGTCGAGATCCCAGAAGCGGGTCTGGTGGCCGACGAGGTCGTGGGCGAGCAGTTCGAGGGAGGCCTGGGCGTTTTCGAATTGGTAGCCGGCGTGCTCGAGGTCCTGGACCTTCATGAGCAGTTCGCGTTGTTTGGTTTTGTCGGCGTCGAGGCCGAACTTCTGCCCGATGGTGAAGGCGATGTTGGATGCGCCCGAGAGTTCGGAGACGAGGACGCGGCGGTGGTTGCCGACGGAGCCGGGCTCGACGTGTTCGTAGGAGTGGGCGATGCGTTGGACGGCGTGGACGTGCATGCCGCCTTTGTGCGTGAACGCGTTGGCGCCGAGGTAGGGCTGCCCGGGGTCGGGGGTGAGCTGGGCGCGTTCGTAGACCTCGCGCGCGACGTCCGTCAGCTGCGGGAGCGCATCATCGAAGAGGCAGTCGTAGCCCATCTTGAGTTTGAGGTTGGCGGCGACGGTGGTGAGGTCGACGTTGCCGCAGCGTTCCCCGATGCCGTTGATGGTGCCCTGGACCTGGACGGCGCCGGCCTCGACGGCGGCGAGCGCGTTGGCAACGGCGAGGCCGGCGTCGTTGTGGGGGTGGATGGCGAGGCGATTGCCGATTGGTGATTGATGATTGCCGATTTTTTCGGAGACTTCGTGGATTGCCTGGGTGATCCAGCCCGGCAGGGAGCCGCCGTTGGTGTCGCAGAGGACCAGCCGGGTCGCGCCGCCGTCGAGCGCGGCCTGCAATGTCTGGAGCGCGTAGTCGGGGTTGGCTTTGTAGCCGTCGAAGAAGTGTTCGGCATCGTAGAACACGTCTTCCACATGGTCGGCCGCGGCACAGAAGCGGACGGAGTCGCGGATCATGGCGAGGTTTTCTTCGCGGGAGACGCGGAGGACTTCATCGACGTGGAGGTCCCAGGTCTTGCCGACGATGGTGATGACGGGCGCGCCCGAGTTGACGAGCGCGTTCATCCCTTCGTCTTCTTCCGGGGCGATGGCTTTGCGGCGGGTCATGCCGAAGGCGCAGACCTTGGTGTGCTTAAGGTCGAGGTCGCGGGCCTGCTCGAAGTAGGCGACGTCCTTGGGGTTGGACAGCGGGTAGCCGCCCTCGACGTAGTCGACGCCGAGCGCGTCGAGGCGCTGGGTGATGGCGAGCTTGTCGGTGAGGGTGAGGGAGACGCCGGCGCCCTGGGTGCCGTCGCGGAGGGTGGTGTCGTAGATCTCGATGCGGCGTTTCATGGGGGCTGGGGTTTTGGGGCTTGGGGGGGGTGCCCACGCTGGGACAGCGTGGGCTTCGGGGGTGGTGTCGATGGTTCAGTTTGAATGTGTGGTCGGTCGGGTTTCGGGTGTGGGTGGGGAGTGGGTGGGTGGGGCGACAAAAAAACCCTGCTTGGGGCAGGGCGACTCGGGATCGTGGGGTGATGGATCGCGGCCCTACCGGTGCGGGAGGTTGGAAATAATCGCGATGCGGATAATGGGCTGGGACATGCGTGGTCTCATCAGAGCATCAGCATAGCGGGGGACCGGGCGGCGGGGCAAGGGGTTCTCGCAGGGAGTGCCCATGCTCTTGGGGTTTGGTGAGTTTGCGGGGGGCGTCATGGCCGGCCGGGTCGATCTATACTCTCGGCTCGATGCCTGAGACGGTGAAGTCAAGTGGACCCGGATCGGTTGCGGGGGCGGCCGGTCGGCCGGCGGTGCGGTACCGGCGGTGGCTGCACGGGCTGGCGATGGCGCTGGTGGCGGCGACTTTCATTCTGGTGGCGATCGGCGGGTCGGTGACGAGTTATGACGCGGGGATGGCGGTGCCGGACGGGTTTACAACGTTCGGGTATTGGTCGCTGACCGCGCCGCTGGAGGTGTGGTGGCACGATTTGGGCACGCGGCTGGAGCACTCGCACCGGCTGAAGGGGTATGTGGTCGGGTGGCTGACGATCGGCGTGCTGGTCGGGGTGTTGGCGACGCAGCGGCGGCGGCGATGGGTGGTGGGGCTGGCGGTGGGGTTGTTGGTGTTTGTGGTGTTGCAAGGCGTGCTGGGGATTCTGCGGGTGGACGAGGTGTCGCTGTGGCTGGCGGGGGTGCACGGCGTGACGGGGCAGATCTTCTTGGGGCTGACGGTGGTGATGGCGGCGGCGGTGGGGCGGGTGTGGTTGAAACGGAGTTGGCCTGAAAACCATTGTGTCGAGTGCGGCTACAACCTTCGGGGAAACGTCTCGGGTGCGTGTCCTGAGTGCGGTCGTGCCGTTGGAGCGGACGATTGGCCTAAGGCGCAAAAGGTGCCGAAGCTCGCGTGGGTGTGGTTGGCGTTGCTGTTGGTTCAGTTGTCGTTGGGGTCGGCGGTACGGCACGGGCAGGCGGCGTTGGCGATCCCGGACTGGCCGATGCATTACGGGTCGGTGCTGCCGCCGATGAGTGAGGAAGCAGTGGGCGCGGCGGTGGCCGCACTTCCGGAAGCCACCCAGGCGAAGCAGGACGCGGCGATGCTCGGCGAGGCGGTGACGGCGTGGCGGGTGCATCTGCACTTCACGCACCGGGTGATGGCGTACGCGGTGACGGTGTTTGGGATCGTGTTTCTGTCGTGGGTATGGAAGCGCTGGCGGGATACGGTGGACGGAGGGTTGGTGAAACGGGTGGTGCTTTTAGTCGGTGGGTTATTGGCGTTGCAGGTCACACTCGGGGTGTACACCGTCATCAGTGGCGTACACCCGACGATGGCGACGCTGCACCAGACGGTCGGGGCGGCGCTGCTGGCGGCGTCGGTGTGGTTGGCGGTGCGGATGAAGTTGGTGGGTGTGGCGCGTGAAGCGACCGAGGTCGAAGGCGACGCCGCGGTTGGGCGGCCCACGGTCTCAGACCGTGGGCTTCAAGGAGCGGGGGTGACGGCTTGAGCGAGGTCTCGACGAGTCGAGGGCGGGTCGCGCACGCGGAGGTCGCGGTGGTGCCGTCGGTGTGGTCCGATTACTGGGCGCTCACGAAGCCACGCATCACGCGGATGGTGGTGATCACGGCGGGGCTGGGGTTTGCGGTGGCGGTGGCCGCCGGGGAATCCTGGACGTGGCTGGGCTTGTTCGGGTCGTTGGCGGGGACGGCGGCGTCGTGCATGGCGGCGGCGGTGTTCAACCAAGTATGGGAGCGGGAGCCAGACGCGAAGATGCCACGCACGATGAACCGACCGGTGGCGGCGGGACGCGTCGCGCCGGGGCAGGCGGTGTGGTTCGGCGTCGCGCTGGCGCTCCTGGGGCAGGGGTTGCTGTGCGCGTGCGGGACGCCGTTGGCGTCGGCGATCGCGGGGTTGACGATTTTGAGTTATGTGTTTTTGTACACGCCGATGAAGCGGCGGAGCCCGTGGGCGCTCTGGGTTGGTGCCGTTCCGGGGGCGCTGCCGCCGGTGATTGGGTACGCGGCGGCGACGCGGAGCACGGACCTGGTTTGGGGCGCGGGCGAGTCGGCGTGGGTGATTGAACACTTTGGTCGGGTGGATGCGCTCGCGTGGGTGATGTTTGCCGTGATGTTCTTCTGGCAGGTGCCGCACTTTCTGGCGATCGCGTGGAAGTACCGGGCCGACTATGCCGCCGGCGGCCACGCGATGCGCCCGGTGCTGGACCCGACCGGGCATAGCACCGCGTGGGAGTGCGTGGCGGGCGCGGCGTTGCTACTGATCGCGGCGGTGTCGCCGGTGGTGTTGGGTCTGGCGGGGTGGGGGTACACGGCCGTGGCCGCGGCGGTGTGCGCGGCGTTCTTGTGGGGCGCTGTGCGTTTTGCCAGAAAGCTTGACGAGCGCAGCGCGATGCGGCTGTTCTTCGTATCGCTGGTGGTGCTGCCGGTGTTGCTGGGGGCGTTGACCGCGTCGGCGTGGTGGGCGGCGTGGTCGTGAGTGGGTCGGAGTTGGCCGAGTTGCCGGGCGTTGATGTTGTCGGGCCGACGAGCGTGACTGAAGCGGCGGCGGTCCGCGTGTCGGGGTTGTCGCACGCCTACGCGGGGGGCGTGCAGGCGTTGCGTGATGTCGCGTTTGACGTGCCGGCCGGCTCGGCGTGCGCGGTGGTCGGGCCCAACGGCAGCGGGAAGACGACGCTTTTTTCGATCCTTTCGACGCAGCTTCGGCCGCGCGTCGCGGAGGGTTCGGGTCACGCGGACGTTTCGTTGCACGGCGAGAACCCGTGGCAAAGCCCCGCGGCCGTTCGGCGACACCTGGGCGTCGTGTTCCAACACCCCAGCCTCGATATCAAACTCACGGTCGAAGAGAATCTGCGCTACCAGGCCAAGCTCTACGGCCTGACCGGCGACACGCTGCGTGAGCGCATCGAAACCGCACTCGAATCATCGGGCTTGCGCGAGCGGCGGCGCGACCGGGCCGAGCGGCTCAGCGGCGGGATGAAGCGTCGGCTCGAGATCGCCAAGGCCACGCTGCACCGCCCGGCCGTGCTGCTGTTGGACGAGCCGGACACGGGGCTGGACGTGCGGGCGTTGCGTGAGGTGTGGGACCAGCTCGACGCGCTGCGGCGGCAACACGGCACGACGACGCTGATCGCCACGCACCGGATGGACCTCGCCGAGCGCTGCGACCGGGTCGTCGTGCTGTCGCGCGGCCGGGTCGCGGCGTGCGACACCCCGGCGGGGCTGCGCGGGTCGTTGCCCGGCGGCGTCGTGCGCGTCGAGGCGGACGCGGACCGACTCCCGACCATCCGCGACGCGGTGGAGCGTTTGCGCCCGACGTGGGCCGACGAAGCGAAGCCAAAGGTCGCGCACGGCGTCGTGATTGCATCGGTTGAAGACCCCGCGGCGTTTGCCGTCGAGGTCGATCGCACACTGGGTGCCGAAACGCACCGCGTCGCGTTCGGGCGGGCGACGTTGGAGGATGTGTTCCTGGCGTTGACGGCGGAGGACTGAGAAAACTTCAACATTCTCCGCATCGTTCTCACCGGGCGTATCCTGCCCGACGTGTTCCAAGGCCCGCGCACCCAACTCGATTGGACCCTCGATCCGCTGGACGCGTTGTCGCGTTGGCCGGCCGATCGGCCGGTGATGATGCTGCACTCGGGCCGGACGCACGCGCGGTGGAGCCGGTGGTCGGTGCTGGCCACGCCGGGTCATGGCGCGGAAGACCGCTGGGTGGCGCAAGGTCCGCCGCGTGCGGCGCTGCGCGAGTTCGAAGACAAGGTCGCCGGCGACGATGCGTTGTGGGTCGGGTATCTCGGGTACGACCTGGGCCGGCGGATCGAAAACGTCGGCAGCCCGGACACCAAGAACGTCTGGCCCGACGGCTGGATGCGCCGCTGTCCGGGCTGGCTGCTGCACGACCGCGTGGAAGGGCGGTGGCACGCGTGCGGCACATGGGCCGGGAACACGTACGATTCGGAGGGTAGCGCACTTCCGGACGAACTCCGTGATCTTCCGAACGTAGAACCCGCGACCGCGACGTTTCAAACCGGCGAACTCGAAGCGCAGATCGACCGCGATGCATATCTCGACAAGGTCCGCCGCTGCAAAGACTACATCGCCGCGGGCGACGTGTTCCAGGTGAACTTCACGCAGCAATTCGGCACCGCGTTCGCGGGATCGAGCCGTGGCCTTTTCGCCGCGCTCGCCGTCGTCTCGCCGGCGTGGTACGGGGCGTACCTCGAGTGCCCCGACATTGGCAGTGACCCGAGCCGAACCGGGGTGGCTGCCGAGTGTTGGCCCGCCCTCGCGTCCATCTCGCCCGAACTCTTTTTCGAACTCCGTGACGACGGCACCGTGACCACGCGCCCCATCAAGGGCACCGCGCCTGCCGATGCCTCGCCGGAAGTTTTGGAGAACTCCACCAAAGACACCGCCGAACTCGCGATGATCGTGGATCTTCTGCGCAACGACCTGGGGCGCGTCTGCGCTTACGGCACGGTCCAGGTCGCCGAGCCGCGAACCATCGAGCACCACCCGACGGTTCAACACGGCGTCGCCACCGTCACCGGGCAACTCCACCCCAGCCGCGGCCTGGCCGACCTGCTCCGGGCGGTGTTGCCGGGCGGCTCGATCACCGGCGCGCCGAAGGTGCGGGCGATGCAGATCATCGACGAGCTCGAAGCCGCGCCGCGCGGCCCGTACTGCGGCGCCATCGGTTGGGTCCAGGGCAACCCCGGAACAACCCGCAACTCACAGAACGCAAACACGCGAACCCCCGCGGCGCACTTCCGTGGCCGGGCCGCGTTCAACCTCGCCATCCGCACGGTGCTGGTCGCGGAGGGGCGGGCGTCGTTCGGCGTGGGCGGCGGGATCGTCGCGGATTCAACCCCGGCGGCCGAATACGACGAAACCCTGACCAAGGCCGCGGCGATCCGCCACGCGTTGTCGCGGGGCTCGCCCGGGGCGCGGTCGGCGTGTTCCGCCGTGTCGCCCGACTCTGCTAGAGTTTCCTCGTGAACATGACCTCTCGGACGATTTCGATGTTCGTCGTGTGCGTCTCGGCCCTGAGCGGGTCGGGTTGGCTGTCCGGGTGCGCTGCGCCGCCCGTGGAGCCGAGCCTCCAGTCGGACAGCGCCGTGGAGAAGGTACCTGCCCTGATCGATCAGGCGGACCGCGGCGACGACGCCGACTTCCGTGCATTGGTCGGAAGCCTCGACGACCCGGACCCGGCGGTGCGGCTGTACGCCATCCGTGCCTTGGAAGAGCTCACCGGGCAGACGCACGGCTACCGCTACTACCAGCGCACGGCGGAGCGTCGGCCGGCCGTCGAGCAGTGGAAGGCGTGGCTGGCCGAGCGTGAACCCGGGCCCGCGGGCATCCGCTCCGGCGACGGGCCCCTGACTACCGAGATCGCCGACGGCACGTCCGAACCCACCGACCTGCCCGGCCCCGCCCCCGGAGTTTCGCCATGAGCCTCGACGCCGGCACGCCCCTGATCGCCGAAGCCCGGGCCGAGCCCAACGCCCTGGTGGTCCGCCTTACGGGCGACCTGACCATTGTCAACGCCCCCGAGCTGCGCGTCGCGCTGACCAAGCTGGTCGATGAACACAAGCCCGAAAAGCTCGTGCTCAACTTCGATCAGATCAAGTACATCGACTCGGGGGCACTGGGCGTCCTGATCGAGACGCGCAAGGTCACGAGCAAGCACGGCGGGCAGGTCGTCCTCACGCACCTCACGCCCGAGGTGCGCGGCCTGATCGGCATCATGAAGCTCGACACCGTGTTCGGCATCATGGACACCGTGACCGACGCGCTGGCGTGACGCGCTGGCATCCGTAACGCAGATGCGGCGACAACTTGCGGACGGCAGGTGCGATAACTCGCGCTTCGGGTCGCCCGCACGAAGCCCGGGGCCCGCGATGGCCGATTTTACGGGCGTATGTCCGTCACGACCCCGGTCGAAAAACTCGGCAGCGCCGGCCTGAAGACGACCGGTTTTATCGGCGCCATCGGTTTGCTGCTGCGCGACGTGGCGGCGCTGTCGCCGCGGATGGTGACCGCGACGCGCGGCCGGCGGCTGGCGTGGGACAACCTGTGGTTCCAGATGTACCGCGTCGGCGTGCGTTCCATCGGCGTGGTGGGCCTGGTCACGTTCTGCATCGGCGCGATCCTCGCGCTGCAGATCGGGCCGATCCTCGAAGACTACGGCGCCGCAGCGCAGCTCCCGACGATCATCGGTATCGCGATGTTCCGTGAACTGGGGCCGCTGATTGGTGCGATCGTGCTGACCGGGTTCGCCGGGGCGTCCATCGCGGCGGAGCTGGGCACGATGGCGGTGGCCGAGGAACTCAAGGCGCTGCGCAGCCACGCGATCAGCCCGATCCGGTTCCTTGTGGTGCCGCGTGTGCTGGCGACGACGATCATGACCGTCTGCCTGGCGACGTTCAGCGACGCGATGGGCGTGGTCGGCGGGGCGTTCACCAGCAACCTCGCGCTGGGCATCACGCCGACGCAGTACCTCCGCCAGACTTTTGAGGCGGTGGGGCACTTCGACCTGCTCACCGGGTTGTTCAAGGCGGGCGTGTTCGGCGCGATCATCGGGGCCCTGCCGTGCTACCTGGGCATGAACGTCCGCGGCGGCGCTTCGGGCGTCGGCGCCGCAACCACCAAAACCGTGGTCTACAGCATCGTCGCGCTGGTGTGCGTCGACCTGTTGTTCACGTTTGTGTTCTACATGCTCGAGCTTTGACCCTTTGTGCCGGCCATGCCTGATCCCACCGACAACATCATCGAGTGCGACGACGTCACCGTCCGGTTCGGCGAGCAGACCGTGCTGGACCGGCTGACGCTCAACGTCCGCCGCGGCGAACGCCTCGTAATCCTCGGCGGCTCGGGCGCGGGCAAGTCGACACTGCTCAACCTCCTCGCCGCCGAGACCCGCGCGACGTCGGGGCAGGTCCGCATCGATGGCCAAGACATCTGCGGCATGTCCGAGACCCAGCTCGACGACTACCGGAAGTCCATCGGCGTGCTCTTCCAGTCCGGGGCGCTGTTCCAGTCCATGACCATCGGCGACAACGTCGCCCTTCCCCTGCGCGAGCACACCGACCTGGACGAAGAGACGATCCAGATCATCATCAAGATGAAGCTCGAGCTGGTCGGCCTGCGCGAGCACGCGCACAAGCTGCCGTCGCAGATCTCCGGCGGGATGAAGAAGCGTGCCGGCCTAGCCCGCGCGCTCGCGCTGGACCCCAAGATCATTTTTTATGACGAGCCCTCCGCGGGCCTGGACCCCGTGTCGGTCACCGAGGTCGATCAGCTCATGATCGGGCTCAACGAGACGCTCGGCGTCACCACCGTGGTCATCACGCACGAGATGGTGTCGGCGTTCCGCGTCGCGCACCGGCTGGTGCTGATGGACCAGGGCCAGTTCGTCGCGGACGGCCCACCCGACGAGATGAAGAACAGCTCGGACCCGTTGGTCTACCAGTTCGTCAACGGCCTGGCCGAGGGCCCGCTCGCCGACCGGCGCGACCGGGACGCGTACACCGCCGACCTGCTCGGGGCCTACTGAGCCAAACCGCCGAGAGAGATTGCGAGAGAACCATGCAAGACAAAGCCGCCCTCAAAGCCGGGATCTTCATCATTGCCATGGTCGCGCTGGCGCTGGGCATGGTGGTCGCGATCGCCGGTGCCGGGTCGTTGTTCAGCGACACGAACACGTACGTCGTCGAGTTCTCGCCCGGCGAGAACATCGCCAACCTCAAGCCCGATGCGCAGGTGCGCGTGCTGGGCGTGCCGGTGGGCCGGGTGACGGATGTCCGTGCCGTGCCGCACGAACAAAGCGGCGCGGTGGTGCAGGTCACGATCTCCGTGCCCGCCGACTTCGCGTTCCGCGGCGACGCGGAGGTGTTCGCGGCCGCGTCGCTGACCGGTGACGCGTGGCTGGACATCGACCACCTCGGCAAGGGTGAGGCGCTCGCCGACGGCGGCAAGCTCGACGGCCAGACCGCCGGGCTTTCCGAGATCATCGATCAAGCCAAGGCCGTCGTGCCCCAGGCGAAGGAAGCCCTGGCCCGCATCGACGCCGCCGCCGCGAGCATCGAGGAACTCGCCACCGCGGCGCGGGCGAAGGTGGACCCGGTGACCGAATCCGTGACGTCGCTCACGGAGCGCGGCCGCGAGGCGGCCACGCACCTCCGCGACATCCTCGGCGACACCAAGACCGACATCCGCACCACGCTGGCCAACGTCAAGGACGCCACCGCCACCGCCAAGGACCGCCTGCCCACCACGCTCGACCGCCTCGACGCCCGGCTGGACGAGACCAAGGAACTTATGGCCACCGCCAAACAGTCCCTGGACCGCCTGCCCGCCATCATGGAGGACGTCCAGCCGACCATCGCCGACGCCCGGGGGTTCGTCGCGAACCTGCGCGGCACGCTCGCCGACAACCGCGCGAAGATCGATCGGGTTATGACCACCGCGACGCGCATCGCCGACGACGCCTCGGGCGCGGTCAACGAGGTCCGCGCCGCGCCGTGGCGGCTGCTCTACAAGCCCGACGCCGGCGACCAACGCAATCTTGCGCTCTACAGCGTCGCCCGGCAGTACGCCCGCGGCGCCCAGGACCTCGAGTCCGCCGCCCGCGCCCTGCAGACCGCGGCCGAAACCCCCGAGGGCGTGGACCCGTCGCAGGTCGAGACCCTCCAGGCCGAACTGGTCGCCAGTTACGAACGGTTCGACGACGTCCAGGCCCGGCTGTGGGACGCCCTGCGGGATTGAGCGGCGGTGTGAACCTGTAAACCCTACGGTCAGAGCCGGGAGCGTCAGTGACCGTTTGCTTTGGTGCCGCCCAGCCGGACCGGTCACTTACGCTCCCGGCTCTGACGGGCAGAGGGATCCACCGCCGGCGGCTCAACCGCTCACTTGATCCGACCGATGCCGGTGTTTACAGTGTGTGGCTCCAAATTCCCCGATAGCTCAGTTGGTAGAGCGCGCGACTGTTAATCGCTAGGTCGCTGGTTCGAGTCCAGCTCGGGGAGCTAAACATCCGGTTGCGAACCCCCGCAACCGCCCGGTCAACACGAGACGCCATCGGCCACTGCCGGTGGTGTTTTCACAAGGGTCTTGACTAGCTGAGCGGGTTCTCGCGGCAGCGCTTGAGCAAGACCGAGTCGAGTGATTGTTTCTGGCCTCGGTGGTTGAAGCGGAACTCACACTCCTGAAGGTGAAACGCGAAGGTCGCGTCGGCCACGTCGCGGTAACGGGCCAAGCGGGTCTTGGCGTTGGCCCTGAAGCTCTCGAAGCCGTTGATGTGGTTGAGCTGGCTGATCTTCGTGGCGGTCAAGTCGGCCGCGACATGTCGGAGGAACTTGCGGAAAACGGCCTCAGAGAACCGTGAACGGTGGAAGTAACGATTCTTCATGCCTGACCAGGGTTGTGTGATTTTCACCTGCTCCGCGATTCAAGACCCCTGGTAATCTGGTGAAGCCCAAGTGAAAGAGGCGTCGGCTTGGTGTTGGCCGACGCCTCGGTGAGGAGGGAGTGGATTCTGTGGGGGCGGTTGCCCGGCCACGTCGTCGCGCGGTTCAGGCGTGGCGGCGGCGGGCCAGCACGAGGCCGGCGAGTCCGAGCAGGGCGGCGGAGGCGGGCTCGGGGACGGACGACGTTCCGCCGACGAAGTTGTCGATGGCGATGAACTCGGTGCCGGAGTTCGCGAAGGTGGGGATGGCCGAGAAGGTGACGGTGTCGATCGGGTTCTCGTAGCCGACGATGCCAAAGAACGGGTCGTCGGGGTTGACGGTGAAGTTGACGGTGTTGCCGGCGGTGTCGGTGACGGTGGTGGCCACACCCATCTCGACGCCGAGGGCCTGTGGGCTCTGGAGGAAGGCCAAGCCCTGGTCGTTGAAGCCGAAGGTGTCGAAGCCGAAGGCGTTCACGCCGGCGGTCTGGACAGTGATCGTGGCGACGTCGGCGACGTTGCTTTGGGAGCCGAATGCGCCCGTCACGCCCGCGAGGTCGAGCAGAAACTGCATGTCGATGCCGGGGTTTCCGGTCTCGGTGCTGTTTGTTAACGATCCGTTGACGAACTGGGTGGTAACTTCGTCGCCGGTGTGGCTCGCATCGAATCCTTGAAGCGGGTTGCCGGGCGACACGGTGTTGACGGTGGAGTTGTCGAAGTCGATGTCGGAGCCGTAGCGCTCGAGGTCGTCGTCGATCAGCGTTGAGTCGAGCGCGGCGAGGAACGCGGCGCGGTCGTTGTACGTGACAAACTGGGCGGAGGCGGAGCCGGCGACGAGGGCGGCGGCGGTCAGAGCGGCGAGGGTGGTGGTGGTTTTCATGGTGGGTCTCTCTTTCTCGTTCAGGGTTGCGGTGGGGATCGGGTGGGGATCGCTTGGGGTGCGGCGCGGATGCGTGACCGAGCGGTACCGGCTCGGCGGCGTAGACATCCGCCTCCACAAACAGACGCGACAAAGCCCGGCCGAACCCTTGGTCGGATTCAGGATTTTTTTTCTGTCTTTGGTGTGCCGTGACGAACACGCCCGGCAACGTTTTGGAATGAGCCGTCCGAGCGGTTTGTGCCGTGGCGCAACCGCCGCTTTTAGTTTGGTGGTTTCGCCCCGCGGAGTATCCGGCAACGCGTCTTGGGGATAACCCGTAAATTAACGTTTGAATTTTCCGGCCGTCCAGTGGGTTGAGGCGTACGGGCCTGTTAGCATGTTCAGGCTGGATTCAGGATGCCTACGGGGAGTGGTTCGTTGTCCAAGGATCTCACGCAAGTTTTGCAAGCGGTTTCTGCCGGGGATGAGCAGGCCGCGGACGCCTTGATGCCGATGGTCTACGACGACCTGCGTCGCCGGGCGGCGTCTCTGTTGCGGGGCGAGTCGCCGAGCCACACGCTGGAGGCGACGGCGTTGGTGAACGAGGCCTACCTCAAACTGTGCGACCAGGACCGCACGGATTGGCAGAGCCGGACGCACTTTTTTTCGATCGGCAGCCAGGCGATGCGGCGCATCCTTGTGGACCACGCCCGAGCGAAGGGCCGGGACAAGCGGGGCGGCGGCATGCCGCGCGTCGAGTGGAACGACGAAGTCACGAGCCAACTGCCCCAGTCCACGGGGGTGCTGGCGGTGCACGAGGCGATCGAGAAACTCGAGGCGATGGACCCGCGGCTGGCCCGCGTGACGGAGATGCGTTTTTTCGGCGGGATGACGATGCCGGAGATCGCGGCGTCGCTGGGCGTGTCGCTGAGCACGGTGGAGAGCGACTGGGCGATGTCGAAGGCCTGGCTGCGTCGGGAACTCAGTGAGGACGACGCGCCTTCATGATGAACCCGCAGACATTCCGTCGGGTGCGGCGTCTGTTTGACCAGGCGCGCGAGCTTCCGGAGGGCCAACGCGCGGCGTTGCTCGATCAAGAGTGTGCCGACGATCCGGACGTGCGGGACGAAGTCGAGTCGCTGCTTCAGTTCCACCAGACGGGGCACGCGGCGTCGGACGTGGAGCGCTCGGCGGATTTCGACACGCCGCGCGAAGCCCGGGGCCTCCGGGAGACGTCGGGCGGTTGGCGGACGACGACACTGCACACGCTCATGCCGCGCTTCACGCGGCTGATGGACAACGTGGACGAGCGGGGCCAGTCGGCGGTGTGGATCATCCTGGTCTTGCTGGTGCTCAGCGGGTTCGTGACGTGGGCGTACTTCGACATCAAGGGGGCGTTGCGGGCGATCCGCGCGGACGAGTTGAAGCTGTTCGTGGAGGCGGACGTCGCGGCGATCGAGCACTACTTCGAGCTTGAGCAGACGAAGATTCAACTGCTGACCGAGCGGGACGCGTTTCGTGACGCCGTGGCGGACATCGTCAACGGCACTTCGGGGTCCGCCGAGCGGGTGGACGCACTCGTCATCGACGCGGTCGGTGAGCAGGTCGAATACCTGATCTGGGACCCGGACCTGCGCGTGGTGGCGGCGTCGACGCTCAACGCGGACGCCGTGGGTCAGGGGCCGACGGCCGAGGGTGCGGCGCTGCTCACGCGGGTGTTCGCCGACGAGTCGGTTTTGTTGTCGCCGATGCTGCGGGAGTCGTGGGCGGTCGGGCACACGGTGGATCTGGAGAAGCCGGAGATGGCGCTGGCCGTCCCCGTCCACAGCACCGCAGACCCCGGCCGGGTGATCGCGGTGATCTACCTCCGCGGGCTCGGCCTCGAAGACCGCTTTTTCGAGTTGATGAAACAGGTTCGTCACGGCGAGTCCGGCGAGACGTACGCGTTCAACCAGGAAGGCGTGCTGATCTCCGAAAGCCGGTTCAACGAACAACTCCGCGAACTGGGCTTGATCGACGACGTCCCGGAATCGTTCTCCGCGCTGGCCGTGCAGGTGCGCGACCCCGGCGGCGACATGACCACGGGCCACCGGCCCGACACGCCGATCCGCACGCGGCCGCTCACCAAGATGGCGGCGTACGCCACGGCCGGCGAAGACGGCATCGACCTCCAAGGCTACCGCGACTACCGCGGCGTCGAGGTGGTGGGCGCGTGGCGCTGGCTGCCGCAGTACGGGTTCGGCGTGACCACCGAGATCGACTACGCGGAGGCGTACCGACCGATCCGGCACCTCAACATCGCGTTCGCGGCGATCGGCGTGCTGCTGCTCGCGTCCTTCGTCGTGGTCGGGCACTCGGCGCTGGCGATGGCGCGGCTGCGCCGCCGCGCGACGGAGGTGCAACGCGTCGGCGCCTACACCGTCCAAAAAGAAGATCGGCGAGGGCGGCATGGGCGAGGTCTACCTCGCGCGGCACGCGCTGCTCAAACGCCCCACCGCGGTCAAGCTGCTCCGCCCCGAGCAGATGAACTCGCAATCCCTGGCACGCTTCGAGCGCGAAGTGCAGATTGTCGGCCAGCTTTCGCACCCCAACACCATCGCCGTCTACGACTACGGCCGAACGCCCGAAGGCATCTTCTACTACGCCATGGAGTACGTGGACGGCCTGACCCTGGACCAGCTCACGCGGCGCGAGGGCCCCGTGCCGCCCGCGCGGGTGATCCACATCCTGCGTTCGGTCTGCCTGTCCCTCCGCGAAGCGCACGAACGCGGCCTTGTCCACCGCGACATCAAGCCGCAGAACGTCATGCTCACCCGGCGCGGCGGCGAGGACGACGTCATCAAGGTGCTCGACTTCGGCCTGGTGACCAACGTCGACGCCGGTGCCGCCACCAAACTGACGCGCACCATGGGCGTGATCGGCACGCCGCTGTACATCGCCCCCGAACGCCTGCGCGAGCCGCGGAACAACGACCCGCGTTCGGACCTCTACGCCGTGGGGGCCGTCGGCTACCACCTGCTGACCGCGCGCGACCTGTTCGAGGACGTGAGCGAGGTGGACGTGTATCACCACGTGCTGAACACCACGCCGCCGCGCGTGCGTGAGTGGATCGACACCATCCCGCAAGGCCTCGACGAGCTCGTGGCGGACTGCCTTGCCAAGGCGGTTGACGATCGCCCGCCGGACGCCCAGGCCGTGATCGACCGGCTCGACCATCTCGAACTGTCGTGGACTCAATCGGAGGCGGTGGCGTGGTGGGAGCGTCAGAAACCGCGTGCGTCTGCGCCATAAACGCGGTTTTCGTCCGGCTTTGCACGGTTTCGGCCGCGATCTGAAACGTTCGCCATTTTCACATGTCGCGACGCCATTATTTCGGCGTCGGCACTCCACATTTAGGGTTTTCCCGATTTTTCGGTTTTCCGCCAAGGGTTTCGTGCGCGGATGTCGCGTTACGGGTGAGCCCCGTTGTGTTCGCGGCTCGTTGATCCGTCGGCCTGACGACCTATGCCCACCTGTTTCGGAGTGAGACGCCATGAAACGCACCGCCTCGTACCCCACGGCCCGACTGCTCGCCGGCCTGACCACCGCGATGATCGGGTTCGGCCCGGCCTTGGACGCGCGGGCCGGCCTGTCCGATTACTTCTGGCAGGGCGACGACGCCACCTCGCCCAACGACTTCGGCACGGCCGAGAACTGGGACTTCGGGCAGGTGCCCAACTCCGATTTTAACGCCGTCTTTCCCGCGTCCGCCTCGACATTCACGGTCGACCTCAACGGCGTCCGGGCCATCAACGGTGTCCGGTTCTCCGGTGGTGCAAACGGCTACACCCTCAACGGCGGCCGGCTGGACCTCGACTCCGTTCTCGGTCTCGTTGTGTTTGCGGCCGACGTCACGCACACCATCAACAGCGGCATCGGACTCGACAGCGGCCCCGGTTCCGATCATATATGGAACGTCGGGGAATCCGCGACGCTCGTGCTCAACGGCAGCATCGTCGACGGAACGAACGCGCCGACCCGCTTCGTGTCCAACGGCATCGGCACGATCGAGCTCAACGGCACCAACACTTACACGGCCGACACCGTCCTGAACGACGGCGTGCTGCGGGTGAGCACCCCCGACGCGTTGGGGGCGGCGTCCAGCGTCGTGCGGTTCGGGGGCGGGACGCTGAGCGTCGCGTCGTCGGGCGGCCCGGTCGAATTCCCCGCCACCCGCAGCTTCGTGGCCGACACCGCCGACGCCGTGATCGACGCCGCCGGCCCCCACGCCCACCGCGTCAGCGGGACCGTCTCGGGCGGTTTCGGGCTGACCAAGACCGGGGCCGCGCAACTCATCCTCGACGGCGCGAACACCCACGCCGGCGGCACCACCGTCACCGAGGGCGCCCTCACGCTGGGCCACAGCGCCGCCGCGGGCACCGGCACGATCACCGTCGACGGACGCGCGACCATCCAGGAAGCCTTCGAGCAGGACGCCGGTGTGTTCAACCTCACCGGCCACGCAAGCGTCACCGGCGGCGAGCTGCTGCTGACGCCCGCATTGAACGCACAGGCCGGGTCCGCCAACTCCACGACGATTGCCGGCACGCCCGTCGAGCGTTTCGAGGCCACCTACGACTTCCGCATCGGCGGCGGGTCGTTCGACGGAGGCGACGGCCTCAGCTTCAACCTGCTCAACGCCAACACGCACGGCGACACAACCTTCCTGAGCGAGAACGGCCCGCTCAACGACGCGCTCACCGTCACCTTCGACACCTACAACAACGTCGGCGAGGGCGAAAACGTCGCGATCCTTTGGCACAACGGCACGCAGCTCGCCAGCAGAATCCCGTCGTTCGACCTCGAGAACGACCTGCTCAACAGTGCCACCGTCACTTTTGACGGCAACAACCTCACGCTCACGGTGACGCCCAACGGCGGCGCGCCCGAGACGTTCTTCGACAACGTCGCGGTCCCCGGGTTCACGCCCACCATCGCGCGCATCGGGTTCGGCGCCCGCACCGGCGCGGAGTTCAACGCCCACCGCATCGACAACGTCTCCTTCACCGCCGATGTCGGCATCACCCCCACGCTCGACTACGCCGACGGCGTCACCATCGACAACCCCGTCAGCCTTGCGTCCGACGTCCACCTCGCCGTCGCCGCCGGCAGCGCCACCCAGGCCGGCAGCATCACCGAGCAGGGCACCTTTCTGTCCACCGGCTTGAGCGTCACCAAGACCGGCGCCGGCACGCTCAACCTCACCGGCAGCAACGCCTACACCGGCCCGACCAGCGTGGCCGGCGGTCGGTTGGTCGTCACCCGTGAGCCTGCCAACAGTCCCAGCACGGACGCCATCCCCGACGGCAGCGCCGTGACGGTCGCGGACGGCGCCACGCTCCAGATCGGTACCGGCGGCGGGGCGACCGGCGTGTCCGAGTCCATCGGGTCCCTGGCCGGTGCCGGCAACGTCGAGTTCGGGGCGCTCAACACCAGCCTCGCCCTGGGGTATGAGAACCTGGACACGACCTTCTCGGGCGTCTTGTCCGGGCCCGCGACTCCGACGAACCACTTCACCAAGACCGGCACCGGCACGCTCACGCTTTCCGGCAACAACACCTACGAAGGCAACCTCCGCATCAACCAGGGCACCCTCGCCATCTCCAGCGACGCCAACCTCGGCGGGCCCAACGCGCGCGTCCTCTTCAACACCAACGCGGGCGGCACGCTTCAGGTCACCGCCTCCCACGCGACCGACCGGAATATCCTCGGCCAGGACAAAACCTTCTCGGTCGACCCCGGGGTCACCTACACCGTCAACGGCGAGATCCAGGAGTTCGGCCCCAGCGGCCTGCTCCAGGTCGGCACCGGCACGCTCAACCTCACCAACAACAACACGTACACCGGCAACACCGTGGTCGACGGCGGCACGCTGCTGGTCAACAACACCACCGGCTCGGCCACCGGCTCGGGCGACGTCTTCATCGACGGCACCGCCACCCTCGGCGGCAACGGCAGCATCGCCGGCAACGTCACCGTGGACAGCGACGCCACCCTTTCCCCCGGCATGTCGCCCGGCCGGCTCGACGTCGGCGGCGTCGGCTTCAACCCCGGCTCGGCGTTCGACGTCTAGCTCGCCGGCAGCGGCGCGGCCGGCACCGACTACGACCAGCTCGCCGTCGTCGGCGATGCCGCCCTCGACGGCAACCTCAGCGTGGCGTTCCTCAACGGATTCACCCCGGCCACGTCCGACCGCTTCACCGTCCTCACTTCCGCCAACATCACCGGCACCTTCGCCAACGCCCCCAACGGCGGACGGGTCAGCACCGGCAACGGCGGGCAGATCCAGGTCAGCTACACCGACGACGCCACGGACACCGTCGAGCTCAAGAACTTCATCCAGACCCACACCCAGGTCCTCGCGCAGGTCGGCGACCCCTCGCCCGACGGCAACGGCACGCTCACCAACATCGACGTACCTGTCCTCAACGACAGCGGCCACGTGGCGTTCTACTCCGAAATCAGCGGCGGCGAAGATGAAAATGGCTTCATCCGCATCGGCGTCACCGCCAACCCCGAGCTCGTGGCGCGGACCGGCCAGGCCGCGCCCGGCACCGGCCAAACGATCGCAGACCTCGAGGACGGCAACATCGCGCTGAACGCCACCGGCCGGGTCGTGTTCCAGGCCAACCTCAGCGACACGTTCAGCGGGAACGAGGCGATTCTTTTCGACGACACGCACTCGTTCTTCACCGTTGCGCAGACCGGCCAGGCCGTGCCCGGCGGCAACGGGCAGTTCGGCAGTGATGGACAGACGTTTGATGGTGGGCACTCAATCAACACGGTGGGCTCCGCCGCTTTCATCGCGAACCTCGTCGGGACCAGCGGGGGCGGTTCCGACGAGCGCGGCGTCTTCCGTTTCGACGACGGGGCCCTGACCGAAGTCGCTCGCACGGGCCAGACCGCGCCCGGCGGCGGGCAGTACGGCTACATCGACAGGGTGGTCCTCAACGACGCCGGGCAACTGGCATTCGAATCCGAACTCACCGGCATCGGCGGCACCGACCCGAGCGGGGTCTACCGGGAGGACGGCGGCACGATCACCGAGTTGATTCGCACCGGCGCGGCGTCACCGGACGGCAACGGGACGATCAGCTCGGTCGTCTTCCCCGCGTTCAACGACGCCGGGCAGGCCGCGCTCAAAGTCTTGCTCACCGGGACCACCGGCGGCAGCGACGACGACAGCGCCCTGCTCGTCACCGACGGGGTGACCACCTCGTTGGTGGCCCGTGAGGGGCAGGCCGCCCCGGACGGCGACGGCACGTTCGTCAATATCAACCCGCCGAAGGGCCTGAACAACGCCGGGCAGATCGTCTTCTCGGCGAACTTGCAGGTCGGGCCGAGCGGGTTCGGAGTCTTCCGCGGCGACGGCACCGACCTCACCCAGATCTTTCGGAGTGGCCAGGCCGCCCCGGATGGCAACGGCACGTTCCGGAGCCTCGACAGTGCCGCGCTCAACGACGCCGGCCAGGTCGCGTTCGACGCCATCCTGTTCGGCGCGGAAGACCGCGGCATCTTCCTCTTCGACGACGCGATGGGCCTGATCCAGGTCGCTCGCAAAGGCGACACGTTCCTGGGTAGCACCATCACCGACCTGGACTTCAAGGAAGGGACTAATTCCAAAGGGAACGAGACCAGCGGCTTCAACGAGCTCGGCCAGATCGCCTACACCTACGCGCTCGCCGACGGCCGGCGGGGCGTCGCGCTGTGGTCGTTCGAGACCCTCGCCGCGATGATCCTCGGCGACTACAACGGCTCGGGCCAAGTCGAGCAAGGCGACCTCGACCTCGTCCTCCAGAACTGGGGCTTGGACACCGTGGCCAGCGGCGTCCCCGCCGGCTGGACCCACGACCTGCCCGACGGCCTGATCGATCAAGGCGAACTCGACGGTGTGCTCCTGAATTGGGGCAGCACCACCGCGCCAAGCTTCGCCGGCTCGGCGGTGCCCGAGCCGGGGACCGCGGCGCTGCTGGCGGCCGGGCTCGCACTGCTGGGGTCGCGTCGCGGCCCGCGGGCCCAGGCGTCACGCCGCCAGGCCGCGTAATCGGCGACGCGTCACGGCCACGCAAGCCACAAGGATCGCGGTATTCGTCGGCTCGGGCACGACACGCTGGTTCATCGAGAAGTCGGGCGACGCGCTGCTGCCCCAATTCGACAGGACGAGGTCCAGCTCCGTCTGCTCGACCTGATCGTCGATGCCGCCGCCGGGCAGCCCGGCAAAGTTGACCCAGTTGGTGACGTCGGACACGTCGGCATCGCCCCAATTCTGAAGGACGATGTCCAGGTCGGCCTGCTCGACCTGGCCGGAGTTGTCGTAATCGCCGACGACCGGCAGTGCCTCAGCCACTTCGAGCACGCCGTCGTCGAGCAGACCCGAGGTGTCCCAGTAAAGACCCGCACCGAGCGCGGGCAGGTCGAACACCGCGAACGCGCCGCCAGCGGAAGCAAAGTCCAGCAGTTCAAACGCGTCGCCGAGTTCGGGTGCGTCGGCGCGTTCGTCGAAGACCACTTTCAACGTGCCGTCGGCCACGAGCGTGCCGCCGATCGCGAGTTTGTCATGCGCGGCTTCGGTCGCGAGGTCGAGCAGGAGGGTGGCGGCCGGGCTCATGACCAGGTCGCCGTCGATGGTGAGTGTTTCGCCACCGCTGAGGATCGTCGGGTTCAACCCGGACACGGGGTTGGTCAGGTCGAAACCGGCGAGGTAGTGAACGTCGTCGTAGCGCACGGCGTTGTCCACGTCGGACGGTCCGGCCAGCCCGAGCAGCGTGTCGAGCGCATCGGTGGTGCCGTTGCGGAACGCCAGGTTGTCGGCAAGGAGGTCGCCGGCGGTGGCGTCGGTTTCGCCGGTGTTCAGGTACAGGTCGTAGGTGTCGGCCGCCTGATCGACGACCATCCAGACGTTGTGCCAGGCGTCGGGGCTGATGCTTGCGAGGGTTGAGGTGAAGCCGCCGCCGTCCCGCGCAGTGACGGCGATCTGTCCAAATGAACCCTCGACCAACCGGAACTGGGCTTCGTAGTCGTTGAAGTCTGCGCCGCCGGTGTCCGCGCCGTCGGAGAGGCCGAAGTTGTGGTCAGGGTCGGCGGTCTTGGCGTTGACGCGGAAGAACAGCGTGGCGGTCTCGGTGTTGTCGATGCGTGCTTCGTTGGGCAGGCCGCGTGAGGTGCCTCGATAATTCGAGTTCCAGCCGAACGCCAGGACGTTGTTGCCGGCCGTGCCGTCGTCCTCGATGGCGGCAAACTGGGTGTTGCCGTGGGCGGTCCACGGCGGGTCGGCGGTGTCGCGGACCAGGCCGGTTTCATACGACTCGAAGTCGTCGATCACGAACTGGCTGAACTGAACGGGCATGCCGGCGTTGCCGACGCGGACGGTGCCGTCCTGAGCAAAGACGCTGCCGGCGATGCGCCCGCCGCCGGCGAGGAGTGACCCGGTCTGGACGGTGACGTCGCCGGTCACGGCGTCGTCGGCGTGGGCATACACCTCCGACGCGTTGGTCGCCACGAGGTTGCCTTGTACGCGGCCATCGATGGTGAGGGTCTGGTTGTCGAGGGTGTAGGCTCCGCCGCTGACCGCGGTCACGTCGAAGGTCGCGCCGGTGCTGATGTGGATGGTCGGGGTGTTGGGCATGGAGCCGCCGCCGGACAACGCGAGCGTGCCTTGCTCTACACGCGTGTCGCCCAGATGGAAGGCGTCGCGTGTGAGGGTGAGGGAGCCGTGGCCGGCTTTGGTCAGGCCGGTGGACCCGGTGATGGTGACATCGATGGTGTGGTCGCCGTCCTGGGTGGTGATCCGCGAGGTCTGGGCGGCGGTGAGGTTCAGCGTGTCGTTGCCGGTGAGGAGGTAGCCGTTGGCGTTGTTGAAGGTGAGGGCCGAAACGTTGACGGGGGCATCCACGTGGACGGTTGCCGGGGCGTTGCCGGCGGTGAGGACGTCTCCGAAGTAGACGTGGTCGTTGGCAACGGGCACGGTGCCGGCGAGCCAATTGCCGGCGGTGTTCCACAGCCCGCCGCCGTCCACGTTCCAGATCGCGTCGAACGCAGAGACGAGCCGACGGAGGAAGCCGTCTTCTTTGGTAAGGACCCAGACCTCACCGTCGTTGTCCTGTCCGAAGCGCAGGTCCACGCGGCCGGGCAGGAAGTCGCCTTGCAGGTCCACATCGCTGAGGTTTCCGAAGCCGTCGTCCGTGAAGAGCTGGATTTCTTCGATCGCGCCGGTGGTGTTGGGATCGGTGAGGTCGAGGTTTTTCATTTCGGAGACGTCGGCGGCGAAGATGCGGCCGTTGACGATGTCGCCGAAGACGAACTTGCCGTAAAGCTCGGGGACCTGCGTGCCCTGGTAGACAAAGCCGCCCGCGTTGGCGAAGCCCTCGTCGTGGTCGTACTGGAGCACGGGGTAGAGGTACTCCTCGCCGCGGAAGTCGACGTCGAGCGCGTCGGGCACGTTGTTGGCAAAGACGACATCCGCGTCGCCGTTGCCGCCGTTGGCGAGGTCGTTGCCGTTGACGAACGTGCCCTCGCGGTTGACCCAGCCGTAGTTTCCGCCGGGGACGATGCGTTCGACCTCTTCCAGGTTGGCGTGGCCGACGACGGAGACGAAGAGCGTGCCGTCGTCGTCCCAGGCCATGCGGTGTCCGTTGCGGAAGCCGAAGGCGTACACCTCGTCGAAGGTGTCGGGGTCGCCATCAACGAAAGGGTTGTCGGCCGGGATGGTGTAGTCGCCGAAGCCCGCCTGCCCGCCGGTGACGGAGGGGCTGCGCGGGTCGAAGCGGATCATCGTGCCGGCCAGAGAATCGAGGCGCTGGGTCTGGCCGGGCTGGCCCTCGGTGTCGGGGTCCTGGGGTGCGCCGGCCCCGTTGATGTAGCCCCAGTCCCCGCCGGAGACGTAGAGCAGGCCGTAGTCGTCGTCGCCGGGCTGGGCGGTGGGGTTGAACTGCAGGTCGCCGAAGGGGTGGAAGTAGGCCGTCGCCGTGGTCCCCACGCGCAGAAGTTCACGCCGCGAACCGGTGGATTCGTTCCAGGTGTCGGCGAGCGGGTCGGCCGCGTCCCACTCGGTGATGACGGTCTGCCAGGTCACCGGCAGGTTGGGGTCGCCCAGGTCGGTGGTGGCGAAGTCCGGGACGGCGGTTGTGTCGGCGGCCCGCTCCATGTGGAGGGTGTAGAACTGGCCGTTGGTCTCGAACTCCGGGTGGAACGTGAAGCTGATGAACCCGGCCGCGAGCCCGTTGCTGTACCACGTCGCGGGGAAGATCGACCCGGCCCCGCCGTTGTCGGCATCGACATCCACATAGAGCTGGGGCTGCAAGTTCTCGTCGAGACGATAGAGCTGGCCCCGCAGGTCGTTGACGAAGTATCGGCCGTCGGGCGACTCCCGGAAAAAGTTGATCCGGGCGTGTGAACCCGTGCTGTAGTCCGGCTTGCCGGTGGTCGACAGCGAAGCGGGGAACTGGACGACGTCCTCGATCTGGACGCGCAGGCCCTGCTTGAGGATGGGGTCGGGGATGGGGTCGGACAGCGGCTGCCCGCAAGCGGAGGCGACACCCCAAGCGACCACGGAAGGCGTGCCCAGTAGTAGGCCGGCTCTTCGGCCGAATGCGCGGGGCCGAGGATCAGTCATGTCGGGCTCTCCACTCCTGGGCTGAACTGCTCAAAACGGGCGAAGACTCATGAACCGAGAAGCAGCTCCGACTACACGACGATGATTCACGGCGACGGGAGGCTCGTTTACATGCCAAGCGTGTATCGGAACCTCAAACTGAAGAGTATTTCATCTTTTCTGTAAATGCAAGAGATTCGGCCATATTCGTTTTCAGAGCGATAGGGCGGCTTTTTGAGTTGGATTAACGCCGTGTATGCACTCGAATGAAATGTAACGTTACATGTTTTTGTTTTGGATTGACGAACTTTACATTCGGGGTATTCTTTTGCAGTTGGCTGCGAGTCCGTCGTGTCGTGGGCTTGATCCCGTCTGTGCAGTGGTTGTTTCTTGCGGAGTGGTTCGAAGTCTTACACCGGGGGTGGTCGGCGGCCTCGCTACTCGGTCATCGTTCCCTGGAGGTTGAAACCCGGCTTTGCTGATCACGCGTGCGTCCATTCTGGCTCTCTGGGCCGTTGTGGCTGTGCCGGCGCTGGCGCAGGTCGATGTCGTCCACGGCGCGCTCTTCACGCTGACCGACACGCCCACCGCTCCCAACGGCGCGTGGAGCTGGTACGAGGACGAGCGGGCGATTGTCGATTTCAGCGACCCGGCCAACCCACTGCTGCTGGCGAGTTCGATCTCCTCGGGACCGAACGGCGACCCGGAGAGCGGTGACGTAGACCTGCTGTGGCGGAACCTCATCACGGGCGCACAGGGCGAATTTGAACTGAACAATCGCTTTGAGCGCGACGACCACGACACCGCGGCGCTCTATATCCGGCCGGACGGCCGCTACCTGGCGATGTACGCCAAACACATCAGCGACCCGCTGACCCGCTGGCGCATCTCCACCAATCCCGGTGATCCGACGGCGTGGGGGCCGGAACAGACCCTCAACAACGGCGCGGGTACGACCTACAACAACACCTATTACCTGCCCGACGACAACGGCGGCGCGGGGCGGACCTACAACTTCACCCGCGCGGTCAACTTCGACCCGATGGTGCAGGTCTCCGACGACGACGGCACCACGTGGAACAACGTCGGCAAGCTCCTCACCCAGGGTGGCGGCGGCGACCGCCCCTACGTGCGCTACGCATCGGACGGCAAGAAAATCCATTTCATCGCAACCGAGGAACACCCGCGCGATTTTCTCAACAGCATTTATCACGGCTATGTCCAGGACGGCGTCCTCTACAACACCGACGGCGATGTCATCGACGGCAACCTCTTCGACGCCAGCGGCGTGTCCCCGACGGCGTTGCCCCAGGTCTTTGCTAACGGTTCGGAGTGGGACGGCACCACGATGAACCGGGCGTGGACGATCAACATGGAGATCGACAACACCGGCAACCCGGTGGGCATCTTCACCGCCCGCGCGAACGACGATGACGACGACCACCGCTTCTTCTACGCCCGCCACAACGGCGCGGAGTGGCGCGTCCACGAGATGGCCGAGGCGGGCGGGTTCCTCTACAACGGCGAGAACGACTACACCGGGCTGGCGTCCATCGACCCGCAGAACCCCAACGTGGTCTACATGTCGTCGGAGGTTGACCCGCGTGACGGTTCTTCGACGACGAAGTACGAGCTGTACAAAGGCGTGACCGCGGACTTCGGCGAGAGCTGGGCCTGGACGCCGATCACCGAGAACTCAACGGTGGACAACCTGCGGCCGGTCGTGCCGTCGTGGGACGGGCAGAACACGGCCGTGACGTGGATGCGCGGCAACTACAACACGTACACGAACTGGGACACCGAGATCGTCGGGCTCAACTTCACTGCGACCGACCCCAAGTCGCAGTTGTGGCAAGGTCAACCCGGCGCGTCGGCCGACTGGGACCAGAGCACCGCAAACTGGAACAGTGGTGGCGGTACAAGCGACACTTTCAGCAACGGCGACGAGGTCGCGTTCGACGACACGGCCGAGACGTTCAACGTCCACCTCGGCATCGGCGTCGCCCCCAACGGCGTCGCGTTCAACAATACCAGCAATGCATACACCCTCACCGGCGAGGGCATCGGCGGGGCCGGAGGGCTCCGCGTCATCGGCGGAGGCGTGGTGACCCTCAACAACGGCGACAACACCTACACCGGCCCGACCCTGGTCCACCGTGGGACGCTCGGCCTTTCCGGCAGCGGAGCGATCAGCGGTTCGTCTGAGATCACGATCGCCGAAGCCGGCACGCTGGACGTTTCCGGGCGCGACGACGGCACGCTTTTTCTCGATGGACAGACCCTCACGTTGGACGGTGACGTGGTGGGGAACGTGATGGTCGCCAATGGTGCCGTCGTGGGGGGCGGCACCATCGGCGGCGATCTTTTCGCGGCGTCCGGCGGCACGGTCCAGGTGGGTGACGCGGGCATCGACCTGTCCGGTGACGGATCGGGGTCCGGGCCGTTGACGTACCTCGACGCCGCCACGGGTGCCGGCGGAAACACGACGCTCAGCAATGGCGCGGCGTTCTCCCCACCCGTCAACGGCAGCAACGGGTCCGACAACCAGTGGGAGCTTCGTACGAATCTGGCGTCGCACGGCACGGTCCTGGAATCAGGCGGTGAGACCGGGGAGGACGCGCCGGGCTTGAAGACGACGCTGACGGGTCTGGCACCGAACTCCCTATACGACCTGACGGTTCTGTTCTGGGATGCGTCCGGCGGCGTGGAAGACTGGAACATCCGGGCCGGCCTGAGCCCCACTGAACTGACGCTGTTTGCGAACGGCGACACCAGTGATGCCGCCGAACTGGGAGCGGTCGGCGCAGTGTCGGCAGCGTCGCTCAGTTTCGAGTCGGCTCCGACCCTGACGAGCGAGGCGAACCGGACCATGTACGCCGGGTTGCTGGGTGAGGCCGCGACCGACGCAAACGGGCAGATCGAAGTGTTTGTCAACGACCTTCCCAGCACGATCGGCGCCAACAACCGGACGTGGTACGACGGGCTGGGCTACCGCCTGGTCGAAGCACCCGCCGGTTTGGTGGTGTCGATGGCCGTCACGGGTGATTACACCCAGGACGCCGCGGCGACGCTCTCGTTGGATGTCGTGAACGCCACGACGCACGACCGGTTTGACGTCGTCGGCCAGGCCGACCTGGACGGGACGCTTGTGCTGACGGTGGATGACCCGTCGGCGTTGGCGGTGGGCGAGGTGTTCACGTTGCTGACCGCCGGGGCCGGTGTCGTCAACACGTTCAAGACGGTGTTGGGCGGCGCGCTAGGCGACATCGACGGCCAGCCCGCGGCCTTGGCGGTGGTCTACGGCAGCAACGAGGTCACCGCCCAGGTTGCCCTGCTGGGCGACGCCAATCTCTCGGGCCAGATCGAGCAGGGCGACCTCGATGCCGTGCTTCAGAACTGGGGGCGACAAGACGGCACATGGGTGACCGGCGACTACGACGGCGACGGCTTTGTTGCCCAGGGCGACCTGGACGCGGTGCTGCAGAACTGGGGCGCCGCTGCCGCACCGGACCTGAGAGGTTTTTCCCTGCCCGAGCCCGTGACCGCGGTGCAATTGACTGCGCTGATGATGTGTTGTCGTTGGCGGATTGTTCCGTCGAATGTTTAGAACCGCCAACCGTTTTGTGTTTTCGTCGCGACCAAACATTTTCCACTGACCATCTCTGGAGGACCCTCATGAAGCCTTGTGTTACCCGTCGCTCCCGCCGATATGTTCCTTCGACCGCTGCGCTGCTTGCGAGCCTGGCCCTGCCCGCGGTGTCACACGCGGCGACCGTGACGCTGAGTGACAGCGACGCGTTGGGAACGTCATCCTTCAACACCGGGCTGAACTGGTCGGATGGTTTGGCGCCCTCGGCCGGCAACGACTACGTGACCGGCGACTTCCGCGTCCGCACCCCGGGGGACGGGAACAGCCACACCTTCGCCGGCGACTCGCTGACCGTGAACAACACGAACGGCTACTCGCAGGGCCTGATGTACAAAGGCACCGGCGACACGGGCGTGATCACCATCCCCAACCTGATCTTCGACGGCGGCCAGATCTCGCACGCCAACGGGCTGGGCGACTTCTTCGTGCTCGACGGCGCGATCAACGTGCTGTCCACTTCCGAGTTCTACGCCAAGCAGGGCAGCATCGAAGTCCTTGCGGACATCTCCGGGGTGGGCGACCTGACGATCCTCGCGTCCGACGTGCCCGGCGACACCGAAACGCGCGTGGTCACCCTGCAGGGCGACAACAGCGGCTTCACGGGGAACATCGACGTGGCCGGCGTGATGATCCTGGGGGGCGCGGGCAGCCTGGACTTTGCCATCGGCGCCGACACGGTGGTGGACCACATGCTCCTGGGCACGGGCACCGCGATCCTCGACGGGTCGTTTGACTTCGACCTGACCGGCGCTTCGACCACCAACGGCGACAGTTGGCAGATCGTGGACGTCGCCACCCAGACGTATGGCGCGACCTTCTCCGTTAACGGCTTCTCGCAGGTCGGCTCCGTGTGGACCGACGGCGGGTACACCTACGACACCACGACCGGGACACTCTCGGTCGGCGGCGTCTCGTTCATCGAATGGGGCGTGGACGCCGACGGCACCTACGGCACCGGGTCCAACTGGATCGGCGGCGTCGCGCCGGCCGCCGGAGCGGACGTGCTGTTCGGCAACGTCATCACCGACAACCGGACCGTCACCCTCAACGCCAACATCGCTCCGGGCAGCATCACGTTCAGCAACACCGGCGACGGCGACTACTTCCTCGTCCCCCAGGCCGCCCAGACCATCACCCTCACCAACGCCACGGTCAGCACCACCGGCCGGCACTGGATCCGCGCGGGGGTCAACACCAGCGGCGGCACGCTGACGCTCAACGGATCGGGCGAACTCGTGCTGGACGCGACCAACAGCCTCAACAGCGCGGTCGTGGTGGACAGCACCAACCTCGCCGTCGTCAACAATGACGCGCTCAACGGCAGCGGCGCGGTGACCGTTCAGAACGGCGGCCAGCTCCGGTTCGTCGGGCCGAACAACACGTTCTTCACCGACCAGGGCTCGGCCGGCTACGGCACCGGGACGCTGGCGCGGGCCGTCGCCCTCGATGAGACCAGTTCGCTCAGCGTCACCGACGGGGCCGACCTCACCCTCAACACACCCACGGGCACGGGCACGGTCAACGCCGACGGCGGGACGCTGCGCGTGGGCACCGGGAACGCATCCTCGAACGTGGAGTTCGTGGCGCTCGGCGAATCCGGCGTCATCGTCGTCGACGGGGCCGACGACCTGGGCAACGGCGGCACGGTCGATAACGGCACGCGGGCGCTCGGCAACGAAAACGCCGGCCGGATCGAGTTGACCAACAACGTCACCATCGCCAACGAGTTGCTGACCCTGGGGGCCCGCGAGCTGTCTGCGATCGAAGCCGTGCACCTGTCGAGCGCCGGCAACAACACCTGGAACGGCAACATCCTCGGCACGGTCGG
The DNA here is from genome assembly GCA_030432595.1 of Phycisphaerae bacterium. GTDB lineage: Bacteria > Planctomycetota > Phycisphaerae > Phycisphaerales > Phycisphaeraceae > CAZIXN01. The sequence goes on from JAUIGU010000004.1 coordinate 29,335, forward strand.
CGGCACGCGATACAACCTCGAATCGACCTCCGGCACGCTCACCCTGGGCGGAACGATCTCCGCGCCGGACACCGCGGTCCGCAACTTCTACTTCAGCGGGGACGGCAACTTTGTCGTCAACAACCTCACCGACGCCGGCGTCGATCCCAACGGGGACTTCAGCCTGCCCAGCACGCAGAACAACATCAGCGTCTTCAAGCAGGGCGCGGGCACGCTGACCATCAACACGCAGACCGACCTGAACGACGACTACTGGTTCGGCACCACCACGGTCGAAGCCGGATCCCTCGTGGTCAACTCCGACGGCTCGGAGAACGGCGAGCTGCGCTCCACCGTCACCGTCAACGCCGGCGCGACCTTCGATGTCAGCGACTTCGGCACCTACAACCTCATCCCGATCGCGCCTTACTCCGTCGGCATCGGCGGCGGCGGCACCGTGGTGGCCAACACGCTGGGCGTGTTCGAGTCCTCCACCGTCACCCCCGGCGACTCGGTCGGCACGCTCGACGTCACCGGCAACGTGCTCCTGCGCTACTTCGATACCGGCGCGGCCACCGTGCCCGACACCGGCTCGTTCAACTTCGAGCTGGGCAACAGCGGCACCGTCGTCGGCGGGGCCGAGAACGACCTGATCGACATCTCCGGCACCCTGACGACGACCATCGAGGCCGCCGCCACCGGCAGCCAGTTCGTCTTCAACATCACCCCCGCCGAAGGGGCATTGGACGCGTCCAACAACTACACGCTGATCACCGCGGGGACCCGCACCGGCAACGCCACCGCGGCGAACTTCACCGCCAACATTGTCGATGCCCAGGGCAACCCGCTCGTATCCCGCCAGACCGCCTCGGTCGTCTTGGTCGGCAACACCGTCCAACTCGACGTCAACGGCAACCCGCTGAACCTGACCTGGACCGGCGGCGCCAACGACAACTGGGACGTCAACACCTCCAACAACTGGAGCCCGGGCGCCCAGACCTTCTTCCAAACCGACAGCGTGTTCTTCAACGCCACCGGCGGAGGCGGAGACGTCAACGTCGCCGAGAACGTCGCCCCCGCCGCCATGACCGTCGCGGCCGCCAGCTACACCTTCAGCGGCAGCGACATCAACGCCGGCTCCATCACCGTCGCCAACAACGGCACGGCTACCTTCAACAACACCGTCGGCGGCAACGTCACCGTCAACAACACCGGCACCCTCGCGGGCACCGGCACGTTCAACGACAACGTCACCGTCCAGTCCGGCGGCACGCTGAAGGTCGGCGGCGACGTGTTGCCCACCATCGATGTCATGACCTACCTCGACGCCACCGACGGCGCCGGCGGCAACACCACCCTGTCCGCGGGCGGCACATTCACGCCGACCACCAACCCCGACTGGCAGATCCGCACCGTGTTCGGCAACGGCGGCGAGATCTACCAGGGCGGCAGCGAGGACCCCGCGTCGGCCCCGGAACTGCGGACCACGATCACCGGCCTGACCCCCGGTCAGGACTACGAGGTGTTCGCCAACTTCTGGGCCGCGACCGGCTCGGGCTGGCGCATCCTCGCCGGCGACACTTCCGGCAGCCTCACGCTGTACGACGCCCCGTTCACCGACGTGGCGGGGGCCACCGACGGCATCGACCTTGCCGCCGTGCCCTACACCAACGATCCGCTCATCACCGAGGGCAACCGCACCATGTACGGCGCCAGCCTCGGCACGCTGACCGCCAACGGCAGCGGTGAGATCGCCGTCTTCATCGACGACACGGGCACCGACGACGGCGACGACCGCACGTGGTACGACGGCGTCAGTTACAGCAGCGGCGCGACCGCTTTCACCAGCGCCAGCATGACGATCGAGGGCGACCTGACCCTCAACGCCGGCTCCACCCTCAGCCTCGACATCGCCAGCCCCACCGTGCTGGACTCCCTGATCGTCGGCGGCACGCTCAACGCCGGCGGCACCCTCGATGTCAACCTCGCGGCCGGCTCGACCCTGGAGGCCGGGGACATGTTTGACCTGTTGGACTTCGGTTCGGCCACCGGCAGCTTCGCGTTCGACCTGCCGACATTGGCCGCGGGCCTGACCTGGGACACGTCGAGCATCCTGATCGACGGCATCCTGAGCGTCCTCGGACCCGCCGGCATCGAGGGCGACTACAACAACTCCGGCCAGGTCGAGCAGGGCGACCTGGACTTCGTCCTCCAGAACTGGGGCGACACCGACATCTCCGACGTCACCGGCTGGGTCAACTTTGTCGGCCTGCCCGGCGGCAACATCGGCGGCCAGGTCGAACAGACCGAACTCGACCTCGTGCTCACCAACTGGGGCGACACCACCGCGCCGGACTTCGCCGGCTCGTCGGTCCCGGAACCCACGACCCTGGCGATCCTGGGCCTGGGCGGCGTCGGGTTCTTCAGCCGCCGCCGCAATCGTGCGACCGCATCAGCGTGACACTGTTGTTGTAATGCCTTCTTTTGTTTTTCACTTCTTTTTGGAGGTTTAGATGATGGTTTTAGAAAGGTTGATACATATGAGAACGGCTTTTCTGATGGCCGGGGCGCTGGCGGCGAGTCCGTCGGCCATGGCCGCCTACACCCTGGTCGACGACTTCGAGGCCTACAGCACGGGCCTGCTCCGTGACGACGTGACCGGGGCCACGACCAGCGAAGGCGGGATCTGGGAAGAGGTCGGCACCGGGACCAGCTTCGCCCAGATCGAGAACGACACGGCCACCACGCACCTGGCGATCGGCTGGAACTCCGGGTTCCGGGGCGCCTACGCGGACGTGACCGAAGTCGCCGACACCGACACGGCCACGTACTACCTGCAGGTCCGCTCGACGGACGACACCCCCGACGCGTCGTTCGGGCTCTCGGACGAGACGGCGCCCGGCGGGTTCGGCAGCTTCGAGGTTCAGGTTGCCTTGATCGACGACGGCGACGGCAGCAACGGGACGTTCAACCTCGTAGGTCGCACCGGCAGCACTTTGATGCCGATGGTCAACGGGCTCGTCGCCGACACCTGGTACGACGTCTGGCTCGTGGTCGATAACTCGACCGACACGTACGACGTCTTCTTCGGCACCACGGGCGACCCCGACGTGCTGGGCACGAAGGTCGGCAACAACCTGGCGTTCCGCAACGGCACGTCGGACCCGCTGGCGACGTTCTTCAGCTACGGCGGGTCGTCGGACTACTCGCTGCACGTCGATAACCTGCACTACAACCCCGACGCCGTGCCCGAGCCGGCGTCCGTGGCGTTGGCGTCGCTGGCCGGCGCGTGCCTGCTGGGCCGGCGCCGACGGTGAGTGTTGGCCTCCATGCAGATGGATGACCTCCCATCGCTTCAGTCCAGGACGGGCGGCCGAACACGCCGCTCGTCCTGCTTTTTCCGTCCAAAGGGTGACAAATCCATGACGCGTGATGCACAAGTCCGGCGGCATTGTTTCCGGATCGCGGCCGCGGCGCACCTCCTTGTGTTGGTCGCCGCCGCGCGGAGTCACGCGGAGGCGGTCTCCTTGTTCAACGGGTCCGACCTGGCCGGTTGGACTCAGGTCACGGGCGACGCGGCGTACACGGTCGAACCCGGCGAGCCCGGCGAACCGCCCGCGATCGTCGGAACCTCCGTCGCCAACGACAGCGTCAACAGTTTCCTGGCCACAGACGCGACCTACGGCAACTTCGTTCTGGAATACGAGTTCAAGGTCGATGCCGACCTGAACTCCGGCGTGCAGGTCCGCAGCTTTCTCGATAACAGCAGCCTGGTGCGCGGATATCAGATCGAGATCGACCCCTCGCAGCGCGCCTGGTCCGGTGGCCTTTACGAAGAGCGCGGGCGGGGCTGGCTCGATGACCTCGGCGACAACGCCGCGGCCCGCGAAGCCTTTGTTCCCGGAGAATGGAACCACATCCGGGTGGTCGCCGACGGCAACCGCGTGCGGTCGTGGATCAACGGCGTGCCCGCGGCCGACTTCACGGAAACCGACGGCGAGGTCCCGTCGGCGGGGTTCATCGCGCTGCAGGTGCATACCGTCGGCACGGCGGGCCTTGAGGTGCGTTGGCGTGAAATCAGTCTCGAGACCTTAGGGGAAGCGGTACAGGGCGACTTCGACGCCAGCGGGCAGGTCGAGCAGGCCGACCTGGACCTGGCGCTACAGAACTGGGGGCGACCCGCCACGTCACTCCCGGCGACCTGGGTTCGGTGGCAGCCCGCGGACGGCATCGTGGATCAGGCGGAACTCGACGCCGTCTTGCAGAACTGGGGCTCGACCGGTGGCGGCGGAACCGGCGGCGGATTCATCCGTGCCGTTCCCGAGCCGACCACTTGGGGCACGATGGGGCTGGCCATCGGCATCAAATCGATCCGACGATCATCCTGCGCTCTGGCTTGATCCATCTCCGGCGGCCTGCCGCGGTGGCACGAGCGTCGCGTGGACGCCGACCGCGATCGGCGGGATCGAAGGGTCGGCCATACGGTGTCGCAGCCGCCCCAAAGCAAGCCGGCAAATTTCGGCAACATTCAAGTCCATCGTCGCCACCGAGTCGGTGAGGGGCGACGCGTGCAGGAGTACGTTGTCGCACGCGACGAACGCGAGGGCCTGCTGGCGGGTCGCATCGGCGTGGCGGAGTGACGCCTGGAGTTGAATCGCGTCTTGATCGCGAGCGGCGAACACGCCGTCCACGGCATCGTGGCCGAGTAACCATTCGTACGCTGCTTCAACCGTCGGAACGGTGTTGACTTTCCCCGGGTAGCCCCAGGCGGCCTGCGGATCAGTCGAGATCAGGAGCGTCTCGACTTCCATGCCACGCGCAAGGGCGAAGGACGTGAAGGCCGTGACGCGGTGACGGCAGACAACCCAGGACGGCGTCAGCGTGGCCGCCACCACCCGCTTGCAGCCACGGCCGGCCAGGTGTTGGGCGGCCAGGTGCCCGATGCCGAAGTTGTCCGGCATGACGTGATCGATCGGGATCTCGGGGATGTGCGCCCCCATCCCCCAGACGACCGGCATCGATGCGGCCATCTGCTCAATGGTCTTGACCCACGTCGGCTGCTCGCTGGACTCCCCGGTCACGAGGATGATCAGGCCGCCGACTTCGCGCGAATCAAGCATCCGGCAGGTGTCGCCCACCCGCGGCATCTCCTCGATCATGACGTCGATGTCGTGGCTACGGGCTCGGCCGATCAGCCCGGACACAAACGCACCGATCGCAGGAGCCGTCACCCAGGCGTTGTAGGTTTGACCAAGGGTGACCAGGCCGATCCGTTGAACCGGTGCCCGGCGACGACGCGCACGCGAAGCCCGAGCCTGCTGACGACTCCGCACGCGATCCGGCAACGCGTAGCCCAATTCTGCGACGGCCTTGAGCACGCGGGAGGCGGTTTCATCTTTCACCACGTCGGCGTCATTGAGAACGCGCGAAACGGTCGCCGTCGAAACCCCCGCCAACTTGGCGACTTTCTGCATCGACACCAACAGGCCCTCAAAAACCCATGCCGGGGGCACCGATTCCACAACCGACGCACTTCAAAGGGTAAGCCAAAATATCAGGTGCAGCCACGAGATTGTTACAAAAAATGTAACAAAATATTTGCAGGCAGGTCGTATGGTTGTCGGCGCGAGTGGCGAAACAGCAGTGAATTCAACAAAAGATATTGTTATTTATGTATTTAATAAATCATTAACGCGGTGATTGTGTCAGCATATACCCGAATGAGATGAAGAGAGACTTGAAACGCGTCCTCGTTGAGACGGCTCGTCTTGAAAATGTTGCAGCAATACCTACAATCGTTTCAACGCCATCACGGTCTCTCTGTGTCGATTCGATCAATCCGCCGGTGGTTTCAGTTTCTGACCGGCTTCCTCTGGATCTACGGATGCCCGCCATGCGACGCCACGCCTTCACCTTGATCGAACTTCTCGTGGTGATCTCGATCATCGCGCTGCTGATCGGCATCCTGCTGCCGGCGTTAAGCGCCGCGCGTCAAACCGCACGAACCGCGACATGCCTGGCCCGACAGAAACAGGTGGTCGTTTCGACCACGGCCTTCGCGACCGATGTGCCGGATTCGCGGCTGATCCCGGCACGCCGCGACGACAACTTCACCAACGGCAACTACGTGCAGATCGCACTGAATTACGAGGCGTCGATCGCCGCCAATGATATCCCGGGCGTCGAGGCCTTCGAAGATTACGGGTTCCCGCAAGAGTACTGGGCCGACCCCGCCCGCGAGTTCGAGCCGTTTCTCGACAACACCTACGCGCAGATGATCATCGCCTACCAGTACTTCGGCGGGATGGAGTTCTGGACGAACCTGCCGGGCACGCCCGACCGGCTTGAAGGCCGGCCCAGCCCCGTGACGTTGGATGAGATGTCCAGCGGCAAGGTCATCATCGCCGACGTCGTCGGAAAAGACACCGGGCAGTTCTGGGATGAGCTGGCCGCGCCGTGGATGGAAGACTCGCCCCCGCACGGCAAAACAGCGGAGGGCGGGCCGGTCGGATCAAACCACGTTTACGGCGACGGCTCGGGCGGTTGGGTCCAGGCCGAAGACCTGCTCAACCTGAACTCGTGGGCGTCCACCCGCGAGCTCTACTACTACCAATCCGACCTCGACGGCTACACGCCGCCCGCCACGTCGTCCGGCGGCGGCGGCGGTTTCTGACTCTCAATGCCAACGCGGTTAAAGCCATGTCGCGACGCAATCGGTCGAGTAACAGTATTGATGGTTTCTCTGCGGCCTGAGAGGCAAGGAATCAAAGGTGATTCAACGCTGGCACGCGAGCGCCTTCAACGATCCGACACGGCACTCTTGTTGCTGAGTGAACGCGGTGCCTTGGTGCTTTTCGAATGAGCCGCGCTTGACTGGCGTCAGTATCTTGTTGCGTGCTTTTGGATTGGTTCTACTGCGAGCTTGGTCGGCTTAGAACGAAGGTGTTGGTGCTTTGCCTTGTGGTGATGCCGTAGCGCGTCGCCGCACCATCAGCACGATCATGCCGACGCCAATCGCCGCCGTGGTCGGCTCCGGAATGGTCGCCACGAAAAGGTCGAAGTCGGACAGCGTCCCCGGCGGGTAGGCGATGCCGGCAAAGGTCAACCCGTCGTCGGAGACCTCCCGCACGCTGACAAACGAAACGCCGGCGATCTCCTCGGCCAGCCCGGCCTGACCAAGAACGTCGGCGACGTCACGGAGCCCGCCGTCCGACGCAAAAACGAACCCGGCGTTCTCGAAACCGTTGTGGTCGAACATGCCGCCCACGATCACGCTCCCGTCGAAGGAAACCCCTTCGCTCCAACTCTCTTCGAATCCCGGGAGCAAGCCAAGCAATTCGATCCCGCCGTCTGCGGTCCATTTGGCGGCCTCAACATACGACGGGGTCGAGTTGTCCACGATTCCGATCACCGTGCTTCCATCGCCCGAGATATCGGCAATCTCGAGTCCGTCGATGACCGTGAGTTCTGGTTGGTGGGTGTCCAGGCCGGTCCAAACGTACCCGGTTTTGCCATTCGAAGCGTTGCCGACGGCGGTCGATCCGTCGTGCGATACGCCGACCACGCTCGGAGTATCGGTCGTGCCGTCCGGCAGTGGCATCGGACGGATGCCCGCATCCGCGGTCCAGTAGAAAGGCAGGTGGAGGGCGGTCGGCGGATCGACCTCAAAGAGCGCCACGCCGACCACGGTGCTGCCGTCAAAGGAGGCCGCCGCGCCGTGGCTGCTCAGCGTGCCCGACAGGCCGTCCAGCACCGCGAAGCCTTCCGACGCGGACCAGCGCGCCGCTTCGTTCTGCCCGACCCCGCTGCCGGGCAATTGCCCCATCACGTGTCGGCCATCGCCCGAGAGCGGGTTACGCCCGGATCGCGAAAACGAGGACGAAGGGTTCCCGCCGAACTCGGTCAGCGCGGTAAACCCATCCGCCGCGGTCCAAAGACCGAGGGCGTCGTCGCTTTCGCGCGTCGTCAAAACCGTCGAGCCATCGGCCGAGAGTCCCAGCGGCTCACCCAGCGCGTCGAGCCAAAGAAAGGCGGGCGTCTGGGCGTGCGTTCCGGCGCTTAGGGCAACAGACACCAAGAGTCCGACGCCCGCCGAGCCACACGCGGAGAACGAACCGCCAACAACTGTCCCGAAACGTCGCATCTCATTCTCCTCGAAAAATAATCCTCGGCACGCGCTCGTAGGCGCTGAATCAATACTCCGCGTTGCAAACGCGGTCGCTCACGTTCACTCTTCGCCGAGGTTAATCGCCGGCGGGGTGTCTTCTACGACTTCGACGTTGGGGTCGTCACCTTCGGGTTTGTTGTTGGTGTCATTCTCAGGGCGCGGGATCAGCAGGCCGGCCGCGGTCCGGGGTGGGAGGCGTTCTTCGTACTGGTATTCCGGCTCGTAGGGGATGGGGACCTGTCCGCGGTAGCGTGGGTAGAGCTGGCGGTCGTGGCCGATGTCGGTGCCGGTGGTGCGCACGCGTCGGCGGATGTGGCCGCCGACGGTTTTGTCGATCAGGCCGCGGCCGACGGTGTTTTTGTCGACCAGCCCGCGGTGCAGCAGCCCGCCCGGTTCGCGCAGCAGCGGGTCCCAGAAGACGAACGCGGTGGGGCCGATGTACGCGAAGCTGTCCTCGCGCGCGACGCGGGCCACACCAAACTGGAACGGCTCGGCGTCGCGGAACTGCGGGTAGATGCCGGTGCGGCCCTGCCGGTCGATGTAGCCGTACAGGCCTTGGTGCCGGATCATCGCCAGGCGGGTGTCGAAGTCGTCGGCGTCGTCGAACTGCGGCGTGACTTCCCAGTCGCCGGCCCGGTTGAGGAAGCCCCACCCCTCGCCGAGCACCTCCACGGAGGCGACGCCGTTGGTGAAGTCGCGGGCTCGGCTGAACCGCGGCTCGATCGTGACCGCGAAGCGGCGGTCGAAGTAGCCCCACTGCGACGCACCGTCGGGCCCCTCGACGCGGAAGGCGGCGGCGCCCTCGTTGAAGTCGCCCAGTTCGGTGACGGTGCCGGATTCGTCACGCCAGACCGTGTCGCCGCGTCGGTTGATGTAGCCCCACGCGCCGCCCTGGCCGTCTTCGTCGAAGAACTGCACGGCCGCGAGGCTGTCGTGGAACGAGCGCGCGACGGCGAAGCGCGGCGGGATCGACCAGTCGCCGGTCTTGTCGAGGAAGCCGACCTTGCCGTCGAGCATCGCCGCCGCGACCGACTCGCGGAAACGCAGCAGGCCCTCGAAGCGCGGCTCAATGGCGACACGGCCGCGCTGGTCGATCATGCCGTAGCGCCCACGCCGGCGGAAGACGGCGTGGTTGTCCTCGAAGCGATCGACCCAGTCGAACACCGGATCGATGTACCAGTCGCCGTCGCCACGGATGAACCCGGTTTTCCCGCCGAGCATCGCGCGCGACAGGCCGTCGTAGCCGTAGTCCGTCCACTCGAACTCGGGCAGGGCGATGACGTAGCCGAACTGATCGGACAGGCCCCAGTGGTTGTTGATGTTGATCGGCAACAACTCGCTGCGCGGGAGCGGGTCGCGGAAGAACAGGTTGCGGTACTCGGGCTCGCCGCGGTAGCCGTACCAGGTCGTTTCGCCGTGAGCCCGGGGTGAGGAAAAGGCACACAACAAAACGACAAGGACGCGGAAACCCGGAGCGAAACGATTCATGAGTTGGCTCGGTCGAACGGTGGCCCGGGGCATTGTATCCCGGTTGGCTTCAACTCCGAGCAGGCCGTGAGGAGAGGTGTCGTGACGCCGCGGAGCCGACGTGCGATGATGCGGCGGTGTGCCCCGTGCCCCCCGAACCCGAAACGCCCGACGAACAGCGCGACCTGCTGCTGCCCGGCGGCCGGTCGGTCCCGCGTGCGCTGCTGACCTTCACCGCGTCGCGCAGCGGCGGCCCGGGCGGGCAGAACGTCAACAAGGTCAACTCCAAAGTTACGCTCACCGTCGCACTGGACGACCTGGCGGAACACCTCCCGGCCGACGCGCTGCGGCGGCTCCCGGCGTTGGCGGGCCAGCGTCTGGCGGGGGACCGGCTCGTCATCGCCGCGTCGGACTCGCGCAGCCAGTTGACCAACCGGCGGGCGTGCGTGTCGCGGCTGCGCGACCTGCTGGTGGCGGCGCTGCACCGGCCGCGCGTCCGCCGGCCGACCAAGCCCTCGGCGGGTTCGATCCAGCGCCGCCTCGACGCCAAGAAGCGGCGCGGCCAAACCAAGCGGCTGCGCCGCGGGCCGCGCGACGAGTCGTGACCGAACCAAACGCACGCGCCGGCGCTTCGGCTCGTTACCATCGCCCCGTGCCCGACCCCGACCTGCCCTACACCATCGCGACCTTGTGCTACTTGTTCGACGCCGAGGGGCGCGTCCTGCTCCTGCACCGCCGCAAGCCGCCGAACCGGGACCTCTATTCGCCGATCGGCGGAAAGCTTGAAACTTCGCTCGGCGAGAGCCCGACCCAGTGTGCCGTCCGGGAAGTCTTCGAGGAGACCGGGCTGACCGTCGATGCGTCCGAGATGCACCTGACCGGCATCGTGTCCGAGGCGGGATATGAAGACGCGGGCCACTGGCTCATGTTCCTTTACGAGTTGGTCAAGCCGGTGGTGTTGACGCCGCGCGACTTCGACGAGGGCCGGCTCGAATGGCACGATCCGGACGAGATCGAACACCTGCCCATGCCCGCGACGGACCGCGACCACCTCTGGCCGCTGTTCTGGGAGCACCGCGGCGGGTTTTTCGCGGCCCACCTGGACTGCCGCGGCGGGCGGATCGTCCGCCACCTGGACCGGACGCTGCCGGCCGGCCCGGCGGCGGGGCGGTGAAGGTTCGGCTGATCGCCCGCTCATGCTCGGAGCGCCGATTGGACGATGCTGGCGATGGGGCCGCGCGGTCGATGAGATGGCGTCGGCATGATGGTGAGCCGCCGGTTGGCCCCGAGGGGCGTTGCCGCGTATCTTGCCCGGATTCCGCATTCCTCCACCGCCGACTGACCGAACGATTGAAAGGACCGCGATGATCTGCTCCCCCCTGAACCTGTTCCGCCCCGCCGGGCGCTCCGCTTTGATGGTCCCGGCCCTGGCCGCCGTGCTGGGCGTCTTCGTCGGCTGCTCGGCCGACCGCCACACCTTCAACTCCACGCCCACCGCGCCCAAGAGCGTCAGCGTCACCTACGTCCAGACCGGCGAGACCGCCTGGGCCTACGACATCCCCGTGGGCAAGCAGCTCACCCTGGAGTTCGACCGCGAGGGCCAGATCAACGGCTTCACCGCGCCCAAGACGCCCGCGACGTCGTTGAGCTGGTACGTCACGACCATCGCGCAGGACGCCGACGCGGCCGGTCACCCCAGCCGGTACAAGTCCGAAGAAGCCGGCGAGGTCGCCCTGACCGGGCAGCCCAGCCAGATCAACGTCTCCATCCGCGAGCTGGGCATCGACGAGATCGAGGGCCCGCTCGACGCCACGCCCGTGCCCCCGCCGCCGCCCGTGGACGTGGAGCCGGCCATGGATGCCGTCGAGGTCGAGCCCGCCGCCGATGCCATGGAAGACGCCGCGGACGCCGCGGACGACGCGATGGACGCGACCGAAGGCGCCATGGATGACGCCGCCGACCAAGCGGAAGATGCGGTCGAAGAAGCCACCGAGTCGATGGACAAATAACCTCGGCCGGGCGCGCCGCACGTACGGAACGACGAACCCAACCCCGCCGCCCGGCGTCTGAAAAGGCGCGCGGGCGTTTTCTTTGTTGTGAGCGCCGCGTGGCGTCCACCGACTCGGGAGCGTGAACGACCGGTGTCCGAACGCGTTGCCCTGAAACCGAATCGCAGGTGCGTCATGGGATCATCGTTACAACCCTCGGAACGTCGATTCGCGTGGCGTGTTTACCGGCACCGCGCCGCTTTCTGCGTCGCAGCCGGGTTCGTGTCCGGCTTTGTGCTGGTGCCATCGTTGATGGCCCAGGACGATCCACCGCTTGTAGACCGTGCCGTCGCCGACCTCGATCCGCTCGCGACTTCCACCCGTTACCTCGACCCGGCCTACGCCAACAACCCCAACCGCGAACGCGTCACCCTGCTCCGGCCCGCCGACCCCGCCGCCGGCGTGGGCGCGGTCTACAACCTCGAAGGCCCGGGCTACCGCGCGACATTCAACCGGCCCGACTACCTCGTCCAGACCCAGTTCGGCCCCGCGCTCAACCACGCCGGGCTCCGCGACGGCGCTTACGTCGATGTCATCCCGCCCAACACCGTCTTCGACCTGACCCCGCCCCGACCGACGCAGCCGCTCGCGCCGCTCTCGCCCGAAGCGCAGCGCCTCGTCGTTGACACGCGCATCGGCGGCGACGCGCAGCCGTCGTTCTTCAGCCCCGTGCCCACGCTCACGCCGATGTCCTTCACCATTCCGGATGTCGGTGCCGACGGCCAGCCGGTGCAACTCCAGCCGTGGGTCACCGCCGAAGACCTCCGCCAGCCCAGCGGGCTCGACCCCGTCGCGTCGCCGGAACTGACGCCGAACACGTCGGGGTTGACGCTGCCGAACGCGGCAACAGTGGTGCCGGAGGTTCCTGCCCAAGCACCGGTCGAAGATGCCAAAGCCATCAACGCGACCCGTTCAGATACACCGCCGGTCCCCACGGCAACAGACTGAAAAACACTTCGGGATCGGGTGTGCCTTCATCTTAAGAGTGGGCGACTCAAGTGTCTCTTGAAGCCCACGGTCTTCGTCCGTGGGTCACTCATTCCCGCAAGCGATGGACGTGCCTCAAACGGGGCTTGATCAACCCTTGTCCGGTCACGCATCCGACCCATCATCGACTTCGCGCAGCGCCGCGTTCATCGCCCGTTCGATGGTGTCCGAATTGAACCCCCGCCGCGCGAGCTGGCCGTAGAGCCGGCGTCGCCGTGTCGCCGCGTCAAAACGCCGCAGCGTCGCGGCGCGCTTCACCGCGAATTCAACCGCCTCGGCGTCGGGATCGTCCCGCGCCTGCTGCGCCGCTTCGTGCTCGGCGATCAACCGGTCGATCAGCTTCGCGTTCAGCCGCTTCTGGAACAGCTTCTGACGCAGCAGGCGTGGCCCGGCGGGGCGGCTGCGCGTCGCCTCCCGGATCAGCGCCCGGCCGAAGCCCTCGTCGTCGAGCAGGCCGAGCTTTTCCAGGCGTTCGAGCGCCTCAGCGCGGACGGCTTCGTCGTGTCCCAGCCCGCGCAGCTTCTCGTCGAGCATGCCCCGCGACATCGCCCGCCGCGCCAACCGGTTCGACGCGTCGCGGAAGGCCTTGTCGGATGTCTTCGCTTCCGCCACCCGTTCGGCTAGTGCTTCGTCCCAGGGCATCCCGACTTTCAGCCCCAACGCCTGCACCGCGCTCTGGTTCAGCGTCGCGACCACCTTCCCCGCCCGGCCCGGCGAACCCACGCGCACCGTCGCGCGGTTCACGTCGCGCTGCGTCGGCCGGATCGCGGTAATCTGCATCTCGCCGGGCATGCGTGGATCGTGCCTTACCCGCCGGCACAGGTCAAAACGGTGCATGGCACCCGGCACGGTGCTTTTTTCTCGAGGCAACCCCATTCTTCCGGTCGTGGCTACTGAAAACCATCGAGCGTTGCGCTGCTCCTGATCCCTGTTTCCCGATCCCCGGACCCCGAAAACGCCATGGCCCTGCTCGACTGCCAGTTCTTTTCCGAATCCCTCGGCCTCAACACGGCCATGACCGTCATCCTGCCGCAGGCCACCACCAGCCAGATCGGCCTGGAAGGCAAGGGTGGCGGCGGCCCTTACCCGACGCTGTGGCTGCTGCACGGCCTGTCCGACGACCACACCATCTGGCTGCGCCGTACTGCGATCGAGCGCTACGTCGCGCCCATGGGCTTGGCCGTCGTCATGCCCAACGTCCACCGCAGCTTCTACGCCGACATGGTGCACGGCGGGAAGTACTTCACGTTTCTGACGGAAGAATTGCCACGCATCGCGCGGTCGTTCTTCCCGCTCTCGGACAAGCGCGAGGACAACTTTGTCGCCGGGCTCTCGATGGGCGGCTACGGCGCGTTCCGCACGGCGTTGACTTTCCCCGAGCGTTACGCGGCCGGGGCGTCGCTGTCCGGGGCGGTGAACCGGGCGATCGATGGCGATGAGCCCACCGACCGCAACGACGCGCTGCGCCTGGCCTTCGGGAACGTGGACAACTTGCGCGGCACGCCCAACGATCTGCTGCACCTTGCCTCACAACTCGTCGAGCGCGGTGCGGACCGTCCCGCGCTGTACCAGTGCTGCGGCACCGCCGACTTCCTGTACGACCAGAACCAGAGCTTCTTGAACCACATGAAAACGATCGGCCTGGACGTGCTGTACGAAGAACACGAAGGCGTCGAACACACCTGGGATTACTGGGACCGCCAGATCCATCGTGTCTTGAAGTGGCTGCCCATGGACGCCGAACCCGGAGCGTGACGTGAGCCTGCCCGTTGCCTTGCAGTTGTATTCGGTCCACGCGGCGTGCGCGGAAGACCTGCCCGGTGTGCTTGAGCAGGTCGCGTCGTGGGGCTACGACGGTGTCGAGTTCGCCGGCCTGCACGGCCACAGCGCGGACGACGTGCGAGCCATGCTCGACGCCCACGGCCTGCGCTGCGCCGGGGCGCACGTCCCCATCGACGCGCTGACCGACGCAAAGATCGAAGCCACGCTCGACGACTACGCCGCGCTCAAGTGCCCGTACCTCGTCGTGCCCTCGCTGCCGATTGATCGGCGAAACACGATCGAGGCCGCCGAAGACACCGCCGGTTGGTTGACGCGGATGGCCAACGCGGTCGAGCCGCGCGGGTTCCTTGCCGGGTTTCACTGCCACTTCGATGACCTCCGGCCTTTGGACGACGGCGAAGGGGTCGAAACCTCCGCGTGGTACACGATCGCACGCAACACACCCGCGTCGTTCATCATGCAGTACGACACCGCCAATGGCCTCGACGCCGGCGTCGATCCGCTCAAACCGCTCGCCGACTTCCCTGGCCGCGCGGTGACGCTGCACCTCAAGGAATACGTCAAAGGGAACGGCGACGGCACCGGCCATGGTCAGGCGGCGCTGGGTGCCGGCGACGTGCCCTGGAAGGAAGTGCTCGACCTCGCGCAGGGTTCGGCCGGCACCCGCTGGCTGATCGTCGAGCAGGAAGGCCACCCCACGCTCGACCCGATGGCCGCGGCGAAAGCGTGCCTCGACGGTTTGCGCCCGATGCTGTGACACCTTGCGCGTCTGTGTCACAGGCTTCCCTTTGTGTTGAGAGTGTCCCAGCGCGGGTCTGGGGTCTGGGGCTTGGGGTCGGGCAGACATCAAATCTCGAAGCAAACAGGCCGTCGTGCTGCCTCCCAAACCCCAACCCCCAAGCCCCAGACCCCACGCCGCCTCGTCCTGGGCCGACCCGACCCATTCAAGCACAACCCCAAGCCAAACCCAATCGCCATGACGTACCGACCCGCCCACGACCGTTACCACGCCCGCTCCGACACCTGGTTCCGCCGCTGCGGGACCTCCGGCCTCATGCTGCCCGCCGTTTCGCTGGGCTGCTGGCACAACTTCGGCGCCGCCGGCACCGACAGTGTCAAGCACACCGACGAAGCGTCGATGCACGAGAACTGCCAGCAGATGCTCTTCACCGCGTTCGACCTGGGCGTCACCCACTTCGACCTGGCCAACAACTACGGCCCGCCCCCCGGCAGCGCGGAAGAACGTGTCGGCAAAATCCTCCGCGAAGACTTCGCCGGCCACCGCGATGAATTGATCATCTCGTCCAAGGCCGGGTACCGCATGTGGGACGGCCCGTACGGCGAGTGGGGCAGCCGGAAGTATTTGATTGCCTCGTGCGACGCGTCGCTCCAACGGCTCGGGCTGGACTACGTCGATGTCTTCTACTCGCATCGGCCCGACCCCGACACCCCGCTGGAAGAAACGATGGGCGCGCTCGATCAGATCGTGCGCTCGGGCAAAGCGCTGTACGCAGGCATTTCCAGCTACAGCGCCGCATTTACGGCCACAGCGATGAAGGTCTGCCGCGAGAACGGTTTGGCCGTGCCGATCATCCACCAGCCGTCGTACAGCATGCTCGACCGCTGGATCGAAAAGCCCGACGACTCCGGCAAGCACCTCATCGAGACCTGCGGCGACGAAGGGCTGGGCATGATCGTCTTCTGCCCCCTCGCCCAGGGGCTGCTCACGGACAAGTACCTGGACGCCATCCCGGAAGATTCGCGCGCCAAGAGCGAAGCCGGCTTCTTGAGCGAGGACCGCGTGACCCCGGAGCTGCAGGCCAGGCTGCGCAAGCTGAACGATCTTGCCCAACAGCGTGACCAGTCGCTCGCGCAACTCGCGTTGTCGTGGACGCTGCGCGACGAACGCGTGACCTCGGCCCTCATCGGGGCCAGCCGGCCGAGCCAAGTCGAGGACTGCGTCAAGGCCGTCGCGGCGTCGCCGCTGAGCGACGCGGAACTCGCGGAGATCGAAACCATCCTCGCCGCGTAAACCCAACACGTTTCGGTCGGTGCGTCGATTGAAGCCCGCGTTCTCCGAACCTGGATGCCGCCCGCATGGATCGTCATCGCGCCGTGGCTATACTGTGCCCCTGTTCGCTCGGGGCGCCCCGGAAGTGTTCACCGCTTCGCGAGGGCTGAGACGCACCCGCCGAACCTGATCCGGTTCACACCGGCGTAGGGAACGCGAACCCCGGCCCCGGAAGTGCTTCGTCCGAAGTGGTTCCGTCGGGCGCTCGGGTTCCGACTTGCGCCGCGTTTCAGCAAGCAAGGAGCACCCGATGGCCAAACCTCACGCCTCAACCCCCAAGCCCGACCCCTCGAAGCCCTACACGCTCCCCGCGGTCGGGCAGAACCCCGGCACCTCGCGCAACGTCACCACCCCCGGCAGCTTCGCCAACGCCCCGCGCATCATGCCAGGACCCGAAGGCGCCGCGACGTTCTCGTCCCCCGACACGCCCGCCATGCCGCCGCTGCCCACCAAAACCGCGTGGGACTTCCTGCCCGACGGCTGGTCCACCGGCGCGGGTGACGACGTGCCGGCCGCCAACGGCCACGCCGTCGTCACATTCTCGCACGCCGACGGCACGACGCGGTACGTCACGCACCCGCGCGATTTCCAACCGATCACCCAACTCGAGCACGCCCGCCTCGGCACCATCACGCCGCAGATGCGCCGCGTCGCCGAGCGCGAGCCGCACCTCTCGCCCGAGCAGGTCCGCGACGAGGTCGCCGCGGGCCGCATGGTCATCCCCGCCAACACCGTCCACCTGGGCTACCACCTCGACCCCATGTGCATCGGCCGGGCGAGCAAGACCAAGATCAACGCCAACATGGGCGCGTCCCCCGTGTCCTCGTCCACCGATGAAGAAGTCGAAAAGCTCAAGTGGGCCGAGCGTTGGGGCGCCGACACCGTCATGGACCTCTCCACCGGCGGCGACCTCGATGCCACCCGCGACGCGATCCTCCGAAACAGCAACGTGCCCATCGGCACCGTGCCCATCTACTCCATGATCATCGGCCGCAAGATCGAAGACCTCGACGTGCCCATGATCCTCGAAACCCTCGAGCACCAGGCCAAACAAGGCGTCGACTACTTCACCATCCACGCCGGCATCCTCAAAGAGCACCTCAAGCTCGCCAAAAACCGCCTCATCGGCCTCGTCTCGCGCGGCGGGTCGCTGCTCGCCAAGTGGATGCTCCACCACAACGCGCAAAATCCCATGAACACCGCGTGGGAAGATATCTGCGCCGTCATGCGCAAGTACGACGTTACCTTCTCCATCGGCGACGGATGCCGGCCCGGCGGCCTCGCCGACGCCACCGACGAGCTCCAGCTCGCCGAACTCGTCGAACTCGGCAACCTCACCGAACGCGCCTGGCGCCAAGGCGTGCAGGTCATGATCGAGGGCCCGGGCCACGTCCCGCTCGACCAGATCGAATACAACATGAAACTCCAGCGCACGCTCTGCCACGGCACGCCGTTCTACGTGCTCGGGCCGCTCGTCACCGACGTCTTCCCCGGCTACGACCACATCACCTCCTGCATCGGCGCGACCAACGCCGCCTACCACGGCGCGTCCATGCTCTGCTACGTCACCCCCAAGGAGCACGTCGGGCTGCCCAAGAAAGACGATGTCAAACAGGGCTGCGTCGCCTACAAGATCGCCGCGCACTCGGCGGACATCGCGCTCGGGATTCCGGGGTCGCGAGACTGGGACGACGACCTCACCCGCGCCCGCGCCGCCCTCAACTGGGAGAAACACTTCGAGCTCGCCTTCGACGGCGACACCGCCCGCGCGTTCCACGACGAAGACCTCGACGTCGACACCGACTTCTGCGCGATGTGCGGCCACGACTGGTGCTCGGTCCGCATCTCCAAGGAGATCCAGGACTGGGCCAGCGGCAAGGCTGACGGCTTCGAGCGCGAGCGCACGATCAAATCCGCCGCGCTTACCCCCGAGCAGGCCGCCATCCTCGAGCAGCGCGGCCACCTGTCGCCCGAAGAAATCCACAAGCTCGCCAGCAAAACCAAGAAGAAACTCAAACCCGCCGACGACGCGGGCAAGGCCTCCTGCCACAGCGACTACGTCGATGCCGACGAAGCCCGTCAGCAGCAGGGGGCCGAAGAACTTGTGCAGGTCGATGTCCGCCCGGCGTTGGGATTGTCGAAGGAAGACTCCGTGATCTGACGCGGCGTGGGGCGGTATCTTGCGCCCGTGGACCTCTCCGCCGCCATCGACTGCTTCACGCTCGGCTACGCGGCCGGGCGCAGCCAGACCCACCCTTGTCTTGTCCGCCGGGTCGCGCCGTTGTGGGTCGTCGAGGATGCGCCGCGCAAGAACCCCAAGCTTTACCGCAAGCGCGAGTTCGTGGTCCTCGCCGACGCCGCGCCCGACCGTGTCGTCAAACTCATCGCTTCCGTGGGGCCGGGGCGATATGCGCTGTGCGTCATCCACCCGGGCCCGGGGCGCGACGCCGAGGTCGAGGATGCGTACAAGTCGCGCGGCTACCGCTACATGACCCACGAGAAGTTCTTTGTCCGCGCGTTGCCGCCCGTGCCGCGCGTCGCCGACACCGGGCGCATCGCCGTGAAGCGCATCACCGACCTTGATGATGCGCAGCGGGTGAACAAGGCCGCGCGTTGCCGGCAGATTCCCGACGAACAGTTCGATGCCGAAGACCCCGACGCGGTCCTCTTCGCCGCGCTCGAGCACCCCGCGTCGAAGTGCACGCCCGTTGGCTGGGTCGGCTCCGTCCGCACCGATCCGACGACCGCGTGGGTGCAGAACCTCCACGTGCTCGCGTCCCATCGTCGGCGGGGTTTGGGGCGGGCGCTGATGAAACGCATGCTCCAGCACGACGCCCGGCGCGGGATCACCCACAGCGTCCTGCTCGCCAGCGCCGCCGGGGCGCTGCTCTACCCGCAGGTCGGGTACGAGCAGCTCGGCACGCTGCAACTGTTCACGCCGCGCCGCTGATCTGGAGCCCGGCCTGGACGTTTTCACATCCAGCCCCGGAACCCGCGCCAAAGTCGCCTATCATGCGTGTTGGCATGACGACCCCCTCCGCCCCCACAATCGACGCCGGCACCGACGCCGAGCCCACGCCGGCCCCCGACCACGCCGAATCCCCGGCCGCCGACAACTCCGACGGCACCGACGTCACGATCCCCCAGCGCGTCACCTACGAGGACCCGCCCACCAACTGGTGGGGCAAGCTCATCCGCTGGGGCGAGAAGAAGTTCTCGCTGTGGTCGACCAAGGACAACCTCGGGCACCGCATCTGCGCGTGGATATTCCTGCCGCTGGCGTTCCGGTCGGGCATCAAGTTCCGCGGCAAGGCCGGCTACGCGCCCGGCACCGCCGCCGGCGACGAGGCCGACAACCAGTTCGAGTGCCTCCTGCCGTTCAGCCGGTTCAACAAGAACTGGTACAACGCCATGGCCGGCGCGGCGCTCTTGGCCAATTCCGAGGTCGCGGGGGGGATGTGCCTGTTCAAAAAGTGTGGCGGCGACTACACCGTCGTCTGCAAGGAGATGCACTACCAGTTCCGCCGCCCCTGCGTCGGCCCGGCCGTCTACCGCGTCGAGCCCCGCGAAGACCTCGACCCGCTGGTCGCGCACGGCGACGAGTTCAACATCACCGTCGACATGACCATCTTCCAGGCGGTCATCAAGAAAGACGAGAAGCAGAAGAAATGCGGCACCTGCGTCGCCACCTTCCACGTCGCCCCCAAAGCCAAGTTCCGCCAACGCCAGGCGAAACTCGCGGAGCGGGAGAAGCAGGCGAAGGAGTTGGAGAAGGCGTAACGCCGAGGGGATAGCAATGTTGCGATCGATTCTTCAGCCGCAGCCCGCCGGGCTGCGCGTTCTTGTCGCTTAACGATCCGGCGCGCATGCCGTTGGCGTGCGGCTGAAAACAACATTCACTCGCATCGCGTGTGGGTTGCGACTCTCGCTTCATTTCTGCCCGCGCGGGTACCATACTCAGGTGCTCAACGTCGGCGGCGTCCAACTCGACACGAACCTGTTGCTGGCCCCGGTGGCCGGGTACTTCGACCTGGCGTACCGGAAGGTGGTGCGGAGCGTGCGCGGGGTGCCGTGCCGGGCGGAGCATGTGGGAACCGATCGCGACAGCGGCGACGGCACCTACGGCGCGGTCGGGCTGACGTGCACGGAACTGCTCTGTCCGCACGCGGTGCTGCGCGAGGCGGACCGGGCGATGTGGCGGGCGGCGACGGACGACGAGGACCGGCCGATCGCGATGCAGCTCTACGGCTGCGACGCCGACATTCTTTGCGAGGCGGCGCGGTGGGCGCAGGGCAAGGGCGCGAGCATCATCGACATCAACATGGGCTGCCCGGTCGACAAGGTCACCAAGAAGCACGGCGGCTCGAAGCTGCTCTGTGATCCCGCCGGCACGGTCAAGCTTGCGGAGGCCGTGGTGAACGCGGTGGACGTGCCGGTGACGGCGAAGATCCGGCTGGGCTGGGACGACGGTTCGTTGGTGATGGACACGCTGCCGCCGCGGCTGTGCGACGTCGGGATCGCGATGATCACGGTGCACGGCCGAACGACCGAGATGCGGTTCAAGCCCAGCGTCCGGCTCGAAGGCATCGCCGCGACGGTCGAAGGCGTCAAGAAGCACCACCCACATATCCCGGTCATCGGCAACGGCGACATCAACACCCCGCAAGACGCGGAGACCATGGTGAACGTCACGGGCTGCGACGGCGTGATGGTCGCCCGCGGCGCGATGGGCCAGCCCTGGCTGTTCCGCGATATCGCCCACCGCCTCGCGACCGGCGAAAACCCCGAGCCGATGCCCCGGCACGAGCGGGCGCAGCTCGTCCTGGACCACTTCGAGCACATGCACCACTACCGCGGCGAGGCGTTCGCGCTGCGCACGATCCGGCAGCGCGTGAGCAAGTACTCTGTCCACCTTCAGCCGTGGCCGGGGCTGCGCAAGAGTGTGGCCGGCATCAAGTCGGTGGAGGAATTCCGCGGGTTCTGGCGGCAGGGGATCGAGGCGTTGAACGAACAAGACTGCGTTACAATGAACGCGTGAGCGAACCGCTCGCCGAGTTTCGTGACGCCATTGCCGAGATCTGTCGGCGGCGCGGAGTCCAGCGTCTGGAGCTTTTCGGCTCGGTCGCGCGGGGTGAGGACCGGCCGAGCGACAGCGATGTGGACGTGATGGTTTTGTTTGCGGACTACGACCGGCCCGGCATCGCGACGGATTGGTTCGGGCTGGAAGAAGACTTGGCGTCGTTGCTCGGGCGAAAAGTGGACCTGCTCAGCCCGCGGACTCTCCGGAACCCCTTCATCAAAGCGACGATCGACCGCGACAAGGTGCTGCTCTATGCAGCCTGATTCGCCCGGCCTGCTGTGGGAGATGCAGGATGCCGCGCGATCTGTCCAGCGGTTTGTCAAGAACATCACCCTCGCGGAGTTCAAGGAGGACGCCTTGGTCCGTTCCGCGGTCTATTACCAGTTGATGGTCGTGGGCGAAGCGCTGGCACAACTCAACCGGACCGATCCCGTGACCGCTTCTCGCCTTTCGGACTACCGACGGATTATCGGCTTCCGGAATCAGATCGTGCATGGGTACTCGAAGCTCGACGACGAAACGACGTGGCGGATCATCGAGGAGAAGCTGCCCGTTCTGCTGAAAGAACTCGATGACCTGATCTGATGTCTCGGTGTCTGGCCGCCCAGTACCGCGGCGGCCCCCGATCCGCGGCGGCGGTCTTGGCTACCGAGCCCCGACCACCGGGCCTATTTCGATCCCCATCGCGTTGCCCCCGCCCGGCCCGCGCGGTACGGTAGGACATGCCCCCCTCGCCAAACGCCGCCGACGCCGACTTCGTCCCCACCAGCGGCCGCTTCCGCGACGACCCCGATCATCCCGCCAAATCTTCGACCTCCGACCTGCTCCAACAGGCCGGCACGTCGTCGCACGAAACGGAGTTCTTCAACCCGATCCCCGACGGCTACGTCAAGGGCAAGCACAAGTACGTCATGGTCTTCGGCACCGTGATGTCGGGCCTGGGCAAGGGAATCTTCTCCAGCTCGTTGGCCAAGCTGCTCAAGGACAAGGGGCTGAACATTTCGCCGGTGAAGATGGAGGGCTACCTCAACCTGGACTCCGGGACGCTCAACCCGTACCGGCACGGAGAGGTGTTTGTGCTCGACGACGGGCTCGAGACGGACATGGACCTGGGCACCTACGAGCGCCTGCTGGACCAGAACCTGAGCCGGGCGAACTACACGACCTCGGGGCAGATCTTCCAGCGTGTGCTCGACAAAGAGCGGCACGGCGGCTACCTCGGCCGCGACGTGCAGATGATCCCGCACGTCACCGGCGAGGTGAAATACCTGCTCCGCAAGCTCGCGGTCGAGCAGGACGCCGACGTCGTGTTCATCGAGGTCGGCGGGACGGTCGGCGACCACGAGAATGCGTTCTATATCGAGGCGCTGCGCCAGCTCGCGTTCGAAGAAGGCGAGGACAGCACGTGCTACGTCGCGCTGACGTACGTCATCGAGCCGCCGGCGCTGGGCGAGCAGAAGACCAAAGCGGCGCAGCTCGGATTGAAGAAGCTGCTCGAAGCCGGCGTCCAGCCGCACATCGTGGCCACCCGCGGGATGAGCCCGCTGATCGAGTCGGCCCGGCAGAAGATCGCGATGTTCTCCAACGTGCCGATGGCCAACGTGTTCTCGATGCACGACCGCAAGAGCATCTACACCATCCCCGAATCGATCCGCGCCGCGGGCCTGGACCGCCAGGTGCTCACCCGGCTGAACCTGCACGACCGCGTCGACCCCGTGGCCGAGGATCGGAACCGCGCAACCTGGCGCGGGTTTGTGGATCAGGTGGAGGCCGACCGGAAGTTCCACTGTCGGATCGGCATCACGGGCAAGTACGCGGCGCTGCGCGACGCCTACGCCTCGATCGACAAAGCGCTCGAGCACTGCGCGGCGCATTTGAACGCGACGATCGAGACCGAGTGGATCGACACCACGACGTTCGACGCCGACGACGCGGATGCGCACCTGGCTGCCCTCGACGGCGTGATCGTCCCCGGCGGCTTCGGGCACCGCGGCACCGAGAGCAAGATCGCCTGCGTGAAATACTGTCGTGAGCAGAAGGTGCCGTACCTGGGCATCTGCCTGGGTTTCCAGATGGCGGTGGTCGAGTTCGCACGGAACGTCTGCGGGATCGCCGATGCGGGCAGCAGCGAGTTTGACAAGGCCGAGCACCGCTGCGGCAGCCCGGTAATCGACATCCTCCCCGAGCAGAAGCAGATCGAGGGGTTGGGCGGGAACATGCGGCTGGGCGGCAAGGACGTGCTGATCACGCCCGGGACCGCCGCGGCGTGGCTGTACCGCGATGACGCCCACCCGGTCGGGTCGGCCGAACCCAGCCAGCCGTTCACGATCCGCGAGCGCTTCCGCCACCGCTACGAGGTGGACCCGGCGTTCATCGAGACGCTCGAGTCGCACGGGCTGGTCTTCTCGGGCCGGCACCCGCAGCAGCCGATCATGCAGGTGCTCGAACTGCCGCCGGACCACCCGGCGGTCGGGCACCCGTACTTTGTCGGTGCCCAGTTCCACCCGGAGCTGACGAGCCGGCCGCTGCGTCCCCAGCCGATGTTTATGGGGTTGGTGGCGGCGGCGATCCGGCACGCCCACCGCGACATCGACCCCGCCCGGATCAGCCGGCGCTGGCTCAAGTCCCCCAGATTGATGGCCACGGGCTAAGCGGGCGGCGGTAGAGGGCAAGATTCCGCCGATTTCCGCCCGATTCGCGCGTGCCCACAGCCGAACAGCGTGTAAACTTGGGGCACGCGGTCGGTATGCGCCGGTCCGCGTTGTTGTGACCATGCCCGTGGGCCGCCGGCCCCAGGAGGGATTGACCCGATGACCGGATTTTCTGCTTCCGCGGTTCCCACCGGCACCGCTCTGGCGCTGCTGATGACCCTGCCCGCCGCGGGCCAACTGGGTGTGGGTGACCTGTTCTCCAGCGACCTCGACGCCGCGGGCGACGCGTCGTCGTTCACCCAGACCTTCCACGACGAACGCTTCGCCCCCAACGCCGGCACGCCCGACCGCGTCGCGACCTTCGGTGCCGACTACGGCGGCCTCACCGGCGGCGCGTCCCCCGGGTCCGTCTCCACCAACGGCCTGCTCACCTTCGTCAACTCCTCAGACAACGTCTCGGCCAACCTGCCCGAACGCGTGGCCCTGAACTTCACCCCCAACGTCACGATCGACAGCGCCACCACCGACTGGGTCATGACCGTCAACGCCTTCGCGTTCAACTTTGGCGGCGCCGCCAACACCACGCTCGCCTACGTCGCCGGCATGAACGCCTCGGGGACGCGTACCAACTGGCAGGGCGGCACCGACACTGAAGGCATCTACTGGTCCCTCACCACCGACGGCAAGGCCGACCACGACTTCCTCTCCTTCCAAGGCAACCCGAACGCGCCCGCCACCTCCTTCGCCGTCGCGGACATCGACGGCAACCCCGTGGACACCGACTTCGCGGAGCCCGGCACCGCGGGCGGCTGGGTCACCCTGGCCGTCGGTTCCCACGACAACACGCCCTTCTTCGCCCTCCGCACGCACCAACCCGACGGCACCGCCGACGACTGGACCGTCCTCGAGTCCTTCGACAACACCACCGGCGTGACCAGCGGCAACCCGTTCTTCGGCGTGGAAGACCCGTTCAACTCCAGCAACTCCACGGTCGGCGTGGTCTTCGACAACGTCTCGGTGCAGACGCTCCGTCCCGGCGACACGAACTTTGATGGCGACGTGGACTTCCGCGACGCCATGACCCTGCGGCGCTACTTCAGCGGGTCCGATGTCGCCGCCGACGGTGCGGGGGCCGTGCCCGGCGGCTTCGACGCCCAGAACCACCTCTGGACGCTCGGCGACTTCGACCAGGACCGCGACGTAGACTTCACCGACGCCGTCGCGCTCGTCGGCAACTACGACGGCCGCGCCAACGCCATCACCATCGCTGGCACCGGCGCGCCGCTGCTGATCATCGACACCGAAACCGGCGAGGCGACGCTCCAGGGCGAAGGTGCCGTCTCGGGCATCGCTCTCGCCGGCACCAGCGCCCCGCTGGCCGACGGGCTGGGCCTGGACCTCACGCTCGAAAACGAGGCCGGCTCCTTCGCGGCCGTGTCCCTCGACGGCCTGGACCTGGGTGCCGGCCTGGACCTGGGCGCGATCTTCACCGACGCCGGCGCCGACGCGTCCTTCGCTTACGGCATCGGCGGCGAGGTCTTCACCGGGCAGGTCGTTTTCGTCCCCGAACCCGCCGCATGGGCCCTGATGGCCGGTCTGGGCATGGTTTTCGGGCGTCGGCGGTAACACTCGGCTTGCCAGAACTAAGGACAAACACTTAGGCTCTCCGGTTTCCCCTCCCGGAGAGTTTTTATGTCACGCCTGCGCAAACCCCTCCCCGTTTCAGGTCTGGCCGCCTCGCTCGCGGTCCTTTCGCTCCAGGTCCACGCCGCCGAGATCGAACTGGTCGACGGCGACACGATCAACGGCGAAATCGTCGAAACCACCGACGACGCCGTCATCGTCGAACACCCCACGCTGGGCAAGCTGACGATCGCCAAAGACCAGATCGTCCCCGCCGACAAGACCAAGACCCCCGAGACCGACGCCGAGAAGGCCGCCGCCGAGCTGGGCAACTGGGTCGACAGTTGGTTCTTCCCCGGGTGGGACAAGTCGTTCGCCGCGGGCTTCACCGGCACCGACGGCAACTCCGACACACTCAACATCTACGCCGCCCTGAACACCGGCTACGAAGACGACTTCGACCGCTGGGCGCTCGACATGTCCTACTTCCGCGGCGAGACCGACGGCGAAACCACGCAGGCCCAGTTCAAAGGCATCCTCACCAAGGACTGGCTCAAGCCCGACACGCCCGTGTTCTACTGGGCCCAGGGCTCGTACCAGTTCGACCGCTTCACCGACTGGGAGAGCCGCTTCGCCGGGTTCGTCGGTATCGGTTACGTCTTCATCGACGGCGACGTCCACACCGTCCGCGGCCGGGCCGGTGTCGGTGGCAAGTACGAACTCGGCGACGTCAACGAGTTCACCCCCGAAGCCATGGGCGGCATCGAGTGGGACTGGGCCATCAGCGAAACGCAGACCTTCGCGTTCTACAACTACTTCTACCCGTCGCTGGACCCGGCGTTCAGCGAGTTCCGCAACCTCACCGGCGCGGCCTACGAGGTCGAGCTCGCCGCCGGCAAAGGCCTCAAGCTCCGCCTCGGCCTGGAGAACGAGTACAACTCTGACCCTGGCGCTGGCTTCGACGAGAACGACCTGAAATACTTCGGCGCCCTCGCGTTCGACTTCTGAGCCGCGCAAAGCGCCCGTCCACCACGTTTTCACCACGCAGCCCGGCTTCACCGCCGGGCTTTTTGTGCGCGGCCCGCGCGGCACCACCCGTCGCGTACAATCCGCTGTCATCTTGCAGGGGAGAGTCATGTCCCACCGCTTGAATCCGTTGTCCGCCCTCTGGCTCGTGCTGTGCATCGCGGGCGGGGCCCGTGCCGCCGAGCTTTCGTTCCCTTCCGAACGCACGGCCGCGTGGCTCGACGACCGCCGCATCATCGCCGTCCACACGGACCAGCCTTTCGCGTCGGACACCCGGCTCGACGTGGCGTCGTCCGACCCCGCGGTGCTGCGCGTGTTGCGTCACGCCGAGTTCCTCGCCGGGCACGACCTGGGCTTCCTGCGCGTCGAAGCGCGGCGGGAAGGCACCGCCGAGCTGCGCGTCGGCGACGCGACGCTGACCGTCGATGTCCGCCCGTCCACCGCGAACTGGCTCACCGAGCAGCGCCGGCCGCGCATCACCGCGCCCGTGCGCGGCGCGGCGGCTTGGGGCACAATCGGCGTCGCGGTCGAAGTCTTCGACGACCTGGGCCGGCTCGGCGGCGACCCGACGGTCATGCGCCTCAAACTGCCCGACGGGAAACAACTCGAAGCCGCCGCCGTGTCGTCGCCCGACCAAAGCCCGCACCGACGCTTCACCTTCGCGCTCGACACCGAAACGCTGCCCACCGGCCCGGTCGAGATCACCGCCGAGCTCGACGCCAACCTCGGCGGCCCGCGCACGAGCCGGCCGTTCACCCTGCGCATCTACCGACGCAACGAACTGCAACTCGCCCAGGGCGAAGCCGAGGATTGGGAGACCCACCACCGCCCGCGCCGCTACGGCGGCACCCGCAAGCTCCCGCTCGGCGACGACCCCGCGGCCAGCGGCGACCGGTTCGTCCATAACAACGGCAGCAACCCCGCGCTCACCATCGATCTACCCGTCGACGAGCCCGGCTGGTATCAGGCCGTCGCGCGCGTCGCCGCCGACCCCGCCGCCGGCACGCTGCCCGCGCTGGCCGTCCGCCTCGACGCCGACGACCGCGACACCACCGTCTCGCAGCTCGCCGACACCGGCTGGCACCGTGTCCCGATCGGCCGGCCGTTCCGCCTGACCAAACCCGCCGCCGACGAACGCCGACCCGAACCCCAGCCCGACGGCGACGCGCCCGCCTACACCTGGCCCGACGGCCAACGCGTCCTCACCCTGCGCTTCGCCAACGACTTCAACGCCGGCCGAGGCCAGGACCGCAACCTCCGCATCGACCGCTACGAGATCGCCCGCCTCCCCGGCCGCCCCCCGGCCCCGACCGCGACGCGCGACAGCGAACACATCCCCGCCGACGCCGTCCGTGAACTCTTCATCGCGCTCGACCCGTCCCTGCACGGCCGACACCTCGGCGGTGACTTCGAGGCCGCCGCCCGCATCGGCGGACTCGAAGACGGCAACGACTCACCGCCCGAAGTCACGCTCGAAATCGACGGCGAACCGGTCGCGACCCAGCACAGCGCCCGCCCCAACTTCCGGGTCTCGGTCGGTCAGCTTGCGGAAGATCGAAAACAACACAAGATCCAGGTCAGCGTCAAAGACCCCGCCACCGGCACCGTCGCGCGTTCCGCCGCGCACGCCGTCACCCTCGCCGACGGCATCCCGCCCACCCAGCCGCGGCGCACCCACGTGTTTCACGCCGCCGCACCCGCCTGGCAGAGCGACGTCGCCACGCGCCGCGACCGCGGCAAGGTCTCCAACGAGCCCGCGTTCGGTTTCTTCAGCGAGGGCGCCGCCACGTTGACGCTGCCCGACGACATGGAAGGGCGGTTCGACGTCGTGGTCTGGGGTTGGGCCGACGAATACGACGGCCTCGCCAACGCGAAAGTCACCCTCGACGTTAGCGGAGAATTAAACGACGTCGGCGAGCGCGAGTTCCGCCGCTACCCGCAACAGCGGACCGTCGGCAACGTCACGCTCGAGCGCGGCGCCAAGTCTCTCCGCGTCGCCTTCACCAACGACCATTACGACGCCGAGAGCCAGCGCGACCGCAACCTCTACGTCCATGCATTGATCCTGCGCGAACGCGGCGCATCCGACACGGCACCCCCGGTCGTCAAACTCCGGCACCCGCAACACGACGCCGTACTCGGCCGCTACGACGTCGCCGTGATCGATGTCGCCGACGACCGCGGCGTCGTCTGGGCCGAGGCGCTGATCGACGGGCAGCCGACCGGCGTGCGCCACCGCGTCGCGGACGGCGTCGCGCGCATCGCCGTGCCGCTGGTGCTGCGCGATGTGCCCGCCGGCCCGGTGAACATCTCCGTGCGTGTCGAAGACGACGCCGGCAACACCGCCGAAACCACGCAGGCCAGCGTCACGCTGAACCCCGACGCCGCGCCCGGCACCACGCCCTACGCCCGCGCCGTCCACCTGCTCAACCGCCTGGGCTACGGCCCCGAGCCCGCGCTGCTCGCCGACGTCCTCGCCGACGGCGAAGCCGCGACCCTCGACCGCCTGCTCTCCGCCGGCTTCGGGCGCGACGCCGGCCTCACCGACGCCTGGGTCCGCGCCGCCGTCGACCGCACCAACGAAGAGTCCCTCGGCAACCTCCGCCAACGCGCCGCGCGACACCAACTCCAGACGCCCGACCCCCTGCGCGGCCGGCTGACCATGTTCCTCGACAACCACTTCACCACCTGGTGGCGCAAGGCCCGCTCCGAAAACCGCCTCGACGAGCACGCCCGCTGGGTCCACCTCGGCGCCGCGCCCTTCCCCGAATTGCTCACGGCCTCGGCGACCAGCCCCGCCATGCTCCGCTACCTCGACCAGGAACGCTCCTTCGCCAAACGCCTCAACGAGAACTACGCCCGCGAGATCATGGAGCTCCACACGCTCGGCGTCGACGCCGGGTACACCCAGGAAGACGTCACCTCGCTCGCCAAACTCCTCACCGGCTGGTCCTACGCCGCCGTCGCGCGCGACGACGGCCACGGCCGGCTCCTCGACCAAGACTTCCGCTACATCGCCGACCGCAACCTGCCCGACGCTCAAACCGTCTTCGGCATGCGCTTCGACCAGGCCAAACGCCCGCGCGACCGTTTCGACCGAGCCCGCACCGCCGTCGAGTTCCTCGCCGCGCATCCCGCGACTGCCAACTTCATCGCAGAAAAACTCGTCGGCCACTACGCCGGCCTGCCCGCCGACCCCCAACTCGTCGACGCCGGCCGCGCCGCCTTCCTCGAAACCCACGGCGATCTCCACGCCGTCGTCGCCGCCATCGCCACGCACCCACGCTTCTTCGACGCCGAGCTGCCCGGCCGCGTCAGCCACCCCGCCGGCTTCGCCTTCCGCCTCCAACGCCTCGCCGACACCGTCAACCCCGGCCGCGTCATCGAATACACCAACGCCGCCGGCTTCGGCCTCTTCGACCGCGACACCCCCGACGGCTACCCCGAAGAAGACGACGCCTACGCCGACTCCAACGCCACCCTCCAGCGCTGGCGCTACGCCGGCCACCTCGCCGACGCCTTCGTCAACCGACTCCCCCACGCCGTCCGCGAGCCCGGCGACTTCTCCGACGATCAAGCCGGTGCCGACGCCCAAGCCGCGTGGCGCCAACAACTCGTCGACCACTTCGCCGGCATGATCACCGGCCACCTGCTCTCCGAAACGTCCAACCAGGCCGCGCTTGATGTGCTCACCCAGACCGAGCTGCGTGGCAAAGACCGCCTTCGCCTCGCCGCCCAGTTCATCGCCCAACTCCCCGAAAGCGCCCTGCGCTGACGCAAAACACAAACCCACGAAGCCCACGGTCTTTGACCATGGGTTGACTTAGAAAACCCACAACGACTCACCTCATCCCGGAGCCTCACCATGCGGATGACCCGACGCTACTTCCTCCAGTCCACCGGCGCCCTGGCCGTCTACTGCGGCGTCAACCCGCTCGACCGCGCGCTCGCGCAGTCCATGGACAACCCCGCCAACCACCCGGTCACCCGGCACAAAACCCTTGTCGTCGTCTTCCTCCGCGGCGGCATCGACGGCCTCAACTGGGTCGTCCCCTACGCCGACGCCGACTACGAAAAACTCCGCCCCCGCCTCCGTGTCAAACGCCCCGGCCAGGACGAGGGCGCGCTCGACCTCGACGGGTTCTTCGGCCTCAACCCCCGCGCCAAGGCGCTCATGCCCTTCTTCGACAACGGCCTCGCCGCCGCCGCGCATGCCGTGGGTTACGACGGCAACTCCCGCTCACACTTCGAAGAACAAGACGTCTGGGAGACCGGCGTCGCCGGCAACACCATCGGCTCCGACGGCTGGCTCAACCGGCACCTGCTCACCTCCGACGGCCACGGCCCCATCCGCGCCGTCGCCCTCTCCGACACCCTCCCCCGCATCCTCCGCGGCGAAGCGCCGGCCTACGCCCTCTCTGGCCTCACCGACCTCGGCCTTCCTTCGCGCGGTGGAGACTCCGCCCACATCGCCGCCGCCCTCGAACACGCCTACCGCGCCGATCCCACCCCCGAGGGCGAGCCCGCCGACCACGCCCGCCAACTCGTCACCAAGGCCGGCCGCGAAACCCTCGAAGGCCTCGACGTCCTCCGCAAGGTCGCCGACGAACCCTACCAACCCAAGGCGCAGTACCCCGACTCGCGCCTCGCCGGCCGCATGAAGTCCGCCGCGCGCCTGATCAAAGCCAACGTCGGGCTCGAGGTCGTCCAGATCGACTACGGCGGCTGGGACACCCACAACCGCCAGGGCGACGGCGCCCAGGGCTCCTACGGCAACAAGGTCGCCGAGCTTTCGGATGCCCTCGCTGCCTTCGCCGAGGACATGGGCCCGCGCATGGACGACACGCTCGTGCTCACCATCTCCGACTTCGGCCGCACCGCCGCCGAGAACGGCACCTTCGGCACCGACCACGGCTGGGCCAACGCCATGCTCGCCCTCGGCGGCCCCGTCCAACGCACCGGCCAACTCGTCACCGGCGGCACCAACTCGATCTCCACCCCCGGCCGACGCAAAGTCCTCACCGACTGGCCGGGCTTATCCCCCGACCAACTCAACGACAAACGCGACCTCCAACACACCACCGACTTCCGCGACGTCCTCGCCGAAGTCGTCCGCGTCCACCTCGGCAACGACAACCTCCCGACGGTGCTGCCAGGGCATGAGTTCAAGGATGTTGGGTTGATCGCGTGATGACAGTGAGAATCCTGCCAACCCCACCCGACTCAGGTTCCGTTCAGGAACGTCGGTATGAGGCATTCGGCTTTTGCACTTGGGTCGAATTTACGCCCAAGCATAATCCGCCCTGGGTTGGTGTCTTTGGCCATCAAGGGGCTTCCTCACACTCGGAAGTCATTAGATACCCCTGTGGCGAACACGCATTCGTCATTGCGCGAGGAGTAGGCTGGATCGTCAGCATTGAGGACGGGAAACTAAGGTTTAAAACCCAACAAGATTGTCTCGTTACCGCCACTGCATGTCCCGACAAACCCTATGTTGTTGCTGCAGACTTCACCAATATCCATGTTTACAGAATTGATTCCCACATCTGGTCAAGCGACAGGATCGCTTTGGACGGAATTAGATTCGACACAAAGGGAAAATCCTTCGGACGTTGCTGGCAAGCTGACGGATGGTATGGCTTCGACATCCAGGATGATCCTTGGACTGTAGTTCGCGGTCAATTTCTGACATCGAAGTGGTAGGGCGGGTCGAGCGCAGCGGACCCACCGCGATCAGTTTCGGGGACGGTGGGTCCGCTGCGCTCGACCCACCCTACGGTGCTGTGCTCGCGCTACGACCTCGCGAGAGGCAAGCCGCGGCCGATTCTGCGGGACCGCGGGCTCGACGGTATGTCGCCGGCAGGCTGCCTTCTATAAAGCGGCCGACGGTGTCGGCCGTCTCTCGCGGAGCGTTCGCCGGGGACGGCGGCCACCGGCCGCCGCTTTGTACGAGGCGCGCAGGGTTCTTGTGCTGATTCTGTTTTGTCCGGCCGGGGCGATGGGGGTAAAGGTGCGGTCGATATTTCTTCGTGCCGCGTCCACGACATCGTCGGACCGGGTGGATGAAGCGGCCAAGGCTTGAACGGCCGCGGACGTTCCGGGTTTCCGGTCGGCCCGGCGTCGCGGGCGTTACACGCGTAACAGTCCGCGCCCGGCGGGGCAGGGTTTTCCCTCGAACGCTGATGAAATACTGGCAAATGCCCGATTAAATACCTCATCGCGGGTAGGGGGAATCCTGATCCAAAGGTTCAGCCATGACCTGTGGAATGCCCCGAATCTCCCCGGATGCCGCGTCACGCCTCTCGGCGCGGGCCCGGGTTTACCGTCAGCTCAGCAGGCTTCTGATCGTCGTCGGCGTGTTGTTCGGGGCCGGGGCGCTCTTTACCTACTGGTCGGTGGTCAAGTTCGAAGACCGGA
This sequence comes from Phycisphaerae bacterium, assembly GCA_030432595.1. Taxonomy (GTDB): domain Bacteria; phylum Planctomycetota; class Phycisphaerae; order Phycisphaerales; family Phycisphaeraceae; genus CAZIXN01. The sequence goes on from JAUIGU010000004.1 coordinate 62,633, forward strand.
TGCGGACGCAGTACGCCCAGGGGCTGCTCAGCGAGGTCAGCATCATCGACGAGGCGATCGATCTGTGGGTCGGGACGCAGACGCGGTCGATCGAGAAGATCGCCAGCAACCCGCGGGTGGTCGCGTTGGCCGACCGGCTGCTCGAGGAGCCGGCCGACGCGCCGGGGCTGATCCGCTCGCCGGTGCTGCGGGAGTTGCGGGCCGAGCTGGCGCCCAAGCTCGAGCCGCTGGAGGGCGAGGGGATCTTCGTGATCGGGCCGGACCGCCTGAACTACGCGTCGATGCGCGACAACAACCTCGGGGTCGAGAACTTCCTGCTCGCCGAGCACCCGCTTCGGATCGAGGCGGCGTGGTCGGGGCGGACCGTCGCGATCCCGCCCGTGCCCTCCGACGTGCCGATCGCCGACGACTACGCGGAGAACCGCTCGCTGTTTCTGGTGACGCCGATCCGCCGCGACAACGGGACGGTGATCGCGCTGTTCACCATCCGCTACTCCCCGACGCAGACCGTCGACCGCATCCTCAGCGTGCAGGACGACCGCGCCGTCGATCTGTACGCGTTCGACCGGCACCTGCACTTCACGACCCGGCCCCGGGTGACGCGGACGAACCGGGAGCTGCTCAACCCCGGCGGCGAGTTCCGGTTCCACACCGCCCGCGTGGCGGTCGCGGATAAGGACACCGTCACGCCGACCCAACTGGCACAGGCGGCGCTGGCCCGGCACGACGGGTTCCTCGCCGGGGGCTACGCGTCGTACCACGGGCGGCGCGTCATCGGCGCGTGGGTCTGGAACGACACGCTGGGCATGGCGATCGCCGCCGAGCTTCCCGAGGACGCGTTTTTTGCCACGTTCGCGGACTTCACCGCCACGCTCCTCTACATCGCGATCGGGACCGCGTGCGTGCTGGCGTTCGTCCTGGTCTGCACGATCGCCCTCTACGGCCGGCTCGCGGATCGGCAATCCGAGGTCATCGCGGTGGACGGCCTCACCGGCATCGCCTGCCGCCGTCACATGGACGACTACCTCGCCGAGCAGTTCAGCGTGTTCGAGCGCTCCAAGCTGCCGCTGTCGCTTGCGCTGCTGGACATCGACCACTTCAAGGCGTTCAACGACCAGTACGGCCACCCCGCTGGCGACGAGTGCCTCAAGGCCGTCGCCGACGACCTGCGGCACGCCTGCGAACGCCCGACCGACCTGCCCGCCCGGTACGGCGGCGAAGAGTTCGCGCTGGTTCTGCCCATGACCGACCACAACGGCGCGGTCCGGGTGCTCTCGCGGTTCAAGGAAGAGCTGCGCCGCCGCAAGATCCCGCACGCCCGGTCGGAAGCCGGCCAGTACATGACGGTCAGCGCCGGCGTGGTCACGGTCGACGCCTCCAACCAATTCCCCTCGCCCAAGGCGCTGATCGATGAGGCGGACCGCAACCTCTACCTCGCCAAGGACCAGGGCCGGGACCGCATCGTCGCCAGCGGCCCGGAGGACCCGCAGCCCGCGGAGCCCCCGTGCAGCATCCCGCTGAAAAAGTGCGCGTGACAACGCGGTCCCGGGGAGCCTCTTCGGTAAGGCGTCTCCGAAACCATCGGCATCCGAACGGACCCGCGTTGGGAGTCGGTCTGAACAACACGCCGTGAAGTTGCGCACGCTTTGACGCGGAGTCGAGGGCGGAACGTCCGTGGCGTGCGGGTAAAATGTAAGTGCAGGTGAAGGGCGTGGCCTCCGCGTGGGTGCCAGGTGGGTGAGGGCTTGAGTTCCTTAATCACGAAATGTCGTGTGGCCTTGGACGCGGGTGGGTTGGAATGGATTCCAATCGCACGCCGTCTCCCGCCGGAACCCCCCGAGTGAGTCCCATCCGAAGCGCGGTGACGGCGGGTTGCAAAACCGACGCCGGCCGGGGGTTTGTTTGGATCGCGACGGCGGTCCCGCCCCGGGTTTGTTTCGCAGCGAGTCCAAAGCGAGCCGGGCCGTGTCGGCCCGGGTTCCGGACACAGGGCCGACACGGCCCGGCTCGCCAGAGGCGCACACGGCGTTCTTTCACAAGTGAAGCAGGGGCGTAAGGAGCTCCACAAGGGCAGTGATGAGAATGAAGAAGCCCACACCGTGACGGTGTGGGCTTCGGGGGTGTGTTCACATTTCGGTTCGAGCCTGTGTGTCGTTGCTCACACGCGCGCGGTCACCCGGCGGTCGGGTAGGGGGCAGCTCCGGCTCTTGCCGGTGAGGTGGTCGAGCAGCGCGTCCAGATCGACAGTCGCGATGGTGCTCGCGCTGTCGCTGACCGCGTAGGGCAGGACGAGCTTGCCCGCCCAGGTCATCGCGCCGCAGGTGTAGACGACGTTGGGCACGTAGCCGTCGCGCTCGTCCTCTTGCGGCACGAGCAGCGGCTGGTCGAGGTGCCCGATGACCTTGGACGGGTCGTTCAAATCCAGCAGGCACGCGCCGATGCAGTACTGGCGCACCGGCCCGACGCCGTGCGTGAGCAGCAGCCAGCCGGCGTCGGTCTCGATCGGCGGGCCGCAGTTGCCGATCTGCACGAACTCCCAGGGGTACATCGGGCCGACAAGCTTCTGGCAGTCGTTCCAGAAGTGGACGTTGTCGGAGGTCATGAGGAACATGTTCTCGCCGTCGAGCCGGGAGATCATGTGGTAGAAGCCGTTGATCTTGCGGGGGAACAGGCCCATGCCCTTGTTCTGGACGTACTTGCCGTTAAGGGTGTGGATCGAGACGGTGTGGAAGTCGGTGGTCTCGAAGAGCTGGGGCAGGATGCGGAAGCCGTTGTAGGCGGTGTACGTGCCGTAGTACTTGACCGAGCCGTCGTCGTCGGTGAAGCGGGTGAGGCGGACGTCCTCGATGCCGCGCGACTCGTTTTCGGAGGTGGGGAAGATGACGATCTCGTCGGGCGTGGCGTCCTCGGGGATGCGGAGGGTGTAGTTGGAGCGGGCGAGCCAGCGCATGTTGTTGGCGGTCTCGTCGAACGGCCGGGGCGAGCCGGGGCGTTCGCGGACTTCGGCGACCTTGTGGTCCAGTTCGGCGTAGCTGAACGAGTCGGGCAAATCGTCCAGGACCATGCGGGCCGCGTCGGTGTAGGCGGCCATCTCGATGAGCTTGAGGAAGAACAGGTGCTTGTCGAAGCGGCGGTCGGGATCGACGCGCATCTTGGCGACGAAGCGCGTCGGCGGGTCGAAGGCGATGTCGCCGGACGCGCTGACCGAGCCGGTGCGGAAGACGATGGACGAGACGTGGCCCTCGCCGGTGGCGCGGAGGGACATGATGAAGTTGCACCCGCCGGGCGGCGCGTCGGACTGGTCGGGGTGAGGGACGATGGAGGGGTTGAAGAGCGCCGCGGACTCGATGGCGTACTCCATGGTGAAGTACGACCCGATGAGCAGCCGGCGGGTGGGCGAGAGGTCGCCGGGGATCAGGTCCGGGACGCGCTGCTGGATGTAGCCGAAGTGGCGCTCGAAGGCGGCGGCGATGCGGCGGTGGCGCGGCTCGAAGTCGGCGCGGACCTGGGCGTAGAGCGTTTCGACCTGGGGGTCGGTGAGCCCGGCGACACGTTCGAGGACGTTGCGGATGCGCTGCTCGCCGCCGACCTGGAAGAATCGCGCGATGACGCGCTGGTCGTTGGCCTCGAAGCGGTGGGGGTGCCGGGTGACGTCGATGGGGGCGCGGTCGGGCAAAACGGGCCTCGGGGGATCGCGGGCAAGGCGGCGTCAGGCCGGGGACAGCATAGCGGCCGGCGGCCTCTTATTATCCATATCGGCATCTCTAACTCCGGAGTCCTGTTTATTCAGGGATCGGCTCCGGTTAAACCACTCTGAAATGTTAATCGGGCGAACGCATACGCAAGGGCAGCGATCACTCCGAGGATGGTGGCGAGGTTACAGGCCAACGGACGCCAGCGGTCCCACCAATGATCGACCGGAACACAGAATGCCGCGAAGAGGTAAAGGCTTATCGCAAAATAGAACGTGCCGCCCCATGCGGCCATTTGACCTTCGACGGGCTTGACTTCGCGCTTGAACGGATCGTTGTCGGCACGACCAAACAAAAACGCCTCGCCTGAGAACCACGCCGATACCGCGATCGCTAGGACCACCAATGCGATCAATAGCATCGAGTACCGGATAAAATGACTGGCGCCAACCGCGTCAGAGGGGATCAGATAACCCCGATTCAGGTCACGCCAAAGGCTCACGCCTCCGCGTCGCCGAACAGCGCCCGGCCGACGCGGACGACGTTGGCACCCTCTTCGATGGCGACCTCGTAGTCGTGGGTCATGCCCATCGACAGCACGTTGAAGTGGTCGGTGGTCCACTCGCAGGCCTTGCAGTCCTCGAAGAGTTCGCGGAGCTGACGGAAGACCGGGCGGCAGTCTTCCGGGTTGTCGTGGTGAGGGGCCATGGTCATCAGGCCGCGGCAGCGCAGGTGCATCATCGAGTCGATCTGCTCGAGCAGGTGGATGATGGCGGGGGGCACGATGCCGGTCTTGGTGGCTTCGCCCGAGATGTTCACTTGCAACAGCACGTCGATGTCGAGGTCGTGCTTGGCGCCGTAGCCGTGCAGCTCCTCGGCGAGGCGGAGCGAATCGACGGAGTGGACGAGCTGAACGAGCGGGACGGTCTGCTTGACCTTGTTGCGTTGGAGGTGGCCGATCATGTGCCAGCGGACGCGGTCGGGCGGCGTGTCGTTTTTGGAGGACGCGTTGCCGAGGGTCTTGCGTCGTCCGAGGTATTCCTCAAGCTGGGGGACGCGTTGCTGGAGCTGCTGGGCCTGGCTCTCGCCGAAGTCCATGTGGCCCAGGTCGGCGAGCTGGCGGACCTGGTCCATGGCGGCGTACTTGGTGACGGCGACGAGCACGACGTCCTCGGGCTGACGCCCGGAACGGGTCGCGGCCTCGGCGATGTTGTCCTGCACGGCCCGGTAGGCCTCGCGGAGCTTGGCGGGGGTGGCGGTGTTGCTGGCGGGCATGAGGGCATCTTACCCGCGCGGTGCGTGGAGCGCCACGGTCGGCGGCGTTCAGGGCTGAATCGTTTTCGCCAGTGCGAGGGCGGCGTCGCGGTCACGGACGTTGCCTTCGAGCTGGGCGTCGTAGACGTCGTCGAGGATTTTTTTGAACGCCGGCCCGGGCTGGAATCCGGCGGCGATGAGGTCGTCGCCGGTGAGGATCGGGTCGGGAGCGAGGCCGATGCCGTCGTGGGCGAGGGCGTCACGATCCGACAAACGTTCGTCTGCGTCGATGCTGCTCGCGTGGTTGGCCCGGGCGATCTGGATGGCGGGATTGAAGGAGGGCCGGGCGTAGACGCGCTTGCGACAGGCCAGCTCGGACTCAGTCAAATCGGCGAGGTCGCGGAGAGTGGCACGGAGGTCGCGGATCGCGTCGGTCTGTTCGTTGGACAGCGACAAGGCTTGGCGGAGTTCGTGCTGGGTCAACGTCGGCAGCCAGGCGACGAGGCGTGTGGGGTAATCGGATGCGTCCGGGAGACGGGCGAGCACGTCGGGCTGTGCCGTTGCAACGAGCGCACGATCAAACACCGGGTCGTCGAGTTTGAAGTCAATCAGCAGCTTCGCGGCGGTGGCGGCGGATGGTGGCTTACGCTCAGTGAACATGCGAAGAAACTCGTCGCCGATGCGTTCGCGGGCGATGCGGTTGAGTTTGGGGGCGTGCTCACGGATGGCATCGGCGGTGGCGGGTTCGATCGTGAAGCCGAAGCGGGCGGCGAAGCGGACGGCGCGGAGCATGCGGAGGTAGTCCTCGGCGAAGCGCTGGTGCGGGTCGCCGATGGCGCGGATGATTTTGTCGTTGAGGTCTTGGACGCCGCCGATGTAATCGATGATGGTGGGTTGATCCGGGTCTTCGTCGCGTGGCTCCTCAGTCCTCGGCTTGGTCGGATTGGGTGGGTCTTCGAACAAGCCGTTGATGGTGAAGTCGCGGCGCTGGGCGTCGTGCTTTGCGTCGGTGAAGGTGACGCGGTCGGGGCGGCGGCCGTCGGTGTAGTCGCCGTCGGTGCGGAAGGTCGCGACTTCCGTCGTAATTCGTTGATCGCCGTGGCCGTGGTAGACGAGGACGACGCCGAACGCGGCGCCGACGGCGTTGGAACGCTTGAAGCGTTTCTGCACCACTTCCGGGGTGGCGTCGGTGGCGACGTCGTAGTCCTTGGGTTCCAGGCCGAGCAGGCGGTCGCGGACGCAGCCGCCGGCGAAGTAGGCGACGTGGCCGGCGTCGCGGAGGGTGTTCAGGATGTCCAGCGCGGCGTCGCGCGGGGAAAGTGACGACATAACGGGGGAGTTTATGGGGTGGGGTTTGCGGTCGTGGTTGATGGAGGAGGTTTTGGGGGTCGGCCCACGTTCGCAGAACGTGGGCTTCTGAGAACGGGGTGAAGTCGCTTGGATCGCATCCGTCTATCGTTTGGATGGGGTTCGTGGGTGGGGTGTGGGTGGGCTGAAAGGAGCGGACGCGTGTCGTTGGCGTTTCCCGAGGTGTTGCCGGCCAGGACGGACGAGCGCGGGGCCATCGCGGTCGATTTTCCGTGCGGCGGGTGCGGGTACAACCTGCGGGCGCAGGCGTTGGGGGCGGCGTGTCCGGAGTGCGGGCGGACGATCGATGCGGCGGCGCAGGATGCGCCGCTGGAACGGGCGGATGCGGATTATGTGGCGCGGGTGCGGCGCGGGGCGCGGCGGCTGTGGTGGGGCGTGGCGCTGACGATGCCGTTGGTTTATCCCGGTTTGTTCGTGGTGGCGGCGGGGGTGTGGCTGTTGACGGGGAAGGAGCCGGGCGCGGCGGAGCGCTGGTCGGTGCGGAACGGGCGGTTGTTGGCGCGGTGGCTGGTGGTGCTGGGGACGCCGGCGGCGCTGGCGTCGGCGCTGTGGATGGCGTGGCAGCTGGTGGAGGGCCGGGGGCTGGGCGGCAGCGATCAGACGTGGCGGATGATCGACACGGTGCTGACGGGCACGCACGCGGCGGTGTTCATGGGGTGCATGTTCGCGTGGCGGCACGTGTTCGACTTGGCCGCGCGGGCGGACGGTGCCGAGAGCGCGCGGACGCTCCGCCGGTTGTGGCGGCGGTACTTTCACGTGCTGCTGTTCATCGGGGGCACGGCGCTGGCGGTGAACGCCTACGACGCGTTGGGGCTGGAGCGTTGGCTGGACAACGCGACCGTGCGGCAGGCGTTGCCGGCGCTGGTCGTCGTCGTGGTGTGGGCGGTGCTGGCGGCGCTGTGGTGGCAGACGCTGCGGGCGACGCGGGCGTTGTCGGTCGTGATCAATCGCGTCGATCGTCGTCTCCACGCCGATCATCCCGCCGGTCGTCGTCCCGATCACGGTCCCGGCGGCGGTCCTCGCGGTCCGGGCGTTCTTCCAACAGACGGTTGAGGCGTTTTTCGATCAGTTCTTTTTCGCGGCGGTCGCGGTCGCGGATCGCGTCTTTGAGCGCGTCGATGCGGGCTTCGAGGCGTTCGACTTCCAGCTCGTGGATCGTGTTCTGCACCTCGAAGTGCTGCTCGATGGTTTCGGTCAGGGCGTCGGTGAGGTCGTCGGCGACGTCGCCGTCGGGGTCTTCGCGGCGGGCTTCGCGGAGCTGTTTGGCGAGGACTTCGCTGCGGCGGTAGAGCTTGAGGTCGTCGACGCGCAGGGCGTACATGGCCGGGTCGTCGTGGCGGAGGCGGACGAGCCAGAAGGCCTCGGGGAACTTGTCGCGGATGATGCCCATGGAGGCGCGGGGGTTGTCGTCGCGGTGGCGTCGGATCCGGTCGGCCATCTCGGGGTCGATGTCGGCGATGACGTCCATGACGTTTTCCATCATGCGTTGGAAGTCGTCGCGGTCGAAGCGTTCGCGGCGGTCGCGTTCGGTGTCGGGGGCGTCCGAGAACACGTCGTCGGTGACGGACGGCGGGCCGGTGACGGGGCCGGCCGGCGGCGGGTTATCGCGGCGGTCGTCACGGTCCTGGGCGACGCCGGCGGTCGGCGTGGTGGCGAGCAGCCCGAACACGGCGACGGCCAGCGCGATCACGGAAGCGGGGTTCCGGCGGACGTTCATGGGCGGGATTCCGGGGCGGGCGCGGTGCGGCGGGCGGCGGCTTCGATGCTGAGTCGCGTCTGAACCAACAAGATCGGCCGATCAGAACTGCGTCGTGAGCGGGTAGGCCATGGCGTCGAGCTCGCGCTGCAGGTCGGCGACCTCGAGCGACTCCCACGGGTCGTCGTGGCCCCAGAGCTCTTCCGACGAGGTCAGGGCGACCTGGGTGTGCAGCAGTTCGAGTTCGTCGTCGACCCAGGCGGTCTCGTCCCAGGCGCGGCTCTCGGCGACGGCCCGGGCGTAGGCGGACCAGACCTGGAGCTCGCTGCCCAACGCCTCGGCGTCGGCGAGGGCGGCGGGGCTGGCGGACGCGTCAGGAGCTTCCACGATGACGGCGTTTCCGTCGTCGGACGGGTCGGAGCCGGTCAGGGAGATGGCGACGATGGCGGTGCCCAGCGCGACGGCGGCGGCGACGGCCCAGGCGAGGCTGCCGCCGATGCGGGCCAGGACGGGCGAGGCGTCCGGGTCTGCGGTCGGGGCGTCGTGGGCGATGCTCTGGGCGGCGGTGTTGGCGGCGAGGACGGCGGCGTAGGCGCGCTGGCGCGCGGCGTCGGGCCAGTCCTGCGGCGCGAGCGCTTCGTCGAGCAGCGCGTCGAGGCGCGGGTCGGTGGGCTCGGGTTGCTCGGGTTCGTGGTTGCGGGGTGTGGCGGGCATGATCGGGCTCGCTTTGGTTTCTGTTCCTGGTGCGTGTCCGCGCGACGTGGTCAGGCGGCGGGTTGTTCCATCATGGTGCGGAGTTTTTTCAGGGCGCGGTGTCCGCGGGCGAGGACGGTGCCGAGCGGTTGGTCCAGGGTCTCGGCGATCTGGGCGAAGCTCAGGCCGGCGGTGTGCCGGAGGTGGAGCAGTTCGCGGTCGGCCTCGGGCAGCTCGGCGATGCACCGGCGGAGTTGATCGACCTGCTCGGCGCGTTCGAGGTTTTCGAGCGGGCCGGGGCCGAGGTTCGAGACGCCCGAGACGACGCGGGTCTGTTGGGTCGCCCAGCCGGCGTCGCGTTCGGCCGAGCCGCTGGCGGCGGCGGCGGTCATGTCGGTGGGCGTGGCGTGGCGCTTGCGGCGGCGCATCTCGTCGCGGAGGCGGTTCATGGCGATGCGGAAGAGCCAGGCCTCGAAGCGGCCGCGTTCTTGGTAGCGGGCGTGTCCGGGTGGGGCGGTGTCGCCGGCGTCGTCTTGGTGGTCTTGTTCGTCTTGCTGGTTTTTGCGGAGCACCTCCACGAGTTTGACGAAGGTCTGTTGGGCGAGTTCCTCGGCGAGTTCGCGGTCGCCGCACTGTTTGAACAGCAGGCCGAACACGCGCCGGCCGTACGCGTCGAGCAGGTCGGCCCACGCCTGCGCGTCGCCGGCCCCGGCCCGTTGCAGCGTTGCTGGGACATCGAGTTCCGGGGTCATCCGGCGGGCATCCCGGGGTTGGGTCTCGGGCCCGTGGTGGGCCGGGAGACGGCGAGTACGGCTCATTCGCCGCGGGGGAAACGCCCCGCGGTGGCCCATTATTGCAGGTCCGGGCGGTCCGGCCGCGTATCCCTTGTGCCCGCCGGGCGTTACACTCGGCCGGCCTTGCCTGCGACCGGATCGCCCAGCCCGCTGGATGTCAACGACGCCGCCGCCGTGGCCGACGTCCTGCGGCGGTGTGCCGAGCTGAACCTGAGCCAGAAAGCCCGGACCGGCGGGTCGATCCACCTGGGCAAAAAGGGCACGCTCGTCGCCACCGGGGACCTGCACGACCACGGCCCGAACCTGCAGCGGATCACGAAGTACGCCGACCTGGACGCGGGGAAGAGCCGGCATCTGATCCTCCACGAGGTGATCCACGGCGAGAACCTGCTCCACGACGCCGACCTGTCGGTGCGGACGCTGGCCCGCGTCGCCGAGCTGAAGGTGAAGTACCCCGATCAGGTCCACCTGCTCCAGAGCAACCACGAGCTGGCCCAGATGCTCGGCGAGGGGATCATGAAGGACGGGATCTCGTCGGTCGAGGCCTTCGATGAGGGCCTGGCCTACCTCTACGGCGACGACGCCGAGGACGTGGCGGCGGCGGTGGACGAATACGTCGATTCGCTCGCGTTGTGCGTGCGGTGCGGCAACGGGGTGATGGTCGCGCATTCGCTGCCGGCCCCGCGCCGCATCGAGGACTTCGACAAGGACGTGCTCGACCGGGAGATCACGGACGAGGATCTGTCGATTCACGGCTCGGCGTACGACATGGTGTGGGGCCGGTACCAGAACAAAAAGATCATGACCGAGCTGGCCGAGGCTTGGGGCGTGAGTGTCTTCGTGCTGGGGCACCAGCCGGCGGAGATGGGGTACGAACCGCTGGGCGACAACGGGATCATCCTCGCGTCGGACCACGGGCACGGGCAGCTCTTGCCGATCGATCTGAGCGCGACGTACGAGCGTGACGAGTTGATCGAGTTGCTGGTGCCGATCAACAGCATCCGGCTGGATTGAGCAGATTCTGTGTCCGGCGTCGGCGTTCGCGGTGCGCGCTAGGATGTTTTGGATCGAGCGTCATGATTGCATTGATGGCCGGATCGAAAAGGAGCTCAATATGAAGTCTCGCGTTTCCCGTGTCTCCCGTATTCCGCTTTTGTGTTGGTTGGCCGTGCCGTTGATCGTGGCGGGCGCGGCGGTGCTGGCGGTGGCCGATCACCACGGCGGCGCGGCGGAAGGGGCGGTCGCCGGCGCGGTCGAAGGGGCCGCCGAGGGCGACGCGGTGGCGGCGGCGGAGGACGCCATGATGCCGCACCCGTTCCTGGTGGAGCGGGCGGTCGCGGTGCTTACGCCGACCGAGGGCAACGCGGTGACGGGCGAGGTGATGTTCGAGCAGATCGACGCCGACCGGGTGCGGATCACCGCGGAGGTCAGCGGCCTGACGCCCAACGCGCAGCACGGGTTCCACATCCACGAGTTCGGCGACATCTCCGCGGCGGACGGCACGGCGACGGGCGGGCACTACAACCCGCAGGGCCACGACCACGCGCTGCCCACCGGCGAGTCGGCGCGCCACGCCGGGGACCTGGGCAACCTCACCGCCGACGCCAACGGCGACGCGAGCTACGGCATGATCGTCGAGAACCTCAGCATCGCGGGCGCGATGAACCCGATCCTGGGCCGCGGCGTCATCGTCCACGCCAAACCCGACGACGGCGGCCAACCCACGGGCAACGCGGGCGCGCGGATCGCGCAGGGCGTGATCGGCGTGCATCAATAAAAACGCATCGAGGGGTGGGCGGATTCTTAGCTGCGACGCCACGCGCCGCAGAACACCGCGACGCGGATGGGAAAAGACTGCGACGCGTGGCGTCGCAGCTCAATGTGTATTTCGGTTGGTTGTGCGGTTACGCCGCGGCGCTGAGGTGGTCCAGCGAGCGCCGTTGGGTAATGCTCTCGTCCTGCTCGTGGAAGTGGTTGACCGCGGGCTCGCCGGGCTTCCAGGACAGCAGGATGGTGCGGCCGTCGTGCTCGGCGGGGAAGGCGACGATGCCGCGCTCGAAGTCGCGCAACTCGACGCCGGCGTCGTGCAGTTCGTCCACGAGCCCGCCGAGCCGGTCCATGGCGCACTCGTAGGTCGCCTCGGCGTGTTCGTCGAGCGTGGTGGGCCCGCCCGCGTCGATGGCGAGGTCGCGGCGCATCGCCACGATCACCCCGTACTGCTCGGTGATGTCGTCCACGATCTTGCGGACGTAGGCCAGCGAGCGGTTGGCCTCGTCGAGCGCAAAGCGTTTGCGGGTGGCGTGGTGGGCGGGCAGGTCCTGGGTGGTCGCTTCGGGCATCGTTTCGGACACCTCCGGGCGGGGCGGCGGGCGGGATCGGGCCCGCAGATGGGGTTTCTATCGACCCAAAACCGCCGTGATCTCAAACTTCGCGGTCTCGCTGGCCGGCGGTCGGACCGCAAAAAAAAACGAATGCCTGAATCCATCGGCGTCTCGGCCGCGAAAGCACGTCTGGTGTTGGAATGATCCCTCCCCTCACATGACAAGGAGTTATCGGATGAACATTGGACGCCTCGTATTGGTTCCGACTCTCTCCGCCGGCCTGACCGTTGGGATGGCCCAGCTGACCTTAGGCGGCCACCACACGCACGGCTCGGCGGACGACAAGCCCGACATCGTCGAGACCGCGGTCGCGGCCGGCCAGTTCAAGACCCTCGCGGCGGCGCTCGAGGCCGCCGGGCTGGTGAGCACGCTTCAGGGCGACGGCCCGTTCACGGTGCTCGCACCCACGGACGAGGCGTTCGCGAAGCTTCCGGACGGCACCGTTGAGACCCTGCTCAAGCCGGAAAACAAGGACACCCTGGTGGACATCCTGACCTACCACGTGGTCAAGGGCGACATCGACGCGGTCTCGGCGGTCAAGGCCGGCGAAGCCGACGCGGTCAACGGCGACGCCTTGACCTTCTCGATCAAGGACGGCCGGCTGCAAGTCAACGGCGTGAACGTGATGATGACCGACATCGACGCCGAGAACGGCACGATCCACGTGATCGACGAGGTTCTGCTGCCGCCTAAGGATGCGCACTGACCGACGCTCAATCGTGACGACTATCTCCCCCGTAAACCACGCGCCGCGATCAGGTCCGCCTGAGCGGCGCGTGGTTTTTACCGAGGTTGCTGGCCGGTCTGAATCGGCGCCGCCTAGCATCTTATCCGGGGTGATGTTTGTCTCGGTATTTCCTTCGACCACGCTGCTCGCCGACCCCATGGAACCCGGCCCGACCGTTGACCTCGCGGATGACGACTTGCTGCCCCGCGTGGCGGCAGGCGATCCCTCGGCGGTCACGGCATGCATCGATCGATACGGCGGCCTGGTGTGGTCGCTGGCCTCGCGGATGCTCGGAGCCGGACCCGACGCGGAAGACGTTACGCAGGAAGTGTTCGTGGACCTCTGGCGCTTCGCGGAACGTTTCGACCCGGACCGCAGCAAGGAATCCACGTTTGTCGCGATGATCGCCCGGCGAAAAACGATCAGCCGTCTGCGTAAGCGCACGTCCGGGCCGAGCGTTACGGGCGGTGTCGTCGAGATGGACCTGCCCGCCGCCGGCACCCGCGACCGCGTCGCGGATCGGGAGGAGGCCGACCGGATCAAGGCGGCGATGCGACAACTCGACCCGCCCAAGCCAGAACTGCTGAGAATGTCGATCTGCGACGGGCTGACCCACGCCCAGATTGCGGAACGGATGGACCTGCCGCTGGGCACGGTGAAGACGCACCTGCGTCGCGGTCTGGCGAAACTTCGAGACACCTTGACGCCGGCGGGGGCGGGCGCACTATGAACGATCCCACCGTCCATCCCGAAGGCCTTGACCCGGCCGACCGCCGGGAGGAGTTGCTCGCGCAGCGCGCGACCGAAGGGCTGAGCGCGGCCGAATCTGTGGAACTGCGCGGCTTGCTCGCGGATGCGCCGCAGGCGGACGATGACCGCTGGGAATACGCGGCGGCGGCGTTGGCACGCGGTGAAACCGCGCCGACCGAACTGCCGGCTGGGTTGCGATCGAAGTTGGAGCAAGACGCGGAGGCGTTTTTCAATTCATCCGGAGCGAGGGATCATGACGCGCGTCCGGGCGATGATCGGGGTCCGGTGCTTTGGTCGTTCGCGCTGGGCGCGTTGAGCGCGGCGGCGTTGATCGCGCTGGTGTTTTGGGTGTGGCCTTTGGCGGATGACGCTCCGTCCGGGCAGCGCGATTACGTGAGCCGTCCCTGGTCGGGCGTGGTCGAGGGCTACGAGCAGGTCACCGGCGAGGTGCGCTGGAGCCGGGACGCGCAGGCCGGACAGATGGTTTTCCGCGGCTTGCCCGAGAACGACCCGGCGGCGGGGCAGTATCAGCTCTGGATCGTGGACCCCGCGCGTGACGCCGAGCCGGTGGACGGCGGAGTTTTTGACGTGTCCTACGCCGACGGGAACAACGAGGTGACAGTCGATTTCGCGGCGAAGCTGCGGGTCGATGTGCCGACGGTGTTTGCCGTGACCTACGAAAAGCCCGGCGGGGTCGTGGTGTCGGAGGGGCCGCTGCTGGTCGTCGCTTCGATGGAAACCAGCGGGTAGCAACCTCACCCAGAGTGAGGCGACGGGCGATCAGTCCGCATATTCCCACACCACGACTTCGAGGTTCTGGACGCCCCATTGCAGGGCGATGTCGTGCGTGGGGTAGAGCAGGTCGAGGCGGTGGCCTTTGATGGCGGCACCGCGGTCCAGGACGGGGACGGGTTTGCCGTCGTGGTAGCCGGGGATCGAGACGAGCGTGCCGAAGGGCAGCAGGTCGGTGTCGGCGGCGACGAGCTTGCCGGCGTTGGTCCAGACGCTGTAGCCCGAGGCGGTGATGCCGTCGGCGAAGTTGCCGCAGGAGCGCTCGTCGGGGCTGTACGCGGTGGTCCGCATGGTCAGCGTGCGGACGGGGCGCAGCGGCCGGCCGTCGAAGGTCGGGGCGTCGGTTGTGACTTCGGTGACGACGGTTTTTGCCGGCGACGGTTGGGCCGTGGTTTTCGCGCGGGGCGTCGCGGCGGTGTGGGGCGGGTTGGCGGTGGCGTCGGCTATGGAAAGCGTCGGGGCCTTGCGCGAGGGCGCTTCGACGGTGACGGCTTCGACGGCGGCGCGATCCGCGTCGAGTTGCATGAGCGGCACGGTGTCCTGCTGCCCGTGCATCGACGACCAGAGCGTGGCCCCCACGGCACCGCCCAGGCCCGCGGCGAAAAACAGCGCGGCGACGGCCACGCCCTTCGCGGCGAAGCGCGTGCGGCGGGTTCCGCGGTAGGGGGTGTTGGCCAAGGCCATGTCGGGCTCCGTCTACCTCTCCTGATCGCCCGGGCTGAGGTGGCCCGGGCCGACGGACGATTGTACCGGGCTGAGGTGGACGCGACAGCGGCCGGCCAAGAAAACTCAAGTCCGGGGCGGGGTTGAGCCGAGTGGCTGGCCCGACCTCGGGCGACGGCTCATTTCTTCTTCTTGGGCTTGGCTTCGGCGGTTTTTTCCGACGCGGACGTCGTCTGAACCGTGGTCTTGGCGTTTGATGAAGGTTTTTGGCCGGGTTTTGACTCCGAAGAGCCGCCGCTGGACTTGCCTGCCCCGGGGGTGGCGACCCAGATGAGCTGGTCCGCGGCGTACCACGTGGCCGGGGCGTAGGGCTGGTGGAGCGGGCGCACGGAGACAAAGGCCTCGCCGTCGTCACGCTGGACCTCCCAGACCTTGCCGGTCATCTGGCCGTTGAGGGACGAGACGGTGTCGCCTTTGGTGAGCGGTCGGCCGGAGACGTCGGCGGCGTGTTCGGTGGCGGTGGGCATGGCGAGATTGCGGGCGGCAGGATTCGGGACCGGAAGGGGACGATAGGCGCAGAAGCCGCGAAACTCCACGGCCGGGGCGTCTTTTCCCGATATCATCCGCCCCCCGCCGTCCGATTGACGCCGGGAAACGCCCCGCAACACGCCGCGTCAGAACCACCCCTGAACCCCGAAACCGGAGCCTCCCCCATGTCTCAGGAAACCACGCTGATCATCCTCAAGCCCGACGCCGTGCAACGCGGACTGATGGGCAAGGTGCTGACCCGGCTGGAGGACAAGGGGCTCACGATTGTCGGCGGCAAGTTTCAGATGGTGCCCAAGGCGACGGCCGAGGCGCACTACGCCGAGCACGCGGGCAAGGGGTTCTACGACGGGTTGATCCGGTTCGTGACCGGGTCGCCGGTGCTGGTGCTGGCGGTGCGGGGCGTGAACGCGATCGCGGTCTGCCGGACGCTGATCGGCGCGACCAACGGGCAGAAGGCCGACCCGGGCACGATCCGCGGCGACTTCGGCATGTCCGGCGGGTACAACCTGATCCACGGCAGCGATTCGCCGGAGTCGGCGGAGCGCGAGTTGAAGCTTTGGTTCGGCGACGGCGAGCTGGTGGATTATGAGCCGAGCCGGCAGGCGTGGGTGTACGACCCGTCCGACCTGTAAACCGCCGCGCCTTGGTGTCAGTACATCACGGGTTGGCCAGCGCGTCGATTTCGGTGGCGTCGAGCTGGCGGTTGAAGATGTAGACCTCGTCCATCTTGCCGTTGAAGTAATTGTTGACGGGGTCTTTGCTGCCCTGACTGCTTGACCAGGTCCCTGCGCCCAGCACGAGGGGTTCGTAGTTGCCTGCGCCGCCGGACGTGGTGCCAAGTCCGCCTGTGTAGGGGTCGGAATCAGTCAGCGTGCCGTTGACGTAAAGGCTCGCGCCGGCAGGCCCGAAGGTGAAGGCGAGGTGGTACCAGTTGCCCGCGGAGATGGCGCCGCTGCCGGTCTGGGTGTTGTGGTCGGAGGCGGTGTCCTGGAGGCGGACGCGGAGCTGGCTTCCGTTGAGGTAGATGTGCAGGTGCCCGCCGGTGGCGTAGTAGCTGGTGTCCTTGGAGAACATGGCCTGGTGGCCGCTGGTGTCGTCGGGGCGGAACCAGAAGGCGACGGTGCCGGCGTCGAGGAGCAGGTCGTCGCTGTGGGCGATGGCGATGTGGTCGTTGCCGCCGTCGAAGTCCATGGCGGTGCCGACGACGCCGGCGGCGCCGGTGGTGACGCCGTTGTGGAGCGTGCCGTGGTGGCCGCCGGCACCGTCGGAGGCGGTGGTGCCGCTGGTCTCGTCGAGGGGCCAATGGGCGATCGCGTCGCCGGACGTCTCGGTCGCGCCGAACGCAGAGGCGGGGACGACCTGCTTGGGCGTGCCGGGGCCGGACCAACTGAGGATGAGCCCCGCGCCGCCGTAGTTCTCGAAGAAGCGCACGCGGATGGGCAGCGCTTCGCCCTCGGTCATGCTGACGGCGCCGCTGAGTTCCACCATGCCGTGCAGGCCGTCGTTGTCGATCACGGTGGCGCCGTCGATGACCAAGTCCGAGCCGTCGTCCGAGTCGAGGTAGAAGGTCCACGTGCCGGTGGAGGGCGCGGTGACGGTGCCGGTGAGTTCCAAGGCGAACAAGTCGTCCTGGATGCCGGCGCGCCAGGTGTCGGTGGTGGACGGCCAGTTGATGTCGGGCTCGTTGCTGGTGTCGTCGATGTCGGCCCAGTCGACGTCGGCCAATTCATCCAGCGACGCGTCGAGGTTGTACCAGTTCGCGGTCAGCCCGACGGACTCGCCGTACATCGCGGCCCACTCGACCGAGCGTTGGAGGATGGTGCGGCCGTCGGCGTTGAGGGCGTCGAAGTCGTGGAACGTCCAGCCCCAGGGCATCACCAGGCGCCGGCCGGCCACGGTGGCGCCGGTGCGGTCGCGGTCGCCGATGTCCAGGTACAGCAGCACGGGGTAGCCGGACGTGGTCTCGGCGAGCGACTTGGTGTCGGCCGCGAAGCCGCCGTCCGAGCGGTGCATCTCGTTGACCGTGCTGCAGATCACGAGGCCGCCCAGCGCGAAGCCTTCGGTGATCGAGTGGGTGTTGTCGGTGATGACGATGGTGTCGCTGTTGTATTGCTGGGGCGGATTGGCGATCTCGAAGTCGTCGGCGTTGTAGGGCTCCTCGATGACCACGCCGAGGGGCGCGTCGTAGAGTTTGGTGTTCAGGTCGCCGGACGACACGTCTTCGGGCACGTACGCGACCATGTTGCGGGTGGCCGCGTCGTCGAAGGCCGAGGAGGACGCGGTGGCCGCGATGTACTCGACGGTGTACCCCAGGCCCTCGAAGTACGCCGCCGTCTTGCCCGCGGACGAGGTGGGTGACAGGTCGGCCGTACCGGGTTTGACGAACAGCAGCGTCAGCGGGTCCGCCGCGGGGTCGGTCTCCACGACGCGCGTGGCCTGCGCGGTCACCCCCGCGTCGGTGGCGGTGGCGACGAAGGTGATGCGGTCGCCGGGCTCGAAGTCCTCGGCGTCGTCGCCCGCGTCGCCGTCGGTGCGGGTGGCGTAGAGGCTGTAGGTGCCGTCGCCGAGCGTGACGTCGGTCGCCCACCACCCCTCGGACTTGTCGGTGTTGTCGGTGGTCCAGTCGTCGGCGTGTTCGGCGAGGTAGGCCTCGGCGGCGTCGAGCGCGCCCTGGGCGACGGCGTGGGCGTCGGCGCTGCCGCGCGTGTTGCTGGCCATGGTGGTGGCGGGCGTGAGCGAGCCGAGCATCTCCATCGCGACGATCGCGGCGATGGCGATGGCGATCATCACCAGCAGCATCGCGTAGCCGCCGCGGCGCGGACCGCACATAGGCCCACGGGTATTCAGGCTTTCCGTTTTGCTCTTTCCGGGGGTGCGGGTCATTCGCCACCCACCTTTTCCGCGTGCACCTGCGTGTCGCTGACCGTGCCGAACGTGAAGGTCGCGTGCCAGGTGACGAGCTGCGTGGCGATGGGCGCGGCGTCCACGCTGAACGTGAACGCCGAGACGTCCCGACCCCAAACCTGTTCGTCGAGCTCGCCGGCGCCGCTGAGCGCGGTCTTGGTCGTCGCCAGGTCGCCGAGCGTGATGGTGGCGGGGGTGTGCGTGTCGGTGGCGGTGGCGAAAGTGATTTCGTCGGCGGCGCCGTCGTACTCGATCCAGGCGATCTCGTCGCTGTCGTAGTCGTCGTTGTCGTTGGCGTCGTCGGTCCAGAGCACGAGGGTGGTGTCGGTCTGATCGACGACCTGACGGGCGTGGCGGACGGCGTCGGCGAGGCGGGCCGAGAGCACGCGGTGCCGGGGGACCAGGTCGCGGGTGTCGGTGCCGGACTGCGAGCCGTAGGCGACGGCGTTGAGCATGGTGGCGACGGCCAAACCGATGAACGCGGTGGCGGCCAGCGCGAGCACGAGTTCGACGAGGGTGAGGCCGCGCCGAACGCGCGGCCGCCGCACACCGAGCGGGTTCTTTCGAGTCTCGGGGTTGGGGCGGCTCATTCCTGCGGCTCCGGGAAGAAACGCTCCAGTTCCCAGGTGCCGCCGTTGGCGTCGGTGACGGTAACCGTGACCCACACGCCGCTGTAGTTGCTGCCGAACACGGTCGCGGCGTTGCTGGCGGTGGCCACGGCGACGGCGCGGGCGAGCTTTGCGTAGCTGTCGGGGTAGGCCGCGCCCTGGGCGTCGGTGAGTGTGCCGGCGGCTTCGCTGTGTCCGTGGTAGTCGTCGATTTCGTCGAAGCCGGTGGCGCGGGTTTCGCCGGTTTCGGGGCCCGGGTCCAGCGCGGTGTCGCCGGTGCTGAAGTAGGGCTTGGTGGCGATCTCGGCCATGAGCGCCTCGGCGGCGGAGACGGCGCGGGTCTCCTGCACGGCCTGGTAGGCGTGGGCCTGCCCGGTGACGATCGCCTGTGTGAACGCGGCCACGACGAACGCCAGAATCGACGCGGCCAGCAGCACTTCCACCAGCGTAAAGCCGGCGACGGCGACGGCGGCGCGGGTCGGTGTCGCGCGGCAGTGCGGTCGGCGGGTCGGGATGGCGCGGCGAACGGGCGAGGTCATAGCGCTGCCGGTGACATCGGGGGGATCGTGTCCGGTGTTGACGTGTGCCCGGGTCGGGGGCGACGTCCGCGGCGAGTTATCGCCGTTGCGACCGGAGGTTCTTGCCGGGTTCCCCACGGATTGTCGAGCCGGGGCGTTGGCGTCGTGATGCCCGCCCGGCCGAACGCCGATGGACGCGGCATGCGCGTGTGTTGCCGAGCCCCTCAAACCGCCCGCCCCGGCTTCACCGCCGTCGAGATGATCGTGGTCGTGGTCGTGCTGGCCATCACCGCGGCGCTGGTCGTGCCGCGGCTGGGTTCGGCCGAGACGTCCACGCTGCGGGCCGCCGCGCGCATCCTCGCCGCCGACATCCAGCTCACCCAGAGCGAGGCGATGGCCCACCCCGACGAGCTGCGCATCCTCGACTGGTCGCTCAGCGGCGCCCTGCGCTACGACGTCACGACCGTCGACACGCCCGGCGCGCCCGACACGGACGACCTGATCACCAACCCGCTGAGCAAGGAGCCCTACCGCGTCGCCTACGGCGAGAACGCGGCGTACGACTTCCTCCACGGCGTCTGGCTCGCCAAGTCGAACCTCGACGTCGCCGACCACGCCGGGCACCTCCACTTCGGCGCGTTCGGCCAGGTCGACCTGCCCACGCACGACCCGGCCATGGTGCTCGCGGCCGGCGACCTCACGCTGACCGTCTCGGTCGACGGGATTACCGGCGCGGTCGCCGTGGCGGACACGTTCGTGCCGCTGAGCCAGCTCGGTTCGATCTCATTGCCCGGGCCCTCGGGCGACGTGTTCACGCAGGCGACGTCGCCGTACTGAAAAAGGCAGCGCGATCGTAAGCCGGGTCTGAGCGGAGCGAATGCCCGGGTCTCCCGTTGGTCACCGCGCGTCGCGCACCGGGTTGGTCAGCGTCCCGATCTTCTCGATGGTCACCGCGACCTCGTCACCGTCTCGGAGCAGGCGCGGCGGGTCGCTCGCCATCCCCACGCCCGAGGGCGTGCCGGTCAGGATCACCGCGCCGGGCCACAGCGTCGTGTCCTGCGAAATAAACGCGATCAACTCCGCGACCGGGACCATCATGTTCGCGGTTGTGTCGCTTTGCCGGGTTTCGCCGTTGATCGTGCACGAGATCGCGAGGTTCTGCGGGTCGGTGATGACGTCCTCGTCGCCATCAAAGCACGGCCGGGCGGTCGTGATGCTCGGACCCAGCGGGCAGAACGTGTCGAAGCTCTTGCCGCGCACCCACTGCCCGCCGCCGTACTTCTTTTGCCACTGCCGCGCGGAGACGTCGTTGGCGCAGGTGTAGCCGAACACGAACGACAGCGCCTCGTCCGCCGAGACGTTTCGGCACGGCCGGTCTTCGGGGCCGTACCCGATCACCACCGCCAGCTCGGCCTCGTAGTCCACCTCCGGTCCGTCGCGCTGACACCGCGGCAGCACGATCGCCTCGCCGTCGGGGATCACGCACCCGCTGGGCTTCATGAACACGACCGGCAGTTCGGGCGCGTCGCCGCCAAACTCGCGGACGTGCTCGGCGTAGTTCTTCCCGATGCACCACACGTCGGTAGGCGTGACCGGCGGGTGACGCTCGGTGACCGGGGCGATGAAATCCGGGATGTCGGTCATCAGCTCGAACGCGCCCTCGAACGGGTCGCCGATCAGCGGGATCGCGGTGCCGTCGTCGAGGTCTTTTCCGTAGGCCCGCTGGCCGTATTCGTCGATAAAACAACAGATCCGCACCGTGTGACTCCGTGTCCTAAGCCCCGATATAATCCGCTCCTTACAAATCCCCGGCCCAAACCCTGAACCAACCCCGGCCGCACTGTACCGCCACCCCGCGGCCGCCACCGACGCCCCCATCACACGGCCGTCGCCCCGGGCAATCCCACAAGGGCCACTCGAACAGCCACCCCAGGAGCCAGCCTTGGCTGAAACCACCCCCGGAAGCGCCGCAAGCCCTGCCAGCCCCGGAAGCGCCATCACCCCCGGCAGCGCCGCGAGTCCCGCCGCCCGCTCCGCCCGCATGTTCAACCCCGGCGAAAAACGCTCCGAAGTCCCCGAGGGACTCTGGACCCGCTGCGCCAACTGCGACGCGATGCTCTACACCAAGGCCCTCCGCGAGGCGATGTTCGTCTGCCCGCAGTGCGACCACCACCACCGCATCGGCGCCGACGAACGCGTCCGCCAACTCGTCGACCCCGGCTCCTTCGAGCCGATGTGGACCGACCTGCAGCCCATCGACTCGCTGAAGTTCGTGGACCGTTTGCCTTACGGCCAGCGTATCGAACGCGAGCAGAAAAAGACCGGGCACAAGGACGCGCTCGTCGCGGGCAAGGCGTTCGTTAAGGGCCGCGGCGTCGTGCTGGCCGTGATGAACAACGAGTTCATGATGGCGTCGATGGGCAGCGTCGTCGGCGAGAAGATCACCCGCGCGATCGAGCTCGCGACCGACGAGAACCGCGCGCTGATCCTCGTCTGCGCCGGCGGCGGCGCCCGCATGCAGGAGAGCACGCTCGCGGTCTCGCAGATGATCAAGACCTCCGCCGCGCTCGCCCGGCACGACGAAGCCGGCGGACTCTACCTCGCCGTCCTCACCGACCCGACCACCGGCGGCACCGCCGCGTCCTTCGCCATGCTCGGCGACCTCACCCTCGCCGAACCCAAGGCCCTCATCGGCTTCACCGGCGCCCGCGTCATCGCCAACACCGTGCGGCAGGAACTCCCGCAAGGCTTCCAACGCGCCGAGTTCCTCGTCGAAAAAGGTTTCGTCGACCGCGTCGTGCACCGCCACCAGCTACGCAACGAGATCGCGCGGCTGATCGACTACGCGGGGAAGTAGGCTGCACAGTGGACTACAACGCTTGGCGAAACGAGGTTTTTGGCAAGCCGCCGAACTTTGATCCTGTCTGGGATGAATTGTCGGAACGGTTTGACTGCCTTGCGCCGTCCGAGCACGTTGTGTTCATCGATCGCATCTTGATGGACCCCGAAGTCCATGAAACCTACACGGTTGGTCAGATCGGTATTGGACTTAGATTGTTATTCGACAACTGCTCCTCCACACACTTTGCGTTTTCGCCGTGAGTCGAAACGCAAACTCGGTTAGAATTGATTGGCAAACTTCGATTCGTTTACACCGAGTATTTTGATCGATACTGTATCTGGCCGGTCACAACTGTTGGCAATGACCTCGGGGTTGGTGAGTATGCCGACATCGGATACGTCTGTTACATGTTCTGGGAAAACTTCAATCCGGTTTTTCGTGAAGACCCAGCAGAGCTGCAAAAGAGTGTATTGAGCGTAATGAATGCTGGGCTCCATTCTAGAAATGACCCTTCCATTGTCTCGGCGATTCATGGATTGGGTCATGAAGTGCGTTCCGACCCGGATGCAAAACGATTGCTTGAAAAGTGGCTGAAGGCGCCAACGACGGGTAATGCGAACGTCCTGGATTATGCTCGGCAAGCAACCACTGGATGTATCCAGTAGGACTGCTCCTCAGTCTCTGCCTTTGGAATCGTCCGTACCCAAGCTCGTCGCCTGTGCTCCGGTCCAGTTGTTGAGTAACGACAAGGCGTCGGCGGAAACGAGACTGCGAAACCACTCATGGCTGTAATCCCGTGACGGTCGAATCACGTCCGCGCCGGTACGTTTTCGGTTACTCCGGCTGGCTAAGTACGGTGAGCTTGCGCAGCGCATCGAACGCCTGCATCGGCGTCATGTCGTCGAGGTTGAGATCACGGAGTTGTTGGACGGCCGGGTGCTCGACGTACTCGGTGAACAGCGACATCTGTGGCACGCCCTCGCGCCGGCGTTTTGCCGGGGCGTTCGCGGACGGCGGGGCATCGGCGGCGGGGTGGCTTCCGGGGGCGGCGAGGTCGGCGAGGAGTTCGTTGGCGCGTTTCACGACGTCGGCGGGGAGGCCGGCGAGTTTGGCGACGGCGATGCCGTAGGACTTGTCGGTGGCGCCGGGCTCGATGCGGTGGAGGAAGACGATCTGGTCGTTCCACTCGCGGACTTTCACGTTGAGGTTGCCGACCCCCGGAAGGGATTCACTCAGTTGCGTGAGTTCGTGGTAGTGGGTGGCGAAGAGGGTGCGGCAGCCGAGCTGGGCGAGGTGTTCGGTGATGGCCCAGGCGAGGGCGAGGCCGTCGTAGGTGCTGGTGCCGCGCCCGATCTCGTCGAGGATGACGAGACTTGCGGGGGTGGCGTGGTGGCAGATGTTGGCGGTCTCGGTCATCTCGACCATGAAGGTGGACCGGCCGGCGTGGAGCTCGTCGTGGGCGCCGACGCGGGTGAAGATGCGGTCGCACAGGCCGACGGTGGCGGCGGCGGCGGGCACGAACGAGCCGGTGTGGGCGAGCAGGGCGATGAGCGCGGTCTGCCGGATGTACGTGGATTTGCCGGCCATGTTGGGGCCGGTGATGAGTTGCAGGGTCGAGGGGGTCTGGGGTCTGGGGCTTGGGGCTTGGTCTGCGATGGATTCTTCCCCCGACCCCAAGCCCGAGACCCCAGACCCCAGCTCCACGTCATTGGGCACGAACTGGTCGCCGAGGAGTTCGTCGAGGACGGGGTGGCGGCCGGCTTCGATGTGCAGGACGGGTTTATCGACGAGGGTGGGCGCGATGTAGTTGTGTTTGATGGCGCGCTGGGCGAAGCAGCGCAGCACGTCCAGCTCCGCGACGGCTTCGCTGAACGCGTGGAGCGCGTCGAGGTACTGCTCGCAGTCGCCGCAGAGCTTGGCGAAGAGTTCGTTTTCGCGGGCGACGGCGCGGTCCTTGGCGGACAGGACGTTGCCCTCGTATTCCTTGAGTTCGGGCGTGATGTAGCGCTCGGCGTTCTTGAGCGTCTGCTTGCGCGTCCACGCGCCCCCGGAAGTGCCGGCCTCGCCCGACTTTTTCATGAAGTCGTCGGCTTTTTGTTTGTTCGCGGCGGTGACCTCGATGTAGTAGCCGAAGACCTTGTTGTAGCCGACCTTGAGCGAGGCGATGCCGGTCTCCTGGGTGATCTTGCCCTGGTACTCGGCCAGCCAGGCGTCGGAGTCGGCCATCAAGTCGCGCTGGGTGTCGAGGGCGTGGTCGTGGCCGTCGCGGAAGAGGCCGCCTTCGCGCAGGTGGGCGGGCGGGTCGTCGCGGCAGGCCTCGGCGATGCGCTGCGACAGCGGGCCGAGCGCGTCTCGGACGGTTTCGATGCGGGCGTGGTACGGCGCGACGGACTCGCGCTCGGCGAGCGCCTCGGCGACGGCGTCCACGGCGGCGGCGGACTGTCCGAGCGCAACGAGGTCGCGCGGGCTGGCGCGGCCGACGGCGAGTCGGGCGCACAGGCGGGGCACGTCCTGCACGCCGTCGAGGGCTTCGCCGAGCGTGTCCACAAAGCGTGCGTCGTTTACCAGCGACGTGACCACGCGT
This sequence comes from Phycisphaerae bacterium, assembly GCA_030432595.1. Taxonomy (GTDB): domain Bacteria; phylum Planctomycetota; class Phycisphaerae; order Phycisphaerales; family Phycisphaeraceae; genus CAZIXN01. The sequence continues at coordinate 87,448 of JAUIGU010000004.1, forward strand.
TGGCGCTGCATGATCGCGTCGCGGGATGCGAGTGGGTAGCACAGCCAGTCGCGGAGCTTGCGTTTGCCCATGGCGGTGCGGCACGCCCGGCCGTTCTGCCCCAGGACGCCGACGAGCGAGCCGGCCGTGCTGTTGCCGCGCAGGGTGCGCTCGACTTCGAGCGACGCGAGCGAGGTCTGATCGATGACCAGGTGGTTTTCTCGGGCGAAGCGTTGCGGCGGGCGGAGGTGGGCGAGCCGGGCGTCCGCCGATTTGTTTTCCCCCGGGCGTTGCGTTTCTAGCAGGTAGTGCAGCACGCAGCCGGCCGCACCGAGCGTCGGGTCGTCTTCGCGCAGCCCGAACCCGCCGAGCTCGGCGACGCGGTACTGCTTCTTCAATAAGGCCGCGGCTTCGGAAGGGCGGAAGGGCCATGCCGGCCGTGCGGTGAGCGGGCAGTTCTCCGGGGCGACCTCTTGCACGCGCGAGGGCGTGACGCCGTCGGCGGTTTCGCAGTAGAGCACTTCGACCGGGCCGACACGCGTGAGCTCGTCGCGCACGGAGTCGACGGGGAGCTCGGCGATCATGAACGCGCCGGTGGACAACTCCGCCCACGCGAGGGCGGCGCGGTCGTCGCCGAGGAACGCGACGGCGGCGAGCGGCGCGGGTCGGCTTTCGTCCAGCAGCGTGTCATCGGTGAGCGTGCCGGGCGTGATGACGCGGGTGACATCGCGCTTCACGACGCCTTTCGCCTGAGACGCTTCTTCGACCTGGTCGCACACGGCGACGCGGTGCCCGGCCTGGATCATGCGGCGCAGGTAGCCCTCGACGCTGTGGTACGGCACGCCCGCCATCGGCACGCCCTCGGTGCGCTGCGTGAGCGTGACGCCCAGCGTGCGGTGCGCGAGCTCCGCGTCCTCGAAGAACATCTCGTAGAAATCGCCCATGCGGAAGAACAGCACGCACCCGGGGTGCTGCTCCTTGAACCGGCGGTACTGCCGCATCGCGGGCGTGTCGGTCTTGGCGGGCATGGGCGGGCAATGTAGCCGACGAACGAATTCCCCTTCTGATCCGTTAGAAGCCCATCCCTTTCAGGGCTGGGTACTCACGATGCCAGACCGTGGGCTTCGCTCACTAGACTTGGGTTCATGGCAACGGGCGCGGATGATGGCGAACTGTTTGGCGATGGCGACGAAGCGCCGATCGGTTACGCGCTGGTCGCGGTCGAGCGCGGGCTGGACGCGCCGGACGGCGGGCTGACGTATTCGGTGCCGGCCAAGCTGTCGGCGATCCAAGCAGGTCAGCGCGTCGAGGTGCCGCTGGGCCGGGGCAACAAGAGCGCCGCGGGGTTTGTGCTCGAACGGCTCGACACGCCGGACCCGACGATCAAGGTGATCAAGCCGATCAAGGCGACGCTGGGCGAGGCGGTGTCGCTGCCGGGCGAGCTGATCCGGCTGGCGCGGTGGACGGCCAGCTACTACGCGTGCCCGCTGGGCATGGTGCTGCAAACGATGTTGCCCGCGGCGGTCAAGCGCGGCGTCGGGATTCACGCAAAGACGATGGTGCGGAAGTCGCCGGACGCGTTGCCGCTGGAGAAGCCGACGAAGCTGCAGACGGCGGTGCTCGACGCGGCACCGGCAGACGGCTGGATCGAGCTGCGCGACCTCGCGGACGCCGCCGGCGCGAAGACGTCTTCGCCCGTGAAGCGGCTGATCGACTTGGGTCAGTTGGAGACGCAGAAGGTGCGCGTGGTGGACGCCGAGCTCGAAGCGACTACGCCCGACGAGAGAAACCGCGAACCACTCGAATTAACTTCGCCGCAGCAACGTGCGCTCGACGAACTGACGGACACGCTCGGCTCGTTTCAGGTTTCCTTGCTGCACGGCGTCACCGGCTCGGGGAAGACCGAGGTGTACCTGCGTCTGATCGATGCGTTGCGGAAGCGGGACCCGTCGGCGGGGGTGGTGGTGTTGGTGCCGGAGATCGCGCTGACGCCGCAGGCGGTGTCGCGGTTTTCGTCGCGGTTCGGGGCGTTGTCCGGGCCGCACGCGACGGGGGTGGCGGTGCTGCACTCGGGGCTGACCGCGGCGCAGCGTCACGCGCAGTGGCAGCGCATCCGGCGGGGCGAAGCGAAGATCGTGATCGGGGCGCGGTCGGCCGTGTTCGCGCCGCTGCCGGATGGTCAAAAGGGTTCCGAAAACACAGGCGCAACTTCCGGGGGCCTCGGTCTGATCATCGTCGACGAAGAGCACGACAGCTCGTACAAGCAGGACCAGCTCCCGCGCTACCACGCGCGGGACGTGGCGATCAAGCGGGCGCAGCTTGCCGGCTGCCCGGTGGTGCTGGGCAGCGCGACGCCGGCGTTGGAGAGCTACGCCCACGCGACGGAAGGGCGGTACCGGCTGATCAATCTGCCCGACCGCGTGCCGGGCGCAAAGCTGCCGACGGTGGAGATCGTCGACTTGGTGGCCGAGCGCAAGGAGCGTGCGCGCGACCGGCACGTCCACCTCATGTCACGCCGGCTCGAAGCGGCGTTGACGCAGACACTGGACGATCAAGGCCAGGCCGTGCTGCTGCTCAACCGCCGCGGCTACGCGAACTACATCGCCTGCCCCGACCAGGGCTGCGGCTGGCTGATGAGCTGCGAGCACTGCGATGCGCTCATGGTGTACCACCTCAACGCGAAGCTGCCGGACGGCGGGCTGGTGCGTTGTCACCACTGTCTGGCCGAGCAGCGGCTGCCGCAGGTCTGCCCGGACTGTTCGCGCAAGGTGGTGACGTTCGGCATGGGCACGCAGCGCATCGAGCAGGAGCTTCAGCGCAAGTTCCCCGACGCCCGCGTGGCGCGGATGGACGCGGACGTGATGCGCACCGGGAAGGACTACCGCCGGACGCTCGAAGCGTTCGCGAACCACGAGACCGACGTGCTGCTGGGCACGCAGATGATCGCCAAGGGGTTGGACGTGCCGAACGTCCGGCTGGTCGGCGTGATCTCGGCGGACACGTCGCTGAACTTCCCCGACTTCCGCGCCGCGGAGCGCACGTTTCAGTTGATCGCGCAGGTGTCGGGCCGGGCGGGGCGGGGCGCGAAGCGCGGGCTCGTGGTGTTGCAGACCTTCAACCCCGACGACCACACGATCCGCGACGCGGCGGCGCACGACTTCGTCACGTTCGCGCAGCGCGAACTGGGCCTCCGGAAGGACGCGAGCCTGCCGCCGGCCGCGCGGATGGCGCGGATCGTGGCGCGCGACCCGCAGCGCGTCGAGGCGTTCCGGCGGATCACCGAGCTGCACGCGGCGCTGGCCGAAGCGAACACGCAGTTGGAGCTGGGCGTATACCTGACCCCGCCGGCCCCGTGCCCGATCGAGCGGGTGGCGGACCACTACCGCTACGACGTGCGGCTGCTCGCGGGGTCGGCCGCGGCGCTGCAGCGGCTGCTGACCACGCTGCGCAACGCCCGGAAGCTGGTGAGCGACGCCCGGGTCGCGATCGACGTGGACCCGGTGGGTTTGCTCTAAAACCGGGCCGGATCGGCCTTTACGCCGGCCAAAACGTGTGGCATAATGTATGGGGTGCGCGTTCGGCGGCGGAATCGTCAAGCCGGACGCCGGGAGAAAACGATGCCGATGAAGATGGTCCCCGGGAAAGGTCGTTGTGTCGCCGCGTCGGTGCGGCTGTGGCTGGCTGCCGCGCCGGTGGTGGTGGCCGGCTGTTTCGTGGGCGCCGCACCGGAGGCCTCGGCGATCACGATCCGCGAAGACGTCGCCATCAAGACCATCAACAACCGCAGCAACCGCCCGCGCTACAAGTCCATCGGCCGGTTCGACACCAACGCCACGCACCGCTCGCTCGCCGGCACCGGCACGCTGGTCGCGCCCCAGTGGGTGCTCACCGCCGCCCACGTCGTCGACGGCGCCAACGCCCAGAAGTTCACCGTCGGCAACCAGACCTACAACATCGCTGGCTGGGCCGCGCCCCCGCAGTACGACACCGACCCCGGCTTCGGCTACGACCTCGCGCTGGTCAAGCTCGACCGGCCCGTCACCGGGATCGACCCCGCCGACCTCTACCGCACCAACAGCTCCGAGCTCAACCGCACCGGCATGATCCTGGGCTACGGCTACTCCGGCACCGGCGCCACCGGCGAAAACAACCGCACCGCCCAGACCCTCCGCATCTCCACCAACCGCATCGACGGCGTCCAGGGCGGGCAGATCCTCCTCACCGACTTCAACGCCCCCGACGGCAGTGGCAACCAACTCCACACCAACGAGGTCACCCGCTTCGAGGGCGGCCTCACCCCCGGCGACTCCGGCGGCCCGGCCTTCATCTACGACGGCAGCAACTTCACCCTCGGCGGCGTCGCCGTCTTCGCCTCCGACGTCGGCGACGGCATCCTCGACGGCGACTACGGCGAGATCAACGGCTTCGTGCGCGTCCAGCCGCACATCTCATGGATCGACTCGGTCATCACCGGCAACCCGACGCTGCGGACGGCGGCGGCAACTGCGGTCGATGTCACGAAGCGTGGTGCCGGCACATTGACGCTAACTTCGACGAGCGAACTCGGACAAATCGAGGGTGGCACACTAAGTTCGATCGTTACTCCTCTGAGCGGTTCTGACCTTCCTCTTGATGAAAATGGCATTTATGTGATTGGGCAACCTGTTCCCGAGCCCGCGACGCTCGCGATCCTGGGCGGTCTGGGCCTCCTTAGCCTGCGTCGCCGCCGCTGATCTTGGATTCGCCGACGTTTCTCTCCGTTTTTCCCGGCAAATCTTCTGAAACCATTGCGGCTCGGCCGGGGTTGGCTTAACATATTCGTGGTTGGAGGAATGAGAAGCCTCCAGCCCACGCGGGTTCGACCCGTCATGTCTGACCTGCTTTGTAGTTGCCGTTGATCCTGGCTGGAGAGAAGAGATATGAAAACCGGTCTCTATGTCGTCGCGGGCTGCTCCGCGCTTTCGTTCGCTGCCACGCCCGCCGCGGCCGGCACGCTCCTGCCCCAGCCGCTCCTGCAGTACGACTTTGACGCCTCGGGCGGCGGCGCGACCGTCGCCGACGACGGCACCGCCCCGCAGACCGACGGCACGCTCACCGGCGGCGCGGCGGTCTCCACCGACACGCCTGGCGGCTTCAGCGCCTTCTCGGTCGACCTCAGCAACGACGACCCGTTCGCCCACGTGTTCTCCACCGACGCCGCCGACCTCGACGGCCTGGGCCAACTGACGCTGACCACCTGGCTGAAGGTCAACGACTACACCTCCGGCAACAACCGCCTCGTCGCCAAGCAGGATGGCGGGAACTTTGGCGGCTTCAGCTTCAACATGAACGCCACCACCAACGACGGCGCGACCGCGCCCGACAACTTCCGCCTCGCCGTCTTCCTGGGCGGCAACGCCGGCGGCGACTTCGATGGCGCGTTCTCCGACGTCGATGCCTCCGCCGCCGACTGGGCCTTCCTCGCGGTGACCTACGACACCACCACCTCCACCGTCACCTTCTACCAGGGCGATGAGACCAACCCGGTCACCGTGCTGGGCACCCCGCAGGTGCTGGGCACCAACCCCGGCAACGTCGACGGCGGCACCGCCCGCTTCGGCATCGGCCTCACCGACGCCGCGCCCACCGCCGACACCTCCGTCAACGGCCTGCAGGACGACGTCCGCGTCTACGGTGCCGCCCTCACCCTCGCCGACCTCGAGCAGGTCCGCCTGAGCAACCTGGTGCCCGAGCCCGCCGCGCTGCTGGGCCTGGGCGTGCTGGGCGCGGCCGTGACCCGGCGGCGTCGCTGACCACGGCACGTCTCTTTGCCACGCGGATCGGTCGAGAGCACACGGAGTTTCTACAAACCCGTTGGGGGCCACGGTTGCTTGCGACCGTGTTCTGCTGTGCGGACATCGTGCGGGGCAAAAGTCCGGGGCGCTGGCCATCGTCACCGTCGCAAGCGACGGCGGCACCCGCGATGAACGGTTCCCGATTGCTCGATCCCTTCAGGCTCACCCGCGCACTACGATTGTGGGCGCGATGAATTCGTCTAGCGTCCGCCCGGTCCGGAACCAGTAGTGCATGTCCGACACCGCGGTGTGTCCTTCGGAAATGATCTCCTCCACGCGCTGCTGATGCAGCGGGCCGACCAGCGCGATCAGGCTGCCGTCTTCCCGCCGCGGCCGGGCGATCCGCATGATCTCGCCGGTCAGCACGCTGTTCTCGATCCCGTAGTTCTGCGCGTGCGGGTGCCCGGTGTGCAGGTCGTCGTCCAGGAAGTTCTGGTCCAGCGACACCATGCCGTAGTCCCACCAGTGCGGCGTGAAACGCGTGGGCTTGGCCTCGACGATCACCTCGACGCCCATCGACCGCAGCTCCTCGGCGAAGCGGTGCGTGTGCGAGCCCTCCGTGGCGATCACCGCCGCGTCCAGCGCGATCGACATCCCCGCGTCCACCATCAGCCGCACCGAATCCATCGCCCGCTGACGCCAGTCCCACCAGCCCAGGCCGTCGAAGTCCGGGTCGTCCAGACCGCTGCCCACGTACGCGATCACCTCCACCCCCGCGTCCGTGATCGGCTTCCACGCCTCCACGAACCCCTGCGTCACGAAGTCCAGCCCCGCCTCCCGCGCGTGCAGCAACTGATCCAACTGCATGTTCTCGCCCGGCAGCACGCCCCACGGGTTGTGCAGCATGAACCGCGTCACCCCGCCCTCGATCTGCGGCAACACGTCCCGCTCGATCCACCCCGACCAGCCCAGGTTGTCGAGGTTCCGCCCGATGTGTCGCTTCGCCGGGTCCGCCCCCGACCACCCGATCGTGAACCAGCTCACGAAGTAGTCCGCCGTCGCCACCCGGTGCGCGCCCCAATTCGCCAGCAGCGCGTCGAGCTCTGCCTGGCCGATCGTCGTGGTCGGCACCTCCTGCACCCAGCCCTCGGGCACGCCCTGCGTCGCCGGGTCCTGCCCCCAGTTCTGGAGCAGCAGGTCCAGGTCGCCCTGGTCCACCTGGCCCGAGTTGTCGTAATCGCCCGGCACGTCGCTGGGCGAGAACGCCTCCCCCCAGTTCGCCAGCACCCGGTCCAGCTCGCCCTGGTCGATCAGCCCCACCGGCAGGTCGCTGCCCCAGCCGCCCGGCAGCCCGTCCGCCGCCACGTCCCGGCCCCAGTGCTGCAACACCAGATCCAGGTCACCCTGCTCCACCACCCCCGAACCGTTGAAGTCCCCCGCCAGCGACTCGGCCGACAACAACACCCGCGGCTCCAAGGGCTCCACCCGCGCCGCTCGTGCCGAAACCGACTGTCCGGCCCGGCCTGAACCGTCCGCCACCGCCTCCGACACGTTCTCCGGGGAACCAACCCTGTTCACACCAAGCCTGCCTCCGGGGTAGGGCAACACAACCGCCAGCCCACCGACCTTCCGTGCCCCGCCAGGGCGAACGCCCTGCCCGTCTACGTGAGACTCCCTGCCCCTCCTGGAGCCGCGCCAGTATACCGCAAGCCCGTGCAAACCCCAGCCCTGCGCACCGCGAATCCGCCGCGCCTTTTCCCTTTTCGGGGCGTCCCTGATGCCTTAAGCTGCGGAGGTCATCTCTGCTTCCACCGAGGGGTTCCGTTCATGCCGTCGCTCATCCGCCTGCCCGGCCGCACCCACGCGGGCTTGATCGCCGTGGCCGTCCTGGCGACATCGCTCGTCCCGCCGCCCAACGCCGCCCGCGCCGCCACCGTCCGCGCCGATGTCGATCTCGCCACCATCAACCACCGCAGCAACCGCCCGCGCTACCACGCCGTCGGCCGGTTCGACACCGACGCCGCCCGCCGCTCCCTCGCCGGCACCGGCACCCTCGTCGCCGACCAGTGGGTCCTCACCGCCGCCCACGTCCTCGACGGCATGAACACCCAGACCTTCACCCTCCGCGGCCAGACGTACAACGTTGAAGGCTGGACCGCGCCGCGCGGCTACGTCAACGACCCCACCTTCTTCACCGACATCGCGCTCGTCAAACTCGACCGGCCCGTCACCGGCATCGAACCCGCCAAGCTCTACCGAACCAACAACCCGGAAATCAACCGTACCGCCATGATCCTCGGCTACGGCTACTCCGGCCACGGCGATACCGGCGAAAACAACCGCACCGCGCAAACCCTCCGACTCACCACCAACCGCATCGAAACCATCGACTCGGCCCACGTCCTCCGCACCGACTTCGACAACCCCGCCGGCGGCTTCAACCCCTACGCCGGCAACGGCATCACCCGCTTCGAGGGCGGCCTCACCCCCGGCGACTCCGGCGCGCCCGCCTTCATCTTCGACGGCCACGACTTCACCCTCGGCGGCATCGGTGTCTACGCCGACGACCTGCTCGGCGGCCCGCTCGACGGTAACTACGGCGAAGAGAACGGCCTGCTCCGCGTGCGCTCCCACATCGACTGGATCGACTCGGTCATCGCCGGCGGCGTGAGCGACCGCGAATTGTTCCTGTCCAACCTCTCGACGTATCAAGGCGACCTCGAGGACCTGCTCGCGAACACGCCGAACCACCCCCCGATCGTCGGCTGGACGAGCACCCATCCGACAGGCACGATTAAAAAGGCCGGAGGTACTCTGGAATTCAACAATGGCTCATTAGTTGTCAATCCCGGCGGCTCGATCAATGGCGAGGTGCGTTCGACAGTCACAGTCAACGGCGGTGTTACTTTGGACCCTGGGGTTTTCGCAACCTATAACCTCATCCCAACGCAAAGCATCGACTCCATTGTGGGCTGGTCTTCTCTGTATCCCACCGGCCAGATTGAGCAGGGCGATCTCGACGCCGTGCTGCAAAACTGGGGGCAGACGAATACGCCGGAGGTCATTGGCTGGACCAACCACTTCCCGACCGGGCAGACGGACCTAGACATGATCCTCACGAATTGGGGCGACGTCGCATCGCCGAGCAACCCGAGCCCCCTCCCCGAGCCCGCGGCGGCACTGATTGCTTCGGGTTTTCTGTCCGCAAGGTGGCGGCGAAAAATCCGCCCGTGAATGTCGGCTACCGCCAGACACACCCGCTCGTCTTCAAAGGTCGCACCATCAGAGCCGGGAGCGTCAGCGACCGGTCCGGCTCGGTGCTTACGCCCGGCCTCTCGGGACCACCGGTCGCTCACGCTCCCGGCTCTGACGAAGCTTGCGTTGAGTTTGACGCCGGTTTCCTGCGCACGGTTGGCCCGCGACTTCGCCGCGGCGCCTTGACCTGCGGATAGAATTGAATGTGCGAGAGTGGAGCGTGGCCTCCGCGTGGGTGCCAGGTGGGTGAGGGCTTGAGTTCCTTAATCACGAAGTAACGTGTGGCCTTGGACGCGGGTTTGTCGGGAAGGATTCCGACTGACGCCGTCTCCCGCCGGAACCCCCCGAGTGAGTCCCATCCGAAACGCGGTGACGGCGGGTTGCAAAACCGACGCCGGGCGGGGGCCTGCGGATCGTGACGACGGTCCCGCCCCGGGTTGTTTCGAAGCGAGTTCATAGCGAGCCGGGCCGTGTCGGCCCGGGTTCCGGACACCGGGGCGACACGCCCCGGCTCGCCAGAGGCGCACACGGCGTTCTTTGACATGTGAAGCAGGGGCGTAAGGAGTCCCACAATGCAGAAGAAGAGACGGAGCCCCGCATGTCAATGCGGGGCCGGGACGGAGAAGGTGCGGACGCTTCATTTCATGCACAGACGCCGCGCCGACCTGCGGAGCGCAGCGTTGAGTGCGGCGTTGGCCGTGGCGGGTTTGCTCGTAGTGTGAACACCGCCTCGCCGTGATCGTCGCCGGCCCGTGGGTGATGACATGTGAGAGCGTGTCGGGGGATCGGTCTGGGCCGCGAGATATACTCGCGGCATGCGGGCAGTTCGACGGTCGCGCTGGGGCACGGGTGCAAGTGGCGCGGCGTGGACGGTGCGCGGTCTGGCGATACTCGGCCTGCCGGTGTGGGTCGGCTGCGGAGTATTGAGCGCGTTGTCGGTCGTGTACGGAGAAACACCGGGAAGCGATCAACGTGCGACCGAAACGTCGTCAGATCTTCCGGCGGTGCAGGGCGAGGCGGCGGTGCGTTATCAACGCGACGTGCTGCCGATCCTGAGCCAGCATTGTTTCCCGTGTCACGGGCCGGACGAGGCGCAGCGGCGCGGCCGGTTGCGGTTGGACCAGGCCAAGGCAAACGCGACCGACGACACAGACAGGCTGGACCGCTTGCCCGACGTGGTCACGCCCGGCGCGCCCGACGCGTCGGAGTTGGTGACGCGCATCCGCAGCGCGTTTGAAGACGAGGTGATGCCGCCGCCGGAGTTTGAGCACGCGCTGTCGCCGGCGCAGATCGACACGCTCGTGCGCTGGGTGCGGCAGGGCGCCGAGGTCACGGAGCACTGGGCGTACTTGCCGCTGCGGACTTCGCCGGACGAAGCGCGCACGGGCGCGGCGTTGAGCGCGGTGATCGACGCGCGGATCGCGGAGAAGCTCGCCGAGCACGGCCTGAACCCCAACCCGCGTGCCGACCGCCGGACGCTGATCCGCCGGGTGTCGCTGGATTTGATCGGCTTGCCGCCGAGCCCCGAGCAGGTCGAAGCGTTTGTGAATGATGCGGAGCCGGACGCGTACGACCGTCTGGTGAACGCGTTGCTGGCCTCGCCGCGTTTCGGTGAGCACTGGGCGACGTGGTGGCTGGACGCGGCGCGGTACGCGGACTCGTCGGGGTATCAGCAGGACCGCCGGCGGGACATGTGGCCTTACCGGGACTGGGTGATCCGGGCGCTCAATGAGGACATTCCGTTCGATCGTTTCACGGCCGAGCAGCTCGCGGGCGATTTGCTGCCCGAGCCCACGCACGACCAGCTCGTGGCGACGGCGTTCCACCGCAACACGCTGACCAACCACGAAGACGGCATCGATCCCGAAGAGTTCCGCGTGGCGGCGGTGCAGGACCGGGTCAACACGACGATGTCCGCGTGGATGGGTGTAACGATGAGCTGCGCCCAGTGCCACTCGCACAAGTACGACCCGATCACGCACCGCGAGTACTACGAGCTTTACGCCTTCTTCAACCAGACGCAGGACGCCAACCGGCAGGACGAGGCGCCGACGCTGCGAACGCCGACCGATGCGCAGACGAAGGCGTGGCACGAGCGTGTGAGTGCGGAGCGTGCTGCGTTTGAAGTATTAAGCAACGCGGTTGAAGCGCACGCGCAAGCGCTTCAAAGTTGGAATGTTGACGCTGAACATCCCGGTCGTGTGTCCGCATCGATGCGATCTGCGGTTGCCGCAGCACGGGTAAGCGCTGCGGGCATCGAGTCTGAAGGCTTCCGCTGGCAGACGGACAAGCCGCGGTTTGTCCCTGCCCCAACGGGGCGCGGCGTGGTCTTCGACGACACCGGGTTCCTCGCGTGGGAAGGCGACAAAACGGTCGGTGATTTCCGGATCGATCAATCCTTCAGTGTTGCGTTGTGGGTTCGGCCGGATGCGGCGCACGGCCCGTCGAACCTCGTCACCCGCGCCAGCCCGGATGGCGAGGCCGGACCGTTGTCGCGCGGCTGGGCGTTCATGCTGCGGCGCGGCAAGCCGTTGTTTCAATTGACCGGCGGGCAGGCGGGCAACCGGATCACAGTGGAAACGCAGGACCCGCTTGTGATCAGCGGAGCGTGGACGCACCTGGCCGTGAGTTACGACGGCTCGGGCAAGGCGTCGGGCGTCGTCTTGATGGTCGATGGCGTTACCGTGCCGGTGAAGGTACTGGCGGACCGCTTCGACACCGACATCACCAACGACGCTCAACTCCAAGTCGGCCGGCAGGACGGCGTGATCAGCGCGGCGTTTACGGGGGCGATGGCGGACGTTGTGGTTGTCGATGGAGCGCTGTCGGCTGCCGAGGTGAAGAATCATGTCGATGCGTCGGTGAGGCGTGACTTTGACAAAGACGTAAATGTTGAAACTGACGGATTGCCGTTGTTCGCGCGTCTTGCGCTGCTGCACGTCGATACCGATCTGCATGACGCGTGGGTCCGCTGGCGGGTGCGGCGATACGAGCTTGAAGACACCGAGCGTTTTCTGCCGGACCTGCCGATCATGGCGGAGCTTCCCGCAGAAGCCCGACGCGCGACGCACCGTTTCGTCCGGGGCGACTTCCTTCGGCCGGCCGAAGCGGTTACGCCCGGCACGCCCGCCGTGTTTCCTCGTTTTGATTCCGGCCTGCCGAGGTCTCGGCTGGGTCTGGCCCAATGGTTGACGGACGCCGACAACCCGCTCACCGCCCGGGTCCAGGTCAACCGCGTGTGGGAACGCTTGATGGGGCGGGGGATCGTGGAGACGGTCGAGGATTTTGGCATCCGCGGCGAGCTGCCGACCCATCCGGAACTTTTGGATGAACTCGCCGCCGGTTTTGTGGCCGACGAATGGTCGTTCAAAGCGTTGATCCGCGCGGTGGTGCTCAGCGACACGTACCGGCGTTCTGCGGTGATTGACGAGGCGGCATTTCAGGCCGACCCGGAGAACACGCTGTACGCACGCATGTCCCGGCTGCGCCTGCCGGCCGAGGTCTTGCGTGATTCCGCGTTGACGGTGTCGGGTTTGCTCAGCGACCAGACCGGCGGGCCGCCGTTTGCGCCGGTGCTGCCGGACGGGCACCCGCGTTTGACCGCGGCGCCGGCCGCGGCGGCAACGATGGCCGGGGTGGACAGCCCGTATCGGCGGAGCGTGTACGCGGTGCGTCAGCGGTCGGTGGATGTTGCGTTGTTCAATGCGTACGACGCGGCGGACCCGAACACCTGCGTGCTGCGTCGCCGGCGCAGCAACACGCCGATCCAGGCGTTGACGACTTTGAACGATCCGGAGTTTGTCGCCGCGGCGCACGCGCTGGCGCAAAGGGCGTGGTCGGGTACGGAAACGAACATTCAACCGTCCGTCGCCAAGGTGTTCAGCCTTGCGATCGGCCGGGTTCCGACCGCCGAAGAATTGGTAATACTCACCGAGTTGTACCGCCGGTCGTATCAGGCATATCAGGAAGATCCACAATCCGCTGAACACGCGATCCAAAAAAGGTCGGACCTTGAGGATGAAACCGTTTCGTCAAATCACGCGTTAGTCTCCAGTGCAGAGCACACCGCCCTGATGGTCGTGGCAAACGCGGTGCTCTCGACCGATGCGTTTCTGACCCGCCCCTGAGTAAGCTGGATTTCGCGATGCCCTTGAACCCGATCCATCAGGCCGTCACGCAGGAACACACGCGGCGCCACTTCCTCGGCCAGAGCGCGCTGGGGCTGGGCGGGCTGGTGTTGCAATCACTGATGGGCGTGCCGTCGCAAGCGGCGGAACCTGAGTCGGCTGATCAACACCCGCTCGCCGCCAAACCGCCGCACTTTGCGCCCAAGGCGAAGCGGGTGATCTACATCCACCTGGTGGGTTCGCCGCCGCAGCACGACCTTCTGGACTACAAGCCGGCGCTGCAGAAGCACGACGGCGACGCCGCGCCGGCCGAGTTGTTTGAGGGCCAGCGCTTCGCGTTTATTGAGGGCACGCCGCGCCTGTTGGCCAGTCCGTACGCGTTCGCACCGGCCGGGCAGAACGGGCTGCCGGTCTCCGAGTTGCTGCCGCACTTCCGCGAGATCATCGACGACGTCTGCCTGGTCCGCTCGATGCACACCGACCAGTTCAACCACGCCCCGGCCCAGCTCCTGCTGCAGACCGGTTCGGCGGTGCCCGGACGCCCGAGCATGGGGTCGTGGCTGACGTACGGCCTGGGCAGCGAGAACCGCGACCTGCCGGGCTTCATCGTGCTCGCGTCCGGCGGCGCGAAACCCGGCGGCGGGCCGGCGCTGTGGAACTCGGGTTTTCTGCCCACGATCCACAGCGGCGTGCAATGCCGCAGCGAAGGCCCGGCGGTCCTGAACCTGGAGAACCCGCCGGGCATCTCACGCCGGACGCGCCGCGACAGCCTCGACGCCATCCACGCGCTCAACGAGGTCGAAGCGGAACACTTCGGCGACCCCGAGACCCGTTCGCGCATCCAGCAGTACGAGATGGCGTTCCGGATGCAGGTGAGCGTGCCGGGCGTGATGTCGATCGACGACGAGACGCCGGGGACGCTCGAGCAATACGGCGCAGTCCCGGGCGACGCGACGTTTGCGAACAACTGCCTGCTGGCGCGCAAGCTCGCCGAGGCGGATGTGCGGTTCATCCAGTTGTACGACTGGGGCTGGGACATGCACGGCATCGACACGACGACCGACCTGATTACCGCGCTGCCAAAGAAGTGCCGGGAGACGGACCGGCCGATCGCCGCGCTGGTGAAAGACCTGAAGCAGCGCGGCCTGCTCGACGACACGCTCGTGGTCTGGTCCGGCGAGTTCGGGCGTACCGCGATGAACGAGTACCGGGACGGCTCGCGGTTCCTGGGGCGCGACCACCACCCCGGCGCGTTCACGATCTGGATGGCCGGCGGCGGCGTGAAGCCCGGGCTGATCTACGGCCGGACCGACGACTTCAGCCACACCATCGCGGAGAACCCGGTCCACGTGCACGACCTGCAGGCGACCATCCTGCACCTGCTGGGGCTGGACCATGAACGCCTGACGTACCGTTACCAGGGGCGCGACTTCCGATTGACGGACGTGCACGGGCACGTCGTTCACGACTTGATTTCGTGAACGCGGGGCGCGTCGGGTTGATTCAGAGGCCGCCGAGGTTGATGAGGTTGTAGCCCGTGGCGGTGAGGCGTTGCTGGGTGCGGTAGGCGGGGTGGGCGTAGCGTTGCTTCGCGGCGTCGGAATCGTGGGCGTCGCGGTCGGCCCAGATCCGGAGGGTGCCGTCGGGGTGGAAGGTCACGGCCTGCTCGCCCGGCAGGTCGAGGAGCTTGGACAGCGCGGCGACGGGGCCGCGGACGCTGCCGAGCGTTTGGCCTTGACGGTCGATGACGCGTCCGTCCTGGCCGGGCAGGCCGTAGACGAGTTCGTGGCCGCCGTCGCCGTCGAGGTCGACGGGCAGCGTGCCGTAGGGGTTGAAGGGCAGTTCGAACGGTTCGCCGGTGTTGGCGACGAAGGCGTGGGCTTTGGGGTCGGTGTGGTGTCGGCCGTCGGGCCCGCAGGTCTTGTGATCGATGGCGACGCCGAGGCAGACGTGTTCGTATTGATGGTTGTTGCCGTTCGGCTTGAGTCGCGCGGTCCAGCCCATGTCCATGTGCCCGCGTTCGACGGCGTGCCACTTCCGCTTTCCGTTTGCGTCGTACATCACGAGGCGCGGCGGCTTCTCGACGTCGTTTTCTCTTGCCGTGAAGACGCTCCAGGTTTTGCTTTCACGGTCCCACACGGGTTGGATGACGTCGGAGTGCCACGGCCAGGTGTCGCGGTCGGCGCACCAGAGTTCTTGGCCGTCGCGAAGTGAAAAGCAGTGCTCGCCCCAGAGCAGTTCGTCGTCGCCGTCTTGATTAAGGTCCACGACGGGCGACATGTGGCTGCCCATCGCGCCGCAGGGCTTGCCGTGTTCGTTGAACCCCGGCGTCATGGTGGTTTGCCAAAACGGTTGGAGGTCGCCGGTCCAGGCCTGGAAGTGGGTGGGCCCGTAGGTGCCCTGGGCGGAGACAAGGACGGGTTGGTTCTGAACGTGTCCGCCGACGAGGAAGAAACGGAATACGTGCGACAGCGCTTGGTGTGACGACGGTTGCGGCCAAGGGATATGTCCCGTGACTTCGCCGGTGCGGGCATCGAGGCGCGTGAGTCGGTAGTGACTAAGCCCCAGCGGGTGTGCGGCCTGCGGGTTTTCGACGAGGTAGATCTCGTCGACACCGTCACCGTCGAGGTCGAAGGGCAGCACCGGGCAGAACCACATGCCCGGCACCGTGCCGCGGCCCAGGTCGCGCGTCCACACGATTTCACCCGACGTCAGGTCGATCAACGAGAGTTTGAGCGTGTCCGTCGGGAAGAAAAACATCTCGAGGTACGGGTCGACGTCGAAGTCGGCGGCGTATACGGCGAGCAGCGCGTCGATGCCGCCCCCGGAAGCCGACGACGTTTGATCGTCGTGACGCCCGAGGCGCACCGGTGCGACACGGCATTGGCCGAGTCTTTGCCCCAGGTCGGCGGTGATGACGGGTTGCAGGTTCATGAAGGGGGTGCGGGGTTGGTTCTGACGAGCCGTGACCGTGAGGGAGCGGGTTCTGCGGCGATGCCCGCTTCCGCACGGTCGCGGCTCGTATGAGGTGTATCCCGTTATAGTTTCGGGATGAGCGACATGCCCACGGATCGCCTGCCGCGCGACTTTTACCACGGCCTGACCGACGCCGCACTGAACGGCGAAACGCCCGACGCGGCGTTGCTCGAGCGTTTGCTGACCGACCCGGCGGTGGAGTTGATGCCGCTCTTGAACGCGGCGTACGCGGTCCGGCAGCACCACTTCGGGCGGGCGGTGCAGGTCCACATTCTGAACAACGCGCAGAACGGGCGGTGCCCGGAGGACTGCTCGTACTGCACGCAGGCCAAGACGAGCGCCGCGGGCATCGAGCCGTACGCGATGAAGCCCCCGGAAGAAGTCATGCAAGAAGCGGAGCGCGCCTACAAAGCGGGGGCGCACCGGTACTGCATGGTGTTCTCGGGGCGCGGGCCCAGCGACAAGCGGACGCAACAACTCGCGGACCTGGTGCGGCAGGTGAAGTCGAACTTCCCGACGCTGGAGGTCTGCGTGTCGGCGGGGCTGCTCGACGACGAGAAGGCAAAGGTCCTCGCCGACGCCGGGCTGGACCGGCTGAACCACAACCTCAACACGTCGCGGAAGCGCTACGGCGATATCTGCACGACGCACACCTACGACGACCGGCTGAACACGCTGCGGTCGGCGCAGAAGGCGGGGCTTTCGATGTGCTCGGGGCTGATCGTCGGTATGGGCGAGCCGCCGGAAGAGGTGGTCGAGATCGCGTTGACGATGCGGCAGCTGGGCACGGCGTCGATCCCGGTCAACTTCCTGCTGCCGTTCGAGGGGAACGTGCTGGACACGCCGCACGGGTTGTCGCCGGATTACTGTTTGCGGGTGTTGTGCATGTTCCGGTTCGCGTGCCCGTCGGCGGAGGTGCGGTGCGCGGCGGGGCGGGAGTTTCACCTGCGTTCGCTGGAGGTGATGGCGCTGTACCCGGCGAATTCGCTGTTCCTCGACGGCTACCTCAACGGGCAGGGCGAGGAGCGCCGGCGGACCTACCGCATGATTCGGGATGCGGGGTTCGAGATCGTGTCGGACCACGGCGTGGATGAACTGCTCGACGAGATCACGGCGGACACCGACCCAAGCACGACGGCGGCGCTGACGATCGGCGGCAACACGACGCCGATTAAGTCGACGGAGCAGTTACGGCCGGCGTTGAATGGAGCGAAGTAAGACTTGGGTTTGCACATTGGCAAAGAAAAACCCACGCTCGGAGAGCGTGGGCTTCGTTGGGTTTTGATTTGTGGTGTCGAGCTCAGGCGCTGCGGCGGCGGAGCATCAGCAGGGCCGCGGGGGCGAGCAGGGCGGCGACGGGTTCGGGGACCTTCTCGGCGGCGCCGTCGGTGAAGTCGTACCAGCCGTAGGTCGCGCGGTCGAACTCCCACTGGGTCAGGTAGCCGTCCTGGTCGTACTGGGCGTTGAAGCTCTTGAAGCCGTGCTGCCAGGCGCCGATGCTGGTGGAGTACGCGAGGCCCAGCCAGCCCGGGCCGTTGTTGGGGTAGGCGGGGACGTGGCTGTTGATGGCGCCGGCGTCGAGGGACATCGAGAAGACGACGTCGGCGAGGACACCCGAGGTGTCGACCGAGGCGCTGTTAAGGAACGACGCGGTGCCGGGGTCCAGCGAGCTGGCGATGGGGTCGGGGGCGTCGGTCGGCGGGGACCAGGTGTCGGTGTTGGCGTCGTAGACCCAGTCGCTGGTGCCGTACTTGTGCGAGGTCGCGGAGTCGTCGCCGTTGTAGGCGTAGGCGCTGACGATGGGGTTGTTGGGGTCGGTGGCGTCGAAGTAGACCGCGGCGAGGTAGCCGGTGATGTGGTCGGGGACGGGGCCGTCGTTGACGGTCAGGGAGAAGCCTTCGGGCAGTTCGCCGTCGCCGTTGGCGTTGTAGCCGACGGTCCAGTCGAACTGGCCGGTGTTGGGGTTGTACATCGACTCGATGAAGGCGAGTTCGCCGACTTCATCGTTGGGGTTGTTGTAGAAGCCGGTCTGGGCATTCTGTTCGAAGACGTAGACGCAGTTGTCGTCTTCGGGGCCGACGATGCCGGCGTGCGCCGCGTTGCCGATCATCAAGCCGGCACCGGCCACCGCCAGAACGCCCGGCACCCCGTGAAACCACGCACCCCGTTTGGATCCCCGTTGGGTCGGACTGTTCATCCACAACTCTCCTGGTGCGGGTCGGACGGCCCGCCGTGAAACGCGAAGTGTCCCGCCGGTTCCGGGTCAGCGCCTCGGACACCGGCGGAGAGGAACATACCTCTCCTCGTCGGTGGTTTGCAGACGTCGTCCGCCCACAACCCGCCTAGGTGAGAATACCCGTAAAGTGGCGTCAAGGCCAGAAAAATCCTCATACCTCATGCAAATTCACACCATGCCGCGTCCGCTCCGCGTCACCACCTGGAACGTCAACGGCCTGCGGGCGGCGCTGCGCAAGGGGTTCGCCGATCAACTCGACCGTCTTGCCCCAGATGTCCTGCTTTTACAGGAGGTCCGTGCGACGCCCGAGCAGTTGCCCGAGCCTTGGGCGCAGCCGCCGGGCTGGCATGTGACCTGGCACCCGGCGCAGAAGCTGGGGTACGCCGGGACCGCGGTGTGGTCGCGGATGCCGCACCGGGTGGTCGCGACCGGGCTGGCGCACGGCACGCGCTCGCGGCGCGGGGCGGCGGACGACCCCGACGGGCGCGTCCTGCGGGTGGCGCTGGACGAGCTGAGCCGGCCGTTGCAGGTGGCGAGCATTTATCTGCCGTCCGGCTCGTCGTCGCCGCAGCGTCAGACGGCCAAGGAGGCGTGGATGGAGGCGTTTTTTCCGTGGGCGCAGCGGGCCCGCCGCGGCCGGTCGCCCCTGATCCTGGGCGGGGACTTCAACATTGCCCACACCGAGGCGGACATTTGGAACCCCAAGGGCAACGCGAAGAACTCCGGGTTCCTGCCGCATGAGCGAGACTGGTTCGGCCGGGTGTTGGACGACGCGGGCTGGCACGACGCGGTCCGTCGGCACGCGGGTGAACAACAGGGGCCGTACTCGTGGTGGAGCAACCGCGGCCGGGCCCGGGAGCTGGACCGCGGCTGGCGGATCGATTACCTGCTGGCCAACGGCCCGGCGGCGCGGCTGATCCACGCCTGCCACACCGACCGCGACGCGATGCTTGCGTGTTCGGACCACGCCCCGGTGAGCGTGGACCTGCGTCTGCCGGCGTGAAAACGGAATCCGCGGCGGGCCGCGCCCGTCTTTGTTCATGGCGTACCATGAGCGCGGAGGCGAGACCCGCTCGCCTTGCCGCGGCGCGGCCCCGCCTCCATAATCCCTTGCCCCGCGGTCGGTTGTCGTTGCCCGGCCGGGCCTGCCGCGCTCCCGGAGCCTCCCCATGTCCCGCAAACGCCTGAAGCTCGGCCAGATCCTCCAGGGCTGGAGCACCATCACCGAGGCCCAGCTCGAAGAGGCCCTGAAGATTTCACAGGGCACCGGGCGGCGGCTGGGCGACACGCTCGTGTCCCTGGGCTACGCCGACGAGAACGACGTCGCCAAGGCCCTGGCCAACCAGTTCGGGCTCGAGTTCGTCGATCTGGACCAGCCCAACATCATCAAACGCGAGAACCTCAGCCTCATCCCCGAGGACATGATCAAGAAGATGAACGTCCTACCGCTCAAGAAAGAGGGCGGCGTGCTCAAGGTCGTCGTGCACGACCCGATGAACATCCAGCTCATCGACGACCTGCAGTTCCGCGTGGGCGGGCGCATCGAGCTGGCCATCGGCGCCTACGGCAAGATCAAGGAATACATCGACAACGTCCTGTCGGACACCAAGAAGTCGCTCGACTCGCTGACGCAGGACCTCTCGGTCGACACGTCGATGGACATCACCCTGGACCAGACGCTCGACACGTCGATGGACCGCGGCGCGAGCATCGACGTGGCCGGCGGCACCGAGGACGCGAACGACCCGTCGTCCGCGCCGGTGATCAAGCTGGTCAACCAGGTCATTCAGAAGGCCGTGACGTCCCGCGTCTCCGACATCCACATCGAGCCGTTCGACAACCGCGTCCGCCTGCGCTACCGCATCGACGGCGTCTGCCAGGAGATGGACCGCATCCCCAAGCGGATCCAGGGCGCGATCACCGCCCGCATGAAGATTATGGCCGGCGTCAAGGTCGAGGAAAAACGCATCCCGCAGGACGGCCGAATCAAGATGCGCGTCGGCGACGACGTCGTCGACTTCCGTGTGTCGTTCTGCCCGGTGTACCACGGCGAATCCATCGTCCTGCGTATCCTCCGCTCCGACGCGGCGAAGCTCGGCCTCGAAAAGCTCGGCATGCAGCCCGACACGCTCGAAACCTTCAACAAAATCATCAATCGGCCCAACGGCATCTTCCTCGTGACCGGGCCCACCGGCTCGGGCAAGACCACCACGCTCTACTCGGCGCTCAACGTCCTCAACCGGCCCGACCGCAAGATCATCACCGCCGAGGACCCCATCGAATACAACTTCAAGGGCATCAACCAGTGCCAGGTCAACATGGGCATGAAACCCCCGCTGACCTTCCAGCTCATCCTCAAGGCGATGCTGCGTCAGGCGCCCAACATCATCCTGGTCGGCGAGATCCGCGACCAGGAGGTCGGCGAGGTCGCGGTGCAGGCGGCGCTGACCGGGCACATGGTGTTTTCCACGCTGCACACCAATGATGCGCCGTCGGCGATTACGCGTCTGATCGACATGGGGCTCAAGCCGTTCCTGGTCGCCAGCTCGATCCAGGCCGTACTCGCCCAACGCCTGGTCCGCATTTTGTGTGACCACTGCAAGGAGCCGTTGACCGACCCCAGCCCGCGGTTGATGTCGTTGGCCGGGCTCACGCGCGAAGACATCCAGGGCAAGACGATCTACAAGCCTGTCGGCTGCAAGCGCTGCTCGGACACCGGGTACCGCGGCCGGCAGGGGATCTACGAGCTGATGATGATGTCCAGCGAGATCCGGGAGCTGGCGTTCAACCGCGCCCCGGTGAGCAAGATCCGCCAGGCCGCGACCGCGGCGGGCATGCGGAACCTGCTGGGCGACGGGCGGCTCAAGATCCTCGAAGGCAAGACCACGCTCGACGAGATCGCCCGCATCACGCAGGTCGAGGGCATCGTCGAAGACGGGGAGGAAGACTTGGCGGCGTGACCGCCGAAGTGGCCAGTGGCGAGTTGACCAATGGCCGGTGACCCTTTTGTATTTGCATCACTGGCCACTGGCCACTGAAAACTAGCCACAGTTTGCGGAGCAAACCCCCATGTCCACGATGCGCATCGACCGCCTGCTCGACACCGTCATCAAGCAGGAGGCGTCCGACCTGCACCTGACCGTCGGCAAGCCGCCGACCGTCCGCATGTCCGGCCGGCTGATCGAGCTCAAAACCAAAGAACTCGAACCCGAGGACACCGTCGCCTTGATGAAGGCGATCAGCCCCGAACGCTCGCAGAACGAGCTCCAGGAAGAAGGCGGCTCCGACTTCGGCTTCGCGTACGGCCCGCAGGACGACCCGGACAACTCTGCCCGGTTCCGCGTGTCGATCTTCCGGCAAAAAGGCAACGTGTCGCTCGTCCTGCGGCGCATCCCCAACCGCCTGCTCGACATCGACAAGATCGGCCTGCCGCCCATCGTCAAGGACCTGATCCGCCGGCCGCGCGGGCTGTTCCTGGTCACCGGGCCCACCGGCTCGGGCAAGACCACCACGCTGGCGTCGATGATCGACTACATCAACATGAACATCGACCGGCACATCATCACGGTCGAAGACCCCATCGAGTACTACCAGCCGCACAAGAAATCCATCGTCAACCAGCGCGAGGTCGGCACGGACGTGCCCTCGTTCTCCGAAGCGCTGCGCCGCGCCCTGCGTCAGGACCCCGACGTCATCCTCGTCGGCGAGATGCGCGACCTGGAGACCATCGAGGCCGCGATCACCGCGGCGGAAACGGGCCACCTGGTGTTCGGCACGCTGCACACCAACTCGGCGGCCGGCACGATCAACCGCCTGATCGACGCGTTCCCCACGAACCAGCAGGCGCAGGTGCGGGCCCAGCTCTCGGTCGCGCTGATCGCGGTGTTGTCGCAGCAGCTATTGAAGCGCAAGCCCAAGGGCATGATCGCGGCGTACGAGTTCATGGTGGTGACGCCCGCGATCTCGAACCTCATCCGCGAGGCGCAGTCGTACAAGATTCCGTCCGCGATCCAGACCGGCAAGAAGTTCGGCATGAAGCTGCTGGACGACTTCCTATGGGAGCTTTACACGAAGGACCAGATCGCCGCCGAGGACATGGTCGACCGCGCCGCCAACCCCGAGATGATCGCCGAGAAGGTCCACCGCGCCGGCGGGCAGGTCGGCCGGGCGGAGCTGGACGACCCGGACGCGGCGAAGCCGGTGACGTAAGTCCACGCGGCTACAGCTTCTCAACTCTCCTGCATGCTTAGCCGCACGCCAACGGCGTGCGCTCAGGCGCGCGGCCCGTTGGTCCGCGGCTGTGCATCGGCATGCCGCGTGACTGGCATGGATTATTCGCTCGCCGTCTGATCCGCCGCGTCCATCCGCACCAGCAACGCCCGCAGCAGGGCGCGTTGCTGCCGGGACCACGTCAGCGGGCCTTCGTGGGTTTGGGTGACGAGCGAAGTCGCTTCGGCGAGGCGGCGCAGGGTCGGCACGTCGACCACGAAGGTGAGCGTTTCGTCGCCCTTGTTCGCGCGGTTCTTGCCCGAGAGGCCCGAGCGTTTGCGGGTCTGGCGGTAGTCGGCGACGGGCAGCACGAGCTCTTCGCCGGCGACCTCGAAGGTCATGGTTTGCAGGCTTTCGAACTGCCGGCCGGAGAACTCTCCCTGGATGAACAGCGAGACGGACTCGGGCGTGCCGGCCGCGGTGTCGCCCGGCACGGAGTAGACCGCCGAGGCCGCGAAGTCGCCGACGAGGGTTTCGTTCTCGAACCAGACGGGTCCGGCGCTGACCACGGTGCGGTCGCGGCGGTCGTCGTATTCAACTTTGACTTGCGAGAGGAACTGCTCGGCCAATGCGCCCGTCGTGACTGCGCCGGCCATGGTTTCGAGGTTGCGCTCGCGCTGGTCGAGCTGGGCTTCACGCTGCGTGACCTGCGTCTGGCGTTGGCGGAGCGTGGCCAACTCGGCTTCGAGCTCGGCGATGCGCGCTTCGCGATCGGCCAGGCGGGCTTCGAGCTCGGCGACGCGGGCCTGCAACACATCGACATCTTGCGCGGCAATGCTGGTTGACCACGCGAGCGTGATGCCGATGGCGAGTAGGACGCGGCCGAGGCTGCGGAAACTTGCGGGGGGGTTGTGGGGTTTCATGCCTTGTCTCCGGGTTCGGGCGGCGGCTTCTTGCGGGTCGACTTCTTCTTGCGGACTTTTTTGGTGACTTTCTTCCGCACCGGCGGCTCGGGGCGGGGGAGGTTCCGCGTCGAGGAGGTTTTCATGGGCGGCGGTTCGGGCGGGGCGTCGCCGCGCAGCGTATCGCCGGGGCCGGGCGGTTGGTCGGGGCCCGGGCCGTCGTTTTCGATGGGCGGTTCGTCGGATTTGAGCAGGCCGCTGGGGTCGCTGGGCACGTGGAACGCGCTGGGCCTGATCTTCGCGCCCTCTTCCATGTGGACCCACTGGCTATGCAGTTCCCCGCGGAACTCGGACTTGGGGCCCAGGATCAGGCCGCCGCCGGTGACGACCTTTTTGGCCTCGATGGTGCCGAGGTTTTCGATGCCGGCGTGGGCGACGATCTGCTCGGCCATGAGCCGGGCTTTCTTCATGACCGTGATCTTGCCGCAGGTCTTGAGCTCGCGGATGGGGCCGCGCACCTTCTTGATGACCTCGTCCGCGACCATGACCGGCTTGTTACAGCCCGGGCAGGACGTGGACTGAGCCATCGCGCTCACCTCGAAGCGGCGGCCGCAGAGGTAGCACTGCACCAGCTTGGGACCGGTCGTACGGGCCAGGGTGGGGTCCTGGGAACGGGGTACGGGGATCGGGTACACGACCGCGCGGCGTTGTTGCGCGACGCGACGACATGCCCGCGCACAGCGCGGGTCTGGGGTCTGGGGCTTGGGGTCTGGGAAAAGGAACGAAGCGCGGCGGGCGCGCGACATCAGCAAACGTCGCGGCGCGCAGCGGAACTCGGGGCATCAGGCAGCGGGGTCGCGGCGTGTCGGCCGAACCCCAAACCCCAAGCCCCAGACCCCCGCGCCATCACTTTTTGTCGCCGCCGCCTTGCTGGCCACCTTGTCCGCCTTGCGGCTGGCCGCCGGAGGGTTGACCGGAGGGTTTGGGCGCGCCCTTCTTGGCGTCGGGGCCGACGGAGCACATGCCGTAGAACGACGCGCCCTCGGCCATGACCATCTTGGCGGCGGTGATGTCGCCCTTGACGGTGCCGTTGGCGTTGAGGCGGACGGCGTCGGAGGCGGTGACGTTGCCCTCGATGGTGCCGTCGATGTTGGCGACGGCGGCCTCGACGTCGGCCTGGCAGGTCGCGTTGTTGACGACCTGGAGCTCGCCCTTGCCGGTGATCTTGCCGTCGAACTTGCCGATGATGCGGGCGGTTTTCTCGAACATGAGCTCGCCCTTGAAGTGGGAATCGGCGCCCACGACGGTGGTTTCGCTGCCTTCAGCCATGTCACAACTCCTTGAAAGAACAACACTTGCTCCACGACACGTTGTCGGGGACGACCGCAGAGTTTAGCGGTTCAGACGGTGTGAACGCACATGGAGGCCTTGCCCTTCGCGTCGCGCAGGGTTCGGCTTTTTGGACGTGTGGAGGTGACGAATCTACGCGGCGACGGCGGGCGCGGCGGGCAGCCTCGGCTCGAGCTTGTCGGTGATGAGCTTGCCGATGTTCAGCGACGCGGTCGCGGCGGGGGACGGGGCGTTGTTGACGTTCACGACGCCCTCGGCCTCGTCCACGATGAAATCGTCCACCAGCGCGCCGTCGGGCTTGAGCGCCTGGGCGCGGATGCCGGACGGGCAGGGCTCGAGGTGCTCGGCCTTGATCTCGGGCATGAGGCGTTGCAGCGCGGTGACGAACGCGGCCTTGTTGTAGCTGCGCCACATCTCGCCCAGGCCCATGCGCCAGTGCTTCGCGGCCATCTTGATGAACCCGCGGTAGGTCAGCGACTCGAACAGGTCGGGGAAGTTGACCTGGAACTTGCCGTAGCACTCGCGCCCCAGCGCGAGGACGGCGTTGGGCCCGCACTCGACGCCGCCGTGAACCATCGTCGTGAAGTGCACGCCCAGGAACGGGAACGCGGGGTCGGGCACCGGGTAGATCAGCGTCTTGCAGAGGTGCTCGGCCTCGGGCTTGAGCTCGAAGTACTCGCCGCGGAACGGGACGATCTTCGCGGTCGGCTTCATGCCCGCGAGCTTGGTCACGCGGTCGCAGTGCAGACCCGCACAGTTCACGATCAATCGCGCCTGCACCGGGCCGGTCATCGTGTGCAGCACGGACACGCCGTCGGGCGTCTTGCGGATGTTGGTGACGCCCGCGTTGGTCTTGATGTCCTGTCCGGACTTGCGCATCAGCCCGGCCATGGTTTCACAGACCTGCTTGTAGTCGACGATGCCGGCCTCGGGCACGTGGATCGCCGCGATCGCGTTGGCGTGCGGCTCGATCTCCTTGCATTCCTCGCCGCTGATCTTGCGGCAGTTGACACCGTTGGCCTGGCCGCGCTCGAAGATGTCGTTCATCTTCGGCAGTTCTTTTTCGTCGGTGGCGACGATGACCTTGCCGCAGAGGTTGAACGGGATGTCGTGTTCTTCGCAGAACCGTTCCATCGCGGCCTTGCCGGCCCGGCAGTTGACGGCCTTGAGCGAGCCGGGCTTGTAGTAGATGCCGCTGTGCAGGACGCCGGAGTTGTGGCCGGTCTGGTGGTGGGCGAGCGTGGGCTCTTTTTCGAGCACGCAGAGGCGGATGCCCGGTCGGCGCTGGGTGAGGTTGTAGGCGGTGGCGAGGCCGACGATGCCTCCGCCGATGATGGCGACGTCGTAAGTCATGGCGTTGAAGCGTAGCGTGGTTCGGTGGGGCGGTATCGAGGGCGGAGTCGGGGGGCAGGCTCAAGCGCGGCGGCGTCGGAGCTGGTCACGTTGGAGGTCGGTGGTGAGGCGGGCGAGGGTTTCGCGGACGGTGCGGTCTTCCGGCGTGTCGCGGTTGAGCGTGAACTGCAGGCCCAGGTAGGCCCCGGGTCCGCGGCGCGGCTCATGCCGACGGATGCGGACGGGCACGACCAGGTCGGTCTTGCCGTTGGGCAGGGTCATGTGGACCTCGAAGATCTGGTTCTCGTGGTTCTCGATCCACTCGGCGTCCTGCTCGACGAGCAGCCCCATGCCTTCGGCGGAGAGGTTGACGAGGATGGCGGACCGGGGCTTGAGCTTCATGCCGGTCGCGCCCGGCGGGTTGATGTGCACCTTGGCGAAGCCGGCGGCGGTGGTGTCGACCCGGAACGAGGCGCGGCGTTGGGCCGAGGTGACGTCGCCGACGCGGCGCAGCTCCGTGGCCATGACGCGGCGTTCGGCGTTGAGTTGGAACGGGGCGACATCGGCGATGTCGTGGGCGGCGACGAGGCGCATCTGTTCGGAGAGGATGTAGACATCGACGCGGCTGCCGACCGGGCAGGTCACGGGCTCGTCCCGCGCGACGCGGAACCGCTCAACGACGAGCGTGTGGGTGTCGGCGTCGAGGGCGTAGGGGAGCACCTTGAACTGCGGCGGGTCGTCGGGGTCGGGTCGGCCGGGCACGCACACGATCGCGACCTCCAGCGCGTCGGCGCGCTCGATGCGCTCGTTGATCTCACGGTGCCAGATGGCGTCGTGGGTGTGACTGGGCACGGGTTGGCCGTCCTCGATTCCTGCCTGGGTCGTCGCCGTGTCTCCGACCGTTCGGAGCGCGTTCCCGGGTTGTATCGGCCCGGTACGGGGGCCGCGCTAGGCCGGGTTCCCAGGTGAACCCGGACATCCCGGCGTCACGCTTGGGTTACCGGACGTGTCGGGTCCGGGCGTGGCGGGTGCGCGGATTTGAGTCCGACCATCGCCCACGCGCCGGGCAGCGCGATGGTCAGCAGGTACATGCGGTGGATGAGCAGCATGCCGACGACCGCGTTGTCCGTTGCCGGGTCGCCGCCCAGCAGCGCGAGCGCGACGCCTTCCATGACACCCAGGCCCTGGTAGGTCAGCGGCAGGGCGGCGGACACGAACACGACGGGCAACACCGCCAGCAGCAACGCCGGCGGCGCGGCGAGCCCCAACGCGTAGCCCGCGCACGCCGCGGACGACGCCAACACGGCGTGCACCAACACGCTCACCGCCACCGCCGACCCCACCGGCGCGAAACGTCGCGCCCGGTACGCGTCGGCCACGGCGAGCAGACGTCCGACGCCGGGCCAGGACTTCATGCGTTCAAACCCCAGCCGGCGGTGCGACCACGGCCAGGCGTACAACGCCAAACCCAACAGCCCCGACGCCAGCAGCGCCCACGCCACGGCGGTGACCATGCGGACCGTCGGCTCGTGCATCTGCGTCAGCCCGGCCAACCCCGCCAGTACCAGCAACCCCGCCAGCCCGGCGGCGCGGTCTGCGCCCAGGCTCAGAACGGCCGAGGCCTTCTTGCCCGGTTCCGCCCACCGCGCCCCGACGACCGCGCGGACCACGTCGCCGCCGGTCGAACCCACCGGCACCGCGTAGTTGAGGAACTGCCCGGCCCACGTCAGTCGCAACACCGAACGCCACGCATGATGAACCTCGACGCCGCGCAGCAACACCCACCACCGCCACGACGCGACGAGCACCAACGGCGAGACCAGGACCAGGCCCAGCACCAGCCAGCGCGGGTCCGCCTCGGCCAAGCGTGCGAGGAAGCCGGGCTGCGTGACGCCGTGTTCGTCGATGTATTCCCGCCACTGCACAACCGAGATGATGTACGCCAGCCCCGCCGCCGCGACGGCCAGCCGCAGCGCCAACCAGACCCAGCCGCGCCAGCGCGACGCCGCGGGGTGCGGGGCGTCCGGTGCCGGTTCGTCGGCGTCGGTCGGGGGCGGGGTTGCGGGCGGGGTCTCCACCCTTTCACCATCGGCCGGTTTGCGGTGCCAGCCGGAGATTCACGGCTCGCGCGAATCGATCGGATTCAGGCCTTCTTTGTTGCCGTCGAACGCCCACGATCGCCGCAATAGCGCGCAGACTGCTCTACGTCAGAGCCGGGAGCGTCAGCGACCGGTTCCGCCTTGCGGGTCGTGGCAACCGGTCGCTGACGCTCCCGGCTCTGATCGTGCGTGAATGGACCATCGACTGGGCCATCGGTCTCGGTGCGTATCATGGCGTCATGAAAAAGCGCACCCATACCGTTTCGCGGTTCGTCTTGGCATGGCTGGCAGTTTTTGTGTTGGCTTCGCCCGCCGGAGCGCTCGACGCCGCGGACCGTCAGCGTGCCGACGAGGCGATCTCCCGCGGTGTGGTCTACCTCCAAAGTACGCAAGCGCCTGACGGGAGTTGGACGCCCCAGGTCGGGCCGGCCGTCACCGGGCTCGCGCTGCGGGCGCTGATCGATGCGCCCGGCGTCACGGCCAACGACCCCGCGGTCGCGAACGCGCGGCAGTACCTGCTCGACCACGCCCAGCCCGACGGCTCGATCCGCAACGGGCCGGACGGCATCCTCGCCAACTACAACACGGCGATCTGTGTCTCGGCGCTCGCGAAGTTCAGCGACCCTGAAAGTCAACAGGCCGTGCAGAAGGGCGTTGCGTTCCTCAAGGGCTTGCAGTGGCAGGACGGCATGGCCGACGAAAACGGCCAGGCGATCACCCAGGAGCACCCCTTCTACGGCGGCGCCGGGTACGGCAGGCACGGGCGGCCCGACCTTTCCAATACGCAGATGATGGTGCAGGCCCTGCACGACGCGGGCGTTTCGTCGGAAGACCCGGCCTATCAACGCGCGGTCGTGTTCATCACCCGGCTGCAGGGCACAGAGGCCAACGACTACTACCCCGAAGGCACGTTCGCGAACGACGGCGGGGCGGTCTACGCGACATCGATCAACAAGGAACTGGTCGGCGTGCCGCAGTCGATGGCCAACCCCGAGATGATCGACGAGGGCCGGGCCGGCCGTCCGGTGTCCGGGCTGCGCGGTTACGGCACGATGACCTACGCCGCGTTCAAGTCGTACCTCTACGCCGACCTGACGCCTGCCGACCAGCGCGTGCACGACGCGCTGAATTGGATCGGCGCGAACTACACGCTGGACCGCAACCCCGGGCTGCCCGAGGGCCAGAGCCAGCAGGGGCTTTTCTACTACTACCTGGTACATGCGCGGGCGTTGGCGGCGTTCGGCCGGGACACGATCGAGACGTCCGACGGTCAGGTCGATTGGGCCGTCAACCTGATCGACGCGCTGGCGCAGCGGCAACAGGCCGACGGCTCGTGGGCCAACCCCGAGCCGCGCTGGATGGAGAACGACCCGGCGTTGGTAACGGCGTACGCCGTGATCGCGCTGGAGGAAGCGCGGCGGTGACGTTTGGCCGGCTGCCCCAAGTGTCAAATCTTTTTCACGGTTTTTCTGCTTTGGGGTTGGGCTTCAAGCGGCCGTGTCGTTTTGTTGGCGCGACGGGGATCTCGGGCGTGAAAACAAAGCGATGAATCACAAATCGGATCAAGGCTTCTCGTTGGGCCCCCGATGGGGTGCGGGCCGCGATGCCCGCGGCGTTGAGGAGCTTTGCGATGAGCGTGATGATGTCTGTTCTGCTGACCGGGACGGCCGGGCTGGGTCTGGCGAGCCTGATGCTGATCTTGGGGCTGAAAGAGATGCGTGACGCGGCCGGCAACGGCCTGGCGGACGAGGCCGGTAGCGACGAACTGGCCGGCGGAGCGCCCGGATTGCCCGAAGGCATGTGAGAAAGGCGAACTAGTCGCCGAGCGCGACCCAGACGATCAGCCCGATCAGCACCGCGGCGGTGACCCAACGGATGTGCCGCATCGTGCGGTCGACGTCCGCGGCGTCGAGCGGCCGGCCGATCAACGAGTGCAGGTACTTCTGCCGGCGGGCGATGGACCCGTGCCGCCAGCTCGGGCGGTGCGCTGAGATGTGGTTGAGGTCGGCGACGCACTGGAGCGCTTCGACAACGTGCAGCACACCGCGGCCGGTGAAGACGGTTGAAGCTGCTTCTTCCGGGGCGTCTGTATCGGACGGGGTCAACGCAAACGGATTGGTCCCGGCTTCATCTTCTGGAGGGTTTGTGTCTTGCGGCGCGAACGTGCTCATGTGTTTAGCCGCGAATGTGTCGGCCTGGCGTTCGATGCGCCGCGACACCCACCCGAAGCCCAGCACCCAGCCGATCAGCGCCGCGGTGACGCCCACGCCCTGCACCCACAGCGCATCGTTAACGTGAATGAAAAACGCCTCCGCGAGCGAGAAAAGCACGGCCATCCACGCCCCGGCGATCAGGACCAGCCAGACCAGGTGTTTGTGTTTGACGTGCCCGAGCTCGTGGGCCATGACCGCCTCGACGTGCGGCCGGCGGAGCTGGTCGAGCAGGCCGTCGGTCATGAGCACGTAGCGCAGCGGCGCGACCAGGCCCATGACCGCGGCGTTGATGACGTGCCCGCCGGTGCGCCACAGCAGCAGGTCGCGCACGCCCACGCGGTGTTGCTGGCAGATGTGCGCGAGCGTGTCTCGGACCGTCCCGGCCGGCAAGGGCACCGTATCGAACACATGGCGCAACAGCGGCGGCGTGAACAGGAACACGAGCCCGGCCCCCAGCGGCGTGATCCACAGCGCCAGGTTGAGCGCGAGGCGCCCGCTCTCGACGAACCACTGCACCGACTCGGACCACGCGAGGATCGCCAGCAGCGGCGCGAGGATGATGCCCAATTGGTGCCGCGCCTGGGTCAGGACGTACTGCCCGCGCGTCCAGAGCGGGTACAGCGGCATGCCCTGGTCGGCGCGGCGGATGATCGTGGCTTCGCGGACCCGGCGGTCGATCGGGTGGTGCAACGCCCACACGCCCAGCACGGCCAACAGCGTCGGCAGCATCGACAGCAGTTCGTCCGCGAGGATGACGTTGCCGAGGACGTCGCGGAGCAGCACGAGCCAGCCGAGCGCGAGGTCGATCAGGAAGCCGAGCAAGAGCAGGACCGGCACGACGCCGAGCAGGCGTTCGAGCTTGCGCAGAGCGCGTCGGCCTTTGGGTTTGGCGAGGTTTTGTTGCGTGCGGCGCACGAACCACGCGAACGGCCCGAGCACCGCGGCCTTGGTCAGCAGCATGACCGAGATCGTCAGCGCCGGATGGAACGTCAGCGGGTGGGTGCGGCCCAGGTCGAGCACATCGTCGTGCACGAAGACCGCGGCGATCATGCCCAGCAGCAGCAGTTGCATGGGGAGGGGTTACGCGGGGTCGGCGGCGGCGGTTTGATCGGCGTGGGCGTCGGCGTGGGTGTGCGTATGTGAATGTTCGTGGCCGTGCCCGTGATCGTGTTGGTGTGGATGCGGCTTGGTCATCGCCGGCGTGGTCGGGCCCAGGTCTCCCGCGTGCGAAAGCCGCCCGAGCATGAGCCGCAGCAGGTTCGGCACGTGCGGGTCGTCGCGGTCGCCGGCGCCGTAGCCCACACCTTGGAGCGTCATGGTGGGTGGCGGGCCGAAGCGCCCGCCCGTGGTCTCGACCAGCCCCGCGATCAGCGCCGCGCCGGTCGGCGTGACCAGCTCCCCCGTGCGGTCGACGCCGACGGTCGGCACGCCTTCGAGCAGGTAGGCCGTCGCGGGCGCGGGCACCGGCATCAGCCCGTGGGCGCACTTGACGTAGCCCCGCGACAGCGGCACCGGCCCCGACGACACCGTCGCCACGCCGAGCTGTTCCAACGCCAGGATCGAGCCGAGCATATCGACGATCGAGTCCACCGCGCCGACCTCGTGGAAATGAATCTTCTCCCGATCGACTGCGTGCACGCGCGACTCGGCGTCGGCGAGCTTCGTCACCACTGCGGCCGCGCGCTGCTTTCCCGCGTCGGACACGGGCATCTTCTCGACCATCGCCATGATCTCGCGGTAGCCGACGTGGTGGTGGTGATGTCCGTGGTCACCGTGCGCGTGATCGTGATGATGTTCGTGCGTGTGGCTGTGTTTTTCTTTGCCGTGGTGGTGCCCGTGGTGATCGTGACCGTGACTGTGGGTGTGTTCGTGACTGTGACTGTGACTATGACTGTGGCCGTGGCCGTGGCTGTGATTGTGTGTGTGTTGGTGCGTGTGCTCCGTGTGAACCTTCAGGTCCACGCCCCCGACGCCGCACTTCTGCACGCGTGCCACGGTCAGCTCGAACGGGTCCGCGATGCCGAGGTGGCCCAGGTCGTGTTTGAGCCGGTCGAGGTCGGCCCCCAGGTCCAGCAGCGCACCCAGGAACATGTCGCCGGCGATGCCGCTGAACGGGTCGATGTGCAGATGGAGTCCGGCCGGGCGGTGCGTGGTTGCCATGGCGGGCATCGTAGCCCGGTCCCGCCACGCTGCGTGCGTCGCCCCGGGCCGCGATTGGTGGCCGCGGCGACGTTGGCCCGATTATGATGCGACCAGCGCCGCCGTCTTTTCACGGGCGGCTCGACCGGCCGGCGGTTTGGCCCGTCCGTCTACTCGCGACCCGGAGAGCGTGACCATGAATCTGGAGAACGGCCCCGACACCCCGTCTTCGCCGCAGGCACCGCCCCCGCCGCGCCCTCCGATGGACCCCCGCGCCGTCGCCGCGCCGCCGCCCCCGCCGCCGGGCTACATGCCGATGTACGCCCCGCCGCCCAAGGCCAAGGGCTGGGTCTCGCGGGCGCTCACGTCGCTGCTCGTGTCGCTGGTCATCTTTTCGGTGATCCTGAACTTTTACCTGGCGTTCCTGGTGTATCAGTTGACCGCCGGGCTGTCCGAAGACGTCTACCAGACCGGCCAGACCCAGCAGCGCATCGTGGTACTTCCGATCGTCGGTGGGATCGACGACACCATGTCGCGCTTCGCCCGTCGCGCGCTTCGCCAGCTCGAAGCCGACCCGCCCGCGGCGGTCATCCTACGCGTCGAGTCCGGCGGCGGCGGCGTCACCGCGTCCGACCAGATCTGGAACGCGCTCGAAACTTTCAGCCAGGAACACCCCGACGTCCCGATCGTCGCGAGCTTCGGCGGCGTCGCCGCGTCCGGCGGGTACTACATCGCCGCCGGCGCCGACACCATCCTCTGCGAACCCACCGGGTTCACCGGCAGCATCGGGGTGATCGCCCAGGTGCCCACGCTCGCCGGCACCGTCCGCATGCTCGGTATGGACATCGTCACCGAAGTCGCCGACGGCTCGCCCAACAAGGACGACGCCAACAACATGTTCGAGGTGTGGGACGACGAAGACAAGGCCGTGCTCAGCTACCTCATCAACAGCGCCTACGACCGCTTCGCCGACGTGGTCAAGCAGGGCCGGCCCGACATCGACGACAGCAACATCAGCGAAGTCGCCACCGGCTCGATCTACACCGCGCAGGACGCGGTCGATAACAAACTCATCGACGGCATCGGCTACCTCGACGACGCCATCGCCGAGGCCGCCAGCCTCGCGGGCATGCCGACGGACAAAGAACCGAAAGTCACGGTCATCCGCCAACCCGCCGCGGGCCTGCTCGGCCTGCTCACCAGCCGCAAGACCGAGGCCGACTCCCCGCACGCGATCGACCCCACCGCCGTGACGGCGCAGGGCTTGCGGACGTTCCTTGAAGACTTCACGGAGGTCCGGCTGTCGTACCGCTGGGCGGGGCCGTAACCGGGAACATTGATGCGGGTTCGTCGCGGACTATGGGGGTCGTTCCTCGCACTGTTGTGCCTGACCTGGGCTGGATGTCCGGCACGGGTGACGGACGCGGAACTGCTGCTGTCCGATCCCAACGCCACGGTGGATCGCCGGATCGAAGCGGCTTCCGGGCTGGAACTGGATCGACCCAACGCGTACAGCCGGGTCACGAATGAGGCTTGGGCGTACAACAACCCGACGCGACTGCGACTGGCATTGCTGGACCTGACGCATCGTCATTCGCCCGAGGCTTTCTGGCTAGCGGCCAGTTTTCACTGGGAAAACGAAGCGAATCCCGACGTCGTGGCCGCGCTGCAGGCCTGGGTTACGCGGGACGGAGCGTTGGCGGAAACCGCGACGTTGCGCTACCTGGCGTCCGCGTCAGGTCGTGATTCCGGCGGTCCGCTCGATCATGAACGGCACCGCGAGCTGTTGTCCCGGGTCAGCGATCGGCGCGCCGAACGGGCCAACTTGATCGAGTATCTCACCTCGGTTGTCAACGATCCCGTGCGGCCGCCCCGCGCGCGTTTTGCCGCGTGGGGCTTGTTGGCGGCCGACGCCAACAAGCCGAACCGGCGAGATGAACTGCGGCAATGGTTGCGTTCGGTCTCGCCTGCGACGCCGCTGGCCGCGGACCTGCAGTCGGCCGCCGAGGTTTTGTGTGAATTACCGCGACGGACGGCCCACTTGATGTCGCTCTCGGCGCTGCGCGACCCGCAGGTCCGCCGGGGTTGGGATGAACTCGTTGCCGCGCAACCCGACTTGTCGCCGGGCATGGCGTTGCGGCACGTCGGGTTCGTCCGAGGTCGGCCCTATCCCGCGGTAATCGTGGGCTGGTCGGCCCGATTTGATCGATCGGTCGATGCCGGCGGCGATGCCCTTCACCCCCTCGACCGCGCCGCGCTGGGCGGAATGCTGGCGGCGCTGGATCGACCCGACACGCGGGCCGACGTATTCAACCAAGCCGACGCGGACCATGCCGACACGATGAGTGAGCACGGCGGTCTGGCGTCGCGGCTGGACGAGGCCGGCGGCGCAGAGTCTGACGGGTCCGGGGTTTTCTTTCGGTCGTACCCGCCGACCCGACGTGTCCACGACCGGGCGTACCACGCGCCGGTGGCCCTCTTGATGGACCGGCCGAACGCGCTGGCGACATACCACTTCCACGCCGAGCGCCACGCCAACGCGGAGCACGACGGGCCGGGCTCTGGCGATCTGCGGAACGTCACGGCGACGGGGATGACGATGGTGGTGTTCACGTTTTTGGATCGCGACACGCTGTCGGTGAAGGCGGCCGTGCCCGGGGCGTGGGGCGAAGCCCCGGTCGTGGTGTCGCTGGGGACGATCACCCGGCCGAAGGAATAAAGTAGAGCATGTCTTGCTGGGTGCCACGGTCGCTTGCGACCGTGCGGTTCGTGAGGATGCGCACTGACGAAAGCGAGGGTGGTAACGGGCGTGGACTCGGCCGTCACGCATTCGTGTCGCAGCACGCACTGGCGAACGTGATTGTGGCCTCGATCAATGTTTCTGTCGCGGCCGGTGGGACCGCGTCGGTCGGCAATGGGTTGGGCGCATCAAACGTGTGCGACGCGCCCTCGATGAGTTCGAGCCGGGCGGGCGTATGATCCGGCGGGCTCGGCGCGTCCAGGTACGCGTGCGCCGCGGCGACGGGCACGGTGGTGTCAGCAGTGCCGTGCACGATCAAGCGTGGCCCGGGGTAGACGCCCGCGGCGCGGTACGGGTCGCGCGCCTCGGGGTGTTGCTCGATATCGTCGAGCCAGCACCGTCCGACATAGAGGTCCTGCCCCGTTCGCCCGGACGGCGAGAGCAGGCGTCCCTCCGTCCGCAGAGTGTTACGGGCTTCATCGTCGAGCGAACACGCCCGGTGCGGCGACGCCGCGGTGACCACACCGGCGGGCCGGAGATGCGGTTGCCCGTCGCGTTCGATCTGCGCCGCGGTCAGCAGGCAGGTGACGCCGCCGCGCGAGTGGCCGAAGAACACGACGGGTTGGCGCCGGCTCTCTTGCTCGGAGGCGCCGGGGAGTCGTCCGTCGTGCACCGCCTGGGCCACGGCTTGCAGGTCGTGCATCTGACGTCCCCAGGTCTCGCGCTCAAACAACTCGGGATGCTCGAATGTTTCGAGGTGGTTCGTCATCCCGCTGTGGCTGAAATTGAAGCGGTGGGCGATCAACCCCGCGAGCGCGGCGCGGTGGGCGAGCATCGGCAGGAAGCCGTAGTCCTTGTAGCCCTTGAACCCGTGCGCGATCAGCAGGTGGCCGAGCGCTCGAACATCCGCAGGCGGCCGGTGCGTGTCGCCGAGGATCGGGTGGTTGTCGGAGCCGGGGATAGACCAGGAGATTAAAGCAGGGGTGGCCATGCAAAAAGCTTACGCGGGTCGGGTTTTCGTGGTGCTGTCCTGACTTTCAGCCGCAGCTCAACGGGCTGCGCGTCTGTCGCTTACGCGCAGTCCGCTGGACTGCGGCTAACCGAGAAGCCTGACCCGGGACTGGTTTGCTGTGTTCAAAGTCGTTCGATCACCGCGTCGGCGAAGGCGTCGGTGTTCAGGTCGCCGCCGAGGTCGCGCGTCTTCTGGCCGTCGTGGAGCGCCTGGTTGTAGGCGTGCTTGATGCGTTCGGCCGCGTCGTGGCTGGCGGCGCAGCCGCGCGTCTCGTGCAGGTGGTTGAGCATCATCACGGCCGACATAAGCAGCGCGAGCGGATTCGCTTTGCTCTGGCCCGCGATGTCGGGCGCGCTGCCGTGCACCGCTTCAAACACGGCGCAGTCGTGCCCGAGGTTCGCCCCCGGAACGACGCCCAAGCCACCCACGAGTCCCGCGGCCAGGTCGCTGACGACGTCGCCGTAGAAGTTTTCCATGAGCAGCACGTCGAACTGCGACGGGTCCTGCACGAGCTTCATGCAGCCGGCGTCGATGATGCGGGTTTCGTACGCGATGTCGGTGAAGCCGTCGTCGTGCACGTCTT
This sequence comes from Phycisphaerae bacterium, assembly GCA_030432595.1. GTDB lineage: Bacteria > Planctomycetota > Phycisphaerae > Phycisphaerales > Phycisphaeraceae > CAZIXN01. Next base: position 124,374 of record JAUIGU010000004.1, read on the forward strand.
TGACGCAGCGTAGGAACAGCCCGTCCGACTTTTTCATGATGTTCGCCTTGTGGAACACCGTGACTTTTTGGCGTCCGCGCTGCCGGCAGTACTCGAAGCAGCGCTGCGCAATCCGGCGGGACGCGGCGTCGGTGGCGATCTTCATCGACGTGACCACGCCGGGCACGATGTCGTTCTCGACCCCGGCGTAAAGCCCCTCGGTGTTCTCGCGGAAAATCACCAGATCGACGTCGTCGTAGCGAGTCTTGACCCCGTCGAGCGAACGCACCGGCCGCACCGCGGCGAACAGTTCGAGCTTCTGCCGGAGCTGCACGTTGACGGAGGTGAACCCCTCGCCCACGGGCGTGGTGCAGGGGCCCTTGAGCGCGAGCCCGTGTTTCCGGATCGCCTCGATCGTGGCGTCCGGCAGCACGTCCAGCCCGGCGTCGAGCGCCGCGACCCCGGCAAGGTGTTCGTGAAACGTCAGCGGCGCGTCCGCGGCGTCGAGCACTTTGCGGACGGCCCCGGCGACTTCTGGGCCGATCCCGTCGCCGGGGATGAGGACGGTGTCGTGCGGGGTCATGCGGCGAGTTTACGCGGAGGTGGTTCTTAGCGTGGTGCACGATCCAGCCTGCCGTGCTGCCGCTATCTGCATTTGTTACGCCCGGTCTCGGTCAGGGGACTCACGCTCTCTGCGGTAAACTCTTGACGCCACGCAGCGAACGGAGGATGATGCGTTGAAGTATCGGCGGATTCCCTGCCGAATCAATTCGGTTGAACCATTATTTGGCCAATTGATGGTGGACAGATACATCATCTTCGAGAACGGCTATCCGTGGCTTGCAGACGAATTATTGAACCGCCCGCTATTCAAACGAGATATCGCGACCAAGTGGTGGGACCGGATGCATGCGGTTGACCAAGGTAACTATTACCGGCTCTTGGTAGACAATCCCCCTGAGATGAGTGGCTTCAAGCGATTTGTAACGTGCGGCTTGGCTGAAGTGGGATATAACCCGCGTGTAGCAATGGTATCAGAGTGGCGGCGCGTTAGCCCATACTCTAAAGATGTTGTCATCACCCAAATAAAAATAGGACTTGAGACAGACGACGACATCATCACGCAGTGGTTTCATGGCGACGATGTCTTGAAGTTGGTGGGTGCTGCAAGCAACTTCGACGAAATGGTTTTGGCAATTCGCTGTATCGAGGGAGCCTTCGAGGTCGATCAGGAAGCTCGCAATTACGTTAAGCGGGTTGTCGGTAGTATCGACTGTTGACTGGGCCTTAACACCGGCTGTAGGTGACCGGCGGCGAGCGCTTGATTGGGATCACGCTGTCGCGGCCGCCGCCTGCTGCCCCGCCGCGCGTTCGCGGAGGAGGTCGAGCATGCCGCGGACTTCGTCGGCCATTCTTGTGTTGGGGAACTCGCGGACGATCTGTTCGCCGACGCGGACGGCGGAGAGCCATTCCTTGTCGTGGACGGCGAGCTTGAATTGGACGCCCAGGTTGTCGCGCTGCTTGCCGATCACGCCGCGGGCGACCTCTTCGAACTGCTTGGCCTCCAGGGGGCTGAGGTAGCGGTCGAGTTCCTTGAGCAGGGCCATGGCGCCGGCGACGTCTTCGTTGCGGGCGGCATCGAGGAACTGGCGTTCGAGGTCGTGCTTGTGCTGGTCCTTGGCGTCGCGGACGAGCTGGTCGATCTCCTGCACCGAGTCGATGGTGGGGAAGAGGCGTTTGATGCGGGAGGCGTGCCGGCTGGCGCGGGGGAAGTCGTTGCGGTTGAGCATCTCGTCGAGGCGGGCGACCTCGTGGCCGACGCGGTTTTCGAGCTGCTCGTGCCGGGCGGCCTCGATGCGTTCGCGGTAGGCCTCGGACTCTTCGATGCGGCCGTAGGTGTCGGCGAGGATCTTGACGAGCACGAGCGCGGCGTCGAACTCCTTGCGGGCGATGTCCTGCTCGATGGTCTCGCGGAGCAGGCGGATGTCTTCGACGCGGTAGGCGACCTTCTTGGCGGTCTCGGAGATCATGAGGCGGTTGGTGATCTCGCCGAGCTGTTTGTGCTGGGTGTCGAGGACGGCGACGCCGGCGCCGCGGCCGTCGTGGCCGTAGAGCGCCCAGCGGAGCGTGCCGATGGTGAGGGTGGCGACGCCAATGAGAAGCAGGAGGGTGGCGGGCGCGGCGGCGAGGTACTCGGCCCCGGGTTTGAGGGCCTTCTCCTGCTCCTGGAGCACTTCACGGGCCTGGTCGAGCATGTAGACGGTCAGGAACGCGGCTGCCATAGAGGCGAGGATCACGGCCAAGCCGAAGCAGATGATGGTGAGCGGCGTCCAGGGCGAGTTATCGCCGCGCTGCGGGTTGGGGGAGGCGGCGTTCTGTGGTTTGGGTGGGTTGGTCTCGTCGGGCATGGATGCACCTCGGTGAGAAACGGATGGCGTGTACGCCCGAGCCATGTCGGACGGGCACGGCGAGATGATGCCCCGATTCTACCGCGCGGGTGCGGATCGGCCGAGACAAAGTCGTATCGGCAGAAAGGAATGAGGAGCACGGAAAGGGGGCGAGCACTTCGCACCGGTGCGGCGGTGGTAGGCTGCGCGGATGGCTGAGGGACGGGCGTTCAACCGGCGGGCGTGGGTGAAGGCGGCGGGCTGGGTGCTGGGCCTGGCGTTGACGGGCGCGGCGGTGTGGTTTGCGCTGCGCGGCGTCGATGCGGGCTTGCCGGCATCGGTGGGGTGGCGGACGCCGGCGTGGATGGCGCTGTTGGTGGCGGGGAACCTGGCGGTGACGACGGTGCTGTTCTGGTCGGTGACGCGGGTGTTTCCGGTCCGCCGGACGGTGGGATTGCGTTTGATGGGGGCGCTGATCGCGGCGAGCGCTTTGCTGAACTATCTGCCGGCGGTGCGGGCGGGGCTGGTGGGTAGGTCGGCGTATCTGAAACGCAACCACGGGCTGGCGTGGAAGCACTCGGCAATCGTGCTGTTGGTGGTGCTGGTGTTGTCGGTGGTGGTCAGCGCGGTCGTGGCGGGGCCGGTGGTGGTGGGGCACGTGGTGCGGCCAGACGCGAATGACGCACCTGCTGACGTGTGGGTGTGGGCCGCCGTGGGGGTGTTGCTACTTCTGGCGGCGGGGGTGAACGTGTGGGCCACGCGTTGGCTGCCGAGCGGCGGGGCGCGGGCGCGCGGTTGGTCGTGGGCATGGATCCCGATGCGCGCGTCGGACCTGGCGCTCGGTGGCGGGCGGTTGTGGCTGGCGTTTGCGGCGTTGGGGTCGCCGATCGGTTACGGCGAGGCGGTGGTGATGAGTGCGGCGTCGCTGCTCATCCGGCTGATCGGGTTGACGCCGAATGGTCTGGGGTTGAGCGAGTGGGCGGTGGTGTTGTTGTCGGGGTTGCTGTCGCCGGTGGAGCAGAGCGTGTCGGCAGTGGCGGCGCTGCTGGACCGGGCGGTCGAGGTGGCGGTGGTCGTGGTGACCGGGTTGCCGGCGGTGGTGTGGTTGGGGCGGCGGATGGGACAAGCAGATCGAAACGACAATCCGGCAACGGACTCTCACCCCGGCCCTTTCCCGGCTAGGGAGAGGGGGTAGGCGGCGGGCGATTACGAATCGTCCACGTCGGCGCGGGCGTCCATGGCGGCGTTGGCCATCTCGTCGGCACCCTGGTTGTGTTCGCGTTTGACGTGCGTGATCTCCCAGGACGGCAGGGCGGCGAGCGCGCACTGCGCCTTGTCACGCAGCTTGCGGAGGTGGTCGGCCTTGACCTTGTAGACGCCCTTCATCTGTTTGACCATCAGTTCGCTGTCGCTGACGAAGCGGACGTGCGTGCAGTCCAGCGTCGATGCGAGTTCGATGCCGCGCAAGAGGCCGGTGTATTCGGCGACGTTGTTGGTCGTTTCGCCCAGGAAGTAGCCGCGACGGAACAGCACGGTGCCGTCGTCCGCGGTCGAGACGACCACGCCCACGCCCGCCGGGCCGGGGTTGCCGCGCGCGCCACCGTCGATATGGACGACCAACTCCATGTCACCACTCCGAAAACTATCGGGTTCAAGCAGGCCCTGATCGGCGGGCTGTGGTCGGAAAAAGTCGTAGCGCTCAGAGTTACTTCGACGGCGCCAGCCCGCTGCGCAGCTCGTCCGAAACCATGAGGATGCGGTGGCAGTATGGGCACTGCGTGATGGTGTCGGGCTTGGTGATCGTCGCGTTGACCTTCTCGATCGGCAGGGCCATGAAACACCCGCCGCAGGTGTACTCCATGCGACGGCGGTTCTGCTCCTCGACGCCGGCCACCGCTTCGCCGTCCGTGTCGCTGTTGAGCTTCTCGAACAGCAGCCGGACGTCGTCGGGCACCTGGCCGGCCGCGGCGTCGCGCTCGCTGGTCGCCTGGTCGAGTTGCTCGCCGACCTCAGACTTTGCCTCATCGACCTCCTTGTCCGCGAGCTCGACCAGCTTCTTCTGCTCGGCGATCTTCTCTTCCAGCTCCGCGATGCGCTGCTTGTGCTCGTCGACGCGTTCCATCTGTTCGAGGACGAGTTCCTCGGTCTTGGTCTGCTCGGCCTTGAGCGTGTTCACCTCGACCAGCAGCGCGGAATATTCCTTGTTGGTCTTGACCGTGTTCATCTGCCCGCGGAGCTTCTCGGTGCGCTCCTCGGCGGCCTTGGCGTCCTGCTCGAGGGTGTTGGCGTGGGCCTCGATGCGTTTGGCCTGATCGCGCAGCTCGGCGAGTTGTTGTTCCAGTTGGTCGAGCTTGTTCTGCTGGAAGGCCTTGCGCTTGGTGCCCAGGTCCAGGCGTCGGCTGAGGCCGCGGACGTGGGCGTCGAGGGTCGAGAGTTCTTTGAGTTGTTCTTGCAGGCTCACGGTCGGCTCCGTCGGGCAAACCTCCAATATACCCAAGCTCGCGTCCGGCGAGGCGAAAGTTTGCCCGGGATCGCCGCAAAGTTCTCGGACGGGCGGCCCGACGCGGTGAATTGACGGGCGGTTTGCTTCGATGTTGGCGGTGGGTATACTCCCCCGTTCGCCACGGGCGGGCCTCGTTTCGGGGCTGTAGCTCAGTTGGGAGAGCGCTTGTATGGCATACAAGAGGTCAGGAGTTCGAGCCTCCTCAGCTCCACTTCCCGCCCGCCCGTGGCAGCCGTCCCCTCCCGGACGGCTTTTTTCTTGACCCCGCGGAACCCCGGCAAACGATCCGGGGTATATGGGCGATAATCCCCGGGGAAACCGCCGCGGCGTCGGACCTTCCTGACCCGACCGCCCCGAACCGTTCGAGAGGCCCGCAACCCCCTTGGAACAGCTCAGCTACCACGCCCGCATGGCCCACCGCGGCGCCGACGTCGGCCTCGACACGGCCAGCGCGATCGTCCAGCGGCACGTCGGCCCGGGCATCCGCGTCGTCGGGGCCCGCAAGCTGTTCGGCGGGTCGATCAACCGCGTCCTCGAGTGGTCGCTCGAAGGCCCGGAGGGCACGCCGGCGTCCATCGTCGCCAAGCTCAACAACTCCCGCTCCGCCAAGCTGTTCCGCCGGGAGATGGCCTCGCTGCAGGTCTACCGGCACAACACGACGCTGCCCGTGCCCGAGCCGATCGCGTTCCTTGAGAACGAGCCGGACTTCGACGGGTCGGGCCTGCTCATGCACAAGGTCCAGGGCATCAACCTCTCCGAGGCCCGTGTCACCGAGCGCGGCGTCCACGCCATGCAGGGCGACCTGGCCAAGCACGTCATCGCCTTGCACAGCCACCACCGCGCGGTCTACGGCTCGGCCCTGGAAGAAGAGGGCCCGACGCGCTGGCTCGACAGCTTCGGGCCGGTGATCTCCGAGGAGTTCTTCCGCGTCCGCGACATGCTCAGTTCACAGGCCCGTTGGATTATCGACGAGGTCATCAAGAACCTCGAGGTCTGGCTCCCCGAGCAGAGCACGCCCACGCTCGTGCACGGCGACCTGTGGTCCAACAACATCATGGTCGACGACGGCCACCCCGACCACCCGAGGATCACCGCGTTCATCGACGTCAGCGCGTCCTACTGCGACCCCGAGTACGAGCTGGCGTACCTGCGGATGTTCAACACGGCCGACGACTCGTTTTTCGAGATGTACCGCCATCGCCACCCGCTGCGGCCGGGCTTCTCGAAGCGCTGCCGGGTCTACTGGCTGAACACGATGATGATGCACGTCCGCGTGTTCGGCGAGAAGTATGTGCCCGGGACGGAGGAGCTGGCGCAGCAGCTCAAGGCGCTGGATCGGTAGCGGTAGAGGTTGGGCTATTTTTCAAGCTCTCCCGTTTGCTCTTTAGGATCGCTAGATCGGCCAGATTTGCTGCGATTCCGCGTTCGGAAAAATACATAAAGTACCCCTGCAGGCTGTTCGGGTCGGAGGTTTCAGAGACCTCGGACTCGGGTTGAAGTTCTTGAAGATTCCAGATCACCGTGTGGGTTGAAGTGGTCCCCAATCCAAGATTGTGAACCGGACTAAGCAATTCGAGCTCTGCGTAGTCTTCGCCGACGTAGAACTGGATGGAAGACCGCTCCGGGTACGAGCCATCAATCTGGATTTCGTGGTCCTGACGAAAGACGGTCAACCCATACGTTGCGATCATGGTCCTGCCCAACGCTCCGAGTTTTTTTCCGGTGGGATTACGTTTGTCTTTCCAGACCAGGGTGCCGTGAGTCAGGCTGAGTTCGTTTTCAAACTTTTCTGTGTCCATCAAACCGACCCACGCTTCGTGGCGAGGGCGGTTACCGTGGTTGCTCTGTGGTTGCCAGATACCAGGCATCCACACCTGTTCGGGCCGTTTAATCTGAGAAACTGACCACGCTTGAATCGGCATCGCACTTATCGATATACGTTTGATCTCGTTGCGGATCACAACGCTGGAGTTTTTGCCAATCTCGATGATGCGGGTGATGTCCGTTCCCGAGACATCGCTGTGCGGACTTCGGACAATGATCTTGTTTTCATTTGCTTCGGCTAATTTCCAAGGAAGGCCATCCACGGCTGGATCAGGCGGCCAATTGTTGCCGTGCGGCAGAAAGTACGGCCAAAGCGGCTGCGGCCCGATCCAGACTTTATCCCCGCCGTAGTTCACCCAGTTGTCGGGGGCGTCGTCGGGCGGGGCGTTGATCGTGTCGGGGTTGATCCAGAGCAGGTTGTCGCCGTCGGAGAAGCCGAACCAGGTGATCCGGCCGACGGACGGGCTGACGCCGAGCTTGATCTTGCCGTTGTCGAGCCAGACGGTGTCGGGGAAGACCAGGTCGTTGGCGGTGGCGTGCGGCCGGCCGTCTTCGGGTGCCACAGCCGGCTGATCGGTTTGGCTTTGCGCTTGGCATCCGACCGTGAGGACACCGCAGAGCACGAGCAATAGGCCACGATATGAAAATAATGGAGGCATGCCCACAGCGTAGCGGGCGGCGTCTGGATCGATATCGACGAGAGACCGGCAACATTCTTCTTCAGCCGCAGCCCGCCGGGCTGCGCGTGCTCGGGGGCAAGACGCGCAGGCCCGCGGCCTGCGGCTGCGAGACACACGCGGTTTGGTGCGGAGCACTATCGGGGGCGGACGCGGCGGGCCTTTGCAAACAGCACGAACAGTGCGAGCGTTGCCGCCGGCTCGGGCACGTTCAGCCCGCGGAAGTCCGGCGCGGCGGCGCTGCCCCAGTTCTGCAGGATGATGTCCAGGTCGCCCTGTTCGACCTGACCGTTGCTGTTGATGTCGCCGCCGCCGAACCAGGTGCCCTCGGTTGCGCCCCAGTTCTGGAGGACGGCATCGAGGTCGCCCTGCTCGACCTGGCCGGAGTTGTTGAGGTCGCCGGCGGTCCAGAAGGCTTCGTTGAGGCCCCAGCGCTGGAGGACGGCGTCGAGGTCGGCCTGTTCGACCTGGCCGTTGCCGTTGTAGTCGCCGGTGTACCAGTCGGCGTCGGCGCTTCCCCAGTTCTGCAGGACCGCGTCGAGGTCGGCCTGCTCGATGCTGCCGTTGAAGTTCGCGTCGCCGATGAGCGCGGCACGCAGGGTGATGCGGTCGGATTCCTCGAACATGACCCACTGGTGGTCGGCGTCGATCTCAAGACCCGAGATGAGGTCGAACTGCCCGGTGATGCCGTCGTCGGTGACGAGGATGTCGATGGGTTTGCCGTAGGCGGTCTCGATGACGGTGGGATCGGTGACGAGCACGAGGATGCCGGACAACTCGGCGGACTTGGCGAGGAGTTGGTCGTGGTCCTCGCCGGCTTCGGGGCCGAACAGCTCGATGGTGAGCCGGCCGAAGCTCTCCTGGGTGTAGGTGCCGAAGGTCTGGAGGATGCCGGCGGAGCTGCCGGGATCGACGCGGCCGGCGTTGGTGATGCCGCCGGAGATGCGCCCGCTGCCGGAGAGGTTGACGGAGCTGTTGAGGCTGAGGTTGTCGGCTTCGAGGACGCCGTCGATGATCAGGTCGCCGCCGAGGTCCTCGAAGAGTCCGTTGATCAGGGCGTAGCTGTCGACGTCGACCGTGAGCGAGCCGGCGTGGGCGAAGTTGCCGTTGACAACGAGGTTCGCGCCGCCGAGCACGTTGATCTCGCCGCCGTTGAAGAGGTTCTGGTCCAGAGTCAGGACGTTGCCCGCGTCGAGCGTCAGCTTGCCGAGGTTCGAGGTCAGCCCCGAAAGCGGACGGAACTCGGCGGTGGCGCCGGCGAGGGTGATGTCGGCGTTCTCGCCGAGGGTGGGGAAGACGGCGTTGCCGTAGTCGACGATCGCGGGGTCGATGCTGACCACGGTGCCCTGGGCGTTGACGTTGGTGCGCTCGCGGACTTCCCACTTGGAGTCGATGGGCAGCGTGGCCTCGTCACGGTTGAAGAAGTAGGTCCCGCCGATCACGCGGATCGTGTTGCTTCCGACCGTCATGGACGAGGTGGCGTCGCCGTTGAAGGTGCCGCCGTCGAGGATGAAGTCGCCGCTGACTTCGAGGCGGGCGCCGTTGGTGAGGTTGATGGTGCCCGTGTTGGTGAGGTCGCCTTCGGTGATGAAGTGGTTGAGGTTGTCGAAGGTGAGGGTGCCGTGGTTGGTCTGGACGGTGTTGAGGTAGCCGAACCAGGCGCGTCCGCTGAGGGTGATGTCGCTGCGGTTGGTGGCCATGAAGGTGTCGTAGTCGTTGACGTCGTAGTCGTCGGCGAACCCGTCGGGCGAGCCGCCGGGCTGGCCGGGGTCGATGACGGAGAGGTAGTTCTCGCCGTCCTTGATGCGGTCGACGGCGATGAACAGGCCGGCGAAGTCGCTGCCGAGCGGAGCAAGGTTGCTGAACAGGGCGGTGGGCGTGGGGCCGATGATTTCCCAGGTGCCGGAGTCGAACGTGGCGCCGCCCTCGGCGTAGTCGCGGATTTCCGCGTCGACGAAGACACGGGTCAGGTTCAGGCCGGTCGTGCTGTTGGCGCGGATCTCGACGGTGCCGGTGTTGTCCAGGCCGATGGGCACGATGGTGGGTTCGCCGGTGCCGCCGGCGACGGTGCGGCTGACGCGGAGGCTGTTGTTGCCGGAGGCGAAGATGAGCCGGCCGGCGTTGTTGATCTGGATGGGGGCGCTGTCGTCGAACTTGCCGGCACTGGTGGTGCCGTCGAGCGTGAGACCGTTGAAGACGGCGACGCTGGTCGGGTCGATGTTGATGGTGGGCTTGGCGAAAAAGCTGACCCGTTCGAGGAAGCTGAGCTGGCCGCCGTTGGTGAGGTTGAAGGTCTGCGTGGCGGCGTCGGGGAGTTCCGCGTCTTCGGGTGCGTAGGCCTCGACGATGTTGAGGAAGCGCAGGTGCCCGCCGTCGATGTTGACCGTGCCGTTGCCGTTGAATTCAGAGTGGAAGTTGCCGGCCGAGGTGCGGAAGTTGAGCCTTGCGCCGGGCCCGACGTTGATCGTGCCGTCGTTGTTGGCGACGGGTGTGGTGACGGCGATGACCTCGGTGCCGACCACGCCGTCGCCGCGGAAGTCCACGACGCCGGTCGCCGTGTTGTCGAATTCCATGCCGGTGAAGATTTCGCCGTGGGCGCCGTGCAGGTTGAGCGTGCCGGCGTTGACGAAGGTGTTGGAGACGTTGATGAAGCGGTCGGCGTCGACGACCTGGTCGGGGAGGCGGACGAATTCGGGGCGTGGGCCGGTTGAGCTTCCGTCGTCGACAATGATCTCTTCAAGCGGGCCCTGCGTGAGGGCATAACCGGTCGCGCCGTCGAGGGTGATGGTGTGGCCCGGGCCGTTGAGCATGACGGCGGCCTCGAAGCGGGCGTGCTGGTCGATGCGGAGTTCGCCGCTGCCGGAGATGACCAGCGTGCCGCCGGGGTTCTGGAGCGTGGTCATCTGGCCGCGGCCGTGGTACAGCCCGTCGTTGCGGAAGGTCGGCAACTCCCACACCCGATTGCCGAACTGCTCGTAGGTCGAGCCCTCGAGGATGTGGATGCCCCACGACTCGGTGACGCGCGTCGGGTCGTCGTACTGCGTAATGCTCACGGCGTCGGCGGGGAGGCCCGCGGCTTCGAGCAGCTCGTTGGAGTCGCTGTACGCGCCGTTGTCGGTCACGGAGATCGGCGTGAAGTCAATGATGCTCTCTGACGACGTGTCGCCCTGCCCGATGACCAGCGTGACCATCGGCAGCGTGCTCGACTGCACCAGCGTGTGCCCGTCGAGCTTGCGTACGTTGCTGCCGGGGAATTGTGCGTCGAATTCACCGCTACTGGTGAAATATGCGAGCACGGTCGGCGCGGGCGTGATCGTGAAGCTCGCATCGGGCAGCTCGCCGCTGAGAGCGAAGGGCGTGATGTCCGCCTCGTCGCTGTAGAGCTCGAGCTCCAGCTCGCCGAGCAGGTCGCCCAGCAGCGACGTGCGCGTGCGGAACAGCGGCGGCAGCGACAGCTCGACCGCGTCGAGCACGTTCAGACTCTCCAACTCCAGCAGCGTAAACTCGAGGTAGTCGGTCAGGAAGAACGCGCCACGCTTGCTCTGCGAACCCGTGAGGTTGTCGAAAGATACGAGCACATCCACCGCCTCGGGGTCCAGCAGCGCGATCTCCGGCAGGTTCGACCAGTCCGCGACGAACGTGTCCGAGAGCGTGATCGCGCCGTCTTCGTTGATGGCGACGGTCGCGGGCGTCACGCCGTCCGAGGCCTTGACGAAGCTGAGCGTGACCTCGAAGTCGGGGTTGATCTCGACGGACTCGCGGAAGCCGACCTCGGGGCCGTACTTGAGGTCGATGATGTCGGCGACAATCTCGGCGATCTTGGTGTTGCCGATCTTGATGTCTTCCTCGATGCGGGTGAACGACTGCCCGGTCGCGAGGCCCGCGGCGATGCCGTCCAGGTCGAGCCCGAGGCGGAACAGCGCCGACTCGGCGGAGAAGCCGAGGCTGTCGTCGTCCATCGTGGTGGTGATCTCGAGGTTGCGCCCGGTGCCGGTGCCGAGCAGGTCCCCGCCGGTGCCGAAGGGATTGACGACCTGCATCTCGCCCAGGTCGATGCGCGGCTTGGGGCCGCTGGGGTTGTTCTTGTCTTCGACGTTGGTGCTGAACTGCTTGCTCGCGAGGAACTCGCCGTCGCCCAGCGAGCCGAGCTGTTGCTCGAGCGGGATGCCCAGCACCTCGACGCCCTCGAACGCGGTGAACGTCGGCGGCAGCGGGTTGCCGTCGTTGTCGTCGGGGTCGAACGACGCCTGGAAGCGCAGCAGCGACTTGTTGGGGTCGTCCCGCTGGTCCAGGTGGATGCCGCCGGGGTTGAACGGCACGGAGTTGTAGGGCACGACCGGGAACAGCCCGTAGTCGATCCGGCTGGTCATGTCGAGGTTGAAGAAAAAGTCGATCTGCGCATCGACGCCGGGCAGTTGCAGGTCTTCCTCGGTGAAGCCGGGGTCGTTGACCAGGCCGGTCGTGGTGTCGAAGGAAAAGAAAGAGCCGGTCTCGACCGCGCCGTACGAAAGCGTGGGCGCAAAGTTGAAGCCGACGTTGTCTTCGAGCCGGCTGGCGGTGAAGTCGGCGGAGAACTCGAGCCCGACGTCGCCCCAGACCCGGCCGGCCATCCGCGCCCCGGTGCGGGTGTCGGCCTTGACCTCGGGGATGATCACCTCGCCGAGGATCTTCACCTCCGGGATGACCGTCGTGTTGGGCGCGCCAATGATGCCGCCAACGGTGAACGTCTCGTCCCACTCGGTGCCGAGCGTGTACGACCAGTCGTCGATGTCAGCCAGGGCGTCGAGGTTGCTGCCCAGGTCCACCGGGCCGGCGTTGCCGAACTGCACCGTGGTCTGGCCCGCGGCGGGCCACGCCAGGCTCATCAGAGCCAGATATGAAAACAAACCCCGACGTCTCCGACTCGCTCCGGTCACTCGGCACCTCCCATGGGGCCGACCGGCCCGCGGGTCCTTCTCACTGGCCACCACGCACGACCGGAAGAACGACTCGATTCAGACGTGGTTCACGCGAAACGCCATCATGGCATCGCGCCGGTGGCGTGTCCAGACCTTTGTTATTTGAGTGGATTCCCGTGCGATCACGGCCGGCGTACACCCTCGCCCAACCCCCCGGGTTCGCCAGATGACCGGATTAAGCCGCGCGAATCACCGTTTCGCGGCTTTCCCGTCGCCCTAGCGCGATGACGGCCACCATCGCGCAGCCGATCGTCGGTTCCGGAAGACCCGTGCCGGCCGACGTCGGCGCGAGCGCATCGCCCCAGTTCATCAGCAAGCGGTCCAACTCGTTCTGGTCGATCACGCCGTCGGGCAGGTCGTTGATCCACGCCGACGGGACCCCGGCCGCCGACGTGTCGCGCCCCCAGTTCGTGAGGATCAGGTCCAGGTCGCCCTGCTCGACGCCGCCGGAGTTGTTCAGGTCGCCTTCGATCCAGACCGCGTTGCGCAGGCCCCACCGCCGCAGCACCAGGTCCAGGTCGCCCTGCTCGACGCTGCCGTTGCCGTTGTGGTCCCCGTCCGCCGGTCCCGTCCCGTTGTTCCCCCAGTTCAGCAGCACGGCGTCGAGCTCGGTCTGCCCCACGTTCGGGGAATACGTCGGGTCCAAGTGGTGCAGGGCGACATCGGCGTAGAGGTACCCCATCGTGATGAAGCTCCCGCCGGCGTAATGCACCAGGTCGTCGCTGAGCGACAGCACGTCCGCATTGACCAGGTAGTTGTTCGGCGACAGCGCGGTGAAGTCCGCCTTGGCCTGGTTGACGATCGGGCCGCCGCCGTCCTTGTCCAGCGCGGCGCTGTGGTGTGTGGTCTGGATGAAGGGCATATCGGGCTGGCCGATGTTGGCCCGCACGCCTGCCGCGAGATCGACCAGGTTCTCGTAGTAAAGCGGCGCGCACACCGTGCACCGCGCATCGGCGCTGCTCTGCGTCCAGAAGAAGATGAAGCGCGGGTCGTACCCGTCGGCCTCGACCTGAGCCTTCATCGCCGACATCTCCGACAGCAGGATGTCGTACATCACTTTGCCCGGCTTCCAGTACTGGTTGAGCCCGGTGGCGTTGCGTGCGGTCTTGCCGGCGTAGACGGGTTCGGAGACGTGCTGCTCAAACGTCCGCGCCAGGGTGATCTCGGCACCAAAGGTCGACCCGGGCGCGAGGTTGCGGTCCAGCGGCCCGTAGCCTGTGCCCGGTTCGCCGAACGTCCGGACGTAGTAGCGGTACGGGATGTCGGGGTACGGGTCGTCCCAATCGGCGGGGAGCAGGTTGGCGGCGCCCGTGCCGACGGCGTTGGACTGGCCGGCGTGCCAGAGCACGTAGGCGATCGGCGCGGCGTCCGCCCGCGCGACAAACACGGCCGCCACGAGGAGGCACATGCGCTCGATCATCACGCGAATCTGCGGAAGGGTCATGCTTCGATTCCAGCCGATCCGGTACTCACCCGGGGACCGCGGTACGGACACAATCTAGCACCGCGCCGCCCCGATCCGAAGCCCAAATTGTCCGACCTGAATCCCGGCCCTTCCCCGTTCACAATAGCCGCGGCGGGACTCGAACCCGCACTGGACGGATTTTAAATCCGTTGCCTCTGCCAATTGGGCTACGCGGCCGGGGAGCGATTGATGATAGATGATTGCTGAATGATGACTTCAGAGCTCACCACCTCGTGGTGATTCTCGTGCTGAAATCATCTCTCATCATTCATCAATCCGGGTTTTATCCGTTCCCCACCATCAGCCTTAAGCGCGAGTTGCTGAGGACATCGACGACGCGGTTCATGTCGTCGCGGTGGATCTTGCCGGCGCGGGCCATGCGGCCGGCGTTCTCGAGCGTGAGGCGCACCACCCGGCCGTCGGGGCGGACGTGCAGCACCGCGTTCTGGTTCAGCGAGATGCTGCGCAGCCGGCGGTACTTGTGGTAGATCAGCCGCTGGTCGGTGATGACGATGCCCGCCAGGCCCGCGTCGGAGTTGGTGAAGTCCGGGTCGTTGAGGTAGAGCAGGAACTTCTCGCCGCGCTGGAACTTGGTCCACGGCTCCAGCCGGGTCCGCACCTTCTCGGGCAGTTGCGTCCAGGCGTCGGAGCTGAGATGCGCGACATCCGTCCGCAGCTTCGCATACTCCGGGCCGCACCGGCCGTTCACCCGCTCGACCCACTGCACCGCGACCTGGCCCGAGGGCACGGTGACCTCGCACGCCTCGCGCGAGCCGTCCGTGCTCACCCGGCACGGCATCGACTCCAGCGGCCGGCCCGCGACGACGTAATACAGCATCGGGTTGTCGAACGGCGGCGTCAGGTCGTTCATCCGTCCGATCTCGCGCACCAGCTCGCGCGGCGTGCGCTTGCCGATGTCGTCGGTCTCGTACTTGAGTTCCAGCGAACGGGCCTGGTCTTCGCCCGTGGTCGTTCGGTTGACGAAGATCATCGGCCGGGCCGACAGTTTTTTGTTGGGGCCTTCGCCGCTCGCCGCGCAACGCATCGGGAACGAGCAGCGGAACACCTCGTTCCGCAGCCAGCCCGGGTCGAACGCGATCCGCACGCCGTTGACCGACACGTCGCGGATGACCAGGTACGGCCGGGGCTCGGTGGGCGTCAGTTCCTGCGGGTAGTCGTCGGGCGACGACCCCGGGTCGCTGACCGCCTTGAGGATCGCCGAGTCGAACCCGTCGTCGCCCGAGGTCTGCTGGTGGATCTCGTCGATGGAGAGCAGGCCCGCGGCGCTGTCGTCGGACGCCTCCGGGGTGACCGGCACGCCCACGATGGTCCCGCCGGAGAAGCCGTCGTCGGATTCCTCCGGCGGCGCGGGCTTCGAGACACGGGCGGCGGTTTCGGTTTCTTTGTCCTCGTACTCGTTCTCGTGGCGGCGCGAGTCGAGCTCGTCGAGGACCATGTGCGAGACCGTCATCTCGAGCATTTCCTCGGCCGAGGGGATGACGAACCGCGTCTCGCACTTGGTGCATCGGGCCTTGCGGCCGGCCGCGGTCTCGGGCACCAGCAGGGGCGTCCCGCACTTCGGACAATCGATGGTCATCTGCATGGCGGTTCCCCTTGGATCAAGCCTCGGATCAAGCGCTCCCCGACTCGGGCGTTCACGCCGGGCGGAGGCAGACGTGAGCCCGACGGACACGGTCCCCCCAAGGTATCGGCCCAAAGGCCCCGAGCCAAACCACCAAACCGTGGAATGCGAAGGAAATAGGGGATTTGCCCGAGACGGCGAGGGCTCACGCGACCCCGTACCCGCCGCCGCCGGGCGTGAGGACCTCGAGCTGATCGCCGGGCTCGACATCGAATGTGCCCTTGGCCGGCAGGTCGCGCGTCACGCCGTCGCGGGAGATGAGGCGTTGCCCGCCGGTGGCGCCGGGCTCGCCGCCGTGCAGTCCGTAGGGGGCGTGTTGCCGGCGTTCCAGCAGGAGGGTGACTCGGGCCGGGCGGTCGAAGGTGTAGCGGCGGATCACGCCGTGCCCGCCGCAGTGAAGCCCGTCGCCGCCGGAGCCGTCGCGGATGGCGTAGCGCGTGATCCGCATCGGGTAGGCGTGCTCGAACGCCTCGACGGGCGTGTTGCGGGTGTTGGTCATGTGGGTGTGGATGGCGTCGCCGCCGTCGGCGTCCGGCCCCGCGCCCGCGCCTCCGGCGAGGGTCTCGTAGTAGGCGAACGGTTCGGGGTCACCGGGTTGAGACCCGATGAGGACGTTGTTCATTGTGCCGCAGGAGGCGGCGGGCATCCGGTCGGGCATGGCCTGTGCGAGCACGCCGAAGAGCACGTCGGTGATGCGCTGCGAGGTCTCGACGTTGCCGCCGGCGACGGCCGCGGGGGGTTCGGCGTCGACGAGCGTGCCGGGCTTGGTGCGGATATCGACGGCGTGAAGGATACCCGAGTTGTCCGGCAGGTCGTGCGGCGCAAAACAACGCAGTGCGTAAAGCACCGCCGACTCGGTGATCGCGCGGACGGCGTTAAGCGGGCCTTCGCACTGCGGGTCGGTTTCGGAGAAGTCAAAGACGGCGTCGCCCGTGAGTTCGACACGCAGCGTGCATCGGATCGCCAGATCGTCGTGCCCGAAGCCGTCACCATCAAGCATGTCCACAAAACGGTAGGTGCCCGGCGTGATCGCGCGGAGCGCTTCGCGGGTGGTGCGTCGGGCGTGTTCGAGCAGGGCGGCCGCGGCGGTTTCGAGTTTCGCGACGCCGTAACGCTCGGCCATCGCGTGGAGACGCTGGATGCCGGCATCGGTGGCGGCGGCCTGGGCGCGCAGGTCGCCGAGGCGTTCGTGCGGGGTGCGGGTTTGATTGGCAAAGGCGCGGACGGCGTCGTCGGTCCAGCGCGTGGCCGGCAGGCGCACACCCTCGTCGTCGATGTGCGTCGCCAGCGCCATCGACCCCGGCTCGGCCCCGCCGACGTCCGCGTGGTGGGCGCGGTTGGCGACGAAGAACCGCGGCGATGTGTCTTGCTCGAAGAACACCGGCGCGACCACCGTGACGTCCGGCAGGTGCGTGCCGCCCGCGAACGGGTCGTTGAGCACGAATCGCTCGCCGGGTTTCATGGTTTCGGAGGCGAAGGCTTCGATCACCGCCTTCACCGACGCCGGCGACGAGCCCAGGTGCACCGGGATGTGCGCCGCCTGCGCGATCATGTCGCCGCGCCGATCGAACAACGCGCACGAAAAATCGAGCCGCTCCTTGATGTTCGGCGAGTACGCCGCCCGCATCAGCCGCACACCCATCTCCTCCGCCGCGGCGGCGAAGAGCTGGCGAAACACTTCGAGTTCGACCGCGTTGAGGTCTTTGTTCATCGCGGTTGCTCCCGTTTGATTTCGAGCACACCGTCCGGACGCACGCTGAGCGCCCAACCCTCGGGCACGACCGTTGTTGCGCTGGTTTCGTCAATCACGAATGGGCCCGGGTAGGTTTTACCGATTTCAACAGATCGGCGAGGCACCCGTTCGGCTCCGGTGTTTCGACGCGCTTGGGGAGTAGGTGTTTCGGCAGGAGAATCACCACGAGTGTGAACGTTGATACTTGGCCCGTCTACGACGGCATGGACGGCGACGAGTTCGACGGGCTGGTCGTCGAGCCGGTACCCGTTGAGGCGTTCGTGCTCTTGCGCGAATCGTTCGTTCAGGGCGGGCACAAAACTTTTGAGATCGATGCCGATGTGGTCGGTCGTCACCGCGTTTGGCAGCGTGATGTTGATCTCGTGGGACTGCCCGGCATAACGCAGGTCAAAGTTGAATTCCGTGCGGCCGTCAAAGCCGGATGACTCGTTGGAGATCGTGCCGTGAAGCATCTGGGCGAGGATGTCGCGCAGCTCGGGGTCCGCGAGATGACGAAGTATGCTCCACGTTTTCATGCTTCGAGGCGGCGCGGTGAGCATCCCGATGGCCGAGAGCAGGCCCGGCTCGACGGGCAGCAGGACGCGGGTCATGCCGAGTTGTTCCGCGAGCCGGCAGGCGTGCAGGCCGCCCGCGCCGCCGAAGGGCACGAGCGCGTAGTCTCGCGGGTCGCGCCCGCGCTGCAGCGAGATGCGGTGAACCGCACGGGCCATGTTGACCTCGACGACACGGAGCACGCCCTCGGCGGCTTCGACTTCGGTGAGCCGCGTCTGGTCGGCAAGTTGTGCGATGGCGCTCCGGGATGCCTCGGCATCGAGTTTTAACCCGCTGCCGAGCGTCATCGTCGGATCGAGGTGACCCAGAACGACGTTTGCATCAGTGACGGTCGGCCACCAGGCGTTGATGCCGCCACCTTCCAGCAGGCCGCGCTGCCGACCGTAGCACGCGGGACCCGGGTCCGCCCCGGCCGAGCGCGGCCCGACCCTCAGCGCGCCGCCCGCATCGACCCACGCGACCGACCCGCCGCCGGCCCCGACGGTGTGGATGTCCACCATCGGCAGCTTCACCGGCAGGCCCGCGGCTTCGTGGTCGGTGGAGCGCGTCGGCTCGCCTTCAATCAGCGCGACGTCGGTGCTGGTGCCGCCCATGTCCAACGTGATGAGCTTCTCGCCCACCGCCGCCGCGCCCAACACACCGCCGGCCGGCCCGGAGAGGATGGTGCGCACCGGTTGCCGGCAGACGTCCTCGACCGACATTGTTCCGCCGTGCGAGCCCATGATCTGGAGAGACGCGCCGTCCAGGCCTTGTTCGAGCTTTCGCAGGTAGCGGGTCATGCGCGGCGCGACCGCGGCGTTGATTACGCAGGCCGAGGCGCGTTCGTACTCACGGAACACAGGCATCAGTTCGTGGGACAACGTGAGGTGGACGTCGTCGCCGAGCCGCTCCCGCAACGCCTCGGCTAGCCGCTGTTCGTGGGCCGGGTTCGCGTAGCTGTGCAGCAGCGACACCGCGACGGCGTCCGGCTTCAAGGTGACCACACGATCGACCGCGGCATTGAGCGCTTCGTCCGTCAGCTCGGTGATGATGCGCCCGTCGTGCCCGATGCGTTCGACGACGCCGACACAGCGCTCGCGTGGCACCGGTGGATCGGGGCGGCGAGGCACCAGTTCGTAAAGATCCGGGCGATGCTGCCTTGCAAGGTGCAGCGTGTCTTCGAAACCGGCGGTGGTGACGAACACGGTTTGGCCGTGTTTCGCTTCGAGCAGCGCGTTGGTGGCGACGGTCGAGCCGTGCGTGACCGCGACGTCGCGCCGCGTCAAGCCTTGTCCGTGTTCGGCGAGCAGCGCGTCGATGCCCTCGAGCACCGCCCGGCTCGGGTTGTCCGGCGTGGAGAGTCGCTTGTGGGTTTCAACGATGTGGCCTTCGGGTCCGACCAGCACCAGGTCGGTGAAGGTCCCGCCCGTATCGACGCCGATGCGGTGGCCTTCGCCCGTGCTCACGTCGTGTAGTCCGCGTTGATCGTGATGTACTCGCGCGACAAATCGCAGCCCAGCCACGTTGCGGCGTGGTCGCCCAGGCCCAGGTCGACGCCGAAGGTGATGCGCGGTTTGGCCATCACGGCTTCGAGCTTCTTCTCGACGGCGGGGGTGAACTTGATCGGCACCTCGTCGCGGAACACGTCCGTCTTGCCGATGCGGATCACAAGCTTCGCCGGGTCGAGCTTTGCGCCCGACTTGCCCACGGCCATCGCGAGCCGGCCCCAGTTCGGGTCGCCGCCGTGGACGGCGCACTTGACCAGCGGCGAGTCGGTCACCGCGCGACCGACCTTGTCGGCGTCTTTTTCGCTGAGCGCTCCGGTGACTTCGACCGCGAACGTTTTGGTCGCGCCCTCGCCGTCCTGGATGATCGCCTCGGCAAGTTTTTGGCAGACTTCGGTCAGCGCTCCGAGAAGCGCGTCGCGGTCGGTTTGTTTGTCGATCGTGACGCCCGACGCACCGCTGGCCAGCAGGTAGACCGTGTCGCTGGTGCTGGTGTCGGTGTCGACGCTGATCCGGCCGAAGCTGTGGGAGCAGGCCCGCTGAAGCAGCCGGCTTGCATCGGCATGATCGAGCCCGGCGTCGGTGGTGATGAACGCCAGCATGGTCGCCATCGAGGGCGCAATCATCCCGCTGCCCTTGGCGATCCCGCCGAGCGTGACGGTCTTCCCGCCGAGTTTGATGCGTTTGACCGCGGTCTTGGTGACCAGGTCGGTGGTGAGGATCGCGGTGGCGGCGGCGTGGTCCGCGGCTTTGCCCTTGCTCAGAGCGGATGCGAGCTTCGGGACGCCGTCGACGATCTTGCCGATCGGCAGCGGCCGACCGATCACGCCCGTCGATGCCGGGAGGACCTGTCCAGCTTCACACCCGACCGCGTCCGCCGCCGCCTTGCACATCGCGATCGCGTCGTCGAGGCCCGGCTGCCCGGTGGCGACGTTGCTGTTGCCGCTGTTGCAGACGATGGCCCGGAAGCCGGCAAATGCCTTGCGCGACCGACTCTTCTGTAAGTGTCGCTGCCCGATGACCACCGGGGCGCCCTTGATCTGGTTCGTCGTGAACACGCCCGCCGCGACGCACGGCTCGTCCGCCACGATCAGCGCCAGGTCCGGCTTGCCAGACGCCTTGATCCCGCAGGTGCCGCCCGCGGCGCGGAAGCCCTTGGGGGCGGTGATGCTGGCGGCCGGTGAATTGCCCATGAGCGGCAGGATAACGGACACGCAGGTCGTCTTCGGTCGCTATAGTTGGGGTTGTGGAGCTTCGGCTCCGGCCTGTATCTCCAACCACCCCGCACCCTTAATAAGGAGGTGCCCCGTGCCTGTCGCCGACTTCGCTACCTACAAGCAGATGCTCGAGAACGCGTTCGAGAACCAGTTCGCGTACCCGGCCATCAACGTCACCAGCGAGATTACCGCCAACGCCGCGCTCAAAGCTTTCGCCGACCTCAAGAGCGACGGCATCCTCCAGGTCTCCACCGGCGGCGGCAAGTTCGCCTCCGGCCAGGTCAACGGCGACATGGTCATGGGCGCGATCAGCATCGCCGAGCACATCCACCGCGCCGCGGCGAACCTGCCGGTCAACGTCGCGATCCACACCGACCACTGCCCGCCTAAGAACGTCGACGACTTCATGATCCCGCTCATCGAGGAGTCGGAGCGTCGCGTCGCGGCCGGGCTGCTGCCGCTGTACCAGTCGCACATGCTCGACGCGTCGGGCCTGCCTTTGGAAGAGAACCTCGACCTGTCCGTGCCGATCTACGAGCGCATGGCCAAGATCGGGCAGATCATCGAAATCGAGGCCGGCGTGGTCGGCGGCGAAGAAGACGGCGCGGCCGGCTCGGAAGACACGCCCGAAGAACACCTCTACACCACGCCAGAAGACATGGTCCGCGTCTACGAACGCATGAGCCAGGTGGACGGCGTGTACATGTTCGCCGCGACGTTCGGCAACGTCCACGGCGCGTACAAGCCCGGGGCCGTGAAGCTGCGGCCCAAGCTCCTCAAGGAGGGCCAGGACGCGATCAAGGCGAAGTTCGGCCCCGACGCGAAGTTCTACCTCGTGTTCCACGGCGGCTCGGGCTCGGAAAAACACGAGATCGAGGAAACCCTGGGCTACGGCGTCGTGAAGATGAACGTCGATACCGACTGCCAGTACGCCTTCACCCGCGCCGTCGCGGACCACTTCTTCAAGAACTACGACGGCGTGCTCAAGATCGACGGCGAGGTCGGCAACAAGAAGGTCTACGACCCGCGTTCGTACATGAAGCTCGGCGAAACCGCGATGGCCGACCGGGTCAAGGAGGCCTGCGAAGACCTCCACGCCGTCGGCAAGACCCTGGCCGCGGTGCCGGCGTAAGCACGACACGGAACGCCACAAACCAAGTGCACTCCCTGGAAGCCCACGGATTCAATCCGTGGGCTTCGTTTACGTTCTCTGCCGCAGTCCAACGGACGGCACGTCGAGCGACCAAAGACCGGTGCCATGGCGTACACTCGCGGCATGCGCGTGCTTGTGGTTTCGTGTTCGTTGAACCCCGGAAGCCGGTCGGCGGTGCTGGCGTCGGCGGCGGTCGAGGCGCTGCGCGGCGGGGGGCACGAGGTGGAGGCGGTCGATCTGCGGGAGACGGCGCTGCCGATGTGCGACGGGGCGGAGGCCTACGCGGACCCGGCGGTGGGGGCGATGGCGGCGCGGGTCAGCGGCGCGGAAGCGGTCCTGCTGGCGGTGCCGATCTACAACTACGACGTCAACGCGGCGGCCAAGAACCTGATCGAACTCACCGGCGGCGCGTGGGAGGGCAAGGTCGTCGGCTTCCTGTGCGCCGCGGGCGGGCAGCGCAGCTACATGTCGGTGATGCCGTTGGCCAACTCGCTGATGCTGGACTTCCGCTGCGTGATCGTGCCGCGCTTCGTGTACGCGACGGCGGCGGACTTCGAGGGCGACGCGCTCAAAGATGAAATGCGGCGGCGCGTCGAACGGCTCGCCGAGGAAACCGGCCGGCTGGGCGCCGCGTGGATCGACGCGCAGGCGGATCAGCCGGCGCATTGAACGGCTTTGTTTGCGGGGGAGCCACGGTCGCTCGCGACCGTGTAGGTCATTCAGAAAGATGCCGAGAAAGCACGGTCGCGAGGGACCGTGGCACCCGGCGTTGGAAGTTTTCACAAGACTCGCTTAAGCCCGGGTCGCCAGCAGCGGCACGGTCGTGGTGCCCTCGGCCTTGAGCACCTTGCGGAACTTGCGGCGGCGGGCGACGAAGGCGATCGTCGGGGTCAGCAGCGACCCGCCGGCGAAGAACAGGACTGTGGCCAGCAGCAGCAGCCAGGAAAGCCCGGCCTGTTGCACGGCGTGGTCGGCGTCGCGGGCCTCGGCGAGGGCGGCGACGAATGCGAATCCCCCCGCAACGAGCAGGATCGTGGCGGCGGTCCAGGTGGCGTAGAGACGCTTGCGGCTGGGCATGTGGGTTCCCCTGTGGTGCGTGGTTCCTCTGATCGCGGGGAAAGAAGCCACAGTGCGGCGGCGGTGCGGACCCAAAAGCGCAAGCTCTGAATTCACAGGGTTTTGCGTGTTTTGTCGCGGGTAAAGCGACGGTCGGGGTTTGCGGGATGTGGCGTGCGAACCACACCTTACTTGCCGATGCTCGGGACGCGCCCGGCACTTGAAGCCCGCGTTCGTCAAACGTGAGATTCATGCAGAATGCGGGCGGTTGTTGTGCCGCGGGGGCAGGGTTACGATGCTCGGCTTCCCGTTTTTGGGCGCAAGCAGGGGGCGGGGGCCCATTGGAGTTGTTGCCGTCATGCAGGACGCCATCCACAAAGCCGCCGCGCTGGTCGAGGCCCACGCCTACATCCGCGCCTTCGAAGACAAGGCCGTGGTCGTCAAGGTCGGCGGCTCGATCATGGACGAGCCCGAAACGCTCGACAACCTCGTGCAGGACGTCTGCTTCATGCACGCGGTGGGCATGCGGCCCGTGATCGTGCACGGCGGCGGCAAGGCGATCAGCGCCGCGATGGAGCAGGCGGGCCTGGAAGCGCAGTTCGTGCAGGGCCGGCGGTACACCGACGAGCGCACGCTGGCCATCGCCGAGCACGTGCTGATCAACCAGATCAACAACGGCATCGTCGAGACGATGAACGAGGCGGGCACGCCCGCGATGGGGCTGCACTCGCTGGCGTCGTGCGTGGTGTTCGGCAAGCGGCTGAAGCTCACGGGCGACGAAGGTCGGCAGATCGACATAGGCATGGTCGGTCAGGTGGAAATGGTCAACGCGGAGCTGCTGCGGGCCGTGATGCAGGCGGGCACGGTGCCGGTGATCGCGCCGATCGCGCGGGACCCGGCGGGGGGGAAGCTGAACATCAACGCCGACTCGGTCGCGGGCCACGTCGCCGCGGCGCTGCGGGCCGAGAAGCTCGTGGTGGTCAGTGACACGCACGGCATCCGCAAGTCCGACGACGTCAACGACCTCGCGTCCCACCTGGACCGCGACGAGATCAACGGGCTGGTCGACAGCGGCATCATCTCCGCGGGCATGCTGCCCAAGGTCGAGTCCGCGATGACGGCGCTGCGCGGCGGGGTGAAGAAGGCCCACATCATCGATGGCCGGATCCCGCACGCACTGCTGCTGGAGGTCTACACCAA
The DNA here is from genome assembly GCA_030432595.1 of Phycisphaerae bacterium. GTDB lineage: Bacteria > Planctomycetota > Phycisphaerae > Phycisphaerales > Phycisphaeraceae > CAZIXN01. The sequence goes on from JAUIGU010000004.1 coordinate 148,224, forward strand.
GGAAGGCATCGGGACGGAGATCGTGCTGTGATTTGCGATTGAGGATTGCCGATTGCCGACCGGAAGCGTCGATATTCGGGAGCCCTCATTCGGAAATCGGCATTTCACACTCGGTAATCATGCAACACTTCCTCTCCATCGACGACTTCACCCCAGCGCAGGTCTGCACGATGCTCAAGCGGGCCCACGCGTTACGCGAGCAGCGGCGCAACGGCGTGCCCAACGAGCCGGTGCTGGCGGGGAAGACGCTGGCGATGCTGTTCGAGAAGCCGTCGCTGCGGACGCGGGTAAGCTTCGAGCAAGGCATGCTCGAGTTGGGCGGGAACGCGATCGTGCTCGGGCAGCACGAGGTCGGTTTGGGCAAACGCGAATCGGTGGCGGACGTGGCGCGGGTGCTGGGCGGGATGGTGCACGCGATCGCGGCGCGGGTGTTCAACCACGAGCACCTCGAAGAGCTCGCGGCGCACGCCGGCGTGCCGGTGATCAACATGCTCTCCGACCAGTCGCACCCGGCCCAGGCGCTGGCGGACGTGCTCACGCTGATGGACGAGTTCTCGCCCGGAAACCCCGAAGGGTTGAAAGGGCGGAGTGTTGCGTTCGTCGGCGACGGCAACAACGTCGCGCGGTCGCTTGCGGTGATCTGCGAGAAGCTGGGCATGCGTTTCGTGATCGCCTCGCCCCCGGAGTTCGAACTCACGGCTGCCCCCGGGATTTGCGAGTTGGTCACGGACCCGCGCGAGGCGGTGAAGGGGGTTGATGCCGTGTACGCCGACACGTTCGTGTCGATGGGCGAAGAAGCCGAGAAGGAAAAGAAGCTCGCGGCGTTCAAGGATTACCAGATCAACGATGCGCTGCTCGAAGGCGTCGCCGAGGACGCGATCGTGCTGCACTGTCTGCCCGCGTACCGCGGCGTCGAGATCACCGATGCCGTGATGGACGGCCCGCGCTCCCGCGTTTTCCCACAAGCGCACAACCGGCTGCACGCACAGAAGGGGATGCTGGCGGAACTGCTGGCGAAGTAGAGCAGTAGAACAGAAAAGCAGTAAATCCAACAGAGAATCGGCAGCCAGGTACGCGGGTGTCTCGATTTACTGCTCTACTGCTTTACTGAATTCCTGCTTTAATGACCCCATGCTCCCCGCCTCCTTCTACCCGGTGATCATCGTCGTCGGCGCGCACCCGCGTGCCGAGGAGGCGGATAGGCCGCTGGCGTACCGGGTGCGCAGCGAGATCGAGATGTGGAAGCGTCGGCACGAAGAACTGCTCGAGGTCGAGCTGGGCGTGATGGTGTGCTGCGACCTGTGGTACATGAACGACGAGGCGCTGCGGCGGCGGCCGACCATCTGCATCGGCGGGCCGGGTGTGAACGCGCTGTCGGCGTACCTCGCGCAGCACCTCGACGAACGGCACCAGGAGGCGGACGTCTTGATGCAGCTCGACGAGGACTTCACGGATTTGCGGGTGATCATCTGGGGCCGGGACCACGAGAAGACGGTGCACGGTGTCGAGCTGTTCATGGACAAATTCCTCGACGGCTACCTGCGGGCGGTGGCGACGCAGATCGAGCCGAGCGAGGATTAGTCGGGCGGACGTGGCGTTTGGGCCGATGAACCGTATGTGCAGGTCGCCCTGATGGGCTGATCGCGTCGTTCTTTCTGTTGCATGTCACGTCTTAAACAACGTTCTGTAAGACAGTTAACGTGTGTGGCGTCCGTCTTTTCTCCACAATCGGGGGGGCGTCGATGGTTTCTGGTGTCAATCAAAGGTAAAATGGGTCATCACTGAAGCGACGTCCACCTATCGCGTGCTGCTGGTCTGCACCGGCAACACCTGCCGGTCTCCGATGGCCGAGGTCATCGCCCGGCAGTTGCTGGCCGACCGCCCGGGGCTGGAGTTCGCCTCCGCGGGGGTGTTTGCCGCACCCGGAGCCCCGGCGAGCCCGGAAGCGGTCGAAGCCATGGCGAAGAAAGGCTTGGCGCTGGGGCAGCACCGGTCCCAGCCGCTGACGCCGAAGCTCATCGAGGACGCGGACGGCATCTACACCATGACCGCGTCGCACCGGCAGGCGGTGGTTTCCGCGTTTCCTACGGCGGAAGTCAAGACCCAGCGGCTGCACCCGGATTTCGACATTGAGGACCCGATCGGCGGGCCGCTGGAGTCGTACCAGCGGACGGCCGAACAGATCGAGCAAGGCCTGCGTACCCGTTTCACGGAGGAATCCGCATGAAAATTGCCCTGGGCGCCGACCACCGCGGCAGCGAAGCGCTGCACCAGATTTCGATCCTGCTCGAGCAGCACGACGCCGAGGCGTCGCTGTGCGCCGACCGGGGCGGGCGGACGTGCGATTACCCCGACATGACCTACCCGGTGTGCCTCGCGGTGCGGGACGGGCAGGCCGAGCGGGGCATCCTGGTTTGCGGGACCGGGCTGGGTTCGAGCATCGCGGCCAACAAGGTGCCGGGCATCCGCGCGGCGCTGGTCCACGACGAGATCGGGGCCGAGATGGCCCGGCGGTGCCTGGACGCCAACATTCTCTGCCTTGCGGCCGACCTGACCGGGCCGCGGCTCTTGGAGCGGATCGTCGCGACCTTCCTGACCACCGAGTTCGAGGGCGGCCGACACGAGCGTCGGCTGGCGAAGGTCCGGGCGATCGAGACCGGCGGCAGCCCAGGGGCGGTCGCGGACCCCGGCGACCCGGACGAGAGCATCATGGGTCGGCCCGCGTTGGGGGGGTGAAGCCCGCCTCGGCGACCCGGCGACCCTGCCGGCGAGAAGATGCCTGCGGCACGACCGTGGGCTTCCGATAGTTGTGGGTTTGTGGCCCGATCCGCCGGCACTGGCTTGACGTGGCCGGCGCAGCCGATACGCTTTAGGGCTCGGCGTTGCCGGTCACGCCTGTGGTGCGCCCGACCGGTTTCGTCCCGAATCGGCCCCGGATCGCCCGGCCGACGGTCACACCGCCGGCCTGCTTGTGCTCAAGCCCGACCCCGCAGCGGTCGAGCCAAGGCATGGTTGCTGAACCGCACCCCGGGCCCGAACCCGCAGGCCCCGACCGACCCTCAACCCGTTTTCCTCTCCTCGGCCCGCGCACGAAGCGCCCCGAACCCCTCCGACCCCCGCCCCCAAGGACAGGGACCATGACCACCGCCACCACCATCGATCCTTCCAAACTCACCCGCCTTCAGAAGACGCGCAACTTCGGCATCTGCGCCCACATCGACGCGGGCAAGACGACCACCACCGAGCGCGTCCTGTTCTACACCGGCAAGAACTACAAGATCGGCGAGGTCCACGAGGGCACCGCCACCATGGACCACCTCCAGGACGAGCAGGACCGCGGCATCACCATCCAGTCCGCCGCCACCACCTGCCCCTGGACCCGCCACGGCGTCGAGTACACCTGCAACCTCATCGACACGCCCGGCCACGTCGACTTCACCATGGAGGTCGAACGCTCCATGCGCGTCCTCGACGGCGCGGTCGTCGTCTTTGACGGCAAGGAAGGCGTCGAAGCGCAATCGGAAACGGTTTGGCGCCAGGCGCAGCGGTACGGCGTGCCCCGCATCTGCTTCATCAACAAGATGGACAAGATCGGCGCCGACTTCGAGTTCTCCTTCAACTCCATCGGCGAGCGCCTGGGCGCCAAGGCCGTCGCCGTGCAGATCCCCATCGGCAGCGGACACGAGTTCACCGGGCTGGTCGATCTGATCGCGATGAAGGCCTACGAGTTCTCGCAGGAGGACAAGGGCACGACCATCATCGAGAAGGACATCCCCGATGATCTGGCCGACCTCGCCGCCGCCAAGCGCGAAGAGATGATCGAGAGCGCCTGCGATATCGACGACGAGCTGGCCGAGAAGTACCTCGGCGGTGAGGAGATCACCAACGAGGAGGTCATCGCCGCGCTGCGCAAGGGCACGCTGTCCAAGACCATCCACCCGACCTTCTGCGGCTCGGCGCTGCAGAACATCGGCGTTCAGAAGCTGCTCGACGGCATCATCGACTACCTCCCCGACCCCACGCAGGTCCCCGAGACCGAGGGCACCGACCCCGACGACGCCGCCAAGCGCCTCACCCGCCCGCACTCGGAAGACGCGCCGCTGTCCGCCCTGGTCTTCAAGATCGTCAACGACGCCCACGGCGACCTGACCTACGTCCGCGTCTACTCCGGCAAGCTGGAGAAGGGCACCCGCGTGCTCAACTCCAACAACGGCAAGAAAGAGATCGTCTCCCGCATCTTCGAGATGCACTCCAAGGAACGCATCGCCCGCGACGAGGCGCTCGCCGGCGAGATCGTCGCCGTCGTCGGGCTCAAGGGCAGCTACACCGGCGAGACCCTCTGCGCCGCCGACGACCCGATCGTCCTGGACCGCATGGACTTCCCCGACCCCGTCATCTCCATGTCGATCGAGCCCGCCACCGCCGGCGACAAGGAGAAGCTCTCCAACGCGCTGGGCACCATCCGCCGCGAGGACCCGTCCTTCCAGGCCAACTACGACGAAGAGACCGGGCAGACCATCATCGCCGGCATGGGCGAGCTGCACCTGGACATCATCACGACCAAGCTCACCCGCGACATGAAGATCGGCGTCAACGTCGGCACCCCGCGCGTCGCCTACAAGGAGTGCATCACCGGCGCCGCCGAGGCCCGCGGCATCCACAAGAAGCAGACCGGCGGCCGCGGCCAGTTCGGCGACTGCACGATCAACGTCGAACCCATCACCGAAGAGGAGGCCGCCGAGCAGGAACTGGCCTGGGAAGACGGCGTCGTGTTCGTCGATAAGATCGCCGGCGGCGCGATCCCCAAGGAATACATCCCCTCGGTCGCCGTCGGCTGCCGCAACACCGCCAAGACCGGCGTGCTCGCGGGCTACCCGTTGCTGGGCGTCAAGGTCGAACTGATCGACGGCAAGTTCCACGACGTCGACTCCAGCCAGGTCGCCTTCGAGATGGCCGGCACGCTCGCGTTCAAGGAAGCCACCCGCAAGGCCGGGCTGCAACTGATGGAGCCGATCATGAAGGTGATCGTCACCACGCCCGAGGAGTTCTTCGGCAACGTGACCGGCGACCTCAACCGCCGCCGGGCCCTCATCATGGGAGACGAGGAGCGCGGCAACACCCGCGTCATCACCGCCGAGGCCCCGCTGTCGGAGATGTTCGGCTACTCCAACGCCCTGCGCGGCATGAGCCAGGGCCGCGCGAGCTACGCGATGGAGCCGCTGAAGTACGCCCAGGTCCCCGGCAACATCGCCGCGGAGATCACGGCCGGCGAAAACAAGTAAGCCCCGCGGGCTTCCCCGCCTACTTTGATCCCTCTAAAGCCCGGAGACGGCCGTCTCCGGGCTTTATCTTTGCGCTTTGCGTTTATCGATCTGGTAACCCCACCGCCGCGCCGGCCCGGCGAGTCGTGTCGGGGTGGCCGCGTCGCGGAGGTTGTTGTTGGCACCGGCAGGCATAACCCGGTGATACGGCCGACGCCCCTGCGTGCCTTCAACCCCAATGGGTGCCGCAGCCACTTTTTCGCGGATGCGGTTGCCGGCAGGAGAACTGCAAGATGCTCGAACCGCGGGCCGCCCCATCGCCTCATTCGCCCTGGCCGGAATGCTGGCGTCACGCTCAGTCTTTGTTCGGAGCCTTTTCCCACCTCCACACGCGCCCGTCTTCGGGGTCCATCACCTCGCCGACATGATCAAACCCGCACTTGGTCAGCACGCGTGTCGAGGCGTTGGGTTCGGGCAGCGTGTGGGCACAAACAAGTCGCACGCGCTCGTCGGTGAACGCAAACCGTGTCACCACCTCCGCCGCCTCGGTCGCGTAGCCCTTCCCCTGGTGCGCATCGTCGATGCGGTACGCGATCTCCACGACGCCTGCATCGTCGGGCGGTCCCTTGAACGCACTCGACCCGATCGCCTCGCCGGTTTCGACGAGCATCACCTCGAAGCCGTGTGTCCACGGGTCGCTCTCAGTTGCGTTGCGGAGCCGTTCCAGAAAGTCGGCCGGGACCTGGGCAAGCTGATCCGCGGGCAGCGATTCGATGGACGCGCGCACCGCCTCGATCGCCGGCAGCTCCAGGCGGAGGCGCTCCGTGTGCAGGGTCGTCGCAGCCATCACGCCGTACCGTAATCGCCCGCGGGTCAACCGCTCAACAGCCACGCGAAGATCACCACCGCCAGCAGCGCGATCACGGGGATCAAGCCCACCACGATCAGCAGGTCGCTCACCGTCGGGTTCTCAAACCGCCGCAGCCAGCGCTCCACCGCGTTCCGCGGCTCGGGCCGGGCGTGGGGGTCCGGCGTCGTGTCCGCGTCGGGCGGGGCAGGGGGGTGGGAGGTCGGCTCGGACATGTCGTCAATCCTCCACATCGACCCGCGGGCAACTCCGCCTTAAACCGCAGGCGTCACACGCAGGTTTGCGGGCCTTACACACCGCCCGGCCGTGCCAGATGAGCAAGTGCGACCACTGCGTCCACGCCTCGCGCGGCAGCAGCGCCATCAGGTCCCGCTCGATCGCCACCGCGTTCTTGGGGTCCGCCTCGGTCAAACCCAGCCGCACGCTCAGCCGGCCCACGTGCGTGTCCACCACCACGCCCTCGTTGATGTTGAACGCGTTGCCCAGCACCACGTTCGCCGTCTTACGCGCCACTCCCGGAAGCGACAGCAGTTCGTCCATGGTGCGCGGCACGTCGCCGCCGAAGTCCTCGACGATCATCACCGCCGTCGCGTGGATGTTCTTCGCCTTGTTGCGGTAGAAGCCGCAGGTCTTGACGAGTGTTTCCAAGTCCGCGACCTTCGCCCGTGCCATCTTTTCCGGCGTGGGGTACGCCTTGAACAACGCCGGTGTCGCCTTGTTCACGGTCTCGTCCGTGCACTGCGCCGAGAGGATCGTCGCCACCAGCAACTCGAACGCGTTGCGGTGGTTTAGCGCACAGTGCGCATCGGGGTACATGCCCTCAAGCTTTTTGAGCAGCCGCCGGGCACGGGCCTTCTCATTGGCGGTGGGTTTGGATTCAGCCATGCGGGTCTTGCCGGGTGCCACGGACTTCAGTCCGTGTATCTTCGTCTCGTGGTTCACGACCGGCACGGACTGAAGTCCGTGGCACCCCGCATCACGTGGTTTCGCGGTCCCGGTCTGCGTCATCTGCGAAATCTGCGGTCCTGTTCTCGGGTTCCGCCTGATCCCGGAAACACCACGGCGTCATCAACAGCGCCGCCGCCAGCATCAACGTCGATACCCCGTACGTCTTGGTGCTCAGCCCGTGGTACAGCGCGAACTTCCGCTCCGCCAGCTCGTGCGCATCCGCCGGCGTGCTCAGGTCGTACTTCTGATCCCGCCACCGATCAATCCCCGGCGTCACCACGAATAAATTGAACAACACGATCAACAGCGGCACCGCCAACAGAAACACCCGCAGCCCCTGCCGCTTCGCGCCCGGCCCGCCGACCAGCGCCGACCTGTACCACAAAAACTGCGCCCCCACGCACAGCGCCAGCCCCGCCGCGCAGACCACCTGCAGCCACGCGAGGTTCCCCAGCATCGCCCCGACCATCCCTCCCGCCAGGAACCCCTCGGCGTTGCTGTCCACCAACGGCTCACTCCACCCGTTCAAACTCACGAGCATCACCCCGTCGATCCCCCGCACAAACCCGAACGCCGCCGTCGCCCCCAGCACCAGCATCACCATCGCGCCTAACCACAGGCCCAGCAGCAGCAGGTAAAGAGACTGAACGAGGCGGAAGTCGGTCATAGATGCAACAGCCTAGAGCCGTCAGGCACCCAAGGCCATCGGCCTCAATCGCCATCGAGCGGGACCAAAAGGAAGTCACGCTCGAGTCAGCGTCCGATGCGCACCGCACGCCGTTGCCGTCGGCAACGGCCGCGCGACGCTCCCCATGCCAGCACCACCCAACCCGCCGCCGCGGGCTCGGGCACCGGCAGGCCATTCAGGTTCGGCTGACTGGCCGCGCCCCAGTTCTGCAGCACATCGTCTAATTCGCCTTGATCCACCGCGCCGATCGGCCAGTTCTGCGCCCATCCCAGGGGTACCGTCGGCGCGTTCCCGCCCCAGTTGGTCAGGACCAGGTCCAGGTCGTCCTGATCGACCGTGCCCTCGCCGGTGTAGTCGCCGGGCAGCGTGTCGGTGAGGGACGCGATCCACGCCTCGCGCTGGCCGTCGGGGTTGGTGCCCCAGCCGACGAGCGTGGTGCCGTCGCTCGAGACGCCTTCCGCTTCCCAGAGGTGCCAGCCTTCGAGCGCTTCGCCCAGGCCCATTGCCGCGAGATACGCATCGACGCGGTGGATGTCGCGCGACGCGTCCCAGAACACCGCGAACCGGTCGCCTGCGTCGTCGACCGAATGGCCGACGATGTTTCCCCCGTCGTTCGACATGTCGGCGGCCACGCTGAACCCGCCTTCGCCCGACAGGCCGCCCAGCCCGACCACGCCGGTCTCGGCCGTCCACGTGAACGCTTCGCGCCGATCGTAGGAGTCGAAGCCCAGCGACTCGCGTGTACCGACCACCAGCGCGCCGTCGTCGGTGACCCGTGCGCCCCAACTCCAGGGGTACAGCGGCGTGCGCTCGCCGATCTGCACCATGCCGGTGTCGGTGTGCCAGAGGAACGCCTGGTACGTCCCGGTTCCGCTCGGCCGGGTGGAACCGGTGACCCATTGCCCGTTGGGCGACACGCCGTACGCATCGCTGCGGCCGGACCCGCCGGGCAGTTCACCCAAGGGCGCGAACCCGCCGAGCGCGTCGTAGTGAAACGCGAGGTCGAGGCCTTGATCGTCTTCGTAAGAACCGACCAGCACGCTGCCGTCCGCCGACAGGTGCGCGGCCGACGCGCTGGCCGGGACGCCGTCCAGCGCGCTCAAGTAGTTCGTGCCCGACGCCTCGTCCCACATCGACCGCACGCGTCCGACGGCCGTGCCCCCGTCGGCCGACACCGCCTCGGCAGAAAAGAACCGTGTGCCGTCGGAGCCGGTGTCCAAACTCACCATCCCCGTCGCCGCAGTCCACCGGAACGCCTCGCTCACGCCTGACGCGCCGGCCCCGGTGCCGACCACCACCGACCCGTCCCCCGAGATGCCGTACGCCTTGCTGTCAAACCTGCCGCCCGGCAAGTCGCCCAGCCCGGTAAACGACGCCGCGCAAGCGGTGCCCGCGAACGCACTCGCCGCCAAACCCCCCGTCACCACCCACACCACCCACGCCCGACACGATTCGCCCGGCCGAGATCGGTGTGTGCAGGCCATCGAGTCATCATAAAGCGTCGCCGGGTTGGGACCAAGGGAATGAGGCGTGGGAGGATTTGGTGGGGCGGGCCATTCACCAGGAGTCGGATTAGACCACGCCAAACGGAGCGGGATGGCTTGGAGTGCCTGCTAGGATGGCCCCATGAACGTCGGCTTGGTTTGGGACGATGGTTTCCTGCGCCACCGCACCGGCCCCGACCACCCCGAGCGCCCGGACCGCCTCCGTGCGGTCCGACAACGCCTCGATGCCGACGGGTGGTGGACGCGGCTGACGCAGTTGCCTTCCGAGTCCGCGCCGCGCGAGGTGCTCGAACGCCTGCACACGGGCGGCTACATCGACCGCCTGATGCACGCGTGTGTCCACGGCCAGCCCTACATCGACGACCCGGACTCGGCGATCTGCGAGGAGAGCGAAGCCATTGCACGGCTTGCCGTCGGCGGGGTGCTCGCGGCCTGCGACGCGGTTATGCGCGGCGAGGTGCAACGCGCGTTCTGTGCGGTGCGCCCGCCGGGGCACCACGTCGAGGCCGACCGGTCCATGGGTTTCTGCCTCTACGCCAACGCGGCGCTGGCTGCAGACCACCTCGTACGCACGCACGGCCTCGAACGCGTCGCCGTTGTGGACTTCGACGTCCACCACGGCAACGGCACGCAGCACCTGCTCGAAGAGCGCGACGACATCCTTTTCGTTTCCATGCACGAAGACCCGGCCGTGCAGTACCCCGGCACCGGGTTCGCGCACGAGCGCGGCCGTGGGCGGGGCGAGGGCTTCACGGTCAACGTGCCGCTGCGACACGGTGCCGATGATCGTGTGTGGCGCGACGCGTACGGCGAACATGTCGCGCCGGCGCTGGATCGTTTCGCGCCGCAGGCGCTCGTGGTGTCGGCCGGTTTTGACGCGGCCACCGCGGACCCGCTGGGGGGTTTGAACGTAAGCACCGAGGGGTTCGCGTGGATCACCGAGCGGCTCGTGGCGATGGCGGATCAATACGCCGAGGGGAAGGTGGTCTCAATGTTGGAAGGCGGGTACGACCTGGAAGCGTTGGCCGCGGGAGTGGGTGCCCACATCACCGAGTTGATAAGAGACGCCGAATGAACGGCGGGTGCCAAGGTCGATATTTAGGCCCGCAACGCATGTAGCGCATCGGGGATCGCGTCCGCGAGTTCTTCGGCCAAGAGTCCGGCACGGCCGTGCGTGTCGGCCCAGCGGTCGGCCGCGCGGCCGTGGACGTGCGTCGCGCGCCGCGCCGCGTCGAACGCCGGCAAGCCCTGGGCCAGCAGCCCGGCGGTCAGGCCGGTCAGGACGTCGCCCGTTCCGGCGGTGGCGAGCGCTGGGTTTCCGGTCGTGTTCGTGAACACGATCGACGATGCCGCGTCGGCGACCACGGTGTGCCGGCCCTTCAGCACCACCACCGCCGCGTGGGCCTCGGCCAGGCGCAGCGCCAACGCGGGGCGCTGGTTCGGGTCCGTCGGGTCGCCTTCGATCCCGATCGCTTCGGCCAACCGCCGGAACTCGCCGGGGTGCGGCGTGAGGATCAGCGGGGCCTTGCGTCGCGTGTCCGCGAGCTTCACTCCGGTTTGGGCGAGCACGTTCAGCCCGTCGGCGTCCAAGACGGTGGACCGGTCCAGTTCCAGCAGATGATTGAGCAGCGAGGCGTGATCCGTCGCCGGTCCCCACCCCGGGCCGATGGCCAACACGTCACTCGCCGCGGTTCGCCGTTCGACTTCTGCGCGTCGAGATTCCGTGTCGCCCGAGAGCGCGATGCCCGTGGCCGAGCTGAGCATCGACAACGTGGTCGAAAGCGACGCCGCGTCGGTGGCGATCTTCACGAGCCCGGCCCCGCTCCGGAACGCCGCGCGGGCGCACAACGCCGGTGCCCCGGGCATGGTCGCGCAGCCGCCGACGACCACGACGGTGCCGAACGTGCCCTTGTGGGCGTCGCCCGGACGCGGCGGGGGGGCGGGGATGTCGGAGACGTTTTGCATTCTTGCGGGGGGGGGAGTGGTTTATTCTTGGTTTTTAGTCGTCAGTTTTAATACGGTCGAACGTTCAGTCTGGCTTGGGTGAAAGCAACAACCTCGGGATCAATCCGATTTGGGGCACACGGGCTGCGACTCCCGACTGCCGACTCCCTGCGCCCTACTCCCTTTCCTGCTTCCGCGCATGGGTCCGAGGTGCCAACCGGTTGATCTTGCTCGCCGCGAAGCCTGCGCCGAAACCGTTGTCGATGTTCACCACGGTCACGCCCGACCCGCAGGAGTTGAGCATGCCCAAGAGCGCCGCCACGCCGCCGAAGCTCGCGCCGTAACCGACCGACGTGGGCACCGCGATCACCGGCGCGTCCACCAGCCCGGCCACCACGCTGGGCAATGCGCCCTCCATCCCCGCGACGACGACCACCACGTTCGCCGACCGCAGATCATCGACACGTGCGAGGATGCGGTGCAGGCCCGCCACGCCCACGTCATTGATCGGCAGCGTCGGTTGCCCCAGCGCGGTGCACGTCAGCGTCGCTTCTTCCGCCACCGCCAGGTCGCTGGTCCCGGCCGCGACGATCGGGATGGCCGCGGGTTCTGCATCGTCGTCGGGTACGCCCCCCGATTCCGGTTCAACCTTCGGCACACCCACCAGCGCCGTCCCCGCCAGGTCCGACACGGCGTGCAGGCGGTCCCCAAAGTGCGCCTTCACCGCTGCCAGCGCCTCGGGCTTGAGCCGCGTGGCCAGGACCGCCGGGCTGCGTTTGAGGATCGCCTCAGCGATGCCGACCACCTGCTCGGGCGTCTTGCCCTGCCCGAAGATCACCTCCGCCGCGCCGCACCGCCGGGCCCGGTCCTGATCGACGGTCGCGAACCCCAGCGACGCGACGGCGTCGGAAGCGCCCAACCGAACCAAGTCGCGGATCGTCCGCTCGGCGTCCGCTGCGGTCACGCCGCCTTCACGCACGGCTTGCAGGAGTTGTTCGAGTTCGGTCGCCATGTAATCAGCAGCGCTTCGGGGTCGGAGCTATCGGACCATGAGCCCTGTTTCGCGTCGTTCGCCCGGGATGGAATTGAAGGCTTGGATCAACCTGTGAGGAAAAAACCGTCCGGTGTCATGCCCTTGGCACAGCCGCGTGGTCGGGCGGTGGGATACTCCCGTGTCGCCCCTTGTCGCCGCCGACCCGGTTCCGGGAGGGCCGTCGGCGAACGCTCATCGGATCGTAACGGCCGGACGCTTGCCGGGGGCGACATGGCCTGAAGACCCCTGCCGTTTCGCGCGGCGGGGGTCGTTTTCATGCTGTGCAGTCGGCGGCCGCGTGATCACCGCGGCGCTTCCGCCGAAATGACCTCAATCTGCAGAGAGCCCAGCAGCGGGACAAGCTGGACCATGTCGTTGACCGGCGTCGGGCCGTTGAGGTCGTTGGTCACCAGGGCGATGTGCGTGGCGTCGAAGGGCGTGCCTTCACCGAGGGTCGCATCGAGATCGACCCAGTGCGGCGGGGCGGGGCCGTCGTCGCCGTCGGGGTCCAGCCAGGCCTGGGTCCACATGTGGTAGCCGAACACGCCGTCGTGCCCAAGGAATTCGTCGACGTAGACCAGGCCCGACACGCCCCGGGCCGGGATGCCCGCGCCGCGCAGCAGCGCCGCCAAGAGCACCGCGTGCTCGGTGCAGTCGCCCTGCTTGGTGCGGGCCACCTCCGACGCGGTGGCGAACCCGACGGAGAGGTCCTTCCGGGTGATCGTGCGGTGGACGTAGCGACGCAGCACCTCGGCGCGTTCGTTCGGGTCGGCGGTGCGCACCTTGGACAACGCTTCGTCGCGCAGCGCTGAAACCATGGGGTCTTCGTGGTTCAAAGCGAGTGAACTGGTCAACATGGTTTTGATCTGCGCTTCGTCTGGCTCATCCGCGGCAAACTCAAGATGAACCAGGTCTGGACCCGCATCAAGCGGCAGGGCACGCACATCCACCCGCCAGTACTGCCCGCGCGGCAACGCTTCGCCCGCCTCGAGCCGAGGTGCGACCTCTTCCAAGGGAAGCCGTTCCGGTACAAACGCTTCGGCCAGCAAACCGACCTGCTGCGCCGAGGTCTTCGGCCAGGCGTAATCCAGCCCGGGGACGCCGACGCGGTACGACGCCGATCGCAGTTCCCGCGGCCGCTCGATCTTCTTGCCCGTCGGCTTCACCAGCGTCGACGCCATCAGCTCCGGCGGGTTCAGCGGCGACAACGCCAGGTCCTTGTCCGCTTCGAGCACCGTCATCTCCAGCCCGGGCATCAGCGTCACCGTCGACTTCAGCGACCGGCCCGCGTCGTCCACGTACTCGCGCATTGTCAGGCCCGGCATTGTCGAGACCGTCATGTTCCACACCGTCGCGGGCACGGTCCGGCCGAACACGTCGACGTCCTCTTCACCCACGATGGTCATCGTCGAGGTGAACGGCTCCAGGCCCATCGCCGGGTCGATGGTGGTGACCGTGATCGTCTCCGCGCCCTCGCCGAGCTGCGCCTCCACGTAGCGGCCCATCGCGGAGGGGGGGAGCCATTCGACCCGCGGGGCCGGCACGTTTTGCGTGCTCTCGCGCCCGCCCTGGCGCGACGTGACGGCGATTGTGTCGCCACCGAACTGCATCTCGGTCACGATCGGCGTGCCGCCCAGATTCATCGAGGACGCGGCCCGCACGGGTTCGCCCTCGGCCGTCTCGACGAACGAGCCGGTCATGCTCACGGTGATCACGGCGTTGCCCCGGCCGACCTGGACGTGCATCTCGGTGTCGGTGGTGATCTCGCCGCCGTCGTGTGTTTCCGCCTGCCGGACGTAGCCCGCGCGTTGGTCGCCCAGCAGCAGGACGTACCAGGACTCCTCGGCGGCGGCTTGTACGCAGAACGGGAGCAGGAGAAGCAGGCATGCCGCCGCAGATGAACGCGGATGGACGCCGATGTTGGGGAGTGAGTTCAGCATGCTCGGTAAGACACCCTTAAACGAAGATCAAACGAAAAAAGCGTTCCAGTATTCATTCTGAATCCGCGTTATCTGCGTCTATCCGCGGCCGACAAACAATCGACCGAGGAGTGGATCGTATCGCGCAGCGACGCGAGCACCGCCTCGGGGTACAACGCGAAGCACCAGTCGCGCTTGCCGGCCACAGCGGCGTTGGACAAGCCGGTGCGGGCGGTATTCAACTCGGTCCCGGCCCGGTCGATCAACGCGTGGTGGGCGTCGGCCAACGCGTCGTTTATGACGTGGACGCGGTCGAAAGCGGTGCGGCGGCGAACGCGGTTGCGGTCATCGTCCATGCGTTCGAGCAGCACGCGTTTTTCGTTCACCAAGTCCGGGTGCCCCGCCGCGATGCTCGGCACGCGGTCCAGGTTGTGCGGGAGGTGGTGCGCCACCCACACGGCGCGCTCCACCTGCGCCCGATCGGCGACCGGGGCCCGCACCGGCAGCGTGACGTCGGCGGTGACCACCGCCTGCGGCGCCAACGTTTCATTTTTCCACGCCGACCACCACGCCTCCATCGCGCGGTCGTAGTCGCCGCCGCCGGTGCCGTGGATGAAGCCCGCGCATTGATCGACCCGCCGACGCAGCAGCGCGGTCATCCACAGCGCCTTGGGCGCCAGCCACGCCGACTCCGGATCGATGCGCGTTCCGTCCTCGGTCACCAGCCAGGGCTCGGAGTCGGCGACGTCGGCGAACAGACGCCGCCGCGGCTGTTCCCACGCCAGCAGCCACACCGGCAGTTCGACCCGGTCCGGCTCGACGCGCAGCGGCGTCACACCGGCGGATGAATGCTCCGCGACCGCGCGGTTGTACGCCAGTGCCATGGCCGGCGCGTCGTGCAGCAGCCGGCGCAATTCCGCGCGGAACCACGCCTCCCGACTGAGCTGCGACGAGTACACGTCCCGCATCGGTCGCGCCAGCCACGGCGACAGCAACGCCCGCAGCACCGCGGCGACCTGTTGCCCGAGGTTGTTGGCATGTCTCACGTCCTCACGGTCGAAAGAGGCGGACAAACGTGACACATCCACAATCGTTTCTGTTGATTCGTCCCGCAAGGCTTGCAGAACTTGCTCGACATCGACGGGCGGTTGACACGCCGGCGGGACCTCGGCCTGGGTCTGGGCAAGGGTGACTCTTCGGATGCCCAGCGCATGGCCGTCCTGCGTCGGAAGTTCGAGGCGGAGCGCCTCCTGAACATCGTGATCGACGACGACGTGAACCCCCGGGACCGTCTCGGCATCATTGCCGGAAGTCAACGCGTCGGCTGCGAGGTACTTCGCCAGAATCCCCGGGTGCCACAGCCACGGCTGGTGCCCGGTCCACGGCACGGCGGCCGCTCGGGTGCGCCACGCCGGCAGCGAATCGTCGACGTGCACCCGCATCCGTTCAGCCCTTGCCGCAACACACCGACGCGTTGCACGTCGCCGACGACTCGGCTTCGCACAGCTCGGGGTGCTGCGCCAGCTCCCGCTCGAACACGTCTTTGTAATGCGCGATGCGTGACTCGGGGTTATCAAGCGGCCCGCCGAAGCTGCGGTTGAGGTCCTTGTAGATCAGCCGGATCGGCACCTCTTTGACGCGCAACGTCGCCGCCGCCGCCTGCACCCAGAACTGCAGCGGGATCGCGTAGCCGTCCACATTGAGGTCGAGTTGGTCCAATGCCGACACGCGGTACGCCTTGAACCCGCAGAAGCCGTCGGTGATCGGCCCGCCCAGGCGCGACGCGAGGCGCTCGTTCACCCACGCGGTCACGGCGGCGTTGATCTTCCGACGGTCCGGCGGCGGCGAGCCGTCGGCGGTTTCGAGCGCGTCGCCGTTGAGGTAGCGGCTGCCCGAGATCACGTCCGCGTCGTCTCGTTCGATGGCGCGTTTGAAATCCGGCAGCGAGCGCGGCTCGTGCTGCTCGTCGCAGTCCATGGTGATCAGCCAGTCGTATCCGTAGGACTGCGCCCAGCGGAACGCGTCGCGGATGGCCCGGCCGTAACCAAGGTTGGTCTTGTGGCGGATCACGTCCACCGGCTGCTTGGCCAGCAGGCAGGGCGTCATGTCGGTCGAGCCGTCGTCGATGACCAGCACGTCGCTGCCGCCGCAGTCGGCGAAGCGGGCGATCTCGGAGATAACCTTTTCGACGTATTGCTCTTCGTTGAAGACCGGGACGGCGACGAGCGTTCGCATGTGAGAAACCCGTGAGGAACGAATCAGGAACCGGTCAACGGTAGACCTCAGGGTAGGCCGGTTCAAGCGTTAAGACCCGCCAGGGCCACGATTTGTTCCACGGCGAGCGTCTCGGGCCGCTGCGACGGGTCGATGCCGTCCGGGAACGCGGCGTCCGGCCCCAGCAACGCCCGCAACTGCTTCCGCCGGGCCCCGAACAGCCGGTGCACGAACGCCGCGAAACCGGCCGGGTCGTCGGTCAACGGTTGCGCCCGCCGGCGCAGCGCAACCACCGCCGACGCCACCTTCGGGGCCGGCCAGAAACACGCCGGCGACAGCGTGCCCACGATCCGCGTCTCGTAGAGCGCTTGCAGGATGATGCCCAGCGGGCCGTACTCTTTCCCGCCGGGCGGCGCGGTGATCCGGCCGGCGACTTCCTTCTGAAGCATGACCACGGCGGCGGCCATCAACGGCCCCGCCAGCGCGAGGTTCACCAGCAGCGGCGACGCCACGTTGTACGGCAGATTGGCGATCAGCTTGAACGGCGAAACGAGGCGCTGGCGCACCTCCGGGTCGAGTTCGTGCTTGCCCGCGAGCACATCGCCGACGATCAACTCAAACGACGCCTCCGGATACGCCGCCGCGACCCGTTCGCGCAGCAACGTTGCCAGGTCGGTGTCGATTTCCACGGCAAGCACCCGCGCACCCGCTTCCAGCAGCCGCTCGGTCAACGCGCCGGTCCCGGGCCCGACTTCCAGCACCAAGTCGCCCCGCGTGATCGCGGCCGCCTCCATGATCTTCGCCATGTGGTTGCCGTCGTGCAGAAAGTTCTGCCCGTACCGGTGCTTGGGACGCAGCCCGTGCGCCGCCAGCAACGCCTTGATCTCGGTGAGGTTCTGGGCCATGCGAAGCCGACGAAGATACGGGCAGATCAGACCGGTCGCTTTCGCTCTTGGCTCGGTGGAGACACGGCCTTCAGGGTCCGGAGTGTTGGCGTGTCACGCAACCCCTAAACTGCACCCCATGAATACCTTCCTCATGCTGCTTCTGTTTGGGTGCCTGAGCCTCGCGGGCTGCGCGACGGTCGCCGCGACGGACGAACCGCCCGCCTACGAAGGCTACGAATTGGTCTGGCGCGACGAGTTCGACCAGGCCGGCCCGCCCGACCCCGAAGCCTGGGGCCACGAACGCGGGTTCGTCCGTAACAACGAGTTGCAGTGGTACCAGCCCGACCACGCGTTCTGCGAAGACGGCGTCCTGGTCATCGAGGCCCGGCGCGTTGACCGCCCCAACCCGCGGCACGACCCAGACAGCGACGACTGGCGCACGAACCGGCCGCGCATCGAATACACCGCCGCCTCGATCAACACCTCCGGCAAACACGAATGGACCTACGGCCGGTTCGAGATCCGCGCGAAGATCCCCGCGAAACAAGGCATGTGGCCCGCGATCTGGACGCTCGGGTCGGCCCGCGACTGGCCGCACGCCGGCGAGATCGACATCATGGAGTTCTACCGCGGCAAGATCCTCGCCAACGCCGCGTGGGGCAATGAGCGCCGCTGGCAGGCCGTGTGGGATTCCTCCGCCACGCCCGTTGAAGAGCTCGCCGACAACGACACCGACCGGGGCGATGTCGCCGCATGGGCAGGCCGCTTCCACGTATGGCGGATGGACTGGGACCAGACCGCCATCAAGCTCTACATCGACGGCAAGTTGCTTAACACCATCGAGCTGGACAAAACCGTCAACCGCACGCCCGGCGCGGAGAACCCGTTCCACGAGCCGCACTACCTGCTGCTCAACCTCGCGATCGGTGGCAACAACGGCGGCGACCCCGGCGAGACGCCATTCCCCCAGCGCTACCTCGTGGACTACGTCCGCGTGTACCAGAAGGCTGAATCCTTGAACGAAGACAACAAGGACGCCGATTGACCCGCCTCCTGTGCGGCGCCTCAAACTAAATCAGTCGCTGCGCAGCACCGCGTCCCACCACGCCCGCGCCATGAGCATGTGCCCCGCCATCGTCGGGTGTACGCCGTCGTGGGCCAAGTGCTCGGGCGCGATCCCGCGGTCCAACGCCCGGTTGAACGCGTCCTGGTACGGCACGAACACGATGTCTCCGCCGTCCCGCAGACCCTCCGCCAGTTCGCGCACGATCCGCCGGCGGTTCGTCACCTCCGGCTCAAACGGCAGCTCAGCGCCCGGCCCGCACGGCAGCACGAACGGCTCGGCCAGCACGATCAGCCGCAGCTCCGGCAACGCCGCGCGGGCCTGACTCAGCAACGCCGACAGCTTCGCCGCAAACACGTCTGCCGACACGCCACGGCTCGGGTCGTTCAGTCCGTGCCACACGTCGTTGATGCCGATCATCACGCTCAGCACCGTCGGGTACAGGTTCAGGCAGTCGTCTTCCCACCGCGCTTCGAGTTCGTGCACCCGGTCCCCGCCGACGCCGCGATTGAAGATCGAGACGCCGTCTGGCCCATGCTCGGCCAGCAGCATCGCCGACACGTCACGCACGTATCCGCCGCCCAACCCCTCCGGGACGTTCGGCTCGAGCACCGCCCGGTCGCGCCCCGCGTCCGTGATCGAGTCACCCTGAAAAAGCACGGTGTCGTTGCGTTGGATCATGCGGCACACTCCGGGATACGAAACACCCAGGCCGAAACCGAGCAAAGCAAAGCTCCGGGTTTCCCGCCCACTACCATACCCCCGTGCCCATCGCCAAGCTCCCGCCGCTGCTCGTCAACCAGATCGCCGCCGGCGAGGTCATCGATCGGCCCAACTCCGTCGTCAAAGAGCTCCTCGACAACGCCATCGACGCGGCCGCCACCCGCGTCCGCATCGACATCGAAGAGGGCGGTTCCCAACTCATCCGCGTCCGCGACGACGGCCACGGCATCCCCCCGGAAGAACTCCCCCTCGCCGTCGCGGCGCACGCGACCAGCAAACTCCAACACGCCGAAGACCTCAGCGCCATCGCCACGCTCGGCTTCCGCGGCGAAGCGCTCGCCTCCATCGCGTCGGTGTCGCGGCTGCGCCTCAGCTCGCTGTCGACGTTCGACGGCAAGCCCTCCGACAGCGCCGCCTGCATCGAGCAGGCCGGCGACGACCTCACCCCCGTCGCGCCCGCCGCGCACGCGCCCGGCACTGTCGTCGAGATCCGCGACCTGTTTTTCAACACGCCCGCGCGACGCAAATTCCTCCGCGCCGCGTCCACCGAGTTCGGCCACATCGCCGACACCGTCAACCGCCTCGCGATGACCCACCCCACGCTTGGCTTCACCCTCACCCACAACGGCCGCACCACCCTCGACCTGCCCCCCAACCAGACCCCGCGCGCCCGCTGCGTCGCCGTGCTCGGCAAGGAGCTGGACGATGCGCTCATGGAAGCGCACCACGCCGACCCGCCCGACGCCCACGGCCAGCCTGGCCCCGAGGTCTGGGCGCTGCTGGGCCGGCCCGAGATCGCCCGCGCCACCGCCAAGTTCCAGTACCTCACCGTCAACGGCCGGCCCGTCCGCGACCGCAACCTCGCCCACGCCATCAAGGAAGCCTTCCGCGGCCTCATCCCGCCCGACCGCCAGCCCGTCGCCGTCGTTCAGATCAACCTCGACCCCAAGGCCGTGGACGTCAACGTCCACCCCACCAAGGCCGAGGTCCGCTTCCGTGATCCCTCCCGCATGCACGGCCTCGTGCTCCACACCCTCCGCCGCTGCCTCCTCGCCCACGACCTCACCCCCGAAGTCCGCTTCAAACCCCAACCACTCACCGCCGAACCGCTCCTTAAGCCGAGTGCTGAGCACAGCGAAGCACCGGATCACCCCACCCCACCCGCCGCCCCCTCACCTACCGCCCACCTCCAACCCAACGCCTTCGTCGACTACTTCAAACGCATGGACCCCACCCAGAAGGGCTTCGTCTACGAAGAAGTCAAACGCGAAATGCACGACACCGCCCCGGACACCTCCCCCAAGCCGTGGGCTGAGGAGCGCACCGACGAAGCCCCGGAGCAATCGCTCCATTCGTCAATCGGCGTTTCTCATTCGGCAATCTTGCAGGTCCACAACAGCTTCGTCATCACCCAGGACGACGACGGCGTCCTCATCGTCGATCAGCACGCCCTGCACGAACGCATGATGTTCGAGCAGTTGCGCTCGCGCATCCTCGACCAGGGCAAGCCGCTCGAGTCGCAACGCCTGCTCGTCCCCGTCACGCTCTCCGCCGACGCGCAACGCCAGAGCCTGCTCGAGGACTTGTCGCCTCTGCTGGACGCGCTGGGCATCGAAGCGTCGCCCATGGGCCCGAGCACCGTCGCCGTCCACGCCTTCCCCTCGCTGCTCTTCGACCGCAAGGTCGACCCCGCCGCCTTCATGACCGACCTTCTCGACAAAACCCAGCAAGGCGACCTCGCCCCCGACACCCTCCTCGAAACCCCACCCCACAACCCCAAGCCGAGGGCTGAGGAGCGCAGCGACGAAGCCCCGGATCAAGTGCAGGATCAATCCACCCCCACCCTCCCGCACCTCAACCCCACCGCCCTCGAAGCCGCCCTCCACGAAGTCCTGGACATGATGTCCTGCAAGGCCGCCATCAAGGCCGGCGACAAACTCACCGACGCCGAGCTTGCCGAACTCCTCCTCCGCCGCGAACAGCTCGAACGCGCCAGCAACTGCCCCCACGGCCGCCCCACCACCCTCCGCCTCACCCTCAAAGACCTCGAACGCCAGTTCGGGCGGACGTGAGTGTGCTTGCCGACACCGTATGAATTCTGTTTGAATACGACCGTTCAAACCGTCCGCGCCGGTATACTCGGTTTATCATCCAGCAGGACCACGACGCGAAACCGGGCGCGTCGGTCTATCGGGGACCGACCTCTGGGATCGACATAAACCGAAAGGAGCAGTCAGATGAGATGGTGCTTGTTTACGGCCGTTTGCTGTGCCATGGTTGTTGGCGCGGACGGGCAGATCTACAACTTCGCGGTCACGAGCCGCCCCGAAACACTGAGCGACGGGACGGAAGTCGTGGTGAATCAACTCGCGATCGACTTCGCGGGGGCGTACACCGGTTCACAACTGCTGATCGAGCTTGACGTGGGGGAGATCATCAACGTCCCGCTCTTCGGTGCCCAGCAGAACATGCCGCCATCCACGGGCGCGGTCGGGTTTATGCCGGACCTGGCGTTCGACACGTTTGTCAGCAACGGCGGATTCCGATCCGAAGACGAGCCGCTCGGGGCCGCCTCGCTCGGCGGAAGCGCGATCAACCTCGACCCGGCTCAGGGCCCAACCGCGGTGTTCAACGACCCGGCCCGGATCAGCCAGTTCTACTTCCCACGTCACGGCAGTCTCCCTGAATCCGAGACGAACTTCGCAGTCGCGCAACTGACGTTCACCAAGGACGCCCAAGGCAGCTTCGCCTACCTCGGCAGCGCAGAAACCATCTTCTTCATCACCCGCGAGAACAACGACTGGCGGAACGACGACCTGTTCTACATCGAAAACGGTGCCATCGTCCCCATCCCCGAACCCGGAACGCTTCTCGCGGCCGGTGCATGTGTGATCGGCCTGAGACCGCGCGTTTTGCGCTGCGTTTGAGCCCCCAATGCGCTCGTTGTTGTCGTGTGGCTGAAAACACAACTGCTTGTCCATTCTGAACCTCCGCATCCTCCACGCCTCCGTGGTTTTTCTTGCTGCGCAAATACTCAAACACCCGCCCCGAGTTATCCCCCGGGGCGTGAGCTTCCGGGGGCATGCCCAAAGGTCGTCGCGGGGGTTCCAGGTCGGTGAGGCCGTGTCTCGGGAAAACGCAGCGTTCCTCTCATCGGCCGACGGGCCGGTCACGAACATCGACGGGACACACGCCAAGGGAGTCCGATCCGAACGCACGGCTCGCCGGGGCTTCCGTTCCAAGTGAGGCAGGCGTCCAACCTGTGGCGCTTGGAATCGGACATGTGGTGCTGCGTGAAGTGGGAGCCGCCGCCGCGTGGAGTGTGAAGCTCGGCCCTGGTGAAGGTGGCGATATAAAGCGGCCGACGGTGTCGGCCGTGCTCGGGCGCGTGTGTTTGCGCGCGCTCGACGGCGGCCACCGGCCGCCGCTTTATATGGCTGCCGGCTCTTTGACAAGTGAAGCAGGGGCGTTGTCGCTCCACCAAGGGTGACGAGAGAAGAGGAAGAAGCCCACGGATTGAATCCGTGGGCTTCAGAGGATTACATGAGGAGGCAGATGGGGTATTCATCTCCGCGTGTTCAACGCCTTTGGTGTCGCGGAACGTGGAGGGCGTGTCACGAAAGATATGGCCACGTCGCCGTGGGTCCGGCTTCGCAAGATCCACGGCGGCACACTGACGAGCGATACCGACTTTGTTTATTCAGATCGATACACCACCGTGCAGATCGATCGGGCGGGCAGCGTCAGTGATTCGGTGTTGGTGTCCGCGGCATGTTCAAGATCGCGGTCGGCGTCGGTGAAGTACGCCGCATCCACGGCCCACGCCTGATCGGACGGCAGAGCCCACCGGACCACGACGTCGGCGTCGGACGGGTTGGTCAGCACCACCGCCATCCGGTCGCCGGCTTCGGAGACATAACCCGACGCGAGGATGTCCAAATCATCGCCGCCGAGCGACACGTCGATGCGCTTTGATCCGGGCCGGACGAAGCGGGCGTAGTGGGCCATGACCCAGAGGCGTTTGGTGGTCTCGATTTCCTGAGTGCGGGGGTGGGCGTAGATGAGCCCGTCGTTGTACCCGCCGCCGGCGATGGCGAGCCACCACTGCCAGGTGACGACGCGGCCGAGCGTGAAGTCGTCGTGCATGACCTTGGCCAGGTGCAGGCCTTCCTCGATGCCGGTGCCGTGGCCGTGCCGCATCTCGCAGTACTCGGTCATCGAGATGGTCTTGTCGGGGTGGTGCTCGTCGAACCATTCGCGGAACGCGCGTTTTTTACGCCGGTCCGACCAGTAAGAGTGCAGCGCGAACGTGTGGAAGTACTCGTCGAGCACCGGGTCGGCGAACAATGCCTCCGCGTATTTCTCGCTGCCTTCCCATGCGCCCGACTCTGGCGCTTCGACCTCGATCGGCACGCCGCGCGACTGGACTTCGTCCACGACCGCGCGGATGGTCCTCGCAACTTCATCGGGCTCGTAGTGGCAGCCCTCCTGGCCGCGGCCCTTGCCCCAGTCCCACTGCGGCTCGTTGATGGGCGAGAGCTTGAGGTGCTCGAGGTCGAGCTCGGTGCGCAGGTGTTCGGCGACATCGACGAGGTACGTCGCGAACTCGGCCTCTGCGCCGGGCTTGAGGTTGGAGCCGCCCTCATCGCCGCCGCTGGTCTTGCCGTTGCGCGTCAGGCGGGCCGGCGGGCTGTTGGCGAACACGACGATGTCCGTCACGCCCAGCGCCCGGATGTCTTTGAGCAGCAAGATCGCTTCGCGGTCGGCGTCGAAGTTGTACTCGCCCGGCGCGGTCTCGATGTCGATGGTCTTGCGGTCCGGACGCTCGACGGTGTCGGGCGCCCCGGCAGGGATGTTGTAGCGGAACACCGTGAGCCCGGCCCCCTCGTCGGTGTAGAGCAGCCGGAGCAGTTGCTCGCGTTCGTCCTGCGGGTAGTCCTTGACCCACGTGTGCCACCACGCACCGGACGCGCCGAAGCCCTCGACGGTCTGGTAAGTCACGCTCGGGTCGATCTGCACGGTCACGGGGTTCTCCGGCTGGGCGGACACGGTCGCCGTGAAGAAGAATAGAAGAATTGCGGAGACCCACACGGACGCGCGGAGCGCGTGGGCGGAATTGCGGCGAAGGATCGGCGGTTTAGTGTTCATCGATGGATTCGCGGAGGGGAAGAGACACACGGCCAACGCGGACGGCACTATCTTATTGCCGCGTGACCCCGCGGGGTTCGTTCTTTGCCAGCGTCATCGGTTTTTCTGCACGTGCCTAACACGACTTCTCCGAACACGAACGGCCGCTGGGTGGTCCCGACCATACTGCTCGTCGGGTTGCTTGTGCTTGCCATCGTTTTGACGTGGCTGCCTTACGTGGGCTTGGCCAAACCCCCGGCGGGGAAGCGGCAGGTCGAGGTGTGGAGCTGGACCAACGCGGCGGACGCGCTTTCGGGTGTGTCGGAGGAGTTCGAGGCCGAACACCCCGACCTCGACATCTACATCAACAAGAACGGCTCGAACCTGCAGACGCGTCTGCTGCTGGCGTTGTCCGCAGGTTCGGGCATCCCGGACGTGTCGCAGTTGCAGGAGCGCGAGGCTGCGAAGTACACGCGGACGGGTCGGCTGACGGACTTGACCGACTGGGCCTCGCCCTACCGCGAGCAGTTCGTGCCGGCGTTCTGGGACAGTTGTGTTTACGAGGGGCGGATGTACGCGTTGCCCTGGGACGTCGGGCCTTGCGCGGTGTATTACAAGCGGTGGATCTTCGAGGAGTACGGCCTGGACCCGTGGACGATCGAGACGTGGGACGACTTCGTCGCGATGGGCGTCGAGTTGAAAGAGCGTTCCGGCGGCAAGGTGCGGATGCTGCCGCTGAGCGAGGCAAACCTGATCGAGATGTTGCAGATACTCATGCAGCAGAACGGCGGGAACGTGTTTGATGTCCAGGGCCGGATCGTGCTTGACTCGCCGCAGAACCGGCAGGTGCTGGCGCTGATGCGGCAGATGCTCGACACGGGGATCAACGCGGACCTGACGCCGTACAGCCCGGAGTGGGAGGCGAGCTACCAGACCGACAACGTCGCGTGCTACCCCAACGCGGTGTGGGCGGTCGCGGCGCTTAAGCAGGCGGCGGGCGACACGGCGGGGAAGTGGGGCGTGTTCCCGATGCCGGCGTTTGAAAAGGGCGGCATACGCACGAGCAACCTCGGCGGGTCCGTGCTGATCATCCCGCGCGAGAGCGAGGTGGCGGAAGAGGCGTGGTCGTTCATCGAGTTCGCGAACTGCACGGTCGAAGGGCAGATCGAGCAGTTCCGCGAGCAGGGCTTGTTCCCGGCCCTGATCACCGCGTACGACCACCCGTACTTCGACGAGAAAGACCCGTTTTTCGCAGACCAGGCGGTGAACAAGGTGTTCGCGCAGGACTTCGAGAAGCTGCCGACGATGACGCGGACGGCGGACTGGAACGAGGCGCAGGCGTACCTCGGGCGGTCGCTGACCCGCTGGGCAGAGACGCGGCAGGACAACGGCGCATACCTGCGCGGAGTCGCCGAGGCGTTGGGGCGGAAGGTCGTGCGGGAGGTCGTGCCGTACGAAGAACTCGCGGCGCAACGAGAAGGTACGGACGAAAGCGGGCCGGATGATGAGTGATGCCGCCGCCCAATCAACACCGGCGAAGAAGCCCGGTTCAACCGGCTCGCTGCGCGAGCAGATGTGGCGGTACCGGCACTTCTATCTGTTCATCTCGCCGTTCTTTTTCCTGTTCGCGGTGTTCGGTCTTTATCCGCTGCTGTTCTCGCTCTACCTGAGCCTGGTGCAGTGGGACGGCCTGACGTCGCCCAAGTGGGTGGGCCTGCAGAACTTCACGACGCTGCTGCGGGACGAGCAGTTCTACCGGGCGATCTGGAACACGATCCTGATCGGGGTCTACCACTTCCCGCCGATGTTCATCCTGGCGTTTGTGTTCGCGGTGATTTTGAATCAGCAGTGGGTGAAGCTGCGGGCGTTTTGGCGGGCGGCGGTGTTTATGCCGGCGATCACGCCGATGGTCGTGATCGCGTTCGTGTTTTTCATTTTGTTCAGCACCGAGACGGGCTTGGTGAACTACCTCTACACGGGGGCGCTCGGCTTGCTCGGGATCGAAGCGGCGGGCGTGCCCTGGCTGCAGAACGGCACGTGGGCGAAGATCACCGTGTCGATCCTGCTGGTCTGGCGGTGGACGGGCTACAACATGGTGATCATGCTCGCGGGCATGCAGGGGATCCCCGGGGACATGTACGAGGCCGCCACCATCGACGGCGCGTCGCGCTGGCAGCAGATGCGCTACCTCACGATCCCGATGATGAAGCCGACCTTCATATTCATCACGATCATGTCGCTGATCGGCACGGTGTACATGTTCGACGAGGTGTTCGTGCTGACCAACGGCGGGCCGGGCGACGCGACGACCAACTTCGGCCTTTTCCTCTTCCAGCAGTCGTTCCAGGACTTCCGTTTCGGGTACGCATCGGCGGCGGCGTACAGCGTGGCGCTGGTCGTGTTCGTGATGTCGCTGGTGATCTTCCGCGTCGGGAAGAAGGGCGAGTGACGATGCCGGTTACAGCTCCTAAACGCAAAGGGACGCAGGGCGCCGTCGGCGCGGCGGGCTCGACGTGGACCGAGAAGATCGTGATGTACGGCTTCCTCGCGATCTCGGCCGTGGTGTTTCTGCTGCCGTTCGCGTGGCTGATCAGCGGGGCGTTCAAGACGCAGGCGCAGATCTTCGCGCCCACGCCGACGCTGATCCCGCCGGACCCGACGCTTGAAAACTTCAAGACCGTGCTCAGCGACGCGAGTTTGCCACGGGCGTTTTTCAACACGACGTTGATCGCGGTGCTGCACGTCGCGCTCACGCTGTTCCTGTGCTCGCTGGCGGGCATGGCGTTCGCGAAGTACCGCCGGGCGCCAGGGCACGGCTGGCTGTTCGCGTTCGTCCTGGGCACGATGATGATCCCCGGCGCGGTGACGATGATCCCGATCTTCGTCATCCTCGCCAAGGTCGGCGTGCTCAACACCTACTGGGCCATGATCATCCCCGGCGCCGCCAACGCCTTCGGCATCTTCTGGATGCGGCAGTACATCACCGCCAACGTCCCCGACTCGCTCCACGAAGCCGCCCGCATCGACGGCTGCTCCGAGTTCGGCGTCTACTGGCGCATCGTCGTCCCCGTCATCCAGCCCGCGCTGGGCGCGCTCGGCGTCCTCGTGCTCATCAGCGTGTGGAACAACCTCATGTGGGCGTTCATCGTGCTGCGCACCGAGAACATGCAGACGATGCCGCTGCTGGTGTATCTGTTGCAGGGCGAGTACCAGACGCCGTACGGCCTGATCATGGCGGCGGGCCTGGTGACGGTCGCCCCGCTGATCGTCGCGTTCCTGCTGTTCCAACGTGCGTTCATCAGCGGGGTAACGAGCGGGGCGGTGAAGGGTTGACGTATAGGGAATCAACTGCGTTTTCTCGTAGTGCTGATTGGGTTCGCCGGGTCGGAGTCTGCCTCCTCCGGGGGGATATCGAATACCTCAGATTGTGAAGTGAGGTGGTTTGGAGAGCTAGAACGTGTGAGAGAGCGAAATCCGCTCATCGATGGTGAAAGTTACCCCGCCATGTCAGGAATCGGCTAGTCGGGCCTAGGCAGACCAAGGCCTGAGCGTTAGGCTAAACGCGAAATTTGTGACAAGATACACGCCGAGACCGCGGAGATCGCAGAAGAAGGTAGCTACGAATGAATCAGATACTGGGGCGTCTACTGGCGGTGTTAGTGGCCGTGGTTTTGACACCATCTCTAGGTGTGGCGCAGATCGAGTTCAGGCCCGGCAATCGAATCTGGACGAGTGTTGATTTTGCGTGGAACCCGGTTTTTAACTTCAACGATTCGGAGACTTCGCCGGACATCGGGCCGGACGGTGGGGGGTTTGGTTCGTTGGCGTTGGAGGCGGGGATCAGCGAGACCGTGGTCCATCCGACCGACACCGTGACGGGTGTGTTGTCCGCGGAGTTGTCATGGTCGGATGCTCCGCACAGGGTCGAGGCATCCGGTTCGATCGGGATGGCGGTCTCGCATTCGGAGGCCAACCCAACCGATCGTCTTCCAACCGGATACCAGAGTGTGAGCGGTGCGCTCCGGGGACGCCCCGGACCCGGTGGCGTCGCGACGATGCCCTTCGACGCCGATACGCCGATGTCCGTCCGCTACCGCTTCGACTGGGCATACCCAGAAGCAGGCGGCCAGTCGGGTTCGAGTTTAGAGGTGTTCTCGAGCACGGATTACATCCTCGGCGTCTCCACCACCGGAGACAATGAACCGTTCGCCTCAAGCGGGTCCTCCTCGGGGTATTTCGAAGACGTGTTCCTGCAGGGACACGAGTACCGCATTTCTTTCGGGGCCTACGGCGACCAATCGAACGGGTTTTTATTTGGGACGAACCGTTTTGACTCGTGGGCGTTCACTCTTCTGGTCGGCGAGGGCGCGACGCAGGGCAGTGCGGCGGGCCCTTCGGGTGCGCCGCCGGCACCGGTGCCGGCACCGGACCTGGGGGCGATCATTCCGGGGGACGGGTTCGAGTTGGTCGAAGACGAGCCGTTCTTTTTCGATGATGTCGAATCGGGTCTGTGGTACGACCCAGTGGCGGCGACAGGGTTCGTGTATGCGATGCAAGACGGGGCGTTGTTCACGGAGGTGATTGACTTCGCGGACGGGTTCGACCGGCCGTTCTCGGTGTGGGCGGAGGGTCAGCACCTGGGCACGTTCGGGGAAGATGACGGTATGGACTTCGTGGCGTTGCTCGGACACGGCGTGAGCGAATTCGCGGTGACGGGGATCACGCCGACGGTGGACGGCGAGGACCCGTTCGCGTTCCCAATCCAGTTGGCGTTCGACACGGCCACGGCCGACTTCGCTCAGTTCGCGCTGCTGGCCGGGCTGGACGGCGACTACAACGCGTCGGGCCAGGTGGAACAGGGCGACCTGGATCTGGTGTTGCTGAACTGGGGCGTAGACACGACGCCGGGGAGCGGGGCGGGCGTGCCGGCGGGCTGGGTGAATGATTTGCCGGTGGGTCAGATCGAGCAGACGGAGTTGGACAAGGTGTTGCTGAATTGGGGGAGCGCGAGCGCTCCGAACTTCTCGGCGAATCCGGCGGTGGTGCCCGAGCCGGGCATTGTCACGGTCTTTCTGGGTGTGTTGACGCTTGGCTGGCGTCGGCGTTCGGCTTGAACGGCTTTTTCGTTCAGTCGATGAGCTGCGTTGCGCACCGTCCAGACTGCACCAGCGCTGTGAACAACTCCGTGAGTTGGGATGTCCTCGGGCTCGGGGCGAATGCGTGGTCGTCGAGGCGGACGACGGGGACGAGTTCGCCCATGGTGCCGGTGACGAACATCTCGTCGGCGTCGAAGAGTTCGGCGTGGGGGATGTTGCGCACCTCGGCGGGGATGTTGTGTTGTTGGCAGAGGTCGAGGACGGTCGCGCGGGTGATGCCTTCGGGGCAGGCGTTGCAGGTGGAGGTGAGGACGGTGCCGTGTTTGACGAGGAAGACGTGGGTCGCGTTGGTCTCGGCGAGGTGGCCGTCGAGGTCGAGCATGAGGGCGTCGTCGGCACCGGCGGCGTTGGCTTCGAGCTTGGCGAGGATGGAGGTGAGCTGGTTGCAGGAGTGGATGCGCTGGTCGAGCACGTGGGCGGGCGGGCGGCGGTGCTGGGCGGTGATGAGGGTGATGCCGGCGCGGTCGTAGACGGGGGGTTTGTGTTCGGCGAGGACGAAGAAGGAGCAGCCGCGCTGGTTGATGCGCGGGTCGAGGCCGGAGGTGTATTTGAGGCCGCGCGAAACGGTGAGGCGGATGTGGACGCCGTCGCGCATGTGGTTGGCTTCGAGGGTCTTGCGGAGTTCGGCGACGAGCGTGTCGTCGTCGGGGTAGCCCGCGTACTGCAGCATCGCGGCGCTCTTGCGGAGCCGGGCGAGGTGTTCGTCGAGTTTGAAGACCGCGCCGTCATAAAGGCGGAGGCCTTCCCATACGGCGTCGCCGTTCTGCACGGCCGAGTCGAAGGGGGAGACGCCGGCCTGGTCGCGGTGGACGAGCTTGCCGTTGATGTTGACGATCAGGTCGGCGTTGGCG
>JAUIGU010000005.1 GCA_030432595.1 Phycisphaerae bacterium
AGTGATGCCGCGCTGCGTAAGCAGCTCGGCACCGCCGCCGCCCAACGCGCGACCGAGTTCGACAATTTGGCCATCGCCCGGGGTTATCTGGAAGTGTTCGAGAAAGCCATCGCCCACCGCCGCAGCCGGACGCCGGCCTGACCGATCTAGAGATACGGGCTCGCCCCCGTTCATGCGGAGAATTCAGAACCTGGAGTCTCACTTTTGTCCGACGCGAAGATCCCCATCTCGATCATGATCCTCACGCTGAACGAAGAGGCGAATATGCCCAAGGTGCTCGCCTCGGTCGCGGACTTCGACGAGGTCGTGGTCTACGACTCGTTGAGCACGGACCGCACGGTCGAGGTCAGCCGGGAGCTGGGGGCGAAGATCGTCGAGCGCAAGTTCGACAACTGGGCGGGCCACCAGAACTGGGCAATGGAGAACATCGAGTTCAAGCACCCGTGGGTGTTTTATCTCGACGCCGACGAACGCATGACGCCCGAGCTGCAGGCCGAGGTCACCAAGATCGTTAACGCCGACCCGGAAACGATCCCGCATCGTGCCTACTACGTCGGGCGTAAGAACTACTTCCTGGGTAAGTGGATCAAGCACGCGATGCCGCCGGGCACGATCATGCGGTTCTTCCAGCCGCCGCACATCCGCTTTGAGCGTCTCGTGAACCCCGTCCCTGTCGTGGACGGCAGCATCGGATATCTCGAACACCACTTCGAGCACTACAACTTCAGCAAGGGCGTCGGCGAGTGGTTCGAGAAACACAACCGCTACTCCGGGGCCGAGGCGATCGAAGCGATGAAGGTCATCGGCGGCGAGCGTCTCCCGCTGAGCACGATCTTCAAAGGCGACCGCGCCGAGCGTCGGCAAGCGCTCAAGCAGCTCGCGTTCCGGCTGCCTTTCCGCCCGTTCCTGCGGTTCTGTTACATGTACTTCGCGCAGCTCGGCTTCCTGGACGGCAAGGCTGGGTACCTCTACTGCAAGATGCAGGCGACGTACGAGTTCATGATCGCGGTGAAGATGATGGAGCTGCAGCGGCGCGAGAAGGGCCTGGAGGTTTGAAACGATGGGCGCGCGTCGCGTTGCGACGCGGCTATCCATGAATCGTCAAACGCGGTTTCAGAATTGCCCGACGCGATCCCCATCTCGATCCTCATCCTCGTCAAAGACGAGGAAGAGCACCTGCCCAAGCTGCTCGACACGCTCGACGGCTTCGAAGACGTCGTCGTGTTCGATTCGCTCAGCACGGACCGCACGGTCGAGATCGCCAAGGATCGCGGCTGCCGCGTCTACGAGCGTCCGTTCGACGACTGGGCGGCGCACCAGAACTGGGCGATGGACCACATCGAGTTCAAGCACCGGTGGGTGTTCTATCTCGACGCGGACGAGCGCATGACGCCCGAGTTGCGTGAGGAGATCTCCGCGATTGCCGCGCTAGAGACGCCGCCGCACGTCGCGTACTTCTGCCGCCGCAAGAATTTCCTCATGGGCCGGTGGCTCAAGCACGCGATGTCGTCCGGCTTTGTCATGCGGTTCTTCCAGCCCGGGCACATCCGCTTCACGCGCAAGATGAGCGTCCAGCCGGTGCTCGATTCACCGGCCGGCTACCTGAAAGAGCAGTTCATCCACTACCACTTCAGCCGCGGGTTTCAGCAGTGGTTTGAGAAGCACGCGTGGTACGCCGGGCTCGAGGCCGAGGAGTGGGACAAGGCGATCCGCGAGACGCCACTGTCGCTTGGGGCGCTGTTCTCACTGGACGGGGTGCGTCGGCAGCAGGCGCTCAAGCGCCTGAGCTACCACCTGCCGTTCCGCCCGTTTCTCAAGTTTCTGCACATGTACGTAATGAAGCTCGGCGTCCTCGACGGCGGGCCGGGCTTTCATTGCTGCTGCCTGATGGGTGTTTACGAGTACATGATCGGCCTGCGTTACCGCGAGTTGAAGCGGCGGCGGGCCGGGCTGGAGATCTGAACCCGGAGTGAGCGTACCGGTTTGGTCCGCGCGCACCGCCCCTAAGCGGTGCGCACGCCCGGCGGCACATAGACCTGCGCATTGGTCGTGCGCACGATGCGTTCGAGGGGGTAGAGCATGAAGAGCATCGAGAAGATGCCCAGCAGGATGATGCCCAGGAAGATCGACGACTCGCCGCGGGACAGGGCGAACGTCTGCCCCAGCGAACACATATAGACGGCGACGCCCAACGGAGAGGTGGTGCCCACCGCCATCCAGGCGTCGAGGATGCCGAGGATGACGCCGATCGCCACGCCGTAGAACAGCGCCGCGTACCACCCGCCGTCAGCGGCGGCGTGGCCGACAATGCCCGGCCCGACGGTGTGCGTGCCGTGTGCAACGCCCTTGGTCTTGTTCTCCATCGGGATGCGCAGCGACTGGGGGTCGGGCTTGTCTTCGTATATGCCGCGGGGTACGAAGTGCAGGAAGAAGTACCGCGCAGCGAAGAGCGGCGAGTGCGCGATGTCGTCGGGGCGGGAGTCGATCAGGAACGCGGTGGCCAGCCCGGTGTCCGGGCCGTGAAAGGGCTCGAGCAGGTTCTCGACCGACATAAACCGGGCCATGTAGCTCAACCGTTCGGCACCCTCGATGTCGCGCTCGTTCCGCAAGGCGGAGAACGCGGTCAACACGACCATGCCGACGGCCAGGACCGGGATGATCTTCATCCACGCCGCCTTGGTCCGGCCTTCCACGAGGTGGGCGTAGTAGAGCCCGGCCAGGCAAGCGCCCAGAACGCCCACCAGCGGGCGGCGGCCGAACGCCGTCATGATCGCGTTGAGCCCGTCGATGAGCGCGATCGCCGTCCCGCCCAGCACGATGAACGGGTTGAGCAGCGACTTGCCGAACACGTAGAACACCACCGCCGCGGACGCCGCGGACGCCGCGATACACACGTGGTTGAGCAGCGGCCCGATCACGGGGATGAACCCCGAGAAACGCAGCATGATCGACACGATCGCCAGCAGCAGCGCCACGCCCAGAAAGAACACCGCGTTGGCCTGCCCGAAGAACATCGGCCGCTGGTTGGAGCCGGCCGTCTTGCGGTACGCGACCTCGTAAGACCAGTAAAAACTCACCATGAACAGGAACGACAGCCAGATGAAGATCGCGCCCACCCGCGTCGTATCGACCACGACGTAAGGCCCGTAGTCGTCGGTCAGCATCGGGAAGATGAAGGCGTAGAACTGGTAGTACACCATGCCCACCAGGAAGAACATGCGCAGGTTGATGAACCCCAGGTCGCGTCGCTGGCTGCCGCGGTACAGCGAGATCGCCACGACCAGGATCATCAGCACGCAGTAGATGGCCGCCAGGAGTGTCATGAGCCCGCGTCTCCCGAGGTTAATCCGGCCGTCTGCATCGTCGTTTCTTCTTCCACAAAAGTCGTCAGGTCCCACGGGCCGGCGTCCCATCCGCAAGCTGCGGCCAGGGCCCGCTGATCGGCTTCGAGGTCGGACGCGACACGTTCGAAGGCGTCGGCCGGCATCTTACGGAGTCGCGGCGGGGCCGCGGGCACCAGCCAGCGCACCAGCGTCTGCCGCGCCGCCGGCGGAAGCAGCGGACGGATCAACGCGCGGTACGGCCACATGAACTGTGCCTTGCGGATCGTGCCCTTGACCTGCGGCTTCCCGTCGCTGGCGTTGAACTTTGTTTCCGTGTCGGCGTCGGCGGCGTGTTCACAGCCCAGGAAGCCGCAGAGCGCCGCCACCGTTTCGTTTCGCCGCTGGATGTAGTCCTCGAACACCACTACGCGGATCCGGTCCATGCCGAAGCGCTGTGACCACGGTTCGAGCTGACGGGCGTAACAACTGAAGTCCAGCATGCCCGGCACCGCGTCAAGCGCTTCCAGAACCGTCCCCGCGAACGAGCCCTCGTTCACCGCGTGGTGGTAGTGGCTGAGCATCCGGTCGATGGGGTGGCGGACGACGTAGATGAGTTTGAGGTCCGTGCCCAGCAAGGCCTCGGCACGCTCCGGGATGCCCGGGAACTGCGACCGTTTCGTGTAACCCGTCGAAGCGTCGCCGCACAACGCGCCCGGTGGGGCGGCGCGGAACAGGCGGTCGTACTCGGCGAGCGCTTCGGCGTCGTCCTGGCGGTGCCAGAGCGTGTGCGGCTCCTTATCCGGCGGGATGTAGACGCCCGGCTGGCGGTTGAGGTCGTGGAACAGCGTCGTCGTGCCCGCCTTCATCGCGCCGATGATCAGGAAGTCGGGGTTGCGGGTTGGACGGCCGTGTTCGGTCATGGTGATGCGTCGGGGCCGGCGGCGGGGCGGAGAGCTTAGCGGAGTCGGCGGCGGCCTTGGGGTGTCGGGAACATGCCGGCTAAACCGGGGATGAAACCGGCCGTGATCCGGGGTTACGCCGCCTTGCGACGCAGCACCTGGGTCAGTCGGCGCAGAATCTCTTCATAGGTCGGCCGGTCGAACAGCCGGATGAATAAGGCCGATAACGCGATCACCAGCGGACCGGCGACCAAGAGCCGGACGACCGGCGGCATCGGGATCGGCGTCGTCGCGCCCCACGCGAGCGCCGCGGCCAGGCCGGTGATCGCCACCGGCTGGGCAAAGACCTTCAGCGCCGCGGTAAACCGGCCTTCGGTCCCCGGGGCCAGCGACGCGGTGATGTGCCCGTACCCGTACAAGGCAAAGAACACCGACACGCCGACCGCCACCCCCGCCGCGCCGCCCAGCTTCACGCCGACCCAGCACGCGAGCAGGAACGCCGCCGCGTTTACGCAATTCAGCACGAAGTATTTCTTCCACTGCCCGGTGGCCTGGAGGTAGAAGTTCGCGTTGTGCGCGACCAGCCGGAACCCCATGCCGATCGCCAGCCAGCGCAGGTACGTTGCCGCCGTTTCGTACCGGTTGTCGAATACCACCTCGATCAAAGGCTCGGCCACCACCGCCAGCGACAGACAGACCGGCAGCCCGAACGTCGCGATCAGCTTGCACACATCCAGGAACGCGCGGTTCTGACGCGGCAGATCGCCACGCAGTTTCGACAGCGTCGGCAACAAGACGCCGCCGAAGTTGATCGTGATCAGCATCATCGTCTGTGACGAGATCACGAACGCGAGGTAATACGCGCCGACGACCTCCTCGCTGAGGTACCGCCCGAGCACGATGTAGTCGCCCTGGTTGATGACCTGAATGATCAGGCCGCCCGCGGTGATCCATGTGATGCCGCTGAGCAGGTACTTCCAGTGGTGAAACTCCGGGCGGGGTTTGAACCTTGCCCCCGACGCCGCCCACATGACCGGCAGATAGAAGACCGAACCGATCAGTCGCGGCAGCACGAAACTCAGCGCCCAGAACCCCGACATGGCCAGCACGATGGCCAGCACGGTCTGGAACAGGACGTGGCCGCCTTCGAGGAAAAAGAAACGTTTGAACTTCAGGTCGGCCAGCAGCTTGGAGTGCGGCACGATCTGAAGCGCCTCGAACGGGATCGCCGCGGCCAGGATCAGGATGATCAGCGTCAGCGGTTTGTCGAAAAAGACGGTCGCGAAGGGCGCCGCGACGGCGAGCCCGACGGCCGCGATCAGCCCGGTGGTCAGCGAGAGCCACGCGGCCGGGTTGGCCCAACGGTCGAACCGGCGTTGGCGTTGGATGAGCACGACGCCGATGCCCGCGTGGCGGATGAACCACGCGAAGGCGGCGACGCTGTACGCCGTCCCGATCAGCCCGAACGCGGCCGGCGAGAGCAGCCACGCCAGCACGATCTGTGAACCGAACTGCAAGGCCCGCGTGCCGAGGGTCAGCAGCGAGGTCCACGCGGTGCCGCGCGTCGCGGCGGCCCGGAGGCCCTGGGCCCGGCCGGTGGTCCGCGCGGCCGCGGGTTGAGGGCCGCGGGTCGGGTCGTCGGTCACGGACGCGTCCGCCGGTGTCGGGGGCGGTGCATCGGTCGCGTCGGTCGCGGCGGGCTGGGCTGGGGAAGGCGGCGGCACGGGGTCGATGAAGCGTGGGTGGCGTCGGCAATAGGGCGGATCGTTCTCGGACGGTGCGCCGTCGGTGATTCCCGGTACGTTGTGCCGCCCGCCCGGTTCGCGGGTTCACGGGATCAAGGGCTCGTCGGCCCGACGCCGGCGGGAGCGAGGACACGATGCCCCAGACCGTCATCGGCCAAAGACTACACCCGATCCTGCTGCTGGCCCTGGCGGGGTACTGGTCCGCATTCGCCCTGGCGTCGCACTGGCCGCGCCTGGACTTCAAGGCCGAAGGGGTTGCCGTCCCGTCGCCCTTCCTGGATAAGGCGGCCCACGTCGTCGCCTTCGCCGGGTTGGCCGTGCTGATCTGGGCGTCCGGCCTGGGCGCCGTCGCACTGAGAAGGTTCGGGGTGGAACGCCCGGCATGGGCCGCCCCCTGGCTCGGCACCGCGGCGCTGGCGTTTGGTTACGCGGTGATCGACGAAGGCACGCAGCAGTTCGTCGCCGGCCGGACCATGTCGGCACCGGACTTGCTGGCTGACGCGTCCGGCATCGTGCTGGGGATCGCGTGGGCGTGGTGGGTCTGGCGGTGGTGGCGGGGGGAAGTCCAAGAAAAACCGGAAACGCAGGAAACGCAGGAAGCGCAGGGGAAAGAGATACCACCTGGCGCATTATCTACATCAACTGTTGATGAGGCGGGTGATCAACGAGATCGAAGCCCAGACCACGAATCAGATGACGGGTTTGTCGCGCACGCCGCTGTCGTCTCGATCCTGACCCTTGTGTCGCGCGTGACCGGGCTGGTGCGCGACGCCGTGCTTCTGGCGATCTTCGGCGCATCGCAGACGATGTCCGCGTTTTTCTTTGGCTTCATGGTGCCCAACCTCGCCCGCCGGCTGTTCGGCGAGGGCGCGTTGACCGCGGCGTTCCTGCCGCGCTACCGGCGGTTGATCGACGACGACCCGGGGCTGGCACGGTCCTACGCGGTGGCGTGCGGCGTGCGCGTCACGCTCGTGCTGTTCGGGCTCGTGGCGTTGGGCGAATTAGTGCTGCTGGGTCTGTTGTTCGGGATCGAACTCTCGGACAAAGCCGCGCTGGCGATCCGGCTCACGGCGTTGATGCTGCCGTACGCGCCGCTGGTGTGCGGGACGGCGTTCCTGGGCGCGGTGTTGCAGGCGCACGGCCGGTTCGCCGCGGTGGCTGTGGCGCCCGTGGGTTTGAATCTGGGCATGATCGCCGCGAGCGCGGTGGCCGTGTGGTCGGTCGAGGGCGACGTGAACCGGGCGATGGTCGTGGCCGTGGGCGTTTTGATCTGTGGAGCCGGGCAGGTCGCGTGGGTGGCGTGGGCGCTGCGGAGCAAACCCGCAATTGGCCGAACGAACACCGATGCGGGCCGTGGGTCCATGCGCCAACCGGAGACAACAGAACCGCTGTCACGATTGTTGCGATCCACCCTCGTCGCCATGGGCCCGATGATCGTCGGGCTCGGGGTCTTCCAGATCAACACGCTGCTCGACGGCCTGATCGCGTACGGCCTGGCCGCGCCCGAGAGCGCCGACGCCGCCTCGACCTTGCAACTGCTCGGCCGATCCGTCGATTACCCCGTCGGCCCGGGCGCAATGGCGCAACTCACGGCCGCGCAGCGGCTCTACCAGTTCCCGCTGGGCGTGTTCGGCATCGCCATCGCCACCGCGATTTTCCCGGCCTTCGCCGCCGCCGGCCGCGACGGGCAGCGGCAGCGCTTCAGCGCCATCGTCCGCCGAGGCGTTCGGCTCACGTGGTTCATCGGCCTGCCCGCCACCGTGGGCCTGCTGCTCGTGCGCGAGCCGCTGGTCCGCGTCATGTTCGAACGCGGCGCCTTCGAACGCGCCGACGCCGCCGCGGTGTCCTGGGTCCTGCTGGGGTACGGCACCGGCGTGTGGGCGTACTCGCTGACCCACGTCTTGACCCGCGCCTTCTACGCTCGGGACGACGCGGGCACACCGCTGAAGGTCGCCGTCGCCATGGTCGGGTTCAATCTGCTGCTCAACCTCACGCTCATCTGGCCGTTGGGCGCCGCGGGCCTGGCGTGGTCCACCGCGGTCAGCGCGACCATGCAGTGCGTCGTGCTCTTGACGCTGCTGCAGAAACACGCCGACGCGCCGGTGGGGCAGGGCGTCGGGTCCGCCATGGGCAAAAGCTTCGTCGCCGTGGGCGCGATGGCGGCGGTGCTGATCGCGCTGCTGATCATGATCCCGACATCGACGCTGAACGTCCCGGGCTCGGCGGCGCTGTTGGCGGTGCTCGTGCCGACCGGCGCCGCGGTGTTCCTCGCCGTGGCGGTCGCGCTGCGCTGTGAAGAATTGCGCTGGCTGGTTAAGCGCTGAGGGTTTGATTCCGTCCAAACATTGCCAGGCCACACGCGATCAACAGCGCGGTTCCCGGCTCGGGAATGGCGGACCAGCGGAAGTCGGGCGTTGCGCTGTCGCCCCAGTTCGATAGCACCAGGTCCAGCTCGGTCTGCTCGACCAGGCCGCCGATGTTCCCGCCGGGCAACCCTGTGAAGTTGACCCACGTCCCCGGGACCGCGGTCGCGCCCCAGTTCTGGAGCACCAGGTCGAGGTCGCCCTGTTCGACCTGCCCCGACGCGTTGTAGTCGCCAGCGATCGCGTTGACGAGGAAGTCGCTGAGCACGATCTCGTTGGCGGCAAACGCGCTGCCGAAGCCGTAGTGGACCTGGAACGACCCGCCGCCGTCGAGCGTGTCGAGGCGCTGCCCGGTCGTTACGTTGTCGAAGACGCCGACGATGCCGCCGGCCGAGCCCAACACGGTGAATGTGTCGGCCGGGTCGGGGATGAAGTCGATCAGTTGGAGATTCAGCTCGCCGTCAAGGATCGCCGTGCCCGCGATGCTGACCAGGTCGTATTCGAGGATCGCGGATTCGCCGGAAAGTTCGATGTCCAGGGCCGCGCCGTCCTGCTGGGTGTAGTTGCCGAGGATTGTGGTGACGCCGTACGTGTCCGAGCCGCCGGTGCCGCCCGGTGCGAGCGAGCCGGCGACGCTGGTGAGGTCGCCCGTGAACGTGCCGACTGCGAGTTCGCCACGTTCGAAGTTGAACGTCCCGCCGTTGGAGAGTGTGATCGAACCGGCGGCGAGGCGGGCGGAGAAGCCGTCGAGGTCCACGCGACCGCCGTCGATGTTCAGGGCACCGTCGGCGGTGACCGCCCCCGCGATCATAAACGTCCCGGTGTTGCGGACCGTGTTGGCCGTTCCGCTGGTGCTCACCTCGCCGCCGGACCGCACCTCCAGCGTTGCGGAGCCCAGCGAGGCGTGCCCGATGTCGATCCCGTCGAACGAGGGCACGGACAGCTTCCCGCCGAAATGCACGCGCAGGACGCCCTGCGTCGTCGCGCCGGCGAGGGTGGCGATGTCCAGCCCGACCCCGCCGGCGACGAGTTCGCCTCCGAA
Organism: Phycisphaerae bacterium; assembly: GCA_030432595.1. Lineage (GTDB taxonomy): Bacteria > Planctomycetota > Phycisphaerae > Phycisphaerales > Phycisphaeraceae > CAZIXN01. The sequence continues at coordinate 9,373 of JAUIGU010000005.1, forward strand.
ACGGATGTCCAGCGACCCGTTGGTGTTGGGGCCCGTCCCGGCAGCCACCTGAGTGATGCTCGCGGTGACGGTGCCGTCCCTGAGGTCCATGACGCCCGTGCCCTGGTTGCCCCCGACGGTAAGCGTGCCGGTATCGACCGTCACCCCGGTGAAGAAATCCCCGTCGATGTTGAGCGTGCCCGACTGCTGGCTTTGGCCGAGCGTCAGGTTGTTGTTGACGACCAAGTCCGCGCTGTCCTCCAGCACGACGGTGGCGTTGCGTTGCACAAGCAAGCCGAACCCCATGTCCAGCTGGGCGTTGCCGTTGGCCGTGATTGTCAGGTCGTCGGCCCAGATCCCCAGGCCCGCCAGCGAGTCCCCGACGCTCAGCGTACCGTCGTCGATGGTCAGGTCGCCAAACAGCCGCAAGCCCCCGCCGCCGGTGACGCCGACGTTGACGGTCCCGGTGCGGTTGATGGTGAAAAGGCCCGGGCCGGTCTCGACGACCCCGCCGTCTTCGATGTCGATGGTGGCCGTGCCCTGGGACGCGTGGCCGACGGTGAAGGCGCCGGTGCCGTTGTGTACGAACTCCGATCCCTGCCCGGTCACGGTGAGCGTGCCCTGGGTGGTCGCGCCGCCAGCGCTGGCGATCGAGACGTTCCTGGCCGTCAGGAACGCGCCCGACTCGATGTGCACATGGCCCGTGGTACCGGCCGCGGCGGACTCGGCGATCCAGAGCGTCCCGTTGTCATGGATCGTTCCGCCGGCGTCGTCGCGGAAGGTGAGCGTGCCGGTGTGCCCGAATCGGCCGATGCTGACGAACTCGGCCGAGAGACTGGTGCCGTCGCCGTCAAAACTCGCCGCCGCGTCGGCACCATCGGCCACGAGGAAGCTGACATCCATCAGGACGGACGCGTCGTTGGTGACATTCAAGTCGCCGTCGAAGGTTGCGTTGCCGCCGGACAGCGCCGATCCCGACCCGTTGACATTGATGGTGACGCCGCTGAAAGTCCGGGAGACGAGTTCGCTGAACAGCCCGCCGTTCTGGATCGTCAGCGTGGTCCCGGGGGCGAAGGTCATCTTGTCCGCGTCGCTGCTGCTGCCGAAGTTGTTATTGCTCAACCAGCCGCCGTCGAGGGTGACGTCTCCGGCGAAGTGGACCTCGCCGTTGTCGTGGGCCATGAGGAAGCCATCGGACACGACGCGGGTGGTCCCCGCCACGTCGAGACGACCGCCGTCGAGCGCGTCGAGACGGCTTGCCAAAGCGGCCCCGGTGCCGCCGCCGACCAACAGGTCGCCGCCCACATCGAAGGTCGCCCCGGCACCCACGTCGAGCCGCACCGTGTCGGACGCGGCGAACCCGTCGAGCGTGAAGTTGTCGGTCGGCCCCACCGGAGTCAAGGCGCCGTTGGTCACGGCCAGGACGCCGTTGCGGAAGTCGAGGCTGCCGGTCGTGGTGTCGAGCCCGGCGTTGGCGTTGAGCGTACCGCCGTCGATGTGGATGGTCGCGCCGGTGGACATCGACACGTCTCCGTTGGCGTTGAACACGCCGTCGCTGAGCACCTCGAGCGTGCCCGCCTGCCCGATCGTGACCGCACCGGTGCCGGAGGTGAACGCCCCGTTGTTGGACACCTCGACCTCGGCGAGGTGCCCCGCCTCGCCGGCCTTGCCGATCTTCAGCGTCGATGTACCGGTCATCGTGAGCGTCGAGCCGGCGCCGTCGATGTCGATCCGCCCGTCGAGGTTCGGGCCACCGGTCGTCAGCGGCGCGGCGATCTCGATGTCGCCCGTCTCCAGGACAGCGCCCGAGAACACGTTGACTCGGCCCGTGACGGCGTTGGTCGCTGCGCTGGCGAGGCGGAGGACATCCTCGATGTCGCCGGTCGCGCTGTCCTGCAGCGTCAGCGTGCCCAGCCACCCGGCCGAGCCGAGGTCCATGTCGTCGGTGACCTCGAGCCGCGAGCCCGAGTTTTCGACCGTGATGAACCCGTTGCCGCCCAGACCGATGTTCGGTCCTTGGAAATGGGTGAGGCGCAGCAGGCTGCCGTGCCGGACGTTCACCGAGCCGTTGGTCACGTCGAACCGGGCGTCCGCAAAAAGGTCGAGCGGGTCGGACGCGGCACCGAGCGTCAGCGACGCGTTGTCGATGTCCACATCGCCCGAGAGGGTGTAGTCCCGGTTGGGCCCGAAGCTGCGCAGCGTGACGTCGCCCAGATTCATGTCCAGCGCGCCGGACGCCTCGTCGATGATGAAGCGGACCTCGTAGCTGCCGGCTTGCGTGAATCGCGCGGTATCGCCCGCGTCCGGCGGGGCGGTGCCGGTGCCGTTGATCAGCGTCCAGTTCGCCGCGTCGATGTAATTCCCGCTGCTTGGGTTGGTCCACTCGAACACCGCGGCGTTGCTGGTGGTGCTGTACGCCAGGACGACGCCGAGCATCATGCGACCACACAACCCGCGCCGGCCGTTCGCGTCAGTCTGCATCCGTCTCTCCTGATCCGAATAAAATGTTATTCGAGCAGGCTTTCGGTCCTAACTTCACGTATCCAGAACTAAAGCAGCCGACGCCTTCGCGCTATCCCGACGCAACCGACCAACATCGCCACCACGATATTCGGCTCGGGCACCACGAACCCGCGGAAGTCCGGGGCCGCCGCGCTGCCCCAGTTCTGCAGCACTTGGTCCAGGTCGCCCTGTTCCACCTGGCCGTTGCCGTTGAGGTCGCCGGTGATCCAGGAGATGCCGTTGGCCTGCGCGGTCATCCCCCAGTTCTGGAGGATGGCGTCGAGGTCCCCCTGTTCGACCTGGCCGCTGAGGTTTGCGTCGCCCAGCAGCGCGGCACGGACCTGGATGTCCTGCGCGGTGTAGAGCACGGCCAGGCCGAACCCGTTCTGCACCACGCCGTCGATCGACCAGAACACGCCGTCGAGCGTGGACGAGAAGATGCCGTTGAGGATCGTGTGCGTGGTGGTGTAGAGGTTGGGGACGTACCCGCCGGTCAGCGTGAGCCCGAGCATGCCCGCGATGTCCACGTCGCCGTCGGAGACGAGCACGTCGTACAGCGTCGAGTTCGAACCGCCCAGGTCGACGTTCCACCGGCCGGTGCCGGTTTGGTCGAAGTCGTTGACGCTGGCGTCGGTGGTGCCGGCGATCTCCAGGACGCCGCGGTTCCGCAGGTCGGACGTGCCCAGGGCCGCGTTGTCGAACATCACGAGCGACCCGGTGCTCTGGACATCGAGCGTGCCGCCGCCCGTGAACGTGGTGCCCGCGGCGACCGTGGTCAGGCCGCGCACGGCCAGACCGCTGGAGGCGTTCGCAAACTCAACGGTGCCGCTGCTCAGGAAATCGACATCGGCGTCGATCCCGACCAGCGCGGAGACCTGCATGGTGCCGCCCAAACGCATCCGGCTGCCCTTGATGCGGTCGAGGTACGCGATGACGTTGCCGGCCAGGTCCGCGGTGCCCGACATCGTCCAACTGAAGTTGGGAAGGGTGAGGTTCACCGTGAGCGAGCTGGTGAAGCCGCCGTTGTCCAGGTCGAGCGTCCCGTTGTAAGTGCTGCCCGACGTTTCGATGCCGTCCACGTTGAGCACGAGCGACCCGTTGTTGACCCCGTCGCCGAACATGAGCACGGTGTTCCCGGCGGCACCGTCCATGTCGAAGATGTGGGCGTTGATCGTCGTCGTCCCGACGAATTGCGCGTTGCCGTTCTGCTGGATGACCAGGTCGGCCGACCCGCTCTCGTTGAGGGTGTAGCTGCTGTAGTTGGTCTGCGCGTTGAACTCGATGCGCGGGTCGAGCGTGCTGTTGATGTTGTTGATGGTGCTGACCGACGAGGTGCCGCTCACGTCGGTGGTGCCGTTGAAGTCGATCTGCGCACCGGTGCGAAGCGTGAAGTCGGTCCCGTCCAGGTCGGCGGTCGAGTTGAACTCGACGTTCGTGGGGACCCCCACACTCTCGAGATTGACGTTGGAACCCAGCACGACCGCGCTGTCGAAGTCCACTTCGCCGGACGCCTCGATCTCGGCCGCGCCGTTCATCGTGAGTTGGCCGCCGAGGATCCGTGCCCGTTCGGCTTCGGTCGCCCCGCCGTTGAGGTCGAGCACGCCGCTGGCGCCCACGATCCAGGGCGCGTCGAAGCGGAAGAACTGGCCGGCCCCGACCGTGACCTCGCCGTCGAAGGCGTCGGTCATCGCACCGGTGTCGAACCAGACGCGGCCGTTGCTGGCGTTGATGCTGCCGTCGCCGCTGGTGCCGTCAAGGTCCCAGGGGGTGGGCGTCGTGGTCGAGAAATACAGCAGCGAGTCCTCGACCGAGGTCAGCGTGCCGTTGTTGATCAGCGTCTGGCTGATCTGGACGGTCGCACTGCCGCCGTCGTAGGCGCGGAGCTGCGTGCCGGCGTCGATCACCACCCTCCGCGCGTCCAGTTCGCCGCCGCTCATCGCGACCTCGGCCTGGTTCTGGATAAACACCTGGTCGGCCTGAAGCTCGCCGCCGGGGTCGATGAGCACGTCGGTATTGAAGTCGGTAATCGTCACGTCCCCCGAAATGTTCAGGAGGAACGCCTGGGTGTCGACGTTGGCGCCCTCGCTGATGTTGAGGTTGCGGGCCGACGCGTTGGCGGTCAGGAACGCGGTCATCGTCGTGCCGGTCTGGGCGGCGCGGACGAACACGTCGTCGTTGAAGTCCGGCGCGTTGTTGCCGGACCAGTGGGCGTCGGTATTCCAGCTCCCTATGCCATCGCCGACGCTGTCGCCGTAGAACTCACGCCGCGGCACGTCGATGTTGGTGTATTCCTGGCTCGACGCCATGGTGAAAAAGTCGGTGTGGCTCATGTGCCGGCGGAAGCTTCCGTTCAGCCCCGGACGCATCCCCGCCGGGCCGGCATCGATGTGCCCGATGAAGTCCGTCGGGCGGTCGAGCGTGTCGGCGGCCAGCGTCCGCCCGAAGATGAAGTCCGGGTCGAAGTCGTAGTCGTTGTCGACGCCCGCTTCGTTTTGCGTCTTGGTGGCCGACCCGCTCATCCCCAGCGCGTGCCCGACCTCGTGCAGCACCAGTGAGAGCATGTCGATCGCGCCGTCCGCGGCGTCGCCGTTGACCGCGTTGCCGGTGAATCCGACCTCGAAGGTCTCGGGGATGTTCGTGCCGAAGTTGAACCAATCGTTCCGGTCGGTTGCGTTGACGTCACGCCACAGCGTCTGCTGCATCTCGAACTCGTCGTCGTCCTCGGGCGTGGGGTCGAAGAAGTAGTTCCGCAGGGTCCCGCCCGTATTCAGGTTGGTGTCGATCTTGATGTTGGCGACGTTTTCACGGTCGTTGGCATCTTCACTGACCCAGTCGTGGTTGCCCAGTGAGTTGTTGGCCAGGTCCTGGTACCAGAAGTTCACCGTGAGCGAGTGGCCCGAGTCTTGATAGATATCCGTGTAGAACGCATCGACGTACTCGAATATGTCGGCGAGCTGGTTGCCGAACGGGTCGAAAGACGGGCTGACCGAATTGCCGCCGCTGGCCCCGGGGTTGTAGACCGTCGTGATCGAGATCGCCGACGCCGTTCCCGCCAACCACAGGCTCGACGCGCACACCACCGCCGCGCCAATGCTCCGCGTCACCGCGCTCTTCTCAGTCCGCATGTTGTTTCCTCGCATCCGCTGAATCAGACCAGTAAGGTGCCGCGACAACCGTTGTGACGGCCCTCAGACTCCGACAACGTCTTTCATAACCGCTGGCGGGGTAAATGCCTAGAGGGAAGTCCGCCTTTTTGCCACAGAAATGAAGAAAAACCGCGTTGCAGGGCAACGCGGCGCGGTAAGGACTTCAATTAAACGTCGTGCAGACCAGCGTTCAAACGCGCCTCAGTCCCCCTTGAACATCTGCTTTAGCGCTTCGTACTCCCGCAGGAACCCGAGGAACTCGCGGCGATGTTCCTCTTCGTCGGCCTTGAGGGTGACCGCCAGGTCTTCGGTCACCGGATCGACATCGCCCGACGCCTCGATGATCTGCTGGTACAGGTCGATCGCGCCGTCCTCCGCGTCGATCACGCCCAGGATCACCGCCTTGACGTCCACCGTGCTGTCCGGCGGCTGCAGAGTGCTCTGGGTCATTTCCAGGGCTTGCGACCCCGGGACTTTGCCGCCGAGCACCTTGATGCGCCGCGCGAGTTGCTGGGCGTGGCCGAGCTCTTCGGTGACGTCTTCTTCGAGGGACTCTTTGACCTCCATCGCGAGCATGCCGTCGAGGTGGATCGAGTTGGCGATGTAGTTGGCAACGGTCTCGATCTCGGCGTTGTAGGCCTTGGTGAGCAGGCCGATGAGTTCCTCACGCTTGGCGTCATCGAGGGTGTCGGCCTTCTTGAGTTGGGTCTGGGCGGTCATGGTCGGTTCCTTTCCAGGAAAGATCAGGGCTAGCTAGACTTAGGTCGAAATAAAGACCCGCATGTCCGGGTTGACCTCATGCCTGATGCTAGGCACGGAGAACTGAACATGGCCTTAACCCCGCCGATCAAAGACGAAGACGCCGCCGGCGAAGTCGCCGAGCTGTTCGAGCACGTCAAGTCCCGCCGCGGCGGCCGCATCTACACCGAGTTCCGCATGATGGGCCACGCCCCCGGGCTCGCGAAGTCCGCGTTGGACCTGCAGGACCGGCACCTCCACGCCGACGACGACGTGCTCGACGCCAAGACCCGTGAGGCCATCGCCCTGGCCACCAGCATCGCCAACGGCTGCGCGGACTGCGTGAAGTCCCACGCGATGCGTGCGAAGAAGCTCGGTTGGACCGACGGCGACGTCGCCGAAATCCTCGGCCTGGTTGCCGAGTGTTCCATGCTCAACGCCTACCACCGGCACCGCCACCTCGACGAATCACTGGGCCTGAACGAAAAGTCGGGGATGCCCATGCACCTGACCGCCGCGCCCACCATCGGCCGCAAGACCGCCGAGCTGATTGCCGTGGTCGTGTCCGGCCTCAACGCCTGCACCTTTTGCGTGAAGTACCACACCCAGGCCGCCAAAGCCCAGGGCACCACCGACGAACAGATCCAGGAAGCCGTCCGCGTCGGCGCGGCGATGACCGCGTTCAACACCTTCTTCCGCATCCAGTGAGTCAAGCCTTCGGCTTGAGGGTTCGGGGTGCAGGGTCTAGGGTTCAGGGCCAAAGCGTCGCGCGTCGTGCACGAACCCGCCGCCCGCCGCTTGCGTGCTGACCCTCAACCCCGTACCCCGAACCCCAGACCCCAACATGCGATACGCCATGATCATGGCCGGCGGCTCCGGCACCCGCCTCTGGCCCATGTCCACCAAGGACCTGCCCAAGCAACTCATCCCCTTCATCGGCGAGGGGGCGCAGCCCAAGTCCCTCCTCCAGATCGCCATGGACCGCCTCGACGGCTTCCTGCCCGACGCCCAGCTCTACGTCTGCGCCGGCGAGGCCACCCGCGCGGTCATGCTCGACAAACTCGACAAGCTCGCCGCCGACCGCTTCATCGGCGAGCCCACCGGCCGGGACACGCTCAACGCCGTGGGCCTCACCGCCGCCGTGCTGCATCATCTCGACAAGGACGCCGTCTTCGCCGTCTTCACCGCCGACCACATCATCGAGCCCGTCGATAGGTTCCAGATAATCGTCAACGCCGGCTTCGAGCTCGCCGAGCGCGACACGCCCACGCTCGTCACCTTCGGCATCGCGCCCACCCACGCCGCCACCGGCTACGGCTACCTGCAGCTCGGCGACGCCATCGCGGGCCAATCTTCCGGGGGCCACGTCGTCGATGAATTCAAGGAGAAGCCCGATGCCGACAGGGCCGAGCAATACTATGCTGCTGGCCCCGCAAAGTACCTCTGGAACTCCGGCATGTTCGTGTGGAAGGCGTCCGTCGTCCTCGACGCGATCCAGAAGTTCGCCCCCAAAAACCACGCCGCGCTCCTCGACGTCGCGAGCAAGTGGGGCACCCCGGAATACGACGACAAGATCGCGGAGGTTTATCCCAAGCTCGACAAGATCAGCGTCGACTTCGCGATCATGGAGCCCAGCAGCACCGACGACGCGTTCACCGTCGCCGCCGTCCCCATGCCGCTCAAGTGGCTCGACGTCGGCAGCTGGCCCAGCTTCTGCGAAACCCTCGCCCCCGACGACGCCGGCAACGTGCGCAGCGGCGTCAAGTCCGTCGCGATCGACAGCAAGGGCACCCTCACCGCCGGCGACGACCCGCACCACGTCATCGCCACCATTGGCTGCGAAGACCTCATCATCATCCACACGAAAAACGCCACGCTCGTCTGCCCCAAAGACCAGGCCGAGCGGATCAAAGAACTGCACAAAGCGGTGGGCGAAAAGTGCGGGCAGGAGTACCTTTGATCTGCAGGCACTGCGGTCATCGTTTTGATGCGAACTGGCAACTTCAAGTTGCGCCAGGTGGGCAAGAATCACCAGGTACGTTTCTGTTGGTTGCTTTATTCACGCTAGTTGTCTGCGGGGTCCTCGCCTCACTTGGAATGTATTTCGACCTACTATGGCTTACTGGAATTGCCGTAGTTACCACCGTCATAGCAATTCCCCTCGTGTTGATTCAAGTGCCGATTGCTTGGTCAGATTGTCGCGGCACAGTTTGTCCGAAATGCGGCACCGTAGCCACGGTTTATCCTTGGTCGCGCTGAACCATGCGTTACCTCGCCATCGACCTCGGCGCCAAGCGCACCGGCCTCGCCACCGGCGACGACGAGTCGCGCATCGCCTCGCCGCTCACGACCATCGACACCGCCGCCGACCAAGAGCGCTGGCGGCAGCTCACCAAAATCATCGAAGTCGAACAGCCGGACGCCCTGGTGCTCGGCCTGCCGCTCAACATGGACGACACCGAAGGCCCGGCCGCCCAGGCCGCCCGCGCGTTTGCCGAGCAACTCGCCCAGCGCTTCAACCTGCCCGTCCACCTGCAGGACGAACGCCTCACCTCCGCCGCCGCCGACGCGCAGATGGCCCGCACCGGCCTGACCCACGCCCAGAAAAAACAACGCCGCGACGCCCTCGCCGCCGCCGCCATCCTCCGCGCGTTCTTCGACGCCTCTATATAAAGCGGCGGCCGGTGGCCGCCGTCTCTATTCCAACCGTGTTGCGTCGCAACACGGCTAAACGTCAACCCCCGTGCACACCGCCGAGGCCGTCGGCGCCTTTATAGAACACCCCAGCTTCCGCCCAACCCCGCCCATCCGTTATCATCTCCGGCTCGCCCGTTTTTCACATCTCTGGAGTTCCCCCGTGGCCGAAGTCCTCATCCGCGACGTCGTCAAGACCTACCCCGGCAACGTCACCGCCGTCAAGGGCATCAACCTCGACATCCCCGACGGCGAGTTCACCGTCCTCGTCGGGCCCTCCGGCTGCGGCAAGTCCACCACTCTCCGCATGGTCGCCGGCCTCGAAGACATCACCGAGGGCACCATCTCCATCGGCGAGCGCGTCGTCAACGACGTCGCCCCCAAGGACCGCGACATCGCCATGGTCTTCCAGAACTACGCCCTCTACCCGCACATGACCGTGTACAAAAACATGGCGTTCGGGCTCAAGCTCCGCAAGTTCCCCAAAACCGAAATCGACGAACGCGTCAACAACGCCGCCAAGATCCTCGGCATCGAAAAACTCCTCGACCGCAAACCCAAGGCCCTCTCCGGCGGCCAGCGCCAACGCGTCGCGCTCGGCCGCGCCATTGTGCGTGACCCCGCGGTCTTCCTCTTCGACGAACCGCTCTCCAACCTGGACGCCAAGCTGCGCGTCGAGACCCGCGCCGAGCTCAAACGCCTGCACAAGCGCCTCGCCACCACCACGATCTACGTCACCCACGACCAGGAAGAGGCCATGACGCTCGGCGACCGCGTGGTCGTCATGTCCGAGGGCCTCATCCAGCAGTGCGATACGCCGCTGAACGTCTACCAGCACCCGGTCAACCGCTTCGTCGCCGCCTTCCTGGGCACCCCGCCGATGAACTTCATCGACGGCAGACTCGAGCAAGGGCAGAACGGCCTGAGCTTCGTCGCCCGCGGCATCGAGATCGCGCTCCGCGGCCACCACGCCGATCTCGCCGCCGGCCACGTCGGCAAAGAGGTCGTGCTCGGCGTCCGCCCCGAGGCCCTCTTCCTCCGACCCGCCGACACCGCCAACAGCGACGACCAGACCATCCCCGCCACCGTCGGCGTCGTCGAACCCCTGGGCAACACCATGGACGTCTTCGCCGTCATCGGCGGCGACACCATGACGCAAGACAACGCCCGCCGCGTCACCGCCCGCGTCAAGGCCGAGGTCCTCGACGAAGACACGCCCGTCACCCTCTACGTCGACGACACCAAGCTCCACCTCTTCGAGCCCGGCGAATACGGCGAAAACATCACGCTGCAGCACGCGGCGGCGGTGGTGTGAGGTATTCACCAATGCCAGACAGTTTTTCGCTTCGCGTAGTTTGGGATTAGTGAAAATGTACTGCGTGTCTAGGTTGGTATTGCAAAGGAATAGGTTTATGGCGCGATTGGATCCGAATGCTCTGGATGAAGAAGTTGGCCGCAGCGAATATGTTTTTCGTTGTCCCACGCGTTTTCGTCGGTCAGTGTAAACCGAAATCCACACCTTGGGCACTTTACCCAGCTCGACTTATAGATTGATGCATTTAATCGTGGTCCGAACGGATTACTTCGATCCACTTTTATCTTTGAGTTACGTTCGAAGTCGCGATAGGCTGCTCGACGAATGAGCTGAAATGCTTCTACACCTTGCCTCCATCCTTTAGTTCTGGTCTGCCAACATACGCAGCCATCAGTGCAGATGGCCAGTACGGCTGAAGTCAGTTGTGCAACTAAGGCATTTGCACTGTTGTGTTCGTTCCAGCAGAAAGTAGCGGAACGATCACAGTCTTGCAGAGGATCAAACTCTTCCTCGATAGACGATGTATTAGTTGAGAATTTTCTGATTCTTAGTTGAAATTTGCACGTCACTTCTCCAACACGCATCGACACCTCTGAACCTTCGTTGATAATTTCAGTCGCCTCACCTGTGGGGAACTGAGACAGATCAAGAACTCCAATAGGCAGCTTGCGTTTTGAGACCGTCTCATCCCAATGACGTTGTTCTGGAGTGGATTCTGAATTGTAGTAGACAGTAAGAGTTACCATGATTCGATATACCACTCTCATTTTAGCTTGACTATTCAAGTCTACCTTGCCGGGTGCCACGCCTCAGCCGCAGCGTGATCTGTGCCGGTTGCAAACAAGCTAACCGTACACATCGCCTGCGGCGGGGTGTGGCACCCCACCGTATTCTCTCGGCGTGAAAACGTGCCCCCGCTTCAAAGTCTGCTGCATCGCCTCCGTCGCCGAGGCGCAACTGGCCGTCGACGCCGGGGCGGCGGCGGTGGGGTTGGTGTCGGCGATGCCCAGCGGGCCCGGGCCGATCGACGAAGCGCTCATCACGCAGATCGCGGCGACGGTGCCGCCGGGGGTGAGCGCGTTCTTGTTGACGAGTCTGCGGGACGTGGACGCGATCGTGGCGCAGCAGCGGCGCTGCCGGACGGACACGATCCAGTTGTGCGATGCGCTCCAGGACGGCGACCACGCACGCCTGCGTGCCGAGCTTACGGGGGTCCGGCTGGTGCAGGTCGTCCACGTCGAGGACGAGCGCGCGGTCGACGAAGCGCAGCGCGTCGCGCCGCACGTGGATGCCGTCCTGCTCGACTCGGGCCGGCCGAGTGCGGCGGTGAAAGAACTCGGCGGCACCGGCCGCCGCCACGACTGGGCCATCAGCCGGCGGGTCGTCGAGACCTGCGGCAAACCCGTCTACCTCGCCGGCGGGCTCAACGCAGACAACGCCGCCGAGGCCATCGCCGCCGTCCGCCCCTTCGGCCTGGACGTGTGCTCGGGCCTGCGTACCGCCGGCCGCCTCGACCCGCAGAAACTCCACGCCTTCGCCGACGCGGTCCGCAAGGCGGCGACTTCAAACTGATCAGCTCAACCTCCACATGAAGCCCACGGTCTCAGGCCGTGGGCCGTGGGCCCACCCGCGCTCAAAGCGTCGGACTTCGAATTAAACAGAACCAATCCAGTTCTCGCGACGGCACCTCGTTCTTTCCCGGAAAAAAACGAGTATGTCTTGCGGCCTATCAACCGCCGAGAGATACGACCTGTCCCGTCCCGTGTGACCGCAGCGCCGCGTCGAGGATGTCGTGGTGCCGCCGGGCTTCATCGGGCGTCGCGCAATGGAAAGGCGTCTCGCCGGTCTGCCGCATGCCGTCTCGGCCGTTCGTCATCTCATCGCAGAACGCGGCCCACATCTGCTGGATGGCGTCGGCGAAGCCGAACTCGAAGATGCCGCCCGTGACCGAAGCGTAGCGCGGAGCGAACGGGACGTCCGCCACGTTCCAGGCCTGCGTTGCGCCCGGGCTGGCGTAGGGCATCGTCCGGAGGGTCTTCGGGTTCTCGGTGGAGAAGTGGGCGGACTGCCGCGTGCCCGCGATCTTTACGAACCAGGTGTTCTGATGCCCGGGCGCGATGCGTTTCACGCTGACGGTCATGGGGAAGTCCTGATCGTCGGTGCGGACGTGGGTCAGCATCGTCGCGTTGTCCCACGTCTCGCAGGGGACGCGCACGCTGTCGCCGGCGGCCCGCGGGCGCGACGTCACGACGTTGTTGAGCACGCAGCGCACGTCCCGCGGAACCCATCCGAAGCGCAGGGGCAGGTGGAGCGGGTGCAAGCCCAGATCGCCGAGCACGCCGTATTCGCCGCAGTGCGCGACCTGCCGTTTCCAGTTGATCGGCTTGTCGGGGTTGAGGTCGCTGTTGTGCCAGAACCCCGCCTCGACGTCGAGGATCGTGCCGAACGCGCCGCGCTGCACCATCTCGACGATGCGCTGGGCCCCGGGGAAGAACGGGATCTCGCTGCTGCAGCGTACGAACGCTTTCGGGTGTGCTTCGATGGCTTCGGTGATGCGTGCGTTGGCGGCGTGGTCGATGCCGAAGGGTTTCTCGCCGAGCATGGCTTTGCCGCTGCGGACGACGTCGGTGTAGATGCGTTCGTGCAGGTCGTGGGGCACGGCGACGTAAACCGCGTCGAGGTCGTCCGCCGACAGCAGCGCCGTGTAGTCGTCGGTGTCGTGCTCGATCGGGCAGTTGCGGTTGAACCAGTCGCGAACGGCGGGGCTCAGGTCGCAGATGCCGGCGATGACCGGCTCGAAGTCCGGCGGGTGCGGGCCCGCGTCGAGCTGACACCAGCGCGCCGCGGCCGCCGCGAACTCGCGCCCCATCAGGCCGCCGCCGATGACGCCGAACCGGATCGGCTTGCGTGCGGACGCGCTCACTTCGGACCCCCGAGGTGTTGTGCGGCCTGCTCGACGTCCGCGTCGTCGTGCAGCATGGCCATGAGTGCCTTCGTGATCCCGCGCGGGTTGTCGTGCTGGATCACGTTGCGCCCGTACACGATCCCGCGGGCGCCCTGGGCCAGCAGCGCGCGGGTTCGGGCCAGCAGTTCGCGGTCATCGACTTTGCCGCCTCCGCGCACCAGCACCGGGATGTTCGACGCGGTCTCGATCACGCGGTGGTAATCTTCGGGGTTGTCGGTCGGGTCGGCCTTGATCACGTCGGCGCCCAGCTCGACCGCCTGCCGCACGAGCGGGACGATCTTCTCCGGGTCGCCGTCGACCATGTACCCGCCGGCCTTCTTGTTGGGCTGAAACACGAGCGGCTCGATCATCAGCGGTATCGCGTAACGCTCGCTCTGGGCCTTGAGTTGCAGGATGTTGTCGATGCAGTCGTCGGTGACCGTCGGCTCGCCGGGGATGCGGAAAAGGTTGACCACGATGCACGCGGCGTCGAGCCGGACGGCCTGCTCGGCCGCGTCGTCGATCACCTTGCTGAACAGGTGGTCCGGCAGGTCCTTGCCGTAGACGTTGGCGACGTCGGTCCGCAGCACGAGCGCCGGTCGGTCCTTGCCGGCGATCTCCTGCAGCAGCCGGGCCTGGCCGATGGTCAACTGGATCGCGTCGGGGCCCGCGTCGGCCAGCACCCTGATCGCGGAAGGCAGGTCTTCGATCCCCGAGAGGAACGAACCCTCGTTGAAGAACCCGTGGTCCACGGCGACGTCGAAACATCGGCCGCTGCGGGCGTTAAACAGTCGGTTGAGACGGTATTGTTTCATTGAATGTTTCTGTGTTTCGGATTATGAATCGGCCACGAGAACCTTGCACGCCACGGAACCAAATCCACGCGGCGGTCGGCGGTCCACGACCCAGTGATCGAACGCGTTCCAGTCGGCAAAACCGATTGCCGCCGGTTGCTTGCATTTGCTGGCGTCGCACACCAGGATGCTGTGTCGTGATCGTTCAAGCACGGACGACTTGACCGCGGACTCGCTCAATTCGGTGGTGCTCGCGCCGTCGGCGCGGTCCAGGCCACTCGCGCCGATCACCGCGTAATCGAACCGCAGGCGTCCGAGCCAGGTGTCGGAGGCACCGCCGACCAACGCACAGCTGACTTCGCGGACTTCGCCGCCGATAGCGGTTACCGACGCGTCTGATCCGTGCCTGATGGCGGCCGCCAGGAGCGACACGTTGTTGGTGAAGATCCGCAGGTCTCGCCGCGTGAGCAGTTGCATCCCGACCGACATCGCCGTCGAGCCTGCGTCGATGAACACGCAGGTGCCGCGGGGGACCAGTGCCGCGGCGGCGGAAGCGATCTTTCGTTTGGCCGGCAGATTCTGTCGGCTGCGGCGCCGCAGTGTGCTTTCTCCGCCGACGTGCTGCGGGTGAACCACGCCCCCGTGCACCCGGACGACCTCGCCCCGCGATTCAAGCTCACGCAGGTCGCGTTGCAGCGTCGAGCGGGAGACGTCCAGTTCGTTCTGAAGCGCGTCGACCGTGAACCGATGCTGGTGGGCCAGCCGCTCGAGAATCGCGCGTTGCCGGTCGTGGGACAGCATGACCATTTTGTACCAAAATGGTCACAAAGGGTCAAGTAAGATAGTCTTTATGAAGGGATCGTGTATTTGGATCGCCTTAGTCCTCGGCTCGCGTGGTCACATGTGGGCAGAATGCATCGAAGTGCCCGGTAGCGCTGCTTGAAAGCAGGTTTTCATACCGGCCGGAATGACTTCCTGAAAACGTGGATCGGCAAACGGGGTCCTCACAGGTTTTGTGCTGGTTCGAACGGTTTCAGCGATGTCGTGTACGCCTCGGCAATTGAATTGTGTTAGTGCATCTGAACATCGACGCTGCCCACGCCGTGTCGGAAGTAGCTGAAGACGACGTCGGGGTGGTCGGCGAGAAGACTCATGGGGACGGCGGTGTCAATGATGCCCTTGCTGATCATGAACGCGGAGAGCCGCATGCCGAAGGGGTTGTCGTGGTGGCCGGGGTGCCAGATGCTGACGCGTTGGGCCTTCCAGGTTTCGCGCGGCCCGACCGTGCAGGCGCGCGTCGGTACCTGGGGCACATACCCGCCGCCACTGGTGCGGGCGTTCTGGATGATGGTCATGGGGTGCAGATCGGTCACGCGCGTCCCCAGCGCGCGATACCAGTCCGCGGGAGGCGGCTCATCGCGGAACTCGCCTTGGCGCTGCGGCGGGTCGTTGAATGCCCAGTGTTTGACTTCGCCCTGCCCCCCCTGCATGACAACGCAACGGATGCTGTCGTAGCTGTCGGAGTACGCCTCGAGGTCGCCCGACGGGAAGTGCAGGTTGCCGTCGGGTATGGAAAGTTTCGGGTCGATGCGGTTGAAGCACAGTTCGCGGTCGGCCTTCTCGAAGCTCAAGGGGAAGTCGGCATCGACGGGGACGCCATCGTCATTCACCCACTCGTCCATGCCCCAGAAGTGTGCTTCGTGCTTGCCCAGGTCCAGCCCCAGCGCGTTGACCATGCGTGCGACCAGGGGGAGTTGCTCGGTCGGGCCGATCGGTCCGCAGATGCCCGCGGGGTTGTCGGGGGTCGATTGCCGCCAGGCGTCGATGTATTCCAGAGCTTGAGCGCAGTAGAATTCTTCGAGCGTGTTGAAGATGCGGACACGAAAGCCGGGCCGGTCGAGTTGGTGCAGGTCGTCGATGGTGAGCCGGGCGGCGTCGGCGAGCAGGCCTTCGTCGAGGGTGGTGTAGTCCCACCAATCGGCAGCCACTTTGCTGAGGGGTCTTGCCATGGGTTGTTCCTTTGGTTGTGTGTATGCGCGTGGTCGCGCGGATCAAGTGGCTTTGAGAAGCCGGGCCAACAGGTCGGATTGCGGGTAGGCGTGGCCGCGGTGCTGGACGAAGGCTTCGGCGTAGGGCACGCCGACCTCGTCTCCGCGGCGTCGGGCGTGCCGCTTCATGGCGTCGAGGTACTCGTCCATGCCGTGGTGGGCACGCAACCACTCGCGTTGCGAGGCGTGGGCGGCGAGGGCGTCGGCCTTACGGTCCATCACGCCGGCAACATCGACATGCACCGAGGGCGTTACGGGGAGGCCCGAGTACGGGTCCACGCCTTCGAGTGGGTCGACGTAGTAGAGCCACGGGACTTGTGATCCGTCTCGGACCGGCTGCGCCGATGCGTTGGGGATGGCGTAGCTGAACGTCGCGGCGCGGGCGAGCAGGTGGGTCTGCTCGTGGTCCAGCATGTAGTCGAATCGCGGATGCGTGAAGACAAGCGTCGGAGCAATCTCGCGGAACAGATCAATCACGGCTTGGATCGACGACGGATCGAACGCGACGTGGACGTCTTTGAGCCCCAGACAGTGGAATGTGCCGCCCAGCAATGCCGCCCCTCGCGTGCCTTCGTCGTGACGGATCTCCGCGATCTGGTCGGGCGGCAGCGTCGCCGAGCCGCAGTCACCGGATGCGGTGGTCGCCACATGCAAGTCCCAGCTCAGGTCGGCGAGGCGGATCAGTGTTCCACCGCAAAGGATCTCGGCGTCGTCCGGATGGGCCATGAGGCACACGGCCACGCGACGAGGCGGGATCGAGGCTCCGGCTCCCGAAGAGTCGGTACGCGTACTCACGCGCCGTCTTTCCCCGTCCCGCACACGTGAACGACGATGCCCAACGCCGCGGCCATCGCGGCCTTGGCGGACAGGGCGCGGTCGGCGGCGTCGGCGTCGTCCGGCGGGTCGGCGTAGACGAGCTGGATGTGGTTGGACTGGTGCCGGGCCATCATCTGGTCGCGCGACACGCCGTAGGTCACCGCGTGCATGATCGGCCACTGGCTGGTCGTCGCGTCCCAGCGGCGCTGCGTTTCCGCCAGGGGTAGCTCGATCGCTTTGCAACGCCCGATGTCCATATGCAGCGCACCATCCTGGATGAAGATGCGGGACCACACACATTCGCCGGGCTTGCTGATGCCCTTGATCGTGCCACCGCCGAGGCGGAAGTACATCGCGGGCTGGCGTTCGGACGTCGCGCCCTTCCACCCGTCGGCGAAGTGTGTCGGCGGGACGGAGCCGGAAATCTCGAACACCCAGACGTACTCGTCGGTCGTGCCGCTGCGGTCCGGGTCGCCCCAGCGCAGGTCGTGCAGCGTGTTGTCCGGCTGCATGCCCATCGCCGACCAGACGCGTTGCGTGATCAGCCCGTCGAGGCCGGCGCACTCGTCAACCTCGTTGAAGTGCGTGACCGGCTCGCCGTCGCGGATGACCGCCCCGGAAGTGCCGTCCGCGTTTTTCAGGGTCACCGGCGGACGGATGGAACAGTTCAGCGTGCCTTCCACGAGGTCGCTGGCTGGCGCGAGGTCCTTGAGGCCCTGCTGGTACTGGATGCCGATCGCGTCGCAGCCGAACTCGTCGGCGATCCGCACGGCGGCAATGTACATCTTGCATTGCTGAAGAATCTGGGCGTCGGTCAGGTGCTCGGCTTCGTTTGAACCGGTCTCGAAGGTGATCCCTGAGTCGTCGTACCAGTCGCGCGCGACTTGCGCCTCGTCGTCGCTCACCTGGGTCATCGCGAAGTACAACGCCGACTGCGACAGTCGTTCCTTGAACACGCCCAGCGGGTTAAGCAGGTGGTCCGGGATGATGGCGTTGAACATGCCCATGCAGCCCTCGTCGAAGACGCCGAGGATCGCGGGGGTCTGCCGCAGCTCGGCCGCGAGCGATTCGCCGAGTTGCCGTTCGTCGGCAGGAAGTTCTTTGAAGTCGAGCTCGGTCACGTGCGACGTGTCGTGCGTGATCGTGCCGGTGTCGCACCACTGCTTGAGCTTCCCCCGGAAGTGTTCGTCGGAGAAGCTTTCGCCCCAGAGCAGCGCGTAGTCCCGGCCCGCCTTGGTCAGCGAGCCGCGCAGGTTCAGTGCGCCGACCAGCCCCGGCCAGGTGCCCGACCAGTTCGCCAGGATCAGGATCGGCCCCCGGTGCCGCAGCAGCCCCGGCAGCACGTGGTGTGAGTACTGCCACACCGCCTCGGCGACCACCAGCGGCGCATCGGGGTGGATGCCGTTGAACACCTCACGGCCACGCTTCTGGCTGTTGATGAAGCCGTGCGGGCCGAATTCGGACGGTTGTTCGTCGTGCGCGCGTTTGAGCGTCCATCCCAGCGACGCAAGCGCCTCGGCCGCGTCGGCCTCGAGCTGTTGCTGCGCCTCCCAGCACGTCGCGTTGGCGCTGTCACGCAGGTCGCCATTGGCAATAAGCAATGCCGTGTGGTCAGGGATCGGATCGGGTGAGCACGTTTTGGGGAGGCGGTACTTGGTCATGGGTCGCACTCTAACCGAGCATCGTGGCTCGATACCGACGAGGCAACGACCTGAGAGCCAGAAATAGGGTTTATGACCGTGCCGCCACTTGCCGTCGGTACGACTCAACTTCCCACTCTTCGATGAAGCGCCGATGACCTTCAAGCAAGGGTTGAATGCCGCCGAGTGCTTGGGCGCGTTGCATCATTTCGGCCGCGTCTGCGTAAAGCGCAGCGGTTGTCGCGGCCAATTTCGACGACTCACGGATCGCCAGACCACCCAGGCCCGGAAGCAGGACGACCCACGGGTCCCGCCCGTGACGATGCCGATACGCATCCACGGCGCCCCGCCACTGAGCCGCGCCTTCGTTGCGATCGATTGCGGGCTCATCGATCCAGAGGGGGTCGCTCTGGCAATATACGATCTGGTCCGGCGTCAACGGCCCGCCGAGCGCCGCGGCACGCCCGTCCGCCGTGCTCAGCAGCCACGCCATCGCCGGCGAATCGATCGGACGCACAACCGTGTCGTCCCGGGACTCTTCAGCTAACGCCTGGTGCAACAAGAAACGTGCGGCGTCGCGCTCGCCGTCTTCGTGCTTAGGCGTCGTCACGCGGTGCCGCTTGTTGAATTCGGCATCACATCGTGCGAGCACTTCGGTGCTCGTTAACTCAATCTGGTCGATGTCATCACCGGACACGATCAAGCCGTGGTTCTCAAGCAGCACTGTCGTGACGCCGTGGGGATCGTCATCCACAAGCCTCTCCCGAAGCGCTTTGGCCAGCACGAGCCCCGGATCGACGTACGGCTGCCAGATCGCCTCGGGCAAGACGGGTGAAGAAAGATGTCGCCCTTCGGTACAGCACGTCAGGCCATTGACCGCGGTGGGGTGGGTGTGGACGACGAACCGCCCGGGCATCAGGTGGTGCAGCAACGCCTCGACGCTTGGTCGTTGCCCCCGCTGCGGCTCGACACGGGCCGCCATCACCGCGTCTTTAAACGCTGCCTCACGAGCGTGCCGTTCGTGCGGCCAGTCTCGGTCCAGCATCACGGCCAGCGCCGCGCGTTCGAGCTCGACAAACCCGTCTCGCTCGATGGTGCCCAACGCGTGACCGCTGGCTTTCACCCACAACCGGTCGTCTGTCTTGAGCGACGTGTTCCCGCCGCCCGCTAGAACATAGCGCGGATCACGGCCGTAATGATGAGACAATTGAACGACCGAGAGAAGCGGATCGTCGGCGTGTTCCATCTGCATCGTGCGCTAGTGGTCAAAGTCTTGTTTGCCGACGACGTTTGGGTTGGCCCAGCAGTGACTCCTCGTCGTCGATGTCAAATCGCAGGAGATGATAACGAGCGCGTCTTTTGCGTGAGATGCTAACGTTGCGGCATGCTGCCGCCGACCTCGTTCCAACAATTGCTCCTGCCGCGCCTGGCCAAGGCCCGGGACCGTTTGTCCGCCATGATCTGGGCGGTGGACCCGGCGCCCCTTGCGGTGTGGCAGACCCGGGCGACCGCCGCGCACGGCACGTTTGACGACGCGAAGGGTGAAGCGTTTGATCCCGTCAAGGACCGGCCGCATCACTGGGGGCGGATGTTTGATCAGTGCTGGTGGCGTGTGGAAATGCCGGCGGCTGACGAGTCCGCGACGCGTTACCTGCGTTGGCTGGACCAGGGCGAGGCAACGGTTTATGTCGACGGCGTGCCGTACTACGGCATCGACCCCGGGCACCCGTTCGCGCCGCTGCCAACCGGTTGCGAAACCCTGCACATCGAATCGCTTTGCGCGCGGACCGGCGTGTGGGTGACCGGCGAGCCGCAGGGCCTGGACCCGTCGGTCGGAAGCCGATTCGACGGGGCGTTTCTGGCTAGCCGAAACGACGAGGCGTGGCACGCGTTTCACGACCTGGAGGTGTTGATCCGCGTGGCGGGACTGATGAGCCGGCCGGAGTATCCGCCGGGGCACGACCTGTGGGGCCGCGGCGCGTACCGGCCGGAGATCACGCTCGCCGATCCGCTGTTCCGCAAGCTGATCGACCGGATGAACCGCGCGATCGACGCTTTGGACGCGGAAGGCGTAGCGGCGTGTCGTGGCGTTATGCGAACCATCTACGACGACTTGCCCGCCGCGCCCGACGCGATGACCGCCGTGCTCACCGGGCACGCGCACGTCGATCTGGTCTGGCTCTGGCCCGAGAAGGCCGGCGAGTTCAAGGCGGTGCACTCGTTCGCCAACGCGCTGCACGTGATGTCGCAGTACCCCGAGGCGACGTTCGGCTACTCGCAGCCGGCGAGCTACGAAGCGGCGGAGAAGCGCAGCCCGGCGTTGCTCGCCAAAGTCCGCGACGCCATCGGCCGGGGTAACTGGGAGGCGACCGGAGCGATGTACGTCGAGTCGGACGTGCAACTCCCGTGCGGCGAGGCACTGGTGCGGGCGTTCGAACTGGGGCAGCAGGGGTTTCGAGGACTGACGGGCCGCGACAGCCGGTGCGTGTGGCTGCCGGACGTGTTCGGGTACAGCGCGTGCCTGCCGACGATCATGGCGGGCTTCGGCGTGCCGTACTTCTACACGACCAAGCTGCATTGGTCGGGCGCGACGCGGTTCCCGTACAGCAGCTTCCGCTGGGTCGGCATGGACGGCAGCGTTGCGGTGTCGCACATCTCGTGGAACCACTACAACCAGGAGGTCACCCCGGAAGAACTGCACAAGTGCAACGTGCAGCACCGGCAGAGCGCAGTACACGGCGAGGGGTTATTCCCCTGCGGGTACGGCGACGGCGGCGGCGGGCTGACCGAGGCGATGTGCGAGCGGGCGCGGCGGCTGGAAAACCTCGCGTCGATGCCGCGAGCGCAGTGGGGCACGATCGAGTCGTTCTTCGACCGTTTGAACGAGCGGCGTGGCGCGTTGCCGTCGTGGCGCGGCGAGATGTATCTTGAGTTTCACCGCGGGGTGCAGACCACGCACGGCCGACTCAAGGCGGCGTTCCGCGCGGCCGAGCGAGGCCTGCAGATTTGGGAGGCGGTGCGGTGCGCGACCGGCGGCGGGCCGGTGGACGAAGCGATATGGAAACGCGTGTGTTTCGCGCAGTTCCACGACTACATTCCCGGCAGCTCGATCCAGGCGGTGTACGACGAAGCGGTTCCGGAATTGGAGCAGATCGCGGAGACGTGTCTGCGGAACGCGGAGCGTGAATTGTCTGCGGCGGCGGATCCGGGAGATGCGGAGGATTGCGTGTTCAACCCGTTGCCGATGAAGCGCCGCACGTTGCTCGACGGGCGGTGCGTCGAGTTGCCGCCGCTGGCCGGGGTAGTGGTTGCGTCGTTGGAGACGGTGCCGACGAAGGCTGTGAATGCCGATGAGCGGACGTTGAGCAACGGCCGTGTCGCCGCGACGTTTTCGGAGGACGGCGAGATCGCGTCGCTGGTCGTGGACGGACACGTGGTTTCACTTGCCGAACCCGTCGGCCAGGCGTGGACGTTCCCCGACATGCCGGCGGCGTACGACGCGTGGGATATCGATCGCTACACGCTGAGCAACGGCACGCATCACCGGGCCTGCGGTTCGAGCGAAGTCCGGGAAGGCGGCGGCGAGGCGTCGGTGACGTTTACGCGTCGTTTGGGCGAGGCCGGTTCGATGTCGATCACGTACCGGCTCGAAGCGGGAAGTGCGGCGATGATTCTGGATGTTGACCTTGAACTCAATGCACCGCAAACGCTGGTCAAGCTCGCCTTCCCCACGGCCTACCGCGGGCGTGAAGCGCGGTACGGCGGGCCGTTCGGCAGCGTGAAGCGGCCGCAGTGGGCGGGGCCGCTCTCGAACGAAGCGATGTTCGAGAACCCCGCGAGCCGGTGGGCGTGCGTGGCCGACGACGACGAACGCGACGGTTTGATGCTGATCTCCGAAGCGAAGTACGGCTTCGGCGTCCGCGAAGGCGTGCTGCACGTCTCGCTCGCGCGTTCGGCGCAGGTGACGGCCCCCAACGTCAGCGGCGGGACCACCACGCTGGCGAACGCTCAAT
This sequence comes from Phycisphaerae bacterium, assembly GCA_030432595.1. Lineage (GTDB taxonomy): Bacteria > Planctomycetota > Phycisphaerae > Phycisphaerales > Phycisphaeraceae > CAZIXN01. Next base: position 32,002 of record JAUIGU010000005.1, read on the forward strand.
CCGGCAAGACCTACGCGGATTTGGGCCGGCACCGCATTCGCTTGGCGCTGGGTCGCTTTCGCGCCGATGCGCCGGCCGAGGAACAACCCGCGGCGCTCGCCGACACGCTCTTCACGCCGCCGATCCGGTATCGCGGGCGACCGATCGATGCGGGTTTCTTCGGCGTCGAAGGCCCGCCGTCGTGGGTGCCCGCCTGGGCCAAGCCGCACCCCGACGGCTCGTGGACGCTGCGTCTGCACGAAACGCTCGGCGGGCGAGGGGCGTATCAAACGCGACTGGCTGACGGATTGAAAGCCGTGCCCACCGACCTGCGCGACGAGCCGTTGCCGGATGCGTCGGCGGTAAACGAAGTCACGCCTTACACATTGCACAGCCTGCACATCCGGCAATGAACGTCGCGAGAAGCTCCACGACATTTCTGCTCAGAGGTCCGAACTCGTCCGGCTCGCGTCCTCGGCGGCGGACATCGGCAGGTGCAGGCCGCACTCTTGTTTGAGTCCCTGGAAACGCCCGGCGCGTTCGTCCTGGCCGGCGGTGATGGGCAGGGTGCTGTGCCAGTCGCCGATGCTCGCGTAGCCCTGGTCGTGCAGCGGGTGGAAAGGCAGGTCGTGGGCCTTGAGGTACTGGTGCACGTCCTTGGTGGTCCAGCGCAGGATCGGGCTGACCTTGTACCGGCCGTCTTGCAACTCAACGTGTCGGAGGTTCGCGCGGTGGTTGGTTTGTTGCTTGCGCAAACCCGCGAGCGTGGCGACCGGGTCGAGTTCCGACAGCGCGCGTTGCATCGGCTCGACCTTGCGGAGGAAGTCGTAGCGGTTGAGGTCGTCGGGGTTGTGCGAGTCCCAGAGCGGGCCGTTGCGGGCGACGAACCACGACGGGCTGACCGGCGGCTGGTAGACCTTGAGGTTCAGGCCGAGCTTCTGCGTGAGTTGGTCCGCGAACGCGTAGGTTTCCTGAAAGTGGAACCCGGTGTCGATGAAGATCACGGGGATGTCGGCATTGACGCGGGTCACCAGGTGGAGCATGACCGCGGCCTGCACGCCGAAGCTGGTCGTGAGGATCATGCGGTCGCCGAAGGTCTCGACGGCCCAGGCGACGATGTCCGTGGCGGCGATCTTCGAGAGCTTCGCTTCGAGCGCGTCGAGGTCGAGGTTCAGTTCAAGCTCGCGGGACGGTTCGGGCACGGCGCGTCGGGCCTCGGTGGGTGCGGCGGCGGGTTGGTTGTCGGGGCGGGGCATGTCGCGAGTGGGACGGCTCGTAACCGGCACGGGCCTTGGGGTATCGAACGGGACATCATAGCAACAACCCGGTGTTCCCCGGCATCATTCCCGCGACTTTGGTTTGTGTGGCGTGGCGTGGTTTGTATTGATGGTTTGGTGGTCTGGAGCTTTGGAGGTTTGCGGGGCCGGGGGCACCGGGCGAGGATAGGGCGATGCGGACGGCGACCATCGCGCTGGGGTCCAACCTCGGAGACCGCGTGTCACTGATGCGGCGGGCGGTGGCCGCGGTGTCGGCGCTGCCGGGCGTGGAAGGCGTGCGTTGCAGCCGGCTGTACGAGACGCCCGCGGTCGGTTTCGACGGGGTCGGGGCGGCAACGGGGCAGGGGGCCTTCCTCAACGCGGCGGCCAGGCTCGACACGACACTCGGACCGCGCGAGTTGCTGGACGCGCTGCTTTTGATCGAGGCGGCGCTGGGGCGGGTGGAGCGAAATAAGCGCGAGAAATGGTCGGCCCGGCCGATCGACCTGGATTTGTTGACGTTCAACGACGCCGTGATCGACGAGCCGGGCATGACGGTGCCGCACCCGGGGATCGCGGCGCGGTGGTTCGTGCTCAAGCCGCTGTGCGACGTTGCGCCCGACGCGAAACACCCGGTGTTGAATCGTACGATGCGCGAGCTGCTCGAAGCCGTGGAAGCTTTTGACGACAAAAACACGGGTAAAGGCGTGCTATTCGAAGACGCGTCGATCGATCCGGTGTAACGCCGTAGCGCTTCATCAGAGCCGGGAGCGTCAGCGGCCGGTTCGTGCGTGATCCAGACGTCAAGTTCGGATCGCCACGTCACGCGCGGCGGCGAGAAACTCTTCCGTCAAATCCTCTTGGGATCGGCGTCGGCTGGCGTGCCCGGGTTGGTCGCGTCCCGTCGGGTCGACCGTGGCGAAGGCCTTGAGCAACCGGTTCCGCAGAAATGTTTCGAAGGATGTATTCCCCGAAGCGTTGAACTGCTCGACGGCGTCGGCAAGCACCGGCAGCGCCGCGGTCAGCAGTCGGAGCAACGCCGACGTCTTGGCACGCGGTTCGTGTTTTGAGCCGGAGAGTTGCCGGCGGGCGACCGACAACACCGGGGGCAGGTGGTCGGCCAACAACGCGCGGCGCGTCCGTCCCGCCCGTCGGATCGCGCCTTCGATCTCCGAAAGCTCACGGGCCCGCAGTTGGTACGGCTTGGGCAGGGCGTCCCGCAGTCGCGCGGCCTTGGATTTGAGGAAGTTGAAGCGCAGAAACGCCCGGTGGGCCTGGTCGTTGTCGGGCGGCGTGATCGAGAAAAACCGGCGCAGCGTTGCGGGCAAGTCGTCGGTCGGTGCCGGCGGCTTGTGGGCGGTTTGTTCAGTCGGCGTGGAACGAAGAAACACCTCTTCCGCGTCCTGCCTTTCGAACAACGGCGAAGGCACGAACCGGATCGGCACCCGCCGGATCACCTCGGCCCGGTGTTCGAGCCCGGCGCGTTGCAGGGCGGGCGCACTCTTGCCGAAGCGCTTTGTCAACGCGGCTAGCGGAACGCCTTGACGACGCAGCCGCCGCAGGTCCCGGCGCTGGGCGGCGTCGAGTGGCCCGCGGCGCGCCGCGAACACGGCGTCGTCCGGGTGCTCCGTGTCGTGTTTATCGAGTTGCAGCCGGACTGTCTCGTGGGCCCGGCCGAGTTCGTCGGCGAGTTGTTTCGCGACGTCGTTGAGCGAGCGTTGCGGGTTGGCGTCGGCGAGCCGGCGGGCGCACTCGATCAACGCCTTGCGCGTTTTCGTGTCGGTTTGTGAGAAGTCGAGTGCCTTGGCGAAGCGCTGGGGGTGCTGGCTTTTGAAGTGTTCGAACGCATCGGCGGTGTGCCCGATGACGCGCCGGCCGCCCGAGGCCGGGGTGATCCAGCGCCAGCGCAGGCCGGCCTCGCGCCAGCGGCGCAGGGTCTTGGGGTTCACGTTCAGCCGCATCGCCCAGTCGTCAACGCCGCGGGCGTCGTCCTGCGCGGCCGGCAGGGGCGTGGTTCGGCCGAGCGCGTCGATGATCCAGCGCAGGTCGTGGAGTACGGCGTCGCCGACGTAGAGGGCATCGTCGCCGTGGTCCCGGCGAAAACCGGTCAACCGAAACGCGAGGAAGTCGAACGGGTAGGTCTGCTCGGCGTCGAGCGTGTCGTGCAGCTGTTCGGCGTGGCGGATCACCTCGGCGCGGCGGGCTTCGGGCAGCGCGGCGAGGCGCGGCAGCAGTGCGGCCAGCGCGGAACAGCGCAGCGGCGGTTCAGGATGACGCGGTCGTCGGCTCACGGAAGGCGGGCATGGGGCCGGCGGCGGGCGCGGCGTGGGTGACCAGTCCGGCGAAACGCCGGATCGCCTCGCGCTCGGCCTCGCCGATACGGAAGCGCAGGATGTCGCCGAGGTAGGCGCGGGCCAGGCCGCGCGGCCAGGCGTGTGCGGCGGCATACGCAGCGACGATCTCGTCGAGGTTCCGAAGATTGCGTTCGAGCTTCTCGGTCAGCGTCTCGGGTAGTTCGTCCAGCTCGGTGCCGGGCCGTGTCATCCACACGGCGAACACGAACGGCAGCCCCGTGAGCTCGTGCCAAGCCTCGCCCAGGTCGAGTTCGTGCGGGAAGTCGTTGGCGTCGGGCGGCCGGGTCACGACTTTGTCACCGATCAGAAGGGCGGCCTGCGCACCATTAGGCAGCGGACGGGCGAAATCGTGATCGATCCAATCCGGCGTCCGGCCGAACTGTTCCCGCAGGATGATGCGCACCAGCTCAACGGAGGTGTGGCTGTCGGTGTCGAGGAACACGCGTTCGACCTGGTCGATCGGGACGCGGCTAAACAAACGCACCGTGAACGTCGGCCCTGCGCAGCCGATGCCGCCGACCGGCACGATCTCCAGTTCGTCGGCGTGGCGGATCGCGTCCATCACCGGGCACAGCGCCAGATCGAAGCGGCCGCCGAGCAACCCGTCGAGCAGCGCGCTGGGCACCGCGTATTCGACGCGCGTCAGTTCGTCTTCCACGCCGTGGATCAGCGGCTTGGCGTTGAGGTAGCTGACGCAGCCGATCGTGAATCGGGCGTCGTTTTCGGCGGCGTCGGTGGTCGGCTCGGCGGCGGGCATGTCGGGGGAGTATATTTCGGGGCTTGTTGGTGGGCCGGCGTTGTTGGAGGTTTGTTCCGGACCTTCGTTTTCTAAGGTCGGGGTCCGCGGGTTTTCAGTCATGGCGGAAGCGAACGAACAACCCACGGCCCAGGTGCTCCTGGTCGACGACGAGCCGGACCACGCAGAGGTGATGGCCGAGGCGCTGCGGCGGATGGGGCACGTGTGCACGCTGGTCAACGACCTGGACGCCGCGAACGACGAGCTTGATCATGGCCAATTCGACCTTGTCGTCACCGACCTGGTGATGGCGTCCGAAGACGACGGCATGAAGGTGCTCGAACGCGCCCGGGGCACGCAGCCCAACGCCGAGGTCGTGATGGTCACCGCTCACGGCGACGTTGCCACGGCCAAGCAGGCGATCAAGGGCGGTGCGTTCGACTTCATCGAGAAGCCCTTGGACCTGGACGTCTTCCGCACGCTGTGCAGCAACGCGATCAACACGGTGTTCCTCCGGGCGCAGAACACGGACCTGCGCCAGCAGCTCGACGAGACGCTGGGCTTTGAGGGCATCCTCGGCACGTCGCCGGCGATCCGGCAGGTCATCGCGCAGATGAAACAGGTCGCGCCGTCGCCGCTTCCGGTGCTGATCACCGGCGAGTCGGGCACGGGCAAGGAGCTGGTCGCCCGCGCGATCCACAACCACAGCCGACGCGCCAACCGGCAGTTTGTGCCGATCAACTGCGCGGGGTTGAGCGAGTCGATCCTCGAGGACGAATTGTTCGGGCACGTCCGCGGCGCGTTCACCGGCGCGGAGAAGGATCGTCAGGGCCGGTTCGAGTACGCGTCGGGCGGCACGATGTTCCTCGACGAGATCGGAGACATGCCCAAGCCGATGCAGGCGAAGCTCCTGCGCGTGCTTGAGTCCGGCGAGGTCGTGCGCCTGGGCAGCAACGACGCGAAACACGTCGACATCCGCCTGATCAGCGCGACCAACGTCGATCTCGACGCGCAGGTGAAGGACGGCACGTTCCGCGAGGACCTGTTCTTCCGCATCAAGGGCGTGCAGATCGAACTTCCCCCGCTGCGGGCGCGGCGTGAAGATGTCCCGATCCTGGTGCGCAACTTCGTCGCGCGGTTCGCCAAGGAGATGGACCGCCCAACGCCCGGCGTCGCTGAGGACGCGATGGCGGCGCTCCAGAACCACGACTGGCCCGGCAACGTGCGGCAGCTTATGAACGCCGTCCAGAACACCGTCGTGATGACCGACGGCGACACCATCGAGCCGCGCCACCTGCCCCCGGAGATCAAGCAGGCCGCAGGCGTGAGCAACGGCGACGGCGGCGGCCTGAGCGCCGACGCCCCGCTCAACCTGGATCAGCTCGAAAAGCAGGCCATCCGTAACGCGCTAAGGGTGGCCGGCGGCAACCGCGAGAAGGCGGCGAAGATGCTGGGCATCGGGGAGCGGACGCTGTACCGGAAGTTGAACGAGTATGGATTGAAATAATGGCGGATGGCGGATGGCGGATGGCGGATGGATCGGAAGGGATGTCGCCCGAGGCGATGATCCAGCGGACCCGTGACTTCGCCAACCGCGTTTCCAAACTTTGTCAGGCGCTGCCATCCGGCCCGGAATCACAGAATGTGCGGCGACAGCTCGGTCGGTGCTCAAGCTCAGTCGCAGCGAATTATCGCGCGGCCCAGCGGGCGAGGTCCAAGGCCGAGTTCCGTGCCAAGCTGGGTATCGTCGAGGAAGAAGCCGACGAATCGATTCATTGGTTGCGAACGGTGATCGACCAAGAGATGTTGACGAAGTCACGTGTCGAGCCGCTTCTCGATGAGGCCAATCAACTGACCGCGATTGTGGTTTCCGCTATCCGGAGTGCCAAGTCAAGAAAGACTGGTCCGACAAAGGAACCATCCGCTATCCGCCATCCGCCATCCGCCATATTCAAGGTCGGCCACGGCTTCGACCTGCATCGCCTCGAAGCCGGCCTGCCACTGATCGTGGCCGGGGTGAGTTTGGAACACGACCTCGGGTGCGTTGCGCACTCGGATGGGGACGTGGTGTACCACGCGGTGACGGATGCGCTGCTCGGAGCGCTCGCGCTGGGCGACATCGGGACCCTTTTTCCTGATGACGATCCGCGCTGGAAGGGGGCCGACTCGCGGGTGTTCGTGGAGGAGGCGGTGCGGCGGGTCGAGGACGCTGGTTATGTCGTAGGCAACGTCGATGTCACCGTCGTGCTCGAACGCCCGAAGCTGCGGCCGCACATCGACACGATGCGGGCGAACCTCGCGGGGTTGCTCGGTGTGGAGGTCTCAGCGGTGAGCGTCAAGGGCAAGACACACGAGAAGGTCGATGCCGTGGGGCGCGGCGATGCGATCGCGTGTCACGTGGTGGCGATGCTGATGTAGGTGTCTTCCGAGTGACCTCGGCGTGTTAATAGCCTTTTGCGCCAGGCAAAGGTAAAACACTCACAACATCAGGTGCGAACCGCTGCCCTGCACCGGCACTTGCGGACGCGGTGGGTGAGTGTTCTGCTCGTCCGGCCAACGCCAGCGCGGGTCGCGGGTGATCTGCAAGGCTTCTTTGACGTCCACACCCATCGCGGCCTGCTGCGCGAGCAGGTCGCAGCGCTGTTCCCATTTCGCACGCTCCGCCTGGCCCGGCGTGACTGCTTTCCGGCAGGGCGCTTGGTTCCCCATGAGCATGACGAGAAAGCCCTCGGTGCCGAAGTCGTTGACGAAGTCGGGGATGAGGTGGTGGATAAGCGGCGACGGGCCGTTCTCTTCGTAGAAGTCGAGTACGTCCTGGATGCCCGACAGGTCGGTTTCTTTGCGGCAGCGCTTCCAGAACGGTGTATCGAGTGCGGTGTTGAACTTGTAATGCAGCCCCAGGAAGTCGCGGATGAGCGACCACTCGGTGGTCTGCAGGTCGTTGTAGATCTTGCGGATGCCCGGCGTGGGATCAAGGCCCGACTGCTGGAGCATCACCGCCAGCGATTTGCACTGGTTGCAGATCACCATGAGCGCGGTGGCTTCGAGCGGCTCGACGAAACCCGCGGAGTTGCCGAGGGCAAACACGTTTTTGACCCATGGCCGGCGGCGGTGGCCCGCGACGAACGGCACGAACCGCGGCGTGTCCGGGACCTTCGGGTTCTTACGGCGGAACTCTTCGAACGCCTGCTCGTCGGAGATCATGTCGCCGCTGAACACGTAGCCGCGGTTGATGAAGTGCTCGTGCTCGATCTGCCAGCACCAGCCGGCGTCCATCTGCTCGGCGGTGGTGTACGGCAGGATCGGCTCGTCGGTCCGCGCCCAGCCGCCGATGACCGCGCGGTTGCAGAACAGCGTTTGGTCGAAGTTCACGTACGGCTCGTCCAGTACACCCTTGATCAGCTCGCCGCGGAAGCCGCTGGCGTCGACGAAGAAGTCTGCCTGGATGCGCCGGCCGTCTTCGAGGCGGATCGCGGTGAGGCCGTGGTCGTCACGGTCCGCTTCGGTCATCTTGCCGTCGATGAACTCGACGCCGGCCTCGCGGCTCTCGGCCTCGAGCGCGTGCACGAGGTTCTCGTTCTCGACGTGGAAGGAGAACCAGCTCTGAATGAACGGCACGCCGTTGGGTTGGCGGACGAACACCTTGCCCTGGTTCATCAGTGCCGAGGACAGCGACGCGTTGTCGAGCGTGTCCTGGCAGAAGAAACCGTTGGGCACCTTCAGTTCGACGTAGGCCTTGTCGAGCTGCTGATCGAAGGTGTAGTCGAACCGGCCGCGCGGCCCCCAGAGGAAGCGGATGCCCAGCTTCCACGTGGGCTTGGCGGTCTCGTAGAACCGGCGGCGCTGGACGCCGACGAAGTCGAAGAGGTGTTTGACGAAGTTGGGCGTGCTGCCTTCGCCGACGCCGATGACGCCGAGGTTCGGGTCGCGCACGATGACGACGCGGACGTCGGGCAGGCGGCGCTTGAGGGTGAGCGCCGCGATCAGGCCGGCGCTGCCGGAGCCGAGGACGACGATGCGTTGGATCATGCCGGACCTTTCCACCCCGACGGCGTGCGGAATCCCGTGAGGCTCTGCCGATGGTATCGGTCGGAAAAACCCAGCTCGATCATCGATTTGGCCCGCAGTTTTCGCGACTTCAAGAATTGGATGCGTTCACGCCCGCTGCGCCACTGCGGGCACGCCCATGAGCAGCAGCCCGTCGTCGAAGTTGCGGGTGACCACGGCCCCGGACCCGACCACGCAGTGCGATCCTACAGATAGTCTCGGCAGCACCTTCGCGCCCAGCCCGATCAGTGTGCGGTCGCCGATGGTGACGCCGCCGCCAAGGGCGGCCCCGGGCGCGAGGTGGGCGAAGTCGCCGAGCGTGCAGTGGTGCTCGACGATGGCGGACGAGTTGATGATGCAGCCGTCGCCGACGGTCGCGTGGGCGTTGATGACGGCCTGGGGTCCGACGTAGACGCCGTGGCCCAGCGTCGCGCGCGGGCTGACCGCGGCGGTGGGGTGGACGACGTTGACGACCTTACCGCCGAGCTGCTCGATCTTCTGCATCACGGCGGCGCGGGCGTCATTGTCGCCGATGGCCGGGATGAAACATGCGCCGGCCAGGTTCGGGTCGTTCTGGCTGAGCAGCTGGTCGGCGGGGGCGAGCGTGGCTTGCTCGCGGTCGTCGAGGAAGCCCAGCAGCGTCAGGCCGGACAACTCGGCGGCGTCGGCGACGACCGTGCCGTGCCCGCCGGCGCCGTAGACCACGAGGGGCGGATGGTTTGCGTGCGTGTTCATGGGAGCGACCGGACGGCGGTTTTCATTTCGCGAAACGTTCCGCGGTGGCGGCGTCCCAACGCGGGTGGCCGCGCTTGATCGGCACGCCGCGGTACACGGCTTGACAGAGATAGCACACCAGGTGCGGCTTGTTGTAAACCCACAGCAGCACGTCCGCGGTCAGCACGACCAGCGTAGACGCCAGCGCAGCCTTCCATGTGTACACGCCGTACCACCACAGGAACGCCGTCGCCAGCGCGAGGATCATCACGAACACGGTCAGCCGCGGGAATCGCTTCTGCATGTAGAGCTCGTGGCAGCCGCAGACCGGACAGTGGCGGAGATAGCCCGCGTCATCGACCGCGCGGTCCCAGTTGAGCGTGACCGGCGAGCCGCGTCCGTCCTCGGCCTTGACCACGGTGGGGGGCTTGGCCGGGTCGACGTGGACGGTCAGCCGCGGCCGGCCCTGGTTGTCGCGGATGTCGATCTGCACGTCGGGAGTGTAATCCGCGGATCGATCGAACCGCCAAGACGCCGAGGACGCCAAGACAGGTTTTCCGCACATTTCGCAGATGGACGCAGATTTGGATAACAGCCGAGCAGGGAATCAGGAAATAGTTCGCAGGAAGAGCGGTGGAAAGCAGGATGATCAGGATGGATCAGAATGAAGCGTCGACATCCATGCCTTGATCCTGATTGATCGTGGCCATCCTGAATCAAAACTCTGATGCATTCATTTCTGAATCTGTGTCCATCTGCGAAATCTGCGGAATACCTTCTTGGTTTTGTCTTGGCGTCCTTGGCGTCTTGGCGGTTGAATACGTTCGGCGGTTACGATCCTGGCATGGGTGATGCTGAGGTGTCGAGTGACGCGATCGGCCCGCTGACCGCGGCGCAGAGCCGGGCGGTGGATCGGTACGCGGTGGACGTGCTCGGCTTGCCGGGCCTGGTGCTGATGGAGAACGCGGCGATCAACACGGCGTCGGTCGTGCTGGACCTGCTCGAGGACGCCGGCGAGCTGGACCGCGACGCGTTCGTGGTGTCGGTCCTCTGTGGCGGCGGCAACAACGGCGGCGACGGCTACGCAATCGCCCGGCAGTTGATGGGGTTCGGCGTCGCGGTGAAGCTGTACGCCCTGAAGCCGGTCGACGAACTGCGCGACGACGCCGCGGTCAATGCGAAAGCGTGCGCGAAGCTGGGGTTGGAGATCGTTGCGTGTGCGAACGCCGACGATGCGGAACGGCACGCGGCGTCGTGGGCGTCGTCGCACGTTCTGGTGGATGCGCTGTTGGGCACGGGCTTTTCCGGCGAGCTGCGGGAAGGGTTGGCCGGCGTGATCGCCGCGCTGAACCGGACCAAGACGCAACGCGGCGCGAAGCTGCGGGTCGTGTCGGTGGACGTGCCCTCGGGGTTGAATGCCGATACGGGTAAGCCGGCGGAGCCGACGGTCCGGGCGGACGTGACGGTGACGTTTGTCGCGCCCAAGACCGGGTTCGCGACGACAGACGCAGCTCAAGCGCACCTGGGCCGCGTGATCGTCGCCGACATCGGTCTGCCGGACGCCGCGGTCCGGGCTGCCCTGGCGGCGGACGGGAATGCGCGGGCTTGACCCGGCCCGCCGGAGCCGCGATACTGCCCGGCTCGCCATGATTTGGCCCTTCCCGCCGCAGGCGAACTGTCCCAAGACGATCCCGCCGACCCCGAGCCCTTTTCCGAGCCCGACCATGCCCGCGATCTCCGACCTCACCCCCGGCAAGCCGGTCACCGTGACCGTCAAGTCCGCCCCGACCAACGCCGCGGCGACCAAGACCTTGGTCCGCCTGCTGTCCAAGGACCCCGCCACCGCCAAGCGGAATTCGAAGATCAAGCGGAACCGCTGGATCGACCCGAAGTTTTCGCCGCGCGGCGGCCGGTGGCGCGTCTGGGAAGGCCGCCAGCCCAAGGTCCGCACCGTGACCGGCCAGGCCGGCGAGTCCGCAACTTTCACCGCCGGCGTCCAGGAGCTCCGCGACCTCGCCTCGGTCGAGCGATTCGTCGAGGTCAAGGCCGGCTGAGTCGGCGTCCGACAACTTGCTGCAAGAAGTGGGCCCGTGGGAACTTGGAGGAAGGTTCCCACGGGTCTTTTTCTTTGCGCATTCGGCACCGCGTCTTCTCGGGCGCGAGCGCGTTCACTTGGCGGGTTTCCGGGCCGGACTCGTTTTCGCGGCTCTGCGAATCCAGGGATCAACCTACCCGCTTCCGCGAAATCACTTCGGGATTACCCGAACTGGCGGTACAATCGCGGCACTCGGCTCTGAGAGCGCCGGTTCACGGGCTCTCGCATCCATTGTTCCCTTTTTCGCCGAGTACACCGCCGGAACCATCGTCAGGGCGTTGTCCTGCGCGGCCTCCGGCTGGAGGACCGCGCTCATGCTCATGCACGCCGACTCGAAACAACCTCACCACCACGCCCACCACCGGCACAGCTTCATGTTCTACGTGACGCTCTCGGCGGTGGTCCTCGCCGCGATCGCCCTGTGCGTGTCGGTCGCGCTGGCCGAAGTTGACGACGTGCCGATCGGCGGGTTCCAGCCGTGGGTCGCTTTCACCCTCACCGACGAGTTCTCGACGGAGAACCAGGACGACCTGTTCTTCGTCGCCGACGTCGACAGCAGTTACATCGCCAACCGGGCGATCCCCAGCCCCGGCAGCCCGCGGTACGAGATCGGCCTGCTCGACTCGGGGGCGCAGGTCAGCCTGCTGCAGTGGCAGACCATGCTCGACTTCGACCTGCCCGGCCAGGGCTTCACCGGCACCGAGTTCATCCCCGCCGTCGGCGTGTCCGGCACCGAGTTCCTCCGCGTCGAGGACCCGCTGGGCATGTTCGCCGCCGGGCTCCAGCACGCCACCACCGGCACGCCGGGCCTGGGGGACGAGGTCTTCGTCTCCGACACCACCACGCTGCGCGGCCTGAAGTCCAATGCGCCCGCGACCGCGCCCATCGATTCGCAACTGCCCAACGTCGTCGGGCTGCCGATGATGTCCACGCACACCACCGTCATCCGCAACTCGCAGCCGCAGTTCGTCACGCACCAGGACGAGTCGTTCCGCGCTCCGTCGGTCGAGTTTCTTCCGCTGGGCGCGGCGATCCCGGGCGACTTCACCCGCCGTGCGGCGCTGTCGCTGGACGTCAACGCCACTTTTGGCACCACCGAGCCGCTCTACGTCTTCAACGTCAACAACGTGCTGTCCGGCCTGCCCCTGCACGAAGACCCGTCCACGCCCACCGCCGTCGGCGGCGCGTTCTTCACCGATCTGGAACTCACGAACAACGGCACGAACAAAACCGCCGAGGTCTTCTTCGACACCGGTGCGCAGGTCAGCGTGGTCAACGAGCTCGTCGCGGCGCAGCTCGGGTTCGACGTGGTCAACGACGACCCCGAGTTCACCGTCCCGATCCTCGGCGTGGGCGGCACCATCACCGAGATCCCCGGCTTCACCGTCGACCAGCTCGTGCTGCCCGCGGTCGGCGGCAACTTCGTCGCGAATGATGTGCCGTTCATCGTCCTCACCGAGATCCCCAACCCCACGGGAACCGGCATCCTCGACGGCATCCTGGGCACGAACGTCTTCTGGGACCGCGACCTGGTGATCGACCCGGACGGCAGCCGGCTGTGGATCAGTGACCCGGTGTACACGACGCTGACTTCGACCGGTTCCCACATCGATTGGCAGGAACCGGCAACCTGGAATCAGAATGCGATCCCGACGGCCACGACGTTGGTGAACGTACACGGCGATTCTTCGGGATCGCCCGACGGCGTCGGGATTGGTGGTGTACTCGCGCGGACGGCGGGTGTTGATATTCGAACGGTCTCGGGCTCGGCAGATACATATCTAGCGATTGGTTCGGGGGAGCGGCTTGACGTCTACAACAACATTGATATTGGGGCGCAAGGTCTTCTGGTTCTATGGGACCAAGTTAAGGTCAATGCCGGTCGTGTCGAAGTTGAAGCTGGCGGGCAGATTATCCTCGCGCGGGTTCCGACATCGGGTATCGAAGTTGAAGCCGACGTTCGCAACGCCGGTGTGATCGAAGCCGGGTTTACAATCAATGGCGACTACGATCAGACGTCCGAGGGCACACTGAGGTTTTACAAAGGCGATGTTTCGTGGGCGCCATTGGCCGACGTTGATGAGCCGTTGCAAGTCACGGGTTCAGCATTGCTTGATGGTGTCTTGTTGATGCCTGTGAATACGAGTCGAACGATCCTGGGCGTCGAAACGACGATTCTGACGGCCGATTCAATTGCCGGCGTGTTCAGTGAGGTGATGAATATTCCGGCTGGCATTTACGCAAACGCGATCACCTATTCCGATACCGAAGTGCTTTCAACAATTGCCCTCCTCGGCGACGCCAACCTCTCCGGGCAGATCGAGCAGGGCGACCTCGACGCGGTCTTGCAGAACTGGGGGCAGAGCAACTTCGACGGCGACGATGTGTTCGTGTCCTGGGTCACCGGTGACCTCAACGGCAACGGGCAGGTCGAGCAGGGTGACCTGGACGCGGTCCTGCAGAACTGGGGAGACGCGGCCGCGCCCGACCTGCGCGGGTTCGTCGTGCCCGAGCCGACGGCGGCGTTGGTGTGTTTAGTGTTCTTAGCCGGCCGCCGTTCACGACGGTGCGATTGATCTCCCTGTTTAGCGGGCGACGCACAGCGTCCCACGCCGGTCATCGCTAACCGCCGGATCGCGGGACGCTGCGCGTCGCCCGCTAAACAGGATCCCGACTTCATCAGGTGTTTCGTGGTGTTGCCCCGACTTTGGTCGGGCGCTTGGGCTATGATCGCGCCCGACACGGATGTTCCCGCACGGACGTACATGAGGCCTCCAAGGACCCGCCGATGAACCCGACCGACGTTGCCAGCCTGATCCCCTCGCTCACCCCCGGCGTCAACGCGATGACCCCCGGAACCTCCGGGATCGACCCGCGCCTCGACCCCGCCCGCCCGCTGAGCGCCCCGCCCCAGATGCAGCGCTACCGCGAGATGACCATCGACGAGCTGCTGCTCGAGAACCGCGTCATCTTCCTGGTCGGCGAGATCCACCACGGCACGGCGATGGGCGTGGTCATGCGGCTGCTGCACCTGGCCAACACCAAGCCCGGCCAGGACATCAACCTCTACATCAACTCGCCCGGCGGCAGCGTCGACGACACGCTCGCCATGATCGACACGATGAACTTCCTGCCCTGCGACGTCGCGACGTACTGCATCGGCAAGGCGATGTCGGGCGGGGCGCTCACGCTCGCGGCCGGCGCCAAGGGCAAGCGCTACTGCCTGCCGCACGCCAAAGTGATGATCCACCAGCCCTACGGCGGGATCTACGGCCAGACGACAGACGTACAGATCCAGGCCGAGGAGATCCTCAAGACCAAGGACGAGCTGAACAAGATGCTCGCGGACTTCACCGGCCAGCCGGTCGAGAAGGTCGCGGAGGACTCCGAGCGCGACAAGTTCTTCTCGGCGCAGGAAGCGAAGGACTACGGGCTGGTGGACGAGGTCATCGTGCAGCAGACCCCGAGCGAATCCAAGCCGCCGGCGTGAGAATCGACAAAAGAATCGGTGTTTTTCAAGCGCTCGGACTGGTCGCTTAGAGCGCATCGCGAAATGATTGCCTTTTAGCTGCGACGCGTCGCAGTCTTATTGTCAATCATCGGTGACACCTGCGACGCGGTGCGTCGCAGCTAAGCGCGACAGACAGTGATGCAAAATGCGTAAGCGACCCGTCCCGATCGGAGTGATCACGCGCTGACGCGCAGCGGTTCGTCGTCGGGGAAGCGGATGACCTGCGTGTCGTTGCCTTCTTTGCGCAGGTGGTCCTGCAGCATGGCGATGTAGCTGGCTTTGATGATCGGCACGTCGGACAGGCCGAGCTTGTCGCGGACGGCGAGGACGGCCGGCTCGTCGGGGCCTTCGATCTCGATGAAGTCTCCGAGGTAGGGCAGCGTGTCCAGCTCGACGCGGCAGCCGTCCAAGACGAAGCGCTCGCGGCGCTTCTCGAAGCTGATCACCGGGTGGTAGCCCAGGGCGGCGAGCAGCGCCGCGGCGTGGTCGGCGTTGTCGACGACGGCTTCGGTCTCGGCGCGGCTCTTGAGCTTGCCGTGGGCGCGCGGGCCCTTGTGGGTGAGGTACGTCCGCTTGGCGCCGTCGTCGTGTTGCTCGACGCGGATGCGCAGCCCCTGGTCGGAGGTCTTGAGTTCGCCGTCGTGGTTGTCGTAGAAGGTGTTGACTTCCCGGAACCGCGCGGCCGGCTGGGCGGCGAGCGACCCCAGCCGCGCAATCATCGCGGCCCGATCGTTCAGGCGCATCTTCGCTTCGATTTCAATGGCCATGGTGGGTACTGCTTGGGGGGACAATCAATCGGCCGAAAGTTGCGGGCGACCGTCGGCACGCGCGACCGAGTTTAGAGCCCCGCAAGGCGTACGTCTTGCGCGAACCTCGTAGCCGTATCGGGTGTTGGCTCGCCGGGCTTTCCTATTTTGACATGGGTGGGGGATTTGCGGCGGTCGGGTGCGTCGAAGTCCGAGTCGGCGTGGCGGTCGTGACTGAAGACTGCCCGCTGGATCGCGCCCAGACGCCGGTGGACGGATTGCCGACGGCGGGCGGGCAGGCCCGCGGCGTACTGCCGGCCGTGGTGGTAGAGCGTGCCCGAGGCGACCAGCAGGGTCAGCGGCGTAGGCAATTTCGCGGAACGCGCGATGCGCCAGAGCAGCCAGCGGTCGCGCCAGCCCAGGTCGAACCGGCCGGCGTACCGGAGGAACGCGCTGCGCGGCGCGAGCGCGTCGGGCCCGGCCCGGAACCGGCGGTGCAGCGAGACGCCCGCGGCGATGGCCGCCGCCAGCCCCAGGCCCGCGACGATTACGCCCCACGGCGTGTCGCCGCCCTGGACCGCGTGCCGGCTGATCTCCGACAGCGATGCCTTGGTCAGACGCCCCGAGTCGGCGGGCGGGACGAAGTCGGCGTCGGTGTCGCCGCGTTGCTCGGCGGTGATCTGCTCGGCCGTGCGCGGCTCGACCAGTTCGCGCTGCGCGAACGCTGAGCCAACCATGGAAGACGACAGCAACAGCGTCCCGGCCACGAAGACCCCCGCCGTGTGCCGAGCCGTGCGCGACCATCGAGCGCTCATGCCGCGGCCCCCTGGTCGTCGTCGGCGCGGCCGTAGAGTTCGGCGAGCAACTCGTGGACGGTGGCGGCCTGTTCGTCGATCTCGTCGGGGTGGAGGCCGCGCGAGGGCGGGGGCGGTGTCGAAGCGGGGATCGTGTTTTGCGCCGCGTGTGCGTCCGGGGTGTCGGATTGTTGTTGCCGGTCGAGCAGCCCGGCGATCCGTGCCAGCCACAGGGCCGAGCGGCGGTGTTCGGGGCGGTCGTCGCGCAGCATTTCGCTGAGGGCGCGGAGGCCGGCGGTGTAGTCGTCGGAGAACAGGGCCCGGATCGCGTTGGCGCGCGGGCGCGGGGCGTGGTCGTCGGCCCACGCGGCGAAGGACACCGGCGCGGCGTCGTCGGCCCGCAGTTGGGCGAGGGCTTCGATCGCGTTGGCGCGGACCCGGGCGTCGGCGTGCTCGGTCAGTTCACCGAGCCGGGCCGCGCCGGCGGGGTCGTCGCAGTCGGCCAGCGCCGTGGCGGCGCTCGCCACGGTCCGGGCGTCGTCGTGCGAGGTCAGGGCCAGCGTCGCCGCCACGAACGGCCCGGGGCAGCCGAGCATAGAGACGAAGCGCAGGGCCCGGGCGGGGTCGGCGGGTTGGGACTGCTGTGTCGCCGCCGAATCGACGGCCAGCCGCGCCGCCAGCCGGGCGTCGAACCCAGGGTCCAGCTTGCGCAGGGCCCGCAGCGCCGCGCCCAGGACCGAAGGCGGCTGGCGCTTGGGCGACGCCCACAGTTTGTCGAAGAGGGCGGGTCCGAGCCGCACGCCCGCCGCCGCCCGCACCGACGCGTGGGCCGATCCGGCCAAACCCGCGTGGTCGCCCGGTCGGCCGGCTCGAACCGACGCCCGATCCAACGCCCGCGCTGCCAGCCGGGCGACGGACGCGTCGGCGTCGTGGGCGAACGCGACGAATAGTTGCCGGCGCGCCGCGGCCACGTCTGTGTCGAGGGTTTGGTCAAACATCGCGTCGGCGGCGCGCACCGCCGCCAGCCGCGTGCCCCGGTCCGAGGCGTCGCGCAGCGTGTCGAGCATCTGCACGAGCCGGCCCGGCTTGATCGGCAGCGCCGACCACAACGCCGGCAGCCACCGCCGCGCCTCCGGCGCCAACGCGGCGCTGTGCGGCGGCAGCGGGAGAAGCGCTTCGTGTTCGGTCATGTGTTGCAACGCGTTGGCCACGCCTGGCTCGTCGATCACGTGCGCGTGCGTCAAGAGGTCGGACAGTCCGTCTCGCGCCGCCGCTTTGTTGAGCCCCGCGGCGGCGGAGCGTGCCAAGGCCGGCCACGCGCACAACGGAAGCAACGCGCGCCGCACCCAGGGCGCGTCCGCGTTCTCGATCATTGGCCGAAGCGTGCGGACCGCCGCGTGCTCTTGGTCGCGCAGCGCTGCGAACGCCCTGGGCATCGGGTGGGGCAGCAGCCGGAGAAACACCTCGAGGATGCCCGGATGCCGGTGCCGGTCGTACGCCGCCACGGCTTCGTCGATGGCCTGGCAAAGCGACGCCAGGTCGGCGGCCTCCAATTCGTCTTCTTGCGCCAGTTCGACCAACACGGCGGCGGCACGGTCGGGCTGGCCGTCGTCGCCGTGGCGGATCAGCCCGGTCAGCAGGTACGCCAGCCGGGTCAGCCGACACGCCCGCACCAACTCGAGCGCGTGGTCGCACCCTTGGCCGTGGCCCCGGTCCAGCAGTGTCCGGATCGCCCCGTCCAGGTCGCGCTCACCCGCCAGGATCAGCCCCGACCGCTGGGCCGGGTCGTCGAGGTCGGCCCACTCCACCGCCGCGGTCAGGCCCTTGAGATTCCCGCGTTTGAGAATCACACCGATCAACTCGGCCCGCTCGTCCGCCTTGGCGGTCGGCAGGGCGGCGGCCAGGGCGGCGTCCACCGTCGGGTCGGGGTCGGCCCGGAGCTGTGCGTGCGTGTCGGTGGCGGCCATGGTTATGCGGATATCGGTCCGCCTGCGCTCGGCGCTGCACCGCACGGCCTTGGGACTTCAAGGCACTTCCCGCGGGCCGTATCGGGACATCCACGATGCCTCGACAAAAACCCAAGAAAATGGTTCAAAAGGGGTTCACATTCCGTCAACCCGTGACTATCATCCCGCTCCAACGATCAGGTTGATCCACCGCCGCTCCTCCCCCCTGGCGGCGGTTCAACCCCTTGCAAACCCCCAACAAGGACGTTGCCTACCATGAGCGTGAGTTCTAAAGCTTCACAATTGCAGATGTTGCGGATGATGCTGTACCGGCGTCCGCTTCACCCCGAGCTCTTCAAGTTCGAGACCCGCCGCAGCGTCCGCCACGGCGAGTACGAGGCCGAGCTCTGGTTGACGCGCGGCGGACACGTCGTGCGCTTCCAGGTCCCCGGCCAGTCGCTCACCGAGGTCGTCATCGAGTCCGGCGAGCACCTGCCCGAGACCGGCCTGGTCCACGCCCTGCCCGCGTTCGGCGAGAAGGAATACGAGATGCCCGCCGAGGGCCGGCTCGGGTTCTTCACCACCATCCAGACCGAGACGCTCACCGACAACCTCTACCAATCGACCTACCGCGAGATGGTCGACTTCGCCAAGGAGACCGGCTCGCTGACGCTGTCCTACAACGACCCCGACGGCGGGCCGTGCCTCTCGCTCATCGACGCCCAGAAGTACAAGCGCGAGTACCACATCCAGAGCTACCACCTCCAGTCCGCCACCGGCCTGGTGCTCCGCACGCAGTCGATCTTCGAGATGACCGGCTGACCGCCGGCTGAACCACGACATCCCAATACCACACGCGCGCCGTCCACCCCGGGCGGCGTGTTGTTTTTGGGTCCGGGGTTCGTTCAACCCCCGTGGACGAACGGCGGAACACCTCGCTAGCATGCCGCGGAAGGCCTGTCTGCTTTCCCGTCTCATCTCTATCGAAGGAGCCGCAACCATGCTGAAGAACCTCTCCATGCTCGCCCTGTTGTCCGTGTTTATGCTGAGCATCACCGCCTGCAACACGATCGAAGGCGCCGCCCAGGGTGGCAAGGAAGACATCGAAGCGGTCGGCGACGCCATCGACGGCGAATGACGACCCGGCGTCACGCCCCGCGCGACGCCGCCTGAAAACTCGTTGGCGACCGCGGAAACAGCCGACGTTGTTCCCGTGACCCGCCCGCGTGACACCCCGAACCGCGTGATCGGTGCCCCGCGCCGACGCGCGGTTTTCGTGTGGACATCGACCGCCCGGAGCGTCGCATTGGCCGGCGGATTGCTGTGCGGCCTGGCCGGGTGCCACTCGATCAACGGCCTGGCCGACGGCTTCGAGCGCGACGTGGACACGCTCGTCGCCCGCATCGACGCCTGGGGCGACGAACTCCTCCCGCCCGGCGGCGTCGGCCCGCAACGATACCAGCCCACCCACGTCGACCTGCCCGACCGCCCCTCGCGCTACGCCGGCCACACCCGCTTCGGGAAACCGCACCAGTGATCCACGCCCCGCCGTGCGGCGGGTGCCCGTCTCGACCGGCGAACCTCACACCCTGATGTGTCTGCGAAAGCGCGATCCGCGTCCGCTATCTTCCGGCCATGTCTTTCATCACCGACGACTTCCTGCTCGACACCGATCCCGCCCGCCGGCTCTACCACGACCACGCCGCCGGCCGGCCCATCTACGACTACCACTGCCACCTGCCCCCGCCCGACCTCGCGAACAACCGCACCTTCGACAACCTCTTCGAGGCCTGGCTCGAGGGCGACCACTACAAGTGGCGCGCGATGCGCGCCCACGGCGTCGAGGAGCGCTTCTGCACCGGCGACGCCGAGCCGATCGAGAAGTTCCGCGCCTACGCCCGCACCGTGCCCTACACCCTCGGCAACCCGCTGTACCACTGGACGCACCTCGAGCTCAAACGCTACTTCGGCATCGACACGCTGCTCAACGAAGACACCGCCGACGACATCTGGAACGAGGCGAGCCGGCAACTGCAGAACATGCCGGTCGGCGACATCCTGAAGAAGTTCGACGTCCGCCTCATCGGCACCACCGACGACCCGGCAGACAACCTCGAACACCACCAGGCCCTTCAGGCCAAGCCGCTGGGCGACACCAAGATTGTCCCCGCCTTCCGGCCGGACAAGGCGTACTTCCTCCACGACCCCGCGGCGTGGAACGCCTACGTCGACAAACTCGGCGAAGCGGCCGGCGTGAAGATCAAACGCCTCGACGACCTGCTGGATGCGCTCAGCAAGCGGCACGCGTACTTCCACGAGATGGGCTCGCGCCTCAGCGACCACGGGCTCGAGAATCTTCCCGACGTGGAATGCTCCGACGCCGACGCCCGCGACATCTTCGACCGCGCCCGCGGCAGCGCCGCCGCCGACACCGCCTCGGGCTGGGACGACGGATCGAGCGACATCTCGCCCCTGCACCAGCGCAAGTTCCTCGCCTACATGATGCTGTTCTTCGGCAAGCTCGACGCCCAGGCGGGCTGGACGAAACAACTCCACTTGGGGGCCATGCGAAACAACAACGGTTGGGCCAACGAGCACCTCGGCCCCGACACCGGGTTCGACTCCATCGGCGACTTCCCCCAAGGCCCGGGCCTGAAGCGCTACCTCGGCACGCTCGCTAAGCGCGGCCACCTGCCCCAGACCGTGCTCTACAACCTCAACCCGGCCGACAACCATTTGTTCGCAACCATGGCCGGCAACTTCAACCTCAACATCGGTGCGTCCCGCGAGGGCCGACCCGCAAAGATGCAGCACGGAAGCGCCTGGTGGTTCCTCGACCAGAAGGACGGCATGCGCGACCAGATGGGCACGCTCGCCAACCTGGGCCTGCTCCGCCACTTCGTCGGCATGCTCACCGACTCCCGCAGCTTCCTGAGCTACCCCCGCCACGAATACTTCCGCCGGACGCTCTGCGGCATGCTCGGGCAGCAGATGGAGGCCGGCGAACTGCCCGACGACTTCGACCTTGTCGGCTCGATGGTCGAGGGCATCTGCTACGGCAACGCGGAGGCGTATTTCGACATGTGACCTCGAATCCTCGCGGCCTTCTTGCATCAAGCCGGGAAATCCTGCAAAATGCCCGGCTCGGCGAACGGCCGAGCAGAACCCGTACCCCCGCCCGTATTCCCCAGGAACCCCCGACCCATGGCGATCCGGATCAAAGCCCGTAACGGCGAGTCGGCCGAGCAGATGCTCCGCCGGTTCAAGAAGCTCTGCGAGAAGGAAGGTCTCACCAAGGACATCAAGAAGCGGGCCTACTACGAGAAGCCCTCCGAGCGCAAGCAGCGCGCCCAGCGCAAGAGCGTCAAGCGGCAGGGCCCCTGAACCCGTTCGCACGGACGGTTTCATTGATCTGAGCACAAGACCGGCTGCCCCGGCGGCCGGTTTTTAATGCGCGGCGGCGCATCTTCCGTTTGCAGCCGCAGTCCCACGGCCTGCGCGCCCCGTGCAGGCGAGCGACCCGGCGCGCCGCCCGTTGGACTGCGGCTGGAGAGTGTCGGCGCTTTCCCGTGTGGGTTCGAAGTTGCGGTGGCCCCGCTCGGCCTGCCGATGGTTATGCAACTTGCGTTGGAGTGCGGAGTCTCTAGTCTGTTTTCCACATCCACGCAACCTTCGAATTGAATCACGCCATCGAGAGAACCCCGACATGACGACCGCCTGCCTTTTTGACCTGCCGACGCTTCTTGCCACGGCCCCGGAAGTCGCCGGCCTGCCCGCGCCGTACCTGCTCGCCCCGGTCGGCGCCGCCCTGGCGTTGATCTTCGCCTTCATCTTCTACAGCGGGTTCATGAAGACCAGCGAGGGCGACGAGAACATGGTTCGCATCGCGCAGGCCGTCCGGCAGGGCGCTTACGCGTACCTCGGCCGGCAGGCGAAGGTCGTGTACCTCGTGATCGCGGTGCTCGTGGCCGTGCTGGCGGTGCTCGCGTTCGGGCTGGGGTTGCAGGCGAAGCTGACCCCGCTGGGCGTGCCGGTGGCGGCGCTGCTCTCGGGCCTGTGCGGGTTCCTGGGCATGAAGACGGCGACGAACGCCTCGGCCCGCACGACCTTCGCCGCCAAGAACTCGCTCAACGACGGCCTGAAGGTCGCGTTCCGCGCGGGCGCGGTCATGGGCCTGTGTGTGACCGGCTTCGCGCTGCTGGACGTAAGCGTGTGGTTCTTCGTGCTTACGCAGATGTGGGGCACCGACGACCTCACCGCGATCACCACGGTCACGCTCAGCTTCGCCATGGGCGCGTCGTTGCAGGCGCTGTTCGCCCGCGTCGGCGGCGGCATCTACACCAAGGCCGCGGACGTCGGCGCCGACCTGGTCGGCAAGGTCGAGGCAGGCATCCCCGAAGACGACGCCCGCAACCCCGCGACCATCGCGGACAACGTCGGCGACAACGTCGGCGACGTCGCGGGCATGGGCGCCGACCTCTACGAGTCGTACTACGGCTCGATCCTCGCGGCCATGGCGCTGGCGGCGGCCGCGTCGCTGCGGCTGGGCATCGAGACCTCGGAAGCGGCGGCGCTGGTCGTCACGCCGGCTGCGCTCGCGGGGCTGGGCATCATCTGCTCGATCTTTTCCATCTTCTCCGTGCGCGCCAAGGAGAACGCCAGCTTCGCGCAGCTGCTCAAGAGTTTGCACGCCGGCGTGTGGCTGAGCTCGGGCCTGATCATCGCGGCCTCGGCGGGCCTGCTTTACTGGCTGCTCGGCGGCATCGAGGGCGTGAGTTGGATGGGCATCTGGGGCGCGATCATCGCCGGCCTGCTTGCCGGCCTGGTCATCGCCTGGGGCACCGAGCACTACACCAGCTACGAACACAAGCCCACGCAGCGCATCGCCCAGCAGGCCGAGACCGGTTCGGCGACCGTGATCATCGCCGGCGTCGCCGAGGGCATGCTCTCGTCGTGGATCCCGCTGCTCACGACGGTCGTCGCGATCATCGCCGCCTTCACCCTGGCCGGCGGCAACGAGACGTTCCTTATGGGCGTGTTCGGCGTCGGCATCGCCGCGGTGGGCATGCTCTCGACCCTGGGCATCACGCTCGCCACCGACGCGTACGGCCCCATCGCCGACAACGCCGGTGGCAACGCCGAGATGACCCACCAGCCCCCGCACGTCCGCGAACGCACCGACATGCTCGACTCGCTGGGCAACACCACCGCGGCCACCGGAAAAGGCTTCGCCATCGGGTCGGCGGCGCTCACGGCGCTCGCGCTGCTCGCGGCGTACGTCTCGACCGTGCAGATCACGCTCGCCGACGGTGTGGTCGCCAACGACGCGGTCGTGCAGATCACCCCCGCCGACGCCGCCGAGAACCCCAAGCCCGGCGTGGAGTACCAGGGCGGCGGAAACTTCGCGGTCTACTACACCAACGCCGACGTCAACGCGGGCCTGTCGCTCAACCCCGACGTCGCGGACCGGCTCGACTCCATCGAGTTGGATCCCGGCACGCCGTACATGCTTTCGGGCGACTGGTCGTCGGACGGCCGGACGTACCACGCGTACGCCACCGACGACGCCGGCCGGTTCGAGTTCGACGTCGTCGCCGCCAACCGCGCGACGTTCCCGGACATCATGGCGTACTACAACGTGACGCTCATGAACCCGAAAGTCTTGTGCGGGCTGTTCCTGGGCGTGATGCTGGTGTTCGTGTTCTGCGCGATGACGATGAACGCGGTGGGCCGGGCGGCGTACGCGATGATGAACGAGTGCCGCCGACAGTTCGGCATCATGAAGCAGGGCTTCAAGGCCGACGGCGTCAGCGACGAAGACCTGAACGACCCCATGAAGTGGCCGTTCGAGACCACCGTCGACGGGCACAAGTACCCGGACTACGCGAACTGCGTGGCGATCTCGACGGGCGGGGCGTTGAAGGAAATGGTCGCGCCGTCGCTGCTCGCGGTGGTCGTGCCGATCGCGGTCGGGCTGGTGCTGGGCGTGCCGGCCGTGATGGGCCTGCTCGCGGGAACGCTGGTGTGCGGCTTCGCGGTGGCGATCTTCATGGCCAACGCCGGCGGCGCCTGGGACAACGCCAAGAAGTACATCGAGTCCGGCCATCACGGCGGCAAGGGCTCCGACCAGCACAAGGCCACCGTCGTCGGCGACACCGTCGGCGACCCGTTCAAGGACACGTCGGGCCCGTCGCTGAACATCCTCATCAAACTGGTGAGCGTGGTGAGTGTCGTGTTCGCCGCGGTGATCGTGAAGTTCTCGCCGATGGTCGCGTCGGCGCTGGGGCTGGGATGAGCGCCGCCCCGCTCGGACGGCCGTGGAGGTTTGTCGATGGCCATCGCGTAGACTGACCGCATGACCGAGACCGGCACGTTTACCACCCGCGCGGCCGCTTCGTCCGAAGCCGCCGGCGACGCCCACGCCTTCGCCGTCGAGTCCGCACGCCTCATGGCCGACCTCAAGTGCGAGGACGTCGTCATCTTCGACGTGCGCGGCCTCAGCGAGGTGACCCACTTTGTCGTCATCGGCAGCGGCACCTCCGACCGGCAGATGAAGTCCGTCGCCGACGACCTCAAGGAACTCGGCGCCGAAACCGGCTTCCACCGCTACGGCAACGAACGCGACGAGGCGACGACGTGGGTCGTCGCCGACTTCGTCGAGGTCGTCGCCCACCTGTTCGAGCCCGGCACGCGGGCGCACTACGACCTGGAAATGATGTGGGGCGACGCGCCGAAGGTGGGTTGGCACCGCGGAACAACGGACGAGAATTCACCGTAGCAGGCACGAACGCCCGCCCGACCGCGGAGAAGCGCGTTGCGATACATCAGCACGCGGGGTGACGCCCCCGCCCTGGAATTCGAGGACGTCCTGCTCGAGGGTCTGGCCCGCGACGGCGGGTTGTATGTGCCTCAAACCTGGCCGACCCTTTCACCCGACACCTTCGAAAACATCCGGGGCAAGCACTACGCCTCCGTCGCCTGTGACGTGATGTGGCCCTTCGTCGACGGCGCGATTGGTCGCGACGACTTCGAGCGCATCGTCTGCGGCGCGTACTCGAAATTCCGGCACCAGAGCGTCGCGCCGCTCGTGCAGATCGGGCCCAACCTCTGGGTCATGGAGCTCTTCCACGGCCCGACGCTGGCCTTCAAAGACGTCGCGATGCAGGTGCTCGGCGGGCTCTTCGACCACGTTCTCGCCAAACGCGATGCGCACCTCACCATCGTCGGCGCGACCTCCGGCGACACCGGCAGCGCCGCCATCGAGGCCGTGCGCGGCAGCGATCGGGCCGACATCTTCATCATGCACCCCAAGGGCCGGACAAGCGATGTCCAGCGGAAGCAGATGACCACCGTCGACGCGCCCAACGTGCACAACCTCGCGGTCGAGGGCACGTTCGACGATTGCCAGGCGCTGCTCAAGGCGATGTTCAACGACGCCGCGTTCCGCGACCGCACGCACCTGTCCGGCGTCAACTCAATCAACTGGGCGCGGGTGTTGCCGCAGGCCGTGTACTACGTCGCCGCCGCCGCGTCGCTCGGGGCGCTCAACGGCGGCGCCGCGCCACGCTTCTGCGTGCCCACCGGCAACTTCGGCGACATCTACGCCGGCTACATCGCCCAAAAGCTCGGCCTGGCCGTCGAACGCCTGGTCGTCGCGTCCAACCAGAACGACATCCTCACCCGCGTCTTCCGCACCGGCGACCACACGCTCGGCGACGTCTACGCCACCATGTCCCCCTCCATGGACATCCAGGTCAGCTCGAACTTCGAGCGCCTGCTCTTCGACGTCCTCGACCGCGACCCCCGCAAAGTGCAGGACCTCATGGGCAAGCTCAAGAGTGACCGCACGTTCAAACTCGACGCTGACACCGTTGCGAAGCTCGCCGAAACCTTCAGCGCCCACCGCGTGGACGAATCCGAAACCCTCGACACCATCCGCAAGGTCTATAAGCAGACCGGCTACCTCATCGACCCGCATACCGCCGTGGGCGTCGCCGCCGCGTGGCACGAGATGAACGCGACCGACGCCGCCGCCCCGATGGTCGTGCTTTCGACGGCTCACCCCGCGAAGTTCCCCGACGCCGTCGAGAAGGCCACGGGCGTCCGCCCGCCGCTCCCGGACTTCCTCGCCGACCTGTACGAGCGCGAGGAACGTTTCGACGTGGTCGAAAACGATTTGACGTCAGTCCAGCGCACGATCGAATACGCGATTCAAGCCAATAATCCACGGTAATCAGTGCCAGATTGAGTGTGCATTGCGAGATGAATGCTTTTTAACTGCGACGCACCGCGTCGCTGTTTAATCGTCAATCATCGGTGGCATCTGCGACGCGGTGCGTCGCAGCTAACAGACAAAAAGGCCTGCGGCTGCGCTTGAATCTGCTGATCTTGAATCTGAGTTGGCTTGCGATCTTCCGCGGTCACTCCGGCAACTTCGCAAGCTCCTCCATCACCGCCGCGATCAGCGGCTCCAGCGTGCTCCGCGTGAAATCGAACCGCAGCCCCGCCGCCTCGAAAAGTTCGGGCAGCGTGCGCGTCCCGCCCAGCGTGAGCGCTTCCTGGTACTGCCGCAGCGCCTGCTTGGCGTCCTGCTGGTAGTTCTGCCAGAGCTGGAGCGCGCCCAGTTGCGCGATTCCGTACTCGACGTAGTAGAACGGGTGGTGGAACAGGTGCAGCTGCGCGTGCCAGCGCGCGTCGAACGCCCCTTCGTGTCCCGACCAGTCCACGGCGTCCGAGCCGTACCGGCCGAAGATCTCGCGCCACTTGCCGGTGCGCTCTTCCGTGGTGTGGCCCGGGTGCGTATAGATCCAGTGCTGGAACGCGTCGATGGTCGCCATCCACGGGAAGAACCGCACGATGCCTTCGAGCTGTTTGCGTTTCGCCCGCGCGGCCTTCGCCTCGCCGTCCGGGCCGTCGTAGAACACGCCGTAGTGGTCGCACGCCAGCAGCTCCATGCCCATCGACGCGACTTCGCAGAACTCCAGCGGCGCGTGGTGCAGGAACACCAACGGCTCCACCGCCGCCGCCCACTGGTAGTGGAACGCGTGCCCGCCCTCGTGCAGCATCGTGTCCACGTCCCGCTGCACGCCCGCCGCGTTCATGAAGATGAACGGCTCGCGCACGTCCGTCAGCGACGACTGGAACCCGCCGGCCCGCTTGCCCTTCCGGCTCTTGAGGTCGAGGTTCCGCCCGTCCTTGAGCTTGGCGAACTGCTCGGCCAGCAGCGGGCTGACCTTCGCGAACGTCGCCCGGCTGCCGTCGATCAGCGCCGCCGGGTCTTCCGCGTCGAACGGCCGCAGCGGGTCCCGGCCCTTCAAATCCACCGAGCCGTCCCACGGCCGGAGCGCATCGACACCGAGCGCCTCACGCCGCTGCTCGTCCAGCTTCTGCACGCGCGGCACGCACACCTGCTCGATCGCGTCGTCGAAATCCAGGCAATCCTGCGGCGTGTAGTCGAACCGCTCCATCGCCTTCCACGTGTACGCCCGGAAGTCGGGCAGGTCCGCGTTGCCGGCGATCTTCCCACGCAGGGCGATCATGGCGTTGAAGACCTCGTCGATCTTGTCGCGGTCTTCGAGCCGGCGGTTGACGGACATCGTCCATGTTTCCTGCCGCACCGAGCGGTCCGTCTCTTCCTGGAACCGCGCGAGCTGCTGCAGGGTGTACGACTCGCCCTGGTAGTCGATCAGCATCGCGCCGTTGAGCTTGTCATAGGTCACCGTGTGCTTGGACAACTCGGTGAACAGCGGGATGTTCGCGTCGCGGTAGATCTCGACGTCCGCCTGCCACGAGCGCCCGATCATGCGGTAACGCTGGTCGCCCGCTTCGAGCGCCGCCCGGCCCGGGGCTTCGAGGTACTTGCGCGAGAGCTTGTCGCCGTACGGCGAGATCGCGGGCACCACCGTCTCGACCCAGTGCAGGAACGCCTTTTCGATGGCCTCGTCCTCGGTGTGGCAGGCCTTGTCGATGTGCCGGCGGGCGCTGTACCCACGCACCACGCTCGCCAGCTCGGAGTAATCGAGCAGCCATTGGCCCAGCGCATTAGCGTCGGGCAGGTCGCGCTCGAGCAGGCGCTCGTACTGCGGGATCAATTCGTCGAGCTTCGACGGGTCGAGTGAATCAGGCACAAAACCGCGGGTCGTGGCTTGGGACATGGGCGGATCATAGAACGAACGGCCGTTCGACGTGATTCGCTCCGCGCTTGAGCGGTGGAGGTTTTATGCGCCCAGCGCCAACTGATCCGCGATCACCCGGTCCACGATCTGGTTGTACTTCTCGTTGCGCGGTTTCTGGTCGGCCTCGTCGTTGTTCGCGGCGACGGCCCGCATGAACTCGTCCAGCGTCGTGTCGCATTGGAAGTCGCCCACGACCGACTTGATCTTGCTGTTGTCGAAGATCGCGCACCAGGTCTTGTCGCCCAGCAGCGGGCCGGACCAATCGGGGTTGTAGCGCACGAGCGTGTCGGTCGCGACGTGGACGATCTCCAGGTCCTCGACGCCGATCGCGCGGGCCATGGCCTTGTAGATCTCGTTCCACATATAGTAGTTGTCGGAGGTGAGGTGGAAGTCCTCGTTGAGCGCGCCGTCATTGCCCAGCAGCTTGACGAACGGCGGCGCAAAGTCGCGCGACAGCGTGATCGTCCACAGGCTCGTGCCGTCGCCGTGCAGGAGCGCCGGCTTGCCCGCCCGCATGCGCTGCACGACCTCGTCGCTCTCGCCCATCGCGGTCGTCCATTTGTCCCGGCTCGTGTGGCTGGGCCGGACGATCGTGTACGGCAGGGCGGTCTGACTCTCCAGCAGCTTCTCCATCTCCGCCTTCGCCCGGCTGTAGCCCCAGTACGGGTTGATCAGCGGCGTCTCTTCGGTGATCACGTGGTGCGTGGGCTTCTTCTGGTACGCCGACGCCGAGCTGATGAAGACGTACTGGTCGCAGTGCCCGGCGAACAGGCCGATGTCGCGTTTGATCTCGTCCGGCGAGAACAGGTGGAACTGGCACACGGCGTCAAAGCCGTGCTCGGCGAGCTTGAAGTAGGTGTCGTCGTCGTGGATGTCGCCCGCCAGGTGCGTGATCGCGTCGGGCAGCCCGGCGTTGTGGTGGCCGCGGTTGTAGACGTAGACGTCGTGCCCGGCTTTCACGCTCTCGTGGATGCAGTCGAAGCTGATCTGCCCGGTGCCGCCGATGTAGAGGACTTTCATGGCGGGAGGATAGCCCAAACCGGGCGGATTCACTTGTTGGCACAAACAAAAGACCGCCCGCCGCCTGAACGCGCCCGGGAGGGTTGTACGCCGCGTGCTTATCGGCCCGGCGTTTGGAGGGCGCTGCGCGTCGTGCGGGCTGCGCCGCTTATATCGCCGCCCCCGCGCGTCGATGCCCCCGGTGAGACACGCCCACGCCGGGCGTCGGAGGCTTCGACATGCGACGCGTGCTGTTTGTGCTGGTGTTCGTGCTGGTGACGCTGGGGCTGACCCGCCCGCTGGGCGCCATCACCATCAACCTGACCTACGTCCAGCCCGGCGAGGCGTTCGGCTTCTCGCCGACGCAGTTCGCCACGAACGGGCCGGGGGCCAACGCCCGCGGCGGCGGCAACATCCAGGACATCATGGACGTCGCCGCCAACGTCTGGGAGAACATCCTCCCCGGCGAGTTCACCGTCGATATCGAGTACGGCTGGCAGAACATCGGCGGCAGCCACGACATCGGTCGGCACGTCGGACGCGGCGTCCGCATCAGCAACAACGTCACCCGCAACAAGGGTGCCTGGATCATGTTCGATCCCGGCTACCGCAACTGGTTCCTCGACCGCACGCCCTACGACGACAAGGAGTACGGCAGCGTCCGCGAGAACAGCGGCACCTACGACGGCAAGACCATCAACGACGAACGCCGCTTCACCAACCCCAACACCTCCGACGCCGGCGGCATGGACCTGCTCACCCTCGCCATGCACGAGATCGGCCACGCGCTGGGCCTGACCACTTCGAATCTCGCCGACTACCGCTACGACACCAAACGCGGCGTCGACGACGGCGTGCGCATCGCGACCGGCCTGCCCGGGGCGGGCATCACTGTCGACCTCCACGGCACGCACCCCGAGGGCATCGACACGCTGCTGATGGCTCACCTGCTCCACGACGGGCAGCGCGTGTTCCCCTCGGTGCTGGACATCGCGACGATCGCGACGGTCTCGCGCTACGACCAGGTCCAGACGTCGTTCGAGGCCCTCCGCGCCGCGACCCGCAACCCGCGCAACGAGATCTTCAAGTCCCTCGTGCAGTTGCCCGGCGGCGGCACCCAGCAGATCGACCTGGGCGACATCCAGGTGCTGCCCGAACCGAGCGTGGCTACGGCCCTGGCGGCGCTGGTCGGGGTTCTGGGCGTGGCCCGCCCGCGTCGACGGGTGTCTTGACCATATTTTTGTTGCAAATCTCTTTAAAATAGAATATTACGATAAATGATGTGCCGATTTTGATGTCTTGGTCGATCGATCGGCTCAGATCATGTCCCGACTCGGTTCCGGCGAATCAGGGATTATACCTAAGCCATTTCTCCCTAGTTGATTTGCTTCTCTCGTTTCGCTATTCTGCTGATACTGGCGGAAGAAGATTTATCGATTCACTTGCTAGGGGAGAGAACGATTCATGAACTCGCTGAAATCCACATCGCGGTTTTTATCGGCAGGGGCGGCGTTGCTCGTCGGTGCGAGCGCGGCGAACGCCGTAGTCATCGACTTCGAAACCGAAGACGACTTCGTCACCCCGCTGATCAACGGCCAAATCGTGGACGCCGCGTATGACGCGGTGGACACCGAATTCGGCAACCTGATCACCGTGTCCTCGACGCGGGCCAACGCGCTGGGCAACCTCGGCGCGACCATCTTCGACTCCGACGCCGCGGACCAACTGCCCAACACGCAGGACCCCGACCTGCTCGTCGGCACCGGCAACATCCTCATCCTCCAGAACGACGAGAGCCCCGCGACCTCGGTCGATGCGACCTACGGCCTCGTCTACGACTTCCCCAACGATGAAGACGACGGTGCCGACCGCGGCAGCCTCGTCATCACCTTCCTCACGCCGTCGGAACTTCGCTCCGTCGATCTGGTCGATGTCAACGGCGGCGTCGAGTTCGACGTGATCCTCACCGACGTCAACAACCTCACCCGCACCTACTCGGCCGGCCCGAAGTGGACCACCGACGTCACCGTCAACCCCACCGGCTACAAGACTCTCGACCTGACCACCCTGGCCGACCAGCCGGGTGAGCCGCTCGCCACCGGTGGCCCGGCCACCGCCGTGGAAGACGCCGGCTACGACCCGTTCAACGTGGTCAGTCTCGAAGTCGTCATCGGCGGCTCCCGGCCCTCCGGCGGCATCGACAACATCGTCTTCGTCCCCGAGCCCGCCACCGCCGCCCTGGCCGGTCTGGCCACCGTGCTCGTCGCCGGCCGTCGTCGCCGCTGAAGTCCGGCAACGATCTTTCGCGAAACCCTCACGACCCCGCTCTTCCGGAGCGGGGTTGTTTTTTGTTGGATAGGCCCACGCATCTCATTCACGACAGGGACACCAAGTTGACCCGCGGATTCGACCGGCTGTTGGGGACCGCGGGTATCCGGATCGTCAAGTCGCCGTTCATGGCCCCCAACGCCAACGCGTACGCCGAGTCGTGGATTGCGTGGATCCGACGGGAGTGCCTGGACCACTTCTGGTGCTTCAGCCTCAGCCACTTAGATCATCTGGTGCAGACCTACGTCAGGTACTACAACGAGCATCGGCCCCATCAGGGGATGAAGAATCAAGTGCTTCAGCCAGCCACGCGACTCCGGCTCACCGCCGAAGCCGAAGAAAAACTCGCCGGAGTGATCGGCTGTCGATCCGAACTCGGCGGGTTGTTGAAGAACTACTACCGCCGGGCTGCGTGAAGCCGTCATCGCTTCGCAAACACAACTCTTCACTTTTCAAAGAACTCAGTTGATGTTTCGACTGGGGATGATATCGCTTTGTCTTCCAGCATCGCGCTTCGTCAAACCGATCTCATCGGGTAGCCTGTCGGCGTCGAAACGCCTTCGGGTTGCAAACGGTGACGCGCCAACATTATGGAACAGATCGCGTGAAGCCAAGGATGGACAGCAAAATAAGACCCGCAAAGCGGATCTCGGAGGGATAACAGAAGTAATCAATCATTCAGCCGAAGAATTGCTTGAGATCATAATTAGCAATTCGTTCCGCTATATCACGAGGGCTACTACCGGTGGCATTAGATTTATCAGGATCAGCACCAGCTTCTAAGAGAAGCCGAATGACTTCTCCACGCCCTTGAGACTTCATAGTCGCCACCCATAGCGGTGTATTCCCAAACTTGTTAACGGGATCAATCTCGGCACCAGCTTCAAGCAGCCGCTTTGCGACAGCCGGTTGATAATCTTGAGCCGCAAAATGCAAAGGCGTAAATCCGTCTTTGTCTACCGCATTAGGATCAAACCCATCAGCAAGCAGTTTTTCTACATGATCCTCGTTTCCATCCGACGCGGCGTAATGCAGCTCGGTCCGATTCATTCTGTCTGTCATCTTGGTGCCTCAAACCTATGGCTCAGATTGTTCGCAGGTAGTTCGATCTGATAAAGCGAGTAGGGTGGGTCGAGCGAAGCGGACCCACCACGATACTTAAGATCGGTGGGTCCG
Source organism: Phycisphaerae bacterium (assembly GCA_030432595.1). Lineage (GTDB taxonomy): Bacteria > Planctomycetota > Phycisphaerae > Phycisphaerales > Phycisphaeraceae > CAZIXN01. The sequence goes on from JAUIGU010000005.1 coordinate 64,858, forward strand.
CTGACGCTTGACCCACCCTACAGCCTTATCTACGTGTATCCGTCTTTATCTGTGGTTCCTACTGGACCACCTCACACCCGCGGTTTCTGCTTCATCCCGCGGACCTGCATGGGCAGGCCGAAGAGGTCGATGAAGCCGCGGGCGGCGGTGATGTCGTAGCCGTCCATGGCGAAGCTCGCGAGCTTCTCGTCGTAGAGGCTCTTGGGCGAGTCGGCCTTCACGGCCAGGGCGTTGCCCTTGTAGAGCTTGACGGTCACCGTGCCGGTCACGACCCGGTTCGCCTCGTCCATGAAGCTCTGGATCGCTTCGCGGAGCGGGTGGAACCACTGGCCGTAATACGTTAACTCGGCGTAACGCGTGGCCAGGCGGATCTTCTCGTGGTAGAGGTCGCGTTCGAGCGTGAGCTGTTCCAGCGCTTTGTGGGCTTCGTAGAGGATGGTCCCGCCGGGCGTTTCGTACACGCCGCGCGACTTCATGCCAACGAGGCGGTTCTCGACGAGGACCGTCGTGCCCACCGCGTGCTTGCCGCCGATCGTGTTGAGCTTGGCGATGAGGTCGTGCCCGGCCAGCTTCTTGCCATTGACCGCGACGGGGTTGCCGGCCTTGAACTCGACCGTGACGTACTCCGCCTTGGCCGGGGCTTTCTCGACCGGCACCGACATCACCAAACAGTTCTTCCAGTTCGGCTCCTGGTCGGGGTGCTCGATCTCGGCGCCCTCGTGGGAGATGTGCCAGAGGTTGCGGTCACGCGAGTAGATTTTCTTGGTGGTTTGATCGATGGGGATCTTGTGCTTCTTCGCGTAGGCGATGGCGGTCTCGCGGTCGGTCAACCCGTCGGCGATGAAGGCCGGGTCTTTCCATGGGGAAATGATCTTGAGCTTGGGGTTGAGCGCCCGGGCGGTGAGTTCGAAGCGGACCTGGTCGTTGCCCTTGCCCGTGGCGCCGTGGCCCACGGCGTCGGCCTTGGTCTGCTTGGCGACAAGCACCTGGTGCTTGGCGATCAGCGGCCGGGCGATCGACGTGCCCAGCATGTAGTCGCTCTCGTAGACCGCGTGGGCGCGGATCATCGGGAAGCAGTACTGCTCGGCGAACTCTTTGCGGAGGTCTTTGACCACGACCTCGTCGGCCCCGGAGGCGTAGGCCTTCTTTTCGATGCCTTTGAGTTCGTCGCCCTGCCCGAGTTCGGCCGCGAACGCCACGAGCTTGACGCCCGGGTAGCGGTCCTTGAGCCAGGGGAGGATGACGGACGTGTCGAGCCCGCCGGAGTAGGCGAGGACGATCTTCTTGGGGTCTTTCGGTTGCTGGGCTTTGACCATGGTGGCGCGATGATAGCGAAAGCCACCCCGGGCAAAACTCAAGCCGATTCAACAACAACCATCGCGCGGCCGCCACCGGCACCCGTGCGCGTTACGCCGGCGTCGCCGCGCCCGGCGGCGGGGCGGTCTGCTGCTGCGGGGCCGGGTGCTTGCGGGCGTACCGCCGTTCCAGCGCCCACGCCGTCACGCCCGGGCACGCCGTCGCCGCCGCGAACCCCAACCGCGACCACCACGCCGGCCACACCTCCGCCTTCGGACGCCGGAGCGCCCCGACGATCTTTTTCGCCACGTGCTCGGGCGACTGCATCAACGCCCCGGGCGTCTGCGACACCGCCGACGACACGTCCCGCCCCGAACGCGCCGCCGCCGTCTCGAAAAACTCCGTCCTGGTCCCCACCGGGTGGATTGTGGTGACGTCGAACCCGCGCCCGTGCAGCTCCGCCCGCATCGCCTGCGCCAGCGCGTCCTGCGCCGCCTTGGTCGCCGCGTACGGGCCGTGCATCCCCGGGCCCATCTCGCTCAGGCACGACGTGGTCACGAGCAGGTGGTTCAACCCCTCGGCCGTGCGGTCCATGTAGCGCAGCGCCTCGCGCAGCGTATGCACCGTGCCCCAGTAGTTGACCTCAAAGATCTGCCGGTGCTCGGCCAGCGGGACCGTGTGCACCTCCTTCTCGAACCCGTAGCCCGCGTTGGCCAGCGTCGCGTCCACCCGGCCAAACCGCTTCCACGTCTCGGCGAACAGGCCGCGCACGTCCTCGGGGTTCGCGACGTTGCAGGTGAAAAAGTGCGCCTTTCGGCCCATGTCCGCGACCTGCCGGGCGATCTTCATCAGCCGCTCCGCCCGCCGCGCCGCCAGCGACACGTGCATCCCGGCCTTCGCCGCCGCCAGCGCCGTCGCCGCCCCGATGCCCGAAGACGCCCCGGTGATCACCAGAACCCGATCCTGCAAGTCACGACTCATGCCGTAATTGTAGAGCCAAACGCCGGAAATCCCATGCCCGGTGTCCGCTCGGCGGTCACCCATTTTGCTTGGAGTGGCACCGGCCCCTCCTGCGCCCGCAACGTATCCTGCCCCCCATGACCACGGCCACGACCATGACCGACGCAGACCTCGCCGCCGCCATCGCCGACGCCGCGCTGCTCCGCGGCGACTTCACCCTCCGCTCGGGCCGGAAAAGCCGGTACTACCTCGACAAATACCTCTTCGAAACCCGCCCGGAGATCCTCAAGGAACTCGGCAAACGCTTCGCACAGCACGTCACCGACGACGTCGACCGCGTCGCCGGCCCCGAACTCGGCGGCGTCCCCCTCGCCACCGCCACCGCCCTCGAAACCGGCAAGCCCATGATCCTCGTCCGCAACGCCAAAAAGGACTACGGCACCGCCCAACGCTTCGAAGGCAAACTCGAAAAAGGCGACCGCGTCCTCATCACCGAAGACATCGCCACCTCCGGCGGACAGTCCATCGAAGCCGCCCAACTCCTGCGCGACGCGTGCGGCTGCGAGGTCGTCAAGATCGTCGTCGTCATCGACCGGCAGGAAGGCGCCGAGCAAGCCATCCGCGACGCGGGTTTCGACTTCGCCGCGCTGTTCACCAAGGCCGACCTGGGCATCGACGAGTGACCAAAGCCCCACATGCCTACTTAGACCCCGGCGAGTCGCCGGGGGCCGGCCCCGGGTGACTCACCCGGGACTAAATGAGGAATGCACGAACGTATGTCGCTTTCCTGCGCACGCTTGGCCCGAAAGTTCGTCGCGTCAACTTGACGTGCGGGTAAAATACAAGTGCGAGTGAAGGGCGTGGCCTCCGCGTGGGTGCCAGGTGGGTGAGGGCTTGAGTTCCTTAATCACGAATCGCCGTGTGGCCTTGGACGCGGGTGGGTCGGGACGGAACCCGACGACACGCCGCCTCCCGCCGGAACCCCCCGAGTGAGTCCCATCCGAAACGCGGTGACGGCGGGTTGCAAAACCGACGCCGGCTGGGGGTCTGTGGATCGCGACGGCGGTCCCGCCCCGGGTTTGTTTCGAAGCGAGTCCAAAGCGAGCCGGGCCGTGTCGGCCCGGGTTCCGGACACCGGGCCGACACGGCCCGGCTCGCCAGAGGCGCACACGGCGTTCTTTCACAAGTGAATCCGAGGGGCGTTGTCGTCCCCAAAATTCGTCCGTGCTTTCATGCACGGATAGCCGGAACCCGGCGGGTTCCGGACCGGGAGCCGCCGGCTCCCGGCTGAAGCGCGCGGGGTAAGCTTGGCCTTTCGCCCTTTTCGATGAGGGATGGTGGGGCGGGTGTGCACGGGTGCAGCGAGAAGGTCCTATTGACACGAGCAAGGTTGATACAAGCCTGGGCCGAGCCGTTTGGGTAAACTGCCGGGTATGAAGCGTGTGACCGAGGCGGTGATTCAGCGGTGTCCTGTTTGTCTGGCCGGTCATGTTGTTGTGTGGGTGGCGGTGTTTTTGTTCCTGGGTTTCGGGCTGGGCTGTGTGCAGCGGACGGTGACGGTGACGTCGGAGCCGGCGGGGGCGTTGGTGTGGTTGAACGACCGGGAGGTGGGGCGGACGCCGGTGACGGTGCCGTTCACGTTCTACGGGATGTACGACGTGCGTCTGGAGCGTGACGGTTACGAGCCGTTGTGGACGAGCCAGAAGGCGGAGGCGCCGTGGTGGGAGACGCCGCCGGTGGATTTGTTCGCCGAGGCGACGGACGGGCGGGTGGAACTGGAGTGGCACTTCGAGTTGGAGCCGGCCCGGGCGACCGACGACGCTGCGGTGGACGCGCTGGTGGACGAGGCGCGGGCGTTGCGTTCGCGTCTGGATGTGGACACGCCCTGAGTTCCGGCAGCCCGGCCATGGCCCACGAACCGATCCAGTTCGGCCCGGAACATCGTCGGCCCGCGAACGACGCCGAGGTCCCGGTGACGGAGACCGACGTGACGCCGGTGTCGCTGGAGCTCAAGCGGGACGAGGCGTTGACGGTGCGGTGGTCGGACGGCGTGGTGTCGCGCTACCCGGTGGCGATGCTGCGGAAGATGTCGCCGGCCGCGGACGCCAAGGCGTGGCGTGAAGAACAGGCGGGCAACCCGCTGGCGGTGTTGCCCGAGTCGATGGCGGGCGGGTCGGGGCCGATAACCGCGGAGTCGGCGGAGCTGGTCGGGACGTACGCGTTGCGGATTTGTTTCAGCGATGGTCACACGTCGGGGCTGTATGCGTGGGGTTATTTGCGGTCGTTGCCGAGCGCGGACTAAGTGGTTTCCCGGTGTTTCGGTGGGCTTGATCGGGGTTAACGGGGCGTAGGGTGTTGGGCCAAAAGATGTCGGATGTTTCAAGCGGCGTTCGCGCGTCCGTCGATTGAAGGAATAGCAACATCTTTCGGTTCGGTCGGTTGGCCATGTTTCTAACCGTCGCCTCACACACCGAACCGAAATACGGCGTAGCTTCCCGCCACCGACGGGTCGGTCCCGTCGGGAGTCATCGAGCCGGCCTGCTTACCCGCCGGCAAACCCACAAGGAGACCATCAAGATGGTCATGAAGAGATGCAGGAGCCTGGTCGCAGGTTCACTGGTGTGTGGTGCCGCCACGCTGCCGGCGTTTGCGGAGGACACGGACGTCGCGGCGATGCGGACCGAGTTGGCCCAGATGCGGGCCGAGATCGCGCAGCTCAAGGCCGAGACCGGCGCGTCGTGGATGGATCAGGCCCGCGAGCAGGAAATGCGGGCGCTGGTTGAAGAGGTGATGTCCGACGTGTCGTCGCGCTCCGCCTTCCAAGAGGGCGGCCTGGGCGCCGGCCACGACGGGAAGAAGTTCTACCTCGAGGGCAACGGCTTCCGCCTCAACGTCGGCGGCCAGATGCAGTTCCGCTGGGTCTACAACACCAGCGACGCCCGCACCGGCGACGCCGAAGAGCTCGACGGGTTCGAGATGCGGCGGACCAAGCTGTCGTTCGACGGCTACATCGGTGACCCCAAGCTGGGCTACACCATTGTGCTGGCCAGCGACCGCGACCGCCCGGTCTCCGACGCGGATGTCTACGTGACGGACGCGATCATCGACTACAAGTTCGACAACGGCGTGAAGGTCAGCGTCGGCCGCATGAAGCTGCCGTTCCTGGCCGAGGAGTTGCTGTCCTCGAAGCGTCTGCTCGCCGCCGACCGCGGCATGAGCACGGAGTTCTTCACGGCCGGCCGTGCGGAACAGATCCAGGTCGAGATCCCGATCGAAGAGGTCGCCAAGGTCTACCTGGCGTACAGCGACGGCGCGAACACAGACGGCACCGGCGCGACCGCGGACACGGTGGACTACGCCGTGACCGGCCGCGTGCAGGCCAAGCTCGCCGGTGAATGGGACCAGATGAAGGACCTGGTCGCCGTCGATCAGGACTTCGCCGCGTTCGTCGGCGGTGCGGTGCACCTCGAAGAGACCGAGGGCGCCGGCGGCGACGAGCTGGTCGCCTGGACCGTGGACGGCGTGATCAAGACCGGCAACCTCGCCGCGATGGCCGCCATCATGATGGCGACGGGCGACACCGACGACCGTGACCAGTTCGGCGTCCTGGCCCAGGCCGGCTACAACATCAACGAGCAGTGGCAGCCCTTCATCCGTTGGGACCACATCGACGACGACGCGGCCGACGAGATCGACGCGTTCACCTTCGGCGTGAACTACTTCCTGAAGAAGCACAACGCCAAGTTCACCGCGGACGTCGTGTACGTCATCGAACCGGAAGACCCCTCGGCCGTCGTGTCGCTCAACGGCGGCGAGTTCAGCTCGGGCCTGGGCCTGAGCAGCACCGGCCTCAACGGCGACGACGACCAGATCGCGTTCCGGGCGCAGTTCCAACTGCTGTTCTGATCGCGTGTCGTTGCGAAACCTCTGAACCTTGCGACCCGCGGGCGGATCCACCGCCCGCGGGTTTTTCTTGGAGGCCTCCTAGCCGGCCCGCCGCCTTTTGTTTGTTTTTGGTTATGAACGTGGCGGATGTAAGCCGGTTGGGTAGCTTGTACGCATGGCAGTGCAAGCCCAAGCCCATCGCCCCGCCCGGAGTCAGGTCATGGCCGACACGTCGATCCTCCTGGTCGAGGACGAGCGCGACCTCCTCGAACTGCTTAAGTACAACCTCGACCGCGAGGGCTACGCCGTCCGCACCGCCGAGACCGGCGAGGAAGCGCTCAAGCAGGTGCGCAGCGACCCACCGGATTTGATCCTTTTGGACCTGATGTTGCCGGCGATGGATGGGCTCGAAGTCTGCCGTTCGCTGAAGAGTCGCGACGCCACGGCGGACGTGCCGGTGATCATGCTCACGGCCAAGGGCGAGGAGTCGGACATCGTGCGCGGGCTGGAGTTGGGCGCGGACGACTACGTGACCAAGCCGTTCTCGCCGCGGGTCCTGATGGCGCGGATCCAGGCGGTGCTGCGTCGCGCCGAGGCGATGACCGTGCCGGGCCCGACGCGGGTCCACGAGGCCGGCCGCGTCCACGTCGATCTGGACCGTCACGAAGCCAGCGCCGACGGGCAAGCCGTGGACCTCACCGCCACCGAGTTCAAGCTGCTCACTCTGCTGGTCAGCAAGCCCGGACGTGTGTTCACCCGGCAACAGATCATCGAGTCGATCCACGAGGGGTTCGCGGCCGTCACCGACCGCAGCGTGGACGTGCAGGTCGTCGCCCTGCGTCGCAAGCTCGGCCACGCGGGCAAGAGCATCGAGACGATCCGCGGCGTCGGCTATCGTTTCCGGGAGGACTGAACGCCCCGACGCGGAGCGGACGTGACACGATGACCACCTGGGTCCTGAGCATTCTGTTGGCGGCGGCGTTGATCGCGTTGGCCGTGCTGGCCGTCGCGCACCGCCGGCAACTCCGCCTGCTGCGCACCCTGCGCCGCTCGGACCAGCAGCTCACGACGCAGTTGCGGCAGCGGCTCGTGTCGGAGTCCGCCCGCCGCAACGAACTTGAAGCGCTGTTGGGCTCGATGGCGGAGGGCGTGGTCGCGGTGGATTCCTCCGGCGGCCTGCTCAACCTCAACCGGGCGGCGGCGGCGATGCTTCGGCTGGACCGCAACCGCACGCTCGGCCAGCCCATGCAGGAAAACATCCGCAACTCGCGCGTGCAGGAGATGCTCAGCACCACGCTCACCGAAGGCGCCGCGCTGCAGGACGAGTTCGAGCTGGCGATCCCGGGTGAATCGCTCGACCGGCCGCACGTTATTCAGGCGCAGACCGCGCCGTTGCACGACGGCGACGGGGAACGCATCGGCGCGCTGGCGGTGCTGCACGACGTGACGCAGGTGCGCCGGCTGGAATCGGTTCGGCGGGATTTTGTCGCCAACGTGTCGCACGAGGTGAAGACCCCCGTCGCCGCGATCAAAGCCGCGGTCGAGACGCTGCTGGACGACCACGCGGGCACGATGAGCCGGGACGACGCGGTGCGTTTCTTGCGGATCGTGGTCCGCCAGGCCGACCGCCTGGACGCGATCGTCGAGGACCTGTTGGCGCTGGCGCGGATCGAGCAGTCGGAGCTGGCGGACGCCGAGGGGATGGAGGCCGAGGCCGTCGCCCCGGTGCTGCGTTCGGCGGTGGAGACGTGTCAGGCCAAGGCGGACGAGAAACAGATCGCCGTGCGGATCGAGTGCGACCCGGCGTTGCGGGCCCACATGCGGACGAACCTGATCGAGCAGGCGGTGGTCAACCTCGTGGACAACGCCGTGAAGTACAGCCCGGAGCAGACCACGGTGCGCGTGCACGCGTTCACCGAAGGCGACGACGCGGTGATCGCCGTTACCGATCAGGGCCGCGGGATCGAGCCGGTCCACCTGGAGCGCATCTTCGAGCGTTTCTACCGCACCGACCGCGCCCGCAGCCGGATGCTCGGCGGCACGGGTTTGGGGCTCTCGATTGTCAAGCATGTGATGGAGGCGCACCGCGGCCGGGTCTCCGTGGACAGCAAGCCCGGCACCGGCTCGACCTTCCGCCTGCACCTGGGCGCCGCGTCCGACGGACACGCCGCCGCCGGCAGCGCCGCCATCCCGCCCGCCGCGTAACCTTTCGTCGAATCTTCACGCCTTTTTCCCGGAGCCTCCGCGTGTCCATCTTCCTCGAACGCCAGGTCGAAAAACTGAAAAAACAGGTCATGTCGCTGGGCACCCGTTGCGAGGAGAGCGTGCGCGACGCCGTGGCCGCGGTGCTCCGCCGCGACGTCGCGCTCGCCGAGCGCGTGATCGAGAACGACAAGCAGATCGACCTCGAAGAGGTGGACCTGGAAGAGGAGTGCCTGCACACGCTCGCGCTGAACCAGCCGGTCGCGTTCGACCTGCGTTACGTGATCGCGGTGCTGAAGATCAACAACGACCTGGAGCGCATCGGGGACCACGCCAAGAACATCGCCCAGCAGGCCATCGCGCTCGCCGACGAAGCCGAGCTCGACGAGATGCCCTACGACCTGCGGACGATGAGCCAGAACGTCATCGAGATGCTCCACCTCGCGCTGGACGCGCTGGTGCAACTCGACACCGACAAGGCCCGGCAGGTCCGCAAGAAGGACGACACGGTGGACACGATCAACGCGGAGATGTACGACGCGGTCATCGCCGCCATGCGTCGCGACCCGCACCGCATGGAGCAGCTCGTCCACTTCATGAGCATCTCCAAGCAGCTTGAGCGCATCGCCGACCACGCGTGCAACATCTCCAAGGACGTGCTCTATATGGCTGAGGGCGAGATCCTCCGGCACATGCGGCTGCGCCGCGGCGCTGCGAAGGCCACCTGATCCGAAACAGGTGCCCGATTCCACGGTCGCGGACATCGACCCTTAACAAGTCGGCGGAGACGCTTCATGCAATTGACGCTCTTCCGGCACGGCATCGCCGAAGATCAGCATCCCGGCCTGGACGACTTCGACCGCGCGCTGACGCCGCGCGGTCGGCAACGGACGCTCGAAGCGGCGCGCGGGCTCGCCGTCGTCATTGACCCGCCGAACCGACTGATCACCAGCCCCAAGCGTCGTGCGGTCGAGACCGCCGAGATCGCCGCCGGGGTTTTCGGCGTCGCGGTCGAGACCGAACCGATCCTCGCCGAGGCATCCGCGGCCTCGGTGGTCCGCTGGCTGCGCGGTGTGGACACGTCGAGCGTGATGCTGGTCGGGCACGAGCCGACGTTCTCGGCGGTGATCGAAGCCCTGGTGTGCGGCAAGCCGGCCGGGCTGGTCGAACTCAAGAAGGCCGGCGCGGCCGTACTCGACGTGCTTGGTCCGGTAGGGGGGCGGGACGCGGCGCAGTTGTTGGCGCTGCTGCCGCCGCGCGTGCTGCGGGCGTTGGGCTCGTCGGACCGCGACGACTGAATCCGTCCCACTTTTTCCGGTTCACGATCCGGCGTCACGGGTGTCGGATCGCAGCACGTCGATGAGGATCGGCTCAAGCCGGACGCGGGTGTCGGCGGCGACGGCGTCGTCCTCGGGGTGTTTCAAGACCGGTCGCAACGCCTCCGCGACCCGTTTGCGCAGCGCGTCGTCCCAGGTAAGGCCCGACGCGGGCAACTCTACGGCGTCGCGTCGCGCGTGCGTGCGCTGCGCGATCACGCGGTGGTGCAGCCGGGCCCGTCCCAGCAGCACGAAGGCGAGGTTGACGTTGCGGCTGGGCCCGACCGCAGCGAGCCGGCCGCCCATCGGCAGGCCCAGCAGCTTCGCCTTGGGCAGCTTGCCGCCACCCCACCACCCGCCCAGGCCGCCGGCGACCGCGCCCGAGAGCGTGAACACGCCGAACGAGAGCCCATGCGCCGCCACGTCCGCGCCCGCGCCGAGCAACGCCGAGGCCCCCGCGCCCATGAGCGCGAGTTGCTGCCGCGTCAGCCCGAAGCGGTTCCACGTGCCGGACGCGAACAAGTCGCCCAGCGCGTCGCCGAGTTCGTTGTGGTGTGAGCCTTCGTCGGTTTCCTGCCGGCGGAGGTCCACGAAGTCGTAGACCTCTTCGACCCGGTCCATCGCGTCGCGTTCGAGGTCGCGCAGGCCCTGGCGGTACTGCTTTTCGAGGGCTTCGCGGTGTTCGTCGGGGTTGGCGTACTCTTCGAGCTTTTTCTCGACGCGGAAGCGCATGGCCGCGACGACCGCGTGACTCACGATCTGCGCCGCGCGGCGACGGCGGTCGTCACGGTCCGTTTCGAGCGCGTCGATCGCTTCGCGCACGGGCTTCTGCCAGGCCTCGTTGAGTTGGCCGAACGCTTCGAGCAGCTCGATCCGCTTCTGCCACTCGGCGGTGACGGCGTTGAACACGCGGACGACGCCGAAGTACTGACCCAGCGCATCGCGCCAGGCATCGACGTGGTTGGCCGGACCGATCGGGTTGATGAGCGCCATGCGCGGCCGGCCCGCCCAACGGAGGATCTCCATCTCCGGCTCGTACTCGGGGCCGTAGGGCGTCGAGCCGTCCACGACGTAGAGCACGCCGGTGTCGTCGTTGTCGACCAGCGGCCGCAGCAGCGCGACCTCGTCGGGGAACTTCTCGGCGTGTTGCGGTTCTTCGACGAAGCGGCGCACGATCGCGGGGTGCTGGTCGGCGTTGGCTTCGTGGTCCTGCATCCAGCGCAGCGCGGCGCGGGCCCGCTGGAAGCCGGGGGTGTCCACCAGCGTGTAGAGCGTCCGGCCGTCGAGCTTGAGCGGGAACGTGTCGGCGGCCGTGGTCGTGCCGGGCTCGGGCGAGACGCGCACGCGTTCGTCCTGCGCGAGGGTCGCGACGATGCTCGACTTGCCCTTGTTGGGGTGGCCGACGACGACGAAACGCGGGGCGCTCATGGGGTGCCCTCCGCCGCCGCGTCGGTTCGGTTGGGTTCGGTCGCCGCGACGACGCGCAGCCACGGGTCGCCGATGGCCGAGAGCTTCCGCGCCCAGACGGACGCAGCGGCGTGGTCGGTTTCGCCGCGGCGCACGACCGCGACTTCGGTCAGGACGCCGTCGCCGAGTTGGTCGCGCAGGGATATGAGCAGGTCGGTGAACTCGGCGAGCGGGGGTTCCCAGCCCTTGACGTAGACGCGGACGGGTCGGCCGGCCGCGGCGGTGTCGTGCAGCGTGGCTTGGTCCTGTTCCAGCGTGCACCCGCCGCCGGCATCGCGGACTTCGGCGTCGTCCGCAACGCCCGGCGTCGGCGCGGCGGACCACCGGATGACGGACCAGGTTTCTGACGTCTTGGTTTCCGTGGTCTCGAGGGTTTCCAGGTCTGTTTGATCCACGAATGGTTTGTCGGTTTGGCCGGCGTCGGTCTGCGCTGCGTCGCCGTTTGGTCCGCCGGCTTCCACCAGGGGTGTTTTCATCCGGCGCAGCACGTCCTGGCCCGCGGGGTGCCGGTCGAACGCCGTCGTGACCGCCCGCCGCATCCGCAACACCGACCACGCCGCCAGCAGCAGCCGCGGTGCGATGCCGTACGCCACGATCAGCCAAGACAACGGCCGCCACCACGATTTGAACGCGTCCGGGTCGGCCTGGTAAAGCTCGGTGAACGGCACGGCGCGCTCGCTGATCGTCAACTCCACGGTCTGCGCATCGGGCACCACGCCGGGCGCGAACCACAACAGTGACAGCAAACCGGACCGCAGCTTTTCGGGATCGACCTCGAACGTGCTCGCCCAGCCGAACGCCAGGTCGCTCGTCGCCAGCAGGGCCATGAACGTCACCCAGCCCGACCCCACGAACATTAACGCCAGCACCTGCGACACCGACCACCCCGCCCAGACGCCGGCCCGGCCCAGCACCTTCCCGCCGCGCCGCAGCTCGCCGCGCAGCGCCTCGGCCGTCTCCGACGCCGCCCCCGGAAGCTTTGACGCCACCGCCGACACGACCGCGCCGCCCAGCCCCGGCAAGGATCCGGGCCACAGCCGCGGCAGGACGCCGAGCATGCCCAGCGCCGACACTGCCGCCGTGACCAGCGGCAACGCCACAAACACCACCAGCACCGCGAGCACGTTGATCGGGCGCGTCCCGTCGTAGCGGAACACCGCCAGTGCCGCGCCCACGCCCAGAAACACCGCCGCGACCGCCCCGAGGGTCAGCGCCGTCCACCAGCCCGCGTGCAGGCGCTGCCGGACCTGGCCGTTCTGGACCCGCCGGGTCCACGCCAGCAGCCGGCGTCGGTCGCCCGTGGGGCCATCGGTGGGTTCGTCTTCATAGTCCGCCACCAGCCCGCGGTCCCGCCGGTGCAGGGCCCGCCGCGTCGCCTCGGCGTCCCGGCGGGTCTGGACCGACAGCGTCAGCAGGTCCGCGAGGCGGGGTGTGGCTCGGCCGGCCATGCCCTCATCATCGGCCAGCGGCGCAACGACAGCAAACACAACACCTTGCCACGCCCCGAGAAACGCCGAGGGATCGTTGGCATTTCGGGCCCGGGCCGGTACACTTGATCTTCTAAAAGACTTTTCCGGGCGTTACATCTGCGATCCGGAACGAATCCCTGAACTTGCCTGACCTTGGAGGTGAAGTGCCTGCTTCCGCTTTTTTTGCATCTTGTGATCGAGCCGCGTGGTGTCTGTTTGCGGCGATGGTGACGCTGGCGTCTTCCGGGGCCGGGGCGATCGTGCTCGACGCGGACTTCGACCACGGCTCGCTGCAGTCCTACACGGTATCGGACGCCTCGGCGACGCCGACGATCAACCTCACCGGCCGGGACAACTACTACGGCGGCGGGCAGTGGCGTTGGCTCTACTTCCGTGCCGACGATGCACTGGGCACCCAGCCGACGTTCTCGATCTCCAACAACTTTGCCGGCGGGGCGCAGGCGCTGACGTCGCACTCGATGGTCTATTCCTACGACGGCCAGACGTGGGACTTCTTCGACAACAACGACTTGACCGCCGGACGTGGCAGCAACCGGTTCGCGTTCAGCAACGACACCGCGTTCGCGGAAGACTCGGTGTTCGTCGCCTACGCGATCCCCTACAGCTATTTGGACAGCGTCGAGCACACCCGCCAGGTCTTGGCCAGCCCCTGGGCGACGCCCACCGCCAGCGGGACCACCGGCGGCCGACTCGGCGCCGGCGTCATCGGCCAGTCGCCCGGCGGCGTCGACGACCTGGGCCGGACCATCGACCCCCGCTCCATCTTTGCCTACCGCATCACCAACCCCGCGACCGACTCGGCCACGGAAGCGAAACGCAAGGTCGTCATCACCACCGGCATGCACGCCGGCGAGACGCTGGGCACCCACACCTTCCAGGGCCTGGTGGACTGGCTGATCTCCGACGACCCGCGGGCCGCCGCGATGCGCGACGTCGCCGAATTCTACGCCTACCCGACCATGAACCCCGACGGCCGCTTCGCCGGGCACAACCGCTCGACCGTCGAAAACCCCGACCGCGACCCCAATGGCTTCTGGAACCCGTCGCTGTGGGTCGGGCACGAGGACATCCAGGTCAACGGTGAGGCCATGATCGCCGACACCGCTGTCACCCCGGGTACCGTCGATGCCTTCATCGACTTTCACTCCACCATCCCCACGTCCCCTCCCGACGACTTCGGCTTCATCGAGTACGAGCAGGGCGACAACCTCGCCGACTTCTGGGTCGAGCTCAAGCGGCTGCAACCCAATATCCTGGACACCGACTCGACCGGCAACAGTTGGACCAGCGCCAACTTCGCCGAGGCCTTCCTCATGGCCCAGGTCGATATCACCTTCGAGACCCAGTTCGGGTTCGAGCGGGGCGTGGACCACTACCTCGACATGGGCAAGAACTTCGGCGTCGCGTTCCACAACGCCTGGGTGCCCGAGCCTGCGGGGGGGCTGGCGCTTTTGCCACTCTTCGCGCTGCGGCGACTCGGTCGCCGGCGGGCGCCACGGTCGCTTGCGACCGTGCGTGACTGAACCGACCGGCGAACCAAAGTTAGAACCTTTCGGCACACGGTCGCGAGCGACCGTGGCACCCCGGACACCCGTCTAAAAAACAGGACGCGGCCTTGCGCCCGCGTCCTGTGAGTATTCATGCCTTTCGGCGTTTCGGATTACTTCGCCTTGGGCTTGGGCTTGCCGGGCTTGGTCGGCTTGGCGGCCGGCGTCGGCTTGAGCGAGGGCTTGGCGGAGTTCTTGCGGTTGGGCTTGGTAGCCATGGTGCTGCCCCTTTCGGCAGTCCGGCGTGGCGCCGGGGTTTTCGCGGCGGGCGGTTGTGCATCCGGCCGGTCACTCTGATCCCGCCGGGCCCGCTTGGCGATGCGTGTATTTCGCCAAGTTTTTCGCGCAAGTCAAGAGGCAACAAAATAAAACTGGGCCCCCCGCGGTACTGAATTATTCGTAGCCCGCCCGAGGTCGAGCCCCCGGCAGGAAGCCGCGCCCGCGGTCGATGCCGGGCCGCGCCCCGGAATAATCGGGCCGACCTGTGGGCTAGAGTGGTGTTGATCCGGCCGTTTGAAGGAGCTTCATGAGTTACCACGACACCGTTCAGGACGTCTACCGCCAAGCCGCCCAGGCCCCCGCCGACAACCTCTGCTGCATCCCGGCCGCGCCGCGCTACCTGCCCGAGCTCGACATCCCCAAAGTCATGCACGACATGAACTACGGTTGCGGGACCACCGTCCACCTCCAGGACATGGCCCCGAACCAGCGCGTGCTCTACGTCGGCGTCGGCGGCGGGCTCGAAGCGCTGCAGCTCGCCTACTTCACCCGTCGGCCCGGCGGCGTCGTCGCCGTTGACCCGGTCGCCGAGATGCGCGAGGCCGCCCGCACCAACCTCGAACTGGCCGCGAAGACCAACCCGTGGTTCGACCCTTCGTTCGTGGAGATCGTCGAGGGCGATGCGCTGTCGCTTCCTCTCGACGACGCGTCCGTAAACCTCGCGGCGCAGAACTGCCTGTTCAACATCTTCAAGACCGGCGGCGATCTGGAAAAAGCCCTCGCCGAGATGCACCGCGTCCTCAAGCCCGGCGGCCGGCTGGTCATGTCCGACCCGATCACGCCCCGGCCCATGCCGGCACACCTCATCGACAACGAAATCCTGCGGGCCCAGTGCCTCTCGGGCTGCCTCACGTACGAGGCCTACATCGACGCGATCGTCGGCGCGGGCTTCGGCTCGGGCGAGGTCCGCTCGCGCCAGCCCTACCGCGTGCTCGACGCGGCCAGCTACGACCTCGACGAAGACCTGCTGCTCGAGACCATCGAGGTCGCGGCGTACAAGGTGCCGATCCCCGACGACGGGGCCTGCATCTTCACCGGCCGCACCGCGATCTACACCGGCCCCGACGGCAGCTTCGACGACGGCAAGGGCCACGTCCTCCCCAAGAACTCGCCGATGCCCGTCTGCGACAAGACCGCCGGGGCCCTGGCGTCACTGAACCATCCGCACCTGACCGTGACGCCATCGACATGGCACTACACGGGCGGCGGGTGCTGCTGAAGGAAGATGAAACTCACCTACACCGTTCTGAATGCCGGCTGGGCCGAAGTCAACGTAAGAGAGGGTGATGCTGACATCGAGATGGTCGCGTCGTATCTGCATGACTCGCTGCGTGACCTCGCTCAAGCGGCGGTGAATCTCCTCCAAGGAGTCAGCGAACAGCGTTGCGTTTTTATGGATGAACCCGGAGAACACCAATTCCATCTGA
This sequence comes from Phycisphaerae bacterium, assembly GCA_030432595.1. GTDB lineage: Bacteria > Planctomycetota > Phycisphaerae > Phycisphaerales > Phycisphaeraceae > CAZIXN01. Next base: position 80,727 of record JAUIGU010000005.1, read on the forward strand.
CCAAACGTGAAGACAAGGCGTATACACTTCAAATCCATTGGTACGACGATTGGGAGAGTTGGGGGATGCATCCACCGGATCAACGAGATTTAGTGCTTGATTCCGAGATCACCAGCCAGGATTTTGCCTCCGAGGTGCTGTCGAACCTCTTACTAATCAACAAAGAGTTAGGGCCTGAAGTCTATAAAAAACGGTGGATTGAAAACGACTTCCCCACCGATTTGATGCTTCAACTCAAAACCTTGGTGGACGCTTGACACAGGTATCCCTCCCCATCGCCGAAGCCGACGCGTTCCACCGGCGTTTTGCCCACGAGCTGCGTGCCGCGCCGCGGATCACGACGCTGCAGATCAACATTGGGCTGCGCTGCAACCTCGCCTGTCGGCACTGCCACGTCGATTCGTCCCCGCAGCGTCGCGGCGACGACGAGAACATGCCCCCGGAAATCGCGGACCGCGTGATCGCGTGGGTGCTCGAACATGAGCAGATCGACACCATCGACATCACCGGCGGATCGCCCGAGATGAACCCCCACTTCCGCCGGATGGTCGAGGCGTTCGCTGCGGCCGGGCGGCACGTGATGGACCGCTGCAACCCGACGATTATCACGCACGTCGAGAAGGACGGCACGGATTACGCCTGGGTCCCCGCCTTCCTCGCGAAACACAAGGTCGAGGTCGTCGCGTCGCTTCCGTGCTATACCGCCGACAACGTGGACAAGCAGCGCGGCCGCGGCAGCTTCGACGCCTCCGTCCAAGGCCTGCTCGCCCTCAACGATGTCGGCTACGGCACCGACCCCGACCTGCCCCTCAACCTCGTCTACAACCCCAACGGCCCGTCGCTCCCGCCGCCGCAGGAGAGCCTCGAAGCCGACTACAAACGCGAGCTGCGCGAACACTTCGGCATCGCGTTCACGTCGCTGTTCACCATCACCAACATGCCCATCAAGCGCTGGCGGCGCGACCTCGAACAGTCCGGCAAGCTCGAAACCTACATGGACAAACTCGTCCACGCGTACAACCCCGACACAATCAACGGCCTGATGTGCCGGCACCAGGTCCACATCGACCCGCTCGGCCGACTCTTCGACTGCGACTTCAACCACGCGCTGGACCTGCGCACGCCGGGCCGCGAGACGCAGCACCTCTGGGATGTCACCCCCGACGACCTCGCCGACCGCGTCATCGCCACCGCCGACCACTGCTACGGCTGCACCGCCGGCGCGGGCAGCTCGTGCGGCGGGGCGTTGGTTTGAGCGATTCTCTGGATCGCCGCGTCAACTGAGAAGTTGATCCACGTCGCCGTTGACCAGCGCCTCGCGCGACGCCCGCAGCAGCCCGGCCCGCCAGCCCGCGGGCTTGTCCGGCAGCGGGAGCTGCGCCACGCCGATCAGACGGCGCATGATCTCCGCGGCGGTGAAACTGGTCAGCAGCACGGTGTCGCCCACGCCGTCGTACCCGTAGCTCTCGAGGAAGCGCTTGGCCAGCTTCGGGCGCTCGGCCATGATCAGGTGCGCCACCGCCACGCCCTGGTCGAACTCGCGCGGGCCCGCGAAGCCGAACTCCGGGTCGATCACCCGCACGCCGTCGGCGGTCTCGACCCAGCTGCCCGGGAAGAAGTCGCCGTGCAGCAGCGCTTCGCCCTCGGCGAGGTATTCGTCGCCGGTGTCTTCGAGGTACGACCGGAACGTCTCGTCGTTCTGCAGTTCGCGGACGACCGCGGTCAGGCCTTCTTCGAGTTCTTCGAGGGGCACGCCGTTGTCGTCCTGCAGCGGGACGTCGAAGATGTGGGCGTGGTTGAGTTCGCGCATCGCGCGGTTGTCGTAGCCGCCGGTGACCCGGCCGACCGTGCCGTCGTGCAGGGCGCGGAGGTACCACGCCAGCTCGTCGATGGTTTCGTTGGAAAGCTCGCCGCCGGAGTAGACCCACGACAGGTCGGCCGAGCCCCCGAGGTCTTCCAGCAGCAGGGTGTGGCAGGACTGGCTGGCACCCAGCATCCGCGGCATCATCTCGGCGACCTCGGCGATCTTGCCGACCACCTCGTACCACCGCCGCTCGAACGCGATCCGCTCGACCGGCGCCGGGATCGACGGGTACTTCGCGACCCACGGCCGGGACTGCTTGAGGATCACGGTCCGGCCCTGGTCGCCCGCGGCCATGCCGACACGCAGGACCACGTTCATGTTGCCCTGCCCGGCCTTTTCGACGCCGGTGATGACCTCCTCGCCGTGCAGCCAACCGCGGTGACGCATCAGCGACTCGATCTCGTCGGGCGTGTCCTCGGCCAGCCAGGCCGGCTCGGGCGTGCCGTCCGCGGCGGGCTCGGTCGTGGCGGTGTCGGCCGTGGGGTTCGGGGCGTCGGTCATCCCGCAAGCTTAGCCGCAAACGCGCAAGGTTTCGCGGCAGGCGCAACCGACCGGGCTCCTCACGCCGTCACGGCCTCCAGCGGCACCGGGCAGCCCTTGGCGTCGTGTTCGAGCCGACCGCGCTCGGCGGCGTCGAGCCGGTCGAGCAGCCCGAGCTGCCGGTAGGTTTCGAGCATCGACCGCGCCTCGATCCCGCGGTAGGCAAGGTTGATGTCGACGATCGGCTTGCCCAGCACGTCTTCGAGGTCCTCCTGGGTATACGTGCGGCGGTTCTCGGCCGTGGACGCCGTGCCGTACTGGTTGAGGTTCGAGGCGAAAATGCCCGCAGCGCTGAACGGCAAAAAGTCTTCGTAACGCAGGCCGTCGACCCCGACATACCCGCGCTCGCACAGCGTCGCCAGGTCCGTCGTGTCGATCGAACCCCCGGCCGCCTTCCCCGCCTCGGTCGCGTGGTACTTTCCGTAAACCAAACCCTGATCCAACAATTCGCCCAGCGCCTTGGGGAACGCCTCGAACGCCTCGGCCTGCACCGCCTGGTACGCGGCGAAATCCCGTCTGGCCAGCTCGGGGTCCTCGGCCCGCTTCTTCTCGAACGCGGCGAGACATTGGTCGTACAGCTCACGCCCCGCAGGCGTCGTCGCGTAGCCGCGCTGCTCGATCTCGCCGAAGCGGGCGGTGTGCACGGTATCCGTCGTCGTGCCGTCGGGGTTCGTGAACGTCACCGGCTCGGTCAGCGCCTTGTACGCGTCCTGCCGCAGCAGAATCGGCGTGTCTACGTCCGGCCCCTCCGTGAAATCCTTGAAGCCCGCGTGGTCGTACTTCGTCAAATCCAGGTCCGGCTGCTTCAGCCGCTCTATCAACGCGTCGATCAGTTCCGCGATCGTGTTCTCCATCACCGGGGCCTCGGTCAACGCGTCGATCTGCGTGCGGTCCAGGTGCTTGAAACTCAGCACCACGTAGTCCTTGCCGGCGTTTTGGTTCAGCCGTGACAGCGCCTCGACCGCCCGGCCCCTAAACACCGGCTCGTCCATCTCGCCCATCGCGAACTTCATGGCCGAGGTGTACAGGTCCATGCAGAACGTGTTGGGCGTGAGGTGGTTGAGGTGGTGCGAGTGGAAGCACGCGATGTCCGCCGCGATCTTGAACCCGCCTCCGCACAGGTCCTTGTACAGCTCGTGCCCGCGGGCCTCGCCAGTCCACTTGAAGATGCGCGTCGTCGCCTCGTGGATCAGCGCGTCCGCGTCGTCATGATCCAGCCCACCCTGCGCCTCGGCCTTTTCGATCAAACTCTTCGCCCGGTCGCCGAACACGTTGCGGTCCGCGAGCCGTTCCTCGATCCGCTCCTTCGTCGCGTCGTCGAAATAATCGGTGACCAACAACGACGTGAACACGCGGTGCTCCGGGTTGATCACCGACCGGAACGCCGTCGAGATCACCGGCTGGCTCTTCGCGCCCAGCGCCGTCATGTCGTAGAACTGGTGCGGCTCCATCGCGAAGCAGGCGAAGAACCGCCCGATCCACCGGTACTCGTCCGGCCGGCCGATGCGGATCGCCCCGTGCCGCTCGGCACTGGTCGCCTCGATCTGCCCGTCGTCCATCGCGAACCCCGGGAACTTCGCCGCCACCAGGTCGCACACCGCCCGGTTGCACACCAGGTTCACCGCCAGCGACTTGTCGTACAGCGGCACCTCCCGCCCGAACATCGCGGACAACTCCGCGAACAGCCGGTGCTGCATCCTGATTTTGTCCACGTATGGGCCTGCCATGGGAAGCCTCCAATCCGGGCCGAACTTCTCAGTAACTAGTGGTCCGATTGTTCTAGCATATCAAACTTGATACCAAAAGCGATCATATTGTCGCAATTGTTGGATAGTTCTCCGTAGTATTCGACTGACTTGCGCACGCGTGATAAACCAATGACGTTGTTCTGTATTGAATGCCGCAGTGGAGCACCGAGTACTCCGACCGTTTCGGGTCGGTCGTCCCGATGAGGTGCCTGCTCCTAAGAGCAACCGGACTTGAACTGACTTTTTGTTGAATGGCTACACAGTTTGAGATCTACTATGTCGCAATTTGACTTCGATCAGATTGAAGATGAACTCGGTCTGGTTGTCCCACATATTTACCGCATGTTTACAACTGCAGTGGAAGACGCGGGTCATAATCTCGCCACTTTCCGCATTTATCATGACAACGCAACTTTGATTGAAGGAAACTGGCGTACACGCAACGCTCTAAGTAACTCGGAGCCAAAATGGCGCAACCACTACCTTGATATTGGTGTCGGCGACGGTTGCGGCAATTACTTCTTCCTTCTCGCTACAGATGAAAGTGACGATCTAGCTCAGTTGTGGGCACATGATCCGCCCGGTATCGAGCAGGTTGGTTCGGCTACGGACTTTTTGAAAGACGTGTTTGCGGAGATCAAACAAAACTTTCACGGATCCAATCGATATCGATTCCAGGGACTTATGTACTGGGACCTGTAGAGTTGCATCGAACTTGGCCCGTGTGCCAGCAGACAAAGTCAATGGCGACCATCATTAAACTGCACCCCTGAAATGAATCTCTGAAGCAAGCGAACAAGGACACCCCCGTGACTCGCAACCTCGGCATCCTCACCTCCGGCGGCGACTGCCCCGGGCTCAACGCCGCCATCCGTGGGGTGTGCAAGCCCGCGATCGCCGAGTTTGGGTTTACGGCCGTGGGGTTCCGCGACGGGTTCCGCGGGCTCATGCAGGACCGCATCCTGCGCCTGGACAACGCGGCGCTCTCGGGCATCCTCACCGAGGGCGGCACCATCCTGGGCACCTCCCGCGACAAGCCCAACAAGATGCCCGTCGGCGAACAGACCCTCGACATGACCGGCGTCATGGTCGAGACCTACGAGAAACACCAGCTCGACGCGCTCGTGTGCCTCGGCGGCGGCGGCACGCAAAAGAACGCCAGGCTGCTTATGGACAAAGGCCTCAACGTCGTCACCCTGCCCAAGACCATCGACAACGACGTCGGCGTCACCGACATGACCTTCGGCTTCGACACGGCGCTGGCCATCGCGACCGACGCCATCGACAAGCTGCACTCCACCGCGACCAGCCACCACCGCATCATCGTCGTCGAGATCATGGGCCACCGGGCCGGCTGGCTGGCGCTGGGGGCGGGCGTGGCCGGCGGGGCGGACGTGATCCTCATCCCCGAGATCCCGTACGACCTCGAAGCCGTGGCCGGGGCGATCCGGGCGCGGTCCAAGGCGGGCAAGCGGTTCAGCATCGTCGCCGTCGCCGAGGGCGCGATGTCGAAAAAAGAAATGAAGGCGTTCGACGAAGCGAAGCAGCGCAAGTCCGACGCAAAGAACAAGGCGGACAAGCAGAAGGCCAAGGACGAGCTCGCGATGCTCGACGCGGCCCGCGGCGACCACACGGTCCACCTCACGCACCTGCTCGAAGAGATGGTCGGCATGGAGGCCCGGCTCACCATCCTCGGCCACCTTCAGCGCGGCGGCACGCCCAGCGCGGCCGACCGCCTGCTCGCGACGCAGCTGGGGACCAAGGCCGCGGAGTGTCTGGACAAAGAGCAGTACGGCGTGATGATCGCGCTGAAGGGTCAGGAGGCCGTGCCGGTGCCGTTGGAGGAGGTTGCGGGCAACCGCAAGGTCGTGCCGTTGGACCATGCGTGGGTGCACACGGCGCGGCGGGTGGGGACGTGCCTGGGGGATGGGTGAGTCGGTGGTCGCATTCGTTGCGGGTGCCACGGTCGCTTGCGACCGTGTTCTTCTCGATCGTGAATGTCTTGGATGAAGTGTCAACCTCACGGTCGCAAGCGACCGCGGCACCCGGGCCACTGCGTTCGATCTAGCATGCGGTGTGGACGTGCTCCCCGCGATGCCCCCGTTGATCACCGGCTTCGAACCCTTCGGTCCGCTGACGCGCAACGTCTCGGCGGACGTGGTCGCGGCGCTCGAGGCCGACCCGCGGATCGACGTGGTCACGGCGGTGTTGCCCGTGTCCTACGCCGACGCCGGGCCGCGGCTGTGCGGGTTGATCGACCGGCACCGGCCGTCCGCGGTGTTGATGCTGGGCGTCCACCGCGGGTCGGACCTTCGGCTCGAGACCACCGCCCGCAACCGCGACCGGTCAACCAGCCCCGACAACCGGCAGCAGATCCGCGACGACCACGTCATCGCTGCCGACGGCCCGCCGACGTATCCCGCAACCCTGCCGCTGCCCGCGATGGTCCGGGCGTTGGAAGACCTCGGCCTGCCGCACCACGTGTCCGACGACGCCGGCGGCTACCTGTGCAACCACGGCTTCTACGCCGCGCGGCACCACCTGCGGACCCCCGGCACGCCCGTGGGCTTCCTCCACCTGCCCGACGCCCGGTTCATCGATCTGGACACCCAGGTCGCGGCGGTGCGGCGGTTGCTCGCGTTGTTGACGCCGCGTTGACGCCAAAGCCGCCGTCGGTACGGCGTGCCGATCGCGGGAAGGGGTTTGTTTTCGGTGGTGCCGGCGTTCAGTACCGCTCGGCGACCTGGCGCATGGCCTGATCGATGCCGACGCCGGTGTTGTCGCCGTTGAGGTGGCCGGCCTGCGCTTCGTTCGCGGTGATGAGCGGCTGGTAGTTGCTGTACTTCTCGGCGCGGGTTGCCTGCTGTTTGTTGAACTCGTAGCGGAACCACGCGGTCGAGCCGGCCACGATGGTGATCAGCAGCAGGACGAACACCACCGAGACGAAGGTGATGGTGCCGAAGTTCAGTTCGCGGGTGGTGCCGTGCATGTCAGTGAGTGGGGAGTCGGGAGTGGGGAGTCGGAAGCGGCGAAAGCAGTCCTTCGGGGTTGCTGGGCGTGGCTTCGTTGCTTTCGTCGTTATCGGCGGCCTCGGTTGTGGTGGAGTTCGGGGATGGGTCGAAAGCGGGCAGGGGTCTCTGGCGACTCTCTACTCCCGACTCCCTACTTCCCGTTCCCCGCTGCATGGATCGGCGCCCACACGTTCGTGTCCAGGGCGAGCGATTCGTGCAGGCGCGGGTCGCCCTTGGCGACGAGGCTGTGCCGGGCCGCGAGCCGCAGCGCGTAGGCCAGCAGCAGGCACACCACGCCCACGGCGGTCAGCAGGTCGATCGGCAAAAAGCCCAGCCCGATCTCCGGGGAGCTGAACACCGGCATCACGTACCAGTACAGGTCCACGTACACGACCACCAACATCCACGCCGACATCACGACCCGCCAGAACGGGTGGCGCTTGACGTGCTTGGACAGCAGGATCGCGAACGGCAGGAACAGGTGGAAGAACAGCAGGAACAGCGCGACCCACGACCAGCCCGAGCCCAGCGTCGGCGCGGCGGCGTCTTTGAACGTGTCACCACCGCCGCCGAGCTGACCGGCCGCGGTGGTCACGCCGCGCAGCTCGAACCAGTAGGTGGTTTCGGGCAGGGAGGCGTACCAGATCAGCATGAACTGGCTGAAGCTGACGTAGCCCCAGAAGAACACGAACGCGAACAGCAGCTTACCCAGGTCGTGGTAGTGCTCGGTCGTCACGTTGGGCAGGTAGCCGCGGCGCTGCAGGACCGTGAGCACGAGGATCATCGTCGCCAGGCCGGCGGTGAACGCGTTGGCGAAGAAGATGATCGCGAACATCGTCGAGAAAAACACCGGGTCCAGCGACATCAAGAGGTCGATGGTCATGAACGTGGTGAGCAGGGCGAACGTGATGACCGACGCGGGGGCCCACTTCTCGCGGGTGTTGGTCAGTTCGGGGTCTTTGGTGCGGTCCTGCCGGACGGAGAGGCGCCAGTACCCCACGCCGATCAGGCTGAACACCGCGAAGTAGACGATCCAGCGCAGTGCCCAGAACCAGCCCTCGAACCAGGGGTACTTGACGCCGACGTAGTACTCCAGGGCGCCCCCGTACCAGCCCCAGTCTTTGGCGTTTTCGCCCATGAAGGTGGGCGGGCCGTGGTGGCCGCCGTGGGCGTCCGCGTGTTCTTCGCCGTGGTCGGCGTCGGCGGCGTGGTTCGCGTCTTCGCCGTGTTCACCGGGCTCGGCGTGGGTGTCGGCGTCCTCGCTGGCGATCACGCGGGCGGGGCCGGCGGGGGAGTCGAAGTCGGCGTTGCGGGCGTGTTCGTTGTCGTGCGTTTCGTCGGCGTCTTCGCCTTCGTGATGTTCACCGTCGTCGTGGTCCGCGTCGTGCTCGGTGTCGTGCACGTCCGCCGCGTGGGCGCCGTCGCCGAAGGGCTGGGCCCAGGGGTACGGGATGCCGGTGCCGGAGACGACGAAGACGACCACCGGGATGAACAGCGCCGCCATGAACGGCACGCAGGCGGCGAACGTCTCGGCGACGCGGCGGACCATGGCGCACCAGCCGGCGCGGAACAGGGTGGTGATGATCGTGAAGAACAGGCAGCCCCAGACGATCGCCAGGGCGAAGGCGTAGGCGACGATGTAGGCGAACGCGAAGCGCTCGACGCCGTCGGGGAACAGCACGGCCAGGATCAGCGCGAGCACCAGGCAGGCGCCACCCAGGGCCAGCAGCCCGTGGTACCACGGGCCGGCCCGGTTGCCCAGGACAACGGTGTCGGCGTCGGTCAGTTCGGGGATGGCGTGGTGGGCCATGCGTGGGGTACGGGGTGCAGGGTTCGGGGATCGGAAGAAGCAGCGTGTCCGGTGCTTCGTTTTGACTACTGACTACTGGCTACGGACGATTCCGCGTCGACCTGTCGCCACGCCGAGCGCATCTGGTCGGGCTGTTGAGCGAGTTGGAGGGCGCGGACGTAGGCGACGATGGCCCAGCGGTCTTCCACGGTGGTGGCGTGGCCGTAGCCGGCCATGTTGGCCTTGCCGTTGACGATGGTGTTGTAGAGCTTGCCCTCGGGGTAGAGGCCCGGGCCGTAGAGCAGTTGGCCGGAGGCCTCGTCGACGGTGAGGAGGTTGGCGGCGGCGACCCAGACGGTGCCGAGCTTGACGCCGCTGTCCTTGTTGATGGCGAGCGCCTGGCCGCGTTGCTGGATCATGCCCTGGCCCAGGCCGTCGAGGCCGTGGCAGGGCGAGCACAGGGCGTTGTAGCGGGCCTGGCCGTGCTGGACGAACCGCTCATCGACCTCGATGGATTCGGGGAAGCCTTGGAAGTACTCGGTGGCGGCCTCGCCGCCGTCGGCGACGAGCGCGAAGCCGCGGTGGAGGTGGTCGTCGCCGTCGAGGTGGCCGCGCGCGACCGAGCCGGGCACCGGCGGGCGCATGGCCCGGCCGTCCGCGAACACGGGCGAGGCGGCCTGGGCCCGCAGCTTCGGCTGGTTGTCCATGTCCTGGAAGAGGTGGACGCGCGGCTGCTCGTGGTAGCTGAAGCGGTGCTTGAGGAACAGCGACAGCGGTACCCACGTCGCGACCGTGCCGATGACCACGGCCACGATCAGCCAGAACGGCGGCTTGGGCAGGAACAGGCGTAGGTCGAGGTCGGGCATGGGGCGGGGTTGGGGGTGCGGGCGGTTTGGTTTGAGTGTTTTCGATTTTCAAAGCCCGGGGACGGCCGTCTCCGGGCTTTGGCGGCAGTGCGTCAGTAGCTCACCAGGTCCGTGCTCAGCGCGCCCTTGTCTTTCAGGAACGCGGCGGTCGATTGCTCGTCGAAGTTGCGGTCGGCGGCCTCGATGGCCAGCACGAAGCGGTCGTCGGTCGCGCGCTTCATCAGGTCGCTGTTGAACAGCGGGTTGTAGAGCATTGGCAGCTTGTTGAGGAAGAACATCGCGAACACCGCCGTGTACGCGCTGAACATGATCGTCAGCTCGAAGATCACCGGGATGTACGCCGCCAGCGACCACAACGGCTTGCCGGAGATCAGGTACGGGTACGGCTCGAGCACGGTCGGCACGCCGGGGATCGGGCTCTCGACGAAGCCCATCGTGTAGCTGGTCATCACCAGCCCCAGCGCCATGCCGGTCAGGCCCATCGCCAGCACGATCCAGGGCAGGATGGTCGGCTTGACGCCCAGCGCGTCGTCGATGCCGTGGATCGGGAACGGCGTGTGCACGTCCATCTTGCGGTAGCCCGCGTCATAGGCGGCCTGCGTCGCGTGCAGCACGCCCTCGACCGTGTCGAACTCGGCGAGCACGGCGAACGGGCGCGACGGCGCGTCGGCGTCGGACGCGTGCGGTGTCGTCTCGGGGTGCGTGGGGGCGAGGGTCGTCATGTCAGTGGCCCTCCGTGGCGGCGTCGTGGTGGCCGCCGTGGCCGTGCGCTTCGGGGGTCACGGTCTTGACTTCGGCGATCGCCACGGTCGGCAGGAACTTGAGGAACAGCAGGAAGTTCGTGCAGAACAGGCCGAAGCTGCCCGCAAACATCCACAGGTCCACCCACGTCGGGTTGAACTGGTCCCAGCTGCTGGGCACGAAGTCGTTGGCCAGCGAGGTCACAACGATCACGTACCGCTCGAACCACATGCCCGCGTTCACCGCCATCGCGGCGATCATGATCGTCCAGGGGTTCAGCCGGCACTTCTTGATCCACATGATCTGCGGGATCAGGCAGTTCAGCAGGATCAGCAGCCAGAAGCCCCACCAGTACGGCCCGCCCAGGCGGAACAGGAAGATCGACCGCTCGTAGTGGTGCCCGGAGTACCACGCGAAGAACAGCTCCGCGGTGTACGCGTAGGTCACGATCATGCCCGTGCCGAGCATGACCTTGCAGCAGTTCTCGATGTGCCGCTCGGTGATGATGTCGCGGAAGCCCAGCAGGTGCCGGCAAGGCACGGCGAGCGTGAGCACCATCGCGAAGCCGCCGTAGATCGCACCGGCGACGAAGTAGGGCGGGAAGAACGTCGTGTGCCAGCCCGGCATCTGCGCGACCGCGAAGTCGAACGAGACGACCGAGTGGACGGACAGCACCAGCGGCGTGCACAGCGCCGCGAGCAGCAGGTACGCCTTCTCGAAGCGGTGCCAGTGGCGCGAACTGCCGGTCCAGCCGAACGACATGATGCCGTAGGCGACCTTGGCGATGCGGTTCTTCGTGCGGTCGCGGAGCGTGGCGATGTCCGGGACCATGCCGGTGTACCAGAACAGCAGCGACACCGAGGCGTAGGTCGAGACCGCGAAGACGTCCCACAGCAGCGGCGAGCGGAACTGCGGCCACATCGCCATCTGGTTGGGGTAGGGGAACAGCCAGAACGCCAGCCACGGCCGACCGACGTGGATGCCCGGGAAGATGCCGGCGCAGACCACGGCGAAGATGGTCATCGCCTCGGCGAAGCGGTTGATCGCGGTGCGCCAGTTCTGGCGGAACAGGAACAGGATCGCGGAGATCAGCGTGCCCGCGTGGCCGATGCCGACCCAGAAGACGAAGTTGATGATCGGGAAGCCCCACGCCGCGGGCTGGTTGTTGCCCCACACGCCCACGCCCGTGGCGAACAGGTACCCGATCAGCGAGAAGAACAGCCCGGCGAACGCGACCGACGGCAGGAAGAACGCCCACCACCACAAGGCCGGCCAGTTGAGCGCGACGGCGGCGGCCTTGTCGGTGATGTCCCGGAAGCCCTGCCCGCCCAGCACCAGCGGCGCGCGACGCGTCGGGTCGTCACCGGTGTTGCGGTGCGGGTCCTCGAGGGTCACGTCGTAGCCGGGGGTGATGGAAGCCATGTCTATTTCAGATCGATGATTTCAGATTTCAGATGTTTTGCGGTGTGGGTTTACGGCGGGACATCTGAAATCTCAAATCTGAAATCTCAAATCAGTGGTCGGGTTCGGGGTGGTCGGTGTCGGTTTCGGCCGGGGTTTTTTCCGTCGTCGCGGCCTTCTTGGCCTTGCCGCTGCCGGGCTTGAGGGCCGGGTTGCGGACCAGGCCCATGTGCAGGGTGCGCGGCCGGCTGTTGAGCTCTTCGAGCAGCCGGTAGCTGCGCGGGTTGTGCTGCTGGAGTTGCGAGACCTGCGCGTCGGGGTCGTTGAGGTTGCCGAACACGATCGCGTCGGTGGGGCAGGCGGTCTGGCACGCGGTGCGGACCTCGCCGTCCTGGAGCAGGCGGTCTTGCGGTTCGAGGTCTTCGCCGGCGGTTTTGCGGCGGGCCCAGGCGGCCTTGGCGCTGATCTTGGCGCGGGCGATGCGCTGGGTGCAGTAGGTGCACTTCTCCATGACGCCGCGCATCCGCATGGTCACGTCGGGGTTGAACACCATCCGGCGGACCTGGTCGACCACGTCGCCCTGCTGCATGTCGGGCATGGCCAGCCAGGGCTTGTTCTGCACCTCGACGCCGACGTGCTTGGAGCGGAAGAAGTCGCTGTCGAGCTTGCTGTGGTAGTCGAACCAGTTGAACCGGCGGACCTTGTACGGGCAGTTGTTCGAGCAGTACCGCGTGCCGATGCAGCGGTTGTAGACCATCGTGTTGAGGCCTTCGGTGTCGTGCACGGTGGCGGCGACGGGGCAGACCTGCTCGCACGGCGCGTTCTCGCACTGCACGCAGGCCACGGGCATGTTGACCGCGTAGAGCGCGTCGCTGGACGTCGCCGCGGGGTCGCCCTTGAAGTAGGTGTCGATGCGCAGCCAGTGCATCTCGCGCGACTTGAGCACCTGGTCTTTGCCGACCACGGGGATGTTGTTCTCGGCCTGGCAGGCGACGACGCAGGCGTTGCAGCCGATGCACGTGCTCAGGTCGATGGTCATGCCCCAGGCGTGGGGGACGTTGAACGCGTCGGGGCCCAGCGGGTTGGGGCGGACGAACTTCTCGGTGTCGTCGCCGGTGACCGAGGGCGTGCTGAACAGTTGCAGCCGGATGTCGCCGTGGGCGCCGTCGGTGGCGAAGTGCTTGTTGGCGAGGTAGTCGGCGAGGGTGGCTTCCTTGATGAGGTAGCCGGACTTGCCGGGCTTGCCGGCACGTTTCTTGAGGGCCCACTCGGCGACGCGGCCCGTGCCGTGCTGGTCGAGCTTGTCGGGGTCGATGAGGTGGTGGTCGGAGGTGGTGGCCAGCTTGGTATGCCCGCGGGCCTTCTCGAGCTTGCCGACGGTGATGCCCGCGGCCCGCAGCGGGTAGACGTTCTGGCCGACGCCGGTGCCGACGTTGCCGGTGACTTCCCGGCCGCCGCCCAGGGGCAGGACCACGGTGCCCGGCGCCTGCCCGGGGTTGACGAAGCAGGGCAGCTCGACGGACGTCTCGCCCGTGGGGCCGGTGACCGTGACCTTGACGTGGTCGCCGTTGTGGAGGTTGCGTTGTTTGGCGTCGGTGACGGCGACGTGCGCGGGCGTGTCCCAAGTGACCTTGGTGAGAACCTGCGGCGCTTCCTGGAGCCAGCCGTTGTTGGCGTGCCGGCCGTCGTACGCGGGGCCGGGGCGGAACACGACTTCGAACGTGTCACTCTCGGCGTCACCCCCTTGTTCAGCGTGATTCCCGTGGGTTGACGCCGGCTTCGCCGCCGCGGCGCGGACCTGCGACCGCTCGCCGGAGGCGCGGACGATGCCGTCGTGCACGAACGCCCGCCACTGCTTCTCGGCGTCGAGGCCGGAGATGGTTCCGCCCCAGCCGCGGGTCTCCGTGTTGTAGTCCCCGCCGCCGATCACCCGGCTCCACGCCCGGCGGACCAGGTCGTAGCCCGCGGTCAGCTCGTCGCCCACCGCCATGGCCAAAACTTCGATCGCCGACTTGCCGCCGAACAACGGCTCGATGATCGGCTGCTGGATCAGCAGCGACCCGTCCCACGCCCGGCCGTCGCCCCAACACTCCAGCGCGTGGGCCATCGGCAAGTGCCAGTCCGACACGGCCGAGGTCTCGTCGAAGTAGTGGCCCAGCCGCACGACGGTCTTGGCCTTGCGGATCGCTTCTTTGAGGTTCAGGCTCGCCGGCCCGTCGAATGCCGGGTTGCCGCCGAGGATCAGCAGCGTTTCCACGTCGCCGGCGTCGAGCTTCTCGGCCAGCGCGGCGACGGATTCGCTTTGCAGCGGGTCGGGCTCGGCCGGGTCGTCGGTGAGCGTAATGGTCGCGCCCAGGTTGCCCAGGTGGTCGTTGATCGCCCAGACCAGGGCGTGCACCGCGGCCGGTTGTGATGGCCCGGCCACCACGATGGACGCCCCGCGGTGGGACTTGAGATCGGCCGCCAGATGGTTGATGAAATCGCTCGACCCGTTGAGTTCGGCCGTGGTCGACACGCCCGGCACGCCGAGCTTGTTCGCCAGCGCGTCCAGCAGCGTCGCGATCCGGCTGGGCTTGACCTGGATGTGGTCGTCGGCGGCGACGACGGTTGGCGTCAGCGCCGCGTCCGCGGCGTATAGCCGGTTCATCGTGCCGGCGTAGTCGGCGCTGCGGCGGTTCTTTGCCCAGCCGCGGGCGTTGGTGACGTACGTCGGGTGATCCGAAAGGAAGTCGCAGTCGAAGCAGGCGATGACTTTCGCCTTGCCCGTGTCGTAGTGGGCACGCTTCGCGCCGCCGAACGCCAGACGTGAGCCGGCGATCTCCTGGTCGCGGTTGAGCGGGGTCCACGTGTGCCACGAACCCGAGCCGAACTTGCCCTGGAATCGGCGGCGCATGTGCCCCGCTGTCGGGCCGGACATCGGCTCGGCCAACACCGCGACCTTGCCGGCCAACGCGCCGGACGCGACGAACGCGTCCCAGTCGGCCACCTCGATCTCGACCGGCTCGCCGGAGGCGTTCTTTTTCGAATCGCCGTCTTCGGCCGCTTGATCACCGTGCGCCGTGACCTTGAGCACCGCCCGGGCGCGGTCGGGGTCGTACATCTCCAGGACCGACGCCTGGGCACGGGTGTCGGCCACGCCGACGTACGCATCGAGCTTCTGCTGGGTGTGGATGTCGCCCGAAGTCGCGGCTTCGGCGAGCTTACGGAACACCTCGGGGTTGCCGACCGTCGGGTCCAGCGGGCTGCCGTCCACGCCGATCGGCCGGCCGTCAAAGCTGGTGACGAACAACCCGCGGGCGAACCCGTCGCGCTCGACCATGGAGGCGAACTTCTCCGGCACGCCGGGCATCGTGCCGTCGGGCCGCGCGTTGTAAGGAAGCACCTGCTCCTTGGGCCACCGCCGGCAGCCCGTCAGCGTCAACCCCGCCAACGCCATCGACGCGCCGGCGAGCGAGAGAAACTTCCGCCGGCTCAGCGACAGCAACTCGTCGGGGTCGTATTCCGGGAACTCGTCCGCCAGCGCCGCCCGCACCTCCGCCGACCCGGCCCGCTCGTTGAGCGAACGCCAGAACTCGGCGCCGGCCAGATCGTCCGAAGTTTCGAGTGCGGATTGCCGGTTTCCAATGGACACGGGTGCGGGTTCTCTCAGTGCTCGGGTGGGGTCGGGTTGGGGCAAGTCTTGCGTCGTTTCCGGGCTACCGTCGCAAATCGGCATTCGCAAATCTCAAATCCGAAATCGGCAATCGCCTCACCGGTGGCAGGTCGAACACGCCTGCATGTAGTGCTTGTTGTGGATCTGCATGTCTTCCTTCACGGCCCGGCCGATCAGGAGCTGCGCCGCCGCAAGGTCGCCTTCTTCGAGGCTCCCGGCCTGGATCGCGGCCTGGACCTCCGGCGTGTCAAACGGCGTCCACGCCATGTTCGTCACCTCCGACGCCGGCCGCAGATACTTCTCCGGCTCGCGGTGGCACTCGATGCACCAGCTCATGCTCAGGTTGTTGACCTGGTGCACGCCTTCCTCGCCCATCTGGTCGATCCGCCCGTGGCAGGTCACGCAGCCGATGCCCTTGGTCACGTGGGCCGCGTGGTTGAAGTAGGCGTAGTCCGCGAGGTCGTGGACCTTGACCCACTCGACCGGGTCGCCGCTGGCGACGCTCTCGTAGAGCGGCGCGAGCTTGGCCGACTGCGGCTTGATCTGCAGGCCGTTCTGGTCGGGCGGCACGTCCGGGCCGGCGCCGTGGCAGGCGACGCAGGTCTGGGTCGGCGGGATCGCCGCGAAGCCCGCGTGCATCACGGTCGTGTGGCAGTAGGTGCAGTCCAGCCCGAGCTGGCCGACGTGCAGCGCGTGGCTGTACGGGATCGGCTGGGTCGGCCGGTAGTTGCGGTTGAGGTTGTCGGGGTTGAGCGCGAGGAACACGGCCGTCGGGGCGTACATCCCCCCGCCGATCGCCCCCAGCACCAGCAGCGGCAAGACGTAGTTCGCCCAACGCGGAAAGATGAACTTGTCGGTGTGCTCGCTCATGCCAGGGCTCGGCCTCTCGGCCGTCATCCATCCCGTTGCGTCCCGACGACGGGGGCTCCGACCCGTCGCGGCGTCCGTGCGTTAACCCCCCAATCGGATCAACCGGCTTCGCTCGGCCAACCCTGATCCGCGTCTCGTGCGGAGCATAGCGTTTGCGTGCGCGACAAACAAAGCGGGCAAAACGGACCCAACCGGAACGCGCCGCGTCCGCCTGCGACCCGGTCTCATGCCGGCGTCATCCCGCCGCCCAACGCCGCCGACGACGGACGCAACGCCACCAGCAGCGTCAGCATCACCCCCGCCAGCAGCCCGCCCGGCAGCATCGCGTTATTCCACAAACACCCGATCAGCGCCAGCACCGCCCCCGCCGCGATCGTCCCCCACACGATCAGTAAACCGCGGAAGTACGTGTCCGGGTCCGCCGGCCGACTCTCCCAGCCGGCGCGGATCACGTGGCTCTTCACCACCAGCATCACCGGCACCACCACCAGCGACCAGAACGCCGCCAACGCGTAAACCACCCCGCCCACCACCTTCTGCCCGTCCACGATCAAGAGCACCAGCGCCCCCGCCCCCAGCAACCCGACCACGAACAGCGCCCACGTCCAGCCGGCCTTGGTCAACGTCCCGGCCGCGTCGCGGTCCAGACTCGTCGCATTCATCGCGGTTCCCTCGTCGTGAAGTGATGGAGACAGGCGCAGCCAACATACCACCAACGCGCCCCCCGGTCACGCGGAGGTCACCGTCCACCCGCTGGTTGGTTTTGAGCAGTGAGCCGCGGGTCAACGACCCGCGCGCCTCCGCCCGCAAGCCGGGGTGCCACGGTCGCTTGCGACCGTGCCTCGTCCAGCCAACTCACACCGCCGCCCGGCTCTCCAACTGTTTGATGAGCTCGTACATCGCCTGCCCCGTCTCGCACTTTTTCATCTGCTCCCGCACCACCACGTCGATCAGCATCTGACTGATCTTCGAGAGGGCGGTGATGTGCGGCCCCGTCTGGTCGATCGGCGACGCCAGCAGAATGATCAGCTCCACCGGCTTGCGGTCGATCGAGCCGAAGTCGATGGGCTCGGCCGTGCGCCCGATGGCCATGCGCAGCTTGTCCACACCCTCGGTCTTGCCGTGCGGCACCGCGATGCCCCCGCCGATCCCCGTGGTCCGCGTCGTCTCGCGCTTCCAGATCGCGTCCTTGAGTTCGTCGGCGTCTTCGATGTCGGTCTTCTCGACCAGCAGGTCCGCCAGCTCGAAGATCGCGCCCTGCTTGTCCGCGTGGGACAGCGGCACGATGATGCAGTCGGGCTGGAGGATGTCGGTCAAACGCATGCCGTGCTCCTCAATCACCTGGGCCGGCCGAACCGGCCGAACACCCCCAACACTCGTCGGCACAATCGCGGAGCCGAACCACTCGCTCCCGGCGCGGACGAATCGATAAGCCTATCCACGCCCGACACCCCCGGCAAACCGGAGGCTCTCCTCCAGAACATGCAGCATCAATCGAAGCCCACGTTCTCCGAACGTGGGCCCGCGTCCCCAGGCACCGACCCGCTACCGTGTTCCCATGTCCACCCCGGGTGAACATCTCCACGAGTCGGCGTCGCCCCCGGGCGCCACGTTCGAGCACCCGGAACTCACCTCCGACGCCCGCGCCCTGCTCGACGCCCTCAAGCAGTCGTTCGGCCACGAACGCTTCCGCGCCATGCAGGCCGAGATCGTCGGCGACGCGCTCGACCGCCGCGACGTCTTCGTCATCCTCCCCACCGGCGGCGGCAAGTCGCTGTGCTACCAGCTCCCCGCCGTCCTCGAACGCCAGCGCGGGCACGGCGTCACCGTCGTCGTCTCCCCGCTCATCGCGCTCATGCAGAACCAGGTCGACGTGCTCCGCGCCAACGGCGTCCCCGCCGCCTTCCTCAACTCCACCCTCGACCTCGACGAGCTCTACCAGCACGAGCGCGACGCGATCGCCGGCAATCTCGACCTGGTCTACCTCGCGCCCGAACGCCTGATGTCGCCGGCCGGGCAGCGCTGGCTCGCGCAGGTGCCCGTCGCGCGATTCGCCATCGACGAAGCCCACTGCATCAGCGAGTGGGGCCACGACTTCCGCCCCGAGTACCGCATGCTCGGTGAGCTGCGCGAGTTACACAATGGTCGCTTCCGGGGGGTGCCCGTCATGGCGCTCACCGCCACCGCCACGCCCCGCGTCGCCGACGACATCGTCCGCCAACTCGCCCTGCGCGAACCCGCCCTCCACCGCGGCGGCTTCGAGCGTGAGAACCTCACCTACGAAGTCCGCCCCAAACAACGCGTCGTCGAACAGGTCTTGGCGCACCTGCAAGCACACCCCGATGATGAAGGCATCATCTACTGCCAGTCGCGCAACCGCTGCGAGCAGCTCGCCGCCCGGCTCCAAGAACACAACATCGACGCGCTGCCGTACCACGCGGGCCTCGACAAGGACGTCCGCGAAGCCAACCAGCACGCCTTCATCTTCGGCCAGGCCCGCGTCGTCGTCGCCACCATCGCCTTCGGCATGGGCGTGGACAAGCCCGACGTCCGCTTCGTCTTCCACGCCGACCTCCCGAAAAACATCGAGGGCTACTACCAGGAGACCGGCCGCGCCGGACGCGACGGCCTGCCCGCCCGATGTGTGTTGTTCTATTCCGGGGGCGACCGCTCCAAGGTCGAGTTCTTCATCAACCAGAAGACCGACCCCGCCGAGATCGAGCACGCCCAGCAGCAGCTCGACGAGATGGTCCGCTACTGCCACACCACCGGCTGCCGCACCGCCCACGTCCTCGAACACTTCGGTGAATCACTCGACGCGTCACGCGACGGGCAATGCCAGCACTGCGACAACTGTTTGAACCCGCCCACGCTCCGCGACATCACCACCGACGCCCGCAAGCTCCTCTCCGCCGTCGCCCGCACCGGCCAGCGCTTCGGCCTCACCCACGTCATCGACGTCCTCCGCGGCTCCGCCTCCCAACGCGTCACCGCCCGACAGCACGACCAGCTCTCCGTCCACGGCATCGGCAAGGACCACCCCGTCGGCCACTGGCGCGCCGTCGCCGAGCACCTCATCAAGGAAGACCTCCTCGCCCAGTCCCCCGACGAGTTCCGCACCGTCACCCTCACCCCCGCAAGCAAACCCCTGCTGCGCGGCGAACTCAAGATCGAGATGCCCGTCAGCCGCGCCGTCTCACCCGAGCCCGAGCGCGCCCGCCGCGGCCGACGACCCACCGCCGCCGACATCCCGGACGACCAGGTCGACCACGCCCTGTTCGAGAAGCTCCGCCAATTGCGCAAAGAACTCGCCGAAGACCAGGGCGTCCCCCCGTACGTCGTCTTCGGCGACGCCGCGCTCCGCCAGATGGCCGCGCAGCACCCGCGCAACGACGAGCAGTTCATCGCGATCTCCGGCGTCGGCCGCACCAAACTCGAACGCTACGGCCCCGCGTTCCTCCAACGCATCCGCGAACACGACGACGCCTGACCCCTACGCTTCCCCGGCCACCCCACCCACCTCTCTTCGCCCGGAGGCATCCACAATGAGCAAGCCGTTGGCCGCATCCGTAATGATCGCGTCCGTGCTGTTGATGACCTTGGTCCTTCTCGGCTGTTTGCCCGCCGCCCCCGCCGACGCGCCCGGGCCGCAGCACCCGCGGATCGAACCGGTGCCGGTCGCTGAAGACCCCGACGCGCTGGTCCGGTCGCACATGATGGCCGGTTGGAGGGACCCGCCGCGGCGCAAGTGGACCATCGCGTACCACCCGATCGACGGGCTGGACGACGCCTCGGCGTGGCACCTCCAGGGCACGATGTGGTGGGTGCGCCTCGTCTCCCGCGGCGACCCGCTGGACGAGCACAAGATTTACGAGATCGACGCCGCCGCGCTGAACCAGAACTACGGCACCATCGACTTCTACGTCTACGACCGCCGCGAACTCGGCGACGCTCCACCCCCGGCCGACCGTTGACGCGCTGCGGTCGTGTAAATCACTCTTGGCTAGACAATGCCTTCTCGAAGATTCTCACGAGGTCCGGAGGAGGAAGAAGCGTTTTGTCGGTCCATCGCTCGTGTTGAAAACAGCCGAAGTATTGTTTGAGCTTTTCGACATTGTTGTTTGATGTCCCCCAATGCCGAAGTATTTGCGGGACTTCGTGAAGGGCGTCCATCAGGTCGTAAACGACGTCTTGTGACGCGCCGGTGTCACCCGAGTAGTTCCGGCAATACACCATCGCGTGATAGAGCGTGTAGAGCGCCGCGTCCATCACAACGTCGGGTACGGGTTGGGTATCGGATGACATCATGAATCACCTTTCGCCCTGGAAACACCTGAGACAATAGGCGTTCCTCTAACCTTTCCGCCTCTCCTCCTTCTCCAACGCCCCGCGCAGCGACCGCACCTGCGACAGCAGGTCGTCCATGCGCTCCTCCAGCATCACCAGTTCTTCCGCCGGCGTGAGCTTGCCGTCTTCGCCCAGGCTCTTTTCGCGTTGGCGGCGGTTGCGTTCGTCCTCGGCCTCTTCCATCGAGTTGATGATCACGCCGATGAACAGGTTCAGCATGATCATCGTGCCCAGCAGCACGAACGACACGAAGTACGCCACGCTCACCAGCGGCCTCGCTTGAGGCTCGAAGTCGTAACGGGCGCGGTCCGCATCCGAGAACGGGTACTGGTCCGAGCCGTACATCTGGATGTACATCACGTCGGTCCAGTCCTCGAGCGTGACCACGCGGAACAGCGACAGCATCGCCGTGCCCAGGTCGCGGAAGTGGACCGGGTCGTTGGCGCGGAAGAGGAACACGCCCGTCACCGCGTAGACGTAGAACATGATCCCCAGCAGGAGCGCCACGAACACCAGCGACGGCAGCGACGCCAGCAGTGAGCCGACCAGCAGTTGCAGCTTGGGCACGGAACTGATCAGCCGCAGCGTCCGCAGCACGCGGATCAGCCGCAGCACCGCGGCGTACTCCGAGTCCACCGGCAGGAAGCACACGACCACGATGAGGAAATCGAAGACGTTCCACGGGTCCAGGAAGTACCGGTAGAACCGCCGGCCGTGCGACGCCATCTTCAGCACCGCTTCGAGCGCGAACAGCCAGAGCACAATCTCGTCGAGGACGTGCAGCCACCACCCGTGCTCGGCCACGATGCGCGGCGAGGTCTCGAGCCCGACCAAGAGCGCGGCGAGCAGGATCAGCCACAGCACCGCCCGGCCGAACCACGGGCTGTTGACGAGGGTGTGGATCGCGGAAACCATCGTGGGGGATGGTAATGGGGCGGCCGGTCTTTAGACCAAACGCGTGGCCGTGTGGTCTGAATCAGCCGGACACGGGCCGCGTCCGGACCGGGACCGGCCCGGTCCCGGTTGGGCGCGGGGGGCGATGCGTGTCACGTTCCTGCGCACGCTTGGTCCGGTACTTCGCCGCGGCGTCTTGACCTGCGGGTAAAATGAATACAGCGAGAGTGGAGCGTGGCCTCCGCGTGGGTGCCAGGTGGGTGAGGGCTTGAGTTTCTTAATCACGAAATGCCGTGTGGCCTTGGACGCGGGTGGGTCGGGATGGAGCCCGACCGCACGCCGTCTCCCGCCGGAACCCCCCGAGTGAGTCCCATCCGAAGCGCGGTGACGGCGGGTTGAAAAACCGACGCCGGCCGGGGGTCTGTGGATCGTGACGGCGGTCCCGCCCCGGGTTTGTTTCGAAAGCGAGTTCATAGCGAGCCGGGCCGTGTCGGCCCGGATGCCGGACACCGGGGTGACACACCCCGGCTCGCTCAGAAACGCACACGGTGTTCTTTGACATGTGAAGCAGGGGCGTAAGGAGCTCCACCCACGCAGAGGAAGAAACAGAGCCCCGCAGGTGAATGCGGGGCCCGCGTGCGTACACCCGTTGCGTGAGTCGATCTCTGCGTTCACTGGCCGCGCTCAGGCGCGCCGCGTTTGACGGCGGTGGCGCAGCGCGGCGGGGAGCAGAAAGACCGCGGCGGCGGGTTCGGGGACTGCGCCGCCATTGAAACCCGGCGCGGCGCTGCTGCCCCAGTTGAGCAAGACGCCGTCGAGTTCGCCCTGATCGACGAGGCCGGTGGGCAGGTCGTTCGTCCAGCCGGGCGGGGTGTTGCCGGTCGTGTCCGTGCCCCAGTTCTGGAGCACGAGGTCCAGGTCGCCCTGCTCGACCTGCCCGCTGTTGTTGTAGTCGCCCGTCAGGGACGCGGCGTCGTAGACGTAGGTCACCTTGATGAACGAGCCCGCCTTGAGCGCGCCGGTGACGCTCGCCGGCGCGATGGTGATGCGGGCGTTGGCGTCGCCGTCGTAGGTGACGCGGACCGTCGGGTCGCCCCCGCCGCCGGGCGCGACGAAGGCGTCGATCCACGCGGGCGCCGCGGTGCCGGGAATCAGCATGTCGACGTTGGCGATGTTGAAGGGTGCCGTGAACACCTGCGGCGGCGCGTTGTGGTCGTTGGTCCCGGTGCCGTTGCCGCCGCCGTTGCCCGAGAAGATGAGCGCGTCGTTGATCTTGAGCGTGCCCGAGCTGTTCAGGCCGCCGCCGGCCTGCCCGCCGAACGACTCGACGGCGAGGTCGAAATCGAAGAAGTGCTCGACGTCGATCCGGGTCAGCTCGCCCAGCGCCGGGTCGAACCGGTCGAAGGTGGCCGACAGGTCCAGGTTGCGCGTTGCGTCGGCGGTGACTTCGTCGAAGAGGGTCTCGGCCGGGACGGAAACGGTCTGCGTCAGTTCGGCGCCCATCGATGCCGCGGTCGCGCCACCCAGGACCAGCGCGGCCGCCGCGATGAACGCACGCCGGCCGGACCGCACGGGGGCGGTGACGCGTTGGAGGGTTTGAAGTTTTTTGGAGGTCATGGTGAACGTTCCGTCGCCTCGGGTTCGCGGGCGGTCAAACATGCCAATTCTGACGCGCCGATGCGGGCGGGCAATAGGCATTGCCCTAATGCCGGGTCAAAAGGTTGAAAAGGGTGATGGAGGCGTGGATTCAGCCCTTCGGCTGCATCTTGTAAGGCCCGCCGTCGCTGAGGTGCTTGCCTTCTTCGACGCGCTGCACCCAGCGCTTCGCCATGTCGGACAG
Source organism: Phycisphaerae bacterium (assembly GCA_030432595.1). Lineage (GTDB taxonomy): Bacteria > Planctomycetota > Phycisphaerae > Phycisphaerales > Phycisphaeraceae > CAZIXN01. The sequence goes on from JAUIGU010000005.1 coordinate 104,290, forward strand.
CGTCTGGCCGCCGTGGGCGGCGGGTTTGACAAACGAAGGTTGCCAATCCGTGAGCCCCAGCCAGTCGTGGAGGACGACGACCTGCCCGTGGCAAGCGGGCCCCGCGCCGCAGCCGATCACGGGGACGGACGTGGCGTCGACGACGGCCTGGGCCGCCTCGGCGGTGGACTGCTCGATGAGCAGCATGGACGCGCCGGCGTCTTCGAGGCGTTTGGCGAGCTGGACCATGGCCTTGATCTTGTCGGCGGTGCGGCCGGCGACGACGGGCACGCCCGTGGTCGCGGTGCGTTGCGGGCGCCAGCCGATGTGGGCGACGACGGGGATCGACGCGCGGTCGAGCTTGTCGACGAGGCCGACGAAGCGTTCGTCCACTTCGATCTTGACCGCGTCGGCACGGCCCTCGGTGATGAACCGGCCGGCGTTGCGGGTCGCGTCGGCGTCGTCGGCGTGGTAACTCATGAAGGGCATGTCGCCCATGATGAAGGCTTTGGGCGCGCCGCGTTTGACGGCGGCGGTGAGGGTGAGCATGAAGTCCAGCGGGGCGTGGACGGTGTCGTCGAAGCCGAGCACGACGTGGCCGGCGGTGTCGCCGACGAGCATGACGTCCAGGCCGCCGCGGTAGAGCCAGCGGGCGGTGGTGGCGTCGTAGCAGGTGAGGACGGGGATTTTTTTGTTTTCGCGGGCGCGGCGTTTGAGGTCGCGCATGGAGACGGCGGGGCGGTCGGGCATGGGGTGTTCGTGCGGAGCGGGCCCGGGGCCGGCGGGGGGAGGCGGGGTCATGGGCACGATCCTATCGGACGCGCGTGCGGACTGTGCCGTTTGTGGCGTCGGTGCCGATGACAATGGGCCCGCTTCAACGGGTTTGGGCGACCGGTTCTCATGTCGTGGAACGCCGGCCCGCGAAGTCCGATGGGAAGTCACGATGTCCCTTCACCCGACACATCTGGCCGTGGGTTCCTCCCCGTCGTCTTCCCGGCCTTCGGGCGACGCGGTGAACGTGCTGTCGCTGGCGGTGGTGATCGCGGTGGCGGTGGCGTTATTCCTGCTGGTGGTGTTGCAGCGCGGGCCGGAGCGGGTCGCGGCGAACGTGTCCGAGCCAAACCGCGCCGCGGTGGTGCCGGGCGCGGCGGCGGGCGCGGGTCGGGAGACGGCGGCGGATGTGTTTCGCCCGATGCTCGAGGGGCAGAACGCGGCGCAGCGCAACGAGCGCGCGGTGCGTGACGATCTGCGGCCGCGCTGACACGAGAACACACTCCGCGTTCACGCCTCGGTCGCGTGGATGAACTGCCGGTAGAGGTTGGCGTAGATGCCGGCTTCTTCGAGCAGCTCGTTGTGCGTGCCGCGCTCGACGATCTTGCCGTGGTCCAGGACCAGCACCGTGTCGGCGTGGCGGATGGTGGAGAGGCGGTGGGCGACGACGAAGCTCGTGCGGTTCTTCAGCAGCACCGCCAGCGCCTTCTGGATGCGGGCCTCGGTCATGGTGTCGACGCTGCTGGTGGCTTCGTCGAGGATGAGGATCGCCGGGTCGGCGAGCATCGCGCGGCAGAAGCACACGAGCTGCCGTTGGCCCAGCGACAACGAGCCGCCTTTCTCGCCGACCTGCGTGTAGAGCCCGTCGGGCAGGGATTCGAGCAGGTCGAGGCAGTCGAGCTTCCGCGCGGCCTCGAAGACTTCCTCGTCGGCGGCGTCGGGTTTGCCGACGCGGATGTTGTCCATGACTGTGCCGGTGAAGAGGAAGTTGGACTGCAGGACGATGCCGAGCTGGTGGATGAGCGCGTCGGTCTGGAGCTTGCTGACCTCGATGCCGTCGATGGTGAGCCGGCCTTCAGTAGGCAGATAGAACTTGGAGATGAGTTTGATGATGGTGGACTTGCCCGAGCCGGTGTGCCCGACGAGGGCGACGGTCTGGCCGGGCTCGGCGACGAAGTGGATGCCGTGCAGCACGGGGCGGTCGGCGTGGTACCCGAAGCCGACGTCCTCGAACACGACGCGACCCTCGATCGTCGGCGGCACGACGGCGTCGTCGTCCTCGAGGTGGTCGGGCTCGCGGTCGAGCAGCGAGAACACACGTTCGGCGCCGGCCATCGCGGTCAGCGCGGTGTTGTGCTGCTGAGCGATGATGCGGATCGCCTGGAAAAACGCGGGCAATTGGAACACGAACACGACGAGCGCAGCGTAGGTCGCGGCCTGTTGCTCGGGGGTCGCCTCGCTGAAAGACAGCCCGCCGTACAGCACCTGGTACCCGCCGAGCACGACGAGCAGCGCGAGGAAGAACTGCGAGTTGAGCTCCAGCAGCGGGATGTAGACGCCGGCCAGCCGCATCGCGCGGATGTTGTAGCTCGCGTGGTCGTTGACCAGGTCGCGGAAGAGCCCGGCGTTGACTTCCTGGCGGACGAAGCCCTGCGTCACGCGGATGCCCGAGACGGACTCGGCGATTGTCGCGGTGACCCGGCTCATCGACGCCTGCACCTCGCGCCACGCTTGTCCGAGTCGGCGTCCGAAGAAGCGGTTCATCGCCCAGATCACCGGCGACATCGCGAGCACGAAGAAGAACAGCGGCAGGTCGTACCACGCCATGATGATCGACGCGACGGTGATGTTGCACACGTTGACCAGCGTGACGAACAGCACGTCCTGGATGCCCATGCGCAGGGCCTCGGCGTCGGAGCTCATGCGGCTGATGATGCTGCCGACCTTGGTGCGGTCGTAGAAGCTCATGCCCAGGCGTTGCAGGTGGCGGAAGATGTCGAGGCGCAGGTCGCGGACGACGTACTCGCCGAGCATGAGCGCGAAGCGCTGACGGAAATGCAACGTGAAGTAGGTGAACGCGGCGATGGCGAGGAAGCCGGCCGCGCCCCACTGGATGCCGGTCCAGTCCTTGCGGGCGATCGGGCCGTTGATGACGGCGGCGATGGCCCACGCCATCGTGGGCACCTGGATGCCGCGGAGGATGACGATGACCAGCAGCGCGTTGCGCATCGCCGCGTACGGCCGGGTGTAGCCCCACAGCCGGCGGATCAGCGTCCACTGCAGCGGGGCGTGGCGTTTGTCTTCGTCCTCGGCCCGGCGGGTCAGGGTGATGGCGGTGGCGTGGGCGGCTTTGCTCATGTCTCCGCCTCCGCTTCTTTTTCGAGCCGACCTTTGCCGGGCATGCCCAGCAGCCGCCGGCTCTCGGCGTCGGCGGACTGCAGGTCGGCCGCGTCGCGGTAGTGGCCGCCGCTGCCCATGAGGTCCGCGTGCGTGCCGGCCTGGACGATCCGGCCCTTGTCCAGCACGATCACCAAATCCGCGCGGCGCAGCGTCGAGAGCCGGTGCGCGACCACGAACGTCGTGCGGTCCTTCATCGCCTCGCCCATCGCCTCGAGGATCTCGTGCTCGGTCTCGGGGTCGATCGCCGCGGTCGGGTCGTCCATCAGCAGCACCGGCGGGTCCAGCAGCACCGCGCGGGCGATGGCGATGCGTTGGCGCTGCCCGCCCGAGAGGTTCGTGCCGCCCTCCATGAGCAGCGTGTCGTAGGCCTTGTCGAGGTCTTCGGTGATGAAGTTGTGAGCACAAGCAATTTTCGCGGCCGTAATAATTTGCTCGCGGGTCGCCTCGGGGTGCCCGAACGCGATGTTCTCGGCGACGGTGTTGGAGAACAAAAAGCTCTCCTGGAACACCAGCCCGATGCTGCGGCGCAGCTCGTCGAGGTCGAACTTTTTCAAATCGACGCCGTCGAGCGTGATGCGGCCGGCGTCGGGGTCGTAGAAGCGCGGGATCATGGACAGCAGCGTGCTCTTGCCCGCGCCGGTGGCGCCGAGGATGGCGACGATCTGCCCGGGCTTGACCTCGAAGTCGATGTCGGTGAGCGCGTCGGTGCCGTCGGCGTAGCCGAAGGTGACGTGCTCGAAGCGCAGCGCGCCTTTGGGCCGGCCGATGCGGGCGGGGACCGCGGGGCTCTCGACCTCAAGCGGCGTGTCGAGCACCTCGAAGACGCGGCCGGCGCCGGTGAGCGAGCGCTGGACCGAGTTGGTGATCTGCGCGATGTTGCCGACCTGCCCGCTGAACTGCTGGAGCAGGCCGGAGAACACGACGAGTGTGCCCAGCGTGAACGCCGGGTCGTGGATGTAGATGTACCCGCCGTAGAGCAGCAGGACCACGAGGTTGAACTGCGGGATGAAGCCGATCAGCGGCACGAAGACGGACACGCGCCAGAAGATCCAGGTGCCCAGGTTGGTGATCTTGCGGTTGGCCTCGGTGAACTTCTCGATCTCTTCGTTCTGCCGGGCGAAGCCCTTGACGACGTGGACGCCCTGGGCGTTCTCGGCGAGGACGCGGATGGCGTCGTCGAACTGCTCGCGGTTGGTGCGGTAGGCGGGCTTGACGATCCGGCCGAAGTACCCGGTGAGGAACCACAGGATCGGGGTGGTCGCCAGGCACCACAGCGTCAGCGACACGTGCAGCGTGAACATGTACGCGGTGAAGAACACCAGCGACACGGAGATCATCAGCACCTGGATCAGGACCTGATCGACGAACATGCGGACGGCCTGGACGTCGCCGGTGACGCGGTTGATGATCGACCCGGACTCGTTGGCGTCGAAGAACTTGAAGCTGAGGCGTTGGAGCTTGTCGTAGACGTCGCTGCGGAGCTTGACGACGATGTCCTGGACGAGGACGGCGATCCAGATGTTGCTGATGCGGTCCAGGAAGAAGCGGACGGTGGCGACGGCGAGGATGATGCCGCCGACGAGCCCGACCTTGGCCATGTCGGACCAGGCGTCGGGGGGCGCGAGGCCCAGCGGCCACTGCGGGGCCTTGTTGCCGTTCTCGTTGGCATCGGTGAGCGGGTCGAAGGCGTGCCCGATGACGTCGATGCCTAAGCCCAGGAAGCCCAGGCCCGACAGCGCGAGCGCGAGCAGCACGAGCTGGAGCAGCACACAGCGGACGACCTGGCTGCGGTAGAACCACGCCAGGCCGCACATGCGGCGGATGAGCTGACCGTTGGTTTGCGTCGGCGGGGCGTCGGCGCGGTTGGGTTGGGGAGGCCGGCCGGGCGCGTGCACGTCGGGGGGTCCGTGGGGGTGGCGAGGTACGGGCCACGATAGCGTTCCCGACCTCGACGGCAAGGGGGCGGGGCGACCCGGTGGAAGTTTTCAGCTTTTCCCTTGTGGTCGGCCGAAAGCTTCAGGGCTTAAGGTCACGCGTATTAACGGGTCGGAAGTTTTTCACCGGGAGCCGTGAGTGATGACGCGTTCGGTGTGTGTGTATTGTGCGTCGCGCGGACAGGTCGAGCCGGCGTTCGGCGCCCTGGCGGACGAGCTGGGGGCGGCGCTGGGGGAGCGCGGGTGGTCGCTGGTGTACGGCGGCGGGTCGGTGGGGTTGATGGGCCGGGTGGCGCGGGCGACGCACGCGGCGGGCGGCCGGGTGGTGGGCGTGATCCCCGAGTCGATGGACACGGTCGAGATCGCCTACCGCGACGCGGACGAGCTGATCGTCGTGGACACGATGCGGCAGCGCAAGCAGATCATGGACGACCGGGCCGACGCGTTCGTGATCCTGCCCGGCGGGTTCGGGACGCTCGAAGAACTATCCGAGGTCATCACGCACCGGTACCTCAAGTACCACACCAAGCCGGTCGTGATCGTGAACCACGACGGGTTCTACGACCCTCTGCTGGAGCTGTTCCGGCACTTCATCGAGCACGGGTTTGCGTCGGCGTCGTTCTCCGAGATGTACGACGTAGTGGACGGTGTGGCCGGGGTGTTGGCGGCGCTGGAGGGTTGAGACTGCCGAAGATCGGGCTCAACCGTGTTTGCCCGCGAAGTCCGTCATGAAGCCGGCGAGCGCTTCGACGCCCTCCATCGGCATCGAGTTGTAGATCGAGGCGCGGCAGCCGCCGACGCTGCGGTGGCCCTTGAGCCCGCTGAGGCCGGCGGCGTCGGCCTCTTTCACGAACTGCGCTTCGAGGTCTTCGCTGGGCAGGCGGAACACCACGTTCATGGTGGAACGGAACTTGGCGTCGACGGGGCAGCGGTAGAACGCGTTGTGCTTGTTGATCGTGTCGTACAGCAGGCCGCTGCGTTTGGCCGCCATGTCCTGCGCCCAGGCGAGCCCGCCCTTGCCTTCGAGCCACTTGAGCACGAGGTTGACCATGTAGAGCTGGAAGACGGGTGGGGTGTTGAGCATGGAGTCGCCGGCGACGTGCCCGCCGTAGCTGAGATAGCCGGGCAGTCCGTCGTTGCATTTTTCCAGGAGGTCGTCGCGAATGATGACGACGGCCAGGCCGGCGGGCCCGATGTTCTTCTGGGCGCCGGCGTAGACGAGCCCGAACCTGCTCACGTCGAACGGCCGGCTGAGGAAGTCGCTGGACATGTCGGCGACGATCGGCGCGTCGCAGGCGGGGAAGTCTTTCCACTGCACGCCGCCGATGGTCTCGTTGCTGGTGAGGTGCAGGTAGGTCGCGTCCGTGCTGGACTTCACGGTCGACGGGTCGGGCAGGGTCATGAAGTCGGCGGCGCTTCCGTCAAAGACGACGTTGACGTTGCCGAGGCCCTTGGCGTCGGCGATGGCCTTCTTGGCCCAGGCGCCGGAGTGGGTGTAGTCGGCGGTGCGGTCTTTGTTGAGCAGGTTCAGCGGGATCATGCCGAACTGGAGCGTCGCGCCGCCGCCGAGGAACAGGACGTGGAAGTTGTCGGGCAGGTCGAGGAGGTGTTTCATCCGCTGCACCGCCTCGTCGCGCACGGCCTGCACGGGCTTGGAGCGGTGGGACATCTCGATGATCGACATGCCCGTGCCTTCGTAGTCGAGCATCTGGTCCCGGGCGGTCTCGAGGACTTCGACGGGGAGGGTGCAGGGGCCGGCGGAGAAGTTGTGGATGCGGGGCATGGCGGGGTCGGGGTGGGGGGGTGAAACGCGCGGGAGCGTAGCAGGTTTCGCGGGGTTTTTCGGGGTCTGGATCGGCGGCGGTGGAGGCTTTCGCGGGTCTTGACGTTTGTGCGGGCTGGGCGGGGGTCCGTGCGGGGGTTGTGGGCCCTTTGGTGTACCGCGGGGGTCGGACCGCCGATGAATCCGGCGGGATCTGTCGGGGTGTCCGGTGGCCCGCGGCCTTTTGTGTGAGTCACATGCGCAACCCCCGCCCCTCCCACACGCTCGCGACCCGGCTGGTGGTCTGGATGACCGCGCTGGGGCTGTTCGCGGCGGCGGGTCTGGCCGTGCTGGAATACCAGCGTGTGCGCGACACCCGCCAAGAGGCGCTGCGTGCGCAGGTCGAGTCGGCCCGGCAGGTGGTCGGCGACCTTCTGGACAGCGAGGCGCAGTGGGACGGTCCGGAACTCGTGGCGTTGATGCGGCTGCTCAAGGAGACGGGCAACTTCCGGGCGGTGCGGCTGTGGGACGCGACGTCGGAGTCGTTGAGCAAGCCGGTGGTGGCGGGCTCGTGGCTGCGGGCGGACGAGCCCGAGCCGGCGATCTGGACGGTGGATCGGCACAGCGCCGCGGCGTGGCCGTCGTACCACGACGCGCCGACGGTGGTCTATCGGCTGCCGATCAACGCGAGCGGTCGCACGTTCTCGTTGGAACTGCTGGTCAACAGCGCGGACCGGCACCACGCGGTGGTGAGCAAGACGTTCTGGAACATGGTGCCGGCGCTGGTGATGCTGGCGGTGGCGGCGTTGACGGCGTTGTTTTTGTTTAAGCGTTGGGTGTCGGTGCCGCTGTGCCGGCTGGCGCAGAACCTCGACGCGCAGTGCGGCGTGGAAACGATCGAAGCGCTCGCGGCCGCGACGTCCGGTTCGCCCGCGCGGGCGGTTTCGGCCGTGGCCGACACGGTTCGCCGGGTGCGTGACGATGAGCGTCGGATGGAGGCGGTGCTGCGTGAGAATGAGGCGCTGTTCGACTTTGCGCCCACGGCGTTGATGGTGCTGGACGCGCGGGGGCGGGTTTCCCGCGCCAACACCCGCGCGGTGGCGATGATGGAGCAGACGGTCGGGCGTTCGCTGCTGGGCGAGCCGGTGTACAGCTGGGTGGACCCCGACGAGCGCAAGGTGCTCGCCGAGGTGACGGACCGGCTGCTGCACGACGAACGCGTGGTGGTCCCGCTGCGGGTGACCGGACCCAAGGGGACGCTGGACCTGGTGATCGACGCCCAGTGCCAGCCGACGGCGGAAAACGAGGGCGGCGGTCCGACGGGGGCGTGCGATCACATCCGTCTGGCGTTGCAGGACCAGTCGCGGACGCTGGACCTGCACCAGCGTCTCGAGCGTCACCGCCGCTTGCTCGCGCTGGGCCTGGACCGGGCGCCGGGCGCCGTCGTGTTGACCGACGTGCAAGGGCGGGTCGTGTTCCACAACCGCACGCTGGGCACACTGTTACAGCGTCGGCCCGACGAGCTGCTGCACGCCCCGATCGACAAGCCCGGGTTCTGGTCCACGCTCGTGGCCGAGGCGTCCGCGTCGTGGTGCGCGCGGTTCTCCGCGGTCCTCGCCGACGCCGACGGTGCCGAGCGTCACTGGGTGGAGCCCGTGGAGGGCGGGGCGGTCCGTGTGTCGGCCGAGCCGTTGATCGACGCGGACGACGGGCGGGTTGGGGTGCTGTGGCGCATCGAACCGGTGAACGCCGCGGGCGACGCGGCGGCCGGCACGGGGTCGGACGAAGCGAAGCCCATTGTGGCGGCGCCGTTCAGTCCGGCGAACCGCGTCGCGGCGGAGCTTCATGAAGCGCGGAGCGTGTCGTCGTTGCTGGAAGCGACGGTCGAGTCGCTACGTCGCGTGAGCGGCGCCGAGGTCGCGGGGATCGCGATCCGTGCGGAGATGCCGGGGCTGGCGTACCGGAGTCGGCAATTGGTTTCGCGCGGCGCGCTGCCGTTGACGATCGAGGGCTACCCGGCGTTGTTACGGGAGATCGAGAGCGAGGTCATGCCGGAAGTCCTGCACGCGGGTGTCACCTTATGCGGTTCGCACGAGGGCGTCGCCAACGCGGCCCGGGCGTTTGAGCCGTGCGGGTTGGGTGCGTTTGCGGCCGCGCCGCTCCTGGGGACCGGCGAAGAACTCGGCGTGGTCTGGATCGCCCGTCGGCCCGGCGTAGAACTGGACCGGCGGACGGTCGAGCTTCTCGAATACGTCGCGCGCCTGGTGGCGCCGCGGCTGGAGACCGCCGCGGTCCACGAACGCCTCGCCGCGCTGTCGTTGATGGACGCGCAGACGTGGCTGCCCACGACAAACCTGCTGGTCCGCGAGACCCGGCGGAGTCTCGAAAGCGGCGAGCCCCTGGCGATCCTCGTACTCCGGGCGGACCACTTCGACCCGTCGGCACCCACCGCGGTCTTGCCCAGCGGCACGCTGGCGCTGGCCTGGGCGGACCGGCTGCGGGCCCGCTGCCGACGCAACATCTTCATTGCCGCGCCGGGCCCGGCGACGTTCGCGGTCTGCGTGCGGGGGCTTGAACCCGGCAGCGCCCTGGGCCTGGCCGACCGCCTGCGCAAGACGCTCCGCGAGACCCACCCCGGCACCGGCGAGGCGGACTTCGGCCCCTGGTCGGCGGGCGTCGCGTCCTACGACCCGACGCGCACGTCCAACGCCGCGCCCGACGCCCAGACCCTGCTCGAAGAGGCATGGGCCCACCTGCTGCGCGTCCGCGACCTCGGGGGCGACCGCGTGGGCTCGGCCGGGACGCAGCGGCTTCGGGCCGCGTCGTAACCACCGCCGGGCGTTTTTCACTCTTCCTGACCGGGTACGGGCCATTTCCTTTGGCCCGCGGTGTGGTGTGTCGTCAACATCTCTCAAATTCGGGCGTTCGGCGGTGCTGAATCTTCGCTTCGAAAAAACTGTAAATCATTGACAATGATTGTCTTGTGCAAATCATGGCGTTGCCTTTCATGGTTTCGCCGGTTTGGGCGTCATGGTTCAACCGCCGCCGGTTGTCCCGGCCGACCGCGGTAGACTCGACGTTCCCGCCGGTGGGAGAGACCATGGACGAAAAGACGTTCCACGACAAGCTCACCAGCCTGATGGGCCAGATCTCGACGCTCCCCGAGGCCGAGAGGGCCAAGCTCACCGAACTGGCCGAGCAGACCCGGCAACGGCACCTCAAGCTCAAGAAGACGGTCGGCGAGCTGCAGGAGTCCCTCGACTACCTCCGGCTGTCCATCAAGTACCTGGTCTTCGACCTGGAAGCCACGCGGCGGGAGAACAAGTACCTGCGGAAGATGCTCGACGACGCCGGCACCAAGGGCGACGAAGGCGGCAACGCATAAAAGCTCGCCGGTCGTCTCGACCGGCCCTTGATCCTTAAACCCAACTGAGGCCCGATCCCAGAGCCCGGCCCGCGACCCTGCGTCGCGGGCCGGTTTTTCGTGGGCGCTGTCGCGACGGCGGCGCGAGGATTCGTATACGTCTTTCCCCAGATTGACACTGTGCATTTCGGGTTGAAAGAGGGGTTCGGATTCCCGGGGTGGCCCGTTACCATCCGACGTTCCAGCGGCGACGCCCGCGGGACGAGAGAGGATGCGAACGCGACCCTTCCCAGCAAAGGTCGGCCGTTGGTCGGCACGGCGATCCCCCCGTGACGGTGGGCGGCGGCGGTCGTGGCTTTTTGTTTTTTGGGCTGTGCTCGGAGGGGTCGCGCTCTGTCCAAGTGCGGCGGGTGCGCTCAACCTGACCTTGCAACACCGCACTGCGCTCAGCAACGAGCCCTGGACCGACCCGGACGGCGGCAAGCTCACCGCGCTGTTCAACGCCGCCGGCGATTACTACGACGGCCTCATCGAAGACAGCCACGCCCTCGAGGTGCAGTTCTACTACTTCGACTTCGGCACCCAGACGCAGAACCTGGGCAGCACCCGCCTGATCTCGCAGTCCGGCGGGCGGGCGACCAAGGTCTACATCCAGATCGCCAAGAACCCGGTCGGCTCGCCGAGCAACTGGTACTACGACACCAGCCCGAACGACCACGGCGAGTTCGACCTGCAACGCACGCTCGTGCAGGACCTCAGCGGTTCGCAGCAGAGCGACTACTTCAACGGCAGCGTCCCCGACACGCTCGAACTCGGCTACGCGGGCTACGGCTCGGGTGCCGCCGCGGGAAAGTACGACCTCTACACGCTCGTGCTCCACGAACTTGGGCACGCGCTGGGCCTGCACAGCGAGAACACGTCTTCGATCAACGAGACGTGGGACGGCGACTACGACTTCGAGTCGTGGCAGCTCGGCGGGTACGCCGGCGCGGCCGAGATCGAGAGCGGGCAGATCGGTCACCTTGATGCGCCGACGACGCTGATGGCGCCGCTGTTCTCTCCGGGAGAGCGTCGGCTGCCTTCGACGGCGGACGTGCTGGCGATGGCGGCGTCGCACAACTACGCGGCGCTCGACCTGGAACGCGTCGACTTCGCGGCCGACGGCGGAGGCAACGACTGGACCGGCTCGAACTGGATCGGCGGGCGCAACCCCGACGCGGGCGACGATGCGTACATCGGCTCGGGCGTTCACAACCCGACGGTTCGGCTCCAGGGCAACCAGACGGTGCGCAACCTCACCGTGTCCCGCGGCGACACGGTGGACCTGAACCACCGGGACCTCACGGTGGCCGGGACGCTGCGGCTGCGCGACGGCGGCACGCGGGTGCGGGTGCGCGGCGGCGCGGCGGACCTGGACGTGCCCTCGCTGGAAATCGGTGTGGGCGCGACGTTGGCGGTGAGCGAAGGCGGCGGGGTGGATGTGGATACGCTCGGCGTCGATGCGGGAGCGACTTTATCGACCGGAGACGGTGCCGTGTTTGTCTCGAACCGCCTGGACAATCGCGGCACGATCCGGAGCACGTCGGGCGGGACCACGGTGTTGACCACGCACGCGGGCCACGCGGCGTGGGACCTGGACGGCGACGGCGGCGGGGCGGTGGATGTGGACGCCGGCGACATCACGTTCAGCAACGGCCGGTTCACCGACGCGTTCGGCGGGACGCTGACGGTACGGGCGGGGCGGACGCTGACCGTGCCCGAAACGCTGGTCATCAACGCCGGGCAGTCCCGGTTCGAAGGCAGCGCGATCACCGGCAACGAACCCGCGCGGCTCGGCGGCGGTCTGCGGCTTGAAGGCGGCGAGCTTTCGTGGAACGGGCTCGTGCAGATCGACGGCGATGTCGCGGTTGTGGGTGGCACGCTGACGAGCGACCCGGGCGCATCGCACCGCTCGAACGTGTCGGGCGGTTTTACGTTATCCGGGGGCGCGCTGAACACCGCAGCCGGTCACGTGATCGAGGTTGGCGGCGACGTCTTGATCGATCACGCGTCCGTGGCGACGACCGCGGCGTTCGTCGCGGCCGGCTCGGTGACGACCCGCGGCGAAGTCCAGGTGGGCGCGGTTTCCGCCGGGCAGGGTTTGCGGGTGGAGGGCGCGTTGTTGGTTGATGCGTTGGATGCGACCGACATCGAGATCGGTGACGGGGTCGCCACGGCGGCGGTCACGTGGGGTTCGGCCGGGCCGAGCGGCGCAAGTCGGCTGCACTTCGACATTCTGGGGGCCGGGCCCGGCGAGCACGACCGACTCACGGCGTACCACGGAGTCGACGAAGACGGCCGTGACGCCACGCTCGTCTTTCGGACCGGCTACGTGCCGAGCGAGGGCGACCGGGTGACGTTGATCGACGACGTGGCGAGCAATGATCTTCGAGGCTTTGCGGTGACCGAGGGCGCGGTCCTGGACGGCGGACTGCGCTGGGCGGTGCTCTACGAACCCGGGCGGGTCGAGGCGGTGGCCGCGCAGCCCGGCGACACAGACCTGGACGGTGATGTGGATTTCCTGGACGCGATGACGCTGATGCGTGGCTACCGCGCGGCGGCGGGGCCGGTCGGCACGGGCGTGCCGGTGGAGGACATGCTTTGGCACGACGGCGACTTCGACGCGGACCGTGATGTTGATCTCGAGGACGCGCTCGCGTTGGCGAACCACTACACCGGGCGCTCGGGAGTGACGGCGCCGCCGACGCCGGTCGGTACGTCGGCAGAGCTGTGGATCGATCCGTCGACGGGTGACGCGACGCTGGCCGGCGCGGCGGACACGGTGGCGGCGTTGCGGCTGGCGTCGGCGTCGGGCGCGATCGTCGGCGGCCCCAGCGCTGCGGGCGTGGTCGCGCTGCGGGACGATGCCCACGGCGTTGAAGCGGTGCGTTTCACCGGTAACGGCAGTTGGGGACCGGCGCATTTTGCGACGGGAGACGTTTCGGACATCGCGTTCTGGTACGCACTGGACGGCGACGATGCGCTGCGGGCGGGCGTCGTGCGGATCGTGCCCGAGCCCGGCGGGCTCGCGCTGCTTGCGGTCTTATTGATGTCGGGCGGCTTGCGCTTGCGCGGTGAGACGGGGCGCGTCACGAAGCCGTCGGGGACGGTGGGTTGAACATGCCGGTCTCGAGGTGTTCGAGCGAGGCCTGCTGGACCGGGTCGGGCGCGCCGTCGCGGTTCCGCCGGGTGCGCGTGCGGTCGAGCAGGCGGGGAAGCGGCTCCTTGGCGACCTTGGCCAGCTTCTCGGGCGGCCACATCGCCCACGCGTAGCGGTGCAGGCGGCGCAGCGACGCGGGCGAGGACAGCACGGCGTCCTGTTCCGGGCGTTTCAGGTCCGCCAGCCCGTCGCGGAGCGCGACCTCCGTGGCGTGTTCGAGGTCGACGCCGTCGGCGACCGGCTTCGGCTCGTCGTTGGTGTCCAGGTGCAGCCGGTGCAGTTCGAGCAGCGCGGGGTCCGTGACGACACGGTCGAGCGGGTCGAGGTGGGCGGCGCGGTCGGCGACGCGCTGGGTGCGGCGCAGCGCGAGCGCGAAACGCCGCAGGACGCGGGGCGTGTGCCCCTCCTCGGGGATCATGAGGAGCCCGCGGTCGCGCAGCCAAATGCCGACCTTTGCGTTGCTCAGCAGCATCGCCAGCGGGACGGCGAACACCAGCCCCGCAAACACGGGCGACGCCCACCCCACCAGGCCCGGCGCGACGCCCCAGACGACCGCCAACGCGACCAGCCCCAGGACCGTGTGCAGCCAGTGGTCGCGCCACGCGTCGGCCCAGCCGAGCTGGGTCTCGTCGCGGTTCTGCTTGCCCCAGTTCACGCTTCGGCCCGACAGCGTCGTCAGCACGAAGCGCGTGTGGTAGACCATCATCAGCGGCGCGATCAGCACGGACACCGTGACCTCGATCAGCGCGCTGATGACCGCCGGCAGCTCGCCGCCGTGCGCCCGCAGCAGCGCCGGGCGTTGGAGCAGCATGCACACCGCGTAGAACTTGGGGATCAGCAGCATCGCCATGACAGCGACGAACAGCAGCACGCCGACCAGCGCCGGCGAGATCGGGTCCAGCGGCGAGGCGTGCGTGATCAAGGTTTCGCCGCCCGCCCAACGCTGCGTCGCGACGACCACCAGTCCCAGCAGCATGAACGCCAGCCACAGCGGCGAGGCGAGGTACGACATCACGCCCATGCCCAGGTGGATGCGCGACAGCGGGTGGTAGCCGCGCGTGAACACCAGCCGCAGGTGCTGCATGTTGCCCTGGCACCAGCGCTGGTCGCGTTTGGCGTAGTCGACGAGCGTCGTCGGGCATTCTTCGTAACTGCCCGTGAGGTCGTACGCGATGCGCACCTTGTAGCCGGCCTTGCGCATGAGCGCCGCCTCGACGAAGTCGTGGCTGAGGATCTCGCCGCCCAGCGGGGGTTTGCCGGGCAGGATCGGCAGGCCGCAGTGCTCGACGAACGGCTGGATGCGGATGAGCGCGTTGTGGCCGTAGTAGTTCCCGTCCAGGTGGGTCCACACGCCGAAGCCGGTGGTGAAGACTTCGCCGTAGACGCGCGCCGCGAACTGCTGGCAGCGGGCGAAGAACGAGAGCCGGCCGACGGGCGTGGGCGGGGCCTGGAGGATGCCGATGTCGTCGCGGGCGGCGCAGCGCTGGGCCATCTCGACGACGGTGTCGCCGTCCATGACCGAGTCGGCGTCGAGCGTGAGCATGAACGTATACGCCGAGCCGAAGCGCGTGCAGAAGTCTTCGAGGTTGCCGCTCTTGCGGGCGGTGTTCTTGTGCCGCCGGCGGTAGAAGACGCGGGCCTTGTCGCCCACGGCGTCGCGCAGCGCGGCGAGCTGCAATTCTTCGTTGATCCAGACCCGCGGGTCGCGCGTGTCGCTGAGGATGAACCAGTCGAAGGCCTTGCCGTACCCGGTCTGATCGACCGAGCGGATCATGGCCTCGACGCCGGCGAAGACGCGGACGGGGTCCTCGTTGTAGATCGGCATGACCACCGCGGTGCGCGGCAGGCGGTCGGGCGGCAGCTTGGGCGTGGGCTCGGGGCGGTACGGCACGATCGACATCGGCGAGCGGCGCAGCAGGTGCAGCAGCCCGATCGTCGCCGTCCAGAACCCCTGCGCGACCCAGAGGAACAGCACCGTGAACAGCAGCCACAGCAATACGGTGCCCACGTTGACGCCTTGCCGAAACACGAGGTGCCCGAACGCCATCGCGCCCAGGTAGGTGCTGGCGAACGTGGCGAGCGCCAGCCCGACGCGCGAGAACAGCACGGCGATGTCGAAACGCGGGCGCGGCTTGGCGGCGGGGTCTTTCACGGGCGGTGTCGGCGGTGTTGGCGGCGGCGGGGCGGATCAGTGGGGCGGGGTCTCGTCGCCGACGGGCAGGTCGTGGGCGTCGGCGACGGGTCGCGACTTCATCGGCATGGCCCAGCGGGCGGTCGAAACCCAGAACGAGCCGCGCATCACCGCGGGCAGCTCGCCCAGCGGCTGCCGGGGCATGTCCTGCGGGTGGGCCTTGGGCAGCGGGGGCGCGAACGCGGGGTCGCACTGCATCGCGGTGCTCAGGCAGCGCGCGAACGCTTCGGGGTGCTCGAACGCGTGCAGGAACCCCGCAAGGTGTTCGCGCAGGTGGCACGCGATCCACTGCCGCGCCGCGTCGCGTTGCTCGTCGTCGGCCAGGTGTTCCAGCACGTTGTCGTGCCAGGCCTCGACCAGCTCGATCGCGGCGCTGATCCACTGCGGCGACGTGCGGTCGTGCCGGCCTTGTGTGTCCAACGCCTGTTCGAGCGCGGCTGCCGTTGCGTCGCGCTGCTTGCGGTCCACGAACCCCCGGGCCAGCAGGTAACCGGTCAGGCGGTGCCGGGCGTCGTGTTGCAAAGCGTTTGCGCTCAAGGGTCGCCCCAGTCCCAGCGGTAGACCCAGGTCTCGGTGAGCACGTCGTCCCCGCGCTTGAGGAAGGCCCGGAGCTCCATGGGCTCGCCGTTATCGTAAGGCTTGGCGTCGATCATCACCTGCCACAGGCCCAGCTCTTCGAAGCGCACGACCGACGGCTTGCCCAGGACCTGCCCGTTGGTCACGTTGGTGACCACATCCGGGATGCCCGCGAACGGTTCGTCCAGCCCGCCGCCGTTGGCGAAGAGCACGAAGCGCAGCGCCCCGTTCTCGCGCTTCCCGGGGAACAGGGCCTGGGGCACGCCGCGGTGGGTCTCGATGAACCGACCGGCCGAGGGAAGCGGCGGCTGGTCGTCGCAGAACCACAGCGTGTAGCCGAAGTCGAAGCGCTGACCCGACATGACTTTTTCGCTGTCGGCGGGTACCCAGAACGCGGCGACGTTGTCGAAGTCCTCGTCGCCGCTGTGGAACTCGATCAGCTCGACCCAGCCCTGCCCCCACTGGTCGTGGGCCTCGACCCAAACGCTGGGGCGGCGGTGGTACTCAAGGTTGGGGTCCATGTAGTTGCGGAAGGCGCGGTCGCGCTGGATCAGGCCGAACCCGCGCGGCGATTCGAGCTTGAAGCGGGAGACGCGGCTGGCGCCGGGGTTGTCCAGGGGGCGCCAGATGTGTTCGCCGTGCTGCGAGACCATGAGCAGGCCGTCCGAGTCGTGGACTTCCGGGCGCCACGCGCCGAACCGGCCGGGCTGTTCTTCGCCCATGAGGAACATGCTGGTCAGCGGGGCGAGGCCGGCCTTGGTGACGCCGTGACGGAAGAACAGCGCGACCTCGGTGTCGATGGTGGTGTAGTCGCCGGGGTCGACGACGAAGCGGTACGCGCCGGTGACGGACGGGCCGTTGAGCAGGGCGTAGATGGTGGCGTGCTGGTCGTTGGGTTTGGGCCGGACGAGCCAGAACTTCTCGAAGTGCGGGAACTCTTCGGGCTGGTCCTTGAGGAAGGTGTCGATGGCCAGGCCGCGGCTGGACGCGCCCCAGTGGTGATCGCTGCCGACGGCACGGAAGTAGGACGCGCCCAGGAACGAAAGCTTTTCCTTGAAGAGGTTCTTGGCCGGGTCGCGGAGGTACAGGGTCAGGCCGGCGTAGCCCAGGTCGCCGACCTTGTCCGCGCCGAGTGAATCGGGCGAGAGCCCGCTGCGGTTGAGGTCGAAGCGGTGGGGGTCGTAGGGCACGGGCCGGGCCTGCCCGTCGACGACCTCGACGATGTGCACCGGGCGGTCGAACCACGCGCCGCGGTGGAAGAAGCGCAGGCGGAAGGGCATGCCGGCCTCGGACCACATCGACGCCTCGGGCCGGAACGGGATCAACCGGGTGCCGTGCTCGGGCAGCGAGCGCAACACCTCAGGCAGCGGCGGCCCGGGGGACTCGAAGGGCCGGGCGGCGAGTTCCTCGGCCTCGGCGACGACCGACTGAAAGACCGCATCTTCATCGACGTGACCGGGCTTGGCCGACGCAGCGGTGGAACACAGCAGGCAGCACGCGCAGAGCAGGCCGAGTGTGCAGCGGTACCAGTAGGGCGTTGAATCGATGTGGATATCCATCCTCATGAAGTCTCATCCTTGAGTGCAGGGTGAAAGGGTGTGTCCATCTCCCCCACGTCCCACCCACACCCACGGCAGTGCGCCCCGCCGTGACCGTCCCAACCACCTTGGACATTGTAAAGCGTCCGGCTGGTGACCGCGAAATTCCCGCGTATGGGTCATCTAGCGTTTACTTGGAGGCCGGACCGCCGCCGGGCTTCTTGGCGGCCTTGTTAGCGGGTTTGCCGGCAGGCTTGGGGTCCTTGGCGGCGGCTTTGGCGTCGGACTTGCCGGCGTCGCCGGTCGACTTGCCGTCGGAGGTGCCGTCGGCTTTCTTGCCGTCGCCTTTGCCGCTGTCGCTGTCGGCTTTCTGAGCGCTCTTGTAGCCCTCGGAGCGGTAGTCGGTCTCGTAGAAGCCCGAGCCCTTGAAGATGATGCCGGCCCCGGTGCCGATCTGCCGGCGCAGCTTGGGCTTGCCGCACGCCGGGCACTTCTTGAGCGGCTTGGCGGTGATCGACTGGAACTCTTCGAGCTCGTGCTCGCAGGCGTCGCAGATGTATTCGTAGGTCGGCATGGGTCTTTGCTTTGCAAAATCCGTCATTGCGCCACGGACACCTGCGCGGGGCGTACCGGCAGGTCGTTGACGTAGTAGCCGGGCAGGAATGTCTGGATGACGTGCCCGGCGTCGATGTCGTCGTGGGGCTGGTGCATCAGGGCGTCGTGGCGGTTGGGGTCGAACTCTTCGCCGGGCTCGACCACGACGCGTTGCAGGCCGAAGGCGCTGAGGGCTTTGAGCATCTCGTCGCGGATGGAGGCGACGCCGTCGAGCACTTCGCCGGCGCTGGACTGCTCGGGGTCGACTTCCAGGGCGCGGTCGAAGTGGTCGAGCACGGTCGTGAGCGCGCGGGCGATCTCGACGACGCGCTGCTGACGCATGGTCTCGAGTTCACGGGACGAGCGGCGGACGTAGTTCTGGTAGTCGGCCTGGGCGCGGAGGAACTTGTCCTCGAACGCGTCGCGCTCTTCCTGGAGCTTGACGAGTTCTTCGCTTTGCTTGCCTTGCGCGGCGGGGGCGTCGTCGTCGGGCGAGCCGAGGTCGAGCTTGTCGAGCAGCTCCTCGGCTTCGACTTCGCCGTCCGCGAAGGTCGGCTCGTCGCCGTCGGGGGTGAGATCGACGTACTCGTCCGCTTGTTCGGCGTCGGGTTGTTCGCGGGGTTGGTCGGTCATGGTCGGGGCCGGGTCAGGTGCCCAGGTAGGTCTTGATTTTGTCCCAGAAGCCCTTGGACTCGGGCATGCGGTTGGCGTCGTGGTCTTCGGTGTCGGCGAACTCGCGGAGGAGTTCCTTTTGTCGGCTCGTGAGCTTCTTGGGAACCTCGAGCGTGATGACGGCGATGAGGTCGCCGCGTTTGCCGGTGCGGAGGTTGGGCAGGCCTTCGTGGCGGACGCGGATGAGGTCGCCGTGCTGGCTGCCGGCCTTGATCTCGATGGTGGTGTCGCCGTCGAGGGTGGGGACGGCGACGGTCGCGCCCAGCGCGGCCTGCGCGAAGCTCACGGGCATCTTGAGGATCAGGTGGTCGTCCTGGCGCTGGAACAGGTCGTGCTCTTCGACGCGGACGACGACGTGGAGGTCGCCGCGCGGGCCGGCCCCGCCGCCGGGCACGATGCCGGGCTCGCCCTCGCCGGCGACGCGGATGGCCTGGCCGTCCTGGATGCCGGCGGGGACTTTCACCGAGAGCCGACGCTTGAGCCCGGTGCGGCCCTTGCCGCCGCAGGGCCCACAGTTTTCTGCGTAGCTCTTGCCCGCACCGTGGCATGCGGGGCAGGTGGTGACCATCTGGAAGAACCCGCCGCCGCGGCGGACCTGCCCGACGCCGCCGCAGGTGACGCAGGTCACGGGCGAGGTGCCGGGCTTGCCGCCGGAGCCTTTGCAGGTTTCGCAGACGTCCTGGCGGGTGAACTCGATGTCCTGCTCGCAGCCGGTGAGCACGTCGTTGAGGGTGATGACGGCCTGGGTTTCGAGGTCGTAGCCGCGCTGAACGCCGCCGCGAGCGCGGCCGCCCCGTCCGCCGCCGCCGAACGAGCCGCCGAAGATGTCGTCGAACATCGAGAAGATGTCCTGCGCGTTCATGTGCGAGAAGTCGTGCCCGGCGGCACCGCGCAGGCCGGCGTGGCCGAAGCGGTCGTACTTCGCGCGTTTCTCGCCGTCGGAGAGGACTTCATAGGCCTCGGCGCACTCCTTGAAGCTGGCCTCGGCGTCCTTGTCGCCGGGGTTGCGGTCGGGGTGGTACTTCATGGCCAGCTTGCGGTACGAGCGTTTGATCTCGTCGCCGGACGCGGTGCGTTCGACGGAGAGGATCTCGTAGTAGTCGCGTTGGGTGGCCATGGGGCGTGCGGTTTCTTCGCGAGGTTCTTCGAAGGGTTTCGTTTTTGCGGTAAAGCCCGGGGATGGCCATCCCCGGGCTTTAGGGTCGGTTCACATTTCGGCGAGCAGGTTGATCACGCCACCGCGGCGTTGACCGGCTCTTCGTCGTCCTTGAGGTCGGCGACGAGCACGTTAGTGGTCAACATGAGTCCCGCGACGCTGGCGGCGTTGAGCAGGGCGGTGCGGCTGACCAGCGCCGGGTCGAGGATGCCGGCCTTGACCATGTCGACGTACTCGCCGGTGGCGGCGTCGTAGCCGTGGTTGCCCTTCTTGTTTTTGACTTCATCGACGACGACGTAGCCGTCTTCGCCGGCGTTGTCCACGATCTGCCGCAGGGGCAGCTCGAGCGCGGAGGCGACGATGTCGAAGCCGAGTTTGTCGTCGCCCTTGGCCTTGGCGCGGCCGGCCTCGACGGCCTCAATGGCGCGGATGAAGCTCACGCCGCCGCCGGGCACGTAGCCCTCGGCCGCCGCGGCCTTGGTGGCGTGGAGCGCGTCATCGACGCGGTCCTTGGCTTCCTTCATCGCGGTCTCGGTCGCGCCGCCGACGTTGATGATGGCGACGCCGCCGGTCAGCTTGGCCAGGCGTTCCTGGAGCTTCTCGCGGTCGTAGTCGGAGGTCGTGGTCTCGATCTGCTTGCGGATCTGGTCGCAGCGGGCTTCGACGTCCTTCTTCTTGCCGGCGCCTTGGATGACGGTGGTCGCGTCCTTGCCGACGGTGATCTTCTTGGCGGTACCGAGCTGGTCGAGCTCGAGCGCTTCGAGCTGGAGCCCGAGGTCTTCGCTGATGAAGGTGCCGCCGGTGAGCGTGGCGATGTCACCGAGCAGGGCCTTGCGGCGGTCGCCGAAGCCGGGGGCCTTGACGGCCGCGACCTTGAGCACCCCGCGGAGCCGGTTCACGACGAGCGCGGCGAGCGCTTCGTTCTCGACGTCCTCGGCGATGATCAGCAGCTGTTTGTTCGCCATCGCCACCTTGTTGAGTAGCGGCAGCAGGTCGGGCAGGTTGCTGATCTTCTTTTCGTGGATGAGGATCACCGCGTCCTCGAGCACGCACTCCATCGTGTCGGGGTCGGTGATGAAGTACGGCGAGAGGTAGCCCTTGTCGAACTGCATGCCCTCGACGTAGCTGAGTTCGGTCTGGGCGGTCTTGCCCTCTTCGATCTCGACAACGCCGTCTGCCCCGACCTTGTCGATGGCCTCGGCGATGAGCGAGCCGATGGTCGTGTCGTGGTTGGCCGAGACGGTCGCGACCTTGCGGAGGTCATCGACGCCCTTGCACTTGGTCGCGGCGGCCTTGATGGCGTCGGACGCAGCTTCGGCGGCGGCGTTGATGCCGCGCTGCAGGGCGACGGTGTTCGCACCGGCGGCGACGTGGCGGAGGCCCTCGTTGTAGATCGCCTCGGCGAGGACGACGCTGGTCGTGGTGCCGTCGCCGGCCTTGTCGCCGGTCTTCTTGGCGACCTCGACGACCATTTTCGCGCCCATGTTTTCGAAGGGCGTGTCGAGCTCGACTTCCTTGGCGACGCTGACGCCGTCCTTGGTGACGGCCGGGCCGCCGAAGGACTTCTGCATCACGACGTTGCGGCCGGTCGGGCCCATGGTGACTTTGACGGCGGCGGCGAGCTTCTCGAGGCCCTTCTTAAGTTCCTGCTGGGCGTCGGCGCCGAAGATCATCTGCTTGGTGGCCATGTTGGGGTGGCTCCGTTTAAGTGTTTGGGGAGAACGCGACGGGTCGCGGCGCTGCGTGTCAGCGCGGTGTTGGTTCGTCCTGGACGCGGGCCGCGGGTGACGCGGTTTGACCAGCGCCGGATCGCGGGGTGGGTGGGGTCACTCCATGACGCCGAGCAGTTCGCTCTCGCGCATGATTTTGTGTTCGGTGCCGTCGATGTCGATCTCGGTGCCGGCGTACTTGCCGTAGAGCACGGTGTCGCCCTTCTTCACGTTGAGCGGCACGCGGTGGCCGTGGTCGTCGAGCTTGCCGGGGCCGGCCGCGACGATCTTGCCGGTCTGCGGTTTTTCCTTCGCGCCTTCGGGCAGGAAGATGCCCGAGGCGGTCTTGGTCTCGGCTTCGT
This sequence comes from Phycisphaerae bacterium, assembly GCA_030432595.1. Classification (GTDB taxonomy): domain Bacteria; phylum Planctomycetota; class Phycisphaerae; order Phycisphaerales; family Phycisphaeraceae; genus CAZIXN01. The sequence goes on from JAUIGU010000005.1 coordinate 126,497, forward strand.
CGGGCAGGACGAGGACGCGGTCATCGAGGGGCTTGACCGAGGTCTTGGGGGTCTTGCCGGATTGCTTGGTGGTCTTCTTGGTCTTGGTGGCGGTGGCCATGGCTTGTTCCAGTAGTCAGGAGGACGGGAGTTAGTAGTCAGGAGAAACGAAAAGAAGCGGACGGGCTTTTGGGGCGGCTTACATCATGCCGCCCATGCCACCCATGCCGCCCATCCCACCCATGCCCGGCATGCCGCCGCCCATGCCACCCATCCCGCCCATGCCCCCCATGTCGGGCGCGCCGTGGCCGGCGGGTTCTTCGTCGGCCGGGGCCTCGGTGATGGTGCAGTCGCACGTGAGGAGCAGCGTCGCGACGGACACGGCGTTCTGCAGGGCGGTGCGGTCCACCTTGGCGGGGGTGATGATGCCGCGGTCCACGAGGTCGGCGTACTCGAGCTTGAGCGCGTCGAAACCGAACGCGCCCTTGCCCGCGGCGACCTTGGTCACCACGACGCTGCCGCGCTCGCCGGCGTTTTCGGCGATGGTGAACAGCGGCACACGCAACGCCTTGCGGACGACTTCGATGCCGGCGGCCTCTTCGCCCTTCGCATCGACCTTGTCGAGCTTGGACAACGCGCGGAGGAAGCTGACGCCGCCGCCGGGCACGATGCCTTCTTCGACGGCCGCGCGGGTCGCGTGCAGCGCGTCTTCGACGCGGGCCTTCTTTTCCTTGAGCTCGGCTTCGGACGCGGCGCCGACGTTGATCTGCGCGACGCCGCCGGCCAGTTTGGCGAGGCGTTCCTGCAGCTTCTCGCGGTCGTAATCGCTGGTGGTCGTGTTGATCTCGTTGCGGATCTGCTCGATCCGGCCCTGAATGGCCTTGGTGGTGCCGGCACCCTCGATGATCGTGGTGTTGTCGGCGGAGATGCGGATCTTCTTGGCCTGGCCGAGCTGGGTGATCTCGACCTTGTCGAGCTCGACGCCCAGGTCCTTCATGATCGCCTCGCCGCCGGTGAGCACGGCGATGTCCTGCAGCATGGCCTTGCGTCGGTCGCCGTAGCCCGGGGCTTTGACGGCCGCGATGTTCAGCACGCCGCGCAGCTTGTTGATGACCAGCGTGCTGAGCGCTTCGCCGGTCACGTCCTCGGCGATGATCAGCAGCGGCCGCTTTGTGTCCTGCACCTTTTCGAGCAGCGGCACGAGCTTCTGGATCGAATCGATCTTGTCTTCGTGGACCAGGACCCAGCACTTGTCGAGTTGGACCTCCATGGCGTCCTGGTCGGTGATGAAGTTGGGGCTGAGGTAGCCGCGGTCAAATTGCATGCCCTCGACGACATCGACGAAGGTCTCAAGGCTCTTGCCTTCTTCGACGGTGATGACGCCGTCCTTGCCGACCTTCTCCATGGCGTCGGCCATGATCTTGCCGATGGCGGCGTCGTTGTTGGCGGAGATGGTCGCGACGTTGGCGATGTCCGCCTTGCCGTTGACCTTCTTGGACTGCTTGATGATGTCGTCGACGACGGTGTCCACGGCCTTCTTCATGCCGCGGACCAGCGCGCCGGCGTCGGTGCCGGCGGCGATCTGACGCAGGCCTTCCTTGAAGAGCGCTTCGGCGAGCACGGTCGAGGTCGTCGTGCCGTCACCGGCCTTGTCGGAGGTCTTGCTGGCGGCCTCCTTGACAAGCTTGGCGCCGAGGTTCTCGTCCTTGTCGCGGAGTTCGATCTCCTCGGCAACGGTGACGCCGTCCTTGGTGACGGTCGGCCCGCCCCAGGACTTGTCGATCACGGCGCTGCGGCCGCGGGGGCCCAAAGTGCTCTTGACGGCGGCGGCAAGCTTCTCCACGCCCCTCAGCAGGGCTTGGCGGGCTTCGGACTCAAAGGCCAGTTCCTTCACGGCCATGGCGGCGGTCTCCCAAATGGATGGTGATGACGGGTTAAACAATCCGGCCGGGGCTGGCGGGTCCGGGCTGAATCTCAGCGACGGCCTGCCTGCACACCAGCGTGGCGGAGAGGGTTACAAGTACGGTGCCAGCTTTATCGTGGGATATGGCTCGTTCGATATTGCGTCGTAATCCTTTGAATATCAGTGATTAATGCGGATTACGGCTCAGCATCAAGAAGGCAATCGAGACTGCCATGCTGTCAGGCTGGCAGGGCGGCGGTCAAATCGCCGACACGGCTGACAGGAACGCGAACCCGAACTCGACCCGGCAAGTGGGCACGCCCGGCCGTCACTCTGCCGGGTCGGACCACACGGCGAACTCGTTGCCGCTGGGCTCGGTGAAGTGGAACCGCCGGCCGCCGGGGAACGCAAAGATCGGCCGAATGACCGTCCCGCCCGCGGCCTCGATGCGGGCCTGCGTGTCCTCCAAGTCCTGGCTATAGAAGACCACCAGCGCCCCGCCGGTCTCAGTTTTAGATGACTTCTCGGAACGGAAAAAGCCGCCGTCCAGACCCGCGTCGGCCCGGGAGAAGCACGTGTAGTCCGGGCCGTACTCCGTGAAGGACCAGCCGAAGACGCCGGCGAAGAACGCCTTGGTCGCGTCCAGGTCGTTGGCGTGGAACTCGAGGTAGTTGACCTTTTCGTGCTCGTTCATGCGGGGGCTCGCCGTTGAGGAAAGTTTCGGACACGAACCGCAATCTTAGTGCTGACCGTCTACCTGGGCGATTCAAGCGGTGAACCCCGAGGCGTACGACGAGCCGGGCCGTTACGCTCTGAATCATGACGAATGAAGACCGCCTCCAGATCGCCGCCGACGTCGCCGGGAAGCTCCGCGCTTTCGCCGCCGACGCCCCGAAGACGCCCGTACTCGTCGGGTTCGACGGGTTTGTCGACTCCATCATCCGCGTCGTCGACAAGCGGCACGACCTCGACCGCTTCGATGAGGTGCCCACCATCAAGGCGTTCGGCGACAAGATCCTCGCCGCCGACGGCAAGAGCGCCAACTTCGAGTTTGTCGTCCGGCAGGAAAAGCTCGGCGGCAACGGCCCGATCATGGCCAACGCGCTGCTCGAAGCCACGCTCGAAGTCGCCTACATCGGCGCGCTGGGCCTGCCCAACATCCACCCGTCGTTCACCGACTTCGCGGGCCGGGCCGAGGCGTACCCCGTCTGCGACCCCGGGTTCACCGACGCCGTGGAGTTCGGCAACGGCAAGCTGATGTTCGGCAAGTACGCCCACATGGCCGGGCTCGACGCCGCGATGGTCGAAAACGAGATCGGCACTGAGACGCTCACCAAACTCGCGTCGCGCAGCCGGCTCATCGGCATGACCAACTGGACGATGCTGCCGAACGTGGAGTCGGTCTGGCGGCGCGTAACCGAACTCATCCCCGAATACGCGGACGAAACAATGCGGCCGATCGTCTTCGTCGATTTCGCCGACCCCGCGAAACGCACGGACGACGACCTGCGCGGCGCGCTCACGCTGCTCAGCGAGATGCAGAGCAAGGCCAACGTCGTGCTGGGCCTGAACCTCAGCGAGTCGAACCAGGTCCGCAACGTGCTCGGCATGAAAACCTTCGGCGACGACCCGGGCGACGAGCAGGCCCGCGCCGCCATCGAAGACACCGCCTCCGCCATCCGCGCCAAGCTCGGCCTCACCGGCTGCGTCGTCCACCCGCGCGAAGCCGCCGCCGCATGCCTGAAGCGTGGCGACGTCGAAACCGTCGGGCGCTTCGCCGGCCCGTACGTCGCGGTACCCAAGCTCTCCACCGGCGCCGGCGACAACTTCAACGCCGGCTTCTGCCTGGGCCTTCTCGCCGGGCTCGACGTCGAGGGCGCGCTGTGCACCGGCGTCAGCACCTCCGGCTTCTACGTCCGCAACGCCCGCAGCCCGAAGCTGACCGAGTTGGCAGACTTCTGCGACCAGTTGCCGCCGCCGGAAGTAGTGTGAGCAGTGCGATTCTTTTTCCCTAAAGCCCGGAGACGGCCGTCTCCGGGCTTTATCCACAGCATTCGCGACAACCTGTCCCCAACTTGTGTAGTGATCACGGATCGCGGCTTTTGACCGCTTAAACTGTCCGCAATGTCCACCGCCCCCAGCTTCAACTTCGGCGATGACGCGAGCGGTTCCGGCAAGGACAAGAAGCCGCGCAAGGTCGATCTTGCCCGGCTGTACGAGTCGCTGCCGCCGCACGCGCTCGAGGCCGAGATGGCGCTGCTGGGGTCGATGATCCTCGACTGGCAGGTCGTCGGCGACGTCATCCAGCTCATCAAATCGCCCGAGGACTTCTTCAAGCCCGCCCACGGCGCGATCTACCACGTGCTCGTCGAGCTCTACGATCAGCAGCAGTCCATCGACATGGTTCAGCTGAACCAGAAGCTCGTGGACAAGTCGCTGCTCGACCAGGTCGGCGGGCTGGAGTACCTCGTCGAGCTGGCCGAGTCCGTGCCGTCGGCGAGCAGCGCGAACCATTACGCGACGATCGTGCGCGACAAGGCGCTGCTGCGTCGGCTGATCGACGAAGCCGGGACGATCCTCGAAGACTGCTACACCTCCGACGAGGCAGTGGCGGACCTGCTCGACCGGGTGGAGACGCGCATCTTCGAGATCGCCGAGAAAAAGAGCGACGACGGCACCGCCGACATCGCCACGCTGCTGCAGGAAACCTTCGACCGGCTCGAACAGCAGGAGGGCAAGCTCGTCACCGGCGTCGAGACCGGCTTCTTCGAGCTCGACGAGATGACCAACGGTTTGCAACCCGGCGAGATGGTGATCGTCGCCGCGCGTCCGTCGATGGGCAAGACCGCGTTCGCACTCAACATCTCCGAGCACATCGCGGCGACCAAGGGTGTGTCGGTCGGCGTGTTCTCGCTGGAAATGTCCAAGCAGCAGCTCGCCCAACGCCTGCTCTGTGCGCGGTCGGGCGTGGACTCGCACAAGCTGCGACGCAACATGCTCAGCCGGGACGACTTCTCGAAGCTGTCGCTGACCGTCGGCGAGTTGTCAGAGGCGCCGCTGTTCATCGACGACACCGCGGGCCTGACGCTCATGGGGCTCCGCGCCAAGGCGCGCCGCATGAAACAGCGCCACGGCATCGAGGCGCTCATGATCGACTACCTCCAGCTCATGTCCGCGCCCTCGGCGGGTCGCGACGGCCGGCAGAACGAGGTCTCGGCGATCAGCCGTGGCATCAAGGCGCTCGCCCGTGAATTGAGCGTTCCCGTGATCTGTCTTTCTCAGCTTAACCGCGCCGCCGAGCAGCGCGAGGGCCACCGGCCACGCATGTCCGACCTGCGCGAGTCGGGCTCGATCGAGCAGGACGCGGACGTGGTGATGATGCTGCACCGCGAGGACTACTACCACCGCGGCGACCCGGAGTACCAGGACACCAACGAGGCCGAGGTCATCATCGCCAAGCAGCGCAACGGCCCGACCGGCACGGTGAAGCTGCTGTTCGATGGCAGCACCACGCGGTTCAAGAACCTGGCGGGCGGCGGGGGGTATTGACCCAGTTTCACACCGGGCAGGCGGCGGGCGTTGCCGCTACCTTTCGCGTATGAATCTGCAGAAAGAACTCGAAACGGCGGTCGCCGCGGTCCGGGCGGCGTCGGTGGTGTGCGTGGCGGTGCAGCGTGACTTGGTCACGGCGGAGACGCTGGAAAAGAAGGACAAGTCGCCGGTGACGGTCGCGGACTACGCCTCGCAGGCGGTGATCTGCGCGGCGCTGGCCGAGGTGTTCCCCGGCGACCCGGTGGTGGGCGAAGAGGGCTCAGGCGAGCTGCGCGAAGACGCCAACGCGGCGCTGCGGGCGTCGGTCGCCAAGCACGCGCAGATGTCGGAGGACGCGGCGCTGACGGCCATCGACCGCGGCGCGTTCGACCCGGCCAACGATCCTTCGGTGAAGCGCTACTGGACGCTCGACCCGATCGACGGCACGAAAGGCTTCCTGCGCGGTGAGCAGTACGCGGTCGCGTTGGCGCTGATCGAAGACGGCGAGGTGACGCTCGGTGTGCTGGGTTGCCCGAACCTCGAAGGCGGAGTGGTGATGACCGCGGTGAAGGGCGGCGGGGCGAAGCGGCTATCGCTTAAGGGCGACGGTGTTGACGGCGAAACCGTAAGCGTGAGCCCGGTGGCGACATCGGCCGAGGCGAAGCTGTGCGAGTCGGTGGAGTCCGGGCACTCGGACCACGGCGCGTCGTCGCAGATCGCAGACAAGCTTGGGATTACGGCCGAGCCGTTCCGGATCGACAGCCAGTGCAAGTACGCGGCGGTGGCGATGGGCAAGGCCGAGGTCTACTTACGTCTGCCGACCAAGCCCGGCTACCGCGAGAAGATCTGGGACCACGCGGCGGGCAAGCTCGTCGTCGAAGAGGCGGGTGGCACGGTGACGGACGTGCACGGAAAGCGCCACGACTTCGGTCAGGGCCGGACGCTCGCTCCCGACGGCGGGGTGGTCTGCACGAACGGCCCGTTCCACGCCGCGGTGGTCGAGGCGGTGTCGGGGGTGTTGGCGGGATAAGCGGAGGCGGGAACACGCCCGGGTGCCACCGTCGCTTGCGACGGTGCGGGTCACGGAAACTTTTGGGTAGACGGCACGGTCGCAAGCGGCCGTGGCACCCGTGCATCTTTTGTTTGGTTCCGGAAGCGGGGGGGGGTTACGCCAGGACGTCGATCGACGCGCCCTTGTGCGGCTCGAGCTTCATCGCCGCGACCTGCGATCGCTGAATCTCGGCGGCCTGCTGCAGCAGCGACACGGCGGCGTCGCCCTGGCTCCGGGCGACGTCCTGAAGCTTCCGCGTCACCGCCGTCTGCACCTGCGTTTGCAGCTGCGCCTGCTTGAGATTGCTGATGGCGGCGGGGGAGATCGTGGACACAGAAGGTTTATCGGCGTCAGGCGCGGTGGGCCTGAAGTCCGTCGGCCTTGTTGGCTTGGGCCTCGGCCACGCCGGTCAGCGAGGCCCGGCAGGCGTCGATCGACACCCGATAACGCTCGCGCCCTTGGAACAGCGACACGCACTCGTAGCCCGCGGCGGCGAGCTGGTCGTAGGCGTCCTCGAAGCGGTCGCCGACGCGCTCCGGCCGGTGCGCGTCGGCGCCGACGGTGACGGGGATGCCGCGGACCTGCATGGCGCGGAGGATGGCCGGGCCGGGGTTCATCTCGGGTACGGCCTTGTAGAGCCCGGAGGTGTTGAGTTCCATGCACACGCCGGCGTGGGCGATGCGGTCGAGGTACCCGGTGATCGCGGGGACGACGCCCTGGGCGTTCCAGGTGTCGCGGACCATGTTCTTGACCAGGTCCGGGTGGGCGAGCGAGTCGAAGAGCCCGGTCTCGGCGGCCTGGGCGAGGTGCTCGAAGTAGCCGTGCTTGAACGCGGTCGGGTCGCCCATCCAGTAGGCGTCGCGGTATTCGGGCAGGTGCGGGTGGACCGACCCGAGGACGAAGTCGAAGTCGGCCCGCCAGAGCAGGTTCTCGACGTAGCTCTCGTAGCCCGGGAAGTAGTCGCACTCGAGCCCGAGGCGGACGTCGAGCCGGCCGGCGTAGGCGTCGCGCGTGTCGGCCACCATCGCGAGGTAGGTGTTGAACTCGTCCTCGGCCATGCGGACGTGGGCCGAGTGCCCGTCGGGCATGGGGCAGTGGCAGGTGACGGTGATGCCGGCCAGGCCGCGGGCCAGGGCGTGGTCGGCGTACTCGCTGAGGTCCCCGGTGGCGTGCCGGCAGAGGGTGGTGTGCAGGTGCGTCTCGTAGACCACGGCGGCGGAGCCGGCACCGGTCGAACCACGGGGTAGCGCGTCGTTATTCGGGCTGGGGTCGGGGCGGTGGTTCGGCGGGTCCGGGGTCGTCGAGCACGGCATCAACATCTCCGGCGATCGCCTCGCCGCCCTCCTTCAGTTCGTCCTGCGAATCATCGGTCCGACATGCCATGGGGTCATCGGCCGAATCGCCGGGGTCCTTCTCCGCGTCGTCCCGTTTTTCGTACCACTTTTCCCGGCGCTCGGCCCGGCGCAGCGCACGCCGCTTCGTGGCTTCGTCGGGCCAGTCGTATTGGACCTCGCCGGTCTGCGAGTCGGTCCAGTCGGGCGTTTCCTCGGCCTCGATGGTGTCGGTGGTTTCCCAGTGTTCTTCCGGGGTCAGCTCCAGCGCGATCTCGCCGAGGTTCTCGTCCTGGGTCACGCGGACCTTGCGTTGACGGACCAGTTCGAGGGTGGCGAGGAACAGTCCGATCATCTCGCCGCGCGTCCGGCCTTGGAACACCTGCACGAGCGTCATGCGTTTGCGTTCGCCGCCGTCCCGGGCGAGGCGGTCGGCGATGTCGTCGGCGTGCAGCGAGATGGGCGTGTCGTCGTAGGTAACCTCGTGGTCGCCCAGGTGCCCGATGCTGTCCATGACCCGGCCGAACGCGGCGCACAGGTCGAGGATGTTGACATCGTCGAGGTCGAGTTCGAGCGGCAGCGCTTCGGTCCCATCGGGGTCGGCGTCGCCGGCCGCGTCGGCCTGCGCCTTGCCCGCGCGGGCGTGGGCGGGGAAGCGGGTTTCCCACTGCTCGGCCCGGTCTTCGAGTTCGAGGGCGGCGTCCTTGAAGCGCTTGTAGGCGAGCAGTTGCTGAACCAACTCGAAGCGCGGGTCGATGTCGGGGTCGGCGTCGGGGCGTTCGGCGCCCTCGCCGTCTTCGTCCTCGCTGCGCATGACGTGGGGCACGAGCAGTTGGCTCTTGATCTCCACGAGCGTCGCGGCCATGACCAGGAACTCGCCGGCTTTTTCGACGTCAATGGTTTCGATGACGCGCAGGTGCGCCATGTACTGCTCGACGAGCTCGGCCATGGGGACATCCTGGAGGTCGATCTCGTGGCGCTTCACGAGGTAGAGCAGCAGGTCGAGCGGTCCGGCGTAGGCGTCGAGCTGGACGCGGTGTTCGGCGGTGGGGGTGTTCATGGGGGCCTCGTGCTTCGTCCGTGATGCTTGAACGGGGCGATCAATCCGCCGTGGGCGTATACCGGCGCAAGAGCGGCGCGAGGACGTCACGCCAACACGCATAGCCCGCGTCGTTGAGGTGCAGCGCATCGTCGAGAAACAGCGCCGGGTCGGGTTGGCCATCGGCGCTCAGCAGCACCGACGCAACATCGACGTACGCCGTGTCCGGGTCGGCATCGCACAACGCCCGGATCATGTTGTTGGCGACCTGCATGTCGGGCCACATCTCGGAACGCCGCGGGCTGGGTTTGATCGAAAGAAAGAGCACGGGCACCGCGGGGTGATGCGCGCGGATCGTTTCCCTCATGATCCGGTAATGGTCGCGGACTTGCACGGGCGTGAGGCCGGCGGCGATGTCGTTGTCGCCCTCGTAGAGCACGATCACCGAAGGCGTGTGCGGGCCGAACAGCGCGTCGGCGTAGTGGATGGCGTCGCTGAACTGCGAGCCGCCGAAGCCGCGGTTGACGACGGAGGTCTCGGGGAACGATGTTTCGAGCGGCCACATCCGGATGCTCGAACTGCCCACGAACAGGGCGACGTTCGGCGGGCTGGGCGTTTTGGCGTCAGCGCGGGCAAAGGCGGCGATCTCGCTGGAAAAGCGGGCGGGGTCGGCGGCAGGTTGGAGCGTCGGCTCGGGCAAGGCGTCGGGGTTCGTGCATCCGGCCAGAAGTATCGACGCCAAACCCGCCGCGGCCACGATGCGACCCAGGACGGCACGCTTGGGGATCAGACGGCGGCGGGACATGGCGGTTATCGTAGCGGATCGCATGAAGGCCACGAACGAATCAGGCGACTCAAAGCCGGAAGGCAGCGCCGGGGAAACGTGCGGCGCGTTCGCGCAGCGCGTGCTCGACGCCGAGTCCGACGCGATCCGTCGGATCGTGGTGGACGACGCGTTTGATGCGGCGGTGCGCACGGTCATCGAGGCCGCCGAGCAGGGCGGTTCGTTGGTGGTGTCCGGGCTGGGCAAGTCCGGGCACATCGGGCAGAAGCTCTCGGCGACGTTCGCATCGACCGGGACGCCTTCGCACTTTCTGAACCCCGTCGAAGCGGTCCACGGCGACCTGGGGCGCATCCGTGCCGGCGACGCCGTGCTGCTGCTGAGCTATTCGGGGAACACCGGCGAGGTTGTGGATCTGGCCGAACTTTTGCGGCCCGACGGCGTGCCGTTGATTGCGCTGGTCGGGCCGAGCGGCAGCGACCTTGAACGCGTTGCGAGCGTGACGCTGCACGTCGGCGACATCACCGAGGCGTGCTCCAACGAACTCGCGCCGTCGTCAAGCACGACCGCGATGCTCGCGCTGGGCGATGCGCTGGCCCTGACGGTGTCGCGTCAGCGCCGGTTCACGGCGGACCAGTTCGCGAAGTACCACCCCGGCGGCGGGCTCGGCCGGCAGCTCACGCCGATTACCGACGCGATGCGGTTCAAAGTCGGCGACAACCTGCCGCTGATCCACGAGTCGATGCCGCTGCCCAAGGCGTTCAAGCTCGCGCAACCCGCGGACCCGACCTTGCGGCGCGCGGGCGCGCTGGTGGTGGTTGATGACGCGGGGAAACTGGCCGGCGTGTTCACGGATGGCGACCTGCGCCGGCTGGCGTTTCGCGGCGGCGGAGCGCTGGACGTGCCGGTCGGCGACGTGATGACCCGTGACCCGCGGTGTCTTCAGGACGACGCGTTTGTGCGGGACGCCGTGCGTCTGATCCGTCAGATGCGCATCGACGAGGTGCCGGTGGTGGACGGCGAGCACAAGCCGGTCGGGTTGATCGACATCCAGGACCTGGTGGCGCTCAAGGTGATCGACGGCTGACGCGGTTCGTGGCGAGACGCTACCCGAGCAGGCCGAGCAGCAGGAGAAGTGCTCCGGGGATCAGCACCGCGGCGGCGACGAGGCCGACGTACTGCTTGATCGGCGGGGCGGGGGCGTCGTCCTTGGCGAGTTTCTCGGCGAGAAAGTCGAGCGGGCAGTTCGCGTAGTAGCAGCCGGCCTTGGTCCCCTTGAGCGTGAGTCTGGCGAGGGTGATCAGGTGTGGTCGCAGGCGGACGGCCGCGGTTCGGCCGCGCTGCACATGGGGCTTGAGCCGGGCCGCGAGTTCAGCGGGACTGGTTTTGCCGGTCGGCGTATCGGCTTCGGTCAGCGGGGCGGGTTCTTCCGGTGCGTCCGGCGCTTTGGACGCAACGCCGTCCTTGATCGGTTTGTCCTCGGCCTTGGCCGCGGGCAGCGACACCGCCGGTGCTTCTTCAGCTACGGCGTCCGGCGGCTCGAACCAGCCGGCGGGCTCCTCGGCGTCGAGTTCGTCGGGCGCGGCGAACGCGCCGTCGAATTCGACATCCTCTTCGTCCGAGTCGGTCTCCGCGTCCATCGCGCACGGGGCCGGCGTGTCCTCCGCGAACATGTCGTCGAGGCTCTCGAACGCCCCGTCGAGGTCGTCGGCGGCACCAACGTCTTCGGCGTCGTCGGTGGCGTCGGGGGTTTCGACCGGGGGAACGTCCGCCAACTCTTCCGCATCGACGCCAAGCATGGCCGCCAACGCGCCGTAGTCGTCGTCGGATTTGCCTTGATCGAGTTGTTCCTGCGCGGCGGATTCGAGTTCGGTATCGACCTGCGCGAGGAGTTCCGCTTCGCTCAGGAACTCGCCTTCGGGGTCGTCGCCGGCTTGCTCGGGGGCGATGGGGGGTTCGACTGCTTCGGTGGCGGTGGACGTGTCCGTGGCGTCTTCAACGGGTATGGGGGGCGTTGGGTCGTCCGCGGCGCTGAGTTCGGCTTCACTCAGAAAGTCGCCGGCGAGTTCCGTCTCGGCCGAGTCGTCGGGTTCCTCGGTTGGGGTCTGTGCCTCGGCGTCCGCGGTAGCAGGTTCGTCGTGGAGTTCGCTCTCGCTGACGAAGTCGCCCTCGATTTCGCTCTCGAGCTCGGGGTCGAGGGTGTCCGAGGGCTCGGCCGGTTTGGCTGCGGCTTTCGGTGAAGATGCGGGCGCGGTTGGCGTTGCCGGCTTAGGCGGCTTGGGGGACGGCGCCTCGCCGGTAATGTCTTCGGCGCTGGCAAAGTCGCCGGCGAGGTCATCGTCGGTGTCGGTTGCGCCGTCGCCGACCTCGTCGGGGGATTCGGTTTCTGAGGCTGCTGCGTCCAGCGCGGCTTCCACGGCGTCGAGCGCCGCGAGGGCTTCGTGCTCGGGGGTTTCGTCCGGCGGTGCGTCGGCACTTTCCTCGGATGGTTCTCCGCCGGCGGTGGCCGAGATCATCGCGTCGAGTTTGTCCGCCAGGCTCTGGGCACCGTCCAGAGAAGCTTCTGCCTCCTGGGTCGCGTCGATCGGCGCGGCGGCCTCCACGGGGCCGGCGTCGGTGGAATCCGCACTGTCGGTAGAATCCGCTTCGGCGGTGGTTGGCTCGGGCTCGCCCAAGCCGGCGACGAGGGCGTCGAGCTTGGCTCCCAGGTTGTCCGGCTCGTCGGCCACGCCGCGGCTCCTCGTGCTGGTTCTGGGGCGGGGTCGGCGTGCGGCCGGGGACCGCCCGACCGGTGTCCCTCGCATGATCGACACAGAGGCCGGTAAAACTGAATCGAATCGCTTGCCTTGCCCGCGGACTTATCGAACGTTTAGCTCTGGCGCGGCGGTGTCGTTCGCCGGGCCGATCCTTCATGCGGAGGCACGATCTATGGCCGCCCGTTTCTTCTGCGCGACACTGCCGCACCCGCGTTTATCGGACCCGTACTGCGTCCTGGGTGCCGAAGAAACCCGCCACGCCCGCAAGGTGCTCCGCATTGCCCGCGGCGACGCGGTCGAGTTGTTCGACGGGACCGGCAAGGTTGGCGCCGCCGAGCTCGAGAGCTACGGCGAGCACGGCGCCATCTGCCGTGTCACCGCGATCTCCGAGACCAAGCCGCTTTTGCCGCGCATCACCGTCGCCGCCGCCGTGCCCAAGGGCGACCGCGCCGACGAGATGATCAACCAGCTCAGCCAGCTCGGCTGCGACCGCTTCGTCCCGATCACGACCACGCACAGCGTCGTTGATCCGCGCGACGGGAAGATCGAGCGCTTCCGCCGCATCGCCATCGAGTCCGCGAAACAGTCGGGCCGACTGACCCTGATGCAGATCGACGCGGTCCACGACTTCGGCGACATCCTGGCGGAGGTCTGCGACTTCGGCGTCATCTGCACGCCCCGGGGCGACCGGCCGTCCGACCTCGCCGACGACCTCCGCGACCGCCAGCACGCGATCATCATGATCGGCCCCGAGGGAGGGTTCACGGACGACGAACTCCACCGTGCCGCGCACGCGGGCTACGTCAAGTGGTGCATGTCGCCCAACATCCTGCGGATCGAAACCGCGGCCTGCGCGGCGGTGTCGCTGCTGCGATACCTGGCGTGAGTCTGCCGGCTTGGGTCTATTGAAGAAGTGCAGACAACGAAAACGCCGGCGGGTCGTGTGCCCGGCCGGCGCTCATGGTTGTGTCATTGTGGTCTGAAGTCGCCCGGTTTCGGCGTGGTAATGATTATCCCGCCCGGCCGCCGAACCAGCCGGTGTGACCGATCAGGTCGGCGGCCGTGTCGGCGATCTGATCGCCCATGACCAGGGCCGCGATGGTCCCCGCCGCCGCGACCGACAACGCCAGCACGCAGAAACCGATCGCCAGGGGCGGGCCCGCCGTTTTCAGGCAGTTCCGCAGGAACGAGGGTGGCCTGGACGGTTTGGCGTGTTGGCGTGCGGTCTTGAACTTCATGGCGTGCCTCGTGGCCTGGAAATCGTCCCCCGAAAGCTGGGAAAAATGAACGATACGTGCCGGGCCCGGTCAAGCGAATCTGCGGGAAAACCTGCGGGTTTCGACGGGTCGGCGTTCACGCCCATTCACGCCTTTCTCAAGCCGGGGTCTCGCGAGGCGTCGGCGATTCCCTTAACCTGTTTGGCCCGATGTCCGCCGCCGCCCACCCCTCAACGAGCCCCGGAAACCCGATGAAGGGGCCGCCGTCGACCCAGACGCCGCCCGAGCCGCGGCTTGCGGAATACGGTGCCGCCGGCGCTACCTCAGACCGCCGGCTATTCATGCAGTTGCTGGCCTGGACGGGTTGCGCCGACGCGGCGCCGGTCATCGACGCGTTGGCCGCAAGCGGGTTCGAGGCCGTGCTCTACCACGACGTGCTCGACCCACGCGGGCTGGCGTTGCTGACGGTCCACGAAGACCCGGCCTTCTTCCCCGGCGCGTTGCGCTCGCTGTTGGCGACCGAGCCGTTCGCCGCGCTGACGCCCCGACCCGAACTGACCATGTTCGGCCGGACCTACAGCCTCGGATACGAACCCGACCTCGACGAGACGCTGCTGAACCGGCCGCGCCGCCACGCCATGAACGCCGACTGGCCCTGGGCCGTGTGGTACCCGCTGCGGCGTAAAGGCGAGTTCGAGCAGCTCGACCGCGAAACGAAGATGAGCATCCTCAAGGAGCACGGCACGATCGGCATGGGCTTCGGCCAGGCCGACGCCGGCCACGACATTCGTCTCGCCTGTCACGGCTTGGACACCCGCGACAACGACTTCGTCGTCGGCTTGGTCGGCAAAGACCTCGCGCCGCTGTCCAAGCTCGTCCAGACCATGCGCTCGACGCAGCAGACGTCGCGCTACCTCGCTTCGCTCGGGCCGTTCTTCGTCGGCCACGCCGCGTGGCGCTCGACCCCGGCTTGACCTTTTCGGACCCTCGCAATCCCCACGTCGGCCCGGCCGATGTTGGTGTTCCATCCCCGCCCCGTACGTTCCACCACCATGACCACCACCACCCTCGACGCCCGTTACGACGCCGTCCACAAGACTCTCGACGCCGTGGGCCAGCCCCACCTGCTCGAGCATTATGCGTCGCTGGACGCCGACGCCCAGGCCGCGCTGCTCGCCCAGATCGAAGCCATCGATTGGCCCGAGGTCGCCCGCCTGATCGAGTCGCACGTCAAGAACAAGCCCAGCTTCGAACTGGCCGGCACGATCGAGCCCGCGCCGTCTTACCCCAAGCAGCCCGCCGACGACGTGCAGGCCGAGAAGTACGCCGAGGCCTACGCGACCGGCGAAAAGCTTCTGCGCAACGGCAAGGTCGCCGCGTTCTGCGTGGCCGGCGGGCAGGGCACGCGCCTCGGCTGGGACGGACCCAAGGGCACGTTCCCCGCGTCGCCGATCCGCGAAGCGTCGCTGTTCCAACTCTTCGCCGAGCAACTGCTCAAGCTGCGGGCCAAGTACGGCGCGGTCGTGCCGTTCTATGTCATGACCTCGCCGATCAATCACGAGGCCACGGTTACGTTCTTCGAGGAGCACGACTTCTTCGGGCTGGGCCGGGACGACGTCATGGTGTTCCCCCAGGCGATGATGCCGGCGATCGACATGACCAGCTTTAAGTGCCTGCTCGCCGGGCCCGGCGAACTCGCGCTGTCGCCCAACGGGCACGGCGGCTCGCTCAAGGCGCTGCACACCTCGGGCGCCATCGCCGACATGAAGCAGCGCGGCATCCGCCAGATCAGCTACCTCCAGGTCGACAACCCGCTGGTCAAGGTGGTGGACCCGCTGTTCGTTGGCCTCCAGGAACTTGACGACACGCAGATGTCCTCCAAGATGCTGCCCAAGCGTGACGCACTCGAAAAGGTCGGCAACTTCGCGCTGGTCGACGGCAAGATGAGCGTCATCGAATACACCAACATGCCCGACGACCTGGCGAAACAGACCGACGCGGACGGCAACCTCAAGTTCAACGGCGGTTCGATCGCGATCCACGTCATCGCGGTGGACTTCGTCGCCGAGCTCAACGAGGGCGCACAGGGGTTCGCGCTGCCCTGGAACCGGGCGGAGAAGAAGGTCCCGTATTACGACCCAGACAAAGGCGAGACGGTTTCGCCGGAGTCGCCTAACGCGGTGAAGCTCGAGACGTTCGTGTTCGACGCGTTGCCGCTGTGCGACGGCTCGTTCGTGCTCGAGACGGCCCGCGAGGAAGAGTTCGCCCCGATCAAGAACGCCTCGGGCGCCCCCGGAAGCGGCGTCCAGGACTCACCGGACACGTCGAAACAGCTCCAGATCGACCGCGCCAAGCGTTGGCTGTCCAACGTGGGCGTGCTGTGCGAAGACGGCAGCGTCGTCGAGCTCAAGCCGACCACCGCGGTCGAGCCTTCTGACCTGGAACGCCTCGACCTGCCCGAGCGGATCGAGGCGGGCAGCCGGGTGGTGATCTGACCACGGTTCGGAGGACGAAACGACGGACGGAAACGGTGCGGGTGGGATTCGAACCCACGGAACGGCAGGACCGTTCGGCGGTTTTCAAAACCGCTGCCTTCAACCACTCGGCCACCGCACCGGGCTTGTCGGCGGGGCGGTCAGTGTAACGCGGTCATGCGGGCCCAATGAAAAACCCGCCTGCGCGGAGCAAGCGGGTTTCAACGTTGGTGTTGAGATCTCTTTGGCGACGCTCAGCCCTGGCGGCGGCGGGCCATCAGCGCCAGGCCGGCCAGCGCGAGGGCACCGGTCGCGGGCTCGGGGACGTTGATGTCGAAGTCCTTCTTGCGGATCAGCGAGGTGGCCTGGCCGTTGCCCGAAGCCTGCAGGAGGTTATCGACCAGGACCTTGTATTCGGTCATGCCGAAGCCCGAGAGGTCGAACGTCAGCGAGTGGCTCCAGTCGCCAGTTTCGAGCGGCGCGGAGTCGTAGACCTCAAAAAAACTGGTGGTGTCGGAGATCAGGACCGCCTCGGTCACGGGGTCCAGGACCTGCACGAGCAGCGTGGCGGCGACCGCTTCGCCCGCGGCGGGCGAGCCGGAGAACGTGTAGTCGCCGGACTCGCTGACGATCAGCGTGTCGATGGTCGCGCCCGAGTTCGAGGTGACCAGGAACATCAGCGAGCCGTCGGTGCTGTCCGGCGGCGGGGCGTCGGCGGAGAACGCCGAGGCGACGGGGTCGAAGTCGAGGTTGTTGCCGGTGATGCCGGTCGGGGCGCCGTACAGCGGCTCGGGGTCGCCGACGGGGTCGGCGCTGGCTTCGGTGATGTCGGTGTAGGTCACGTCGGCGCCGACGTACGGGCCGGGGTAGGTGACGGCGGCCGACGCGGTGGTCGACACGACACCGGCGGCCAGAAGGGCGGCCAGGGTGGTACGAATGGTGAGCATGGTCCGGTCTCTCCTCGCGTGACCCGCGGTGGTTGATGCCGATGTGGGTCTGGTGGTGATCTGCGTCCGCCGGATCAAAGCCGATGAAGGGATACCGACGGACCCCGTGCCCCCTGATCAATGCTCAGGGATCGAGGATGTAAAAATAGCACGGGATAGAGTCGGCGACAACGCATTTTGGGTGCGAAACGATGATTTTCTTCCGGGATCGGCCGGTTGGCGGTGACCGCCCTTTTTCTCCGGTTTCCCTATCTTGCTGCTTGGGATTCCGCCGCCGAACCGGGTTGCTGGCCCCGGGGCGCCGCGACCGCCGATAGGAGCCCCCATGGTGCGGTACGCGCACATCCTGATGGCCGCCGCGGGCGGGCTGCTGGCCCTGGCGGTGGTCATGATCCGCTCGGCGGGGATGTCCGTCGGCGGGGGCGTCGTGGGCGCGGACCAGCGGTGGACCGCGGTGGGGCAGGCCCTGGGGGGGCGGCACGCCCTGTACGCGATGCTGGCCGTCGCGGCGATGCTGCTGGGCTCGCGGATCGACGTCAAGGGGATGTTCGGCTTTCGCCGCCAACTCGAGAAACGCCCGATGGGCCCGCGGTCCTTCGTCGATCAGTTCAAGGCCGCGCTGGTCAACCCGCTGTGGCTGATGGTGCTGGGCTCGCTGACGCTGGTGGCGCTGACCTTTGTGCCGGGGCTGGGCAAGAGCGTGAACGGCTCGTCGCGGTGGCTGTGGGTCGGGCCGTTGTCGTTCCAGCCCAGCGAGCTGATGAAGTGGACGCTGGTGCTGGCCATCGCGTGGTGGTGTGCCCGGCGTGCCGGGGTGATGCACCGGTTCTTCCACGGCCTGGTGCCGCCGCTGCTGCTGATCGGCCTGGGCGCGGGGATGGTGCTCATCGAAGACCTGGGTACGGGCGTGCTCATCGGCGCCGTCGCGCTGGCGATGCTCGTGGCCGGCGGGGCGAAGTGGTGGCAGGTCGGCCTGCTGGTCCCGCCGGGCGTGGGGCTCGTCGTCGCGGCGATCATGACCAGCCCCTACCGCGTCAAACGGCTGCTGGCTTTTCTTGACCCCTGGGCCGACCCGCAGGGCATCGGCTACCACCCGATCCAGTCGCTGCTGGCCTTCGCGCACGGTGGCGTCACCGGCACGGGCCTGGGCAACGGCGTCCGCAAGTACCACCTGCCCGAAGACACGACCGACTTCATCTTCCCGATCGTCGCCGAGGAACTCGGCCTGGCGGGCGCGGCGCTGGTCGTGGGATTGTTGCTGGTCATTCTGTGGGTCGGGTTGGCCATCGTGACCGAGTGCAAAGACGCGTTCAGCCGGCTCGTCGGGCTGGGCGTGCTGCTGACCATCGGGGCGCAGGCCGTGATGAACATCGCGGTGGTCACGGTGGTGGTGCCGACCAAGGGCATCGCGCTGCCGCTGCTGAGCGCCGGCGGCACGGGCTGGGTGATGACCGGCTTCATGCTCGGCCTGGTCGCGTCCCTGGACCACGCGGCGGCGCTGGAGAACACGGACGGTGAATACCGCCAAGACGCCAAGAAGCGAGAAGAGTGTTTAGCCGCAGATTTTGCAGATGACCGCAGATTGGGACACGCGGTGGCGTGAGGCAGTCAGGAAAACCTGATTGGCGGGCTTGTCATTGAACAAACGAGTGCATGAATCATGACAGCGTGACGTGCTTTCCGTTTGTTTGCTTGTATGAATCTGCGTTCCTCTGCGAAATCTGCGGCCAACTGCATCGCTTTTCTTGGTCTTGGCGATCTTGGCGTCTTGGCGGTTGAATGTTCCCATGTCTGACGCCCAACCCATCGTGTTGTTTGCCGGCGGCGGGTCGGGCGGGCACATCTTTCCCAACCTCGCGGTCATCGAACGCCTGTTCGAGCGTCGTCTCGACGTGACGCCGCACCTGGTCGTCTCGCGCCGTGACGTCGATGCGCAGGTCGTGGAGGCCGCGGCGCTCGACGCCACCGCGATCCCGGCGCTGCCGTTCGTGAAAACCCCGGCCGGGGCCGCGCGGTTCTACGGCGCGTTCGAAGCCAGCAAGCACGCGGTCAAACGATTCATCAAACAGTCCGGCGGGCGTCAGCGTGTCCGGGCGCTGGTGGTGACCGGCGGTTTCGTGAGCGCCCCGGTCGTCGCGGCGGCGCGGGCGTGCGACGTGCCGGTCGCGATGGTGTCGCTGGACGCCAAGGCCGGCCGGGCGAACCGCATGATGGCTCGAAAGGCCGACGCGGTCTTCGCGGCGTTGCACGAGGGCGGGCTCAAAGGTCGCCACGGCGTCGCCGAGGTCGTCGGGTACCCGCTGCGCTACGCCGCGGTGAGTCACCTCGACGTGGCGTCGGCCCGCGCGGGGTTGGGACTTGACCCGAACCGTTCGACGTTGCTCATCTTCGCCGGCTCGCAGGGCGCACGTACGATCAACCGCGCGATGGCCGAGTGGATGACCCGCACCGGCGTGGCCCGCAAGTTCGACGGCTGGCAGGTGCTGCACTACACGGGTAACGACGACGAGGACCGCGCGGCCGTCGCGGCGGCGTACAAGCAGGCCGGCGTCGCCGCCGTAGTCGAGCAGTTCGGCCACCGCATGGGCCTGGCGTGGGCGTCGGCGGACCTCGCGCTCACCCGCGCCGGGGCCGGCACCGTCGCCGAGGCCTGGGCCAACGCGGTGCCGACGCTCTACCTGCCGTACCCGTACCACAAGGACGAGCATCAGCGGCTCAACGTCCTGCCCCTGTCCAACGCCGGCGGGGCGGTGCTGCTCCGCGACCGCATCGAACCCAACGACAACATCACCGAGTTCACCGGCCCGCTCGTGGACCTCATGAACAACACCAACCAGCGCCAAGCGATGCAACGCGTCCTGCGCGAAAGGCCGATGGGCGACGGCGCCGCCCGCATCGCGGACTGGGTCGAAGACCGGTTGGCGTAACAAAGCCATCGACGGTGTTGGCGGATCGCGAGCCAACAATGCGTGTGGTTTCGCAGCTTCAGGAAACCCCTTGGCCTATGGTGTCCGCCATGTCTGAAGGCTCGGCCATCAAGATCGCGGACGCCGTGTTGCTCGAAGAGATCGACACGGCCTTGACGGGCGCGATCGCGCGGAGGCGGTTCCCCAAGCCGCTGGCGGACGCGATGACGTACGCGGCGACCGGGCCGGGCAAGCGCATCCGCCCGCTCTTGTGTGTGCGCTGCTGCATGGCGGTCAACGGCGGGGTGTGGTCGGCCCACCCGGTCGTGACGGCGGCGGTGGCCGTCGAGTTGGTGCACGCGTTCTCGCTCGTCCACGACGACCTGCCCGCGCTCGACAACGACGACCTGCGGCGCGGACGGCCGACCGTTCACCGCGCGTTCGACGAGGCGATCGCGGTCCTGGCCGGCGACGCGTTGCAGGGCTTGGCGTGGGAGTTGATCGCAGGGTTGGGCAGCCGGTGGTCGCCGGCCCTGTCTTGGGAGTTGAGCACTGCGCTCAATGACATGATCGCCGGGCAAGTCTACGACACGGTTGCGGGAGCGGACAATCAAAACTCGAGTGACGAGGAAAAGCTCAAGAACACCCACCGACTGAAGACCGGTGCGCTCTTGCGGGCCGCGTGCCGGATGGGGGCGCGATGCGGCGGAGCGGAGGAGCCTGAGCCGGAACACTGGACGTTAAAGGACCGTGGCAATCCTTGGTGGGGCCCGGACGTGGACTCCGCCGCGCTGACCGCCATCACCGAGTACGCCGACGCCCTGGGCCTGATGTTTCAAGCCGTCGATGACCTGCTCGATGTCACCTCCGACACCGACACAATGGGCAAAGCGACCCAGAAAGACGCAGACGCCGGCAAACTCACCTACCCCGGCGTCTACGGCATCGACGGCACGCGCCGCGAGATTGCCCGGCTTCACACCGCCGCCCGCGAAGCGCTCGACCCCTTCGGCCCCGCCGCCGACCCTTTGCGCGAGATGGCCGACCGTTTGGCGACCCGCACGCGCTGACCCCGCGTAGGTCCAGCCGCGGCGTTCGTGGAGATTCGCGCCAAATCCGTCCCGCTCCCAGCTATCATCCCCCGTTTCGTGCCCGGCCAAGGACGTGTCGGGAGATCGCCGAAGGACCCCGGACTCTTACTTGATGACCGACGCCTTGCTCCCCAGCCTCGCCGGCCCGGCGGACCTCAAAGCCCTGCCCGCCGAACGCCTGCCGGACTTGGCCGGGGAGATCCGCGAGGCGGTCATTACGCAGGTCTCCCAGACCGGCGGCCACCTCGCGCCCAACCTCGGCGTCGTCGAACTCGTCATCGCGCTGCACCGCGTCTTCGACTTTGGGCCCGCCCCCACCCACCCCGCGCAGGGCGATGGCGTTGAGTTGGATTCAATGTCCGGGGGCGACCGGCTGCTCTTCGACGTCGGGCACCAGTGCTACCCGCACAAACTCTTGACCGGCCGGCAGCACCTGCTGGGCAAGCTCCGGCAGAAGGGCGGCATGGCCGGCTTCCCCGAGCCGAGCGAGAGCGAGCACGACCTGTTCTCCGTCGGGCACGCCGGCACCGCGATCAGCACCGCCGTGGGCCTCGCGCGCGGCGACGATTTGATCGCCGGCGGCGAGGGCGTTTCGACGCGCAAGTGTGCCGTGCTCATTGGCGACGCATCCATCGTCAACGGCGTCGCGCTCGAGGGCCTCAACAACGCCGGCACGCTTAACCGCCAGTTCCTCACCGTCCTCAACGACAACGGCATGTCCATCGCCAAGCCGCAGGGCGCGATGGCCAGCTACTTCGACCGCGTCCGCGTCAGCTCACGCTTCCAGAACCTCAAACGCCACGGCAAGCACGTCCTCGACCACGTGCCCGGTGGGTCGGTCCTCGAAGAGGCCTACCACCGCGGCAGCGAGATGCTCCAGGCCCTCATCACCCGCGGCCACATGTTCGAGCACTTCGGGCACATCTGCATCGGTCCCGTGGACGGCCACGACCTGCCCTGGCTCATCGACGTGCTGCACGAGGTCAAGGACATCAACCGCCCGGTTTTGTTGCACGCGAAAACGATCAAGGGCAAGGGCTTCGACCACGCCGAGGGCGACGCAACCACGTTCCACAGCCCCGCGGGTTTCAAGGTCAACGGCTGCCGCGTCGAGCACAAGAAAAAGGGCCGATCGTTCACCGCCGCCTACGCCGACGCGATGATCGAACTGATGGAGCGTGACGACAAAGTCGTCGCCGTCACCGCCGCGATGCCCGACGGCACGGGTTTGTCCGAGGTGATGCCGCGTTTCCCGGAGCGCACGTTCGACACGGGCATCTGCGAGAGCCACGCGATGGACATGTGTGCCGGCATGGCCAAGGCCGGGCTCAAACCGTTCTTCGCGGTGTATTCCACGTTCAGCCAACGCGCACTGGACCAGGTGTTTCAGGAGGTCTCGTTGCAGGAATTGCCCGTGCGCATCTGCATGGACCGCGCGGGGTACGTCGGCGGCGACGGGGCGGTGCACCACGGCTTCATGGACATCGCGATGTTCCGTACGCTGCCGGGCGCGGTGCTGCTCGCGGCAAGCGACGAGGCGAACCTCAAGGCCGCGCTGCGATTCATGGCCGACCACGACGCCGGTGCGAGCTTCCTGCGCTACCCGCGCGACAACGTCGCCACCGCCCCGGTGCAGCCGGACCGAGATGTCCCGCCGTTCGAATTGGGCAGAGCGAATCTAGTCGTGCCCGCCGAGCGCGACACGCCCCAGCTCGCCATCCTCGCCTACGGCGCGATGGTCTACCCCGCCCGCGACGCCGTCGCCCAACTCCGCGAGCACGGCCACGACGCCGCGCTCTACGACGCCCGCTTCGCCAAGCCCGTCGATGTCGAACTGTTGCGCGACCTGCTCGGCCGTGGCGTCCCCGTGCTGACTGTCGAGGACCACTTCACGATCGGCGGCTTCGGCACGTGCGTCCTCGAAGCCGCCGCCGACGCCGGCCTCGACGCCCGCCTCGTCCACCGCCTCGGTATGCCCGAGGTTTGGGTCGGCCCCGACAGCCGGGCGAACCAACTCGCCGACGCGAGTCTCAACCCCGCCGGCATTGCCGCCGCCGCCCGACGCGTCATCCACGCCCCCGCCGACCGCAGAGACGACGCTTCGGTCGTTTCGCACTGACCGCGTAGTGCCCGGCGGTCGGTAGCGCGGCAAACCATATACAGACCGAAGCGTCACGGAACACCGAGTGAGGGGAACACCGCGAAAGGGAGCCGGTAGCATCTGCCCTGTGCCTCCCGCGCGTCCCGCCCGCTTTGCCCGTGCCCTGATCCGCACGGCCACCCGGCATTACCCGTTGCTCCGTGGGGCCGGCCGGCTGTCGCGCACCGCGCCGCTGGCGGCATTGGTCGACCGGGACGAACTCGTGACCACGACGCTGCGCGACGGCAGCCGGATCCTTGTCCACTCCGGCGATTACCTCGGCGCCCCGATCTTCTACACCGGTGGCTACGACCGGCGACTCACCAAGCTGCTTGAACGCACGCTCCGCCCCGGCGATCACGTCTGGGACCTGGGCGCGAACTACGGCGTCTACGCGCTGCCCGCGGCGCGCCTCGTCGGGCCGACCGGCTCGGTCCACGCCGTCGAAGCCCAGCCGCCCCTCGCCGAACTGCTCGGACGCTCTGCGCGATGCAACGGCTACGCGCACCTGCACGTCCACGCGCTCGCCCTGTCGGACCGCGACGGCACCGCCCGCATGACCGTGCCGCACACCAACTCCGGCGGCGGCCAACTCGCCGACCTGGGGCCGGGCCACTTCGCCCTGGAAGTCCCGACCCGCCACGCCGGCCACTTCTTCGCCCAGCACGCGACGCCGCCGATCCGCCTGCTCAAGATGGACATCGAGGGCCACGAGCACGTCGTGCTCAACGCCGCCGCCGACTTCCTCCGTCAGCACCCGCCCGCCGCCGTGGTCTTCGAGGCCCACGGCCTGCACCAAGCCCCCGCGCAGCGACCGGTCGCGCAACAACTCGGCGGCATGGGCTACCGCCTCTTCGCGTTCCGTTCCACGCTCCGCCGGGTGGCGTTCGTGCCCATCGAGCAGCACGACGACCCCACCAGCATCGACTTCCTCGCCCTGCACCCCGACCACGCCGAGCCCGAGTTATTCCGCAAGCTCGGTGTCGCGCGGGGCTGACCCGCCGGCGCAGGTTCACCCATGCGCTTCCGCCGGTATCCGCGATCAAGAGGTATTCAACCTGTCGGTCGCTCAAACACCTCGAGAACGCGGCGAACCTTTCCTAGACATCGTTCGCGTCCATAAGTCTGCCACCTGAGCAGTTCCAACGCCCGGAACCGATCGGCGTAACTGCTGTTCTTGATCCATTGCAGATCAACGCCCCGGTCCGCTTCTGACAACTGGACGACTTCGATAGCCTTACGGTTGCCCCGGAAGCCGTTGGATGGATCGATGTTGCACTCGTCCATGTTTTGATTGTATCAGGCGGATCAGAATGCCTTGGGAGCGATACATTCATTTCGTCGGGTCGTGGAATCTCCGGCAAAAGGCCCGGACCGTGCCTATTGAGACAATTCACGTCTCCGATGGTCCCCAACACCAATCGGCCGGGGCGTGGACATCGTCGTATGGCCAGAGGTCGTCCATTGCCAGGCGAAGCTCCACCAACTTTGACGATGGCGCGGAATCCAATACCGGCCAAGTCTCCCGGCATAGATTTTTGATCGGCGTGAACAATTCATGGTCCCCGCAGCGTTCCACCCACTCCGCAAAAAGCCATGGGTAGAAGTAACCGTCTCCGTTGATGTCAAATGCCATCCAGCCTGCTTTGGTTGGCTTGAACTCATCGCTCAGACCGCGCACTTCAATCGGACCGAGCTCGACGCTCCAGTGAAACGGATAGAACCCGGTTCGATGGTCGTCGGGGGCGGGCGGCACCCCCAGATCTCGCGTCAACTCTTCATCAAGATTTCCGGCAATCAGCGCGCGACCAATGCGTCTGTCTCCGAATGATGCGAGTTCGGCTACCGCAGTCCGCAACCCGACTTGGTCATGTCCTTTAGACTTGAGTTCAAAGTCTGGTTTGACGGCTGTCTCGTATTCAATCCAACTTGTCGGATGCACGATCCCGAACGAAGCCAGAAACCGGCGCGCCCTCGCTCGCAAACCAATACGGCTTCGGTACCACGGCTTGACGCGGCCATCGATTCGTTCTGCCCAATTAACTTTGAACAATAAAAAACCGTCGTCCGCGGCGAGCGGTGTCGACAACACCCCTCGGAGAAACGACGCGAGTTCCGCAGCGGTTACGCGTGGCGGCTTGCCGGGGCGGTAAAACTGGGCTGAAGAATAAAACCCCACGACTACTTATGCCCCTTCGGCCCGCCGCCCCTGAAATACTTGTCGCGGATCGCCTCTTCGAGATCGACGCCGTTGATGTTCGCCAGGGTGCACAGCCACGCCACCACGTCCGCGAACTCGCCGGCCGGGTCGCTGTCGCCGGAGGTGTCGCCGCCCTCGCCCTTGCTCTTGTGCAGCGCGGTTGCGAGCTCGCCCACTTCCTCGACCAGCCACATGAACGTGCCGGCCGTGCCGCGGGCGTTGTCCGTCTGGAAGTATTTTTCCCGGATGTGTTCCTGGAACGCGCGGAAAGTCAGTTCGGTCTCGGCGTCGATCGTGCTCATGGGCGCAATGTAGCGGACCCGCGTCAAGACACTGACACCCACGCCGCGAAAACTCACCCCGGCACGCTGAACCCCGCCCCGCGCACGGCCTCGGCCAACGCCCCGGAGGACACGTTCGCGCCCCGAACGACCGCGCGTTTGCCCGGTAAATCCACGGCCACCTCCTGCACGCCCGCCACCTCGCGTAGCGCGCGTTCGACCGTGCCGGCGCAGTGGCTGCACGTCATGCCTTCGACCGGAAGTTCCGTGGTGGTGTCGTCGGTCATCGCTTCGTCTCCGAGTGGTGCTTGCAGTATTGCGTCCGCCGATCGGCTTGGCCACCAACCCGTCCGCCGCGCGAGCCCGACCGCTAATAGCAGCACCATCACGCCCGCCCAGGTGTGGTCCCACCAGGTCAGCCCGTGCTCGTGCATGTGCTCGACAGACTCGGGCAGCATCGCCGTGCCGGTGTACGCCATGAGCGCGTTGAGCCCGTACCCCGCCGCCAGCGCGACGATCAGCATCGAACTCAGGTAGACCAGCAGCGAACGCTTGCCCAGCAACCCGCCGACCACCGTGATCGTCGCCGCGTTCGTGGCCGGCCCGGCGATCAAAAACACCAACGCCGCGCCCGGCGACGCCCCCAGGTGCAGGAGCGCCACCGCGATCGGGATCGACCCCGTCGAGCACACGTAGATCGGTGTCCCCACCACCGCCGCCGCCAACAGCCCGAACCACGGGTGCCCCAGCCACGACGCGAGCGCCGCCTCGCTCACCAGCGACGTCAAGAGCGCGGCCAGCAGCAGGCCGACCAGCAGCGAGTACACCAGGTCGGCCGGCAGCGTGATCAATCCGTAGCGCAACGCCGCCTTGCTCTTGTCCAACAGCGAAGCCGGCTTCGTGTCGCTCGCCGTGCTGCAGCAAGAGGACGTGCCCGCTTCTTCTTCCCCTCCCCCCGGGAGGGGCCGGGGGAGGATGCCCGATTCAGGGGCCGCACCGTCCACCTCCACCTCGTCGTCCTTGCCCTGTTCATCCACCCACCGATCGATCCACCACCCCGCGAACACGCCGTTCACCAGCGCGACCACCGGCCGGGCCACCGCGTACACCGGGCCCATCAAAGCGTACGTCGCGAAGATCGAGTCGACCCCCGTCTCCGGCGTGGACAGCAAAAACGACGCCGTCGAACCCTTGCTCGCCCCGTGTTTGTGCAGTGATGTGCTCACCGGGATCACCCCGCACGAGCACAGCGGCAGCGGTACGCCCAGCACCGACGCCTTGAACACCGGCCAGAACCCGCGCCCGCCCAAGTGACGCTCGATCCACGCCGGCTTGAACACCACCGACAAAAACCCCGCCGCCACAAACCCGAACACCAGCCACGGCGCCATCTCCGCCAGCACCGCCCAGAACGCAACCGCGATGTCGATGATGCGATCCATGAATCCACTACTTTAGCCGCGTTGCCACGCAACGTGGTCCCGCGTGACGTAGAACACGTCCGCGTTGCGTGGCAACGCGGCTGAAGCAATCAATCGTTCGCCGGTTTCTCCACCACCCGCACCTCCAATGGCGACATCGTGTCCAGGTGCACGTCGCGCTGCGGGAACGCGATCACCACCTCGTGCTCCCGGCACAGCGCGTCGATCCGGAACCGCAGGTCGCTCTCCACCGTCCGCAACTCGATCGGGCGGAACACGGTCACCCAGAACCACACCTCGAAGTGCAGCGCGTTGTCGCCGAACTCCAGGAACAGCACGACCGGCTCGGGCGTGTCCTTGATCCGCTTGTGCTCCTTGGTCGCCTCCATGATGAGCTTGCGCACCAGCTCGGTGTCGCTGCCGTACGCCACGCCCACCGCGACCTTGCCGCGCACGTCGTTGTCCAGCAGGGTCCAGTTGGTGACCGGCTGCTCGAGGAAGTAGCTGTTGGGGATGAGCACGTCGATGCCGTCGCTGCGGCGCAGGCGGGTGCAGCGGTTGCCGATCTCTTCGATCTTTCCCTCGTGCTCATCGACGATGACGATGTCGCCCAGGCGGATGGGCCGCTCGACCATGATGATCAGCGACGAGATGAGGTTGTTAAACAGCGTCTGGATCCCGAAGCCGATGCCGATGGCGACCGCACCGCCCAGTACGGTGAAGATGGTCAGCGGGATGCCCGCGATGTCCAGCGCCACGAACGCGACCACCACGGCCAGCAGGTAGTACAGCAGCCGCGAGAGCAGGGCGGCGGCGTTGAGGTCGATCCGCTTGACCTTGCCCAGCCGACCACGCGCGATCCGCGCCAGCCGCTTGGCGATCCACAGCCCGACCAGTAGCACCAGGATCGCGATGACGATCTTGCCGACCGTGATCGTCTCCCCGCCGGTCGTGAACACCCGGAAGTGCCAGATGTCGGCCGCGAGTTTGCCGAAGTTGAGGTTCTTGAGGTCCTCGCTCAGGTCCAGGTCGCCGTCGGGGGCGAAGGAGAAGTCGCCGGATTCACCCGCATCGCCCGCGTCGGTTGATCCGGACGATGGTGGTCGGGCGGGGTTGGTTTCGGTGTCGGTGCCGGCATTGTTGGGCGCGGCGTCCGCGCCGCCCGTGTCACGCGGTGTCGAAACCGTGTCCTGGATCAGGTCCGTGACGGACTGAGCACTCGTCGGTGGCACGCCGACGAACGCACACGCCACGCAGACAAGCAACGTGCACCACCGCCGCGTCCGTGTCTTCTGGGTCATGGCTTGAGGATATACAGGTTTCGCCCGCAGCGGCCTTTGGAGCTCGACCGGCCGCGGGTAGACTCCCCGTTCATGTCCGCTTCACCCGCCGACGCCGCGCCCACCGTGATCGCCGACGGGCTCACCAAGCACTACCAGGTCGCCGACAAGAAGCCCGGCCTGGCTGGCACGCTGCGACACTTCGTCAAGCGCCAGCACCGCGTCATCGAGGCGGTCAAGGCCGTGAACTTCACCGTCGCGCCCGGCGAGATCGTCGGCTTCCTCGGGCCCAACGGCGCGGGCAAGACCACCGCGATCAAGATGCTCACCGGGCTCATTGCGCCCACGTCGGGAAAAGCCGAGGTGCTGGGCTTCACGCCGTTTGAGCGCAAGGCGGCGCTGTTGCGTCAGCTCACGCTGGTTATGGGCAACAAGCAGCAGCTCATGTGGGACCTGCCGGCGTTGGAGACCTTCCGCGTCAACGCCGCGATCTACGGCGTCCCCGACGACGAGGCCGACCGCCGGGTCAAACACTTCGCGGGCCTGCTCGAATTGGACAAGGAGTTGACGCAGCCGGTGCGGAAGTTGTCGCTGGGCCAGCGCATGAAGGCGGAGCTGATCGCGGCGCTGCTGCACCACCCCAAGGTGCTCTTTCTCGACGAGCCGACGCTGGGTTTGGATGTCAATGCGCAGACCGCCGTCCGCCGGTTCCTCAAGGACTACAACGCCCAGCACGGCGCGAGCGTGCTGTTGACCAGCCACTACATGGCCGACGTCACCGCGCTGTGCGAACGCGTCATCGTCATCGACAAGGGCACGATCCTCTACGACGGCACGCTCGCCGGCGTCGTCGAACGCTTCGCCCCGTACCGACAGGTCACGCTCGACCTCGAACGCGAGTTCACGGAAGACGAACTCATAACCTACGGCGAGATCGAAGAGTTGAACGGGCGCACCGTCCGGCTGCTGGTGCAGCGCGACACGCTGACGACCACGGTGCAGCGTGCGTTATCCGACCTGCCGGTGCGCGACCTGACCGTGAGCGACCCGCCGATCGAAGAGGTGATCGGGAAGCTGTTTGCGAGCGGGAGAGACCAGCAAGCTGAGGAATTGCCGCAGGAAAAACCGGAGAAAGCCGCGGTATCGCCGTAATTCGATCCAGCATTGTTTTGACTTCAGAAGCCCACGCCTTTCAGGCGTGGGCTTCAGTGAGGGGTTGAGTTCGATTCCTGAGTAATGCACATTCGCATGGACAACACGACCACCCCACACCCCGCCTTGCAATTCTTCCGCGTCGTCCGTCGGCTGCTGGGCGTGTGGTACGCGTTCATGCTGACGTACCGGTTCGAGATCATGCTGTGGATGGTGGCGACGGCGTTGCCGCTGATCATGATGGGCGTGTGGATCGAGGCCGGCGCGAGCGGGCTGTTCCCGGACATCACGGCCGTGTCGGTCGCGCGGTACTTCCTCGCGGTGTTCGTGGTCCGTCAGGTCACGGTCGTGTGGGTCATCTACGAGTTCGAGTTCCAGGTCAACTCGGGCCGGCTGTCGTCGAACCTGCTGACCCCGATCGACCCGGCGTGGCGATACATCACCATGCTGCTGGGCGAGCAGGGGGCGCGGCTGCCGTTCTTCGTCGGCGTCGTGGCGCTGGCACTGCTGATCTACCCGGCCGCGCTGCGCGGCGAAGACGGGTCGGGGTGGTGGTTGCCATCCTTGTGGCAGCTCGGCTGGTTCGTCGTGCTGACCTACGCCGCGTTCACGGTGCGGTTTCTGATCCAGTACACCGTCGCGATGCTCGCCTTCTGGTTCGAGCGGGCCAGCGGGTTCGACCACCTGATCTTCCTCGTGTTCCTGTTCTGCTCGGGCATGCTGTTCCCGCTCGAGGTCCTGCCCGACGGCATGCGCGAGGTGCTGATGCTCACGCCGTTTCCGTATTTGCTGTGGTTCCCCGCCACGATGCTCGCGACCGGCGACGTCGAACTCATGCCGGGCCTGGCGATCCTCGCGTTCTGGATGGTGCTGCTGTTCGTGCTCAACCGCATGCTCTGGCGGCGCGGGCTGCGGCACTACTCGGCGATGGGGGCGTGATGGGAGTGCCGATGGCGGATTGACGATTTGCGATTGAAAAGGGCAAAGACACGAGCCAAGTAAGCACAACCATGAATCCTTCGGCAATCGGCCATCCTCAATCGGCAATGACCCGCTACGCCCGCACCCTGCGCCTCTTCTGGGGCGCGTCCATCTCCGCCGAGATGGAGTACCGCGCGAACTTTGTGTTCGCCGCGGTGGGTTCGGTGCTCACGCTCGGCGGGGCGCTAGCGACGCTGGCCGTGCTCTATCAGCACGGCTACGAGATGGGCGGGTGGTCCTGGCCCGAGGCGATGCTCGTCGTCGCGCTCTACACCCTGCTCGACGGGTTCCAACGCGCCGTCCTCGCGCCCAACCGGCAGGCGATCTCCGAACACGTCCAGCAGGGCACGCTCGACTTCGTGCTCATCAAACCCATGGACGCGCAGTTCTGGCTCAGCACCCGCCGGCTGTCGATCTGGGGCGTGCCGGACGTGCTGCTGGGGCTCGCGCTGATCGTGTACGCGGGCTCGAAGCTTGACACCCCGCTCGGCGTCGGCGGGTACGCCGCGGGGTTGATCCCGTTGCTGCTGGGCGCGGCGACGTTGTACGCACTGGGGTACGCGCTGGCGACGCTGACCATCTGGGTCACCAAGGCCGGCAACATCACCATCGCGATGCAGGCCCTGCTCGAGGCGGGCCGCTACCCGGTGCCGGCCTACGCTCCGCTGTTCCGCGTCGCCTTTACTTTCGTCCTGCCCGTCGCCTTCATGACCACCGTTCCCGCCGCCACCATGACCGGCAAGACCGGGCTCGTATGGGTGATCGGCTCGCTGGGCGTTGCGGTGGGATTGCTCGTCGCGTGCCGTTGGTTCTGGCGGTTTGCGCTGCGGTCGTACACGAGCGCGTCGAGTTGAGAGACGCGAAGATCCCAGTTCTGCAATTTGATCATGCTTATGTGTATTTGTGTGAGTCTCTACACAAGTACGCTGCTCGAAAGATGAATCGGCCACTTGGTAAGAGGGTCTAGGTTATGCCTCAAGAGTCTCGGCACGAACGGGAATGGACACCTCTCCTCGGCCTTCGAGCGGCGAGTCTCTCGGTGCTCTATCGCGTTCCCATCGCGATCCTCTTATGGGCGCTCTGTTTGGTCGCAGCGGCCCCCGTGCTCAACTTTCTGACCATCGCGTTGTCGATCTTTGCCATGATCGCCATCGTCTCGATCGCTCCGGGGGTTGCGATGGGATACGGCTTGTCGCGGGGCTTGGTGGATCGAGCGGGTTTCACGGGTTTGGTGCTTTTCTGCGTTCCCCTGGCCGGATCGATTGCGGCCGTTTGGATCGGCTCCGTGATCGCTTTGGCGATCCGCCCGATTGGTGACTGGCAGATCGGCTTGGCCTCAATCGCCACCGCAACCTGGTCGTGCCTTTGGTCGTTTAAGACGGTCGTTTTGGACGAATAGGCCAAACCACCAATGTCGTTGTCCACCTCGACGCCGCCCGCGCCGATGGCTAACATGCCCCGTCCGGCCCGCCGTGGCGGGCTTTTTCCCACCCTCTAGACCCCGAAAACCGAGAGACCTTAAGGACCCCACGATGAAAGTTGCCTTGCTGTACGGCACCTGCACCGGCAAGACCGAAGCCGCCGCCGAGCTCATCCGCGACGAGTTCGGCGAGGACTTTTTTGCCCTCTACGACGACATCGCCCAGCACGAGCCCGCCGAGCTGGCCGACTACGAGCTGCTCATCTGCGGCGTGCCCACCTGGGACGTCGGCGAGATCCAGTACGACTGGCAGGACGTCTACGACGCGCTCGACGACGTCGACCTGTCCGGCGTGAAGATCGCCTTCTTCGGCATGGGCGACCAGGGCGGCTACCCCGACACGTTCCAGGACGCGATCGGGCTGGTCTACCTCAAGATGCTCGAACGCGGGGCCGAGGGCAAGATCGGGTTCATGGAGACCGACACGTTCGACTTCACCGACTCCAAGGCCCTGATCGACGGCAAGTTCTGCGGCCTCTGCCTCGACGACGACTGCCAGCCCGAGCTGACCGAGCAGCGCGTCAAGGAGTGGGTCGAGCAGCTCCGCAAAGAGTTGAACCTCGAAGAAGCCAGCGCTTGAGCGCTGGTTAGAAAAACATACGACTGAAAACCGAACAGAATCTTGCGAAGCCCACGGAGTCACTCCGTGGGCTTCTTTGTGTTTACCTCACAAAATGAAACTCAAGAGAATCCTGCCTCCCAACCGACACAACAAAGTCGTGCCCTGCTTGGGGTTTCATGTCTCGCCAGGAGTTCCCGATGCTTGACCAACACGCCGCGTCGCCTTTCGCGTCCCACGCCGAGGCTGATCCCGTCGAAGCCGACCGCGTCCGCACGCTGGTCCGCCGGCTGAACCGCACGGACCGCACGGTGGTCATGCTCTTCTACGCCGACGGTCTGACCCCGACGGAGATCGCGGCGGTGCTGGACGTTGCCCCGCAGCGTGTCGCCCAGACTTTGACGATGTTCCGCCACATGGCGGCCCGGACGATGCACCTCGCGGCCGCGGCGTGACAGACTGAACGAAACGAAAGGTGGGTGTCACGGTCGCTTGTGACCGTGCGGGTGTGGGGACACGCTTTAGATCAACCAAGAACCGAGTAAACACGGTCGCGAGCGACCGTGGCACCCTGGGTCGATTGATCGCTCAGCGTCAATCTTGGGGCACCCGCAGCCGCTGCGCCGGCCACACCTGCTCGCCGCTGCGGTTGACGTAGAGCATCTTCCCGTCCACCACGACCCGCGCGACGCCCTGCTCGAAGGGCCAGGCCTCGTCGTACCGCGGTCGGATCACCCACGTGCCCAGCGTGTCGATGTACCCCCACCCGTCCGCCGTCCGCACCGGCGCGAGGCCCGCGAGGAAGTTGCCCGCTTCGAGGTATTCCGGCGTGAGCACCCAGTCGCCGCGGCGGTCGATGTAGCCCCAGTCTTGGTCCTTCTTCGCAGGCGCGAGCCCGTTGCCGAACACGCCGACACCGTCGAACTGCGGGCGGATCGTCATCTTGCCGTGGACGTCGATGAAGCCCCACATGCCGTGCTGCACCGCGCCGGCCAGACCTTCACCGAAGTCGTTGACCGCGATGAATTGCGGCTCGATGATGACATTGCCCATCGAATCCATGAAGCCGTAGACGTCGTAGGACTCTTTTGTGTCTTCGCTGCGGGCGGAGTCGCGGAACCACGCGAGGCCGCCGCTGAAGTCGCCGACGGTGTTGAAGCCGTCGTCGCCCTTGAACTTCGGCGGGATCGCCCAGTCGCCCTGGTGGTTGATGAACCCCCACGCGCCGTTGACCCGTACCGCGGCGAGCCCGTCCCAGAACGGCCGGGCGGCGATGTCGTTCTCGACGTCTGGGTCGAGCCGATACGTCGCGGGGATCACGAGCTGCCCGGTGTCGTCGACGTAGCCGGCGTTGCCGTGGACCTCGACCAGGCCCAGCCCGTGGAAGTAGTCCGCGTGGTCGAACTGCGGCTCGACGACCACGCGGCCGTTGGCGTCGAGGTAGCCCCATTGGCCGTGTTCCTCGAAGGGGTAGAGCTCGGTGAACTCGAGCGTCGGCTTGGCGTCGGCGAACTCCAGCACCAGCGGTACCGACAGCCCGGCCAGCACGCACAGCACGCCCAGGGTCAGCAGGGTCGAACGATTGAACATGTTTGGGTTATCGACCGGAGGCCGGGCCGGGCTTCAGGCCCGGACGGAGGCGACTCAGACCCCGGCTGCCTGCCCGTCCTTGCGCGGGTCCGAGCCGGCGATATACCCACCCGCGGGCTGCCGTTCGATGACCTGGCCGCCGCCAAATTCCCCCGGCTGCTCTCGGCGGACGTGGTGGCCACGGGCTTCCAGCGCCGCGACGGCGTCGGCGTCGAACGTGGGCTCGACCCAAACGGCCCCGTCGGGTTCGACCCGCCACCGTGGGGCGTCCAGCGCCGCCTGCGGGTCCATGCCCTCGACGGCCATCCGCAGCAACACCTGCAGATGACCTTGCGGCTGCATCGGCCCGCCCATCACGCCGTAGGACAGCCACGGCCGCCCGCCGCGGAACGCGAACGCCGGGATGATCGTGTGGTACGGCCGTTTACCCGGCCCGACCCGGTTGGGGTGCCCGGGTTCCAGCACGAAGCCCGCCGCCCGGTTCTGCATCGCGATCCCCGTCCCCGGCACCACCACGCCCGACCCGAACCCCGCGAAGTTGGACTGGATGAACGAGACCATCATGCCGTCGTCGTCGGCCGCGGTGAGGTACACGGTCCCGCCGGTCGGCGTGCCGAACGTGGGGAGCCCCGCGGCCTGCCGGTCGATCGCCGCGGCGCGTGCGTCGAGGTACGCCGGGTCGAGCAACCGGGCCGGGTCCAGGTCGAGCGATTCGGGGTCGGCGATGTAGCGGTGCCCGTCGGCGAAGCCGCACTTCATCGCCTCGATCTGCAAGTGAAACCGGTCGGCCTCGGCGAGATCGGCGTCACGCAACCCGAGCCGGTCGCAAAGGCCCAGGGCGATCAGCGCCGCGAGCCCCTGCCCGTTGGGGGGAAGTTCAAACAGTCGGACATCACCGAAATCGACACTCAGCGGATCGACCCACAATCCGTCGTGCGCCGCCAGGTCCTCGGCGGTCCACGGTGCGCCGTGGGCGTTCGCGTCGGCCACGATCCGCTGGGCGAGTTCACCGTGGTAATAGTCGTCCCCGCCGGAGTCCGCGATGCGGCGCAGCGTGGCCGCCTGGTCCGCACACCGGAACACCTCGCCCGCGCGCGGTGCCCGGCCGTTCGGGCAGAACGTCGCCGCAAACGGCGCGAACTCCGAGAATGCTTGGGCCTGGGCTTCCCACGACGCCGCGATGATCGGCGAGACCGCGAAGCCCTCGGTCGCGTAGGCGATGGCCGACTCGAACAACGCGTTAAACGGCAGTCGGCCGAAACGCTCCGACAAGTCGCGCCACGCAGCGACGGCGCCGGGCACCGTGACGCTGTCCCAGCCGCGCTGCGGCATCCCGGAACGCCCGGCGAATCGGTCGGCCGTCCACGCCTTGGGGCTGCGGCCCGAACCGTTGTAGCCGTGCAACGCGTCCCCGTCCCACACGAGCGCGAACGCGTCGGACCCTAGGCCGTTCGACGTCGGCTCGACCACCGTCAGGGTGATCGCCGTCGCCAGCGCGGCATCGACGGCGTTGCCGCCCGACGCCAACGCCGCGAGCCCGGCCTGGGTTGCCAGCGGTTGACTCGTCGCGACGACGCGCCTTGCGTACACCGGCGAACGCCGCGAGGCCCAAGGCCGCCAGGGGTCGTATGCGGACATCTCCCCAAACGTATGCGATTGAACCTCAGGATGCGCTCGTGACGATTCGCCCGTACGCAACGGAGTTCTCTCCGGCCATTACCGCACGCGGCTTAAGACAACGCCGGCGACTCCAGCGGCACCGGGCACACGTCCCGCCGGCCGCAGCCGTCGCAACGGTCGCCCTCCCACAGCGCGTTGAACGACTCGCTGACCGGCTCGATCAGGGCCGGCGCTTCGGTCCACACGCCCAGCTCGAAGTTGCGGTTGCGGTCGGCCTTCGCGCCCAGGCCCGCCCCGGTCAGGTTCGCCGAGCCCAGGTACATCGCCGAGGCGTCGACGATCACCGCCTTGGCGTGCAGCCGGGGGCAACGCCGAACCTGGAACGTGTCCGGCAGCGGCGACGCGGCCTTGAGTTCTTCCAGCGCCGCCCGGCTGGGCACGCCCGCGTGCAAGATGCGCACCTCGATGCCGCGGTCGGCGAGTCCGAGCAGGTGTGTAACGATCGACGGCGCTTGACGGTCGCCCTTGCGCGTCGGCACGAGCATCGCCTTGAAGTCCGCGGTCATCACGTCCACCGAAACCTTGGCCGACAGCACGCCGTGTCGGATGACCCGTTCGAGGTGCCCGGCGTCGGCGACGAGTTCGCACACCCCCGACGGCGCGACGTCCCGGCGCAGGGTCAAGGTGTCGAGGTCGTGGTCCACCGGAGGTTCATCGACGCGGACCATTGGGCGGGGTCAAAACTCCTCCCCCCACGGGGGAGGTGGGCCGCGCAGCGGGTCGGTGGGGGTGCTTGGTGGTGGGTCGCAGTGGGAAACGTGCACCCGCCCCCGGCCCCTCCCCCGCACCCTCCCCCGCACCCTCCCCCGCACCCTCCCCCGGCCCCTCCCGGAGGGAGGGGAGAAAGAATCACGCGTCCAGCGCCCGCGTCGCGCGCTGCCGCAGCATGTGGTCGGCCAGCACCAGCAGCACCATCGCCTCGGCCATCGGAACGAAGCGCGGCAGCAGGCACGGGTCGTGCCGGCCCTTGGTCGCGAGTGTTGTCGGGTTCCCCTCGTTGTCGACGGTGGGCCGTTCCTGCGGGATGCTGCTCGTGGGCTTGACGGCGCAGCGGAAGACGATGGGCATGCCCGAGGAGATGCCGCCGAGCAGGCCGCCGTGGCGATTCGTGTCGGTGGCGATGGGCGGGGCTTTCCCATCGTCCGGCACGAACGTGTCGGAGTGCTCGGTGCCGCGCGTCGTGGCGACGCCGAAGCCCTGGCCGTACTCCACGCCTAGCACCGCGGGCAGCGAGAACAGCGCCTTGCCCAGGTCGGCCTTGAGCTTGTCGAACACGGGCTCGCCCCACCCGGCCGGGATGTGCTTCGCCACGACCGTCGCCGCGCCGCCGATGGAGTCCTGCTGCTTGCGGACCTCCTTGATGTGTTCTTCCATCTTCACGGCCATGTCGGCGTCGGGGCAGCGCACCGGGTTGACCTCGACCTGCTCGAGCGTCACGTCGGCGGGGTCGGGGATGCTGGCGATCAGTTCGCCGACCTGGTGCACCATGCCCAGCACCTCGATGCCGTGCGCTTCGCGGAGCAACTTGCGGGCGATCGCGCCGGCGGCGACGCGGGCGGTGGTTTCGCGGGCCGAAGACCGCCCGCCGCCGCGGTAGTCGCGGAAGCCGAACTTGGCGTCGAAGGTGAAGTCGGCGTGGCCGGGGCGGTACTTGTCCTTGATGTCGCCGTAGTCCTTGGAGCGCTGGTCCTGGTTGCGGATCAGGACGGCGATGGGCGTGCCGGTGGTGCGGCCCTCGAAGACGCCCGACAGAATCTCCGGCGTGTCGTCTTCCTTGCGCGGCGTGACGATGCGCGACTGCCCGGGCTTGCGGCGCTCCAGATCAGGCACCAGGTCGTCAACCGACAATGGCAAACCCGGCGGGCAACCGTCGACGATGCACACGTTGCCGGGCCCGTGGCTTTCGCCGGCGGTCGTGACGCGGAACAGGGTGCCGAAGGTGGAGCCGGGCATGAGAAAGAGAAAGTGACAAGTCAAAAGTCAAAAGTCAAAAGCGTGAAAACGGGAAGCCGAACCGTGTGATGTAGACGAGCTGGTCCCGGAGGTCACTCGATCTTTCGACTTTCTACTTTCGCCTTTCGACTTGAGCCGTAGACTCACGGCGTGTCGTGCTGCGTTCCCGCCGCCTTGGCGATCAGGACGTCGCGCGTCAGGGCCCGGGCCTTGAGCACGAGCAGGGCGGCTTCGAGTTGCGGGTCCAGGCCCAGGTCGAGGATCGCGTCGTGGGTCACGCCCTCGACGGCGACCTTCTCGTCGGCGTCGTCGTCGCGCGGGTCCACCGGGTCCAGGCCGCCCAGTTGTACCGCCGGGTTGTCGGCGCGGAGGTTCAGCTCGTTCACGCCGTCGCGGACGACGTCGAGCTCCTGACGCAGGTCCAGCGACCAGAGCACGGTCTGGTTCGGCGGATCGACGACCAGGTCGGGGGTGATGCCCCAGTCCGCGGCGTCGTCGGTGCGGTGGATGATGTCGCCCTTGGGGAGCTGGTAGTACTCGGTGGTGACCTTGAGGCCCCAGTGCTCGAAGCGCGGCGGCGGCGGGTACCAGAACACGTTCTGGACGGACCCTTTGCCGAAGCTGCGGGTGCCGATGACGGTCGCGCGGTCGTAGTCCTGCAGCACGCCGGCGACGATCTCCGACGCCGACGCCGAGCCGCGGTTGATGAGCACGACCAGGTCCAGGTCGCGGAGCGTGCCGCGGCGGGTGGCGGGCCAGCGGTTGTTGCGGTCGCCGTTTTTGTTGACGGTGTAGAGCAGGTCGCCGCCGTCGACGAAGCGGTTGACGGTCTGGATGGCGGAGGTGAGCAGGCCGCCGGGGTTGAAGCGCAGGTCGAGCACGACGCCGTTGAGCGGGCCGTCGTCGCGCAGCTCGGCGATGGCTTCATTGAGCCCGTCGATGGTCTGGGGGATGAACTGGGTGAGGCGGACGTAGCCGATGCCGGCGTCGCGGTCGAGCCAGTAGTCCCAGCCGCCGCCGGGCACGTGGGCCCAGCCCTTGACGGATTCGATGTCGATGCGGCGGCGCTCGATGGGCGTGCGGATCAGTTCTTCCGCGCCGTCGCGGCGGATGCCCAGCACGACCTCGGTGCCCTCGGGCCCGGTGATCTGCTGCACGGCCTTCTTGAGCGACCACGGCCCGGCGCTCTTGCCGTCCACCGTAGCGATGACGTCGCCGGCACGGACGCCCGCTTCGTACGCCGGCGTGCCGGGAAGCGGGCTGACCACGACGATCTGGTTGTCCTGACGCTGGATCTGCACGCCCACGCCCACGAACGCGCCCTGCGTGGACCGGCGGAGGTGGTCGATGTCCTCGGGCCAGTACATCGATGTGAACTCGTCGAGCGTCGCCAGCGCACCCTCGGTCATCTCGTACGTCACCACCTGCTCGGGCAGGCGGACGGTGCGCTGGTTGGCGGCGATGATCCGGTCGATCATCGAGGCGGCCTGCTTCTTGGTCAGCCGGCCCTCGTCGTTCTTGATCTCTTCACGCAGGCGGATCAGTTCGGCGCGGTACCGCTCGGCCGCGTCCTCATCGGTCAGGGAGTCGAAAGTCTCGGTCAGGCCCTCGGCGGTGTCGAGCAGCACGAGCTGTGAGGTGATCGCCCCGTCGAGCAGGGTCTCGTAGTCGTGGTGCTCGATGTGGGCGTCGGTGGCCTGGGTCATGACGCGGCGGACGATGTTGGCGCCGTCGCGGATGCCGGTGAGGCGGGTCTGCCAGTCCTCGAGCTCGACCTCGCCGTCGTCGTCGTTGGGCCGGCCGAGCCGGTCGTTGCGCTCGCGGACCTTGCGGTCCAGGTACGCGGGGTTGTAGATGTTGAGCGCGCGGATGTGCCGGCCGATGCGTTTGACGTCTTCGAGGTACCGGCGGTCGTTCTCGAACAGCAGTTCGAGCTTGTTGTAGCGCAGCGACGCCTCGAGCCAGTCGCGCTCGAGCTCGGCCTGACGCGCCGCGATCTCCATCCGCGTGACCAGGTCGACCACGAACGGCGAGTGCAGGAACACGTTCGGCTCGTCCGACAGCGAGTGTGCTTCGATGGTTGAGACGATCGCTTCGTCCAGGTCGCCTTCTTCGATGAGTTCCTTGGCTTCGGCGACGGCGGCGTCGAACGCCTCACGGCGCTGCCGATCGGCGGCGGCGCGGTTGAGGCGGTGTCGCTCGAGATCGGTCAGCAGGTGAAGCGTCTCGGCCTCACGCAGCGCGACCGGGTCGGCGCGGATCGCTTCGAGCAGGTCGTCGAACCGGCCGGCGTCGGCGAGCTCGGCGAAGTCCGTGATCGGCGAGATGCCGGGCAGGGCGGCTTCTTCGGCCGCGGGCGCCGCGGCGTCCGACGGTGCCGGGTCCAGCCGGATCGCACCGCCGGGCATCGGTTCGTCGTCGGCCCCATTCAGGGTGTCCGGCTCGGCGAACTCCACGGTGGTGACTTGCGCCAGCGTCGCGTCCGGCGCCGGTTCGGCCCCGATCGACGTCACGGCGGGCCCGACACCGATTCCACCCAGGGCGACCGACAACACGCTGAACCATCTGAAACGCCGGGATGCCTTCAACGCTGTTCCTTTCGTCGCCTCACCCGTGACCCGAGGATGTCAGAAATACGCCGGAAAACCCGGACCGGTTCGCCGCGGCCGCGGCATCGGTCGGCCTACGCCGATTCCTTCTTGGTCGTCACCCGCATGCGGGTCAGGTCCGCCGTGCCCTCGACCGCGTCCTGATCGATGACGTACTTCGCGTCCGTGTTGTCCATGTCCGGCAGCTCGTACATCAGGTTGAGCATCAGCTCTTCCATCACGCTGCGCAGCGCCCGGGCCCCGGTCTCACGTTTGAGCGCCTTCTCGGCCAGGGCGTAGAGCGCGTCTTCCGTGAACTCGAGCTCGGCCCCTTCCATCGAGAAGAAGTGCTGATACTGACGCACCAGCGCGTTCTTGGGCTCGGTGAGGATCTGCACGAGCGTGTCGTTGGTCAGCGGCATCAGCGGCGTGATGATCGGCAGACGTCCGATGAGTTCGGGGATCATGCCGAAGGTCAGCACGTCGTCCGCGTTGATCTGCTCGAGCAGGTGCTCGCGGTTCTTCAGCGGGTCGTCCACCGCGGCCTCGGACGCGAAGCCGATGCTCCGGCTGCCCAGACGCTGGCGGATGATGTCCTCGATGCCGACGAACGAGCCGGCACAGATGAAGAGGATGTTCGAGGTGTCGAGCTGGATGTACTGCTGTTCGGGGTGCTTGCGGCCACCCTGCGGCGGGACGTTCGCGACCGTGCCTTCGAGCATCTTGAGCAGCGCCTGCTGCACGCCCTCGCCCGAGACGTCGCGGGTGATGCTGACGTTCTGCGAGGTTTTGCCGATCTTGTCGATCTCGTCGATGTAGATGATGCCGCGCTGGGCCTGCTCGAGGTCGTAGTCCGCGGCCTGGAGCAGCTTGAGCAGCAGGTTCTCGACGTCCTCGCCGACGTAGCCGGCCTCGGTGAGCGTCGTCGCGTCGCCGATGGCGAAGGGCACGTTGAGCGTGCGCGCCAGCGTCTTGGCCAGCAGCGTCTTACCCGTGCCGGTGGGGCCGATGAGCAGGACGTTGGACTTGTCCAACTCGACCGGGCTCTCCTTCTCGGCGGCGGTCAGGCGCTTGTAGTGGTTGTGCACCGCGACCGACATCGCGCGCTTGGCGACATCTTGCCCGATGACGTACTGGTCCAGGAACTCTTTGAGCTGACGCGGCGAGGGGATCGAGCCCAGGGCCGGCCGGCCGGAGTGAACGCGGCGGCGCTCCTGCTTGAAGATGTTCTGGCACAGCTCGGTGCAGTTGGCGCAGATGTAGACGTCGTTTGGTCCCTCGACCATCGGGCCCACCTCGCGCGAGGACTTCCCGCAGAACGAGCACGTGGTCACGCGTCGCCCTTTGAAGCCGCCGCCACCGCCGGAACCGCCCGACGCGCCTTCGCCGCCGTCCGCGGCCGGGCCGGTCGTGGGGTCCTGGGGGGTGCCGTCGTCGTTTCCGCCGTTTCGATTACCGGGCATGCATGACTCGCTTTGGGTTCGCGTGCGGGGTCCGTCGCCTCCAGCCCGGGCCACGACGGCGGCGCCGGGGGTTGACCCTCAGGGTGGATCGTCCAGATCGGCCGGGTCCGTTAGGGCGGACCGCCGCCGGGTTGGTCCGCCGCCGTATCCGTCCCCGGGACCGGCCGTTCGACACGGACCTTCCGGGAAGTTTACCCCATGCAACCCGCGGTGGGCGCGCCAATGCGCGGGTTCTGGTGATTCTCGGTACCTGCCGGACAGTCAAGCATTTATCGGCGTCCCGCGGCCGCGAATCCCGACCGCCCGCGCCGCACCGCCGCCCCGGGCCGACC
This sequence comes from Phycisphaerae bacterium, assembly GCA_030432595.1. Lineage (GTDB taxonomy): Bacteria > Planctomycetota > Phycisphaerae > Phycisphaerales > Phycisphaeraceae > CAZIXN01. The sequence continues at coordinate 168,603 of JAUIGU010000005.1, forward strand.
GATCAGAACGGCGCGTCCGGGTCTTCCTCGTCGTCGTCTCCGTCGCCGGCGAACCCCTCGCCCGCCCGGTCCGACTCGGACTCCAGGTGGACTTCGTGGTCGTCCGCGTCTTCCTCGTCGTCGGCGAACTCCGCGCGGGCGTTGGCGATCAGCCGACGCTTGGCCTGCGTGAACTCCGCGTCGGTCATCTGACCCTCCGCGTGCATCTGCCGCAGGTCCGCCAGCGTGAACCCCATCACCCCGCCCGCGTCTGGCTCGTCGGGCTTGAGCAGCCGCTTGCGGATTGCCAGCGACAGCATCCCCATCAGGATCGCCGCCGCGATGATCAGCCCCGCCCACAGCAGCACCGTGTACGCACCCGGCTCGTCCGGCAACGACAGCCCGGGCACCGGCGCGGGGTCGGGCGCTTGGGCCAGGAGTGAGGTCAGGCTGACACAAAACATCGACGACCCTCACGGGATGGGTGCGGGTTGGGTGCCACGGTCGCTTGCGACCGTGCCGGGCCTCCCCACCACCGTTGCACTGAAGACGTTTCCCGACGCCGGTCTTTTCAAAGGACGCGCACGGTCGCAAGCGACCGTGGCACCCAGGTGGATCACGCCTTGTCCACCACCTCCGCCTGCTCCAGCACCTTGTCCAGAGTCTTCGCCTCGCGGATCGACAGGAACAACTGCTCGATCTCGCCCCGCTGCATCATCTGCTGTCGCAGCTTCTCCGGACGCCGGCCCTGCTGCATCGCCATCATCGCGATCCGGCCGTTGATCTCGTTCTGGTCCACCTCGATCTCCAGGTCCTTCGACGCCTTGTCCAGCACGAAGAACTGCTTGAGCTGCGCGATCGCCGCCTCTTCCGACTCGGTCCGTGCCTCGGCGAGCTGTTGCTCCACCTGTTCCTCGGGCATGCCCGCGTACATCAACTCCATCCGCCGGCGGTGCAGCGTCCGCTCGATCTGTCGGCCCTTGATGCCTTCGGGCAGTTCCAGATCGACCTTCTCGACCAATTGTTCCGCCGCCTGCTTGCGCATGTCCGCCTGCTGCTGCTGCTGCTTGCGCTGCTCGAGCATCTCCTTCAGACGCTCGTTGAACGCGTCTTCGTTCTCGACGCCCATCTGCTCGATGAGCTGTTCGACCGGCGCGGGCTCGAGTCGGCTGACCTGCTTGACGTTCAACACCAGCGTGATCGGCTGGCCCTTGATCTTCTCGTTCTCGTGGCCCTTCGGCCCGGTCATGGAGATGGTCTCGACGTGCCCGAGCTTCTTGCCCTTGAGCCGCTTGCCCATGTCCTCGACCAGGAAGCCCGCGATGTGCCCCTTGAACTCGTTCTTTTCGCCGTGGATCAGCGTGTACACGTCCGCGCGTTCGTCCAGCACCTCGGCGTCGTCGCCCGCGTCCTCACCGGCCAGGACCTTCACGTCGCACTGCACGTAGTCGCCCTCGGCGATCTTGGGGTCTTCCACCTCGGACATCTTCCCGAAGCGTTCGCGCAGCGACTCGGTTTCCTTATCGAGGTCTTCGTCCGTGACCTCGGCCGAGGGCTTCTCGACCTTGATCGTCTTGAAGTCCGGCAACTTCACGTCCGGCGTCACCTCGACCTCGACCTTGAACGTCAACGCGCCCGACTCCGGCAGTTCCAGATCCTCGATGCCCTCGACGTCCGGCTCGCCCAACACGTCCAGGTCGTGGTCCTCCAGCGCCTGCTGGTACGACTCGGCCAGGATGCGCTGCTTCACGTCGTCGCGGATCGACTCGGCAAATCGTTTTTCGAGCAGCCGCCGCGGCGCCCGGCCCTTGCGGAAGCCCGGCAGCACCGCGTCGTCGCGCAGCGTGCCGTACGTCTCTTCGATCTTGTCCTTGATCCGCGACTCGGGGACCTCGATGGTGATCGTCTTCCGGGCCGGCCCCGCGTCCTCGACGGTCACGTTCTGCTCGAGCTTCTCGGCTTCGGGGGTCTCCGCAACGGCGGTGGCGTCGTCGGCCATGGTTCAGTCTCGCTTTCTGGTGGAATGGCCCCGCATCCACATGCGGGGCTCAAGGGGTTTTACGTGTCGTCAAAGCCCCGCATGTCAATGCGGGGCCGGCTTCAAGTCACACGAGGGGCACGGGATGCAGTCACGGCCCACTGCCGCGCCCCACCGACCCGCGCCAGGCGACCTCCCGCGGGAGCCGCCGGTAACTCGGTGGGAACGGAAAAGTATGGCTGCAAGCTTTCAACTCGTCAAACAAGCAGTATCTTTAAGGTAGGAGGCCGGTACGTTCGGCGCCTTCTGGGAGCCTTAGGCGTGCAATCAAGTGGAAATACAACACTCAGGCTCTGCCATGCCGTCCTGATCGGCCTGGTGTTGAGTCAGGCGTTGCTTTCGCAGGCCATCACGCTCCAGGCTGCGTCTGAGCTGCCGCTTGGCTCGGTTGTTTCCATCGAAGAGGCCTTGATCATCAACCGCGTCGATATGACGATCGGCTCGCAGATGTTCCAGTTGCGAGATGACACGCGGGCGGTTTCGGTCTATCTCCAGGATCCCGATTCAATCCAGGCGTTTCTCGGGGACGCCGATGTCGGTGACGTCATTTCTCTGACGGCGAACACGAACTCCTATTTGGGTTTGTTCGAATCGGTGACGCCCTCCGCGCCCGCGGCGGTTGTTCCGTCGCCGACGATTGATCTTTCGGTGGACCCCGTTCTGGTCGGAGTCGATGACTTCCTGGCTTTCAGCACAACGGCTGAACAGCTTGAGAGCCAGTATGTTTTTCTTGAGGACATCATCCTGCGAAAGATCAGACCCGGGGCCCCTGGCCAAACGCCTTTTGATGACTTGTTCCCGTATGAAACGAACATCGTCGACGAGCCGTTTCTCGAACGCACGACTTACGCGGCCGTCTACCCGGACGGGAGTTCGGTGGCCGTGTGGGCACGGTCTGCCGAGTCGGTGGCGACACTGAATGAGGCCTTCGGTGACCGTGTGCCGAGCGGGCCGTTCGATTTAACGGGTATCTTCACCCAGGCCTTCGATCAAGACGATCCGGCGCCCGGCGAACCCGGCGTCAATTACATGTTGAATCCGGTGATCCATCCCGCATTGATCATCCCCGAGCCGGGGGTGCTCGGTTTATTTGTCTTGTGTTGCCTGATGAGTTCACGGACAACTCTCCATTGCGTCGGAGGGATGTGAAGGCCTGCCTCGATGACTTTTATTGCAGGCAGGCCCTGCGTCCTCAATGGTCGCGTTATGCCTGAGCTTTTCCGAAATCTTCGCAAAAGCGTTGGCGTCACGATTCACTGCCGCGCCGCAACGACCTGCGCAACCCTGCCTCTTGCGGGAACCGCCGTAAATCGGTGGCAACCATATATCGCGCAGCCCTCAAAGTGTACGGTTAACCTGACTTGGTCTTTCGATTCAAAAGGGCTTCAACTTTTGGCTTGATGTCCAACTCGTAGCCGACGTGCCGTCCAGTGGGAACACCGTCCAAAAACAAGATCACCATCGGTATTGCAGTCACGTTCAAGGTCTTGGCCAAATCGCCAGAGTCCGCATCAAGAAAGCCAAATTGCACCGTATCGGGTAGTTCGTCCCTCAGTGCTCGGAGACGGTCAACCATCTGCGGCCACCCAGAATGATCCCATGTGGCGTCGACATGCAATATGGCAACGCCCTTGTGACTAGTAAAAGCACCGAAATTATCTTGGCTGACATATTTGCCAATGAAACCGTAATCAATGGTCTTTAGAGAAGAATAAAGTCGTTTGATCTCAAGTGCTATTCCTTCCTCGGCAGTCTGGGCAGAGCGCATCGGGTCCCCCACAATCGCCTCCACCTCCATCTCCCGTCCCGCCTCGTAATCCAGCATCATGCTCGTCTTGTACGGGGCCATCTTCTCCGTGTTGGTCAGCATCTGATGGATAAATGTGTCGTCGATGGTCTTGCCGTCCACGGCCTTTGCCGCCGCCGCGACCTCGTGCATCAGCGCGACGACGCGCCGACGCACGTTCGGATTGGCCATCATCTTGTCGGTCGTCATGTTCAGCACGACCGACAACCCGTTGTACGGCACGTTCCACACCAGCTTCTGCCAGCGGGCCAGCACCAGATCGTCCACCACGTTGCAGTCCACGCCCGCCCCCCGGAAGTCCGCCGCGACCCCCGGAAGTTTTTCGAGCATATTGGTCGACGGTTTCTGTGCGAGACTTCCTAGCTTGATGAAGCCGTAATCCAGGTACTTGATGTGCCCGGGCCCGACCTTGTTCGTACACAAAAAACAGAGCCCGCCGGCCACGTGTTCGTCGCCCACCACCGCCGCCGCGTCGCGCTCGGGGTGCAGGCCGTTCTGGAGCGTGACGACGATCGTGCCGGCTTTCCAACGCTTGCTTCCGGGGGTGGGCAGCAGTTTGGGAAGCAGGTGGTTCTGCGTGGTCTTCAGGCAGATCAGCACCACGTCCGCCGCGGGCATCTCGTCGGCGTCGCCGTGAAACGTGACGTCGTGCGTCTCGGGCGTGACCGTGTACGAATCGGTGGTGTCACTTCCGGGCACCGCCAGATGGACGCGCAGCCCGTGTTGCTGAACGTGCTCGAAATCCGAATGCAGCAGAAAGTGCACGCGTTGCCCGGACCGGGCGAGTTGGCCGCCGTAGTATCCGCCCAACGCCCCGGTCCCGATGATCGCGTACGAAAGACTCACCCCCGGAAGATAACCCCCGGGAGTTTGCGCCGCGTCATCGTGAAGTCGCAACGCCCCGCACTTAGCCCCGGGCGAGTCGCCCGGGGTGCCGCGGCCCACAACTTCCAACATCACGCAGCACTCTCAAAACCTGACGATCCTCGATCTCCGATCCCCAATCCCAATTCCCTGAACTACGCCCCCATGCCTGAACTCCCCGAAGTCGAATGCTGGGGCCGCCGCGTCGCCGAAGCGCACTGCGCCGGCCGCACGATCACGAAGGTCCACGCCCCGGCCGACACCATCCTGTTCGAGGGCACGACCGCACGGAAGTTCGCCGCCGCGCTTAAAGGCAAGACCATCGAAGCCTGCCACCGCAAGGGCAAGCAGATGTGGTGGACGCTTTCGCGCGAAGGCAACGAAGCCGGCCCGCACCCGCTCTGGCACTTCGGCATGACCGGCCGCTTCGAGGCTTATCGCGAAACCAAAGATCGCCCGCGTTTCCTCAAAGTCGAGTTGCTCCTCGACGACGGCACCCGCTTCGGCTTCCGCGACGCCCGGCGGTTCGGGCGCATCCGCCTGCTCGACGACCCGCTCAGCCAGCCGCCGCTCTGCAACCTCGGCCCCGACCCGCTGCTCGAACCGCCGACGCTGAACTGGTTCCGCGAACAACTCGGCAAACGCAAAGCCCCGGTGAAAGCGGTGCTGCTCGACCAAGGCTTTCTCGCCGGAGTGGGCAACTGGATAGCAGATGAAGTGCTATATCAAGCGCACATCGACCCGCACCGCCGGTGTACGGAACTCTCCGATGACGAGATCAAAACCATCCGCACGGTGACGCTCCGTGTGATCAGGCAGGCGTGCAAATGGGAGGCGGACTACACGCGGTTCAGCACCAAGTGGTTGTTCCACCACCGCTGGGGCAAGAACGAGGCCGCGAAGACTTACGACGGCAAAGAGATCGACTTCTCCGTCGTCGGCGGCCGCACGACCGCGTGGGTGCCGGCGGTGCAGGTGTGAACACAACGCGGGGGTGCCACAGTCGCTTTCTCGCGGAGGGGTCATGGGGCGGCGTTCCGGAGTTTGAGCCGTGCGTGGTCGAGGGCGATCTTGGCGGTGAGGTGGAACGCCCTGATTATCCCGGTGTGTTCGGTCAAC
>JAUIGU010000069.1 GCA_030432595.1 Phycisphaerae bacterium
CCATCACGCCAAGCGGAAACGGACATGCCCGCTTCGCCTTCCAACACCAAACCCCGAGGCAACCACGCCGAGCGCGTGCCGAGCACCACGCTCGAGACGGGGCCCCGCCCGCGCGTCGACGGCCAGGGCCGACGCCTGCACCGGATCTTCCAGCCCGCCGCCGACGGCAAGCCGCGCACCTACTACGTCAACGGCGAAGTGCTCGGCGAAGTCCTCACCGCCCCCGAACCCACCGACGCCCGCCCCGACGCGCCGCGTTCCGTCCACGTGCAACGCATCGACGACGCCGTGGAAGGCGTCCGCGCCAACGTGCGCGACGCCGCCCGGGCCGTGCTCACCTGGCTCGCCGCCGTCGTCGAGCACGATGACCTCGACGCCGACGAAAACCTCGACGAAATCCTGCGCCGCTGCCTTCGCCCCTCGTCCGACCCCAAGGACGTGAACTACGCCGCGCTCGCCCAAGACATCCGCCGCGTCACCGGCGTCAAACTCACCGCCAAACGCGTGCAGACCGCCGTGCGTCATTTGCGGAAGCTGCACGCACCGGACGACACGCAAACTACCCCGCAAACCTCCGAGCGCAATACGAAGTCACCGGAAAAGAACCGTAAACAGAATGACCCGCTCGCCGCGGGCCTGCTCGCCTTGCGCGAGCGCCTCGCGGACCACTTCGCCCTGATCAAAACGATCGCTGCCGCGCACGACGCCCGCGCCGAATCCACACAACACGCGCCCGACGCGGCGCGGCGCCGCGAGCTGGGCATCGACCTGCTCGCCGCCGTCCGCGCCGCCGCGGGCCGCGTCATCGACCGCGGCTTCGGCGAACACATCCCCGAACACACCGACCTGTCCGCCCTCGAAGGCCGCTTCCTCGGCTACCTGCGCGACAGCCTGGGGGCCGGGGTTCAGGGGCCGGGGTTCGGGAAAGACCAAAGCAAGTTCGCGGAAACAACGCGCGCTGCCGGCCAAACCCCAAGCCACAGACCCCAGACCCGACAAACCCAACCGTCCCGGCTACGCGACGACTTCAGCGCCCTACTGCTCACACTGTCGCACCACCCGCTGACCCGTGACCCCTCGGCCACGCCGGACGAGACCGCGGTCGCCGACGTCAAGCTCGTGCTCCTGGGCGCCCGCATCGTCGCCGCGCTGCTTGGCCCCGACGCGTTGCCGGGCGTGCTGGCGCACCTGAACGTGCTGGTGGTCGGGCGCGACCTGATCGACACCGACCTCTACGTCGCCGAGATGCTCCGCCTCGCGCACGCCGCCGAGGCGCTGCACCACGACGACGCCACGCAGACCCTGCTGCGTTGGTGCCGACGCCAACCCGAAGCGCTGAACCGCAAACTCCCCGGCGCGGTGCGCGTCGCCAGCTACGCCCGCTCGAACGCGGCGACGCGCCTCTACGAACGCAGCTTCCTGGGCACCATCGACGCGAATGCGGATGCGCCGGTGATCCCCACGATGCGAAGTGGGGTCTGGGGTCGGGGGCTTGGGGTTCGGGAAGACGAATCGGTTTTCGATGCAGGCCAAGCCCCAGACCCCAGACCCCATCCCCCTACGTCGTACCTCCAACTCGCCGACCGCGTGCTCGCCGACATGGAAGCCACCGACGCCGGCTTCACGCTCACGCTGACCACCCGCCTGCTCGCGCACACCACACACACCCGCCTCGACCCCAAGCGCCGCGACGACGCCCTGGCCTACTTCCGCGGGCTGGGCGAAGCCAAGACGCTCGAACGCCTCGAGTCGCTCATCAAGTTCGACAACGGCGACGAAATCGTCCACGCCACCCGCCGCCTCGCCGAAGCGGCGCTCCCGCAGCTACGGCACCGGCTGCTCGTGGTGTCGTAGCGTCGGCCTAGTGTGTTGGCCGTCGATGCGTGTCCCCGTCTCCAAGATCTACCGCGCTTTCCCGGAGCTCGACGACTTCTCCGACGAAGAGTGCCGGCGGTTGATCACCCGTGTCGGCCTGCAGGTGAAGCAGGGCCTGCTCGCTTTCTTCGCGGCGTGGCTCGCCCTGCCGTTCGGCGTCGCCGCTGGGCTCGCGCTGGGCTGGTCGCTCGCGCGGCTGATCGTTCCCGACATCGGCCGGGTCTTGTGGCTCGAAACCTCGGTCGATTTCAGCGATCAAGTCGAGTTTGCTCTCTTCCTTTTCCCCGCCGGCATCATCGGCGTCGGCGCGATGCTGCTGACGCGCGACTTCTTGTTGCGTCGGCTCCTGCTCAACGCCATCCAGGTCAAACTGGAAACGGTGCGTTGCTTCGGGTGTCGCTACATCCTGATCGCGCAGGTGCCCGAGGGCGACGCGTTGCGCTGCCCGGAGTGCGGACGGCTGAACGGCATGGCCGAGCTGGGCATTACCGAGCAGGACCTCATCCCGCCGGTGGCGTGAGGGCGGCGTTATCCTTGCGGGATGGCCGACGCGCCCGACCTATCGCGTTTCCGGTTGTCCGTGCTGTCCGCCGGGTTGTTCATGGCCTTGTGCCTGATCGCGTCGGGCGTCGCGACGACGATCCGCGGCAACGGCGAGTTCACGTTCTATTTCGTGGTGCTGCTGGGGCTGGCGGTGGTGGTCGCGTTGATCCACCTCAAGGTGAACTTCAGTGCGCCGCTCATGTGGTGCCTGGCGATCTGGGCGGCGTTGCACATGGCCGGGGGCTTGGTGCCGGTGCCGCAGGGCTGGCCGATCCACGGCGACCAGCGCGTGCTGTACTCGTGGTGGCTCTGGCCGGCGGACGGTCACGCGTTCAATGCCGCGCCCGGTGGGGTCGCCGGCGGCGGGTGGTCCGACATGGGCGGGTGGCTCAAGTACGACCACGTCATCCACGCCTACGGCTTCGCGGTCACGACTTGGGCGTGCTGGCACGGCCTGCGTGCGTCGATCTTGGGGTCTGGGGTCCGGGGCTTGGGGTCGAGCCAGAACCCGCGGCACCCCAAGCCTGCAGACAACCAAGTTGCGGACCAAACCCCAAGCCCCGGACCCCAGACCCGCGTCAAACCCACGCTCGGCCGGCTGCTGCTGTGCGCCGCCGCGGGCATGGGGTTCGGGGCGCTCAATGAAGTCGTGGAGTTTGCGGCCACACTCATGGGCCCGACCAACGTCGGCGGGTACGTCAACACCGGGTACGACCTGGTCGCCAACCTCGCCGGCTGCGTGATCGCCGCGGCGGCGATCTACGTGTTCGACCGCTGATCTTGCTCGGAGGTCAAAACCTCGACAGGCTTCACCGCCCGCGGCGTTTGAACTTCGCGCCCAGGTTCTTGGGCGGCAGGTTCTGGGGGATGTTGCCGTCCGGGAACATCGCCTTGAGCTCGTCCTCGGTGTAGCCGGCGAAGTCACCGACGCCGACGGCACGGTCGCTCGCCTTGGCCGGGGCGTCGGGGCGTTTGCGCTGGCGGGCCCGTTCGTCGCGGATGTCTTCGGGGATCGGCCCGGGCTTGAAGTCCGGGTACGCCATGTGCTCGATCATCGCGCCGGCCAGCTTCTCCACTTCCGTGAGCAACTGCCCCTGGTCGGGCGTCACGAACGACCACGCCGTGCCTCGTCGGCCCGCCCGCGCGGTGCGCCCGATGCGGTGGATGTACACCTCCGGGTCTTCGGGCAGGTCGTAGTTCACGACGTGCGTGATGTGGTCCACGTCCAGCCCGCGGGCCGCCAGGTCCGACGCGACCAGCACGTCCACGTTCTCCGCCCGCAGCTGCTTCATCACCGAGTTGCGCCGCTTCTGCTGCATGTCCCCGTGGATCTCGCGGGCGTTGAGCCCCTTGTCCTTGAGGTACTTCGCGACCTTCCGCACCGTCATCTTCGTCTTGCAGAACACGACCGTCGTCTCGGGCTTCTCGTTGTGCAACAGCTTCAACAACAGCGACCGCTTGTCCCACGGCTCGACCGACAGGTACTTCTGATCCACCTGCGCGACGGTCAGCGACCCCGACACCGTCACGATCTTCTCGGCGTCGTCCTTCATAAAGGACCGCCCGAGCCGCTCGATCGCCTCGTCCACCGTTGCCGACACGAACACGGTCTGGCGGTCGGGGTTGGGGATGGACTTGAGGATCTTGCGGATGTCGTCGCGGAAGCCGATGTCGAGCATCCGGTCGACTTCGTCCAGCGCGACGAAGCGCAGCCCGCGGAAGTCGAGCTGACGCCGGCCGTGCAGGTCCATCACGCGGCCGGGCGTGCCGACCACGAGGTGCCCGCCCTTGGCCAGCGAGTCGCGCTGGTCGCGGGACGACTCGCCGCCGATGACGGTCGAGGTCCGCACGGGCGTGTGCTTGCCGAGCGCGTCCAGTTCGGCGGCGAGCTGGTGGGCGAGCTCGCGCGTGGGCGCGAGGATGAGCCCGATCGGGCCGGTCTTCTTGTTGCCCTCGCCCTCGCCGCTGTCGGGGTCGGCCAGGAGCTTCATCGCGTGGTGGATGAACGGCAGCCCGAACGCCGCGGTCTTGCCCGTGCCGGTGCGGGCCTGGCCGATGACATCGCGGCCCTCGAGGATGGGCTTAATGATGGCGGCCTGGATGGCGGTGGGGTGGACGAAGCCGTGCTCGGTCAGGCCTTGCAGGATGTCTTCGTGCAGGCCCAGGTCGGCGAAGGTGGTCTTCGTGTCGAACAGGTCGCCGACGTCGGGCGCCAGCGACGGGGAATTCTCGGGGTCAACGGTCATGGGCCGGGGATTCTACCGGGAGCCCGCGCGGCGTGGGTTGTGCGGGTACGGCGGGTCAGATCGCCCGGAAAAAGGGGACGAAACAGGCACCAAGGCACGCCGGTCAAGCCAGCCAAGGGTTTCAGCCACGCACGGTGCTCGTGGTGCCACAGACACTCCCGTCCGTGTCTTCGAAAAACCCAATACGTCGGCACCTCGTGACACGCACGGCCGCAACCGACCGTCGCGCCCAAGGGCCTTCAGCCGGGAGCCGGCGGCTCCCGGTCCGGAACCCGCCGGGTCTTTTTGCATCATGCCGCCTTCAATCGCTGGGGTGTTAGTGATCGGTAGGCGGTGTAGATCAGCAGCTTGCCTAGGACCCAGCGGTGTACGCGGTGCAGGCGTCGGACGTGTTGGGGCAGCGGGCCCAGGCCGCCGGCGAAGCCGCCCAGGGTGCTGAAGAACGTCTCGATGCGGTCGCGGCCGTTCAGCAGCGTGGG
>JAUIGU010000070.1 GCA_030432595.1 Phycisphaerae bacterium
ACGACCGCTGCGTGGGCGGCTACCTCGAAGCGCCTGGTGTGACCCCAGCCGCGCCCCCCGGAAGAAGAAGTGGTCAGTGAGCCGTGAGCCGTGACGAGTGAACCCAAGCCCGAGAACCCCACGCCCAGAAAGGACCCCCGCCATGGTTGGAGGCACCGTCGTCCAGGTCGTCGCCCGCCCCGACATCAAGTTCGTCGAGGTCCTCTGCGAGACGCGCTTCGACCGGCTGTGGCGGACGGTCCGGGCCGAGGCGGACGTGCGCGTGCACGACCGGCTGTGGTGGCAGTCCAGGCGGGGCTATCTCACGCGGCCGAAGGAGCGGGCGCCGGAGTTCGTTGATCGCGACATCGGCCCCTGCCGCCCCGCGTGCAGCCCCTGGGAGTACGACCGGCGAACGCCCCCCGACGAGGCCCACGAGACGCCCGGCGCGACGCCCCCTGACCACTGACCACTGACCCCTGACCACTGACCACTGACCACTGACCACTGACCACTGGCACTTACCCCCATCGACCCCCGGAAGCCCCGCCTGAATCAGGGAAACCGGCCCGGTGCGAGAACGCCCCGTTATGCACAGCTCGCCGGGGTGAGGAATTAGCATGGCGGACATGGCAGCGCACATCGAGGATCCAGGACGCGGGCGCGTCAAGAAGGTCATCTTCCGCGTCCGGCGCGGCGGCAAGCGCCACAAGCTCTCCACCGCCACCACGTCGCTCGACGCCGCGCGACGCTTCCGCGAGCGACTCGAAATCCTCATCGAACGCCACCGCCAGGGCGACGGCGTCCCCCCCGAACTCAAGCCGTGGGTCCGCGCCCTGCCGGACAAGACCGCCCAGCGCCTCGCCGCGCTCGGCCTCATCGACGCGCGGCAACGGCAGGCCGAACAACCCCTCACCCGACACCTCGACGACTACGAGGCCGCCGTCGCCGCGCGACGCAACAACACCGCCGGCCACGCGCGACGCATGGCCAACCAGCTCCGCCGACTCGCCGACACGCTCAACTGGCACCGCGCGGAACAGCTCGACGCCGACGCCGCCCAGCAACAACTCCACGACTGGAGCCTCGCGCCCGCCACCACCGCCAAATACCTCGTCGCCTTCAACGACTTCCACGCCTGGGCCCAACGCACCGGCCGCCTCGCGCGCCACGCCCGCCCCGCCGCCGCGGCCGTGCCCCGCCCCGTCGACACCTTCGACCGCCGCCCCCTCGAGCCCGCCGAGTGGCAACAGCTCGCCGACTACCTCGAACACGCGCCGCCGCGCCGCGACGGGCAGAACCACCAGGAACGCTGGACCCGCCCCGACCGCCGCCTCATCTACGAAAGCGCCCTGCGCACCGCCTTCCGCAAGAACGAACTCCGCGCCCTGCGCGTCCACCACCTCCGCCGCCACGGCCGCGTCGATGCGCTCGTCCTGCCCGGCCGGTTCACCAAGAACGGCAAGGACGCCGACGTGCCGATCCCCGCCGACCTGGCCCAACGCCTCCGCGCCCACATCGCCGCCGCCGAGCTCGAGCCCGACGCCCCGCTGTTCTGGATCAGCCGCGGCCGCAACCGCTACGAGGTCCGCGAGGTGAACGAGGGCGGCCACCGCGTGAAACGCCGCGTCCGCGTCGGGGCCGGCGGTGCCAAGCACGCCCTCCACCGCGACCTCCGCGACGCCGGCCTGGGCCACCTGTTGGACATAGACGGCCGGGTCACCGACTTCCACAGCCTGCGCGCAACGGCGATCACGTGGTGGCTCGAAGGGCACACGCCCTCGGGACAACGCCTCTCCCCCGAGCAGGTCCGCCGCCTCGCCCGCCTCTCGTCCCTGTCCACCGTGCAGCGCTACATCCGCGGCGCCCGCTTCGAAGACCACGCCTGGCTCACCCCCCCGGAAGTCGAAACGCCCGACCCGCGCGCCGCGAACGAAGACGCGTCGTCCATGAGGATCACCGCATGACGCTCCCACGACGCGCGACGCCGTTTGAAGTTGAACTTCCGGGGTGGGGGGAGAGGGGGTCCGTGCGGGGGTCCGCATGCGCGGCCATGTGCAACACGTGCAACATTTTCGGAAGCCCACCCCTGCGCCGCGTACACTGTAAGTACCGATATGCAAGGAACAAAGCGAGTGGCCAGACCCGGACTTGAACCGGGGACACCGGCATTTTCAATGCCGTGCTCTACCAACTGAGCTACCTGGCCGAATTTGCAAACGCTCACGGCGTCCGCGTCCCGCAGCGTTGGTGCGTCTGCGGGGGATCGAGAATCGTACCACCGGTTCCGGGGAACGCAAACGAACCGGGCGCGTCCTCGCCGGCCCCGGGGCCGGGCTAAACGGCCAGCCGGGCTGGTGTAGATTCGGGTTCGCGGAATTCGATGGGGTGGGTAGACTCCCTAGCCTTGGCGGTCCTATGCTCGCCGGCCGGGCGTGTTGATCTGCGCGGATCAACCTTGGGCGTGGGCCCCGCACCCGTCACGTGATGACGACCGAGAGGTCCCGTGGCCGGGGTGCCGGGCAGGTTGAAAGGACATGATGCAATCGAAGCAGACGCTGGCGGGAGTTATGGGTGTGGTGGGCCTGGCGGTCGGCGTGGTGGTCGGCGCGGCGGCGGTGCTGATGTCGGGCGGCGGTTCAAAATCCCCCGCTGATGCCGCGTCCGACGGCGGCGACGAAGAACCCGGCGGCCCGCCGCCGGCCTCGGTGCGTGTGGCGCAGGTCGAGGTCCGCCATTTGCAACACCGCGTGCCGGTGGTCGGCCGGCTGCAGGAGGTGCGCCGCGTGACGGTCACGGCAGAGGTCGAGGGCAAGGTGACCGAGCTGGCGGTGGACGAGGGCGACGTCCTCGAAGCCGACACGTCGATCATCGCGCAGATCGACCGGGTGTGGGCGGAGCTGCGCCACCGCGCGGCGCTGGCGGAGGTCGCGGCGGTCGAGGCGCAGATCGCGCAGGACCGCAGCGACCTGCGACAGCTCGAAGACCTGCAGAAAACCGGAGCCGCCAAGACCAAAGAGGTCGAGGACGCCCGCACGGCATTGGCGCTGAACGAGGCACGGCTCGACGCGGCGGTCGCCGAACGCGACCGCGCGGCCACCGAGGTGCAACGCACCGCGATCACCGCCCCGTTCGACGGCGCGGTGTCGCGCAAGCTCGTCGAGGTCGGCCAGTGGGTCGAGGCGGGTGACGGCGTGGTCGAGTTGATCTCGGTCGGCGACATCGACGCGCTGATCGACGTGCCCGAGCGCTACGTCAACGCCCTCGAGGTCGGCGGCGAGGTGGAGGTCGTGGTGGATGTGCTCGACGAACCGGTGGTGGGCCGGGTCGTCTCGGTGCGGCCCGACGGGCTGAACGCGTCCCGGACGTACCCGGTGAAGGTGCGGCTGCCCAACGAAGGCGGCGCGTTGCGTGCGGGGATGAGCGTGACGGCGAAGGTGCCGATCAGCCGGGCGGGTGAGTTCATTACGGTGCCGCGCGACGCGGTGCTGCATTCGCCGGGCGGGTCGGCGGTGTGGTACGCCCAGGCGACGGGCGGGGCTTTCCCGTCCGCGTTCGCCGAACCGGTGGAGGTGTTGTTCGGCGTCGGTGGGCGTTACGCGGTGCAACCCCTGCCCGGCGCGACACGCGATGTGTTGACCGAAGGCAAATCGGTCGTCGTCGAGGGTGCCGAACGCCTGTTCCCCTCGCAGCCGCTGGACATCCTCAACGCCACGGCCGCCGCGCCTGCCGACACCACCGGCGAGGATGAGCCGGGAAGCAGCGACGACTCCGCGGCGCCCTCGTCCGCGGCAACCGGAACCCCGGGCAACGCCGGCTGAACCATGGACATCATCCGTTTCGCCATCGCGAACCCGGTCAAGGTGACCGTCGGCGTCATCCTCACGGTGCTGTTCGGCGTCATCTCGCTGTACACCATCCCGATCCAGCTCACGCCCAACGTCGATGAGCCGGTCATCACCGTCAACACCAACTGGACCGGGCGCAGCCCCGAAGAGGTCGAACGCGAGATCATCGAGGAGCAGGAGGAGTACCTCAAGACCCTGACGGGCCTGAAGAAGATGACCGCCAACGCGTCGACCGGCAGCGCGTCGGTCACGCTCGAGTTCTACATCGGCACGGACATCGCCGACGCACGCGTGCGTGTCTCGGACAAGCTGCGTGAGGTGCCCAACTACCCCGACGACGTCGACGAGCCGGTCATCACCGGCGCCGACTCCGACGCGTCCAAGGCGATCGCGTGGATCATCTTCGACGCCGACGACCCGTCGTTCGACATGCAATCGCTGTACGACTTCGCCGACGACCGCGTCAAGCCCGTGCTCGAGCGCGTGCCGGGCGTCAGCCGGGTCAACATCTACGGCGGCCGCGAGCGTGAGGTCCACGTCCGGATCGACCCCGACGCCCTGGCCAAGCGCGGCGTGACCTTCAACGAGCTGCGCGACGCGCTGCAGTTCGAGAACGTCAACGTCTCGGCGGGCGACGTCCAAGACGGCATGCGCGACGTCCGCGTCCGCACCATCGGGCAGTACGACGCCCTCGACCAGATCGAGAACACGGTCGTGCGCTACGACGACGCCGGCCCCGTCCGCGTCAAGGACCTGGGCGACGCCGTCCAGACCCTCGAAAAACGCCGCAGCTTCGTCCGCGCCAACGGCCAAACCGCGCTGGCCATCAACGCCATCCGCGAGACCGGCAGCAACGTCATGGAGGTGATGGACGGGCTGCGCGGCGCGATGGACTTCTGCAACGACAACGTCCTGCCGACCTACCGCAACGACGCGCACGGCCTGCGCATGCGGCAGGTCTACGACGAGACCGTCTACATCACCGACGCGATCAACCTCGTGCAGTCGAACCTCATCGTCGGCGGTGCGTTGGCGGCCGTCGTGCTCCTGGTGTTCCTCGGAAAAATCCGGCCGACCCTGATCATCGCGCTGGCCATCCCGGTGTCGGTGCTGGGCACCTTCGTGGTCATGACCGGCGCCGGCCGCAACCTCAACGTCATCAGCCTCGCGGGCATGGCCTTCGCCGTCGGCATGGTCGTGGACAACGCGATCGTCGTGCTCGAGAACATCGACCGGCACATCCACCTGGGCAAGAAGCCCGCCCGCGCCGCCTACGAAGCCTCGCGCGAGGT
>JAUIGU010000044.1 GCA_030432595.1 Phycisphaerae bacterium
CTTCCCCTGGAACGGGTCGGCCGGCCCGGACTGGAACGATCCGAGCAACTGGGACGTCCTCAGCGACCCCGGCCCGCCGCCGACGGTGGTCTTCGGCCCGCCCGGGCCCGGCGACTTCGCCACGCTAGCCACCCCGACCGGCAACCCCGTTGCCGAACTGAGCTCCAGTCCGCCCGACCTGGCCGGCGTGTTCATCGGGCGCGGCAACGACGTGGCGACCCGCGGGTTCCGCCTCCAAGTCGCCAACACCACCGGCAACGCCCGGATCACCCTCGACAGCGAGGACGCCGTCCCCGGCTTCGGGTTCAGCGAACTCATCGTCGATCCGCGGCCGACCTTCCCCGACCTCCTCGCGGCGGTGCAGACCGACGAACTGGTCGCTCGCAACATGGGCATCCTGCGGATGGCCGGCGGGCTGGTGTCGGTCAACCGCCTCGGCGACTTCGAGGGCGGCGGCATCGTCGGGGTCGGCAACCTGAACTTCGGCAGCAGCGCCTCGACGCCCGGGCAGGTCGTGTACCGCGGCCACACCCTGTTCGCGACCTCCGACCTGACCCTCCGCGCCCGCAACGGCGGCGTCTTCGACCTCGACGGCACGGACGAAACCGGCGCGGCCGCCGCCGACGTCGGCACCCTCCGCACGCAGTTCGGCGCCGCCGGCACGACGTTGACCATCGACGCCCCGTTGTCTGACGCGTACCACGGCTTCCTGTCCATGGACGAGGGCACCGTCGCGCATTTCGTCCAGGGCTGGGAGTTCGCCGGCGACGGGCTGGTGCTCAACGAGGCGACGGCCGGAGGGTCCCGCGCCCAGCTCAACGGCGCGACCACGCTTTCGGGCTCGCTCACCGTCCTTGGCGACGCCGGCCTGGACATCGACCGCCTCACCACCACGCCCACGGCCACGCTGACCGCCGACGCCGACGCCGTCATCGTCCTTGTCAACGCCGTCACCTTCTCCGGCGGCACGGTCACCGGCGACGGCGCCATCTTCCAGGCCAGCCACGCCACCGCGACCGCCGGCACCACCACGATCTCCGTCGATCTCTACGACCTCGACGGCGGCGGCGCCACGACCACCACCGTCGCCGCCGGCGCGACGCTCAACCTGGAAGCCGCCCGCATCGACGCGGCCGACGACGTTTTCAACGGCACGCTCCAGGTCGCCGGCACCTTCGGTTTCAACACGGGCTTTGCGTTCGAGAACGCCGGCACCGTGAACCTCACCGGCGGGAACTTCAACGGGGCCACCTTTTTAAACACCGGTACGCTCAACGTCACCGGCGTCTCACGCAGCAACGCGGCCGTGCGACTACGGGCCGGGTCCGCCAACCACGTCGCCGGCACGCTCGAGCTCACCGGTCCTCTGAACCGGATCGAGAGCGGCGCCTCGTTCACGGGCGACGGGACCATCGCGGCCGTGGACGGCGGCACGCTCCTGCTCGCCGACGCCGACCTGGGCGGCGTCGCGCTGCGCAACGACGGCGGCGTCGGTATGGGGTTGGGCGTCATTGCCACCGGCGCCGCGCAGGCGTACACCCAGACCGCGGGCGGCATCCTGCTCGTCAAGCTGGCCGGCGACGGCGACGTGCCCGGCACGGACACCGACCGCCTCGACGCCGCCCAAAGTGCAAGCCTCGACGGCCGGCTGGAAGTCAGCCTCGACCTGGCCACGCCCAGCGGCTTCACCCCGGGCCTCGGCGACACCTTTACGTTCCTCACCGCCGGCGGCACCGGCGTCACCGGACAGTTCGCCCACGCGGACCTGCCGATGCTCGGCCCCAACGAGGTCTGGGAGATTCGCTACCTCAGTCACGCGGTGGAGCTGACGGTCGTGGCGGGGGTCCACGGCGACTACAACGACTCGGGGCAAGTCGAGCAGGGCGACCTGGACCTGGTGCTCACGAACTGGGGCCGCGACATCCGCGTCGCCGGCATCCCGATCGGCTGGTTCAACGACCTGCCGGTGGGCTTGATCGAGCAGGGCGAGCTGGACAAGGTGCTGCTGAACTGGGGCGGCACGACAGCGCCCGACTTCCGAGGCGTCGTTGTGCCTGAGCCGGCGGCGGGCATTGTTCTCAGTGTCTTGCTCGCCGTTCCCACGCGAAAACGCGCAGCGTCTGGAGGGTTTCTATGAAGTGGTCTGTTGGCTTGTTGATCCTTCTGCATATTGCAGTTAGCCGCACGTCTCACGGTGTTGCTCCACGATTCACGCCAATCGGCGAAACCCAGGACGGCCTCGTATCTTACGCCCCGTTGGCTATCGCCGGTGATGGCTCCGTCGTCGCGGGTGACCGGGTCGACATCACCGCCATGACCGGATTTGCGGAGACAACGAGCTTCTATTGGACAGAGCGTGAAGGCGCGCTGCCGCTGGGCGAGCTGCCGGGTCGCAGCAATTACAGTTCAGCCACGGGCGTGTCTTACGACGGATCGACGATTGTCGGCACGGCCATCTCAGACCAGGGGTATCAGGCCTTTCGATGGACGCCAGAACTGGGGATGCATGTGCTTCCGGACATCCCCTCCGAATCGACCTTCAGCAGCGCCTATAACGTTTCGGGCAACGGTGAATTCATCACCGGTTGGGCACGAATCGGCGACGACGCCTATCACTTTCGTTGGAGTGAACCCGAGGGATTGCGGCCGTTGGCGTCGCCGATGGGCGGTGTCGATCCCGCCTCTGCGGCAGGCATCTCGCATAGCGGCGAAGTCGTGGCAGGCTATGGCCGCACCACGCGCTCAAGGACGGAAGCGTATCGCTGGACGCCGGAGACAGGTACTGTGGCGATTGGCGATCTGCCCGGCGGTACGATTTACAGTATCCCCGAGGCCGTGTCGGCCGACGGGTCAACCGTCGTGGGCTATAGCAGCAGCGATGTTGGACTCGACGCGTTCCGCTGGACCGCCGTTACCGGGATGCAATCACTCGGTTTTCTGCCGGGACCGTTTCGGTCAATGTTTCCGTACGACGTCTCGGGTGACGGAAACACCGTCGTGGGATTCGCAAATGGCGATGAGGAAGAAGCTTTCTGGTGGACCACGGATTCCGGAATGACGTCGGTTCGAAGCGTGCTGGAATCCGCGGGCCTTTCCGAACAGATCGAAGGTTGGGACATTCGTCGGGCGACCGCCATCAGCGACGACGGGCTTACCGTAGCGGGAACCGGACACAATCCGGACGGTGATTTTCAAGGCTGGATTGCGGTCATTCCTGAGCCGGCCGCCGCGCTATGCCCCCCGGCCGTTTGTTTCTTACTCCGGCGACGGCGAGGTTGTGGCTCGTCGCGGTGTACGCCGTGATGCCTTGGCAGTGGCCGATGCGGTGCCTGTCACGTGGGCCGTGCCAATGCCAAACCGACCGCTACCGGCAGCCCACCCGCAGCGCGTTCGCCCGGAGTACGGGCACTGGATTCGGCGGACACCGCGTGGTGGCGTCGAGGTCGAGCAAGTGGTGGTGGGCAAACCAAGATTGTCACACCCGTTGGAGTTTGCGCGAAAGTGCTCTTCCAACGATCGATGCAACCAAGACACCCGCGATGGGCATTGAGGCAGGCTCCGGAATCGATAGCCGGATGATTGACCGTTCGCCGTTCGCCAGAAACACGGTCGCCACGACCGTGCCATCGTTGCCAAAGCCCGCCGGGGGGTTGCCTGGTTCGCGGTCCGATCGCGTGACATTAGCAACGATTCCGGTGATCTTTTGCAGGTCCATGATTTCGGGATCCGGATTCACGTCTATGCTGTCGCCAACCTGGAGCCAACTCGTAAGTTGTCCGTCGTACAAAGTCAGAATGGCTGTCTGACTCGGTCCGGTTTCGCTACGAACGGCGGCTTCTAACAGCCAGTGGTTCGGCCCCAACCAGTGACCTTCCGCTCCCATAAACACGGCATCGGGCAGATTGATGTTATCCAACGGCTGGCGCGCTCGAACCAGCAACTCCCGCTCACCCGACGGTGAGATATAGATTAAGTGCGAGCCCCGAAGACCCACGCGGCTATTCTCGAGAGATTGGACGAGTACTCCGCCCGAATCATCCATTCCCGCCAGCCCGTACGAACTCTTCCACGTTTCATCACTCGGGAGCCCCGGGAGGTTGACGGGATCGCCGTCCTCGAAGAGGATTTCCATCGAGTCGGGCCCGTCAAGGAATCGCATCACCAACGCTTGATCGATAAAGGGTTGAGGGGCATACCAACCGCCAACGACCGCATGGCCCGCGTCATTGAAGATGGCGTCATTGACACCGTGAATGGTATAGCCCTCTACGGGCTTCACGACCGTCCGGTCTTCGCTCAGGTAGAGGTCTGGCGACTCCAACGAGCCGATCCAAAGCATGTCCCGCGCGGTCCGAGGGAGATCGATCAACCTAGAGCCTTGAATGATGAAGCCACCGACTTCGTTGTGCGTGAGCTGCTCTGCACTGCCCTGGTGTCGCCAATCAGCCGTCTCGCCCGGCTCAAGACCGGGAAGCGCCGTGGAATTGAAAACAACGGCGTCGCTGTGGACGGCTGGCCTCCACTCTGCAATACCGCTGCTGGTCGGGGCGGGGCCTGTGCGGACAAGGACGTCCCTCTGCCTGCCTGTCGGAGTGTCTAGATCTGTGCTCAAAGTTAGACGGCCTTGATCCCAACCCAGGTAAGACTGCTGGAAAAACGCCAAGAGTGTGCTGTCCGTCCCGACGGCAGGGACAATGTCGTTGCTCTTCAAAACGGGAAGAAACTGCCCGTTGGCTTCGGTCAAATAGGCCCATACCGGGCCATTGGTAAAGTCCGGGTCAGTTGTTAGATCGACTGAAACGAGCAATTGACCGTTGCTGTCCACACTGTGAACGCGGACCGTACTAATCTCGCTGCGTGATCCCGCCGGGTGCAGCGGCGATGGGTCGCCCCCGCGCAGAACAAGTTCCGCCGGAAGGCCTGTTCCTGGCGATACAAAAACCGAGTCGTGAAAGCTGCTGTTGGCGCCGGTCAGACGTGCTGAGAACGCAACGACCCCATCTCCGCCAGCCGCGGCTGTCGATACGCCCAACTGTTCGACAATAAGATCCGTGCTGCCCGGAGCGGTTGCTCCTGATGTTGCCAACACCTCTACACCATCCGACGGGCCGAGTATTCGTGCGGCATGCACACGACTTGGCCCCGTTCCGACTGCCGCTGCCGTCGTAAAGCAGGTGATAAATGGCGTCATAATCCCGGTGCATCGCCTTAAGCTCATCTCTCTAAAGTACTGGCGTGAGTGGATCCATCAAAGTCATTTCAAGCCGGTTCTCCTAAATACGCATGTCCGGCCGCATTCTGATCCGCTAACCAGCTTCCCGTAAATGGATGTTGCATCGACCCGTAAGCGTGACCCGAACCCACGTCCGCGAAATCGCGTCGCACGGCTGCCTGGTGTAGTGGCATGACGGCAACCAGCAGGCGGTCCCACGGGCCGTAAGCGTCTCGGGCGACGACCAGGGCCGTTGGTTCAAGGCGACGGTATGTCGAGCACGCCCAGGTCGATCGGCGCTTCGTCCGCTCGGCCGCGCCCGGCCGGGACCTCCAACACCGATTCGAACCGGCCCAGGGTGGCAGGAATGGCCGGCTTGGGCGGGGGTGGAGATTCCCCGTCCAAGCCGATGATGTTGTGGACAACGAGTGGGGCCGCCTGCGGCCTCGAACGTACCACGGTTATCAGTGCGTACTCACCCGGCAGTACATCCTCGAAGCGGAAAGCGCCGGCCGCGTCGAGCATCGTGCGGTAGAACGTCCGCCCCTTATTGGCGCTGAGCCGCACACGCATCAGGTCGCGTTCCCACTCCGCTCCCTCGATCGAGCCACGCCAGGCCCGACGTTGCTCATCGCTCCAATCGGAGAAGCCGTCCGGGAGCGAAGGCCCCCGCTTTTTGACCTCGGGATCCTTCAGCGGATCGGGGGGAGCGAGTGTGACCGACACTTCGACCTCGTCCGGCCACGTCACTCCCACAGCGGGACGCACCACACCGGCAACACGCCGGCCGCTTTCACCGAGCTTGACCTGCGCTTCTTGTCCCGGTGCGACCTCCGCGTAATACCCGACGGCGCCATAGGTCACCGCCAAGGCCGGATCGTCCGCCAACAGGCGAACGATCAGCACGCCCGGCGGTACGTCCTCGAAACGGGCCCGGCCGTCGAGGTCGGTGACCAGGGTCAACCTGAACCGACGTGGTTCCGAAGGCCCGTTGGACACTTCAACCCGCCGTTCGGCCAACGGCTCCCCGTTCCGCAAGACGTGGACCTCGAGGGCCGCCGGAGCCGGTGACGGCTCGGCCGCGGCCACAGCGGAAGCATCGGGGTGGTCGATCCGGTCGGCGTCAGCTCGGTCCGTCAGACCGACACCTGGATCGACGCGATCGTGTTCGTTCTGAGCATGGGGCAGGACGCTCTGGCAGGCGGCGACGAGCAAGACCAGACAAGAAAGGCAAACCAGCGCGGGGCGGTGCTTCATCAAGTGATTCCCTCGGCTTTGATTGCAGGAACCAGCCGGCGACCGCCAACCAGCACGACGACCAACCCGACGCTCGAGTTTACGGTCAGCGGCGTCAACGGGGGTGCCCGACAGGCACCATCTCGTCTGTTGGAGGACCGACGGCTCGGGTTCGTTGGCCTCGAACCTCCGCCCTAAACCGCGGTCCCGCCGCAGCAGCGGCCCTGCCGATTCGGTTTCCCCGAAACGAACCCGGCGCCAAGCTCAGTTCTGCTCCTGCACGTACGCGACCAGCCGCGCCCGGCCCTTCTGCACCAGGGTGTCGAGCTCGCGCACGTAGCGGGCGACCGACGCCAGCGCCTGGGAGTGGGGTGAGCTGGTGCGCAGGCGGCAGCGGTCGACGTATTGCTGATACTTCTCGGTCTCGAACCCGCGTTTGGCGTGCTCGCCGCGGATGTAGCGCAGCACGTAACGGACACCGTCGGACAGCGAGGCGTCCAGCGGCGCCGCGACGGGCTCGTCGTCGCGGGTCAACAGCGCGGCCAGCGCCCGATCGTCGGGCCAGCCCTCGTTCGAGAACGTCCTCACGCCGGCAAATCCGGTCACAATGAAGACCACGAAACGCGCGTCTTGTGGCGACATTGACGGCGGCAGCCCCTGGTCAAGCCGGTCGCGCAGCTTCCGGAACAAGTCTTCGCGGCGTTCGAGGTCCGACAGCTCGGACGGCATCGCGTGCTGCGGGTGGATGGGGATGTCGCCGTGGACGAACCGGTCGAGGACCGGCCGGGCCTCCTGGGCGATGATCATGTCCTGGGCCAGCGCCAGGGCCAGGTATTCGCCGTAGGCGTCGTTCACGCCGTACTGGGCGACCAGTTCGCGGTAGAGCGTGTCGATCAGGGTGCGGGTGCGAGGATCACGGCGGCGGTCGTCAACGTGCCGGGCCAGGAGGCCGTGCTTTCTAGCGTTCTGAGAGGATCTTGCCTTGCCCTCGGCGGTTTTCGGGCCCTTGGACTTTGCCCCGTTGCGGCGGCTGGCCTCTTGCTGGGCCTCGGTGCGGGGGGCCTTGGGCTTGGTGGTGTGGAAGGCGGTGCCTTGCGGGGGTTCATGCGTCAGCTTTTCGGTTTCAACGGCCGGGTTTAGTTCGGTGATCATTATCGAGGCTTCCGGTGGACGGTGGGGGGATGCCTCTCTCCGCCATCAATTGTCGCATGCCGGGACGACGAAGTGTGAAGATCAAGGTTACGTCCTCCATGAATACATCTGGCTACTCGCTGACGATGTCGCTCTCCACTAATCAGAAAGGTCGCGGGCTTGTCCGCGGCGCAAACTCTGCCGATCACTCATCACGGCACAAGCTCGTTTGCATCTGTACTTGAGTAGGGGCACCGCCCGAAGAGCCCCAACAAACCGACGAGGGCGTCGTCGCACAGGCTCAGCCACCATCGGGAACGCATAGGCTGGACTGCCTTTTTTATTTTTGTCGAGATCAGCGATGACATGGAACGGGCTTGCAGCAGACCCTCACGGCGAGCGTGGGATGGTGGAGGCAGACCATCGGTCACCGTTGTCACAGCGAACGCCAGAGGCTGCAGCGCGCTGCGCCTTGCGCTGCGCGAGAATGATTTTGGCCGTTATTCTCGGGAAAACAGGGGGTGGGTTGAGGTTCGAATCCCCCCCCTCTCTGCTTTCACCTATCCGCCCGTCGTAAACCCTTGCCAGTCCAGCACTGGCGGGGTCGGCAGGCGTTGACGCCACCCATCTTGCGGGTTTCTCCCGGCCCGACGACGCCGAGCGCTGACCTTCCAAGTTCATCCTCTAAGGTCCAACGCCTGGCGTGCCCCGTTCGCCGACCCTGGCGCGACGCGCGTCTTGGGAGTTTCAGCCGGCCGCCGGGTTGGTCATCTCGTTGATCAGCGAGGCGTACCAGGCCATGTTGAGCCCGAGCTTTTCGTCCTGTGCGGGGTCGCGGTTCGACACGTCGAGGGACGCGGAGTGTACGCCCAAGAGTTTCCACTCCATGCTCTCGGTCGAGACGTCGAGGCTTTTGGCGATCACGGGCGAGCCGCTCGAGCCGCGGTGCAGGCGGGCGTCGGTGATGAAGTACCGCTCGCCCTTGAACGGCAGCGGGTAGACGCTCGCCACGGTGGCCCGGCGGATCAGCGGCAGGCGATGCATCGTGTCCTCAAAGCCGAGCGGGAACCCGACCACCAGGACTTCCTGGCCCAAGGGCAACGGTTTGGATTCGTCGTGCAGGTCTTCGGGGCCGAACGTATCGACATGCCAGTTCGCGATGATGTGCGGGTCGTTGATGGGGACCGCGACCACGTCGGCCGCCGCGCCGAGTTCCGGGTGTTCGCGCCAGGTCGGTTTGCCCTCGGCGTCGAGCAGGTCGATCCAGAACTCGCCGTGCGAGGTGAGCTCGTCGGGGTCGTCGTGCACCTGAACCTGGAGGCGGTTGGGCCCGGCGTCCCCGGAGGCGTCTCCCACAACGTGGTGGTTGGTGATCAAGTAGAGGAACCCGTCGCGGAGGAAGAAAAACGCGGTGGCGTTGCCGATCTGTTTGTCGTCGCGGAAGGTCAGCACCTTCGCGACCCTCACGAGGCGTTCGTCGATTTCTTTGGAATGCAGGGCCAAGTCGGGTCTCCAGGAGCGAAGCGCGATTCTATCCGCGGCGTGTGGGTCGCGCGGGCTCGGATTGAAGGCGAGACACCCCCGCGAGGTCAACGCCGGCCTCCCGGGTATGCTGAACCGGCCGACCGGAACGCCTGCCCCCGGGTTCGGTTGACGAGAATCGATCTGTGACCATCCGTGTCGCCCTGAGCCATTCCACCGAGTACCACTACGACCGCCTGGTCGAGTTGGGTCCGCAGGTGGTCCGGTTGCGGCCGGCCCCGCACTGCCGCACGCCCATCGTCAGCTACTCGATGAAGGTCGAGCCGGCCGAGCACTTCATCAACTGGCAGCAGGACCCGCAGAGCAACCGTCTCGCTCGGCTGGTCTTCCCCAAGCCCACGCGGAAGTTCGGGGTGACCGTCGACCTGATCGCGGATATGACCGTGATCAACCCCTTCGACTTCTTTTTAGAGAAGGACGCGGAGGAGTACCCCTTCGAATACAGCCTGCAGCTGCGCAAAGAGCTTCGGCCGTACTTCCAGAAGCAGGCGATGCGGGAGCGCTTCCGGGCGCTGTTTGAAAAGATCGACCGGTCGCCCTGCCGAGCGATTGACTTTGTCGTGCAGGTCAATCAGTTGGTGAACCGTTCGCTGGACTACACGATCCGCATGTCGCCCGGGGTCTTTACGCCCGAGCGGTTGTTGAAGGAAGGCGTCGGGAGCTGCCGGGACTTCGCGTGGCTGCTGGTTCACCTTTACCGCCGGTGCGGGTTGGCGGCGCGGTTCGTGTCGGGGTACTCGATCCAGCTCGCGCCGGACGTCAAGCCGCTGGACCCCAACGCCCCGGCCGGGGTTGGCGAAGACGTGTGTGACCTGCACGCGTGGTGCGAGGTGTTTTTGCCGGGCGCGGGCTGGGTCGGCGTCGATGCGACGAGCGGCCTGATGTGCGGCGAGGGCCACATTCCGCTGGCCACCGGCGCCGACGCGGCCCACGCCGCGCCGATCGAGGGCGGCGTGAGCGAGAGCAAGGTCGAGTTTGATGTCTCGATGTCGGTGACGCGGGTGCACGAAGACCCGCGCGTGACCAAGCCGTACACGCCGGGTCAGTGGAACGCGATCGCCGAGCTGGGCGACCGCGTGGACGAGCGCCTCGCCGCGGGCGACGTGCGCTTGAGCATGGGCGGCGAGCCGACCTTCGTCTCCGTCGAGGATCAGGAAGGCGACGAGTGGAACACCGACGCGGTGGGTCCGACAAAAAAAGGCAAGGCCGACGAGTTGATCCGCCGGTACCGGCAACGCTTCGCGCCCGGCGGGCTGCTGCACTTCGGGCAGGGCAAGTGGTACCCCGGCGAACAGCTCCCGCGCTGGGCGTTGGGTTTGTACTGGCGGAAAGACGGCGTGCCGGTCTGGGAAGACGACGCGCTCATCGGCGACGAGGCGCAGGACTACGGCCACACCCACGAGGACGCCGAGCGGTTCATCCACGAGTTCGCCCGGCAGATGGAGGTGGACGATCGCTATGTGATCCCCGCGTTTGAGGACCCGGTGAAGTACGCGTTGCGCGAGCGCGAGCTGCCGATCAACGTGGACCCGCTCGACAGCAAACTCGAAGACGCCGAAGAGCGGGCACGGTTGTTGCGCGTCTTCGAGCGCGGGCTCAACACGCCCGTGGGGTTCGTGCTGCCCGTGGAGCGCAACTACACCTACGACGGACCGGCGTGGCACAGCGGGATGTGGATGCTCCGCGCCCGCCGGCTGTACCTCACGCCGGGCGACTCGCCGCTGGGGTTGCGTTTGCCGTTGGAGAGTCTGCCATGGGTCCGCACGGAGCAGTACCCGTTCATCCACGCCGCCGACCCGCTGGAGCAGCGCCCGGACCTGCCCGCGCGGCGCACGCGCATCGTGACCCAGCAACGCTGGCAGCCCGGCGAAACGCACGAAGAGGTATGGGATGAAGACGAGCCCGGCGACGGCGACCACCCGCAACAACGGCGTCGACGGCGCATCACCCACGTCGGCGGTTCTTGGTCCGAGCCGACGCAAACGCCCTACGGCTGGGCGGAATCCCTCAACGACGCGCCGTGGAACCGCATGCCCAAACCGGGCGAGTCGGCGCACTGGGTCATGCGGACCGCGATCTGCGTCGAGGCGCGGGAAGGGCGCTTGTATGTGTTCATGCCGCCGCAGCGCACGATCGAGGACTACCTCGACATGGTCGCCGCGGTGGAGAACACCGCCGCGGTGCTGGGTACGCCCGTGCTGCTCGAGGGCTACACCCCGCCGTTCGATCCGCGCGTCGAGTCGATGAAGGTCACCCCCGACCCGGGCGTGATTGAGGTCAACATCCAACCCGCGACGTCGTGGCGGCAGATGGTGGACCTGACCCACACCGTCTACGAAGAAGCGAGGCAAACCCGTCTAGGGACCGAGAAGTTCCAGCTCGACGGCCGACACACCGGCACGGGCGGCGGAAACCACATCGTCGTCGGCGGGTTGAGCCCGGCCGACTCGCCCTTCCTCCGTCGGCCCGACCTGCTCAAGTCGCTCATCGGGTACTGGGTCAACCATCCGTCGCTGAGCTACCTGTTCAGCGGCATGTTCATCGGGCCCACCTCGCAAGCGCCGCGCATCGACGAGGGGCGACCCGACAGCGCTTACGAGATGGACATCGCGTTCGCCCAGGTGCCCAACCGCGGCGAGGGGTTCATCCCGCCGTGGATCGTCGACCGCATCTTCCGGCACCTGCTCACCGACCTGACCGGCAACACGCACCGCGCCGAGATGTGCATCGACAAGCTCTATTCCCCGGACAGCACCACCGGGCGGTTGGGGCTGGTCGAGTTCCGCGGGTTCGAGATGCCGCCGCACTGGAAGATGAGCCTGACACAGCAACTGCTTCTGCGGGCACTCATCGCCCACCTGTGGGAAACGCCTTACACCGCGCCGCTGACGCGTTGGGGCACGCGGTTGCACGACCGGTTCCTGCTGCCGCACTTCGTGTGGGAGGACTTCAATCAGGTGCTGCGTGACCTGCAGGCGGCCGGGATGCCGTTCCAGTCGGAGTGGTTCGGCACGCATCTGGAGTTCCGGTTCCCGGTGTTGGGGAGCGTGAACTACGACGGCGTGGAGATCGAGGTGCGCCAGGCGATCGAGCCGTGGCTGGTCCTGGGCGAAGAGGCGACGCAAGGGGGCACGGCCCGGTACGTCGACTCCTCGCTGGAGCGGGTGCAGGTCGCGGTCAGCGGGTTGTTCCCCGAGCGGCACACCGTCACGGTCAACGGGGTGGAGCTGCCGTTGACCGCAACTGAAGAGCCGGGGCGATTCGTGGCGGGCGTGCGCTTCCGGGCGTGGCAGCCGCCGAACTGCCTGCACCCGACGATCCCCGTGCACGCGCCGCTGGTGTTTGACTTGGTGGACAAATACAGCTCTCACGCAGTGGGCGGGTGTACATATCATGTCAGCCACGCGGGCGGGCGGTCCCACGAGACCTTCCCGGTCAACGCGTTGGAGGCCGAGACCCGGCGCGTCGAGCGCTTCCAGAGTTTTGGCCACACGCCGGGCGCGTTGAACGTCCGACAGTTGCCGCGTAGCCCCGAGATGCCCGTCACCCTGGACCTGCGACGCGTCCGATGACCCCGCCCCAGCCCCCCGTCACCACGGCGCCCGCGACCGGCCTGACCGGCTTCCCGTCCATCGATGGGGCTTACAACGAAGTCATCGGCGACGGCGGCGGGTTGCGGCCGGCCTGGGCAACGCTCGCGCCGGGGCTCGACGCGCTCGGGCCCGACACGATCCGGCAACGCTGGGCCGCGGCGCAGCGCGTCATGCAGGAAAACGGCGTGACGTACAACGTCTACGGCGACCCGCGCGGCATGCACCGGCCGTGGGCGCTCGACCCCGTCCCGCTCGTCATCCCCGCGGCGGAATGGGCCGACGTCGAAGCCGCACTCGTCCAACGGGCGCGCCTGCTCAACCGCGTCCTGGCCGACCTGTACGGCCCGTCGAAGCTCCTCGAAACGCGCCAACTCCCCAGCGCCCTGGTCTTCGCCAACCCGAACTTTCTGCGTCCGTGCGTCGGGCTCAAGCCGGCGGGCGGGCGGCACCTCACGCTGCTCGCGTTCGACCTCGCGCGCAGCCCCGAAGGGCGGTGGTGGGTCGTCAACCACCGTACGCAGGCGCCCTCGGGCGCGGGCTACGCGCTCGAGAACCGGCTGATCATCTCCCGCATCCTGCCGGACCTGTTCCGCGACTGCGGGGTCAGCCGGTTGGCGAAGTTCTTCGGTGACCTGCGCGACACGCTGGTGGAGATGTCGCCCAGGAAGAACGACGACCCCCACGTCGCGCTGCTGACCCCGGGCCCGCACAACGAGACGTATTTCGAGCACGCGTACCTCGCACGGTACCTGGGGTTCACACTTGTCGAGGGCGGCGACCTGACCGTGCGCGACCGCCGCGTCTACCTTAAGACGCTGGGCGGGCTCCAACAGATCGACGTGCTGTTGCGACGGACGGACGATGGTTTCTGTGACCCGCTGGAGCTGCGCAGCGAGTCGGTGCTGGGCGTGGCCGGCTTGGTCCAGGCCAACGCGGCGGGACACGTCGCGGTGGCGAACGCGCTGGGCTCGGGCCTGATCGAGACGCAGTCGATCATGCCGTTCCTGCCAAAGCTGTGCCGCGAACTCCTCGGCGAAGAGCTGGGCCTGCCCGGCGTCGCGACCTGGTGGTGCGGTCAGCCCAAAGAACTCGCGTACGTCCTGGACCACCTGGACACGCTGGTGGTGAAGGCCGCGTTTGCCGGCGACGCGCTTCAGCCGGTCTTCGGTGCGTATCTCACCAAGCAGGAACGCAGCGCCCTGCGCGAACAGATCCTGGAACGCCCACACCGCTACCTGGCCCAGGAGTCGGTGTCGCTTTCGACCGCGCCGGTGTGGAACGACGGCGTGTTCTCCCCGCGGCACGTCATGCTGCGCGCCTACGTCGTGGCGACCAAGGACGGATACACCGTCATGCCCGGAGGGCTGGCGCGCGTGTCGGCGGCGCAGGACTCGATGGTCGTGAGCATGCAGCACGGCGGCGGCTCGAAAGACGCCTGGGTGCTGTCCGACAAGCCCGCGACGTCCGGCCGCCTGGTGCCGCCGGAGTCCCGCCCGGTCCACGTCTCCCGTTCCGGCCACCTGTTGCCCAGCCGGGTCGCCGACACGTTGTTCTGGCTCGGGCGTTACGTCGAGCGAGCCGAGGGATTGATCCAACTCCTGCGGGCCATCCTGATTCGCCTGACCGAGGAGACGTTCCCGGTCGGCAGCCCCGAGCTGCCGCGACTCTTCAAGGTGTTGACCGAGCAGATCGGCCGGCCCCTCGAATCCGAACCCGCGCACCACCCGCTGGTCCATCACCAGGCCACCATGGCGTACGTGTCGTCGGCCTGCTTCGACCCCGACCACCCCGAGTCCCTCGCGGCGTGCGTCGAAAAGGCCCAGCAACTCGCCTCCATCGTCCGCGACCGCATCAGCCTGGACACGTGGCGCGTCGTGCGGCAGATCGGCCAGACCCTCGAACACCACCGTACCGATCCCCACGACCCCACCGCCGTGCTCGCGGTCGTTGAAGACCTGGTCACGCCGGTCGCCGCGTTCTCCGGCCTCAACAACGAGAGCATGACGCACGGCCACGGCTGGCGCTTCCTGGACCTGGGACGCCGCATCGAACGCGCTGGCTTCGTCGTCAACCTGATGCAGTTGCTGGCCGTCGACGTGGACCAACACGAAAGCTCGATCCTCAGCGCGCTGCTCGCGATCACCAACAGCGACATGACGTACCGGTCGCGTTACCGCATGAGCATGGCCGCGCTGCCCGCCGTCGACCTGCTGCTGCTGGACGAGACGAACCCGCGCGGCGTGGCGTTCCAACTCATCCGGGCCGAGGCCCACGTCGGCGCGCTGCCCGCCGACCGTGTCGAGGGCCAGCGGACCCAGGAAGAGAAGGCCGTGCTGTCGATGCTCGCTTCGCTGCGCCTGTCCGACGCCAACGAGCTCGCGGCCGTCGACGGGAACGCGCGGGTCCGGCTGCGTCAACTGCTGGACACGCTCCAAGCACGGCTTCCTGAGTTCTCCGACCTTTTGAACCAGGACTACCTCGCCCACGCCCAGGCCCGGCAGACCCTCGCCAGCCCCGCCGCAGACGCGCTGTACGGGGAGGAACAGACGATCTGATTCCGGCCGTTGCCTCCCCGATGGAATACCACGTCCGCCACGAGACCGAATACACCTACTCGCAGCCGGTGACGATCGAGCACACGGCGTTGCACTTGTCCCCGCGCCCGGTCGCGCACCAGACGTGCAAGCGATCAAGTATCCAGATCACGCCGACGCCTTCGACGACCAGCGAAGGCGTGGACTACTTCGGCAACCCGGTGTCGTACTTCACCATCGAGGAGCCGCATCAGTCCATGTGGGTCGTCGCGGAGAGCGTGGTGTCGGTCGACCGCGAACCGGCCGACGTTGAGAAGGACGACGCGGCGTGGGAAACGGTCCGCGACGGTCTGGCGACCGATGTGTCGACGGCGGGGCTGGACGCGTACCAGTTCACGTTCGACTCGCCGACGGCCGGCGGCACCAAGGAACTCGCCGCCTACGCGCGGGCGGCCTTCGCGCCCGGCCGGCCGGTCATGGCCGCGACCCGGGACCTGACCTCCCGCATCCACCGCGACTTCCGTTTCGACCCGCGGACCACCGACGTCACCACGCCCGTGTCGCAGGTGTTCGCGCAGCGCAGCGGCGTCTGCCAAGATTTCGCGCACCTCATGATCGCCTGCCTGCGCAGCCTCGGGCTTGCAGCGCGATACGTCAGCGGCTACCTCCGAACCGAACCGCCGCCGGGGCAGCCGCGCATGATCGGCGCCGACGCCTCCCACGCCTGGGTCGGCGTGTTCTGCCCCGGTCCGGGCTGGATCGACTTTGACCCCACCAACAACCAGATCGTCCGGTCCGACCACGTCACCCTGGCCTGGGGCCGCGACTACACCGACATCGCCCCGGTCAAGGGCCTGGTCCTGGGCGGCGGCGAGCACACGGTGATCGCCCGCGTCGACGTCGCGATCCAGGCGTGAGCGGTCACACACCGGCGTTTTACGACAAATCGTCTGGCGTCAAACCGCTCGACTCACGCACAGCTCAGTCGGTGTCCAAAGACGCGAGCGCAGCCCGCGCTTCTTCGCATCGGCCCTGAGCAAGCAAGTCTGCAATGCGGTCCAGCGATTCCGGCGAGGTGTTGCCGGCCTTTTTCAGTTCAAGAAGTCGGGCCGGCAACCGCAGGTCGGCGGCGGTGAACGCGAACGTGTCGCCCCTTTGCTCACGCACCGACGTCTGGATGATCTCCAGGAAGGTGTAGCCGAATTGATGCGTGGGTTCGATCATCGTGCCCTCTCCGTAGTCGTTCCAGGTCACGAGTTGAACGATCGGCCAGGGCCCGGTCATCGCCGCCTCGAGCGACTCGCGGAGCGTCTGACCTTCGCGGTGTTCGATCGTCGCGTGCGGGTTCGCATACACGTCGCGGAACCCCGGCGTGGCGGACGGGATCATCTGCGCGGGGTCCTTCGTGGTCCAGAAGTGCTCGCGCTGGAGGTTGGCGACGGCCGTCGCCGGGTCGGGGTCGCCTTCCCACGCCTTGGGATGCACCCACGTGAACCCGCCGTCGGCGTCGATCCCTTTCCAGAGGTGGTGCAGCGCGAACAGCTTCGGCCGCGGCGACGCGGCGCTGAGCGCACGATCCCAGGTCGGCGCATCCTTGACGTAGATCGGCCCGAAATTCAGCACGAGCGGCCGGCCGTCCACGCGGACGTAGTGCGGCGCGTGAAACCACGCGTCATCCATCCAACTGAACGTTTCGGCCATATGCCCGTCGATCTCGTCGGGCGCGAGGTGCCCGTGCTCGACCTGATATTGCACCGTGCGGTCCTCGAAACACGCGGCGAACTTCATGCCCAGCCGGCCCGCGCGGTCGAACAACGCCCGCGTTGCGTCGTGGATCGGCGGGTAATCGGCGGCGGCAGAGATGCCGTACCAGTCCACAATCACGCCGTCGATCCCCGCGAGTTTCATCTGCAGGAGTTGGCACTCGAGCACGTCCGGATCGGCCGAGTCGTACAGCCCGATGAGCGGGTCGTAGTGCGACCAGATGTCGGGCCGGCCATCGTCGGCGAGCGTGTCGGGGTCGTGCTGGCGTTGGTGCCCGGTCCAGTGCCCGCCCCACTGACCGCGCACCGCGGGCGTCTCGTACCACGGCATGTAGTGCATGAGCAGCAGCTTGCGCGGCGCGGCCGCACCGTCCGCCGCCGGTTGGGCCAGACCACACCCGGCCAAGCAGGCAATCCATGCACCGCAAACCGCGGCGACAAAACGGAACTTCAACGGGCGACGGGGCACGGCATGCATCCTGACGGAATCGGCCGATCAGTGGAAGATGAAGGACATGCCGCCGGAAGGGAGCGTATTGGGGTAATCAAAGTTCGGTGGGACGATGCCCTGACCCGTGTACCCGCCGATCTCCCATTCGACGTCGGTGTGTTCCTGCTCGAAGCTGACGTGGTTGTCGCCCCACGCGATGCCACCGACCCAGTGCTCGCCGGGCGCGGCCCAGATGGACTGGCCGACGTCGTTCACGGTGACCGGCGGCAGCCCGGGCGAGGTGAACTGCACCTGGATGACGCGGTCGGCGATCAGGGGCGTGCCGGCGTTGAGGTCCTCACCCCAGGTGTCCGCGAAGATCGGCGCGAGGGTTTCGGCGGTGTTCTTGCCTGGCTTGTTGGCGGGCATGGGGCTGGCGGTGTCGTTGGTCATCGAGCGGATTTGCGCCATGTAGTAGTCCGACGAGTCGTACGGCCCGACGCTGCCGTTCATCGTGCCGTACGACGTGTGCTGACGGAAAAGCGTCTGACCGCCGCCCGACGGGTTGCCGGGGTCGTCGAGGTCGCCGGTCGGCTCGTCGGCGTACGAGCGCTTGGCGGGCTCGACCTCACTGGGGGAGATCAGAAAGTCCGGAGAGATCAGGTCGTTCTTGACCAGCACCCGGCAGACCGCGGTGTTGAGGTTGTCGCTGTTTTCCTTGAGCCGCTGCTGGTAGCCGGCGGTCCAGGGCTCGGACACGACCTCGTAGATGTAGTCCTCCCGGCTGTCCAGGCCGGGCATGGTCTGGTGGTTGTCGGCGGCGAAGCTGAGCATGCCCTGGTGGATGCTGCGGATCTGGGTGTTGTTCTGCATCTGCCGCGCGGTGCGGCGGGCGGCGCTCAGCGCCGGAAGCAGGATGCCGATCAGCAGCGCGATGATGGAGATGACCACCAGCAACTCGATGAGCGTGAACCCGGCGGGGCGGACGGCGCGGGATAACGGTTGGGAACTGGGGCGAGACATGCGGCGATCCTCGGGCGGGAGAACTAGGTCAAGAGTCGTCGATGCAGGGCCGGAGCGGACGCGAACCCGCGAAGAAACCGGCGTGAGGCGGTGCCGACCATCCGGCCGACCCGATCAATATATAGCTTAATAGCTACATTTTCAAGGCCTTTTTTTTAAGCGACCGCAACAGAGCAATGATAAACTTCATAATCATCTTGATTTTAATGTTTTATGTTGTATTTGGCGGGTTGTCCGGGGCGTGGGCACGGGCCTTGAGGGCCTTCAGACGCGATTCTATTGACATATAGCATTTTTGCTCTATATTTGAATTTCGTCTGTCTCCCTTCGCCGCGCGTGTCTGCCATGCCCCGCCTGATTGTCGCCTGTTTCTGTGTGTTGACGGGGGTTCGGGCGGTCGCGGGGACGCCGGTGGATGTCCCCAAGACCAACCCCCTGCCGGTCTACCTGCACTACATGCCGTGGTTCGAGACGCCCGACACGCTGGGCGGCAACCAATGGGGCTGGCACTGGACCATGAACACCGCCAACCCCAACGTGGTCGGCACGGACGGGCAACGCCAGATCGCCTCGCACTACTACCCGCTCATCGGGCCGTACGCCTCGCGCGACCCGCACGTCATCGAGTACCACATGCTCCTGATGAAACTCGCCGGCGTCGACGGCGTCCTCATCGATTGGTACGGCGTCCAGGGCACCAACGGCGACCTCAACGACCTGCTGACCAGCTCCAACGCCATCGTCGACCGCACCGGCGACTTCGGCCTGGACTTCGGCGTCGTCCTCGAAGACCGCTTCAGCGCCAACCTGTCCCAGGCCCAGGCCAACGTCGCCTACCTCCGCGACCACTACTTCAACCACCCGCAGTACATCCGCAACGACACGTCGGGCGACCCGCTGCTGCTGTCGTTCGGCCCGATCACGTTCGAGAGCGAAGCCGAGTGGACGCAGATCTTGTCTCAGGCCGGCGAGGACGTGGACTACCTGCCGCTGTGGTACGAGTCGAACGACGCCGGCAGCAACGCCGACGGCGAGTACTCGTGGGTCTACGAAGACGAGCCGCAGGACAACTACCTCGGGCACCTGAACAACTTTTACCAGTTCCGCGCCCCGACGCTCGACGTGGCCGGCGGCAGCGCGTTTCCGGGGTTTGATGATTACTACGAAGCGGGCGGCGTCGGCGACATCATCCCCTTCGACATCCCGCACGACAACGGCCAGACCCTCGCGGCCACGCTGGGCGCGGCGACGCAACACAGCGGCGCGATGGACTTCCTGCAGTTGGTCACCTGGAACGACTTCGGCGAAGGCACGATGTTCGAGCCCACCGTCGAGACCGGCTTCGACTACCTCGTGCAGCTCCAGCAGTTCACGGGCGTGCCGTTCGATCAGGACGACCTGGAACTCGTCCTCGCGTTGTACCTCGCGCGGCAAGAGTCTCTCGGCGACGCGGAAGCGCAGGCGGCGCTGGACGACGTGTCCGCGCTGCTCACGGCGCTCGAGCTGGACCTGGCCCGCGACCGGCTGGCGCTGATCACCGGCGACGCGCTGGCCGGCGATTTCAACGGCTCGGGGCAGGTCGAGCAGGGCGACCTGGACCTGGTACTCAGCAATTGGGGGCGCGACATCGACGCCGACGGGGTCCCGGCCGGTTGGGTCGTGGACCTGCCGGTGGGCCAGGTCGAGCAGAGCGACCTCGACCGCGTGCTTCAGGGTTGGGGTGCGCAGGCGTCGCCGGATGTTCCCGGGGCGTCGGTGCCCGAGCCCGGCGCGGGCGCGATGTTTCTTGTCATCGGCGGTGCGACGGCGCGGCGCGTGCGTCCGTGCCGATCACTTTCGGTTTCTGGTGTTTCCTGATTCGGCTGTTTTCCCAGCGTTCTATTTGGAGGAACTCAATCATGAACGTGTCTCGTCAACGCTTCGGCCTGTGTGGTGGTTTGCTCGTGATCGGCGGTGTGTTCGCGGGGACGGAGGCGGCGCACGCCGACACACTGCTGACCGACTTCGACAACTTCAGCCTGACCGGCAGCTACGCGGCGTTCGCGGCGGGGACGCAGACGTCGGGCCCGACCAGCTTCAACGTCCAGGCCGGGCCGGGCTTCGGCGGCGGGTTCTTCGACTTGGACCCCAACGTCGATGCGACCGGCGAGACCATGATCGCGCTGGACATCACCGTCAACGCCACCGACGAGGTCGCGGGCCTGGGTTCTGTGCTGGTGCTGGTCGATGAGGACGGCACAGAGTGGGCGTACAGCCAGTTCGGCCTGCTGCCGGGGGTCACGCACAACCTCGTGTTCGATGTGGACACGCCGTCGTTCGTGTCGGTCCCCGGCGCGACCGAAGGCATCGACGTGTCGGACCTGAGCTTCTTCCACCTCCAGATCGACCCGGGCACCACCGGCGTGGCCTACGACGTGTCCTACGAAAACCTGAGCCTGATCAGCGGGGCGGGCATCCCCGGCGACTACAACGACTCGGGCCAGGTCGAGCAGGGCGACCTGGACCTGGTGCTGAGCAACTGGGGCCGCGACACCGACGCCAACGGCGTGCCCGACGGCTGGGACCACGACCTGCCGATGGGCCAGATCGAACAGACCGAACTCGACGGCGTGCTGAGCAACTGGGGCGCGACCGCCGCGCCCGTGTTCACCGGCAGCGCCGTACCCGAGCCGACAGGTACCGGGTTGGCCGCACTGGCCGGCGCGGCGCTGATGCGCCGCCGGCGCCACGCCTGACGCCTCCTTCGCCGCCGGTCCCGGTCAGACGGGGCGGCGGCCTTTTGTGACCGCCTGCCTCGCCACCCAAGGCGGGTTGAACCGCCCGGGTTGTTCGCCGTGGCCGTGTCGGCTTATAAGGACGCTTGAACCATGCCCCGCCGCGCCATCTTCACCGAAGTCATGGACGTCGTCGAACGGCGGATCGCCGAGGGCGACTACATGCTCAAAGACCTGCCCGGCGAGCGCAAGCTCGCCGACGAGGTGGGCGTGAGCTACATGACCGCGCGCAAAGCCGTCCTCAAACTCATCGAGAAGGGCGTGCTGACGCGCAAGCCCAACGGCGCGCTCGTCGTCCACCCCCGCCTCTCACGCCAGGGCGCGGCCCAGGTCGCGCTGCTCACGCCGGCCTACCCGTCCACGCACTTCGTGCATTGCCGACTGGCCATCTCGCAGGCCGCCGAACGCCACGGCGTCCAGTTCCGGCCCGTGGAGTACATGCACTGGTTCGACCCCGTCGTCAAGGAAGCGCTCCACGGCTCGGACGGCCTCATGGTCATCCCCAGCACCGAGCCCATCCCCGGCACGCTGCTCAAGGAGATGTCCGAGCCGGAAAATAAGGTCATCTTCTTCGACGCCGACATGACCGACCGCGGGCTGCCCTCGATCCGCCTGTTCGCCCACGAGCACATCGTCACGCTCTTCGAGCACCTCTGGTCGCTGGGCCACCGCCGCATCAACTGCCTCAACACCCAGGGCCGCAACGACGAGATCGAACGACGCCTCGAGCACTGGCGCACCTGGCTCGACGAACGCGGCGGGACCGGCACCCTCTGGGACACCCCGGCCGAGCCCTTCGGCGACACCATCTCCCGCGCCCACGAAACGATGACCGCCCTGCTCGACAAGCCCGGGCACGACCCCGAAACCCTCGGCGCGATCGTCTGCACCACCCAGCCCGCCGCCCTGGGCGCGATCCGCGCCTGCCACGACAAGGGCCTCCGCGTCGGCCGGGACGTGTCGATCTGCACCATCAACAACGAACCGACCGGCCGGTACTTCTGCCCGTCCCTCACCGGCCTGGAGCTGCCGGACATCGAGCCGCTGCTCGAACAATGCTTCGACTGGTTCGCGCAGACCGACGAGGAGTGGACCGGCGCCCTGCGGATCGTCCCCGAACAACCCGTGCTGCTCGAAGGCGAATCCACCGGGCCCGCCGCCATCGCGCTCTGACGGTTCATCAAATGACTCGGGTGCCATGGTCGCTCGCGACCGTGTTCTCTTCCATCGAAAAACCTGGGCAAACGACGTCCGCACGGTCGCAAGCGACCGTGGCACCCGAGGTCTCCATCACATTGGAGGCATGCGATGTGCACAAACAAAAAGGACGGCCGCTTGCCCGGGCGGTGAAGCCCTGACAAACGGCCGCTGGGGGTTTTGGTGTGTCGTGATTGCTTTTACGCGCGACGACGACGCAGCCCGACCAGACCCGCACCCAGCGAGACGAGCGCCGCGCTCGCGGGTTCGGGAACGACGCGCAGGTCGCTGAACGTGACGCTGTAGGGCACGGGGTCGACCGTCGAGTCGAAGCTGTTCGCCTGAACGTGGAAGAAGTTCAGGCCCGTCGTGTCGAAGCCGCCGGGCAACGTCAATGGCGTGCTCGCGGTGCCGCTGAACCCTGCGGCGAAGTTGCCCTGCAGGGCGCCGAAGTCGTAGACGCTTTGGAGGCCGTTCTTGTCTTCGAGGACGACGATGACCGTCGTGCCGAAGTCGCCGCCCGCGTTCACGCTGAAGTCGACTTCGAGCACGGTCTCACCCGTGATGTCGATGCCGTTGGGCGTGTTGCCGGTGTCGTCGAAGTGGAAGCCGAACCCGCCGCCCTGGACATCGACGGTCCAGTCGGTCGCCCCGGGCGTGATGACGGTGGACGTCGCGGCGAACGACGCGACGTTGCCGCCGGTGGTGTAGTTGTCGAACGATTCGATCTGCACCAAGCCAAACGCCGGGGCCGACCCCAGCGCTAGCCCCAACGCCAGGCCGACACCGCGACGACTCATCGATTGTGTACGCATCTTTCAAAACTCCTTCCGAGCAGGGGTGACCAGAAACCAGAGAGGACACGATAAGATAGCGTTAATGCTATACTATTCTCGCCCGATGTCAACCTTCTTTTTTGGTCCGCGGTGGCGGTTTTATTCACTTCGATCCCTGGCCGGGTGCCATGAGCTTGGCTTGAGGCCCCTGATGCGGTAACCCCACGCCCTGCTACAGCCGTCCCGGGGCTTGGCAGGCGGAATAAGGCGGGGCCCATTGTGGGATTTGCAGCAATCAAACATAGCATCGAATCAGCGATTACAGGATTCAACCGAACAAGCCGAAGTATTTTGCGAAATATCCAAAAGAAAACCGGCACCATCACGGAGATGGTGCCGGTGCGTTAAAAATGGGTTGGCGGGACGGTCGCCGGGTTCAGGCGCGGCGGCGGCGCAGCGTCATGGCGGCGGTGCCCAGGCCCAGCAGCGCGAGGCTGGCCGGCTCGGGGACGACACCGGTCATCTCGATGTAGGCCGTGGTCCCGAGGGTGCCGGTGCCCAGGTAGCCCGGGGCGGCCCCGACCTTGGAGAACGCGAGGCTGCGGTCGCTCGAGAGGACCTGCCCGCCGGTGGGGCTAAGCGGGGACAGCTCGACGCCCACGCCGCCGCTCACGTCGAACAGCGCTTCGCCCGAGTCGTTCTGCGGGATGCCGAACAGGCCGTCGGCACCGATGCGGGATAGCGAGACGTAGTACGTGCCCGCGGCGCCCAGGGACGAACTGCCGATGACCGGCTCGATGCCGTTGTCGAAGTCGCCGAACGAGCCCGCCAACGCGGTCCCGGCCGAGTCGAACAGGAACAGGGCGTACGACGTGCCGCCGAACCGCTGGATCGTCGTCGCGCTGAACGACGCGGGGTCGAGCACGTTCACCGCGTAGGTGTCGGCGTCGAGCTCGTTCCGCATCTCCGACGACAGGCGGATCGAGCCCATCGGCGTGGACGGGTCCACCGACGGCTGGAAGATCTGCGCGTCGGCGGTCAGCCGGCTGGCGCTGCCCAGATTGAAACCAAACGAAGCAACGAACTCCGGCGCCACCACCGAGCCCGGCGGGTCTTTCCGCTCTTCGTACGTCACGCCCGCCTGGGCGCTCAGCGCGCCGCCGGCCACGAGGCCGCCGGCCAACACACACGAACCAAACTGCTTCACTCTCATCAGACACCTCCTGGTTAGGGGGACTATGGCCACATGTCGCAAGCCTTCACGGGCCTTCATTAAAAAAGATCAATACCCACGCCGTCTGCGGGCGATGCCGCCGAAACAGGCCAGCAGGCACGCCGCCACGCCGGGCTCGGGCACCGCCGCGCCGCTGAACTGCGGCGCGGACGTGCTGCCCCAGTTGAGCAGAACACCGTCGAGCTCCGCCTGGTCGATCAACCCGTCGGGCAGGTCGTTGGTCCAGCCGGTCGGGATCGGAAACGCGCCGGTGTCCAGCCCCCAGTTCTGCAGCACCAGGTCCAGGTCCGCCTGTTCAACCTGGCCGCTGTCGTTGTAGTCGCCCTCGATCGAGGCGAGGAAGAACGCGAGGTCGGCCGCGTTCACCAAGCCGTCGCCGGTCATGTCGCCGTCGTCCCAGCCCGCGTCGGCCAGGCCCTGGTTGGCCTGGACCACGGCCTGGTCGTCGCCGTCCACGTCGCCGTCCAGGTCCACGTCGCCGAAGTCCGTGTTGAACACGCCGAAGACCATCATCTCGACGTCGGCGATGTCCAGGCGCGAATTGCCGGTCAGGTCGAAGCGGACGAAGTCGTCGTCGACGCCGGCCCAGTCGTCCTCGTCGATCATGCCGTCGCCGTTGTCCACGAACTGCACGCCGTTGAGCATCGGGTCCGTGTTCGCGTAGGCGCGGATCTCGGCGAAGAGGGCGGTGATGTCGTCGGCGTCGGTGTCGTTGTCCAGGTCGGTGTCGCCGGCGCGACGGATGTTGAGTTGGATCGTGCCGTCGTTGGGGTGGAAGGTGAAGAAGCCGAACGGCGTGTTGCGGTCGCTGGACTCGTTGGAGTCCAGGTCGAGGTTGTCTTCCTCGGTGTTGGCGGGGTCGCCGGCGAAGGTCGTATCGCCCGAGATGGCGATGAAGTAGGTGCCGGCCGAGAGGAAGTTGGACTGGTCCCAGTCCAGCAGCGGGTCGCCGTCGGGGTGGGCGACCGCCCCGGGCAGCAGCGCGATCTGGCTGCGGTTCTGGTAGTTGCCGAAGGCCGCCCAGAACCGGGTGTCCTCCTCGCCGGCGCCGGGCGGGTCCTGCGAGCCGTTGGTGCGCTGGTAGTTGAGGTTGACCGTGGTGAGCGGGTTCTGGGTCTGGCGCAGCCGGGCCGCGATCTCTTCGTCGCTCGGCGGCGGCGGCGCGTCGGCCGGCTGGTCGGGGCGCACGAACGTCGGGGGCTGGTAGACCTCGTTGATCCCGCGGACCGAGTCGTTGTTGAGCACGAAGTTGCCCGCGGCGTCGTAGATGGCCAGCTCGGAGTCGCCGCCGCCGACCCCGACGCCCCCACCGCCGAAGCCGAAATTCGAGTCCTCACCGATGGTATCGATGATGATCGGCGTGACGCCGTCGTAAACGAACTTGTACCAGTGCAGCGACGCAAGGGAGAGGTTGCTGAACGCGGGGTCCACGAAAGCGATCTTGGTGTCGCCGATGGCGACCTCGCCCTCGTAGACCTCGGTGTTGTCGAAGTTGCTGAAGTTGATCGAGCCTGGCGGGCCGTAGTCCTCGGGCGTGGCGACGGCCGGAGCGCCCCAAGCCGTGGCCAACACGCCGGTGCATACCGACATGGCGGTCAAGGTCATGCTCCCACGCGACAGACTCCGGCGGATTGAGGGTGTCTTCACTCCGTTCCATCTCCTTGTTCGTCGGGACGGGGAGCCACGCCGGCCGAGCGTGTCCGTTCCCAGTCCGGCCCGCATCCTACCGGTTTCCCTTAACGGACACAACGGCAAAACCCCCTGATACAGTTGATGCACGTGTATTTGTTAGTGCCCAAACGTTTGGCAAGATGGGGTAGCGCTGCTTTGTATTGCGTCGTTTCGGGGGCGGCGGTAGGATGATCGGGCATTGCCTGACCGCAGGCGAAAGGCCAGCGCCTGCTCACGAGTGCCTTTCCGGCCAAACGAAGCACGACATGGTAGATCCACCCACCCCCGCGCGACGGAGTCGGCGAACGTCCGCCTTCACCTTGATCGAGTTGTTGGTGGTGATCTCCATCATCGCGCTGCTGATCGGCATCCTCCTGCCGGTCCTGGGCACGGTCCGCAAGACCGCCCGCAACGCCGTCTGCCTCTCGAACTGTCGGCAGATGGGGATCGGGCTCACGTCCTATTCCGTGGATGAAAACGGGTGGTACCCCGCGCCGGTCTATCAGGACTCCGACCGGCTCGTGCCCTGGCAGGGCGCGATCTACGAACTGGTCACCGGCAACCGCCTCCAGCCCAACCAGGTCACGCTGGCGTCGCAGCACGAGTACCTGCTCGACTCCGCGTTCGAGTGCCCGCAAGCCATCTCGTCGGACTCGGACGACCCGACTTCGTTCGAGCGCAGCTACGCGATGAACGCCGACCTCATCGGCAACCTGCCCTCGCCGCCGTACGGCGGGTTGGGGTACGAGCGTCAATTCAAGCGGGCCGACTTGATCACCTCGTCGGCGGGCACGCTGCTGCTGGGCGACGGCAAGGTCGTCGCGGTGCGGCTGCGGTCGGCGGGGACCAAGCGCAGCATCCCGGTCGGCACCACGGGCGGCTCGCCGATCGTCAGCAACATCACCGACATGGTGTTCGACAGCGTGACCAACTTCATCCTGACCGAGAAGACGCGCCACGACACGCGGATCAACCTCGCGCTGGCGGACGGCAGCGCGGCCTCGCGCGAATGGCTGAAAAGCAACGACGACGTCCCGTGGATCCCGTTTCCCACCCCCGGCGACATCAACATCGACGACCCGACCACCTTCCCCGATGACGTGGCGCAGTTCTGGTTCGGGTCCACCTCGAAACTGCCCGAATCGAACAACTACCGGGTCAATCGTGCCCCGATCAACTGAGCCGCCGTCGGGTCGCGGGGCCCGGCGCGGCAAGGGTGTTTGCCGACGTGAGGCCCGGGTTTGACCATGACCGCCCCCGACATCCCGGCCGTTTCGCGTGAAGCCCAAGCGCCCCTGCGCACCGTCGGCCTGCTGGGCGGGATGAGCAGCCATTCCACCATCGACTACTACCGGCTGATCGACGCGGAGGTCAACGCCAAGGTCGGCGGGTACACGTCCGCGCCGCTGCTGATCCGCAGCGTGAACTTCGGCGACATCCACCGGTGCATCCACGGCGGCGACTGGGCCGAGGCCGGGCAACTGCTCGCCGCCGCGGGCCGGGAACTCCAGGCCGGCGGCGCCCGGGCCGTATTCCTCTGCACGAACACGATGCACCGCGTGGCCGACGCGCTCGACGCCGCGCTGGACGTGCCGCTGGTCCACATCGTGGACGTGGTGGCGCGGTCGCTGAAGGCGGAAGGCTTCCACCGGCCGGCGCTGCTGGGCTCGCGGGCGGTGACGACCGACGAGGTGTTCCGCCGACGCTACGCCGGCCACGGGGTCGATCCCGTGCGGGCCGACGAGGCGGACGTGCAGCGCCTGGACGAGATCGTGTTCGACGAGCTCTGCCGCGGCCGGGTGTTGCCGGCCAGCCGCGACCAGATGCGGGCGATCATCGACCGCCTCGCCGCGCGCGGGGCCGACGCCG
This sequence comes from Phycisphaerae bacterium, assembly GCA_030432595.1. Classification (GTDB taxonomy): domain Bacteria; phylum Planctomycetota; class Phycisphaerae; order Phycisphaerales; family Phycisphaeraceae; genus CAZIXN01. The sequence goes on from JAUIGU010000044.1 coordinate 27,986, forward strand.
TGGTGCTGGGGTGTACCGAGTTCCGCCTGCTCATGGAGGACTGCGCCCTGCCGCTGCCGAGTTTCGACAGCACGACCCTGCACGCCCGGGCCGCCGCCGCGTTCTGTCTCGGCGAAAGCGCGGCAAAGTGAAACGAACACACACCTGGTTGGACCCACCGTCCCGCGACCCTATGCTCAACCACGCGCGCCGCGCGCTGGCCTGAACCCGATTTGGCCGACGGCCTTTCTATTCTTCTGACGAGGATGACGCATGCCACGTTTTGACGCCGCCCGTACCGCCGCTTTGATTTCTGCTTGCTCTCGTCGCGCCGGGCGTTGGCGAGTATTGGCCGTGCTCGCGTGGTCGGCGGCCGTGGCGCTCCCCGGCGCCGAGTTGCAGGCCGCCGATTCCCAGACCGCCGGCACACCCGCGTCGGAGGTGGTGATCGACGACCAGGCGCGACGAAATAAGATCAACGAGGAGCTCAATGACCTCGTGGACTCGCCGGTCCTCGTGCCCATGGCGACGCTGCGCGAGCAGCTCGAACGCGGCGCGATGACGGCCGGCATCGTCCCCGAAGCGCCCGGCGACCAGCCGCTGACGCCCACGGGCATCTACGACCGCGTCGCGCCCAGCGTGATCTCCATCGGGCACGTCTACAAGTGTCCCCACTGCCCGAACTGGCACCTCAACAACGCCACCGGGTTCGTCATCGACCGGAACGGCTTGTGCGTCACCAACTATCACGTGGTCGATCAGCCGCTGGACACCGCCGAATCCCTCATGGCCATGACGTTCGACAATCGGCTGGTCCCCGTGGTCGAGATCGTCGCCGCCAACAAGGCCGACGACATCGCCATCGTCCGCATCGCCGACCCGTCGCTGCAGCCGGTGGCGCTGGCGGACCGCGCCGCGGTCGGCACGGACGTGTTCATCATCGGGCACCCGGGCAGCCGGCACTACACCTTCAGCGACGGCCGCGTCTCACGCCGGTTCATGTCGGAGTGGGCCGGCGAAAAAATCCCCATGCTCTCGGTCACCGCGGACTTCGGCGTGGGCTCCAGCGGGGCGCCGATCCTCGATGCGTACGGACGCGTCGTGGGCATCGTGACCCGCACGTCGCCCGTCTCGGCGCCCAAGCCCGAGGGCGGACGCGACTACGTCCAGATGGTCGAGAAGCTTTGCGTCCCGGTCGAAAGCCTGCTGAAGCTGCTCAACGACGGCGGCTGAGCAAGGGACGAACGCTGCGGTTTCGGTGACGCGCTCCGGCCGCGGCAAGCAGAAGCACACCGAACGCGCCGGCCGGCTCGGGCACCGCCGCGCCGCTGAACTGCGGCGCGGACGTGCTGCCCCAGTTGAGCAGAACACCGTCGAGCTCCGCCTGGTCGATCAACCCGTCGGGCAGGTCGTTGGTCCAGCCGGTCGGGATCG